>MKJV01000001.1 GCA_001942185.1 Pseudonocardia sp. CNS-004
ACGCACGCGGCGGTGAACCGCCGCCCGCCGCCGACCGTGGCACGTGAGCGGCTGGACGGCGGCAGCTGGACGTCAGCGGCTGGACGACGACGCATGGGCGGCGCCGACCGCAACGCAGGCCATGACGTCGCAGGCTCCGAACCGGTACCCCGCAGGCAGGCTGGACGGCCCCGCGCGGGACGACCGGCGCGGTGATGTCCGCACCGCCGCCCCCACTCCGCCGCCCCGCTGCGGCCCATCCCGTCCGGGACCGGTCCGGACAACGGCGATCCGCGCGCGGCCGCTCCGCACGCGGCCGACCGGTACGAGGCCGAGCCTTATGGCGCCGACCCGCACACGGCCGTCCCACAGGCCCCCGATCCCCACACCACGGCCGATCGGCACACCACTGATCCGCGCGCGGCCGATCCGCCCGACGCCGACACGTACCGGGCCGATGCGTACCGGGCGGACGCCTACGGGGCCGACGCCTACGGGGCCGACGCCTACGGGGCCGACGCGTACCGGGCCGATGCCAACGGGGCCGGCGGCTACGGGGCCGCCGGGTACGGCGCAGCACCGCACCCCACCGAGCCGCACCACCTCGGTCACCGCAGCGCGGATCGCCACGCAGGCGATCCGCACGGGAGCGCCCCACGCGGCGCCGCTGCGTACGCCGTCGACACGTACGGCGCCGACACGCACGGCGCCGACACGCACGACCCGTACTCGGCCGATCCACTCCCACCGGCCCCCGGCCGGGCCACCGACCCCGGGCCCACCGGGCGCGGCGGGCCCCCGAACGCCGAGCCGCCGGCCCGGGGCGTCGATCCGCGGGACCTGCCCTCCCGCCCGGACGCCGCACCCGTCATCGACCCCGTCGCCGAAATGCCCGCCCGCCGCCCTGGCGACCCGCCCGCGCCCCGGCCGAGCTCTTCGTGGAGACCACCACCGAGACGCCCGCGCTCACGCCCGAGCTCCTCGGGATCCACGACCGGTCGCGGGCCGCGGCGGCCGATCCCGTCGCCGACGAACCGGAGCCCACCCCGCCCGCGCCGCGACGGCTGCTCGGCGTCCCCGTGCCGACGCTGCCGGCATGGGCCGGGCGGCTGCGACCGGGGGCCGGGAAGGCGTCGGAGGCGGCCACCGGTGGACACGGGCACGGCCACGGGCACACCCCGGCCCACCCGGCCGGGCGGAAGGTGCGCCTCCTCATCGCCGCCCTGCTGGTCCCCTGTGCGCTCGCCACGCTCGTCGGGCTGGTCCTGCTCTGGCCCACGGGCGGCCCACCCGCCACGACGTACCAGAGCCAGGAGCAGGTACGGGCCCAGGTCACGGCCACCCGCGCCACCGACTGCACCCCGGGCTCCGGCAGCGGTGGCTGCGTGGCGCTGGTCGTCCACATGGCCGACGGCCCGCGCTCCGGCCGGGATCTGGTGCAGGTGGTGCCGGAGGAGCCGGGCACGCCGACGTTCGCCGTGGGCGACCAGGTCGTGCTGGCCTGGACCGGGTCCGACCCGGACGACGCGGGCTCCTACCAGGTCGTGGACTTCCAGCGGGGCGCCCCGCTCGCCTGGCTCGCGGGCCTGTTCGCGGTGGCGGTGCTCGTGCTGGGGCGGTGGCGCGGTCTCGCGGCGCTCGCCGCGCTCGGGCTGAGCTTCGTCGTCCTGCTGTTCTTCGTGGTCCCCGCGATCCTCGCGGGCCGCGATCCGCTGGCCGTCGCGGTCGTCGGCGCCTGCCTGATCATGTTCGCGGTGCTGTACCTGACGCACGGGCCGTCCGCCCGCACGTCGACGGCCGTGCTCGGCACCCTGGTGTCGCTCGCGCTCATCGGCGCGCTCGGCGCGGGGTTCTCCGCGGCCGCCCGGCTCACGGGTCTGGACGACCAGTCGAGCAACCTCATCGCCACCCTCGGCACCGGGGTCGACGCCCGCGGCCTGCTGCTCGCCGGGGTCGTCATCGGGGCGCTCGGCGTGCTCGACGACGTGACCGTCACGCAGACGAGCGCCG
This sequence comes from Pseudonocardia sp. CNS-004, assembly GCA_001942185.1. GTDB lineage: Bacteria > Actinomycetota > Actinomycetes > Mycobacteriales > Pseudonocardiaceae > Pseudonocardia. The sequence continues at coordinate 1,990 of MKJV01000001.1, forward strand.
TATGGGAGCTCCGCCACGCCAACCCGGGCCTGAGCCCGCGCGGCCTGTTCACGTCGGCGATGCGGATCGGCCGCGACCACGTCGCGTCCGCGGTCAACACCCTCGTGCTCGCCTACGCGGGTGCCGCGTTGCCGCTGCTCCTGCTGTTCTCGCTGTCCGGGCGCGGGTTCGGTGACGTCGTCAACTCGCAGGACGTGGCCACCGAGATCGTGCGGACGCTGGTCGGCAGCATCGGGCTCATCGCCTCGGTGCCGATCACCACCGCGCTCGCGGCGGCCGTCGCCGCGCGCGAGACGGTGCAGCCGGCCGACGGGGACGCACGTGAATCCGGCCACGTGAACCTGACCACGTGGACAACGCTTGCCCCGGACGCCCACCAGCGGTGATCCTCGTCGGGTGACCGACCTCTCCGTTCAGCTCTACACCCTGCGCGAACTGCTGGCCGCCGACCTACCCGGCACCCTCGACCGCCTCGCGGCGCTGGGGCTCGCCCACGTCGAGCCCTTCCGGCTCACCGACCACGCCCCGCAGCTCGGCCCGGCGCTCGCGGCGAGCGGGCTGACCGCACCCACCGCCCACCAGCACGTCGTCGGCACCGGCGAGTCGGACGCCTCCGACAGCATGAACAAGGTCTTCGCCACGGCGGCCGCGCTCGGGGTGGGCACCGTGTTCGACCCGCGGATCGACCGGCAGCGGTTCGAGAGCGCGGACGAGGTGGCCGCCGTCGCCGACGAACTGAACGCCGCCGCGGCCGTGGCGGCCCGCCACGACGTGCGCGTCGGCTACCACAACCACGCCCAGGAACTGGAGATCGTCCTGGACGGCACCCCGGCGCTCGAGGTGCTCGCCGCGCACCTCGACGACGCCGTCGTGCTCGAGGTCGACACCTACTGGGCAGCCGTCGGCGGTCAGGACCCGGTGGCGCTGCTGAAGCGGCTCGGGGAGCGTGTCACGGCCGTGCACGTCAAGGACGGCCCGGCCACGCCGGACCCGCTCGACCAGGTAGCGGTCGGGCAGGGCGACCTCCCCGTCCGGGACATCCTCGCCGCCGCCCCGCAGGCGCTGCGCGTCGTGGAGCTCGACGACACGCGCGGCGACCGGTTCCAGGCGGTGGCCGACAGCGTGGCGTGGCTGCGCGCCGAGGGCCTGGCATGACGGGCGGGAACGGCTCCGGGCCGGTGCGGGTCGGCGTCATCGGCGCCGGTGTGATCAGCACCGAGTACCTGCGCAACCTCACGGCCCTGCCCGACCTCGACGTACGCGCGGTCGGCGACCTCGACGAGGAGCGGGCCCGCGCGCAGGCCGCCGCGTTCGGCGTGCCCCACGGCGGGCCGGTCGCCGACGTGCTCGGCGACGACAAGATCGAGCTCGTCGTCAACCTCACCGTCCCGCGGGCCCACGTCGACGTGGCGCTGCAGGCCCTCTCCGCCGGCAAGCACGTGTGGAACGAGAAGCCGATCGGCCTCGACCGGGAGAGCACCGCCGCGCTGCTCGACACCGCGGAGGCGAGCGGGTTGCGGGTGGCGACGGCCCCGGACACGTTCCTCGGCCCCGGCATCCAGACCGCGCGCCGGCTCGTCGAGTCCGGCGCTATCGGCACCCCGCTCACCGCGCTGGCCCTGCTGCAGAGCCCGGGTCCGGAGTCGTGGCACCCCAACCCGGACTTCCTGTTCCAGGACGGCGCCGGTCCACTGTTCGACCTGGGGCCCTACTACCTCACCGCGCTCGTGCAGCTGCTCGGCCCGGTCACGCAGGTCTCCGCGGTCAGCTCGAAGGCGCGGGCCGTGCGCACCGTCGGCTCGGGCCCGCGCGCCGGGCAGCAGTTCGACGTCACCGTGCCCACCCACGTCGCCGCGATCTACCGGTTCGCGGGTGGCGCGAGCGCCCAGACCGTCTTCAGCTTCGACTCGGCGGTCAAGCGGAAGATGATCGAGGTCGCCGGGTCCGACGGCACCATCGTCGTGCCGGACCCCAACACGTTCACCGGCGAGATCGTCGTGCACCGCATGGACGGCGAGACGGTCACGGTTCCCGCGGTGCCCGCACCCGCCACGCGCGGCACCGGGGTGCTCGAGCTCGCCCGCGCGGTGCGCGCCGGGCGGCCGGAGCGCGCGTCCGGGGTGCTGGGGGCGCACGTGCTGGACGTGATGATCTCCACGGTCGAGGCGGCCGAGCAGGGCACCCCGGTGGACGTCACGAGCCCGCTGGAGGTCACCGCCGCACTCCCGGAGGACTGGGACCCCACGGCTCTCACCCTGGCGCGCTGAGTCCTGGCCCGGTGAGGGGGGCCCTGGCCACCAGGCTCGCCTCACCGGCCCGTTCGACGTGGTGGAGCTCCTCGAGCCCGTCGAACGCGGCGCGCAGCTCACCGGCGGGGGCGCGGAAGGGCCCCGGCCCCGCGTCGACCTCGGACAGCACGGTCACCACCAGCAGCCCGCCCGGGGCGAGCCGGGCGGCCAGTTCCGGGTAGTGGGCCGGGTCGCGGAACCGCTGGCAGACGACCACGTCGTACGGTCCGCCCGCGGGCAGCCCGGCGTCGAGGTCGTGGAGCCGCCACCGCACCGCCACCCCCTCCGCCGCCGCGAGCTCCTGCCCCGCGGCGAGCCCGACCGGGGAGACGTCGACGGCGTCCACGGCGAACCCGTGCGCCGCCAGCCAGACGGCCACCGCGCCGCGGCCGCAGGCGACGTCGAGGGCCCGCCCACCTGCCGGCAGCAGGTCGGTGCGCCCCCGCAACGCATCCGGCGGCCCCACCGCCGGAGAGGCGACCGCGTGCCGGGAGTCCCAACGCTCCCGATCCGCGTCGCTCATCCCCGGCACCGCGACTTCACACACCCGCCACCGACTTCACACAGGGCCGGCGCTGTGTGAAGCCCGGCCAGGGTGTGTGAAGTGGCCTCAGGCAAGGGCGGCCACCACCGACTCGATCACCGAATCGAGGGCGACCGGTTGCTGGTCGCCCGTCGTCAGGTCCTTCACCCCGATCGTGCCGGCTTCCAGGTCACGTTCGCCCAGGACCAGCGCTAGGCGGGCGCCGGAGCGGTCGGCGGCCTTCATCGCGCCCTTGAGGCCCCTGCCACCGTAGGCGAGGTCGACGCGGACACCCGCTCGCCGCAGCTGCGCGGCGAGGACGACCAGCCGGCGCTTTGCCGCGTCGCCCAGCGGCACGCCGAAGACCTCGCAGCGGGCCTCCGACCAGGGGGCGACGCCCTCGGCGCGGCACGCCAGCAGGGTGCGGTCGACGCCGAGCCCGAAACCGATCCCGGACAGCGCCTGACCGCCCAGCGTCGCCATCAGCCCGTCGTAGCGGCCGCCGCCGCCGATGCCGGACTGCGCGCCGAGCCCGTCGTGGACGAACTCGAAGGTGGTCTTCGTGTAGTAGTCCAGCCCGCGCACCATGCGGGGGTTCTCGGTGTAGGGCACGCCCAGGTCGTCGAGGTGCTGCTTGACCGCGGCGTGGTGCTCCGCCGACGCCGCCGACAGGTGGTCGACCAGCAGCGGTGCGTCGGTGAGCAGCTCCCGCACCTCGGGGCGCTTGTCGTCGAGCACCCGCAGCGGGTTGAGCTGCGCGCGGGCCGGGGCGCTCGTCCAGCGGCAGGCCGGCCAGGAACTCGCGCAGCATCCGGCTGTACTCCGGGCGGCACTCGGCGTCGCCGAGCGAGGTGATCTCCAGCCGGTAGCCGGTGAGCCCCAGCGCCCGGAACCCCTCGTCGGCGATCGCGATGACCTCGGCGTCCAGCGCCGGGTCGTCGGTGCCGATCGCCTCGACGCCCACCTGCTGCAGCTGCCGGTACCGGCCCGCCTGCGGCCGCTCGTAGCGGAAGAACGGGCCCGAGTAGCGCAGCTTCACCGGCAGCCCGTGCCGGTCCAGCCCGTGTTCGATCACCGCGCGGACGACCCCGGCCGTGCCCTCCGGCCGCAGCGTGACCGACCGGTCGCCACGGTCGGCGAACGTGTACATCTCCTTGCTCACCACGTCGGTGGACTCCCCGACGCCGCGGGCGTACAGCGCGGTGTCCTCGAAGACCGGCAGCTCCAGCAGGCCGTAACCGGCCCGGTCGGCCGCCGCCTCGAGCGTGGCGCGCACGTGCGCGAACCCCGCCGACGACGGCGGGTAGTACTCCGGGATGCCCTTGGGCGCCGCGAAGGCGGTCGCCTTCTCCTCCACCGCGGTCACAGCCCCCGCCCCTTCGCCGGTGCCGTCAGGCCCGAGAGGAACGGGTTCGACGCCCGCTCCCGCCCCACGGTGGTGGCCGGGCCGTGACCGGGCAGCACGACCGTGTCATCGGCCCTGGTCAACAGCTTGTCGCGCAGGCTCGCGAGCATCTGCTCGTGGTCGCCACCGGGAAGGTCGGTGCGCCCGATCGACCCGGCGAAGAGCGTGTCCCCGGCCAGCACGACCTCCACCCCTTCCTCGGTGGGAGTGGTGAACACGACCGACCCCGGCGTGTGGCCCGGGGTGTGGTCGACCCGCAGTGTGAGTCCGGCGAGGTCGAGGGCGGCGCCGTCGTCCAGTGCCCGGACCTCCCGCGGCTCCCGCAGCTCCAGCCGCCCCCCGAAGAACGCGGCCGCATCGGCCGAGACCCCCTTCAGCGGATCGGCCAGCAGGTCCCGGTCGTCCGGGTGGATCCACGCCGGCACGTCATGGCCGTCGCACACCGGCGCGACGCTGAACGTGTGGTCGAAATGCCCGTGCGTCAACAGGACCGCCACCGGCGTGAGCCGATGCTCGGCCAGCAGCGCGTCCAAGGGCTCGACGGCGTCCTGACCAGGTCGACCACGACACACGCCTCACCCGGACCGGCTGCCACCACGTAGCAGTTGGTCTGGAACGAACCGGCGGGAAATCCTGCAACGAGCACGTCACCAGCGTAGAGGGGTTCATCTGTGGCCGGGCCGCGCCCCGCGGGCACAGGGACACCGGGATGTCTCACGTGAGCCTGTGATGCCCTTGCCGCGCCCTGAACACCCTTCCGACGGGTTCCGTCATCGTTCACAGTTGCGAACGTTTCAGCCAGACGCCCCCGATTCGACCAGCAGCTGCGTACTCTCTGGCCCCACCGGGGAGGTTCATTGAAGCTGCATCGAACACTTCGAAGGCTCGCGATTGTTTGCGTGCTCGCGGCCGCATTGCTGCCGACCGTAGCCGATCTGGCTCTGGCCCAGCGGTTCGAGCCGTCGTGCCAGACGTACACCCACCGCTTTTCACTGAGCGCGGGCTCCTCGATTCCGTTGCGAGTTGGCTTCGTCGACACCTCGCTGCGCATCTGCCGGGGTTCGAACGGATTCATAACGAGCGCCGACGCCAGCCAGACGACCGGCTCGACGGGACCGGGAACTGCCGCCGGGTTCGTCGTCGAACCGAGCCTGGCTGTCGTCACCGATCAGCGGGGCGCCACCGCTCGGGCGAAGTACGAAGGACGACTCCGCACGTGCATCGCTCAGCGCACTCCACTCTGCTCCGAATCGCACGAATATGAGATCTTCGCGTTCTTCAGTCCAGTCGGCCCCACGACGCGCAACCGGGAACAACCCGAGTGGAGCCACGCCGAGGAGACTCCCCGGGGGGGTCCATTACCCATGAAGATTCTTGACATCGAGCGCTCGATACTCGGCTGGCTCTGGCCCGCGCGGCCATTCGACGCTCCGATCGTGTGCGGCTGCGCGATCGCCGTTCCACTGTTCTGGTCGGCCGACTCCCATGCGGACGCATGGCCAGGGCTGTGGGTCGGCACCGCACTGGGCTTGTTCGTGGTGCTCATGAGGGTGCGGCGGCGGGTGCGACGTGGTCTGCGTTCCTGCCGGGAGCCGACAGCCCAGGCCGGGCCCTCGGTCGAGACAATCAACCGCTCCGTCGGACCGTAAGTTCGGACCTTACGTCAACCTTCAGGCCGGGCTGGCTAGCATGCCGAGCGACGACCCGTCCGGAAGGTGGAGAATGACGACGAACCAGACGCGGCGCGAGGCGGCCAAGCGCAAGCTGGAGAACCAGCAGAAGCGACGCGCCGAGCGTGCACGCCGTCGGCAGCGCACCGCCACCATCACCTCGGTCTCGGTGGTCGTTGTCGTCGTTGTTGCGGTCGTACTGCTGAGCACGGTTGGACTCCCCGGGGGCGGCGACACCGCAGCTCCTGCTGAGGGTCCTGCACCGACCGCCGCTCCCGCCGCCCTGGGCGACTGCACGTTCACACCCACACCCAATGAGCCTGCCGCCAAGCCTGCTCCGATACCGACCGTCGCCACCGCGAGCACGAGCGGCACTGTCGCAGCCTCTCTGCAGACCAACCAGGGCGCCATCCCGCTCACTCTCGACCGCTCCACCGGTCCGTGTGCCGTCGAAAGCTTTCTCAGCCTCGTGAACGCCGGCTACTACAACGACACGCCCTGCCACCGCCTCACTACCGGCGAAGGCCTGAAGGTACTGCAGTGCGGCGACCCGACGGGCCAGGGCACCGGCGGCCCTGGCTACACCATCAACGACGAGCCGCCCACACATCTCGCGCCGGCCGACGGCGGCACGGTCATCTACCCGCGGGGCACAGTCGCCATGGCCAAGACATCGGCGCCGGACTCCGGCGGGAGCCAGTTCTTCCTCGTCTACGCCGACTCCACCCTCCCGCCGAACTACACCGTGTTCGGCACGATCGACGAAGAAGGGCTGGCTACCCTGGATGCCATCGCACAGGGCGGTTCGGATGACGCGAACGGGCCTGGTGACGGCGCCCCGCGCACTCCGGTGACCATTCAGTCCGCCACCGCCGCCTGAACCTCGTGAGCCGGGTGCGCAGCGCCGTCGTGGCGCTCTGCACATCCGGCGTCCTTCTCGCCGCGTGCGCGGGTGCCGGCACAGCCGAGCACCCGACGCCGCTCCGCGAGCTCGTCGCCGTCGAGCAAGGTGAGCTGCTGGGCGCCACCGACGGATCGGTGCTGCGCTACCGGGGGATCCCGTACGCGGCACCCCCGGTCGGGGAGCACCGCTTCGAGCCCCCGGGGAAGCCGCAGGCGTGGAACGGCACCCGGCCCGCCACCGAACCGGGCGCCCGGGGCCCCCAGCTGCCCGCGCCGCCGGGCACCCCGCACGGCACCGCGGGCAGCGTCACCGAGGACTGCCTCACGGTCGACGTCACCGTGCCTGCCGGCACCACCGCCGACGCCCGGCTGCCGGTGCTGGTGTGGCTGCACGGGGGTGGGTTCTCCGCAGGCGCGGGCACCGACGTCGAGCCGCGCCGTCTCGCCGAGGCCGGGCCGCTGGTGGTGGTCACCGTCAACTACCGGCTCGGCATCCTCGGGTTCCTCGGGCTCCCGGGCCTGGACGGGTCCGGAGCGTTCGGGCTTCTCGACCAGCACGCCGCTCTCACCTGGGTGCAGCGCAACATCGCCGCGTTCGGCGGCGACCCGGACGCCGTCACGCTCGCCGGCCAGTCGGCGGGCGCCGACGGCGTCTGCGCGCACCTCACCTCACCCGCGTCGGTCGGGCTGTTCCACCGGGCGATCATGCAGAGCGGCGAGTGCGCCGCCACCAACATCGTCGACGTGATCCACCCCGCGCCGGGCCCGCGGGCGACACGTGGAAGCCGCTGCCCCTCGTCGAGGCCGCGGGCGCGACGGCGGCGAGCGCGCTCGGCTGCCCGGCCCCGCCGACGCCGGGGACGACACCGGGGACGGCACCGCTCCGGACGCCGTGCTCGACTGCCTGCGCGCCCTGCCCGTCGAGCGGCTGGTCGGAGGCGCCGGCTACTACTGGAGCCCGGCCACGGGCACCCCGACGCTGCCGCGACGGCCGTCCGACATCGTGCTGAACCGCGACGCCCGGCCGGGGATGCCCGTGCTCGCCGGCACCACCCGCGACGAGGGCACCCTGTTCACCTCCGCGTTCTTCGACCGCGCGGGCGGCCCGCTCACCGACGCGGGGTTCGATGCGCTGCTCGCGGCCGCCTCCGGTGCCCGGGCCGCGGAGGCGGGCCCGCTCTACCGCGCGGACGGCCGTTCCCCCGGGCGCTCCTGGTCAGACGTCATCACCGACCGCGCCTACGCCTGCCCCGGCCTCGTCACCTACCGCGCGCTCGCCGACCGCGGCCCGCTCTACGTGTACGAGCTCGCCGTACCGGACGCACCGTCGCCGTTCGTCGCGTTGCCGCCCGACCTGGCAGGCGGCAGCGCACACGGCGCCGAGATGCCCTACCTGTTCGATCTCGTGCCGGCCGACCCCGAACTCCCGGATGACCAGCGGGCCCTCGCCGACGAGCTCGTGGCCCGGTGGGCCCGGTTCGCCACCACCGGCGACCCCAACGGCGCGGCCGCCGATGCGCCCACGACCCGGTGGCCGGCGTGGTCCGGCGAGGGCAGCGTGCTCACGATCGGCGGGCCCGGCCCGGCGACGACGGTCAGGCCCGGTCCGGAGTTCGCTACGGCCCACCGCTGCGGGCTGTGGGGCGTGCGTTCCTGACCCGCACGTTCAGCCTCCATCGGACCGCCACAGCCGGCGGAGGGCATCGGGGAGCAGCGAGGTGCGATTCGAACCGATCATGACGGTGATACGGCCGAGGTCGCCCGCTGCCGGTGTCGTGCACCCGCTCGGCCGGGCGCAGGTCGGCGCTACTCCGCGAGTTCGCGGTCGGCCCAGCGGTGGAAGCGCATCCCCGCGAGGCCGCCGAGCACGGCGCCCACGAGCGTCACGACCAGCACGCCGACGGTCAGTGCCGCCCCGCCCGCGGACAGGATGCCTCCACCCATCGGGAGCCGCAGCAGGTCCTCGATCGGTGGGCTCGGCACGGCGCCGGTCACCGTGGCGATCACGGCCGCGACCACGGCGAGGAGCAGGGTCCACAGCCACACCGCGACGCCCTGGCGCGCGCCGGCGAACCGGGCCATCCGGCCGGCGACGTAGCCGCCGCAGTAGTAGCCGGCGAAGATGACGGCCAGCAGGACCGTCGCTCCCAGGGCGCCCGCCGCCTGGAACGCGGGGAGGTCGAGGGCCGGGCCGACCACGCCGAGTGCGGTGCCCGCCGCGGTCGCGAGGGCGCCGAGCACGAGCATCACGGTCATGGCGACGAGCCAGCCGAAGAACGCCGAGCCCCACCGGATGGCGCCGGTCCGGTGGGACCGCGGGCGCGTCGGCCGAGTGCTGCCTGTCTGCGGGAAGTCGGGGAAGGGTTGGGTGCGTTCCGCCTCGGGGACCGTGCTCATGGGCCTCTCCCTCACTCTGTGAGGAAGAAGTACCCCGGCCGGGGCCGTGGCACTCAGCTCGCGCTGGTGACGCGGTACACGTCGTAGACGCCCTCGACGTTGCGCACCGCGCGCAGCACGTGGCCGAGGTGCTTGGGGTCGCCCATCTCGAAGGTGAACCGGGAGACGGCCACCCGGTCGCGGGAGGTCTGCACGGACGCCGACAGGATGTTCACCCGTTCGTCGGCGAGCACCTTGGTGACGTCGGACAGCAGCCGGTGGCGGTCGAGGGCCTCGACCTGGATGGCCACGAGGAAGAGTGAACCGGGCTGCACCGACCAGGCGACCTCGACCAGCCGCTCCGCGCGGGCCTGCAGGTCCTTGGCGTTGGTGCAGTCGGTTCGGTGCACGCTGATCCCGCCACCGCGGGTGACGAACCCCAGGATGTCGTCGCCCGGCACCGGGGTGCAGCAGCGGGCGAGCTTGGTGTACATGTCCCCGAGGTCGCCGTCGGGGCCGCGCACCACGACGCCCGCGTCGCCGCCGCTGCGGCGCAGTCGCACCATGGACGGGGTGGCGCGCTCGGCGAGGTCCTCCTCCGCCTGCTCCTCGCCACCCGAGAGCGCGACGAGGCGCTGCACGACGTGCCGGGCGCTGGCGTGCCCCTCCCCCACGGCGGCGTACAGGCCGGAGACGTCGGGGAAGTGCATCTCCCGGGCGAGCGCGCTCATCGCCTCGGCCGACACGAGCCGCTGCAGCGGGAACGAGGTGCGGCGGGCCTCGCGGGTGATGGACTCCTTGCCCGCGTCGATGGCCTCTTCGCGCCGCTCCTTGGCGAACCACTGCTTGACCTTCGTCTTCGCCCGCGGGACGCGACGAACGACAGCCAGTCGCGGCTGGGCCCGGCGCTCTCCGCCTTCGACGTGAAGATCTCCACGACGTCGCCGGACTCGAGCTTGCGTTCCAGCGCCACCAGCTTGCCGTTGACGCGGGACCCGATGCAGCGGTTGCCCACCTCGGTGTGCACGGCGTAGGCGAGGTCGACCGGGGTGGAGCCGGCGGGCAACGTGACGACGTCGCCCTTGGGCGTGAACACGAAGATCTGCTGGGCACCGAGCTCGTTGCGCAGCGACTCCAGGAAGTCACCCGGGTCGGCGGCCTCCCGCTGCCAGTCGAGGAGCTGGCGCATCCACGCCATCTGCTCCACCTCGACGGCCTGGCCGTTGTGGGCGCCGCGGGCCTCCTTGTACCGCCAGTGGGCCGCGATGCCGAACTCGGCGGTGCTGTGCATCTCGCGGGTGCGGATCTGCACCTCGAGCGGCTTGCCGTCCGGCCCGATCACGGTGGTGTGCAGCGACTGGTACACCCCGAACCGCGGCTGGGCGATGTAGTCCTTGAACCGGCCCGGCATCGGCTGCCACAGGGCGTGGACCATGCCCATCGCCGCGTAGCAGTCGCGCACCTCGTCGACGAGGACGCGGACGCCGACGAGGTCGTGGATGTCGTCGAAGTCGCGGCCCTTGACGATCATCTTGCGGTAGATCGAGTAGTAGTGCTTGGGCCTGCCCTCGACGGTGGCCTGGATCCGGGCCGAGTCGAGCTGCTGCATGACCTCGTCGATGACCTGCTTGAGGTACGTGTCGCGCGACGGGGCGCGGGTGGCGACCAGCCGCACGATCTCGGAGTACTTCTTCGGGTGCAGGATCGCGAAGGACAGGTCCTCGAGCTCCCACTTGATGGTGGCCATCCCGAGCCGGTGGGCCAGCGGGGCGAGCACCTCGAGGGTCTCGCGGGCCTTCTTCGCCTGCTTCTCCGGCGGCAGGAAACGCATCGTGCGCATGTTGTGCAGCCGGTCGGACAGCTTGATCACCAGCACCCGCGGGTCACGGGCCATCGCGACGACCATCTTGCGGATCGTCTCCGCCTCGGCGGCGGTGCCCAGCTCGACCTTGTCCAGCTTGGTGACGCCGTCGACGAGGTGGGCGACCTCCTCGCCGAAGTCCTTGCGCAGCCGGTCGAGCGAGTAGTCGGTGTCCTCCACCGTGTCGTGCAGCAGCGCCGCGACGAGCGTGGTGGTGTCCATGCCCAGCTCCGCGAGGATGCTGGCCACGGCGAGCGGGTGGGTGATGTACGGGTCGCCGGACTTGCGCTTCTGGCCCTCGTGCTTGGCCTCTGCCACGTCGTAGGCCCGCTGCAGGAGCCCCAGGTCGGCCTTGGGGTGCAGGGTGCGGTGCACGCTCGCGAGCGGCTCCAGCACGGGCGCGACGACCGCCACGCGCTGCGGGGTCATCCGCCGCGCGATGCGGGCGCGCACCCGGCGCGTGGCCGACGGCCTGGCCCCGTTGTCACCCGAGTCGGCGACAGCGGGTGCCGGGCCCGCGACCGGGGGCACGGGCTGTTGCAGCTCCGTCATCCCGTCGTGCCCTTCACCCGCGCCAGTTTAGGCCTCCGCCCGTCAGGCCGTCAGCAGGGCGTGCACCGGGACGTCACCCAGCCGTGGCCGGCCGTTCAGAGCGGTGAGCTCCAGCAGCGCCCCGAACCCCACCACGGTGGCACCCGCCTCGCGCAGCAGATCGGCCGACGCCGCGGCGGTGCCGCCGGTGGCGAGCACGTCGTCGACCAGGAAGACCCGTGCGCCTGCGCGGAGCGTGTCGGCGGGCAGCTCGAGCGTGGCGGTGCCGTACTCCAGGTCATACGTGCGGGACGCGGCCACGCGGGGCAGCTTGCCCGACTTGCGGATCGGGATGACGCCGGTGCCCGCCACCACCGCGACCGCGGCGCCGAGCAGGAACCCGCGCGCCTCGATACCGGCCACCAGGTCGGCCTCGCCCACCAGCGCGGCCAGCTCCGTGGTGACCGCCGTGAACGCCTCGGCGTCGGCGAGCACCGGGGTGATGTCGCGGAACAGGATGCCCGGCGACGGGAAGTCCGGCACGTCGCGGACCAGGCCGGCCACCCGTTCGAGATCCGGATCCGGGTCGGGCCCGGCCACGGCGACCGGGTCGGCCACGGGGCCGGTCACCGGTTCCGCTTACCGGACGGGCGGCCCGACTTCCCCGACGGCCGGGCGGCCCTGGGCTGCCCGCCGCGGGCGTGCCGGGCCGGCACGCCGCCCGCCGCGGCCATCGCGCGTTCCTTGCGCAGCTCTCCCGCGAGCACGGTGTCGTCGGTGAGGTCGGGGTCGTCGGTGTCGGGGGCGGCGCCGCCCGCGGACGCCGCGACGGCGCCCGCCGCCTTCGCCCGGCGCGCCGCCACCTTCTGGGCCTGCTGCTGGAACCGCGGGTCCCGCATCTTGAGGTCGACGAGGATCGGGGTGGCCAGCAGCAGCGACGACAGCGCTCCGGCGATGATGCCGACCATCTGCACCAGCGCCAGGTCGGCGAGCATGCCCACGCCCAGCACCCCCACCCCGATGACCATCAACGCCACGACCGGCAGCACCGCGAACAGCGAGGTGTTGATCGACCGGATGAGCGTCTGGTTCAGCGCGAGGTTCGCCGCCTCCCCGTAGGTGCGGCGGGTGAGCCCGAGCAGCCCGCGGGTGTTCTCCTTGACCTTGTCGAACACCACGACCGTGTCGTAGAGCGAGAACCCGAGGATCGTCAGCAGGCCGATCACCGTGGACGGGGAGACCTCGAGCCCGACGATCGAGTAGATGCCCGCGGTGACCACCACGTCGTGCAGCAGCGCGACGAGCGCAGCGAGCGCCATGGAGCGCTCGAAGTAGAGCGCCAGGAAGATCGTGACGAGCACGAGGAACACGCCGAGCGCGATGAGGGCCTGCCGGGTGATCTGGCCACCCCAGCTACCGCTCACCGCGCTGTCGCTGATCGACTCGAGCGACGGCACGCCGTTCGCACCGATCGGCTGGAACGTGTCGAACAACGCCTGCCGCAGCGGCACCAGCTGGCCGGCGTCGAGCGTCTCCGAGCGGATGAGGATCGATGCCGACGCCCCGGCTCCCGCCGACTGCACGGCCTCGGGCTCGAACCCGACGCTCCGCTCGTAGACCGCGCGGACCGCCTCCACGTCGGCCGGGGCGGCCGCGGTGGTGGCCGGGAACTGGATCTGCGTGCCCCCGGTGAAGTCGATGCCGAGGTTGAAGCCCCGGAAGACGATCGACCCGACGCACACCAGCACCAGCACGGCGAACGAGATGTACCAGGTCCGCCTGCGCCCGACGATGTCGAACGCGCCCGTGCCCGTGTAGAGCCTGTTCAGTAGCCCAGCCACATCAGGCTCCCTTCGATCGGCCGGCTGCTGCGGCGAGGACGCGCCTGCGCTCGGCGCCCGTGCGGGCCGCCTCGCCCAGCCCGGACAGGCCGGGGCTGCTGAACACCCGCGACTTCGCCGCGAGCGACACCAGCGGGTGGGTCACCAGGAACACCACGATCAGGTCCAGCACGGTGGACAGGCCGAGCGTGAACGCGAAGCCCTTCACCTGCCCGACGGCCAGCAGGTACAGCACCGCCGAACACAGGAAGCTCACGGCGTCGGCCGACAGGATCGTGCGCCGGGCCCGTACCCAGCCCCGCGGCACCGCCGAGCGGAACGTGCGGCCCTCCCGCATCTCGTCCTTCAACCGTTCGAAGAAGATGATGAACGAGTCTGCCGTGATGCCGATGGCCAGGATGAAGCCCGCCACGCCCGCGAGTCGAGGGTGAGCCCGATCCAGCGCCCGAGCAGCACCAGCACCGGGTACACGATCGCCGCCGACAACGCGAGCGACAGGATCAGCAGCACCCCGAGCACCCGGTAGTAGAACAGGCCGTAGACGAACACGAGCAGCAGCCCGATGGCGCCTGCCATCAGCCCGGCCTGCAGCGACGCGAGCCCGAGCGTCGCCGACACCGTCTGCGCCTCCGACGACTCGAACGACAGCGGCAGCGAGCCGTACCGCAGCACGCCCGCGAGCTGCTCGGCGTCGGCCTGGTTGAACTGCCCCTCGATCTGCGTGGCCCCGAAGATCGGCTGGTTGATCCTGGGCGCCGACACGACCTCGCCGTCGAGGGTGAACGCCACCAGCTTCCCGACGTTGTTGGTGGTGTACTCGCCCCACACCTGAGCGCCCGCCGCCTCGAACGTGAGGCTCACGACCCAGCCGACCCCGTTGGTGTTCTGCTGGGCCTGCGCGCCGGCGATCTCGGTGCCCTCGAGGAACGCCGGGCCGAGGATGTACTTCTCGGTGCCGTCCTGGTTGCAGGCGACCAGCGGCTTGGTCGGGTCGTCGTACCCGCGCAGCGGGTCCTGTGCGGCGCAGTCGAGCGTGAGCAGCGCCGTCTCCTGCACCGTCGGGTCGGTGCTCTGCCGCATCTGGCGAGCGGACTCGACCGCGGCCGCCAGCCGCGGGTCGGCCGGACCCGCCGGTGCGGTGGACGGCGGCGGCGCGGGCGGTGGCGTCGGCTCCTGCAGCGGCCTGCTCACCGCCGCGGGTGCGACGTCGCGCTCGACGACCTCACCCATCCCCTGCGGCTGCCCGGTCGGCGCCTGCTCCGCGTCGGGCGCAGGCGGTGCTGCCGGGGCGGCCGGTGGCGCGGCCGGATCCGGGGCCGCGGGATCGGCGGGCGGGCACCCGGCTGCTGCTGCGGCTGCTGCTGCGCGGCGTACGGCCCGCCGGTGACCTCGCGGAACCGCAGCTGCGCCGTCTGCCCGAGTGAACGGGCCTCGTCACCCTGCTCGCCGGGCACGGTGATCGTCAGGTTGCTGCCGTCGACCACCACCTCGGCACCGCTCACACCGAGCCCGTTGACGCGCTGCTCGATGATCGCCTGCGCCTGGAGCAGCTGCTCCCGCGGCGGCTCGGCGCCGGTCTCGGTGCGGGGCTGGAGGGTGACGCGGGTGCCGCCCTGCAGGTCGATGCCCAGCTTGGGCGTCGGGTTGCCGTCGCCGGTGAAGAACACCAGCGAATACAGGCCTGCGACGATGACGAGGAACGCCGTCATGTGCCGCCAGGGGCGGATGTGCCCCGGGGTGGATGCCACTGCTCGCGATCTCTTCCTTCTCAGGTGCGGCTCACCGGCGGCCGCGGGGCGCCGTCAGCTGCGGGCCTGCGTTGGTCGACTCGTCGATCTCCGGGTTCGGACAACCTCGGGCCCTG
>MKJV01000002.1 GCA_001942185.1 Pseudonocardia sp. CNS-004
CGGGCCCGGTCGCCCTGCGGTCGCTGCGCGGCTCGCGCTCGCCACCGGCCCCGCGCCCCCACGGCCGGCGGCGCACGACCTCCTGCTCGACACGCTCGAGCAGCGCGGGCTGGTCACGGGCACCCTCACGCGCCGGACGACCGCTCCGCGCTCGTGCACGTCGTCGCGGGCCGGGCGTTCGCCCTCACCGCCGATCCGGACCTCGCGCGCCGGGCGTCGCCCGCCGGAGCGTCGCGGGCGAGCCGCTGCCGCTGCGCCTGCGCACGGCGTGGCGCGGCGACGGCCCCGACCCCGCCATCCGGGACGCCGTGCAGGACGCGCTCGACCGGGAGCCCGCGCCGTGAGCGAACGAGCCGGGAACGATCTGGAGCGGGCGATCCGCCGGACGTTCGCCGACGCCGGCGTGCACGGCAGGCTGCACGCGATGCCGCTCGGCGGGCCGGCCAGGGAGGTCGGGGTGGATCCGGACGAGCCGGTCGTGATGGCCTCGGTCTACAAGCTCCCGCTGCTGATCGCGTTCTGCCGCCTCGCCGACGCGGGCGACCTCGACCCTCGGGAGCAGGTCACCGTCGAGCCCAGCGCGCGCACCACGGGGCCCACCGGCCTGTCGATCATGCGCGACCCCGTGACGATGTCGTGGCGCGACCTCGCCTGCTCCATGATCGCGGTGTCCGACAACGCCGCCGCCGACGTGCTGCTGCGACGGGTCGGCGTCGATCGGGTGAACGACGCGCTGAGCGACCTGGGGCTGGCGCGCACGCGGGTGCACGGGGGCACCGCCGACGTGTACCGCAGCCTGGTGGCCGACACCGCCACCACCGACACCGCTTCCGCGTTCCGCAGCCTCACCAGCAACGACGCGGCAGTGGCCGTCCGCGCCTACGACGCCGTGCTCGCCAGCGCCACCACCGCACGCGAGATGACCACGTTGCTCGCCGCCGTCTGGTCCGACCGGGCAGCCTCCCCGCAGCAGAGCCGCTTCGTCCGGGAGCTCCTCGGCGCGCAGGCGTGGCAGCACCGGCTGCGTTCGGGTTTCCCGCCGGTCGGGGTGCGGGTCGCGGGCAAGACCGGCACGCTCGCCGCCGTCCGCAACGAGGTCGGTGTGGTGCAGTTCGACGGCGAACGGCCCGTCGCGGTGGCCGTCTTCACCCGGGCGGCCCGTGCCGAGGAGATCCTGCCGAAGGCCGACGCGGTGATCGGCCAGGCCGCCCGCCTCGCGGTGGCGGACCTGCGGTCCGGCCGCCTCTGACGCCGATCCGGAATACGAACGCGCACTGATTCAGGGCATTCCCGGAATCAGTGCGCGTTCGCTCGGAACGAATCAGCCGCGCCGGCAGCTGACGGTGATGGTGAGGGTCTCGGTCTGCCCGGTGAATTCAGGCTGGACCTGGATCCCGGTGCCGTCGGTGCGCTCCCACGAACCTCCCACCAACTCCTGCCTGTTCGCCTTCCAGTCCGTCATCTGGTCACTGCGCCAGCACTTGACCTCGACCACGTCGTCCAGCATCTCCGGCAGGACCGTCGGCCGGCCGTCGATGTAGGTCAGCTGCCACGAGTCGGTGACCTCGTACGTCACCGGCGCGGCAGCGGCCACCCCGGTCACCCCGACGAAAGACGCCGCGAGAACGGCCAGAACAACGAGAACACGTCGCATTGCAGATCCCCCCTGGATCCCCCAATAATGATGCACGCACCAGTGATGACGCGTACATCTCGATCATCGAGGCCCCGCGATGCGCCGTTACACCGCTTCTCATCGAAATCTCAGCATCAAGCGAGGTGCCGAACAATTGCATCCGCAACGATGTCCGGGGCGTCCTCGGGGAGGAAGTGCCCGGCGGCCGGCACGATGCGCAGGTGGGCACCGGGGATCGCAGCCGCCAGCCGGTGGCCCACATCCGGGGTGAGCCAGGTGTCGTGTTCGCCCCAGAGGACGAGGGTCGGCACCCGCAGCCGGTCGAGCCGCTCGACGACCTCGGTGGTGTCGGTGTGGGACACGCCCACCACCTGGTCGACCCACCGTTCCTGTCCCGCCCGGCCCGCCCATGGCCGCAGGTACTCGTCCAGCACGTCGGGCGACAGGCCCCGGTGGACCGCGCTGTGCAGGCGCGGCCGGATGATGTCGGCGAAGACGTCCGCCGGCATGGTCCGGTAGGCCTCGCTGTGCCGCTGCATGTGCTCGGTGAACGGGGTGTTCCACGGTCCGATCACCGCGGCGTCCAGCAACGCCAGCCGTCGAGCGGGCACTCCGTCGACGACGTGGGCGCGGAGCACCACACCACCGCCGATGTCGTGTCCCACCAGTCCGGGCGCCGCGAGACCCCAGTGGTCGACGAGTTCGGCGAGCGTCGTCGCCTGCCGGGCGATCGACGGAACCACCCCCTCCGCAGGCCGGGAGTCGCCGAAGCCGAGCATGTCCCAGACGTGCACGGTGTGGTGGCGGGCGAGCACCGGCACCACGTGTCGCCACAGGTACGACCAGGCAGGCGTGCCGTGCACCAGTACGACCGGCGAGCCCTCCCCGAAGACTCCGGCGGCGACGTCCCCGCCGGACACCCGGATCCGGTCGGGGAGCCGCCAGGCCCCCACCACTGTGGTCATGTCGCCCCCTCAACAGGATGTCGTCGCGGGCCCGGCCCGTAGACCAGCCGCCGCAGCAGCGTCTCCGCCGGCCCACGACAGGACCGGCGCTGCATCACCAGCCACACCACCGTCGCACACGCGGCCGCGACCTGGCTGCCACAGCTGCGGCTGCACGTGCACGACCCGTGGGTCCTCCTCGGCGCCGCGGCGGTCCGGACCGAGCGGGTGCTCCTCGGCACGATGGTGACCCCGCTGGCCCGCCGCCGGCCGTGGAAGGTCGCGAAGGAGCTCACCACCCTCGACCACCTCAGCGGCGGACGGGCGGTGCTGGGCGTGGGCCTCGGTGCGCCGGCCGACGCGGAGTTCGAGGCCTTCGGCAAGCCGAGCGGCGCACGCCACCGCGCCGACCTGCTCGACGAGGGCCTTGCCGTACTGGACGGGCTGCTGCGCGGGCGCGTCGACCACGACGGCGAGCACTTCCGCGTGCACACGGAGATGCTCCCCCGGCCGGCGCAGGAGCCACGGCCGCCCATCTGGGTCGCGGGCGAGCACCCGCACCGCAGACCGCTGAAGCGCGCGGCCCGGTGGGACGGCTTCGTCCCGCTCTCCACGGACGGGATCCTCACCCCGGACCAGGTCGCCGCCTACCTCGACGGGGTCGAGCGGCCACCCGCGTGGGACGTGGTGACGTTGCACCCGGACGGCATCCCTGCGCAGGAGTACGCACAGGCGGGCGCGACGTGGCTCGTCGAGGGCATCGACCCCGAGGGTGGCTGGGTCGACGAACTCCGGACGTCGATCCGTCGCGGACCGCGCAACTGACGAGGTCAGGCAGATCCTGGAGGGCGCAACGTCGAGATCGCACCGCTCTCGAGGGCCACCAGCACCGCCCCGTCCGGGGCCACCGCCACCCCGTGCGGCTCGGATCCCGCGCCGAGGTCGTGCACGGCGGTGACGGCGCCGTGCTCGTCGAGGTGGGCGAGCGAGCCCGCGGCCCACAGCGTGACCCAGCAGCCACCGGTGCCGTCCGGCGCCACGGCGTGCGGGCGGGCGGCGCGGTCGGGCAGGTCGAACTCCTGCAGCGCCTCCCCCGGGACGAGCCGCCCCACCCGCCCGGCGCCGATCTCGGTGAACCAGAGCGCGGTCGCGTCGCTCGCGATCCCGACCGGGCCGCACCCGGGGTCGGGCAGCGGGTGGACTGTGACCTCGCCTGCGGCGTCGATCCGCCCGAGGGCGGCGCCGCGGTTGAGGGTGAACCACATCGCCCCGTCGGGCCCTGCCGTGATCATCGCGGGCATGCCGCTCCCGCCCGGGACCGGCGTGAGCGCCACCGTCCCATCCGCGGCGAGGCGACCGATCGCATCGGCCCCGATGGCGGTGAACCAAACCTCGCCACCCGACCCGACCGCGATCCCGTACGGGCCGGTGCCCACGGGGAAGCTGCGCCGGGTGCCGTCGCGGCCGTCGATGCGGTCGATGCGGTGGTCGCCGCCGCGGGTGACCCAGACGGCACCGTCGGGCGCGAGCGCGAGCAACGACGGCCGGGCTGCCGCGTTGCCCAGGTCGTGCAGCTCCGGCGATCCGCCGGGCGCGAGCCGGGCGACCTGCCCGCAGTGGACGAGCGCGACCCAGGCGACGCCGTCGCCGTCGACGCGACCGCGTACGGACCTTCCCCGGGTTCGCCGACTGCGGTTCGAGTGAGCACCAGACCCCCTAGACGCGACCGATGTCGCAGTAGCAGGATAGCCGCCGTGACGATCACGCGCCGGCCAGGGGGCCGCACCGCCCGCACCCGTGCCGCGGTGCTGGCCGCCGTCGGGGCGGAGCTGCTCGACCACGGCGTCGACGGGCTCACGGTCGACGCCGTGGCCGAGCGGTCGGGGGTGCACCGAGCCACGGTCTACCGGCGGTGGCGCGACGTCGGCGGCCTGCTCGCCGACGCCCTGACCGCCGGCCGCGAGGACGACTGGCGACCCCCCGACCTCGGATCGCTCACCGCCGACCTCACCGCGGTCAACCAGGACGTCGTCCTGCACCTGACCGGTGAGCGGTCGCTGAGCCGCGCCTGATCGTCGCGTCGTTCCGCTCCCCCGCCGCGGCCGCGGCACTGCGGGAGTTCCTCGACGACCGGTACCGGCGCTGCGAGATCGTCGTCGAGCGGGCCGTCGCCCGTGGCGAGGCGCCCGCAGGCACCGACGCCCGGCGCCTGCTCGTCGCCGCATCGGCGCCGCTCTACCACGAGATCCTGCTGCTCGGCGGCACGGCCGACGATGCACTCGCGGCCCGCTGCGCCACGGACGCGTCGCGGGCCGCCGCGGCAGGGGCTACTCCCGCTGAATGCGTGTGAGCGTCACACACCCAGCCAGGTCAGGACCGCCATGACCCGGCGGTGGTCGTCGCCCGACGGCGGAAGGCCGAGCTTGGTGAAGATCGAGGAGATGTGCTTCTCCACCGCACCCTGACTGATCACCAGGGTGCGGCCGATGGCGGTGTTGGTGCGCCCCTCCGCCATCAGCCCCATGACCTCCCGCTCCCGCGGCGAGAGCTCCGCGAGGGGGTCGCGGCGGCGGCGGTGCGCGAACAGCGCGGAGACGACCTCCGGGTCGAGCACGGTGCCGCCGTCGACCACCCGCTGCAGCGCGTCGGACAGGTCGGCGAGCTTGGAGACCCGGTCCTTCAGCAGGTAGCCGACGCCCCCGCCCGCGGTGAGCAGGTCAGAGGCGTAGGACTCCTCCACGTACTGCGACAGCACCAGGATCGCGGTGCCGGGCACGGTGCGGCGCACCTCGAGCGCGGCACGCAGGCCCTCGTCGGTGAAACTCGGGGGCATCCGGACGTCCACCACCGCAACATCCGGACGGTGCTCCTGCACGGCGCCACCAGGCTGTCCCCGTCCCCGACGGCGGCCACCACGGTGGCCCCGGCCTCGTCGAGGAGGCGGACGAGCCCCTCCCGCAGCAACAACGAGTCCTCCGCCAGCACCACACGCATTCAACGATCATCCCCCACCCCGCGCAGCGGGATCTCGGCGGTCAGCACGGTGGGGCCGCCCGGGGGGCTCACCACGTCGAGCACACCCTCGACGGTCGCCAGCCGGTCGGCGAGCCCGGCGAGCCCGTGTCCCTTGCCGAGGTGGGCGCCGCCGCGGCCGTCGTCGCGCACCTGCACGAGCACGCGGTCGGCGTCGGCCGTGACGACCACCGTGCACAGCGCGGCGTGGGCGTGCTTCGCGACGTTCGTGAGCGCCTCGGTGACCACGAAGTACGCGGTGTTCTCGACGGCGGCGGCGAGGCGTTGCCCCGGCGGCAGCGCGACGTCGAGGGAGACCTCCACCGGGCAGCGCGCCGCCGCGGCCGCGAGGGCCGGTCCGAGGCCGCGGTCGGCGAGGATCGGCGGGGCGATGCCGCGGGAGAGCGCGCGCAGCTCGTCGAGGGCCTCCCGGCTCTGCTCGAGCGCCTCCGCCACCAGCGGGCCGGCCTTCTCCGGGCTGTCGTCGAGCCTGCGGGCCACGGCCTCCAGGTCCATGTTCAGCCGGACGAGCCGCTGCTGCGGGCCGTCGTGGATGTCGCGCTCCAGCCTGCGCAGGGTCTGTGCCTCGGCCTGCACGGCCGCCCGCCTGCTGGACTCGAGCTGGGCCGCCCGGGCGCGCAGGGCCGCGGTCTGGTTGGTCAGCAGGCCGCGCGCCAGCCCGGCGCGGGTGGCCACGAGCCCCCGGACGACCAGCGGCGCCGTCGCCACCATGAGCGCACCGAGCGCCGTGTTGAGCGCGATGTCTCCCAGCCGGAACTGGTAGCCGAAGATCAGCCAGAACAGGCCCCCGTTGCCTTCGCGGGGCAACGCCCACTCCCACGTGACGTACAGCAGCGAGCCGAGCCCACCGACCGTCCACACCACGGCGATGATGAACATCGCGAGCCGCAGCGGGAAGGCCACCACGGCGTGCAGCAGGTCGCGCCACGACTGCGGGTCGGCGATCATGCTGAACAGCCGACCGATCCCGCGGCCACGGGCCGCGCGGTAGTGGTGGGGCGGCAGCGCGCGTCCCGTGGCCCACTCCGCGCCCCGCCGCTCGACGCCCGCGAGACCCCGGGACGCGCGCAGCGTGCCGGCGAGGATCGGCAGCCCGAGCCAGACGACGAGCGTGCCGACGCCGGCCGCGAACCCCGCCACCGCGATCACGAACGCCACGATGCACAGCGGAAGACCGCCGAGGAGGTAGCCGTATCCCCGCCAGAACCGCTGCGCCGCGGTCATGGGCCCGGCGGCCACCGGGACGGGCACGTATTCGGTCATGCCGCCACTCTCGTCCCCCCTCGAGGCGCCACCCAGCCGGTGCACCTCCGCACCGAGGGTAGGGCGAACCCGAACCGCACGTGCATAGGGTGATCGCATGGACGCGCGGACGTGGCAATCGGTCGACCAGTACTTCGCCGGGCAGCTGCTCCGCCCCGACCCGGTGCTCGACGCGGCGCAGGAGGCGAACGAGCGCGCCGGGCTCCCACCGATCGACGTCAGCCCGGCGCAGGGCAAGCTGCTGCACCTGCTCGCCCGCACGGCCGGTGCCCGCAGGATCCTCGAGGTCGGCACGCTGGGCGGCTACTCCACGATCTGGCTCGCGCGCGCCCTGCCGTCCGACGGGCAGCTCGTGACCTGCGAGATCAACCCGGCCCACGCCGAGGTGGCCCGCGCCAACCTCGCCCGCGCCGGGCTCGACGGGCGGGTCGACGTGCGCGTCGGCCCGGCCCTCGACACCCTTCCCACCCTCGACGGCCCGTTCGACCTGGCGTTCATCGACGCCGACAAGCAGTCCAACGCGGAGTACTTCCGGCACGCCCTGCGCCTCTCCCGGCCGGCACGCTGATCGTCGTCGACAACGTCGTGCGCGCCGGCCGGGTCGCCGACGCCGACAACGCCGACCCGGACGTCGTCGGCACGCGCGCCGTCGCCGAGCTGGTGGGGCACGAACCGCGCGTCGACGCCACCGTCGTCCAGACCGTGGGCACCAAGGGCTACGACGGATTCCTGCTCGCCGTGGTCCGCTGATCCCCGCCGGGGAGAACCGCCGAGGAGAACCTCAGTGGTCGGCGGGCCGCACGTGGTACTCGAACACCAGCCCGCCGACGGCGAGCAGCAGCAGCACGCCGCCGATGACCAGCAGCCACACGTACCAGAACGCGAGCGCGATCCCGCACAGCGCGGCGCAGGCGGCCACACCGATCGGCCAGTAGCTGCCCGGGGAGAAGAAGCCCACGTCCCCGGCGCCGTCGGACACCTCGGCCTCCGGGTTGTCCTCCGGGCGCTCCTCGAGACGCCGGGAGATGAACCGGAAGTACGTGCCGATGATCAGCGAGAGGCCGCCGGTGAGGAACAGCGCCGCGATGCCGACGGGCTCGTGCGACAGCACGGCGTAGATGATCGCCGCGATGAAGAAGAACGCGGTGATGATCTCGAAGATGCGGGATTCGACCTTCATGGGTGTTCCTCAGCTCCCCGCGGTGACCGGCTGCGACGCGGCGCGCTGGGCCCGGTCCGTGTTGAACGGGTACGTGGTGTAGGCCTGCGGCGTGCACAGCTCCCCGCAGCCGAGCTGCTGGAGCGCCTCACCGGCCGTGTACGGGGCACCGGTGTTCGGGTTGACCTGCTGGCGCAGCCCGAGCCACTGGTCGAACAGCGCCGGGGAGATCGCCCTGACCTCGAAGTTCATCATCGCGTGGTAGGTGCCGCAGAGCTCGGCGCACCGGCCGACGAACGCGCCCTCGCGGTCGATGGAGTCGATCTGCCACACGTTGTCCTGGTCGTTGACCTCGGGCATCGGGAAGACGTCGCGCTTGAACAGGAACTCCGGCACGAAGAAGCTGTGGATCACGTCGTTGGACGCCTGCGTGAACTCGATGCGCCGCTCGGTGGGCAGCACGAGCAGCGGGATCGTGTCGCTCGTGCCCAGCGTGCTCACCGGCTTGCCATCGGGGGTCGGCGCGTCCGGGTACTCGAACTCCCAGTTCCACTGGAACGCCGTGACGTCCACCCGCAGGTCGGGGTTCGGCTGGTCGGTGTCGACGTAGTTCTGCACGTTGACGGTGAACGCGAACAGCACCGCCACGATGATCGTCGGGATCACGGTGAAGGTGATCTCGAGCGGCAGGTTGTACTGCGTCTGCCGCGGCAGGCTGTCGTCACCCTTGCGCTTGCGGTGGAACGCGACCGCCCAGAACATCGCGCCCCACGTGATCGCACCGACCACGAGCGCCGCGATCGCCGACCACGTCCACAGCTCCCGCATCGCCTCGGCCTGCGGGGTGATCCCCACCGGCCACCCGAACCGCAGGACCTCCTCCACTGAACACCCGGTGGTGAGCGGGACGACCAGCAGGGCCAGCCCGGCCAGCTGAACCGCGCGCCTCATCGGGCCCCGCCTCGTCACTGAGTGGCGGACTCCCCCGCGCTGTGCTCGGCCCACTGCTCGCCGCCCTCCTGACCCGTCTTCTGCGTCATCCCGGCCGACTTCGACCACGCGTAGAGACTAGCCGAGCAGATCGCCGGATACCGGCCCGGGTGGGTGCGCGCGCTCACCGCACTCGCCACGGATCGACGAGCTCGATACCGGCGTCCTCGAAGTCCTTCGTGTTGCGTGTCGCGAGCGTGGCACCGCGGGCCCGGCAGATCGCCGCGATCTGGCGTCCGCCATGCCGATGGGACGCCCGATCCGTTCCCGGTCGGCGACGACGTGCGCGTACGCCCGGGCCGCGTGACGGTCGAACGGCTCGACCCGCCCCTCGAAGTCATCGGTGAGCATCGCCTGCACGGCCTGATGCAGCGCGACTCTCCGGCGCCCGGCCGGCAACCGGGCAACCCCGTAGTGCAATTCAGCCGCAGTGACCGCCGTCGTCGCCGTCTCCGCGACGGGCAGTGCGTCGAGCCAGGTCAGCACTCTCGTGTCCGGTGTCGTTCGGACGAGCTCCGACAGGACGTTGGTGTCGAGGACGATCACGCGTCGAATTCCGCCGCACGCGGCAGCTCGCCACGAGGCGGCAGCTCGAGATCGATTCCGCCCACGGCAGCGAAGCGAGCAGCGATCCGGCTACCCAGCCCGGTTCGACCATCGGGTTCGGACACCGCATCGCGCAGGATGGCCCGCACCTCGGCCTCCATCGAACGGCCGTTACGCGCAGCTCGAACGCGCAGTCGTGCCCGCGTGTCGCCGTCCAGCCCTCGCACGGTGAGCGTCGTCATCGCGCACCTCCCCGATGACCCTCGACTGCAATGCAGTCAATGCTAGCACTGCTGGCAGCGTCAGGCGGGCAGCACGCGCTCGATCTCGTTCGCCGCGTCCGGGCCGTAGGCGCCTCCCAGGCGGGACAGGGCCGACGGGCGGTCCCACGTCCATTCCTGCGGGCCGTCGGTCTCCAGGACCTGCACGGCGATCAGCGAGCCCAGCTGCGCCGCACGCTCCAGCGACAGGCCACCGGACACCGCGGCGAGGAAACCGGCGCGGAACGCGTCGCCGACGCCGGTGGGGTCGACCTTGCCGGTCTCGGGCACCACGCCGACCTTCAGCATCTGCTCGCCGTGGATCTCCACGCCGTTCTCGCCGTGCGTGGTGATGCGGATCTCCACCTCGTCGGCGACCTGCGCCTCGGTCCAGCCGGTCTTCTTGAGCAGGAGCTCCCACTCGTAGTCGTTGGTGAGCAGGTAGCGGCACCCGACACGAGCCGGCGGATCTCCGGACCTTCCATGCGCGCGAGCTGCTGGGACGGGTCGGCCGCGAACGGAATGCCCAGCTCGCGGGCCTCGTCGGTGTGGCGCAGCATCGCCTCGGGGTCGTTGGCCCCGACGAGCACCAGCTCGATCCGGTCACGTAGCGGCGCCAGGGAGATCTCGCGGGAACGGGCCATCGCCCCCGTGTAGAACGACGCGATCTGGCGCATGTCGTCGTCGGTGGTGCAGACGAAGCGGCCGGTGTTGACGTCCGGGCAGACGAGCACGGTGGAGCAGTCCACGCCGTGGGCCTCCAGCCGCGCCCGGTACTCACCGAAGTCGGCCCCGACCGCACCGACGAGCAGCGGGGAGCGGCCCAGCACGCCGAGCGCGAACGCGATGTTGCCGGCCACGCCACCGGGCCGGATCACCATGTCGTCGACCAGGAAGCTGAGGGAGAGCCGGTCGAGCTGCTCCAGGACGATCTGGTCGGCGAACCGACCGGGGAAATGCATCAGCTGGTCGGTGGCGATGGACCCCGTCACGGCGATAGGCACGGGGAGTCACCCTACAGACGCGACGGACCCCGGCCGAGGGGTCCGGCCAGGGTCCGAGAAGACGTCGCGATGAGCTGGCTGCAGATCAGTTGAACGAGTCGCCGCAGGCGCAGGAACCGCCCGCGTTCGGGTTGTCGATCGTGAAGCCCTGCTTCTCGATGCTGTCCACGAAGTCGATGACGGCGCCCTGCAGGTACGGCGCCGACATCCGGTCGACGCCGACCTTGAGGCCGCTGAAGTCGCGGAACAGGTCGCCGTCGAGCTCACGGTCGTCGAAGAACAGCTGGTAGCGCAGGCCTGCGCAGCCACCCGGCTGGACGGCGATGCGCAGGTGCATGTCGTCGCGGCCCTCCTGGTCGAGCAGCGCCTTGGCCTTGAGCGCGGCGGTGTCGGTCAGCTCGACACCGTGCGTCTCGGTCTCGACGGCGGTGGTGTTGTCGACAGTCATGACTCTCCCCAACAGCGTGCGACGCGGTCCTGTTCCCAGCGTACCTCCGGTAGCTCTGCCCGCCGGCACACCAGCTCTACCGTGACGCGCGCCACGGTCAGTTCTTGCTCCACTGCCGGGCGACGTGCTCGGCGAGCGCGGCGAGCGTGCCGGCCGGGTCGGCCATCGACGCCTCGACGCCACCCGCGTGCTCGGCCACCCCGTACGCGGAGTCGACGCCCACCGCGGCGGCCTCGCGGCGCCCCACCGACACCTGGCCCGCGAGCACGATGCACGGCACCCCGCGGTCGGCGGCGCCGCGGGCCACGGCCGTGATGAGCTTGCCGCGCAGCGACTGCCAGTCGAAGCTGCCCTCGCCGGTGACGGCGAGCTGGGCCTTGTCCAGCTCGGTGTCCAGCCCGACGAGCTCGCGCACCAGCCCCGCCCCGGAGACGCGCCGCGCACCGCAGGCGAGCAGCGCGGCCCCGAGCCCGCCTGCGGCCCCGGCACCCGGCTCGTCCCGCACGTCCACGCCGAACGCGGCGGCCAGCGCACCGGCGAACCCCGCGAGCGCGGCGTCCAGCTCGGCGACGGCGGCGTCGTCGGCACCCTTCTGCGGGCCGAAGACCGCGGCCGCCCCGTGCTGCCCCAGGAGCGGGTTGTCGACGTCGGCGGCCGCGACGAGCCGGATGCCGCCGAGTGCGACGGCCCCGTCCAGCCGTGCACAGCGGGCGAGCGCGACGCCGCCGGGCGCAGCGGTGCGCCGCCGTCGTCGACGGGCACGGCGCCCAGCGCCGCGAGCATCCCGGCGCCGCCGTCGGTGGTGGCCGAACCGCCCAGCCCGATCACGACCTCGGCGACCCCCGCGTCCCGGGCGTCGGCCACCAGTTCGCCGACCCCGTACGAGGTGACCGAGCCGGCCACCTCGGGCACGCGACGCTCCCGCGGCACCAGGTGCAGCCCGCACGCGGCGGCCGACTCCAGGTAGGCGGTGTCACCGATCCGCAGCCAGCGGGCCGCCACGGAGTCCCCGAACGGGCCGGTGACCTCGCGTTCGTGCCACTCGCCGCCGAGTGCGGTGTGCAGCACCTCGACGAAGCCGGTGCCGCCGTCGGCGAGCGGGAGGAGCCTCAGCTCGTCGTCGGGGGCGGTGCGGCGCCACCCGGTTTCAATCGCCTCGGCTGCCGCCGTGGCACTCAGGGTGCCGCCGAAGGAGTCAGGAGCCACGACCACGCGCATGGGCCAGAC
Source organism: Pseudonocardia sp. CNS-004 (assembly GCA_001942185.1). Taxonomy (GTDB): domain Bacteria; phylum Actinomycetota; class Actinomycetes; order Mycobacteriales; family Pseudonocardiaceae; genus Pseudonocardia. The sequence continues at coordinate 12,511 of MKJV01000002.1, forward strand.
GCTATCGCCCGTAAGGTGACGAGTGTGAGGTTCCTGCGCCGTTCCACGCCGTCGAAGGTCGGCGCCGACACGTCCGAAACGGCGCCGGCGCCCACCGAGTCCGAGCAGTCCGACCCGAGACGTACCACCGGGAAGGGCCGCCCCACCCCCAAGCGCCGCGACGCCGAGGGCAAGCGCCGGGGCCCGGCCGCGCCACCGCCGCGCACCCAGCGCGAGGCCGCCCGCCTGGCCAAGGCGAACCGGCCGAGCCGGGAGGAACGCCGCCGCGCCGCCGACGAGCGGCGGGAGCGGATGGCAGCGGGCGACGACCGCTACCTCATGCCGCGCGACCGCGGCCCCGTCAAGGCCTACATCCGTGACGTGGTCGACTCGCGGCCGCACCTCATGGGCCTGTTCATGCCGCTCGCGCTGATCGTGGTGCTCTCGCTGCTCGTGCCGGTGCCCGCGGCCCAGCAGTACCTGAGCATGTTCAGCCTCGTCGCGCTCTCCACCATGATCATCGAGGGGATCTTCCTCGGCGTCTCGGTCGCGCGGAAGGCGCGCGAGAAGTTCCCCGACGAGCAGGTCGGCGCCCTCTCCACCGGCTGGTACGCCTTCACCCGGGCCAGCCAGCTGCGGAAGCTGCGGATCCCGAAGCCGCGGGTCCAGCGGGGCGCGAACCCCTGACACGGCGGACCCTGGTGCTCGGCGGCACCCGCTCCGGCAAGTCGCGCCACGCCGAGGACCTCCTGCCTGCGGACGCACCGGTCCGCTACCTCGCCACGGCCCGCAGGTGCGCCGACGACCCGGAGTGGTCGGCCCGCATCGACGTCCACCGCGCGCGCCGGTCCCCGTCCTGGACCACGCTGGAGGACGCCGACGTCGCCGACGTCGTGCGCGCGGGCGGCGGGCCGCTGCTCGTCGACGATCTCGCCACCTGGCTCACCGGTGTGCTGGACGACTCAGGCGCCTGGGACGCGCCCGCCGTCCCGCAGGCCGTGGGCAGGGCGGTCGAGGATCTGGTGGCGGCCGTCGCGGCGGCGCCGGGCCGCATCGTCCTGGTGTCGGCGGAGGTGGGTCTCGGGGTCGTGCCGGCCACCCGCGCGGACGGCTCTTCCGGGACGAGCTGGGCGCGCTCACGCCGCGCTCGCCGCGGTGTGCGACGAGGTCGTGCTGCTGGTCGCCGGCCTCCCGCTGACCTTGAAGCACCTGTGAGTGGGTACGAGTGCTGGAGCACTCGTACCCACTCACGACCCCCCGTTGGCGGCCACGACGAGGCGCCGCTGTAGGAACAGCCCGTGGAACTGCCTCCCGTCACCGCCCCCGACGTCGACGCGCGGCGAGCCGCCGTCGCCCGCCACGCCGAGATGGACGTGCCCGACGGGGCGCTCGGCAAGCTCGCCGAGCTGGGGGTCTGGCTCGCCGCGGCGCAGGGCCTGTGCCCGCCACGCCCGCTGGCGCGGCCACGGGTGGTGGTGATCGCGGGCGACCACGGGATCGCGGCGGCCGGCGTGTCCGCCCACCGGCCCGGCGACACCGTGGGGCAGGTGGCCGCGTTCCGCGAGCGCACGGCGCCGGTCGGGGTGCTCGCGGCGGTCGCGGGCGTGTCGGTGCGCGTCGTCGACGTCGCGCTGGACACCGACGACGACGACCCGCACCGCGTCCGGCGGGGCAGCGGCCGGATCGACACGGAGGACGCGCTCACCGCCGAGGAGACCGAGAACGCGTTCGCCGTCGGCCGGGCGCTGGCCGACGAGGAGGTCGATTCCGGCGCCGACCTGCTGATTCCCGCCTCGCTCGGCGTCGGGGCCTCCACCCCGGCCGCGACGATCGTGGCCGCGCTCACCAGCACCGAGCCGGTGGCCGTGATCGGGCGCGGCAGCGGCATCGACGACGCGGGCTGGATGCGCAAGGCGGCCGCCGTGCGGGACGCGTTGCGCCGGGCCCGCCCGCACGTTCGCGACCCGCTCGCCCTGCTCCGGGTCGCGGGCGGCGCCGACATCGCCGCCCTCACCGGTTTCTGCGTGCAGGCCGCGTTGCGCCGCACGCCGGTGCTGCTCGACGGGCTCGTCGTCGGGGCGGCCGCGTTGGTGGCCGGCGAGCTGGCGAAGGGGGCGACGGACTGGTGGCTGTACGCCCAGCGCTCCCCGGACCCCGCGATGGCACCGGTCGAGGAGCACCTGGGCCTGTCCCCCGTGCTCGACCTCGGCGTCCGGCTCGGCGACGGCACCGGCGCGGTGGCCGCGGTTCCCCTGCTGCAGATGGCCACGCGGCTGCTGGCGGAGACCGGCGCCAGTTGAGGTCGCTGCGGTTCGCGCTGGGCCTGCTGACCGTCCTGCCGGTGCCCCCGGTCGAGCCGACGCCACGGCTCGGGGCCGCCGCGTTGCGGTGGGCCCCGGTCGTCGGCGCGGCGCTCGGCGCGGCCGCGGGCGGCCTGCTGATCGGTCTGGCAGCGCTCGGCGTGCCACCGCTGGTGGCGGGCCTGCTCTCCGTCGGTTTCCTCGCGCTCGCCACCCGCGGCATGCACGTCGACGGCCTGGCCGACACCGCGGACGGGCTGGGCTGCTACGGCCCGCCGGAACGCGCGCTCGCCGTGATGCGCGAGGGCGGCGTCGGCGCGTTCGCGGTGGTGACGCTCGTGGTGGTGCTCGGCGCGCAGGCCGCGGCGCTCGCCGAGCTGGCATCCGCCGGGCCGTCCGCCGTGGCGGCGGTCGTGCTGGCGGCGGCCACGGGCCGGGCCGGCTTCTGCTGGGTGGCCCGGCGCGGGGTGCCCGCGGCGCGACCGACGGGCTCGGCGCGATGGTGGCCGGGTCGCAGCCGTGGTGGGTGCCCACCGCGTGGTGGACGGCGCTGGCCGCTGCGGGCCTCGCGTTGGGCCCGCGCGCCGCCGTCGGGGTGGCGCTGGCCGCCGCGCTGGTCGTCGCCCTCTCTTGGCACACGTCCCACCGTTTCGGCGGCATGACCGGCGACGTGCTCGGCGCCGCCGGCGAACTCGCGACGACAGCGGTCCTGGTGGCGCTGTCGACGGGGTAGCGACCGGCGGCCGGGTCGCGGCACGGCTCGGACGTTCTCGTCGGCATCGGCCGCGGTGGGAGCATCCGGGCAGTGGCCCGTGGCGGAATGTCTCCCCGCTCCCCTGGCGCGTTCCGCGGAACGCAGTCGAGGAGGCGGTCAGGCTGCCGCCGGGATCCTCTTCGGAAGTAGGGCGCCCAGGATCGGGTCCACGTCGAGTCGTTCGCCGTACCACTGCGGGGACAGGGTCTTGCGGTCGATCCGCAGCCGGTCCCAGGTGTGCATTTCGATGAGGCCTTCGGTGTTCCCGTTCAGTACCACCGGTTCGGGGATCGGGGTGCCGTCCGGGCGGAGGAACTCCCACCGCCCCGGCCGCCGCCGAATGCGATAGCCGTGATCATGGATCGCGGCATGATGAAACGAACAGATCAGAACCAGGTTGTCGATATCCGTACGCCCGCCGTGAAGCCAATGCCGCACATGATGTGCCTGGAGGTAATGGGTGTGGGTGCAGCCGGGGAATTGGCATCGTTCACCGTCCCGGGCCACGAGCGCGGTGATCTGCGCCGGGGTGGCCAGCCGCCGGGACCGCCCCAGGTACATCCGGTTCCCCTCCCGGTCATCGAGCAGTAGCTGCACTCGGGCGTCGCAGGCGAGGCGTTCGGCGGTCGAGGCCGGGATCTCCGGGCCGCCGGCGATCCGGGCCGCCCCGGAGCTGACGTCGAGGTGCACGACCACCTGGGTGGTGCCGCGCTCGACCACCGGCCCCGCCTCGTCGCGGGCTGCGCCGTCGCCGGCGGTGCTGTCGCCGGCGGTGCTGTCGCCGGCGGTGCTGTCGCCGGCAGCGCGGGTGCGGGTGACCAGGCCCAGGAGTGCGTCGGCGCGACGGGCCGCCATCCGATCCACCACCGGCCCGGGTTCCTGCTCCCGCGCCCGCTCATCCACGTCTACCGGTGCCGGGGCGTCCGAGTACCGGGGCGGGATCTTGGGCGGGACCAAGCCTTCGATGGCGGCGATGAACGCGGCCCCGGCGTCGGGGCTGAACCGGACCCGGACCAGCAGGGATCCGTCGTCGTCGGTGCGCCAGGTCACCGACCGCCGCGCGGCGGTGTCTTGGGGTGGGGTGTGCAGGCGGCGGACGGCGGTGACGACGGTTTCGATGTGGCTGGCGGTGCCGCACAGTGCCACGTTCAGCAGGACCCGTTCCGCCGCTTCCGGGTCTGCCACCCGGGTGTGGCGCCATTTCGGGTCGCCGGCGGCGATGGCGGCGCCGATGTGGGTGAGGGTGGCGGTGTCGGTGCCGGTGACCCGGGTGATGGCCCGGACTTTGGAGTAGGAGATCTTCCCGGTCCGGAAGGCCTCGGTGATCTTGGGTAGGTGTTGGAGGGCGTGGGCGACCCGAACGCGTTCGGTGGCGGTGCGCAGGTTCATCCCGGCCCGCCAGGACAGCCAGTGGGCGCAGGAGCGGATGCCGTCTCCGGCCCA
>MKJV01000003.1 GCA_001942185.1 Pseudonocardia sp. CNS-004
AACCTGGAACGACAACCCCCGCCCCTACGTCTGGACCAAGACCGCCGACCAGATCCTCGACAGCATCGCCCGCTACTGCGCCCGGATTAACGACTCAGGACACTAGTGCCCCGCACCGCAGCCGGTGGGCGGCTGGCGCCAAGAGCGCCCTGAACTGATCAGTGGTCGCGGGCGCTCGGATCGATCAAGGCCGCATGATCCGTCCGACCGGCGCCACAGCGCCCTCGCGGCGGCGGGAATCGCGATCTCGCAACGATCACCACGATTCCGGACGCGCCGGCCCGGGCCGCGGCGCCTCCCGGGCCCGCCGGGCACCCGCCACCCGGCAACGTGATCACCGGAAATGGTTCCAGAGCGCCGGATACGACGCCCCGGCACCATTTCCGGCGATCACGAGTAGAGGATTACTCCTAAGGACGCGCAGCCGTCGGCGAGCCGTGGCACTGCTTGTACTTGCGGCCCGAGCCGCACGGGCACGGCCGGTTGCGCGACGGCTGGGCGTTGCCGGACACCGTGGACTCCCCGCGGTTCCCGTCACGCCCGCCGGCAGCCGCGGCACCTCGGCTGCGGGAGGTACCGCCGTCCTCGGCCGGGCCGCTGTAGCGCAGGTCGGTGGGCCGGGAACCGCGGAAGGCGGGCGGGAGCACGCTTCCGCTGCCCGTCGGGTCGTTGCCGGCGGGTGGCGCCGCGTGCCTGCCGGCCGCGGGCTCCTGCGCGGGCGCACGCCGCGCGGGCGGTGCCTCCTGCGCGGGAGCGGCGCCCACGTTCTGCGCGGCCTGCTGCGGTGCCGGGGCGGCACCCGCGGCGCCCGGAGCGGGCTGCGCAGGCGCCGCCGCCTGCACGGTGGCGTTGAACAGGTATCCGACCGTCTCCTCCTTGATGCCCTCGGACATCGCGGAGAACATGTCGAAGCCCTCGCGCTGGTACTCGATCAGCGGGTCGCGCTGGGCCATGGCCCGCAGGCCGATCCCGTCCTTGAGGTAGTCCATCTCGTACAGGTGCTCGCGCCACTTGCGGTCGATCACCGTGAGCAGGACCTGGCGCTCCAGCTCGCGCATCCCGCCCAGCGGGGCGATGAGCTCGTCGACCTCGGCCTCGCGCCGGGCGTACGCGTTCCGCGCGTCGGCCAGGATCTCCTGGTAGAGGGTCTCTTTGTTGAGGTCGTCGATGATCCCGTCGGCGTCCCCCTCACCGACGAGGTCCTGCCAGCGGGTACCCACCGGGTAGATGGTGCGCAGCGCGGTCCAGAGCTTCTCGAAGTCCCAGTCCTCGGCGTAGCCTCGGCGGTGGCGCCGTCGACGTAGGCCCGGATGACGTCCTCGATCATGTGCTCGATCTGGGACTGGATGTTCTCGCCGTCGAGGACCCGGCGCCGCTCCTCGTAGATGACGGTGCGCTGCTTGTTGAGCACCTCGTCGTACTTGAGGACGTTCTTGCGGATCTCGAAGTTCTGCTGCTCGACCTGGGTCTGCGCGCTGCGGATGGCCTTGGTGACCATCCCCGCCTCGATCGGCACGTCGTCGGGCAGGTTGAACCGGTTCATGATCGACTCGACGAGCTGGCCGTTGAACCGGCGCATCAGGTCGTCGCCGAGCGAGAGGTAGAACCGCGACTCACCGGGGTCGCCCTGACGTCCGGAGCGACCACGCAGCTGGTTGTCGATGCGCCGGGACTCGTGGCGCTCGGTGCCGAGCACGTAGAGCCCGCCGGCCGCCTTGACCTCCTCGGCCTCCTCGGCGACCTGCTCCGACATCTTCCGGACGGTCTCCTCCCAGGCCTCCTCGTACTCCTCGCGGGTCTCGACGGGGTCGAGACCGCGGCGACGCAGCTCCAGGTCGGCGAGGAACTCCGGGTTGCCGCCGAGCATGATGTCGGTGCCGCGGCCCGCCATGTTGGTGGCCACCGTGACCGCGCCCGCGTGCCCGGCCTGGGCGACGACCGTGGCCTCCTTCTCGTGCTGCTTCGCGTTCAGCACGTTGTGAGGCACCTGCAGCCGCCGCAGCAGGTTCGACAGGTACTCCGACTTCTCCACGCTCGTGGTGCCGACCAGCACCGGCTGGCCCGCGTGGTACTTCTCCGCGATGTCGGCCGCGACGGCGTCGAACTTCGCCTCTTCCGTCTTGTAGATCAGGTCGGGCTGGTCGGCGCGGACCATCGGCCGGTTGGTGGGGATCGACACCACGCCCAGCTTGTAGATCTGGTGCAGCTCGGCCGCCTCCGTCTGGGCGGTGCCGGTCATGCCGGAGAGCTTGGTGTAGAGCCGGAAGTAGTTCTGCAGCGTGATCGTGGCGAGCGTCTGGTTCTCGTTCTGGACCTGCACCTGCTCCTTGGCCTCGATGGCCTGGTGCATGCCCTCGTTGTAGCGCCGACCCGCCAGCACGCGGCCGGTGAACTCGTCGACGATCAGGACCTGGCCGTCGCGGACGATGTAGTCGCGGTCCTTCTTGAACAGCTCCTTGGCCTTGAGCGCGTTGTTCAGGTAGCCGACGAGCGGGGTGTTGGCCGCCTCGTAGAGGTTGTCGATGCCGAGCTGGTCCTCGACGTGCTGCACGCCCTTGTCGGTGACGCCGATCGTGCGCTTCTTCAGGTCGTACTCGTAGTCGTACCCTGGATCTCGGCGCTCCGGCGCTGCATCTCCTGCGGGGAGAGACCGGTGATGTCGAAGCCACGCATCTCGGTGCGCGCCGTTCCGCGGCCGTTGGCCATGTCGGCGAAGGCCTGGTACCAGCGCGAGCTCGCCTCCGCGGGCCCGGAGATGATCAGTGGGGTTCGCGCCTCGTCGATCAGGATGGAGTCGGCCTCGTCGACGATGGCGTAGTTGTGGCCGCGCTGCACCATGTCGGCCTTCTTCCAGGCCATGTTGTCGCGCAGGTAGTCGAAGCCGAACTCGTTGTTGGTGCCGTAGGTGATGTCGGCCGCGTACTGCTCGCGCCGCACGGCCGGGGGCATCTCCGAGAGGATCACACCGACGGTGAGCCCGAGGAACCGGTGGATGCGACCCATCTTCTCCGAGTCGCGCTTGGCCAGGTAGTCGTTCGTGGTGACGACGTGGACGCCATCGCCCGAGAGCGCGTTCAGGTAGACCGGGAACACCGAGGTGAGGGTCTTGCCCTCACCGGTCTTCATCTCGGCGATGTTGCCCAGGTGCAGCGCCCCGCCGCCCATCAGCTGAACGGGGTAGGCCCGCTGGCCCAGCGTGCGCACCGCCGCCTCGCGCACCACGGCGAACGCCTCGAACATCATGTCGTCGAGCGACTCGCCGTCGGCGTAGCGCTCGCGGAACTCATCGGTCTTCGCCCGCAGCTCGGCGTCGGTGAGCGCCTGAACCTCCGGCTCGAACTCCTCGATCGCCTGGGCGTACTTCGCGAGGCGCTTCACCAGCTTGTGCTCGCCGGCACGGAGCAGACGGTTCAACAGCGGCACGGATCGACCTCATTCGCCTTCGCGGACCAGTTCGCGTTACACGCAGCCCTGCCGGAGCACGCGCTGCCCCGACCAGGGTAGCGAAGCGACAGGCCGCTACCCCAACAACGCCGGAGGGGCGGCCCGCGTTCCGATCGGATGCGGACCGCCCCTTTGGAGAACAGGGCAGGCGAGTGCGCTACTGCTCCAGGCGGATCATCCCGTAGTCGTAGCCCTTGCGCCGGTAGACGACGCACGGCTGACCACTGTCGGCGTCGGCGAACAGGTAGAAGTCGTGCCCGACGAGCTCCATCCGGGACAACGCGTCGTCGACGCTCATCGGCGTGGCCGTGTGGACCTTCCGCCGCACGATCCGACCCGGCGCCATCTCGGCGTCCGGCATGTCCTCGTCGTGGCTGCGCGGACCGGGGATCTCGACGTCCACCGTGTCGTCGGCGCGCAGGTCGGAATCGTCGTCTGCGATGGGCGCGTCGTCGAGCGCCACGTCGTCGAGCACCGCGGTGCCCGCACCGCGACCCGCCATCACCCGGGCACGCTTCCCGGTGACGCGGCGACGGTCGTGGGAGCGGCGCAGCCGCGCCTCGAGCTTCGCGACGGCGGCGTCCAACGCCGCGTAGAAGTCCTGCGCGCAGGCCTCCGCTCTCGCGATGGGGCCGCACCCCCTGCCGGTGATCTCGACACGCTGGCAGTTCTTGAGCTGACGGCGGTTGCGCTCGTGGAAGAGCTCGACCTCCATCCCCACGATCTTGTGGTCGTACCGCTCAAGTCGACCGATCTTCTCGGCCACATGGACCCGGAAATGGTCTGGGACCTCGACGTTTCGGCCGGTGACAACGATCTCCACGCAGACTTCCCTCGCTCTCAGCATCGCTTGGGCGTCGGGTATGACGTTTGCAGGGTCGCCGGGGTGTACCCACGCCCGGCGCTCGATCGATCCTCCTGATGGGTGCCTCGGGTGGGATTCGAGCACGGTAACGTGCATCACGGTTCGACAACAGCCCTCTTCGCCGACTGACCCCGAGCCGAGTGGAACCACCGCCCGAAAGGTTCCCTGACCTGCGTCGATGCGGTACGATTGCGTCAGTCCATGATCAACTGATGGGTCTCGTGGTGGTCGCGTCGCAGAGCACGACCGCCGCGGACACCGTCACGCCGACGTCCGCGAGCGCGGCGCGACAGGCCCGCAGGGTGGCCCCCGTCGTCACCACGTCGTCCACCAGCACCACGGCGCCGGAGCCGGGCTCGGGCAGCGCTGCGGCCCGTACGAGCACCCGGCCCGCCAGGTTGGCGGCACGCTGCCCCGCATCGAGCCCCACCGAGTCGCGCGTGCGCCCGTCCAGCCGCAACGGCCGGGCCACCCGCACACCGGACCGGCCTCCCGCCGCGGCGCGGCACAGCCGCGCGACGTGGTCGCCGCCGCGTTCCCGCGCCGCCGCCGGACGGGACGGAGCAGGCACGAGACACACCGGCTCGGCCCCGGCCACCTCGTCGAGCGCCGCCGCGAGCAGCGCCCCGAGCGGGCCCGCGAGATCGCGCCTGCCCCGCTCCTTGTAGCGCAGCAGCGCCGTGCGCAACGGCCCGGAGTACCGCCCGACCGCGAGTACCGCAGGCCCGCCGGGCAGGTGCGGCCGGGCAGACCGCCCGAGCTCCCCCGCACACGCCCCGCACCACGGGTGCACGGCGCCCCGCACCCCGCGCAGTCGCCGGGCAGCACGAGATCGACCAGCGCCACCCCGAGCCCCCGAACGTCCACGTCCCCAGCGTCCCCCGGCCCCCCGCCACACGGCCCCACGCCGACCCGAGTTGTCCACATCCCGCCCGAGACACCACAACGCGGCCCGCGACTCGCGCGCCCCCAGACCGCGACTCGCGGGAGGTGGGCGCCCCACCGCGCGAGTCGGGGCCTGCGTGCGCGAGTCGGGGTGTCGATGCGTGCGAGTTGCGGCGCACGTCAGCCGGGGTACAGGGGCACCGCGTCGGGGGCGCCTGCGAGGACCTGGCGCCAGGCGGCCTGCTCGCCGCCGCCGAAGCTCCACACCCCGGTCTGGTCGGTGACCCACAGCGGGCGGTTGGCCGCGGCCGCGACGGCGGTGAGCGGTGCGGTCAGGTTGTTGCTCACGATCTGCCCGGCGACGAGCCCGTCGACGGTGACCTGCCCGACCAGCATCTCCGGGTTGCGGGTGATCGCGACGATCGACTCGGTGGAGCGCCAGTCCGCCGCCACGACGGCGCCCAGGTCGTCCGAGCGCAGCCTGCGGACGTTGCGGATCGCCACCTCGCCGTCGATGGTGCGGGCGACGGCCCCCGTGTAGAGTCCGCCGCCCACGACGGCGACCACGCGCATGCCGTCGCGGGACAGGCGCAGGTCCTCGATCGGGCCGAGCACGGCGAGCTCGTCGGCGTTGACGCGGCCGGTGCGGGGCGGCGTGGTGTCGTCGACGAGCACGCGGGCGACCACCCTGGCGTCCAGGACGGTCCACACCTCGCCGCCGGTGGGTGTCCAGGACGGCCTGGTCATGGTCGCTGCGGTGAGCGGGACCGGCTCGGCGGTGCGCCCGTCCCCGCTGCCGACGAGCAGCGTCCGCTGCCCCCCGGCCGTCGCGACCGCCGCGAGCCGCTTCCCGTCCACCGTGGACGCGGCCGATGCGACCTCGAAGGCGCGTCCCCGAACGGGCCGGGCACCGGGGCGCTGGGTTCCGGGCCGCTGAGCTGGCGCACGCGCCCGCCGGCGACGACGAGGCCCGGAACGTCAGCGCCCGGCTCGATCTCGGCCGACAGCGCGGAAACGTCCTCGCGGGTGAGGTCCTGCTGGTCGGGCAGCAGCGGCTCGCCGTCGGCGAGCAGCCGGACGCGCCCGACGTTCACCTCGGACAGCGACAGCATCACCTGGGCGGCGAGCAGCCTCCGGGAGGACTCGTCGAGGTCGCCGAGGCGGGTGAGGTCGACGATCACGGCACCGTCGTCGCTCGTGGTGAGGTTGGCCCGCAGCTGCGCACCGGGCGGGAGGAGCGACACGGCCGCGCGGTCAACGCCCCGGACGGCCCCGCGAACAGCAGCTCCATCACGCGCGCGGACTGGGCTCGTGACGGCACGGTCGGCACGTGGCGCACGTCGGCGACGGCGAGCCGCCGCACCGGGTCGACGAACCATGCGCGCACCGGCTTGTAGTTGTCCCGGAAGACCGAGAGCGGCACGACGACGCCGGGCGGGAGGTCGGAGATGCGCCACTGGCCGTCCCGGCGCGCGACGGTGACGTCGCGCTGGAACTGGCTCTGCTCGGCCTCGAAGGAGCCGGACGAGGTGAGGTGGCCGATCGCCGTGCCGCGGATCCGGATGGTCGTCGTGTCGGAGCTCGGGCTGGCCGCTCCCGGTGCCGGGACCGTGTCGAACTGCCCGTCGAGCACGGTGAGGCCCGCGGAGTCGTCCCAGCCCTCGGCGTCTGCGGAGAGGAACCGGCGGGCGGCGCCGTGCCGTTCCGTGCTGCTGCCGGACGCGAACACGAAGTCGCGCACGAGGTCGAGCGGGTTGCTGCCCTCCACCGGGCCGGGCGGGACGAGCGCCTCCTCGCCGCCGCCGACCTGGCGCAGCACCTGGACGGGCGAGCTGTCGGGCACGCTCGCGCACCCGGCGAGCGCGGCGAGGGCGAGCAGGAGCGCGGGCACCAGCCCGCTGCGGCGGCTCACATCCCCTCCTCGGACGGCTCGGAGCGCGCGGGCACCGCGGCGGCGCGCGGGCGCGGTGGGGTGGGCACCGATGCGGGCTCGTCCGGCACCGGCGGTTCCTCGGGGCCGAGCGGGAGCGGGCTGGACTCGACGGTGTCGCCGACGACGCGCGGCAGCGTCAGCCGGAACGCGGCACCCTTCCCGATCTCGCCCCACGCCTGCAGCCAGCCGCCGTGCAGCCGGGCGTCCTCGATGGCGATCGACAGCCCCAGCCCGCTGCCGCCGCTGCGCCGGGCCCGCGACTCCTCGGCGCGCCAGAACCGGTTGAACACCAGGCCGGCCTCGCCGGGCCGCAGCCCGACGCCGTGGTCGCGCACCAGCACGGCGACGGCCCGGTCGTCGGCCCGCAGCACCACGCGGACGGGCTTGCTCTCGCTGTGGTCGATGGCGTTGGCGACGAGGTTGCGCACGATGCGCTCCACACGCCGCGGGTCGACCTCGGCGTGGACTCCGGACGGGCAGGTCCAGGTCGAGCGGGGTGCCGGTCTCGCCCGCGATGCCGCGGACCGCCTCGACGGCTCGCGAGACGACCCCGTGCATGTCGACCCGCTCGGCACCCAGTTCCGCGACGCCGGCGTCCAGCCTGCTGATCTCGAGCAGGTCGGCGAGGAGGGCCTCGAACCGGTCGAGCTCCGCGACGAGCAGTTCCGAGCTGCGGCGCAGCGCCGGGAGCAGCTCCTCCCGCGAGGCGTAGAGGACGTCCGCCGCCATGCGCACGGTGGTGAGCGGCGTGCGCAGCTCGTGGCTGACGTCGGAGGTGAACCTCCGCTGCAGCGCACCGAACTCCTCCAGCTGCCGGATCTGGCTCTGGATGCTGCTCGCCATCTCGTTGTAGGACTCCCCCAGGCGCGCCACCTCGTCCTCGCCCTGCACGGGCATCCGCTCGTCGAGGTGGCCGTCGGCGAACCGTTCCGCGACCTCGGCGGCCTGCCGCACCGGCCGCACGACCTGTCTCGTGACGATGCCGGCGATGCCCGCGAGCAGCAGCAGGAGGACGAGCCCACCCACGATGAGGGTGCTCTGCACCGTGCCGAGGGTGCGTTGCTCCGCGGTGAGCGGGAACAACAGGTAGAACTCCAGGTCGCCGACGGCGGTGCGCACCGGCTGGCCGACGATGAGCGTCGGGACCTCGACGCCCTGCTCGGTGAGCGTGGTCTCGTACTGGCTCGACAGCGTCCCGGCGGCCACGGCCTCGCGCAGCATCTCCGGGACATCGTCGACGGGCCCCGCGGCGACCTGGGCGCCCGACTCCCCCGCGGTCGTGGTGAGCACGGCGCGGAACTCCCCCGCCGTGGCCGGCTGGTCCTCTGCCGAGCTCGCGTTGGTCAGCCGGTCGAGTGCGTTGTTGAGCTCGCCCTGCGCGCCCTCGCGGTCCGGGTCGACACCTGCGAGGTCGCGTTCGAGCAGCACGGCACCGGTCTCGGTCCGCAGCCGCGCGTCGGCCTCCTTGGCCTGCAGCAGCCGCTGCCCGATCTGCGTCTGCAGGACGAGCCCGAGCACCAGCACGACGGCCGTGGACAGCGCGAGCGTGCTGATCACGACCCGCAGCTGCAGCGAGCGGCGCCACGCCACTCCCCACGCCTCGGCCAGCTCCGCGAGCAGCTGCCGCGCCGGGGCGAGGCCCCGCCGGATCCGCTCGTTGAGCGCCGCGGTCGCTGCGCCCAGGCGTGCCCGCGCGGAACCGGTCATGGCCCCGCGGTCACGGCGGTCCCGCCTTGTACCCGACGCCGCGCACCGTGAGCACGACCTCCGGGTGTTCCGGGTCGCGCTCGACCTTCGACCGCAACCGCTGCACGTGGACGTTCACCAGCCGGGTGTCGGCGGCGTGCCGGTAACCCCAGACCTGCTCCAGCAGGACCTCGCGGGTGAACACCTGCCGCGGCTTGCGGGCCAGCGCCACGAGCAGGTCGAACTCCAGCGGCGTGAGCGCGATCTGCTCGCCGTCGCGGACGACCTGGTGCGCGGGCACGTCGATCGTGACGTCGCCGATCGCGAGCTGTTCGGCCGGCTCGGCCTCGGTGCGCCGGACGCGGGCCCGGATGCGCGCCACCAGCTCCTTGGGCTTGAACGGCTTCACCACGTAGTCGTCGGCACCCGACTCCAGACCGAGCACGATGTCCACCGTGTCGGTCTTCGCGGTCAGCATCACGATCGGGACGCCGGACTCGGACCGGATGGCGCGGCACACGTCGATTCCGTTCATGCCGGGGAGCATCAGGTCGAGCAGGACGACGTCCGGCCGCAGCTCTCGGACGGCAGGGAGGGCGCGGGTGCCGTCGGCGACCACTGCGGTGTCGAACCCCTCGCCCCGCAGCACGATCGTCAACATCTCGGCAAGTGCCGGGTCGTCGTCGACCACCAGAACGCGCGACTTCATGAACGCAGCATCCCATCTCGTGCCGCGGGCCCGCCTCGGACCCGCGGGTTCGCGCGATGTGCACCCATCGTGCATGCATGTCGCTACTCTGGATCGGTGCCGAAGAACGTGCAGATCCGCAATTTGGACGATGCGACGTACGACAAGCTGCGTTCCCGTGCGGCGGCCGAGGGTGTGTCGCTCAGCCAGTACCTGCGGCGTGAGCTGGACCATCTGGCCAGCCTCGCGACGATGGCAGACCTCCTCTCACGTGCGGACAAGTGGCGCGAGGAGACGGGCGGAGTTCCTGGCGACGTGATGGCCGCGGCGTTCGAGGCAGATCGAGCCGAGCGCCGTTGATCGAGTTCGTCATCGATGCATCCGCGATCGTCGAGCTCTTCACCGGTCCCTCGCCAGACCAAGGGCTGCGCCGAACGACCCTGACGTCGCGCGGGGCCGCGCCGGAACTCATCGACCTCGAGGCGGCGAGCATGATCCGGCGGACGGTCCTGGCCGGGCGGATGCACCCGGCGGACGGCCGCGCGCGACTGCAGGAGATCGGCGACTCCCCGATCACTCGAACGTCGCACCGGCCGCTGCTCTCCCGGGTCTGGGAGCTTCGTGATGCGATCACCGCGTACGACGCGAGCTACGTCGCACTCGCCGAGCAGTTCAACGTCCCGCTGCTGACCTGCGATGCCAGACTGGGCGGATCGAACGGGCACCGCGCCGAGATCGTGGTCTACCCCAGGAGCTGAGCCGCGAGCGCTTCGGCATCGATCGGGCGCTGCCGTCCAGCACCGTCCACGGCGAGAGCCAGGATGCCGCCGCGAGCTGCGCGTACGCCTCGCCGGTGCGCTCCTGCAGCCCCGCGTCCGACTCGTACGCGTCACGTTCCCGGCCCGCCTCGGTGCGCTCCCGGTGTGCGGCCCGCTCCGCCGCAACGGCGCGCGGGACGGCGAGGTACAGCTGGTGGTCCGGCACCGGCACCCCGAACCGCTCCACCTCCAGCTCCCGCACCCATGCGGCGAACTCGCCGTCGGCGGGCTGGTGCAGCCGGGCCGCGTTGTAGGCGACGTTCGAGGCGATGTACCGGTCGACGAGCACCACGTCCTGCGACTCGCGGGCGGCCCGCAGCTCCGGGGCGGCCGAGCGGCGGTCCAGCGCGAACAGCAGCGCCATCCCGTGGACCGACGCCGCCAGGTCACCGTGGCGGCCGTAGAGCGCCTCGCGGGCCAGCTCGGCGTGCACGTCGGCGTCGTAGCGGGGGAACGCGAAGCGGGCGACCCGCGCCCCACTCGCGGCGAGCGCCGTGCACAGCGCGTGCGAAAGGGTGCGCTTGCCGGCCCCGTCCAGCCCTTCCACGACGATCAGCCGACCCATGCGCGCATCATGCCGGGCGCCGGCCCGACCTCAACCGGTGGCCACCCGGGACCGCCACAGCAGCCAGGCGAAGTACGGCGTGCCGATGAGCGCCGTCAGGCTGCCGGCCGGCAGCTGAGCGGGAGCGATGACTGTGCGGCCGAGCAGGTCGGCGAGGCACACCAGCAGGCCTCCGAGCAGCGCGGCCACCGGCAGGACCCGGACGTGCCTCGACCCGACCAACGCCCGTGCCGCGTGCGGCGCCACCAGCCCCACGAAGGAGAGCAGCCCGATCGCGGAGACGGCGGTGGCCGTCAGCACGGCCGCAGCGGTGAGCAGCGCGAGCCTCGCGCCACCGAGCCCGACGCCCAGCACGCGGGGTGTGTCGTCGTCGAGGGCGAGGAGGTCGAGCTCGTCCCTGGCCCGCACGAAGCAGGCCACGGCGACCAGCAGCACGATGGCGACGGGGACCACCTGCGGGAAGGTGCGGCCGTACGTCGAGCCCGCGAGCCAGGTGAGCGCCTTGGCCTCGTTCCACGGGTCGGTGAACACGACCAAGACCGTGATCGTGGCCATCGCGGCGTAGGAGACGCCGACGCCGATCAGCACGAGCCGGTCCGTGGCCAGGCCGCCGCGCGCGGCGAGGCCGAACACCAGCGCCGACGCCGCCAGCGCGCCCACCGCGGCGCTGCCCGAGAGCGCCCAGGCACCGACGGAGGGCACGATCGTGATCATCGCGACCCCCGCGATGCCCGCTCCCCCGCTCACGCCGAGGAGCGCGGGCTCGGCGAGCGGGTTGCGGCACACCGCCTGCACCACCACCCCGGCGACCGCGAGCGCGCGCCGGCGAGGAGGGCGGCGACGACGCGGGGCACCCGCGCGTCCAGCACGAACGTCGTGATCGGCCCGGCGCGCCCGGCCACCCAGTTCGCCACGTCCCCCATCAGCAGGAACGCGTCACCGAACAGGAGGCTCGCGGCCGCGGTCGCGGCGGTCAGCACCACGGCGGCGGTCGCGACGACGAGGAAGGCGCGGCGGTCGCGGAGCCTGCCGGAGCGGGCGGCGGGGGCCTGGCGCACCGGCCCGGAGTCGCGGAAGCGGCGGGCCACCGCGACGAGCACGGCGGCCCCGAACAGGGTGGTCACGACGCCGGTCGGCACCTCGATCCCGCCCTGGCCGCCCAGCACCAGCCGGACCAGCACGTCGGCGGCCAGCACCACACCGACCCCGGCCAGCGCCGCCATCGGGACGAGCACCCGGTGCCGCATCATGCCGGGCGTCGGCACGAGCGGCGCGACGAGCCGGACCGCGGCGGGCGCGCAGAGCCCGACGAACCCGATCGGCCCCGCGACGGTCACCGCGGCCGCCGACAGGAGCACCGCGAGCACGGCCACGACGACCCGCGTGCTGCGCACGGGCACGCCCACCACGACCGCGGTGTCGTCGCCGAGGCCCAGCACGTCCAGCCGCCTGCCGAGTGCGACCAGGCAGGCGATGCCGAGCAGCACGACCGGCGCCATCCGGCCTACGGAGCCCAGCCCGATCTGGGCGAGCTGCCCGCTGCCCCACGCGTACAGCCCGGTGGTTTCCTCGGTGAACAGCAGGATCAGCACGCTGACCAGCGCGAACAGCGCGAGTGACACCGCCGATCCCGCGAGCACGAGCCGGGTGGGCCCGGCGCCGCCGCCGGACATGCCGAACACGAGCGCGGCCGCCCCGAGCCCGCCCGCGAACGCCAGCAGCGCCGACGCCTCGGTCGGGACGGCCAGCCCGAGCACGGCGACCACGACGACAGCGAGGTGGGCGCCCGCGTTCACCGCGAGCGTGTCCGGTGAGGCCAGCGAGTTGCGCGTGATCGACTGCAGTGCGGCACCCGCGGCGCCGAGCGCCGCCCCGACGACCACA
Source organism: Pseudonocardia sp. CNS-004 (assembly GCA_001942185.1). Taxonomy (GTDB): domain Bacteria; phylum Actinomycetota; class Actinomycetes; order Mycobacteriales; family Pseudonocardiaceae; genus Pseudonocardia. The sequence continues at coordinate 12,769 of MKJV01000003.1, forward strand.
CCGGCGAGCAGCCGCGGCACCCGCGACGCCACCAGCACGGCCGCCGTCTGGTCGGTGCCCGCGCCGGTGAGCAGCGCCAGCAGGTCGGCGAGGTCGACGCTCGACGTGCCCTGCGTGAGGTGCACCGCCGCGAGCACGGCGACGACCCCCAGCCCGACCACAGCAACGGCGGCGACGCGGGGCCGCGACCTGGGCGGCTCGGCCGGGGCCGCGCGGAGCGCCTCCTGCACCGCCGACTCAGCCGGCCAGCGCGGCCGTGACGGCGTCGACGTACTGCCGCATCGACGCGGGACCGCCGAACATCCAGATCCCGTCCGGCAGCCGCGTCACGTCGCCCGCCTGCACGAACGGCAGCGACTCCCAGACCGCGTTGCCCGCGAGCCCTTCGACGAACGGATCGGGCCCCTCCACGTCGTTCGTCCAGTAGATGAACTCCGCGTCGCCGAGCGCGGTGAGCCCTTCGCGTCGGTGGTGGCGGTGCCGTAGCTCTCGTCGCCCTGCAGCTGCCACGCGTTCACCAGGCCGAGCTCCTGCAGGACCGCCGTCACCAGCGCGCCGTCGGTGACGCGCGGATCGAGAGCCTGCCGCCGTCCAGGTAGCCGTCGGCGAACGCGATCCGGCGCCCCGTGAGCCCGGCGTCCGCGATCCGCTGCGCCCCCTCGGCGAGGCCGTGTCGAACTCGGCGAGCAGCCGTCCGGCCTCCGCCTGCTTCCCGGTGACCTGCCCGACGAGCTCCACGTTGCGGCGCATCTGGCCGATCGGGTCGGACGCGTCGGCGTCCCGCACGACGACGACGGGAGCGATCGCCTCGAGCTGCCCGAGCGCGCCCTCGTTCACGTCCGGCGTGGCGAACACGACGTCGGGTCGCAGCGCCGCGATCGCCTCGACGCTCGGCTCGCCGCGCACCCCGACGTCCGTGACGTCCGCGGAGAGCGGTTCGGCCTGCACCCAGGCCCCGTAGCCCTCGACGTCGGAGACCCCGACCGGCATGACGCCCAGCGAGATGAGGTGCTCCACCACGTTCCACTCGAGGCCCACCGCGCGCGTCGCCGGGCCGTCGAAGGCGATCTGCGCGCCGCGCGCGTCGGTGACGGTGAACCCCTCGCCGCTCGCCGGGGCGGGCGAGGCCGGTGAGCCGGCAGGCGCCTCGGTGGTGCCGCAGGCGGCGAGCGCCAGTGCGGCGACGGCCGCGCCCAGGGCGACGACGATCCGCCGTCCTCTCATGCTGACTCCTTCGTGTGCCTAGCGCTGTTGTGTCTGGTGGTGTGCCGGCCGACCGGCCGGATGCGCAGCAGCCCGGTGCCCGGGTCGTGGTCGACCGCCACCCGGATCCCGTAGCCGTCGGTGAGCAGCTCCGACGTGAGGCGTCCGCGGGCTCGCCCGCAGCACGGACCCGGCCGTCGGCGAGCAGCAGCACGTCGTCGGCGACGGCGGCGGCCTGGTCGAGGTCGTGCAGCACGACGCCGACCGCGATCCGGGAATCGTCGGCGAGATCGCGCATCAGGTCGAGGATCTCCACCTGGTAGCGCAGGTCGAGGTGGTTGGTGGGCTCGTCGAGCAGGAGCACGCCGGTGTCCTGGGCGAGGCAACACGCGAGCCACACCCGCTGCAGCTGCCCGCCCGACAGCTCGTCGACCGGGCGGTCCGCCAGGTCCGTCACCCGCGTCAGCTCCATCGCGCGCCGCACCGCGGCAGGCCCGTCCGGGTCGTCGCCGCGGAACCGTCCGCGGTACGGGTACCGGCCGAACCCGACGACGTCGTGCACCGACAGCCCCGTCGGAACCGGACGGCTCTGGGTGAGCAGCGTGACGCGGCGCGCGAACTCGCGGCGGGTGAGCGCGAGCGCGTCGACGGCGCCCTCCCCCTCGAGCAGGACATCCCCGCCGTCGGGGCGGTGCAGGCGCGCGAGCGCACGCAGGAGGGTCGACTTACCGCTGCCGTTCGGCCCGACCAGCGCCGTAACCCGTCCCGGCCGGATGCCCGCCGCGGCCCGGTGGACGACCTGGACGCGTGGTACCCGAGATCGAGATCGACGCCACGCAGCGTGGTGGCGGATCGCCCGTTCGGAAGCACGGCTTAGGATAGCCACACCTTGTCCGGCCGCAATGGTGATGCTCGGCTCAGGATCGTCATGCCGCTGGACGAACGGCACCTTCGTCCAGCCCTGTCAAGCGACGGCCGACCACACTTCGACATTCGTGACGCGCCGGCGCCCCGGCGCCCCGGCGCATGATCATTGCGAGATCACGTTCAGCGCCCGGTCAGGGCAATCCGCCGCAGTTCGGAGCGATCATGCGACCTTGATCGTTGCGAGGCCCGAGTTTGCGTCCTTGTGCGGGCGCTTGTCCGCATCTCAGATCGATCACCGGATGCAGACCCGCCCGAGGCCTGGCCCAGAGTGCTTGCTGGTTGCACGAACGGCACTCTCGTCCAGCTCTATCGGACGAAGGTGCCGTTCGTCCAGGCTCATGCGATCGCGCGGACCGTCTCCCACGTCGCTGCGAAGCCGGGGTGCAGGGGCAGCTCCGGGACCGCCGCGGCGCGTACCCAGCGCACCTCGAGGGTCTCCGCGGTCAGTGCCGTGGGCAGTACCGCGGCACGGGCCTTGCCGACGACCGTGGTGTAGGACCAGCCGCCGTGGTCGTCGACGTAGGTGCCGGTGATCTCGTAGGTGTCGGCGGCGAGCCCGGCCTCCTCCGCCGCCTCCCGCTGCGCCGCCTGTTCGGCCGACTCCGCGCGGTTGCGGGCGCCGCCCAGCAGGCCCCACGTGCCGCCGTGGTGGCTCCACAGCGCGCGGTGCTGCAGCAGCACGCACTCGCGGTGCCAGATCAGCAGACCCGCCGCGCCGAAGAGCCCCCAGTGCTTGTGCCCCAGGGCGCAATGCGTCCATCCGTCGCCGTCGCCGCGGGGGAGCGCCACCACGGGCTCACACTATGTCGTGACGCCCGGCGAGGCGAGGTGCTCAGGACTCGTCGATCCCGCGCGCGGATGCGGCAAGGCCACCTCCACGCGACGAGACGGCGTGGAGGTGGCCTTGCGCAGCCCGGTCAGTACCGGTAGTGCTCGGGCTTGTACGGGCCCTCGACGTCCACGCCGATGTACTCGGCCTGGTCCTTGGTCAGCTTGGTCAGCTCACCGCCCAGCGCCAGCACGTGGATCCGGGCCACCTTCTCGTCCAGGATCTTCGGCAGCCGGTAGACGTCCTTGTTGTACTCCTCGTGCTTGGTGAACAGCTCGACCTGCGCGATCACCTGGTTGGCGAAGCTGTTCGACATCACGAACGACGGGTGCCCGGTGGCGTTGCCCAGGTTCATCAGGCGCCCCTCGGACAGCACGATGATCGAATGCCCGTCCGGGAACACCCACTCGTCGACCTGCGGCTTGATGTTCAGCTTCCGGATACCCGGGTAGCGGCCCAGCCCGGCCATGTCGATCTCGTTGTCGAAGTGCCCGACGTTCGCGATGATCGCCTGGTGCTTCGTGCGGGCCATCAGGTCCGCGGACACGATGTCCTTGTTCCCGGTGGCCGTGATGATGATGTCGGCCTGCCCGATCACGTCTTCCAGCCGCGCCACCTGGTAGCCCTCCAGCAGCGCCTGCAACGCACAGATCGGGTCCGCCTCGGCGACGATCACCCGCGCACCCTGACCGGCCAGCGCCTCCACCGAACCCTTACCGGTGTCGCCGTACCCGCACACCACCGCGACCTTGCCGCCGATCAGCACATCGGTGCCCCGGTTGAGCCCATCCAGCAG
>MKJV01000004.1 GCA_001942185.1 Pseudonocardia sp. CNS-004
GTCCGTCCTGCGTCGTGGCGGCATCGTGACCTCGCGGCGCGAGGGCAAGATCGTGCTCTACCGGTCGGACCGCGACGGGGCGCTGGAGGTGCTCGCCGATCTGCAGGCGTACCTGCGGACGTGCTGTTAGGCGTTCGGGGTCGGCCTATCTGCCTCACGAGGTCGTCGGTGTGGCGTCGTTCGATGGAGACCGTGGTCGCGCCAGACGCCGTGGTGGCGGGCGGTTCGCGCACGCCGATGGTGTGGAACCGGCCGAGTGGTGCGGCGCGACGCTCGCCCGGGTTCTCGGGAAAGATCGAAGTCTGCAGGGGCCACAGGTCGGCGGCGTCTGCGGCGGTGGCCTGACGCTGGATCAAGGCCCGACGCCGTGCCTTCGATACCTGTCACCCACGTAGATGGACGGCTCGGCGACGCCTGCGGAGACCGACCAGCTTCAGTGCGGCCCAGTCGACGACCCGATCGTCGAGCACGACCGAGGCGGGCATCCCGGCCACCGAGGGCACTCGCTCGATAGACCACCCACGGCTGCAGCAGCTCGGCTACGGCGACTGGACCGGTACCGCGTCCGCGACCGCTCATCGGCGCCGGCCCGCACCGCCCGGGCTGCCATCGACGAGGTGCTCGTGGAGCTCCGCAACCCCGAGCACGCCGCCGCGACTCGCTGAGGTGGAATCGGCGGGTTCACCGCCCGCCAGCAGTATGAGACAGCGGCACTCTTCGGTCCTCGTCCTCGCGCCCCACGTCGAGCGCGCGGTCGATCGCCTGCGTCACGGTTGGGCGACAGGCTGCGGTTGTGTAACCGAGGTCACCGACCGCGCGTATGGACGCCGAAAGGCTCGCCTCCACCACCGCCGATCACCGGCGGGTGGTGGAGGGAAAGGAGCCAGTCGTGTCCGCAACCGCACACCCCACGACCTCGGGGCTCGGCTCGCGCGTCGGCAGCGGTGCCGTTGCCGGGATCGCCGGAGGCATCGTGTTCGGCATCCTGATGCGGTAATGGGCATCCTGCCCATGGTCGGCATGCTCATCGGCGTCGAGAACGCCGAAGGCGGTCACCCGGGAGGCGCTTCAGGTCGACTGCTGGTGATCCTCATCCTCTGCGCAGGATCTGTACTGCGTTCGGGACAGGCCTGGCGCAGTTCAGGTCGTGCCGGCTGCGGAGACCCCTACCTCGACGACACGACGTCCGTGGCTGACCCGCGGGTCGGCGGGATCGGCACCGCGAGCTTCCTCGCCGACGTCGGGCACGAGGTGCCCACCTCGCTGATGGCCAGCTTCGTGACGCCTCGCTCGGCAGCGGGCTCACCGTCTACGCCCGCCGGGACAGCGGGACGAGCACGGTCTTGCTCACCGGCTCGTCCGGTTGGCTCGACCACCAGGAGCGGCCCGAAGACGTGGGCGAGGTGGCGTGCGCGACGTCCGGCCGAGCGCCGACGGAGGGAACGCCGCAATGAGCAGCCCAGCGCCACGAGTTCCTGACCGAGCATTTCGGACATCGACGACCCCCCGGTCTGGTACTCGCTCCAGGAACTGACGTTCTCGCCCCCGCTCGCGCCCGGTGCACGCCTCTACTACCGCTGCGTCGACGCCGCCGGATTCGTCGCACTCGGCGGGTGAGGTGCAGAGGAAGGGCTTCCGGAGACCCGCGGACAGCGCCGTCCACGGCACTGCCCCGTGACGCACATGGCCAGTCGGTAACCTCCGATTCCGATCAAGGTCCCGGCTGGTGTGTGGAGCACCGGCCGGGCCTGCCCGTCTCACATTCGTCTCACAGACTGTGCGGACAGGTGCGGATTGGAGGCCCTGCCCTGGGATTACTGCCGAGGTCGGAGGCGCAGGAGAGACCTGATAGCGGTCTCCTCGCCCACTGGGGGTCAACGGTCAGACGCGCGAACCACGGCTCAGCTGCACCCTTGCGTGCGGGGACCGGCCGATCTGCATTTCTGCAGGTCAAGCCGGGGTCTCTGGTGGCCTGCCGCGACAGTGGGCGTGATCCTCTGAGTGGCTGGCGCTCCGGCGGGTCTGAGCAGGCCCTTATGCGTTTGCCGTGCCGCGTGCGCACTGGGCGCAGCAGATCGGTTCGATCCGAATACCGTTCCGGTTGAGGTCTGCACGACGCCCTCGCCGGTGCATTTCGTTCACGTCGAGCATGGCGCCGCAGCGGCAGGCGAGCACTGCTCGTCCCGGTGGTGGAGGAGCGACGACGGGTGCCGACTGGTGGTCTGGGGATCGATGCATGGTCGCAGGTGCGGCTGGGTGGCTGACGGCGTCGATGACGAGCCGGTGGTGGCTCACGAGGGTTCCTCGCTTCGGTCGTGCGACTCCTCATTGGGAGGCTCTTGCCGAGTCGTCGGCGGCAGCGAGCGATGGCCGTCACGGGCTCCGTGATCGGACGGCGGCACGTCGCGACGACGGGCATGCCGAGCGTTGCCCTGGTACGGCGAGCCAGGTGGAAAGAATTGCAATCCGTGTCCCCGATCCTTTCGCTTGCGGCGGTGTCGCATTCGTATCGACATCATGAGTTCCGACCGCGAGGCGGGGCATGCGAGATTTCGGCATCGCGAATTTCTAAGGCGCGAAGAGCGATCGCGGCCACCGAGCACGGCCACCTTACTGGACGGACGCGGCACGCAGAACAGTATGCATCCGTGTCGCATTCGTGCAATCGAAGGATCTTCCCGGGCCCGTCGTTCTGGTCCGCGACGAACGCTATTGCGACTGTGATCGGATCATTGATCGCCGGCAACGAATTCGGTGACGTCGCGCGGTTCTGAGAGTGGGTGAGGTGATGTGATTGCCCGCTGGATAGAACGCGCATTGTCGCGGTCACTGTCCCGTGTCCATATCGGACTCCCATTCGATCACGCCGGTGTCCGGATCCACATGGGCGGTGTCGATCGGTTCGCCGGTCTCGTCGGGCGTCCATACCTCGCACCAGCACCTGCACTCGGCGGAGGCGAGGCCGCTTCGGAGTGCATTCCGCAAGAGAGCGGTGATGTAGAGGCGGATGGACCACATGTCTAACCAGGAGACGTCTGAAATGAGTCTGGCGCCGTGGGTCTCGCGAGCGAAGTGTGCGACGACCCGGAAGCCACTCTCGCTGCTCTGCGGACCTGTGGACGGCGCGTTCTCAGTCGATCCTGTGTGCCTGCCAGGCGCCAGCACGCCGATGGCGATTTCAAGGGTTGCGTGGATCTGGTCCAAGCGGGTGTTGAATCGGTTGAAGTCAGCGAGCAAGGCCTCGACCAGCTGTAGGTGGCTTTCGATCGCCGCTAGCCGGGCTTCGGTTGTGGAATCCCCCTTCCCGTCAGGTTCGCCGCGGTCGTGTGGCTCCATGCTTTCCATGGAGCGTTATGAAACACGCGCGCGCCCCGTGCAGGTGGGTGAGCGGGATGCGTTCTTGGAATATTGAGAAGTGGAATATTCTGCTACCGACTATTGGTCGGTCGCCGTAGCCCAGGCGTCTTGGATGATCTCACGCAGATCGGAGCGTTGCGGGTTCCAGCCTAGCTCCGTCTGGATGGCCTTGCTGTCGGCAAGCAACTCTTGCGGTTCCGCAGCGGGTGCCACGTGCCGTCTGGCGACTGGGCGACCGGTGACCTCTTCCACCATGCTGATGACGTCGCGCACGCGGGTCGGTCGACCGCTGCCGATGTTGTAGACCCGAGCGGTGCCGGGCTCGCATGCTTCCAGGGCGAGTGCGAACGCCTCGGCCATGTCGGCAACGTGTACGAAGTCGCGGATGGCGTCACCGTCGCCGTTGACGATCAACTCGGGTGCGGTGCCGCGCTGGACCGCCATTATCCGAGGAATGAGCCGCGTCTCGTCAGGGTCGGGGTGAGCGGGGAGCGCGCCGGCGATGTTGAAGGCTCGCAGGCTGATGGCCCCGATCGTGCAGGTGTCTGCGAGGTCCATCGCGGCGTTGTCGGCTGCGAGCTTGCTCGTGCCGTACGGGCTGGTTGGAGCGGGAGGGGCGCTCTCGTCGATGGGCTGGGTGGCTTGATCGCCGTACACGCCGCACGTCGACGCGAGCACCAGTCTTCGTGTTCCAGTCGTACTCATCGCGTGCAGCAGCGCGAGGGTGCCGCCTACGTTCGTCTGCCAGTAGCCCAATGGGTCTGTGCGCGACTCGCGCACGCGAGTACGCGCGGCCAGATGACACACGCCATCGATGTGCTCAAGCGCGGCGCGGAGGACGTCCTGGCTGAGGTTCCCGTGAACTCGTCCTACATGTTCGGGCAGTGTCGATGTAGACGAGCGGGTCAGTCCGAGCACGTAATGGCCGCGCTCGATGAGCAGCTTGGCAACTGCGTAGCCGACGAACCCGCTGGCTCCTGTGACGAGAACTCTCATCGCCCCAGGAGTTCATGTCGGTAGTTCCACGCGAGCTCGATGCAGGCGCGCGAGATGGGGGACAGCGGTTCGTCGCGGAGGCGCTCGCGTGCCTCGCTGGTAAAGGGGACGCCTGTGGTCGGCCTGCCGGACACCGTGCTGACGGCAGCGCCTTCCTCGTTGATCGCGACCATGTCCGCGAAGAGGGTGTCGAACACCGGTGCAGCGATGACGGCGACGGTGAGTAGCTCTACCCACAGTGTCAGAGGCTCGAGCACGACGGCGCAGGCGAAGACCTGGAAGTCGCCGGCCTGACGAGCGTGTTCGAAGGAGACGAATGGCTCGTCGGTGTCGTACGAGATCGGGTCGATGCTGTTGCCGTCGTGTTCGGCGTTGCCGAGGAACTCCTCGGAGAACTCGCGTTGTACGTTCCGCCACAACGAGAAGTCGTTGCGTTGGTGCGCCGGCGCGAGCGCTGCGGGTTGGAAGACCCCGCGGGGGCGACGTGGTACATGCCACCGGCTGCTGCCACGGCCTTCGCGTCGCGCCGGTGTAGGTACATGCGGTGGCCGTCGATTGAGTCCTGCCGGATCGTCAGGGTGTTGATGCTGGGCAGCATCGGACGCGCCACGAGGTCGAACGGGTCGTCGATGCTCCTGCGGAACGGCAAGTGGGCGGGGCTCGGGCGCTTCCGCCCGGCGTTCAGCCACTCCTGGGCCAACTCGTGCCCGACTGCCTCGCCGACGTCGAGCACGTCGAAGTAGCTGGTGTAGTTGAACCCGAGGCGCTCGCGTCCCTCGGCCCAGTCGACACCGAGGAGGCGGTAGCTGACGCGGTTGTCCAGCAGGCGTGGGCGTGCGAGATCCCGGAGCGCGCGGGAGTACCTCGCGTAGCGGTTGCCGTTGGCCATCAACGGCCGGGACCCGGCGGACTCAGGCGCCTTTCCCTCGATCCTCGGCGCCGGCGACTCGGTGAGCCAGGCCAACGTGATGTCCGTGAGGTCAACTGGGCGGTGCGGGATCCAGCTCGGCGACGTGAGCACGGTGGTTCCGGGAATCCGCCAGTCCGTGGGGTAGAGGTCTGCCGCGAGGTCACCGAGCAGCGCGCGATTGTTGTTCAGCTCGCGCCGGACGTGCCGCCAATGCTCTTGGCTGTCACGGACCGGACCTGGCCGATCGCTGACGTGTGAAGGAAACGGGTTCGAGTCCGGAGAGTTGTCGGGGAGAACACCAAGGCGTTCCGGAGGGATACCGAGCTTCCGCGCGATGTGCCGCAGTTCGGCCACGTCCCGAAGTGCCTGTGTTCCCTTCTCGAGCTTCGACAGTCGCGACTGCGTGGTGTTCAGAAGGGCGGCGACGTCCTGCTGGGTGAGGTTTTCCCGCTTGCGGTACCAGCGGAGGATCTCTCCCACGTCGGAGCCGTCCGGTGGGCCTGACATCGCTTCGTGTGCCACCTGCAACCACGCCATGATGCTCGTCTCAGCTGCTCGCGCTGCTTCTGCTGCCTGGCCGAGTATGGCAGAGGGGCGCGGGGCTGTCTGTGGGCTGCCGGGCTCGCCCCTGGCCCCCACGATGCCCGACGTGGGAGCCGAGGAAGAGACGAAGCGTTCGAATCGGGCCTGTGCGCCCTCGCTGGCGCGCTCCAGTGTCGTGTCAAGGGCCCGCTGCATTTCGGAGTTCGGGACGCGCTCTGGTTTCTGATGCCAGGTCGAGACGGTTCGTGCAGCCACCCCGAGATGCTCGGCGAATGCCTCGTTGCTCATGCGAAGCGCGCGTTGCAGTGCGGCAGCAAGGTGACCTGTCCATTCAAGCACTGGCTCCATCTGGCCGCCCCCTCGGCGGAGTCATTGCATGGCTATCGTCTGATGTGCTCTGTCAATTCTTTGATCCTGTTGTCGATGTCGTCGAGCTGCTGGGTGACGCCGCCTTTGATGTCGGCCAGTTCGCGGGCGATCTGTTCGAGCCGATATTCGATGGCTGCGAGACGTCCTTGAACGTCGTCCTCCGAGCGCACGACAGGTTCGCCGACCGTCGGAACGGGCTGCCCGTTGAGTACGGCGTCAAGATGCCGCGGATGCCAATCGAGAGCGAGGGATAGCGCTTCCAAGGTGCGAGCGCTGCGCCGTCGCTGTGCGACGTTTCGTCTGATCTCCGTGAGCATAGTCCTGGAGACCTGGGACCGTTCGGCCAGTTCTCGCTGGTTGAGGCCCAGCTCGGTCATGCGCTCGTTGATCGCGAGCGCGACAGCGGCCCAATCCTCTGCCACTCAATTTCCTCCGCGCGTTGCTGTCACCGCGGCCGGAGGGTAGCGCGGCCTCGGTGCAGCTGTGGGCAACTTGGGCAGACCAGGCTCCTTAGGCGTCGATCTGTACGAAATAGGCCTGCACGCATGACCTATATAGGTCTCGGTGGTGTTCGTGCGGGTCTGAGGTGCGCAGCTGTGTCGCGATGCCAGGTTCCCCGATCCTGCTACTCCAGGGGCTCTACGTGCGGCTATTCGGTCACCGAATATGCGCTGTGGCAATAGTCTCGGCGGAGCTAGTCCTGGGCGACCTAGTGCGTGGCAGCGGCGTCGTGCTTGGTGCCTGGAAGTGTGCGAGGGGTGCCTGCGTCATGCGTAATGAATGCATGTTTGATTTGTGCCTGGAGCACTTCACTTGTCGTCATGGCAAACGAGAAGCGCGACAGCGCGAACATTCATTCCGATCACAGCGCCTGGGAGCAGATGGCCGACGAGCTGGACGAGTTGGCAGTAGTTCCCACGGAGGTTCTGGCTGACTGGGTGACCGCTCGGGGTCGCTGTCTGTGGGAGTTGACGTTCGGGGATCCGCCCGAGTGGACCGGTGAGGACGAGCCGGACCGGGAGCTGGCCACACAGATGTGTGTGGGGTGCCCGGTGCGAGCGGAGTGCCTGGAGCTGGAGCTTCGGGTCGGCGGCGAGCAGTCGGTCGGCGTGTGGGGCGCGCTGAACGAGGAGGACCGGCGGGCGCTGCACGCGGTGTGGGCGCGGCGGCGTCGCTTCCTGCTCGAGGCCATGACTGCCGAGGAGGAGCGGTCGTGAGCGGGGTGGAGCTGTTCCTCGGTGGAATCGCCGCGCTTGCCATCCTGTCGGTGGTGGTGAAGGCGCGGGCCGGGGTCAAGAAGGCGCGGGCAGCTGCGGAGATCGCTCGCGTTGGCACGAGTCCGGTGTCGTTGGCTGGGCATGTGCTGATCACCGCGGGTCTGATCGTGGCTGCGCAGTGGTCGGTGATCACCTATGCGGCGGACAACGCGACGTTGCTGCTGGTGGTGCTCGCGGTGCCGGCGCTGTTCGCGGCGTACCCGGTGACGAAGGCGCTGACCGTGATGCAGGTTCGCCCGACCCGATCGGGCGGTGGTCGGCGATGAACACCGTTGACGATCGCCGCGACGAACCGGCCTTCCAAGTCGGCGGTGATTCAGCGCCCAGCGCACCAGATCTGAGGTTCACGGCGCGCGAGGGCGTGCCGAACTCCGACCTGCGGCGGCAGGCCCGGCAGGCGTATGCGGACAGCCTTGCCGCCGGTGCCGGAGTGAGCGGCAAGGCGTTGGGTGAGCGGTTCGGGCGCAGCGAACGGTGGGGTCGCGAGCGGATCGCCGAGGTCCGCGTGACCGTGCCGCCACTCGATCAGCGTCACAGCGCCGACGGCAACGGTGCGGAACCGGCTGCCGCGGATGACGGCGACCGGCAGCAACACGGTGTCACGACTGTCGACGCACTTGTGCCGGCGGTTCCGTCGGGGGCGCGCTTCGTGGCCTGGTTGGGATTCGTGTTCGGCTCGGTGATGTCGGTGGCGGCGAACGTTCTGCACGCCTGGCTGCCGGCCGACGAGCGACCAGCCGGCTGGTCACCGGGCATCGCGCCGCAGGTCGGATCGGCGGTCTGGCCGATCGGCCTGCTGCTGTCGGTGGAGGTGCTGTCGCGGGTGCCGTGGGCGCCGGGCTTCTGGTGGGCGCTGGCCCGCTACGGCGGTGCCGGCACCGTCGCCCTGGGCTCGGCGGTCATCTCCTACGGCCACCTGCGCGAGGTGTTGATCGCCTGGGACTACGGAGCGCTCGGGGCCGCCGTCGGTCCGCTCGTGCTGGACGGGCTGATGGTCGTGTCCGGGTTCGCGCTGCTGACCGTGTCACGCACGCGGGCGGGAACCGCCGGCTCCGCGACGACTGATCTCGCTGCCGAGGTAGGTGTCGCCGATGAGTGAGCATCGTGCGAACGGCAGCGGTCCGCGCTTCGAGGACCCCCCTACCGTGCCCAACCTGCCCGCCGTCCCGGCCCCGGGGACGGGGCCGGTGGTTGAGGCGGTGCTGCTGTCGGATCTCGAGAGCGAGTACGTGGCCCGCCACATGGCTCATCAACGAAGCGTTGCGAACCAGGATGGCGGCCAGCAGGCCGCGGTTGAGGTCCGCCGCACGGCGCCCTTGTCGCGGCGTCTTGAGACAGCGCCGCCGGTGCTGCGGAGGGCGGTGTCGGCGGTGCGCCGCGGCACCGGTCGGGCCAAGGTGTTCGTGATCACCGGTGTGCGGGTGGCGGCCACGCATGACCGGACTCGGACCACAGTGCGGTGGGCGATACGCAACGGGATCGTCTACCTCGCGACCGGGGTGTGGGTGGTGGTGCGGCGGGTGTGGGAGGCGCGTACCCAGTCCCGCTATGAGCGGATGATGCGGCAGGCCGAGTTGGCCGGTGACATGGCGCGGTTGGTCGACTGGGAGCAGCGGTCCGAGCGGGCTCGGGCGATGCGGCACAAGCGGCGCATGGACTGGATCGCGGCGCGTTCGCTCTGGCGAAGGCGGTTGCCGTGTCGGCGGTGACGGTTGCCGGGATGTTGCTGGCGTTGGGGGTCACGCTTGCCGTCGGCTACCGGGACATCTCGTGGGTGCTGGCCCCGTTGCAGGCGGCGGTGGATCTGATCGCGTGGGTGGTGTGGCTGGTCACCGTGGTGTGGCTGCCGCTGCTGTTGGCGGTGCCGTGGCTTGCCGCGGCAGCGTTGTGGCAGCTCGGCCGCACCCATGGCAGCGTGCCGGCCTGGGCGGCTTCTCCTCGGCTGCGTGAGCAGGAGGGTGTGATCGTTACTCCCGGCGGGATCGCGACCGCGCTGGCGCATCTGGGGATCGGGAAGTTGAACGAGGCGGTGAAGAAGGGGTGGGAGGTAGAGTTCCTGACGCCGCCGGTGCGGGTGAACAACTGCGGGTACCACGCGGTGTTCTCGCTGCCGTGGGGTGTGACCCCGCAGATGATCGCCGACAAGGGTCAGGTGCTGGCCCGCAACCTGAACCGGGCGCGATGGAGGTGTGGCCGGCGGCGGCGGAACGCGCCGGCTATGTGGATCTGTGGGTGGCCGATCCGGGCTCCACCGACAAGCCCGCCCCGCCGTACCCGCTGCTGAACGACGGGCAGACTGATGTGTTCGCCGGTGTTCCGTTCGGGATCTCCCAGCGCGGCGAGGTCATCGTCGTGGTGTTGCCGGGCGCGAACCTGGTCTTCGGTGGGTTGATGGGGCAGGGCAAGTCGAACGCTGCCCGCGTCGTGATGCTGGGGGCGGCGTTGGATCCGCTGGCCGAGTTGTGGGTGTTCGTGTTCGCCAACAACGGTGACTTCGACGCCTACCGGCCGCGGTTGGCCCGCTATCACCGTGGCGTCGACGACGACGTTGCCGCGGCAGCCTTGGAGGCGTTGCGGGAGCTGTACGAGAAGGTGGCGCAGCGTGAGGCCCGGTTGGCTGAGCTGGGTGCGAAGAAGGTGACCCGCGCGTTGGCGCAGAAGCATCCGGAGTTGCGGCCGCTGGTGGCGTTGTTCTCCGAGTGTCACGAGTTGTTCGGGCACGAGGAGTTCGGGAAGGAGGCGGCGGATCTGGCGGTGCAGACGATGCGCCGCGGGCGGAAGACCGCGATCACGCTGGCGTTCGATACGCAGTCGTCGCGGGCGGACGCGATCCCACCGAAGATCGTCGAGCTGGTGAAGATCAACGCATGTTTCGCGGTGAAGTCCTGGCGGTCCAACGACGGCTTCCTCGGCGATGGCTCGTTCCAGGCCGGTATCCGGGCAACGGAGCTGCGTGCGGGCAAGGACGTTGGCACCTCGCTGTTGACGGGGGCGACCGAGGAGCGGTTCGAGATCCTCAAGTGGTTCTACATCGAAGCTGACGACGACACCGGCTACGACGCCGCGGCCGAGGTCATCGAACGCGCCATGACCTACCTCGACCCGAACACCGCCCACACGCCAACCGCGGCCGACACCGACACCGAAGCGGAAGAGCGGCGCGACATCCTCTCGGACGTGGCAGAGGCGCTCGGCGGTGAGGTTGTGCCCGCGGCGGATGTTCCGCCGCGGCTGCGGAAACTCGCACCGGGGCATCGGCCCTACCGGTCGATGTCCGGGGTGCAGCTTCGTGAACTGCTGGCCGAGCATGGGGTGAGGGTGCCCTCCACGAAGCGGCGCTACCCGGTCGATCCGGCCGTGATCCGTGCCCGGATCGCCGAACGCGCTACTGAGCCCGACACCGACGGCGCTCGTGGCAGCGGGGTGGGTGAGTGATGTCGGCGAGGTCGACGCCGAGGCCCGGTACACGGCCTGCCGCAGGCTCTGAGAAGATCGCCGCACCCGGCGCACAACCTCACTTCTGCAGGTCAGAGCGGGTGCGCGAGCTAGGTGAAGAACTTCACCCACCGCGTAGACCGCACCCGGCGATCGCACCCGCGCCACGATGCCGAACGGCGTCAGCACGGGAGGTACCGGAGCAGCGCCGGGGCAGTGCCGTGGTGCGGCGACTGGTGGTGCTGCCGAGCCTGTGGGCGCCGTTCCACCACCGTCCGGCGATCGCCGCGCTGGCTGCGTTCGCCGGGGCCGTTCAGCCCGACGGGATCGTGTTCATGAACGCGCCCGGTGACCATCCACGCAGGAGGCTCATGCCGCGTTCGCGACGATCCTGTCTGCATTCCGTGCCACCTACCAAGGACCGATCGCGGCGCATGACACGTCTGAGCAGCAGACGGCCACGTTCACCCGCCTGAACGTGGTCGCACTGCCCGGATCCGCTTCCGTGGTGCCGGGCTGGCGGGCCGCATCGATCGAGCTGCAGCCTCAGCCCGATGCGCAGGCGCACGCGGCCAACGTCAACATCGTGAGCGGCGCGACCGGCCGTCTTCGACTCACCGGCCGCGCCGTGCCCACCGGCGACGGCACGATGCAGGCGTGGCTCATGTTCGAATGCGGAACCCTCGCCGCCGACCCAGCAGCCGGTACGCTCGGATTCGGCATCCTTGAAACTGACAGAACCACCGTGACAGCGCGCCCGATACGGATCGACACTGACGGGTCTTTCACCTATCGAGGGACCCGACACGGACCGCCGTAGAAGGACCGCTCAGGCGGTTGTCGGTGTCGACGGTTCATCGTCGGTGAACTCGACGTCCACCGTCGCGCGGCTGTCCCCGCGATGTAGGCGACATCTGCCGGGGACAAGTGAGGCTCCCAGCCGGGATAGCCGGCGCGCATCGTGGCGGCCGGGATTGTCAATGCGAAGTGGGCGTTGCTCATGATCTTCAACGTCATTCCGGCATTCAGCATCAACTTGCGTCGGCCGTCTTCGTCGGACGACTCCCATTCCTGCCCGTAGGTGCGGTCAGTCAGCTGGGTTGCCCACCCGGCCTTACGCTGCGGCAAGGACCGCAGCACCTTGATGCGTTTGCGGTAGTGCTGCTTCGAGATGCTGTACTCGCGTTCGTCGTCTTCGTCCCAGTCCATCGAGGTCCGCTTCTCGTTCTCCAGCGAGGTCAGCAGTCGGCGGACATGTTCCAGCTCGGCGGTATGGTCTTCGCCCTTGACCCATTCCCGTTGCTGTACCCGCACGTCGGCGAGCTGTGACAGAAACGCGCGCTCCACGACTCCTTTCACTCGGTCCTCATGCGCGGACCCACGACAGCGATCCGCGTCCGCGCTGTCGCTGTTGCACCGGTAGTACTGGTAGCGGCGTCCCTTGTAGGAGTTGCCCACCCGGCTCGCGTTGCGGCCGCAGCGTCCACACTTCACGATCCCAAGGAGCGGGGTGGTGCGCCGGGTCCGCGCCGGGGTTGCCGAGCGGGCACTTAGGGCGTTCTGCACCCGCTGGAACTCCTGCAGCGAGAGGATCGGCTCCGCGATCTGCACGGGCGCGCCGTCCGGTCCGGCGACCGGCTTGCCCTTGCTGGTCTTGTATCCCAACAGGCGCTGATTGGTCATCATCGTCCTGATGGTGTGCCGACCCCATTGCTCCCGAGTCCCGTTCACCGACCTGCCCTCCACGCGCGGATACGGTCCCGGTATGTCAGCTCGCCGCGGGTGTTCAGGCGCTGCACGATCGCAGTCGGTGTCTCGCCGTCACACAACCGCTGCGCGATCTCCCGGATCACCTCGGCCGCGTGCTCGTCGCGCACGATCGTCTTCCCCCGCACCGGGTGCGCTGCGATCACATACCCGTAGCCTGGCGCGCCGCCTACCCATCGATCCGTCGGTAGCAGGAACGCCCGTGCCCCGTTCACTCGCTCCTTGATCGCCTGCGACTCCACCTCGGCCGCGAACGCGATGATCGCCAAGATCAGGTTCACGTGCGGGTCAGCGCGGTCCTGCCGCAGGTCAAGGGTCAGCGGGTCGCCCCCAAACGGGCCGGACACGAACACGATCACCTTCCGGTGCTCCTGCGCCCACCGGGTCAGAGCGAACATGTCCGTCATCGAGCGCACCGCCCGGTCCGCCCGCCAGAACACCAACGCGTCCCAGTCGTGGCACTGCGGCTCGCGAAGCCACGGTCCCAACTGCGGCCGGTCGAACGGCGGAACGGTGGACGCCGACACGTCCAAGTCCTCCGCTGTGCCGATCACTTCCCAGGTCTGGCGCTTGGCATGCTCCAGCGTGACCGCCCGCTGTCGATCGGGCGACGTCGTCTCATCTGTCAGGTTCGACAGTCGCACCGCCAACAGCGCCCGAAGACCCGACACGTTCCCCATAGACAGCAAGGTAGACGGGCGGGCCGTCTTTGTGGAAGTGTCTTAACCAACCCAGACCCCCGGCCGGGGGGCTCCGCCCCCCGGACCCCCCGCCTTCTCGGCCCGAGGGTTCGTTCTAACCACTTGCTCGTCCCGGCCTCGTGGGTCTGGCGTTTCGTACGGGTGAGTGTGGCGTTCGGTGCGGTGGGTCGGGCGTTTCGCACGGGTGAGTCCAGCGTTGGGTGTGCTGAGTCGGGCGTTGCCGTGGTGAGTTCCGCGATGTGATCGGCGGGTGTCGCGATCGGTGTCGGCGGTGGGTGGGGATGGCGGGTTCCCCGTCGCTCGGGGCGTCGGTGGTTGTGGGTAGCCTCGCGGCCGTGGCGCTGGCTCTGTACCGCAAGTACCGCCCGGCGAAGTTCGCCGAGGTGGTCGGGCAGGAGCACGTCACCGAGCCGCTGAGCACCGCGCTCGCCTCGGGGCGCATCAACCACGCGTACCTGTTCTCCGGGCCGCGGGGCTGCGGCAAGACGTCATCCGCCCGCATCCTGGCCCGCTCGCTCAACTGCGAGCAGGGGCCCACCCCGGATCCCTGCGGTGTCTGCGCCTCCTGCGTGTCCCTCGCACCGGGCGGGCCCGGCAACATCGACGTCACAGAGTTGGACGCCGCCTCGCACGGAGGCGTCGACGACACCCGCGAGCTGCGCGACCGCGCGTTCTTCGCGCCCGCCGAGTCGCGGTACCGCGTGTTCATCGTCGACGAGGCCCACATGATCACCACGCAGGGGTTCAACGCCCTGCTGAAGATCGTGGAGGAGCCGCCGGAACACCTCGTGTTCGTGTTCGCCACCACTGAACCGGACAAGGTGCTGCCCACCATCCGTTCCCGCACCCACCACTACCCGTTCCGCCTGATCCCGCCCGGCACGTTGCGCAAGCTGCTCGAACGGATCTGCGCGGACGAGGGTGCGGTCGTGGCGCCACCGGTCTACCCGCTCGTCCTGCGGGCGGGCGGCGGGTCGGCTCGCGACACCCTCTCGGTGCTCGACCAGCTGCTCGCGGGCGCCGGGCCGGAGGGCGTCACCTACGAGCGGGCGGTCGCGCTGCTCGGCGTCACCGACGTCGCGCTGATCGACGACGTGGTCGACGCGCTCGCCGCCGCCGACCGCGCCGCCGTCTTCGAGGCCGTCGACCGGCTCGTCGAGGCCGGTCACGACCCCCGCCGCTTCGCCGCCGACCTGCTGCAGCGCCTGCGCGACCTGGTGCTGCTGCAGGCGGTGCCCGAGGCGGCCGAGCGTGGACTCGTCGAGGCCGCCACCGACGAGCTCACCCGCATGGCCGAACAGGCCGGCAAGATCGGCGTGGCCACGCTCACCCGCTACGGCGAGATCCTGCACACCGGGCTCACCGAGATGCGCGGCGCCACCGCACCCCGGCTGCTGCTGGAGCTGCTCTGCGCGCGGATGCTGCTCCCGGCGGTCACCGTCGCCGAGTCCGGCCTGCTGGAGCGGCTCGAACGCCTGGAACGCCGCAGCGCCATCGCGCCCGGCCCCGCGGGACAGGACGGCGACGGGGCCGGTGACGTCCGGCGCACCTTCCGGCGGCCGAGCGAGGCGCCTGCCACGGACGG
>MKJV01000005.1 GCA_001942185.1 Pseudonocardia sp. CNS-004
GCCGACGACCTGCTGCGGCAGCCGACGACCTGCTGCGGCAGGCCCGTGCCGCGCTCGAGCGGGCCGACCGGGCCGTGGCCGCCGCGCTCGCGGGCCCGGCCGCCGACCGTGCGCGGGCGTTGTCGGCTGTGCTCGCGACTGCCCCGGCCACCCCGGCGCCACCGCGGAACTCGCCCGGATCCCGATCGACGCCCCGGCCTGGGTCAGCGCCGTGCGCGACACCCGCGGGGACGTACTCGTGCTGTGGGCCGCGTCGGCCACCGCGGACGTCGAGTACCGGGTGAGCCGCCGGGGCCCCGACGGGCGCTGGCAGGTACTGGGGAGCACCGACGCCACCTCGATGGACGACCGCAGCGCGCCGGTGGGCGTCGAGCCGCCGGTGTACGCGGTGGCGGCGACGCTGCGCGGGCGCACGTCGATGGAGGCCTACTCAGAGTCCTGAGCCGGACCGGCGTGGAGGCGCGGGAACACTGTCGGGGACCGGTCCTAGACTCGCCTCCCGTGAGCACCGCCACCACCACGTCCAGCAAGTCCGGCGCGGAGCAGGTCGCGTCGCCGTCGACGGGGAGGCGGTTGCTGCTGCTCGACGGCCACTCCCTGGCCTACCGCGCGTTCTTCGCGCTGCCCGCGGAGAACTTCCGCACCGGCACCGGGCAGACCACCAACGCGGTCTACGGCTTCACCTCGATGCTGATCAACCTGCTGCGCGACGAGCAGCCCACCCACCTCGCGGTGTGCTTCGACGTCTCGCGGGTCACGTTCCGCAACGAGCGTTACGCCGAGTACAAGGCCAACCGCACGACCACCCCGGACGACTTCCGCGGCCAGGTCGACCTCATCAAGGAGGTCCTGCGCGCGCTCAACATCCCCGAGTTCGGCGTCGAGGGCTACGAGGCCGACGACCTGATCGCCACGCTCGCCACCCAGGCCGAGGCCGACGGCTACCAGGTGTTCATCACCACCGGCGACCGCGACGCGTTCCAGCTGGTCAGCGACAACGTCATGGTGCTCTACCCGAAGCGCGGCGTCTCGGAGCTGTCGCGGGTCGACCCGGCCGAGGTGATGACCCGCTACGGCCTCACCCCGGCGCAGTACCCCGATTTCGCCGCGCTGCGGGGCGACCCCAGCGACAACCTGCCGAACATCCCCGGCGTGGGGGAGAAGACGGCGGCCAAGTGGGTGCGCGAGTTCGGCTCGCTCGCCGAGCTCACCGACCGCGTCGACGAGGTCAAGGGCAAGGCGGGCGACGCGCTGCGCGCCCACCTGGCGGGTGTGCTGCTCAACCGCCAGCTCACCGAGCTGATCCGCGACGTCCCGCTCGACACCACGCCCGCCGAACTCGTCGTGCGGCCGTGGGACCGCGATGCCGTCCACCGGCTGTTCGACGAGCTGGAGTTCCGGGTGCTGCGCGAGCGGCTGTTCGCCACGCTTCAGAGCGCGGAGCCCGAGGCCGAGGGCGGCATCGAGGTGCAGGGCGGCGCGATCGAGCCGGGCGGGGTGCGGGCCTGGCTCACCGAGCACGCCCGCGACGGTCGGCGCATCGGGTTGGCGTTCGCCGGTGTCCGCGGCGGCGCCACCGCCGCCGACCTGACCGGCATCGGTCTCGCCGTGGGCGAACCCACCGTGGAGGCGCGTGCCGAGGGGGCTGCGGCGGGGGTGCCGCAGGCGGGCTTCCTCGACGTCACCCACCTCACCCCCGACGACGAGGCCGCGCTGGGCGAGTGGCTCGCCGACCCGGCCGTGCCGAAGGCGCTCACGACGCCAAGGCGGCGATGCACGCCCTGCGGGGGCGCGGCTGGTCGCTGGCCGGGCTCAGCAGCGACACCGCGCTCGCGGCCTACCTCGCCCGTCCCGGCCAGCGCAGCTTCGACCTCGCCGATCTCGCGTTGCGCTACCTGCGGCGCGAGCTGCGCTCCGACGGAGGGGCCGAGTCGGGCCAGCTGTCGCTGCTCGGCGGCGAGGAGGAGGCCGACGCGGCCCACGCGCAGGCGCAGATGGTCGCCGCGTCCGCCGTCGGCGAGCTGGCCGACGCGCTCGACGCCGAGCTCGCCCAGCGCGGCGGCACCGAGCTGCTCGCCGAGCTGGAGCTTCCCCTCGAGTACGTGCTCGCCGATCTGGAGACCGCGGGCATCGCCGTCGACGGCGACGCCCTGTCCGCGTTGGAGGCGGAGTTCGGTGGGCAGGTCAAGCAGGCCGCCCAGGACGCGTACTCGGTGATCGGCAAGGAGATCAACCTCGGGTCGCCCAAGCAGCTGCAGGTCGTGCTGTTCGACGAGCTGGGTATGCCGAAGACCAAGCGCACCAAGACCGGCTACACCACCGACGCGACGCCCTGCAGACGCTGTTCGAGCAGACCGGCCACGAGTTCCTGTCCCACCTGCTCATGCACCGCGACGCCACCCGGCTCAAGGTCACGGTCGAGGGCCTGCTGAAGTCGGTGGCCGACGACGGGCGCATCCACACCACCTACAGCCAGACGATCGCCGCCACCGGCCGGCTGTCGTCCACCGAGCCCAATCTCCAGAACGTCCCGATCCGCACCGCCGCCGGTCGCCGGATCCGCGAGACGTTCGTGGTCGGCCCGGGGCACGCCGAACTCATGACCGCTGACTACAGCCAGATCGAGATGCGGATCATGGCGCACCTGTCGGAGGACTCGGCGCTCATCGAGGCGTTCCGGTCCAGCCACGACTTCCACGCCGACACCGCGGCGCGGGTGTTCGGCTGCGAGGCAACCGACGTGTCGGTCGAGCAGCGGGCCAAGATCAAGGCGATGAACTACGGGCTGGCCTACGGCCTGTCGGCGTTCGGTCTGTCCGGTCAGCTGCGGATCTCCACCGAGGAGGCCCGCGGCCTGATGGACGACTACTTCGAGGTCTTCGGCGGGGTGCGCGACTACCTGCGCAGCATCGTCGACGTCGCCCGCAAGGAGGGCTACACGGCCACGATCATGGGCCGCCGCCGCTACCTGCCCGACCTCACCAGCGACAACCGCCAGCGCCGCGAGATGGCCGAGCGGATGGCGCTCAACGCGCCCATCCAGGGCAGCGCCGCCGACATCATCAAGGTCGCCATGCTGGGCGTCCACCGGGCACTGGCCGCCGAGGGCCTGCGCAGCCGCATGCTGCTGCAGGTCCACGACGAACTCGTGCTGGAGGTCGCCGAGGGCGAGCGGGCGCAGGTCGAGGAGCTGGTGCGCCGGGAGATGGGGGCCGCAGCGAAGCTGTCGGTGCCCCTGGAGGTGTCGGTCGGCTACGGGCGCAGCTGGGACGACGCGGCCCACTGACGGCCAATGGTGCCCCGCGTGCGGCACGGTGATTGTCGGCTTGGTGCGAGACCGGCCGGATACGGCCACCCGCGCACCGGCGGACGATCACGTCTCGGCGGGCACGGACTCCAGGACGCGCAGGCGGGCGGGCCCGAGCCGGAGGACGCCGTCGTCGAGCGGCTCGCACCGCACCCCGCCCCGCCCGCGCATGGCCCGGAAGGCGCCCGGCGCGAGCACGACGTCCATCCAGCGGCACGGGTTGGCCGGCCGGTGGGCCTGGAAGCGCACCGGGCCATCGCCGGAGTCGAGGCTGAACAGTGCCCCGTGACGGTCCCGGCCGGCGGCGAGCTCGTCGACGGGGAATCCGTGCAGCACGAGGTTGCGCCGGGCCAGCAGTGGGTCGGGCGTGCGCGGAAGGTCGAGCTCGCGGGCGATCGCGTCGATCGAGTCGGCCGAGAGGAGCGTCACCGCAGCCCGCCGGTGCGCCTGCCGTCCGAAGTAGCGGTCGCCGACGAGTCCGAGCCCGGCGCGCACCTCGACCGCGGTCGGGCGGCAGCCGTCAGCGTCGGGGCGCGGGCCGTCGTCAGGGCGCCCCTCGTAGGCGTGGATCGGGGAGACGAGCAGGCCGACGATCTCCACCGCGATCTCCAACCCGGTCTCCACGACGCCGACGCTACCGGCCGTCAGGGCACGAGTACGCCCCTGCCGTGGATGCGGCCCTGCTCGAGGTCGGCCATCGCGTCGGCGAAGGCGTCGAGCGGGTAGCTGCGCGTGTGCACCGGCACCGCGCCGGTCGTCGCGAGGGCCATGAGCTCGCGCAGGTCGTCGTGCGTACCCACGGCGTTGCCGACGATGCTGATCTCCGGCAGCACCACGGCGAAGGTGGGAACCCGCAGCTCGCCGCCGTAACCCACCACGAAGTACGTGCCGCGGGCGCGCACCATGCCGACGGCGGCGGCCACGGCGTCCCCCTCGCGACGAAGTCGATGACCACCTGGGCGCCGTCACCGCCGGTCAGGGCACGAACGCGCTCGACCTGGTGCGCGTCTGCGGGGACGACGTGGTGTGCGCCGACGCCGGTGGCGAGCTTGAGCGCGTCGGGGTCGCGGTCGACGGCGATGACCTCGGCGGCGGTCAGCGCGCGCAGGCATTGCACGCCGATGTGCCCGAGGCCGCCGATCCCGACGACGACCACCCGGGTCCCGGGCCCGAGCAGCGGTACGGCCTTGCGGACGACGTGCATGACCGTCAGCCCGGCATCGGCGTGGGGCGCGACGTCCGCCGGTCGCAGCCCTTCCGGGAGCGGGAGCACGGCCCGGTCGGTGGTCGCGAAGAGCTCGGCGAAGCCGCCGTCGCGGGTGAGGCCGGTGAAGCGCAGGCCGCGGGCGCAGCGCATGTCGTCACCGATCCGGCACGCGGGGCAGACCCCGCAGGACTGTTGCGGGTGGCAGATCACGGCGTCGCCGACCGCGACGTTCTCGACCGCCGACCCGATCTCGTGCACCCACCCGCTGTTCTCGTGCCCCAGCGTGATCGGCAGCTCGGTGGGGACGGCGGGAGCGAACCACCCGTCGCGGATGTGCAGGTCGGTGCGGCACAGCCCGGCACCCCCGACCCGGACGACGACGTCGTGCGGGCCGCGGGCCTGGGGCTCGGGCACCTCCTGGAGCCGCGGCGGCTGGTGGTACGAGTGGAGCCGGACGGCCTTCATGGCGCCTCCCGGATGAGCGTGACCGCAGGGAGCGGCCAGCATCACAGGTGGTGCGGGAGCTGTCGTCCACCGTTCGGACGCCGGCTCAGCGGCCGTCGGCAGTCGTCCTCAGCCCTTGCGGACGACGCGCTGCGGCTCGCCCGGCTTCCAGATGGTCACCTCCATGGCGCCGTCGACGATCTCCACCGACGACGCCCCGGTGAGGTCCGCGACGTAGAACGGCCGGAACTCCCGCCCGCGCAGGTCGAAGCCGGTCTCGGCGAAGAGTGCGTCGGCGAAGCGCTGGTGCAGTGCCTCGTCCTGCTCGTCGTGCACCCGCCCGAAGAGCTTCGCGTCGCCGTCGGACACGTGGGTGTCGACGGTGGCGGTGTGCAGGCAGAAGCGCGGGTCGCGGGCGAGGTCGTGGAACTTCGTGGTGCCCGGCATCCCGGCGACGATCAGGCGCCCCTCGAAGGTCCGCGGCTCGATCGGGCTGATCCGCGGGAAGCCGTCGGAGCGGAGCGTGGCCAGCATGCACAGGTTCCCGGCCTTCGCGTGGCGGCGCCTGAAGATCTCCGCGATCCGCGGGGCGCCCGCGGTGAACTCGTCCCATGTGCTCATGGCCGGAGACGCTACGACCAGACCTTGACAGGTGCTGTCAGGATGCGGTGGCGCGGGGTTCGCGGGCGATGAGGACGCGGGCGGGCGGGAGGTTGCGCCAGATCGTGGAGCTCGCGGTGAGCGAACCGAACGCCGCCCGCAGGTCCGCGGCCTGCGTGCGCGCGGGTGGGAGCAGGTGGAAGCCGCGCAGGGTGGCCTGGGTGAAGGTGCCGGTCGGTGCGAGCGCGCGGGCGGCGAGCGCAGGCACGGGTGTCGCCGCGTAGGCCACCCACGGCAGCAGGCTGACGATCGCGTCCGCCTGCTCGATGCCGTGCTCGGCGAGCACGTCCGGCAGCCGGGCCGCGTCGGCGCACACCACCGTGACGTCCGGGTGCCGGGCTGAGAGCCGCTCGGCGAGCGCCGGGTTGATCTCGACGGCGAGGTGGCGGCCGGCGCCGCGCAGCTGCCGCTGCAGCGCATCCGTGACGCGGCCCGTGCCCGCGCCCAGCTCGACGACGACGGGTGCGCCGTCGAGGCGGTGCGGCGCGAGCAGGGCCCCGACGAGCGCGTCCGAGCTCGCCGTCACGGTCGCGGTGCGCGTCGGCGCGCGCAGGAACTCCTGGAACAACACCCGGCCATCAGCCACGCCGAGACCTTATGGATGGGCGGGTGCCGGTGGGGTGACGCGCAGGGGAACATCAGCCGTCGGACGTGCGGGCGAGGTCGCGGGCGCGCAGTGCGAGCCACAGGTCCTGGCGGTCGTGGGCCGATGCCAACCGGCGCCCGGTGAGCTGCTCCACCGTCGCGATGCGGTTGCGCACCGTGTGGCGGTGGACCTGCAACGCGGCGGCGGCCGCCTCCCAGTGGCCGTTGTGCTCCAGGAACGCGGTGAGGGTGCGCACCAGGTCGGCGGACCGGTCGCCCGCGTCGAGCGGGCCGAGCACGGCGTCGGCGTAGCCTGCAGCTGTTCGCCGGGCACGGTCGCGAGCAGCCTGCGGCTGTTCGCGATGTCGGCGGCGTGCACGTGGCGGCCGGTGAGCCGGCTCTCCGGCAGCGCGGAGCGCGCCTGGCGCAGCGACACGGCGAGCGCCCCGGGCCGCACCTCGATGCCGATCCCGGCGGGCCGCGCGGGGGCGAGGGTGCCCAGCACCGCGGCGAGGTCGACACCGACGGGCACCGCCAGCTCGACGCACGGTTCCCCCGCCACCTCGACGACGCGGGTCAGCGCGTCGGGGAGGGCGCCCGCGAGATCGGCGGCCAGCTCGTCGGCGTGGGGCGCGGCGACGACTGCGGCACGCAGGCCGCCGTCGGGCAGCCCCGCCGCGTCGAGCCAGCGGGCGGCGACGATGTCGTCGACGGTGCCCCTGGCCAGCCGGGCCAGCACCTGCGCGCGGTCGCGCTGGCGCGTCGTGCCCAGCCCGTGCACGCGTTCGAGCTCGAGCGAGAGCAGCGAGACGAGGTCGCCGGTGACGAGGTTGGAGCCGGCGCGGTCGGCAGGCCCGGTGACGAGCAGCCATGCCCGCAGCCTGCGGGAGCCGAGCGGGTGCACCTCGCGCCTGCGACCGGGGGCGGCGTCGACCGCGGCGCCGAGCAG
The DNA here is from genome assembly GCA_001942185.1 of Pseudonocardia sp. CNS-004. GTDB lineage: Bacteria > Actinomycetota > Actinomycetes > Mycobacteriales > Pseudonocardiaceae > Pseudonocardia. The sequence goes on from MKJV01000005.1 coordinate 7,153, forward strand.
GCCCTGTGCGCGGACGCGGGCGAGCATCTCGGTGAACTCGGCTGCGAGGGTCTCGTGCCCGGGGCGGGAGCTCGCGATGGGCCGCTCGAGCAGGTCGACGACGAGCGCGGCGCGGCCGGTGGCCCGCTCGTACGCGCCGAGGATGCCGGCGAGCCCGCCGGGCTGGACGGCGGCCGCGGTGAGCGCGCGCTGGGTGTGCAGCGCCCACTCCAGCTGCCGGCGTTCCTCGCGCGCCCGCCACGCGAACACCGCCTTGGTGACGGCGATGAACGGCACCCCGTCCGGCACGGTCAGCAGCGGCAGCCCGGCGTCCTCCGCCGCGCGGACCAGGCAGGTCGGAGCGGCCTGGTAGCGCAGGTCGGCGCCGAGCCCCAGCCCGAGCGCGCGGACGCTGCTGCCTCCAGCCCGGAAACGTAGGCGGCGCAGCCCGCGTCGGACTCGTCGAGCAGCAGCCCGATGGTGAGCAGCAGCTCGCCGCCCTGCAGCCACGGGCCCGGTTCCGCGAGCTCGGAGACGGCCGCGGCCTCGATCTCGCGGCCCAGTCCGCCGCGGCCGGCGATGACCGACAGCCGCAGTGCCGGATCGGCGGCGAGGTCGGCGACGGTCAGCAGGACGGCCTCCTGGACGTTTCGTCCAACTCGATGGTCCGAGATTAGACGCCACGGCGATGTGCGGGAAGTGAACGACGTCCCACCCTGGGCCGATGCCGCAGCGCCCACCACGGGGACCAGTCGATGCGACCGTCACTCCCCGCTTCGCCGGACCGGACACCTTCGCACGCCTGCCACGCCTCGACGAGGTCACGAACGTGGACATCGCCGTGCTCGGGATGCCGTTCGACTCCGGCGTCTCCTACCGGCCGGGCGCGCGTTTCGGGCCCGCCCACGTCCGCGCGTCGTCCAAGCTGCTGCGTCCGCACCACCCGGCGCTGAAGGTGGACCCGTTCGCCGCACAGCAGGTGGTCGACGCCGGCGACGTCGCGATCAACCCGTTCGACCTCGACGACGCGATCGGGACGGTCGAGCGCGCCTCCGACGAGCTGCGCGGCGGCGGGGCGCGGCTGCTGTCCATCGGCGGTGACCACACGATCGCGCTGCCGCTGCTGCGCTCGGTGCACCGCACGCACGGGCCGGTCGCCGTGCTGCACTTCGACGCGCACCTCGACACGTGGGACACCTACTTCGGCGCGCCCTACACGCACGGCACCCCGTTCCGGCGGGCGAGCGAGGAGGGCCTGCTCGACCCGGAGCGCTGCCTGCACGTCGGGATCCGCGGGCCCCTCTACGGGGCCGAGGACCTCGTCGACGACGCGCGGCTCGGCTTCCATGTGATCGGCTCCGACGACTACCAGGTCGACGGGCTCGCCACGGTGGTCGAGCGGATGCGGGCCCGCCTCGGCGACGGCCCGGTCTACGTCTCGGTGGACATCGACGTGCTCGACCCCGCCCACGCGCCCGGCACCGGCACCCCCGAGGCCGGTGGGCTCACCAGCCGCGAGCTGCTGCACACCCTGCGCGGCCTCGTCGGGACCGACATCGTCGGCGCCGACATCGTCGAGGTCGCCCCGGCCTACGACCACGCGGAGATCACCGGGATCGCGGCGGCGCACGTGGCGTACGAGCTGCTTTCGGTGCTGGCTGCGAAATGAGCGTTCGCAACGGCGGGGCCGCCGTCGTCGAGACCCTCGCCGCGCACGGCGTCGACACCGTCTTCGGCATCCCGGGCACCCACAACCTCGAGCTCTATCGGCACCTCGCGGCCTGCGGGATCGGTGCCGTGACACCCCGCCACGAGCAGGGCGCCGGCTACGCGGCCGAGGGGTACGCGCGGGTGAGCGGGCGGCCGGGCGTCGTGCTGACGACCAGCGGCCCGGGGCTGACCAACGCGATGACCGCCGCGGCCACCGCCTACGCGGAGTCGCAGCCGCTGCTCGTCCTCTCGCCGGGCGTGCCGACCGCACCGAGGGGCGCGACCTCGGCCTCCTGCACGAGACCAAGGACGCGAGCGGCGCCATGGACCGCATCGTGCGCTGGAGCCGGCGCGTCCAGAGCCCCGAGGAGGCGGCCGACGCCGTCACCGCGGCGTTCGCCTCGTTCCGCGGGGCGCGGCCACGGCCGGTGCACGTCGAGATCCCCCTCGACGTGCTGGAGCAGCCGTGGGGTGGCAGCTCGTGGGTCGGCGCCGTCACCGCGGCACCCGAGCCCGACGCCGCCGACGTGCGACGCGCGGCCGGCCTCCTCGCGGGCGCCCGCAGGCCGCTGGTGATCGCGGGCGGCGGCGCGGTGGACGCCGCGACGGAGGTTCGCGCGCTCGCCGAAGCGCTCGGCGCCCCCGTGGCCACCACGGTCAACGGCAAGGGCGTGCTCGACGAGTCGCACCCACTGGCCGTCGGCGCCTCCGTGCGGCTGCGCGCCCTGCAGGAGGCGGCCGCGGAGAGCGACGCCCTGCTCGTGGTGGGCAGCGAGCTGGGCGACTCCGACCTGTGGGAGGGCCGGATCACGGCGGATGCGGTGATCCGCTGCGACATCGAGCCGGGGCAACTGCACAAGAACTGCCGGGCGGACGTCGCGCTGCTCGGCGACGCGTCGACGACCTTGCGCGCACTGCTGGAGGCCCTCCCCACCCATCCGACGAACGGCGCGTTCGTCGGTACCTATCCGACGAACGCGCCGTTCGTCGGAATGCACGGGCCCGCGTCCGTGCGCGCGAGCGCGTTGCGGGACGCCTGCCGTGCGGAGGCGAGGGACGGGGTCGCGACCTACGAGGAGATCACTCTCGCCGTCCGGGCCGCGCTGCCCGCCGACGGCGTGCTCGCGGGCGACAGCTCGCAGGTCACCTACCTGGGCTCGGCGCACTTCTTCGACGTCCCCGCGCCGCGGCGGTTCTGCTACACCCCCGGCTACGCCACGCTCGGCTACGGCCTGCCCGCGGCGATCGGCGCGGCGCTCGCCCGGCCTGGCGAGCCCGGAGCGTCCTGCTGGGGGACGGGGCGTTCCTGTTCTCCGTGCAGGAGCTCGCCACCGCCGTCGACCTGGGGCTGCCGTTGCCGGTCGTCGTGGTCGACAACGGCGGCTACCGCGAGATCCGCGACCAGCAGGAGCGGCGCGGCATCCCGCCGGTCGGGGTGGACCTGCGCGTCCCCGACCTCGCCGCCCTCGCCGGAGCCTTCGGCGCGCACGGCGTGCGCACGTCCGATCCGGGCGCGCTCACCGCGCTCGTGGCCGACGCCCTGTCGGCCGACCGCCCGACCGTCATCCACCTGGAAATGGAGTGAGCATGGACGTCGCCGTCGTCGTCGCGTACCTGGTCGCCATGGTCGCCTTCGGATTCTGGGGCAAACGGCGGGCCAGGACCGAGTCGGACTTCCTCGTGGCCGGCCGCAGGCTCGGGCCGCTGCTCTACGCCGGCACGATGTCGGCGCTCGTGCTGGGCGGGGCGTCGACGATCGGCGGTGTCGGGCTGGGTTACGAGTACGGCCTGTCGGGCATGTGGCTCGTCGTCGCGATCGGCGCGGGTGTCCTGCTGCTGTCACTGCTGTTCGCGGGACGGATCCAGCGGCTGCGCGTCTACACGGTGAGCCAGATGCTCCAGCTGCGCTACGGGCCGGGGTCGAGCGTGCTGTCGGGCGTGGTGATGTTCGGCTACACCCTGATGCTCACGGTGACCTCGACGATCGCGTACGCCACCATCTTCGCGGCGCTGCTCGACCTGCCGCGGGTGCCGTCGATCATCGTCGGCGGGCTCGTCGTGGTGGTCTACTCGGCGCTGGGTGGGATGTGGTCGATCACGCTGACCGACTTCGTGCAGTTCCTCATCCAGACCGTGGGGATCTTCCTGATCCTGCTGCCGGTGGTGCTCGTGCAGGCGGGCGGGTTCGCGGCGGTGCCGCCGGAGGCGCTCTCGCCCACCACGATCGGCGGCGACACGATCCTGACCTACTTCGTCATCTACACGTTCGGACTGCTCATCGGCCAGGACATCTGGCAGCGAGTGTTCACCGCCCGCAGCCCGGGCGTGGCCCGCTGGGCGGGCGCCGCTGCAGGCGTCTACTGCCTGCTGTACGGCGTGGCCGGTGCGTTGATCGGGATGGCGGCGAGCGTGCTGATCCCCGGTCTCGAGGAGCGGGACGACGCGTTCACCGCGGTGGTCGGCGCGACCATGACGCCGGTGGTGGCCGGGCTGGTGCTCGCCGCCGCGCTGGCCGCCGTCATGTCCACGGCCAGCGGCGCGCTGATCGCCACCGCCACGGTGTTCGGCCAGGACATCGCGGCGCGGCTGCGCGGGCGGGCGGGCGGTTCCGAGGCCGAGCACGTGCGTGGCCACCGCCTGCTCGTCGTCGGGTTCGGGGTCGTGGCGATCGTGATCGCCTGCCTGCTGCAGGACGTGGTGGGCGCGCTGACCATCGCCTACGACATCCTCGTCGGCGGCCTGCTCGTGCCGATCCTCGGCGGCCTGGTGTGGCGGCGCGCCACGATCGTCGGCGCCGTGGCGGCGATGGCGGTGGGGACGGTGGCCACGCTCGCGACGATGGCCGTGGTCGGCGACATCTACTCGAACGTGCCGATCTACGTCGGGCTGACGGCGGGCCTGGTGGTGTTCGTCGCCGGGAGCCTGGCGTCGCGGCCCACCGCACCCGACGTGATGGCCGAGTGGGACCGGCGCAGCGCGGCGGAGCGGGTGTCGGCGGGGTGAGCACCCTGTCGGCGCGTCCCTGCGGCGCTCCGCGAGCGCGCCGGTAGCCTGCCCCTCGAACGGCTGTTCGCGGACACGGCGGGGTAGGGAGAACGGGTGCGGGTGCTCGGCGTCGACCCGGGACTGACCCGGTGCGGTCTCGGGGTCGTCGACGGGGCGGGTGGGCGCCGGGTGCGGTGCGTGGCGGTGGACGTCGTGCGCACCCCGCCGGACGACCCGTTGCCGCAGCGCCTGCTGGCCGTCGGGTCCGAGGTGGAGCGGTGGATCGAGCGGCACCGGCCCGACGTGGTGGCGATCGAGCGCGTGTTCAGCCAGCACAACGTCCGCACCGTCATGGGCACCGCCCAGATCAGCGGCGTCGTGGCGATGCTCGCCGCGAAAGCGGGTCTGCCGGTCGCGTTCCACACCCCCAGCGAGGTGAAGGCCGCGGTCACGGGGGAGGGGCGCGCCGGGAAGCAGCAGGTGACGACCATGGTCACCCGGCTGCTGGCGTTGGAAGAGGCGCCTCGGCCCGCCGACGCCGCCGACGCGCTCGCCCTGGCCATCTGCCACTGCTGGCGGGCACCGATGCTCGACCGGATGGCCCAGGCGCAGGCGCGTTCGGCGGAGCTGGCGCGGGCGCACCGCGCGCGGCTCGCGGCGGCCAGGAAGGCGAAGGAAGAAGCGTCATGATCAGTTCCGTCCGCGGCGAGGTGCTGGAGATCGGCCTCGACCACGCGGTGGTCGAGGTCGGCGGCGTCGGCCTCGCGGTGCAGGCCACGCCCGGCACGCTCGCGCGGCTGCGGCGGGGCGAGCCGGGCAGGCTCGCGACGGCCCTCGTCGTGCGCGAGGACTCGCTCACCCTCTTCGGGTTCGCCGACGACGAGGAACGGGAGCTGTTCGGGCTGCTGCAGACGGTGAGCGGGATCGGCCCTCGCATCGCGCTCGCCACGCTCGCCGTGCTGACCCCCGACGCGCTGCGGCGCGCACTCGTCGACGCCGACCTCACCACGCTCACCCGGGTGCCCGGCATCGGGCGCAAGGGCGCCGAGCGGCTCGCCCTGGAGCTGCGGGACAAGGTCGTTGCCCCCGCCGCGACCCCGGCCACGCCGCCGGCGGGCAACGGGGGGAACCCGCGGCGGGACCAGGTGGTGGAGGCGCTGGTCGGCCTCGGGTTCGCGGCGAAGCCCGCGGAGTCCTCCGTCGACGCCGTGCTGGCCGTCGACACGGATGCCGACCCGAGCGCGCTGCTGCGCGCCGCCCTCACCAGGCTGGGCGGCAAGGGCGGGCGATGAACGAGGTCTCCCTCACCCCGGGGCCCGAGCCGGAGGACCTCGAGGCCGACGCGTCGCTGCGGCCGCGCACGCTGACGGAGTTCATCGGTCAGCCGCGCGTGCGTGAACAGCTGGAGCTCGTGCTGGAGGGCGCGCGCCGCCGCGGCCAGCCGCCCGACCACATCCTGCTGTCCGGGCCGCCGGGGCTGGGCAAGACGAGCCTCGCGCTCATCGTCGCCGCCGAGATGGGCGCGGCGATCCGGCTGACGTCCGGGCCCGCGCTGGAGCGGGCGGGCGACCTGGCGGCGATGCTGTCCAACCTCGAACCCGGCGACGTCCTGTTCATCGACGAGATCCACCGCACCGCCCGGCCCGCCGAGGAGATGCTCTACCTGGCGATGGAGGACTTCCGCGTCGACGTCGTCGTCGGCAAGGGCCCCGGTGCCACCTCCATCCCGCTCGACATCGCCCCGTTCACGCTGGTGGGCGCCACGACGCGGTCCGGCGCCCTCACCGGCCCGCTGCGCGACCGCTTCGGCTTCACCGCCCACATGGAGTTCTACGAGCGCAGGAACTGGAGCTCGTGCTGCGCCGGGCGGCCGTCATCCTCGACGTCGACCTGCGTCCGGACGGCGCCGAGGAGATCGCGATGCGCTCGCGCGGCACCCCGCGCATCGCCAACCGCCTGCTGCGCCGCGTGCGCGACTTCGCCGAGGTGCGCGCCGACGGCGCCGTCACCCGCACGGTCGCCCGCGACGCCCTCGCCGTGTACGACGTCGACGAGCTCGGGCTGGACCGGCTCGACCGCGCGGTGCTCGGGGCGCTCGTGCGCTCGTTCGGAGGCGGCCCGGTCGGCGTGTCGACGCTGGCAGTGGCGGTGGGCGAGGAACCCGGTACCGTCGAGGAAGTCTGCGAGCCTTCCTCGTGCGGGCCGGCATGTTGGCGCGTACGCCACGGGGGCGGGTGGCCACGGCAGCCGCGTGGTCACATCTGGGCATCGCTGCGCCACCTGGCGTCACGCAGGGTGGCCCTCCCGCGTTGTTCTGAACCGGGGGCTGGCAGACTCTGGTGGCTCCACGACGTGCGGAGATTCGGAGACCTAGATCATGGAACTGTTGTTCCCCCTGTTGATCCTGCTGCTGTTCATCCCGATCTTCCTGTCGGGACGGAAGCAGAAGCGCCAGATGCAGCAGATGCAAGCGATGCAGGCGGCGCTGGAGGCCGGCGACGTCATCGTCACCACCTCGGGCCTGCGCGGCACCATCGTCGACGCCTCGTACGAGGACACGATCGACATCGAGATCGCCGACGGTGTGGTCACCACCTGGGTGCGGGGCGCGGTCCGGGAGAAGGTCGACCCCACGGCCTCCGCCGAGGACACCACCGAGGAGGACACCACCACCGAGGAGGCGCCCGCGGTCGAGGCGGCCGAGCCGGTCGAGGCCACCGTGCCGAAGGCCGACGAGTCGTCGGTCGAGAAGTCGACGGTGGAGAAGGACGAGTCGACCAACGGCACGGCCCGCAGCTGACGCGCCCCGCGGCCGCCGGTGAGCCGCACCTGAGAAGGAAGAGATCGCGAGGCAGTGGCATCCCACCCCGGGGCACATCCGCCCCTGGCGGCACATGACGGCGTTCCTCGTCATCGTCGCA
>MKJV01000006.1 GCA_001942185.1 Pseudonocardia sp. CNS-004
GTCCGTCCTGCGTCGTGGCGGCATCGTGACCTCGCGGCGCGAGGGCAAGATCGTGCTCTACCGGTCGGACCGCGACGGGGCGCTGGAGGTGCTCGCCGACCTGCAGGCGTACCTGCGGACGTGCTGTTAGCGCCACTGCGCGCGAGTGGTCACGCCCACGTTGCCCGTTGCTTCGAAGAACATGAAGATAGACCGGTGTCGAAGCAAGAGTTGTCGATCGTCGACGGGTGTGCACCGGCGGCCCTGACCGGTCCTCCGCTGGGCCCGGAGGACGCCGCCGGGCTCGCCGCGGGCTTCAAGGCCGTGGCCGACCCGACCAGGCTGCGCCTGCTGAGCCTGATCGGCGCGCACGCCGGCGGGGAGGCCTGCGTGTGCGATCTGACCGCGGGGTTCGACCTGTCAGGGCCCACGATCAGCCACCACCTCAAGGTGCTGCGCGAGGCGGGCCTGATCAGCGGCGAGCGCCGCGGCACCTGGATCTACTACCGCGTCGTGCCCGGCGCGCTGGCCACATTGGCGGCGGCGCTCACGTCCGCCGCCCACGAACTGGAAGTGACCGCATGACCGCCACCACCGAGGCCCCGGTCGTCGCCCGGCTCTCGACGCTCGACCGGTTCCTGCCGGCGTGGATCCTCGCCGCCATGGCGCTCGGGCTGGGCGCGGGCCGCCTCATCCCCGGCCTCGGCGGCGCGCTCGACGCCATCGCCGTGCGCGGCATCTCCCTGCCGATCGCGCTCGGGTTGCTGATCATGATGTACCCGGTGCTGGCGAAGGTCCGCTACGACCGGCTCGACACCGTCACCGCGACCGCCGCCTGCTGCTGTCGTCGCTGCTGCTGAACTGGGTGTTCGGGCCCGCGCTGATGTTCGCGCTGGCCTGGCTGATGCTGCCCGACCTGCCCGAGTACCGCACCGGCTGATCATCGTCGGGCTGGCGCGCTGCATCGCGATGGTCATCATCTGGAACGACCTCGCCTGCGGCGACCGCGAGGCGGCCGCTGTGCTGGTGGCGCTCAACTCGGTGTTCCAGGTGATCGCCTTCGCCGCGCTCGGCTGGTTCTACCTCGACGTCCTTCCCGGGTGGCTCGGCCTGCCGCAGGCGGCGCTGAACGTGTCCCCGTGGGAGATCGCGGTCAACGTCCTCATCTTCCTGGGCATCCCGCTGGTGGCCGGCTACCTCTCGCGCCGCCTCGGCGAGCACAGCTTGGGCCGCGACTGGTACGAGAGCCGGTTCCTGCCACGGGTGGGCCCGTTCGCGCTCTACGGCCTGCTGTTCACCATCGTCATCCTGTTCGCCCTGCAGGGCGACGCCATCATCGGCCGGCCGCTCGACGTCGCCCGGATCGCGCTGCCGCTGCTCGCCTACTTCGCGATCATGTGGGCCGGTTCGTACGCGCTGGGCAAGGCCGTCGGCCTGAGCTATGAGCGGACCACGACGCTGGCGTTCACCGCGGCCGGCAACAACTTCGAGCTCGCCATCGCCGTCGCGATCGCCACCTTCGGCGTCACCAGCGGCCAGGCGCTCGCCGGTGTGGTCGGCCCGCTGATCGAGGTCCCCGTCCTCGTCGCGCTCGTCTACGTCTCCCTGGCCGCCCGCCGCCGCTGGGCCGCGACCCCGGCTACAACCCCCGCCGAACCCGCCCAGGAGCCCCGATGACCGCCGCGCCGTCCGTCCTGTTCGTCTGCGTCCACAACGCCGGCCGGTCCCAGATGGCCGCCGCGCTGCTCGCCCGCCACGCGGGCGGCGCCGTGGAGGTGCGGTCGGCGGGTTCCGAACCCGCCGATGCGATCAACCCGGCGGTCCGCGAGGTGATGGCCGAGCTGGGCATCGACCTGTCGGCCGAGCAGCCCAAGAAGCTCACCGTCGACGCCGTGGAGGCCTCCGACGTGGTCATCACCATGGGCTGCGGCGACACCTGCCCGGTCTTCCCCGGCAAGCGCTACCTCGACTGGGAGCTCACCGACCCGGCGGGCAAGGGCGTCGACGCGGTCCGGCCGATCCGTGACGAGATCGACTCCCGCGTGCGGGCACTGCTCGCCGAACTGGGCGTCACGGCCGTTCGCTGACGTCTCAGCGGTGGCGCGGCGGCGGTAGGTCACCTGGCGCGACCCGACACCCGCGAAGTACAGGGCGAGGCAGAACAGGCCCGCGGTGACGAGCAGTGTGCTGGTGATCATCTGGATGGAGATGCCGACGAGCTCGAAGAGGAGGGCGAGGCCGAAGAGTGCAGCTGCTGCGACAGCGAGCATGGTGGCTCCTTCTGCAGGTCACGTAGCAAAAGTGTTCCCGCTCCGGAACGCGTTCAACCGGTCGATCATGCTCGCTGCAGCGCCTCCGTGGCGGGTGCGAAGAGGGCGGCGTCGTGTGCGTACGGGGCGTAGAAGGTGAAGCGGTCGACGAGGCCGCCGAAGCGCTCCAGGATCGCGGCGCCCACCCGGTCCGGCTCCGCCACCACGGCGAAGGCGGCGAGGACGTCGTCGTCGACCAGCTCGCCCATGCGCTGCCACCGCTCGGGGTCGGTGCCGCGGGACAGCCGGTTGAGCTCGACGCCCAGCTCGCCCCAGCCGTGCAGGTCGAGCACCGGGCGGTAGGCGGGCGTGCTGCCGTAGAAGGCGATCTGTTCCCGCACGCCCGACGCGGCGGCGGCCATCTCCTCCTCGGTCGACCCGGACACGACGAAACCGGAGAACGCGATCGCGACGTCGGCGCGGGTGCGCCCACTCGCCGCGAGGCCCTCCGCCAGCACCGGCAGGGTGTGTTCCCGCAGGTAGCGCTGGGTGGTGAAGGCGTGGGGGAGCAGGCCGTCGCACACCTCGCCCGCCACTCGCGTCATCTGGTCGCCGACCGCTGCCAGGTACACCGCGGGCGGGCCGTACGGGTGGGGCGCGGGGGAGAAGAACGGCGTCATCAGGGTGTGGGTGTAGAACTCGCCGCGGAACGCCAGCCGCTCCCCGGTGCTCCACGCCGCCCAGATCGCGCGCATCGCCTGCACGTACTCGCGCATCCGGCGCGCCGGGTGGCTCCACGGCATCGCGAAGCGCCGCTCGATGTGCGGCTTGACCTGGCTGCCCAGGCCGAGCAGGAACCGGCCCTCCGAGGTGGCTGCAGGTCGTTCGCGACGTACGCGGTGCTCATCGGGTTGCGGGCGAACGCCACCGCGATCGCCGTGCCCACCGTGACCCGCGAGGTGTGCTCGGCCACCGGCATCAGCGGCAGGAACGGGTCGTGCGGACCCTCGAAGCTCCACAGGCCGTCGATCCCGGCGGCCTCCTGCTCCCGTGCTTCGGCGGCCAGCTCGACTATTCCCGTGCCGCGCAGCATCGCATCGACCTTCATCAGGTCAGTGGATCACGAGTTGCGGCGCGGCGGGAGTGCCGCCGCCGGGCTCAGTGGCGGCTGCACCTCGCGACCGCGGCCTCGAGGTCCTGGTGCACCATCCACTGCCGCTGCAGCCCGAGCAGCGACACGACGCGCCATGCAGCCCCCGGGCAGGGGCAGACCACGTGTGCCGCCCCGCCGCGTGCTTCGAGCGCACCCACCGCGCGCTCGACGCAGTGCACCCCGGCGGCGGCGAAGAACTGCACCCCCGTGAGATCCACGAGTACCGACGGGGAGCCGATCGCGACGGCCCGTTCCAGGGCGTCGGTGAGCGCGGCCCGGGTGCCCGTGTCGACGTCACCGCACACCCGGACGGCGACGTAGCCGTCGGCCGGGCTGCCGGTCACCTCCGCCACGAACACTACGATCGGACCCTTCTCCCGGCACGCACGTGCCCCCGGGCACCCAGCGTGATCCGGCGCGCACGAGAGGTCAATAGCGCACCGGTTGGAAGATCGCCACGACCCGGTGACCTCGGCGGGTGACCGGCCACGCAGCGCGACGACCAGCGCTCACGCGCCGCGAGTCACGCGTCCGTGGCGCGCGAGTCCGACGTTCCGGCCCGGCGAGTCCCGCGTTCCGGCACTGATCAGTCCGAGGGCTGCGCGATCGCCCCGGCGCGGGCGACGAGCGCGATCTCAGAACGATCAGCCGCGTGTGATCGATCCGAGATGCGGCCGATCGCCGCCCCGAGGGCGATGAGCCGGACCTCGGGGCGATCAGCGGGTTGGGAATCCCATCTGCACCGTTCCCGATGCCACGATCGGTCACCGGCCGGACGCGGAGGGCGCATGGGGGAGAAGCGGAACGGGGCGTCGATCAGACGGCGCATCCTGGCACGCAGGCTGCGGACGTTGCGCGAGAGCGCCCGCCTCACGCTCGACGAGGCGGCGCCCGCGCTGGACTCGTCGGCGAGCAAACTCAGCCGCATCGAGAACGGGCAGCAGAAGGCCGACGTGCATCTCGTCAAGAGCATGCTCGACCTCTACGACGCCGGCGCCGAGTGGGGCGAACTGCTCGCCATGGCGCGGGAGGCGGCCACGCCGGGCTGGTACCGGGCCTACGGGCTCGGCGACAACTCCTACGTCGGCTACGAGACCGAGGCGACGCAGGTGCAGGAGTACGCGGCGGGGTTCGTGCCGGGGTTGCTGCAGGTCGCCGACTACAGCCGGGTGTTGTACGACGCCTCACCGCTGCCTCGCTCCGCGGACGAACGCGAGCGCGACCTCAAGGTCCGCATGATCCGGCAGGAACGCCTAGGGTCCGACGAGGATCCGCTGCAGTTCGTGGCGATCATCGACGAAGCTGTCTTGCGCAACCCGGTTGGTGGACCAACCACACAGCGCGCTCAGCTGGCGCACCTGTTGAGCGCGAGTGAGCTGCCGACTGTCACCCTCCAGGTGCTCCCCATGGGGCGAGGTGCGCATCCGTCCCTCGCGTCCGGCTTCCTCATTCTCAGTTTCGGCGACCTCGGCGAACCTGACATGGCCTACGTCGAGCACGCCCTCGGCGCCACCCACCTGGAGAAGGAACCGGCGGTCACGCTGGCTAGACTCAAATTCGAGCGGCTGCGGACCCTCGCGCTGGCCCCGGCGGAGTCGCGAGAGATCATCCGGCGGATCGCCGCGGAGTCATGACCACAGAAGGGGGCGCCGTGAGTTTCGATCACCTCGACTGGCGCACGAGCACCTTCAGCGGCGAGAACGGGGCCAGCTGCGTCGAAGTCGCGCCGATCCCAGCCGGTGCCGACTGGCGTACCAGCAGCTTCAGCGGGGAGAACGGCGGCAGCTGCGTCGAGGTCGCCCCCACCCCCACCGGCGTGGCCGTCCGCGACACCAAGGACCGTGCCCGCGCTCCCCACCTGCACACCGCCACCGCCTGGCGGGATTTCCTGACCGCCGTCCGACACGGGGAGTTCGACCGCCCATGACCTCGCGTGTGCCCGCTGACGTCGTCTGGATGCGCAGCAGTACCAGCAGCGGAGACGACGCCGTCGAGATCGCCCGGCTGCCCGACGGTGGTGCGGCGCTGCGGCGCGCGGGTGACCCGGACTGCGAGCCGCACGTCTACACGGCGGCCGAGTGGGAGGCGTTCGTGAAGGGTGTGGACGCGGGCGAGTTCGACCTCCCCGAGTAGCGGGGTGCGTCTCCTCGCCGGGGCCGCGGCGCTGGTGCTCGTGGCCCAGGCCGTGGTGTTCGCGCTCTGGCCCGATGCCCACGCGCTGCTGATCGACCTGCAGGTCTACCGCGCCGGTGGGGAGCACGTCCTCGCCGGCGCCCGCTGTACGAGGGCGGGGTGCTTCTGGACCTGCCGTTCGTCTACCCGCCGTTCGCCGCGGTGCTGTTCGCGCCGCTCGCGCTGCTGCCGCTGGGCCTGCTGAAGGTGCTGTGGACGGGCGCCGGGGTCGTGCTGCTGGCCGTCGTGGTGTTCCGCTGCGTGCCCCGCGCGGGCTGGCCGGTAGCCGTGCTGCTCGCGGTGGTGGCGACGGCGCTCGACCCGGTGCGCACCACCCTCTACCTCGGTCAGATCAACATCGTGCTGCTCGCCCTCGTGGTGGCCGACCTCCTCGGGAGGCCGGGGAGCAGGCTGCGGGGTGTGGGGGTCGGGCTCGCCGCCGCGGTGAAGCTGACGCCGCTGCTGTTCGTCGTCTACCTGGTGGCCACCGGGCGCCTGCGGGCGGCCGCCGCGGCGCTCGCCACGTTCGCGGCGGCGGCCGGCCTCGGCTTCCTGGTCGCGCCCGCCGACTCGGTGCGGTTCTGGGTGGACGGCACGTTCCTCGCCGCCGACCGGATCTCCGCCGTCGGCGGCCCGAGCAACCACTCCCTGAACGGCCTGTTCGCCCGGCTCGGCGCCGAAGGGCTGCCGTCGACGGCGGTCGCGGCCGTGCTGGGGCTCGTCACGATCGCGCTGGCCGTCCGGGCGCACCGCGCGGGCGACGAGCCCCTGGCCGTGACGCTGTGCGGGCTCGCCTCGGCGGCGCTGGCGCCGTTCGCGTGGTCGCACCACTACGTGTGGGTCGTCCCGCTCGCCGTGCTGCTCGGCGCCCGCGCCCTGACCGGCGACCGCCGGGCGGCGACCGGCCTCGCCGTCGCGCTCGCCACGACCGTCGCGGTCATGACCGCGCTGCCCGGCCCGCAGGTCGGCCCGATCCCGGCCACGGGCCTCATCTCGGTCTGGCCGGACGCTACCTGCTGCTGTTCGCGACGGCACTGGCCGTCGCGGCCGGCCGGCTCCGCCGCAGGTCGGCCAGCAGCGCGCGGGTGGTCGCCTGCTCCTGCGCGTCCCCGATCGGGCCACGACCAGCTCGGTGACCCCGGCGTCGGCGAACGCCTGCACCTGCGCCGCGAGGGCCGCCTCGTCCCCGGCGACGACGGTGTCCTGCGGGCCGTCGAGGTTCTGGAGGTCCAGCAGTCGCCGGTAGCTGGCGAAGTCGCCTGACGGGCCGAACGCGGCCGCGAGGCTCTCGCGCAGCTCGTCCGGGCGGCTGGTGACCGACGCCAGCATGCTGGCGACCACGCGCGGGGCCGGCCGTCCCGCGGCCTCCGCGGCGCGGGTGATGGCAGGCACGATCCGCTCGTCGAGGACCGCCGGGCCCGCCCACGTCGTGACGGTGCCGTCGGCCAGCTCACCCGCGATGCGCAGCATCACCGGTCCGAGCGCGGCCAGCAGCACCGACGGCGGCCGTACGCCGGGCACGTCGACCGTGCCGGCCACCGAGAAGGTCTCGCCCCGGTACGCGACGGTCTCGCCGCGCAGGAGCGGCCCGAGGACCTCCAGGTACTCGCGCGTGTGCCGCGCCGGCCGGTCGTAGGACAACCCGTAGCCGCCCTCGATGACCTGGCGGTGGCTGGGGCCGACGCCCAGGGTGAGCCGGCCGCCGGTGGCCGCCTGGGCGGTCAGCGCCTGCCCGGCCATGGCCAGCGGGTGCACCGGTAGGTGCGTGCGACCGAGGTTCCGAGCCCGATCCGGGGCACCTCCCGGCCGGCCAGTGCGGCGAGGGTGAGCGCGTCCCAGGACGTCAGCTGGGCGAAGTAGAGGCTGTCCAGGCCGGCCGCTTCGGCCGTGCGGACCTCCTCGATCAGCTCGTCCAGGCCGAGGGCGGCTCCGGCGACAAAGGTACCGATCAGCATGTCGAGTCCTCCATGGGAACCGGAATCTCATGTTCCGGTAAGGTCCGAGGCTAGCATCGGGATCGGAGTCGGGTCGCGGGAGGAGGGCGGATGCGGGCAGACGCACGGCGCAACCGTGAGCGGATCGTCGCCGCCGCGCTCGACCGGTTCGCCGCATGCGGCCCCGACGTGGGGATGGACGACATCGCGCGCGCCGCCGGACTGGGTGTCGGCACGCTCTACCGGCACTTCTCCGACCGGCAGGCGCTGGCGGCCGAGATCGCGGCAGATGCCCTGGTCGAGCTCGTGGCGGTCACCCGCGCCGCGTCGGCGAGCGGGGCGACGGGGTGGGAGTCGTTCCGCGACGTCACGCAGCACTCCACCGGTCTCCCGCTCGCACTCGTCAAGACGCTCAGCGCGCAGCTGCCGCCCTCGGACCGTTTCGAGGCACTCCGCGCGGAGAGCAACGGGCTGCTCGCCGAGATCGTGGCGCGCGGGCAGCGCGACGGGAGCATCCGCGCCGACCTCGCCACGCCGGACATCCTCGACCTGTTCAGCGTGGTGGTCTGCCGCGCGGGGGCGCAGCCGGGCGACTCGGTGACCACAGTGATGCTCGACGGCCTCCGCCCCCGGCACTCGCCCGAGCCGGGACAACAGCACACCGCGGCGGCCGGCCGACACCTGGTGTGAGGCGGCAGGCCCCTCAGCGGGGCTGCGTGAGCCCGAGCGCCCGGATCTCGTCGACGGTCACCATCTCGTCCGGCTCGACGCGGAGTGCCTGGGCGAGGATGAGCGCGGCCAGGTGACGTTCGTCCGGTTCCGGAACGTGCATCGCCGTGCGGCGGGCGTCGTTCGGGCCGACGGAGACGTGATCGCGGTGGCCGTGGTCGTCGGCGCGGATCCGCGTGGCGCGGACGGTGAAGCGCGTCCGCCCGCCCCGCGGGCGTGGTTCGGCCAGGATCACGGTCGTGCGGTCGTCGGGCATCCGGAGGAGGCAGTCGATCCCCGCCTGGCGGACGATGCGCGAGACCAGGTCCATGTCGAGATCGGTGTGGCAGTCGGGTGCACCGGATCCGATCGCGGTGGCGGACGGCATTCGTGCAGCCTCTCGTGGTCGTGGGTCCGGTTCCTCGACCGGGTTCGGGAGGATCGTCCGAACACCGGCAACGATGCCCCGGACCGGGTTCCGCGGCACGGTCGTTCTCCGGCGGACATCCGCCGTGCCGGGTTGCCGGGCTCCGGCAATCTCATCGCTCCCGCGGCCGTCGATCAGGTCGCGCCGGGCAGCTCGCGCTGCGGCCAGCCGAGCAACCGGGCACCGAGCACCGCCGCGTGGATCGTGAACCGCTGCGCGGGGTCGGTGGGGTCGTACCCGGAGAGGGTGGCGATGCGGTGCAGGCGGTAGGTCACCGCGCGCACCGACAGGTGCAGCTTCCGCGCGGTCTCGGTGACCACGCAGCCGGTGGCGAAGTAGGCGTCGAGCGTGGCCAGGAGCGGGTCCGGGCCGCCACGGGCCTGGGCCAGCGGCGTGACGACGGTCTGTACGAGATCGGTGATCGCCGGCTGGTCGCGCAGCAGCACCCGGTAGATGAGCAGCTCCTCGGCGTGGATCACCGGCGTCTCGAGGTGCAGGCGCACCGCCATCGTGAGCGCTTCCCGCGCCTCCTCGTAGGACCGGGCGATGCCGTAGCTGCCGGCGTAGGGCCTGCCCACGGTGATGCGCCACGGACCGCCGCGCGGGGTGCGGCCGAGCTCGGCGCGCATCAGCTCGCCCAACGTCCGGGCGGGCGACCCGCCGTCGCGCGCCGGGTCGGCCGGGGCCACGACGACGATGCAGCCGTCCTTGGTGGCGATGAGCACGTCCCGGTCGCCGATGCCCTGCACCACCGCGCGTTCGAGCTGGCCGATCACCGCGTCGGCCTCGGTGAGGCGGCCGGCAGGCGCGGCCAGCGCCACCTGGTGCGGCTGGCCCATGTCCATGCCGAACGGCTCGGCCCGCTCGACGAGCCCGCCCACGTCGGCGTCGCCGCGCAGCAGGTCCTCGATGAGCTCCCGGCGCTGGGTCTCCTCGCGCTGCACCATCTCGCGCCGCGCGGCGGTGTAGCCCTCCGCGAGGCTCGCCACCGCGCGGTCGACCGCGCGCATGACCGCCTCGGCGGCCCTGCTCACCGCGGCGCTGTCCTGCGAGCGGGCCACCGCGGGCAGCTCCCGCCACAGCCGCCAGGACGCGGACAGGTACAGCTGCACCGCGTTGCCCGCCGACACCCCGAGCTCGGCGGCGCGCCGCCCGAGCAGGCCCACGGCGTCGAGCTCGGCACGTTCGGGCTTGCGGCCGGTGGCCGCGGCGTCGGCGAGGAGGGACAGGTAGTCACCCAGCAGCTCCACCGGGATCCCGCCGGCCCCGCGGCTCGCCTCCTGCGCCACCCGGCTCAGCCAGGCCGCGTCGTCGCTGCGGACCTCCGTGGTGGCGGACCGGCGATGTGCCTGTCCCATGTGTCGTGCTCCTCTCGCACACCGTCCCGCGACCTTGCCGATGTTGCCGACGTCCGGCAGGACGGTGGAGTCGAGTGTGGTGACCATACGTCGCCGGGTGCCGCGCCACCCGTTCACGGACGGTGCAGGCGTGCGAACCAACGCACGGCGAGCCCGTCCCACGGGACCACGCGGCGGCGTGCTCCGAGGAGCCGCCGGACGGCCGGCCGGGTGTCCGCGGCCCAGACGGCCCAGCCGGCCGCGGTGTGGCGCAGCGCGATGTCGGTGATCCGCTGCGGCGGCCCACCGGAGGGCGTCAGCACCGGGCGCCCGAGCACGTCCTGCACGAGGAGCTGCTCGACGGGGAGCGGGCAGCGGGCCGGTCGGATCGGGAGGACCCGCAGGCCGATGCTTCGCGTGTACAGGTCGCGCACCGCGGTGGCCGGCACGAACCACCGGTGCCCGCCGCATCGGCGATCAGGCCGGTCACGAGGGTGCCGGCGGCGGCGGGGAACTCGCGGACGACGACGTCGCGGACGTGACCCAGGTGCTGCTGGTCGGGGCCGACGATCGGGCGCCCCCGCAGCTCCCGGAGCCACAGCACCGGACGCGCAGGGGTGGCGACGTCGCACCCGTGTGCGACCGGTACCGGCATCGTGGGCGCTCCCTTCCCCGGAAATCGACGAGAAGGGCATGCAGGCCGCGGCAAGGGGTCGGCCTGCATGCCCTTCCGCCCGTTCTCGGGCACCTCCTACGCTGCCCGGCCGCGACGTTGCCGACAGGAGCCCGTACCGGCGAACTTCGCTCCCGGTTCGTTGCCGGGACCCGGCAACGAAGCCCTCAGTGCTCGCCGTAGGGGACCGCCCGCACCAGCGTCACCGTCATGGACCGCCCGCCCGGCGCCTCGTACCGGCCCACCTCGCCCTCCCGCGCCCCGACGAGCGCCCGGCTCAGCGGGGAGTCGGGCGAGCAGATCTCGACGTCGGGGTGGACCGCGTCGTCCCGTTCGGCGAGAAGGAACGTCTCTTCGTCCCCACCGTCGGCGAACGCGACGGTGACCACCATTCCCGGTTCCGCGACGCCGTCGTCGGGCGGAACGTCACCGATCGTCGGGTCCTGCAACATCTCCTGCAGCTTCCGGATCCGCTGGTCGCGCTCACGTCGCTCGGCCGCGAAATCCTCGTCGTTCGAGGGCGCCTCTCCCGCGCGTTCCTTGACGAGCCGCAACAGCTCGTCCTTCATGCGGGCGTAACCATCCCGGGTCAACCAGACCTGCCGGGTTCCGGTCATCGTCGTGCTCCTCGATCGGCAATGGGCATCGGGCGCTCGTATCCGCCGAAATCGGCCGGCGCCCGGACGAGAACGAGCACGGCCCGTCGGGCCGTGCTCACGGGCCACATTACGGCGGCGGCGGCGGCACCGGCGCATTTCCGGCGGATGCTGCCGGGCACCGGCAAGTCCCGGCCGATGATTTCTGCCGGGGCATCGACATCACCGTTCCCGGCGGAGGTTCGGCAGCCGGAAATCGCTGTCGTGGACTATCGCGGTGGGGCAGTGGCCGTGGCGGAGCACGGATCGGCTCACGGAGCCGCGCACCGCGGGCAGATGCCCGCGGCCCCGGGTGCGACGACGACCAGTGCGGCGCCGCGGGACTCGGCGGCCACGGCGCGAGCGGGGTCGTCGCGGACGAGCCGGGTGACGACGGGGACGTCCGGGTACTGCGCGTGCCACGGGTGCAGTGCATGTTCGAGCGTCCGGCGCGCGTGGGCCTCACCCATCGTCGCGGGGCCGTGCACCCCTTCCAGGTCGGCAGGTGGGTCCGCTGCCCAGGCGTGCACCGCGGCGAGCGGGACACCGCGCTGCCGAGCGGCCTGGAACGCGAAGCCGAGCGCCGGCCGGCACCCCGGGGTGCCGTCGACGCCGACGACGACGCGCGGAGGTGTGCCGGGAGGGGCCTCGGGGCGCGCGGGCCGGATGACGACCACCGGGCAGGTGGCGTGTGCGCTGACCTGGGTCGACACCGACCGGGCGAGCAGGGCGCGCAGCCCGTGCAGGCCCCGGCTGCCCAGGACGAGCAACTGCGCGTGGGCGGCCTCGTCGAGCAGGGCCTGCACCGTCGACCCGCACCGCAGCCGTGTCGCGATCTCGAGGTGGGACACCACGCCGCGGGCCCGGGTGGCGTGCAGCCACAGCGCCGACTCGGCCGCCGCCCGGGCGGCCAGGAGGCCGTCCATCGGTGTCGAGACGCCGTACGGGTCGGCGAGGACCAGCGGCTGGAAGGCGTGCACGATCCGCAGTCGGCACCCCCGGGACGCGGCTTCCGCGGCCGCCCAGTCGACCGCGTCGGCTGCCGAGCCCGTGCGGTCCACCCCGACGACGACGGGAGCCATCACGGCACCACGACGGGCCCGACGCCGTTGACCCGCGTGGGCAGCTCCGACAGGTCCGCGTCCGGGGCCGCGGTGCCGGCCGGTTCGGCGGGGGTGGACCGTTCGAGGAAGCGCAGCAGCTCGACGGGGAAGGGCAGCACGAGCGTGGAGTTCTTCTCCGCGGCGACCTCGACCACGGTCTGCAGGAGCCGCAGCTGCAGTGCGGCCGGGTGCTCGGCCATCACCTCGGCGGCCTGAGCGAGCTTCTGCGAGGCCTGGAGCTCGCCCTCCGCGATGATCACGCGAGACCGGCGTTCCCGCTCGGCCTCGGCCTGCCGCGACATCGACCGCTTCATCGACTCCGGCAGCACCACGTCCTTGATCTCCACCCGGTCGATGTGGACGCCCCACCCGACGGCCGGATTGTCGATCATGAGCTCGAGGCCCTGGTTGAGCCGCTCCCGGTTGGACAGCAGGTCGTCCAGCTCGCTCTTGCCGATGATCGAGCGCAGCGCCGCCTGCGCGACCTGCAGGATGGCTGCCCCGTAGTCCTGCACGTCCACCGCCACCCGTTTGGGGTCGACGACCCGGTAGTAGACGACGGCGTCGACCCGGACGGTGACGTTGTCGCGGGTGATCCCGTCCTGCGAGGGCACCGGGAGCGTCACGATCTGCATGTTGACCTTCTGCAGCCGATCGGCGACCGGGGCGATCAGGGACAGCCCGGGACCGCGGGTCGCGGGCAGGACCCGGCCGAAGCGGAAGACGACACCGCGCTCGTACTGCCGGACGATCCGGACGCTCGAACCGGCGAGCACCACTGCGGCGGCGACGACGGCGACCAGAACGAGGATTGTGATCATCTTGTCCTCCGGCTCTCTCGGCCCGTGAAGTTGTATCGTAACACGATGTATCGTGAAGCGATATGGTTTGACGGTGGTGGACCGGACCGGTGGGGACGAGTGGTGTCATGTGGCAGTGGCGGAGGACGATCAGGCGAGCCCGGCGGCGTTGACCAAGCAGGACTTCGAGGCGCTCGCCCGGTTCCGCTTCGGGATCCGCCGCTACCTGCGCTTCAGCGAGGAGACGGTGCGTGGCCACGGCCTGACGCCGCAGCAGTACCAGCTGCTGCTGGCGCTGAAGGGCTTCCCGGGGCGGGACTGGGCGACCGTGCGGGAGCTGGCCGACGGCCTCCAGCTGCGCCACCACAGCGTCGTCGAGCTGGTCAACCGGGCGCAGGCGGCCGGGCTCGTGGAGCGGGTGCCGCACCCCGACGACGCGCGGGCGGTGCGGGTGCAGCTCACCGCCGCGGGCGAGGAGATCCTCGCCCGCCTCGGTGCCCTGCACCGCGACGAGCTGCGCCGCATGCACGCCACCCTCGCGCTTCCCGCCTGGCGCGGCGGCGACCCGCCACCACCCTGAGCGGCGCCGCCGCCTGCCTGCCGGAGGCAGGCAACGAGGCCACCCCGTTCTCGGCCGGTGGCCGCCCCTGTCCCGGCAGCGCGCCACGCGCATCGTGGGAACGGGGGTCGCCGCTGCTGGTACGCACCGGCCGTGGATGTGGAGGTCGGCATGATTCGTTCGTCTCCCGCGTGGGCCCGGCCGTCGCCGCGTCCGCTCCCCGCATTGCGGGAGGAGCTGGAGAGGCAACGCGCCTTCCGCGAGGAGCAGCTCGCCCAGCTCCGCGCGGGGAACGGCGCGCACCGGCCGGCGCCACCGACGACGAGGCGGCCCGCGCACTGCGCGAGATCCGCGCCGCCCTCGCCGACGGCGCCCGGCGCGCGCTCGCGGACATCGAGCTCGCACTGCAGCGGATGCGCGACGGCACCTACGGGCGCTGCCGCGCGTGCGACGGCAGGATCGCGCCCGCCGTGCTCACCGCCATCCCCGCCACCACCCTGTGCGGGGCGTGCCACCCCGGCTGACCGACCCGCCGCAGCGACGACGAGGGCCCCGCCGGTTTCCCGACGGGGCCCTTCGTGCGATGCGGTGCGCGGCCACTTACTGCCCGCTGATCGCCTCCCGCTGCTCGGTGCGGGCGGCCACCTCGGCGGGCTGGTGCCCGTTGCGGGCGGCCGCCTCGGCCTCGGCACCCTCGTTCCGCGCCCGCTCCAGTGCCGCGGTCTCCTCGGGGGAGTCCGGGGTGAGCAGCGAGCCGGCCACCGGCGAACCGCCCATGCCGAGCTGGTTCATCCGCTTGGGCACCGGGGCGCCCTGGTACTCCAGCGGGATCGCGTGGCCGTGGTCGTCGACGCCGCCCAGCGGCTGGTGCACCTCGATGAACTCACCGTGGGGCAGCCGCTTGATGACACCGGTCTCGATGCCGTGCTCGAGCACCGCGCGGTCGCCGCGCTGCAGCCCGATGCAGATCCGGTAGGTCACCCAGTAGGCGATCGGCGGCACCACCAGCAC
>MKJV01000007.1 GCA_001942185.1 Pseudonocardia sp. CNS-004
GTCGGCGGTGCTCGGGCTGGGCAACCTCGGCGCGGCCGCGGCGATGCCGGTGATGGAGGGCAAGGCGGCGCTGTTCAAACGGTTCGCCGGGGTGGACGCCTGGCCGGTCTGCCTGGACACCCAGGACACCGAGGAGATCATCCGGACGGTCCAGATCCTCGCGCCCGCCTACGGCGGCATCAACCTGGAGGACATCGCCGCGCCGCGCTGCTTCGAGATCGAGGCCCGGCTGCGGGAGATGCTCGACATCCCCGTCTTCCACGACGACCAGCACGGCACCGCCGTCGTGGTGCTCGGCGCGCTGCGCAACGCCCTGCGCGTGGTCGGCAAGGAGATCAGCGCCTGCAAGGTCGTGGTCTCCGGGGCCGGGGCGGCCGGTTCGGCGATCATCCGGCTGCTGCAGTCCAACGGCCGGCCGGGTGACGTCGTCGCCGTCGACATCGCGGGGATCGTCCACCGCGGCCGGCCCGGCCTCGACGACAACCTGCGCTGGATCGCCGACCACACCAACACCGAGGGCCTCACCGGCACCCTCGCCGACGCGCTCGTCGCGCCGACGTGTTCATCGGGGTGTCGCGCCCAACCTCTTCGGAGAGCAGGAGCTGCAGACGATGGCGTCCGACGCCGTCGTGTTCGCGCTGGCCAACCCCGACCCGGAGATCGACCCCGCGATCGCCACCGCGCACGCCGCGGTCGTGGCCACGGGCCGGTCGGACTACCCGAACCAGATCAACAACGTGCTCGCGTTCCCGGGGGTGTTCCGGGGCCTGCTCGACGCTCAGGCCCGCGACATCACCGACGCCATGCTGATCGCCGCGGCCCACGCGATCGCCGACGTCGTCACCGAGCCCAACCCGATGTTCATCGTGCCGAGCGTGTTCGACTCCTCGGTCGCCCGGCCGTGGCCGAGGCCGTGCGCGACGCCACGCGACAGAAGGACGTCGCCCCGGTCTGACCGCGTCTCTTGCCGATTCACCCGGCTCCGCTGTGTCACCGAGATCTCCGTGCGGGAAACGCCGGCCGCCGAGCACCAGTCCACGTGTCCGGTTGGTGATCCCCGTGGCCGACCGGATGGTGAGCGTGCCAGACCATCGTGCTGGACGTTCCGCCGCAACACACCGTCAGCGATGTCGCATCGGAGCAGAACAGCACCCTGGCGATACCGCGACCGGTGGAGCTGCCCGCTTCGTCGAGAACACGGACGACATGCGCAGCAGCCCGGCAGAAAGTCGTCCCAGCACGCCGGGGCTGCCCAGAACGCGCCGTGGTCCCTGCCCGGCCAGCGCCCGCAGCCGCGCAGGCAGGAGCAGGTCGACGATCCGCCCTCGGCCGCAACGGCGGATGACGCTTTCGGCTCTCACCGAACTCTCATCGTCACGGTCGCATGGTGCTTCCAGTTCCGACCGACCCCTGCTGGAAGGGAATCGCCATGACGCTCCTGGACACACCTCCCGCCGCGACGCGGGCCGACCACGCCGGTGGCGGGCGACGGCGGACCGGACCGGGCTGGGTGCGGATCTTCGTCACCGGGCTGGTGCTGTGGTTGGCGACCGTGCTGGTCACGTTCGTGACCGAGAACAGCAACCTGATCCCGACGATCATCCTGCTCGGCAGCTTCCTGATCCCGGTCACGTTCGTCACCTACGCCGTCGGGCGCACCAACCACGTCCTCACCGCCCAGCGGATCTTCACCGCGTTCGTCTACGGCGGGCTGCTCGGCGTGCTGGGCGCTTCGGTCCTCGAAGGTGCCTTCCTTCGGCAGCCGTCCCCGTTCACCTACGTGTGGGTCGGGCTGATCGAGGAGGCTGTCAAGCTGGCCGCGCTCTGGTTGCTGGCCCGCCGCCTGCCCCGCTACGCCCCGCGGGACGGGATCGTGCTGGGTGCCGCGGTCGGGCTCGGGTTCGCCGCGTTCGAGAGCGCCGGGTACGCGTTCAACGCGCTGTTCACCGCGGGCGCCGGGCTGTCGCTGCTGAACCTGGTCGAGACCGAGGTGCTGCGCGGCGTCCTGGCACCGCTCGGACACGGGGTGTGGACGGCGATCGTGGGCGCGGTGCTGTTCGAGGTCGCGGCCCGCTACGGCCGGCCGCGGCTGCGCCGCCCCGTCCTGGGCTGGTACGCCGTGGTCGCGCTGCTGCACTGCCTGTGGGACGCATCCCAGGGGATCGCCCTGTGGCTGACGATGGTGCTGACCGCCACCTCGATGCAGCGGCTGTTGCTCGAGTACGGCCGGGACCCGTTCGCGACGCAGTCGCAGGTGCACCTGTTCACCGTCCTGAGCTGGGGCCTGCTCGCCCTCGACGCGGTCATCGGGCTGATCGTCCTCGGCCGCCGGTGGCACCGGGCGAAGGCGGTCGACGCCGGCATCCCGGCATAGCCGTGCCGACCGTGATCGGATGGCGGCGCGAGGGGCGGGCCCGCCCGCCCTCCTACCGCGCCGGCAGCCGGATGGTGACGACCGCGCCGTCGAGCGGGCCGCCGTTGCCGATCCGGACGGTGCCACCGTGCGCCGCCACGATCGCGCGGACGATCGAGAGCCCCAGCCCGGCGCCGGTGCGGCCGCGGGTCCGCGCATCGTCACCGCGGACGAACCGCTCGAACGCCGAGTTCAGCAGATCGGGCGGGAACCCGGGGCCGTCGTCGGTCACCCCGAGCACGACGCCGTCCCGGTCGCTGGTGACCTGGACCTGTACGACAGCAGCCCCGGCGGCGGCGCTGTTGGCGGCGAGGTTGGCCAGCACCTGCCGCAGCCGGCTCGCGTCGGCTTCCACGACGACCGGGTCCCCACAGACCTCGATGGACAGCCCGAGCACCGGTTCGAGGCTGTGGAGGTGCGCCGTGGCCAGGTCGAGCAGGTCGACCGGTTCGTTCTGGATCGCCAACGCTCCGGCCTGCTGGCGGGCCAGCAGCAGGAGGTCCTCGGCGAGCCGGGACAGCCGATCGGTCTCGGCGAGGGCGGCTCGCAGCGACCGCTCCACCTCCTCCGTGTCGTCGGCGGCGGACAGGGCGAGCTCGATCTCACCGCGCAGGACCGCGATCGGGGTGCGCAGCTCGTGGCTGGCGTCGTCGACGAACGCCCGCTCCCGCGCGAACGCCACTTCCAGCCGGGCGAGCATGCCGTCGAGGGTGCGGGCCAGCTCGGCGATCTCGTCGTCGCCGGGGACCGGGGGAAGGCGCTGGTCGGTGTCGAGCGTGGAGATCGTGGCGGCTTCCCTGGTCAGAGCGCCGACCGGTCGCAGTGCTGCGCGTACGACCAGCCAGCCCGCCGTCGACACCAGGCCGACGAGCAGCGGGGCGGCGACGAGGAGCACGACGAGCAGTTGGTCCCGTGCGGCTTGCACCGCGCCCGCGGGCACCCCGACCACCAGTACCCGGCCGTCCGCGATTCGCAGCGACAGCAACCGGACCTGAGCCGGCGTCGCGCCGGGCGCGAGCGGGAGCGTCGCGGTCGTGAGCTCCGCGCCGCGCACCCCTCTGACCTGCCCGGCATCCAGCAGCGGCCGATCACCCATGACCGGGGAGCCGGCGAGCAGGCTCCCGTCGGCCGCGTACAGCTGCGCCAGCGGGTCGGCCCGGACGACGTCGGCATCTCCCGCGACCACGGCGGCGGCAAGATCGTCACTGCGCCTGGCCAGGTCCGCGTCGAGGACGCCGGACAACTGCCGGTCCAGCAGCAGGTAGAGCAGGACGAGGCCGAACGTCAGCGCCACGGACGCGCCGATCGCGAACACCACGACCAGCCGGACTCGCAACGACCGTGGCACCAGTCGCACAGCGCACCTCCAGTCCTCACGATCGTCTCATCCGGCCGGCAGAGGCTGGTCACGTGACGTCGCGGAACCTCCTCCCGGGGTACGGCGGCGGCCCGTCCGGTCAGCAGGCCCGGCAGCGCTCGTCGCCGTGGTCGTCGTACTCGTCGTCACAGGCGCGGTGCTGGCTGCCCGAAACGACACCGGCGCCGGCGCTGTCTCGTTGCTCGGGCTCGCCCTCTCCGGCGCCGCCGTGGTCGGGGTCTGCTTCGTGCTCATGGCCACGCACCGCTCCGGTCGCGCGGCCCGCGAACGGGCACTGCAGAACCTCGGCGCGGCCCGGCGCGCCGAGGCGGTCGCCGCCGACCTGCGGGCCGAGGTGCTGCGGCTGCAGTCCGATCTCGCGCGGCTCGCGGCGCGCGTCGAGACATCCCACCGCCGAGGCACGAGAGGAGACGACCGATGACGGCCGATGACGACCGGGGGCTGGCTCCTACGCTCCCAGCCATGAGGCTGCTCGTCGTCGAGGACGACCC
Organism: Pseudonocardia sp. CNS-004; assembly: GCA_001942185.1. Classification (GTDB taxonomy): domain Bacteria; phylum Actinomycetota; class Actinomycetes; order Mycobacteriales; family Pseudonocardiaceae; genus Pseudonocardia. The sequence goes on from MKJV01000007.1 coordinate 4,283, forward strand.
CGGCATGGCCGCGCTGCTCGTGCGTGGCCTGCGCCGGGAGGGATACGCCGTGGACGTGGCGGGTAACGGCGAGGACGCGCTGTGGAGCGTGCTCGAGAACGACTACGACGCCGTCGTGCTCGACGCGATGATCCCGCCACCGGACGGGTTCGAGGTGTGCCGAAGGATGCGCGCCGAAGGCCGCTGGGCCCCGGTGGTCATGCTCACCGCCCGCCAAGCGGTCCCGGATCGCATCCGCGGCCTCGACGCGGGCGCCGACGACTACCTGACCAAACCGTTCGCCCTGGCGGAGCTGTTCGCCCGGATCCGGGCCCTCACCCGCCGGGACCCGATGGAACGGCCCGCAGTCCTGCGGGTCGGAGACCTCACGCTCGACCCGAGCACCCGCACGGTCGAACGCGGCGACAGCGACATCCGGCTCTCGGCCAAGGAGTTCGCGCTACTGCAGGAACTCATGCGCCGACCCGGCGAGGTCCTGAGCCGGACCTACCTGATCGAGCACGTCTGGGACTTCGCCTACGACGGCGGGTCCAACGTCGTCGACGTGTACGTGCGGTACCTGCGCGACAAGGTCGATCGGCCCTTCGGACGGGACACGATCCGGACCGTCCGCGGCGCCGGCTACCGCATCGACCCCGACAGCTGAGCACGAGCGCCGGTTCTCATCGTCGTCACATCGGCGTGGAGGTGCGCCGACCTTGATCACAAGGTCGGCACCCGACGCAGGTGCTGGCCGACCGAACCGATGAGCGCGATGCGCGGCTGCCCCATCGGATGCCCCGCTGGTCGGAGTTGGACTGGTTGCGAGACCGGGCTGCTCGTCGCAAGTGAGCCGAGACTTTCGGAATGGCAGGGGCAGGTCGTCACAACGCACCGGCGGCGGGTCAGGAAGTCGCTGACCGCAGCTCGCCGCCACGCGGCCGGCCGACCGCCTGCCGGCGGGGTAGATCGGGGTCGTCGTCGCCGGCGCGCCACGGCGGCACCGTGGGATCGGCGACCATGACGGTGATGATGTCGGTGGCCAGCTCGGGCTGAGGTCCGGACGGTGACCTTTCCCGCCGATACTCATCTGCTTGCGGCGCTCGAGATCGGCGAGTTGGTCGGCCGGCACATAGACGCAGGTGCCGCCCGGTCTGTGCACGCCAGGGTGGCATACGCGCAGTACAAGGCGTTCACACCGTCGTTCGCGATTCAGCCCGCGCAGCCCATGTACTGATGCTGCACCCGGGCCGTCGCTTCGCCCTGCTCCTCCTGCCCGGACTCGTCCAGGCTGCCACCCGCAGCGGTTCGGCGCCCAGCTGCTCGACCACGACCCCGCGGATCACACCCGCCGCTGCGTCGTGGTCCCACACCGCGTGGTTGAGCATCCTCCGCACGGCGGGCCTCAAGGCCGAGGAGTGACACCGCGCGAGCTACGTCACAGCTTCTCGTTGCTGTCGGACAGCGGTGTGCCGATCGAGCGGATCCCCCGGTGGGTTGGCCACACGGGACCACGGTGACGGAGAAGGTGTACCGACATCAGCTCCGGCCCGTGATCCAGCACGGTGCCGTGGCGATGGACCGGATCTTCCCGCTCGTAGGGACATAGTCACCCAGTTGGTCACTCGCACATACAAAAGGGCCGGTGCACATGATCTGTGCACCGGCCCGTCCTCCGGCCGGGTCGCGACGGCCGTCCACGATCGTCCCCGGGCAGTAGCGCACGATGACCGACCAGACCGTCGCGGGCGAGCGGAACGCAGCCATCCGGGTTCTGCTCGTCGATGACCATTCGGTGGTGCGCCGAGCGTCCGCGCCTACCTCGACGGCTACGACGACATCGAGGTCGCCGCCGAGGCGGAGAGCGGCGGGGAGGCGCTGGACGAGCTCGCCGCCATGGCAGCGCACGGCGAGCTCCCCGACGTCGTGCTCATCGACCTGCTCATGCGAGGGCTCGACGGGGTCGCTGCCACCGCGAGCATCGTCCAACGGCACCCGACGATCCGCGTCGTGGTGTTGACCAGTTTCGGCGAGCGCGAACGCGTCCACGCCGCGCTCGCGAGCGGGGCAACCGGGTTCCTCCTCAAGGACGCGAGGCCGTCGGAGATCGTCGCGGCGATCCGCGCGGTCGCGGGCGGCGGCGTGTTCCTCGATCCGGCGGTGGCCCGCCGGCTGACGCAGGAGATCCTCTCGCTGGCGACCGGGCTGGCCTCGCTGACCGACCGCGAACGCACGGTGCTCGTGCTCGTGGCGAAGGGCCGGTCGAACCAGGAGATCGCCGACGAGTTGCTGATCTCCGAGCGCACGGTCCGCACCCACGTCAGCGGCATGTTGCGCAAGCTCGGGTTGTCCTCGCGCACGCAGGCCGCGGTCGTCGCAGTCCGGGAGGGGATGCTGCCCGCCGATCCCTGATCGCCCGGGTCTCCGGCGTCATGCGGCGAGCTGTGCGCACGCGTCGCCGTCGACGCCGTCTCGGTCCACCCGGCTACCGCCTCTCCGACGCGGGACCGACGGACCCGGCAGGTCGGCGGCCCTCACCCGGTGGGCCCGCGTAGGCCTGAGCCACCTCGATCCAGCGGCTCGCCACCGGCCCGACGACGTCGAGAGCGAGGTCCTCGCGATGGCGACGGCGGGTGACGAGGAGACAGAAGTCCAGGGCCGGTGCGCGGACGCGGTCGGGCGCCTCCGGGGCACCCCAGACCCACGTCGTCCCCCCGGGGGACACGAGCTCGACGCGGACCTCGGCCCCGGCATCGAGCCCGCGGTCGCCCCGCAGGCTGTACCCCCGGGCGAGGACGCCCAGGTGGGCGATGTGGCGGAGCCGATCCGTCGCCTCCGGAGCAACGCCGAGGGCGTCGGCGACGTCCCGGCCGTGCGCCCAGGTCTCCATGATCCGGGCGGTGACCGCCGACGCCGCGCTCATCGACGGACCGAACCACGGCAGGCGTGTCCGAGGATCGAGCGATCCGAAGACATCGAGGAGTCGGGCCCGCGAGTCGTCGAACCACCGCAGCACATCGGCGCCCGCCCGGCCGCGGTGCTCCGCCACCCGCTCGTCGACGGTGCGCCGCGGGAGTTGCGCGGCCGCACCGAACGCGTCGGGGTCCGTGGCGGCCAGTACCGCGGCGTCATCGACGTCCGCGAGGTGCACCACCTGGTCGGCGATCGACCAGCCCGGTGCGGGGGTGGCGCGCTGCCACTCCCGCTCGGACAGGGGCGCGAGCAGCGCCCGGAGGTCCTGTGATTCCGCGGCGAGGTCGACGCACAGCGCCGCCATCGACGGCGCGGTCACCGCAGCACCCCCGAGTCGCGGAGTTCGGCGATCCGTTCGGGCCCGAGACCGAGCAGCGTCCGCAGGACGTCATCGGCGTCCTGGCCGAGCACCGGCGCCGCGCGACGGACTACGGCCGGGCTGTCCGACAACCGCCACCGTGGCCCTTCCACGACGACCTCACCCAGCTCCGGATGGGGCAGCCGGACGTGGTGACCGAGGTGCGCGAGCTGCGGGTCGCGCGCGAGGTCCCGGCTCGATGCAGACACGTGCGCCGCGATGCCGACGTCTTGGAGCGCGCGCTCGACCTCCTCCGCGGTGCGGCACCCGGTCCACGCCGCGACCGCCGCGTCGAGCTCGTCGAGGTGGGCGAGCCGGCCGGGCAGGTCGCGCAACGGCGGGCCGGCCAGGTCTGGGCGGTCCATGAGCCGGGTCAGCGCAGCCCATTCGGCGTCGTCGCGCACGGCGACAGCAACGTAGCGGTCCTCGTCGTCCTCCGGCAGACAGGGGTAGACCCCGTGCGGGGCCATGCCGTCGTCGCGGTTGCCACAGCGCTGGGGCACCACCCCGGTGCGGTCGTGCGCGGCGAGCTCGGCGGACAGGAACCACACACCGGCCTCCACCTGGCTGACGTCGACGTACCGGCCCCGGCCGGTACGTCGACGGTCGTCCAGCGCCGCGAGCAGCGCCACGAGCGAGAGTCGCGGGCCCACGAAGTCGGTGTAGGGCCCGAACGGCCCGAGCGGTGGCAGGTCCGGCCAACCGGTGAGGTGCATGAAGCCGGCGAGCGACGCGCCGATGTTGCCGTACCCGGCCGTGCGCGCCAGCGGCCCCGTCTGGCCGGCGATCGAGGTGCTGAGCATGATCAGGCTGGGGTTGTGCGTCCGGAGGGTGTCGTAGTCGAGCCCCCACTTCTCCATGGTCCCCGGGGAGAACGACTCGATCACGACGTCGGCCTGGGCCGCCAGTGCGCGCACCACCTCGCGGCCCTCGGCGCGGCCGAGGTCGATGCTCACGCCCAGCTTGCCGGCATTGCCGTTGCTGTAGACGACCGAGCGCTCCACCCCCTCCTGGCCGCCGTAGTAGGGCCCCATGGCGCGCGCCGTCTCGATCCGCCCGCCGGACTCGACCCGGACGACCGTCGCTCCGCAGTCCGCCAGCGCCCGGCCGATCATCGGCCCGGCGACGACCCACGACAGGTCGAGCACTCGCAGACCCGCGAGCGCACCGTCGGACGCGGCGCGTCCTGGCGGGGCGACGGTGCGCCACGGGTCGGGGGCCGCGGGGTCGGCCGCACCCCACCCCGACGCAACGGGTTCGCGGCGGACCCGGGATGGGCCGGACAGCCACTCGTCGACCACCTCGGCCATGTGCTCGCCGCAGAACGGAGCCGGATGGTCGTGCCGGAAGGCGTCGTCACCCATCACGGCGAAGGGGCCGGGAACTCGCACCCGGCGCTCCCCCGCTCCGAGGTCCGCCCAGAAGCCGCGCGCAGCCAGTTGCGGCGACCCGACGATGTCGTTCAGGTCGTGGATCCCGGCCGCCAGCACCCGGTGCGTGACCGCAGCCTCGGCGATCTGGGCCTTCGTCCGAGTGGCGATACCGGCGGCCACGGCGTCGCGGACCGCCTCGATGTCGGCGTCGTCGATCGCACCCTCAGCGAGCAGGCGGGGGATCTCCCGCCAGTCGAGCTCGACGACCTCGTCCGCCACCACCCCCTCGGCGTGCAGCCACCCGACCAGCGCGTTGGCGAACCTGCCTGTGGCGGGACCCATACCGAGGTGCATCTCCACCATCCCGTCGCGGCAGACCCACTTCTTGCGGCGCGGGGAGGTCGCCGACCCGCTGCCGCTCAGGTCGATCCGGCGCTTGGACGTCGACTGCCACATCGACACCGAGTAGTCGCCGGCGGCGTGGGAGAGCGCGACCCCGATCGTTGCCAGCCCCAGGGAGACCTGCGCGGACACCTCCACCACCTGGCCCCGCCCGGTCCGCATCCGGTGCAGGTGGGCGAGCAGGGCGCCGCCCGCGGCATCCGCGCCTGCGTGCAGGAACGCCTGGGCGGAGCTGATCCGCACGGGTGGGCGGCCCTCGTCCCGGTGCGGATCGAGCGCGCCACCCGCAGCCCACACGACGAGGTCGCTGTCCTGGTAACCGGCCTCCGATGGCGCCGACCACGTGGCCGACCCCGAATGCGGACACCACTGCGCCGGAGTAGCCCCCGGTCCGGGGCGAGTCGCAGCAGGCCGCCGTCGTCGTCGAGGCGGGCCTCGATCAGAGCGACGCGCGGACGGAGGCCCTCGGACGCGGGCAGGGGAACGCGCGCACGCCTTCCGCGGCCGACGGCGTGCGCCGGGAGGTCGAGGCGTCCCTGCGCCGGCTCGGGGTCGACCGGATCGACCTCTACCAGGTGCATTGGCCCGCCGAGGACGGCAAGCCGCTGGAGGAGTACTGGCAGACCATGGTCGACCTGCGCACCGAGGGCAAGGTGCGCGCGATCGGCCTGTCCAACCACAACGTGGACCAGGTGACCGTCGCCGAGAAGGTCGGCCACGTCGACTCCCTGCAGCCGCCGTTCTCCGCGATCAAGCGGACGGCCGCGGCAGAGCTGGCCTGGTGCGCCGCGAACGGCACCGGCGCGATCGTGTACTCGCCGATGCAGTCCGGGCTGCTGACCGGCGCCTTCTCGGCCGAGCGGGTGGCCTCGCTGCCCGCCGACGACTGGCGCCGCAGCGCTCCGGAGTTCACCACGAACCTCGAGCGCAACCTCGCGCTCACCGCGGCGCTCGAGCCCGTCGCGAAGCGGCACTCGGTCCCGGTGGCCGCGGTCGCCGTCGCCGTCGCCTGGACGCTCGCCTGGCCGGGCGTGACCGTGCGATCGTGGGCGCCCGCAGCCCGCAGCAGGTGGACGGCTGGCTCTCGGCGGTCGACCTGACCCTGACCGACGCGGACCTCGACGAGATCGCCGCGGCGATCACCCGGACCGGCGCCGGTGACGGCCCGGCCCGCCCGCCGCGCGGCTGAGCCGGACCCGTCCCACGCTCACGCACCGGTTCCACGGGCCGCGCACCACCTCCAGCCGGTGCGCGACCACGGGAACCGGTGCGTGGGCCCGGGAGCGGTGTGTGAGTGCGCAGAACCGGTGCGTGAAGCCGCGTCCGGCGAAGATCTCGGCGGATAACCGCAGGCGGCGGCCTCTTGCGATGAGTTGCACCCGTATGTCAACGTTAACTTGTGGCAACGTTAACCGGCGGCGGTGAGCCGAACGCGACCGTGAAGACGGTGGCGGCGCACGCCGGTGTCAGCGCCCAGACGGTGTCGCGCGTCCTGCGCGGCACCGGCTACGTCAGCGAGGAGACCCGGGCCCGTGTCCTCGCCTCCGTGGCCGCGGTGGGCTACCGCCCCAACGCCGTCGGCCGCAGCCTGCGCGCCACCCGCACCCCGATGGTGGGGCTGCTGATCACCGACATCACCAACCCCTTCTACGCGAGCCTGCACAAGTCGATCGAGGCCGTGTTCCGCACACGCGGCCTCACGCTGATGCTGCTCAACTCCGACGACGACCGCGAGACCGAGCGCCAGCAGCTGGAGCTCGTGCGCTCGTACCGGCCGAGCGGCCTGGTCGTCGCCCCCGCGGTGCACAGTTCGCTCACCACCGAGGACCTCGCCGGCTTCGGCGCCGCGGTCCTGGTGAGCCGGACCCTTCCCGGCCTCGACGTCCCCTCGGTCGTCACCAACGAACCCGAGGCGATGGTCGAGGCACCCGCACACTGCTCGACGCCGGCCACCGCCGGATCGCCGCGGTGCTCGGCCCGCGGGACGCCTCCACCACCACCCGCCGCGAGGCAGGCTACCGGGCGGCGGTGGGCGCGGCCGGGGCCGAGCCGCTCGTGTTCTACACCGACCAGACCGGGCCCGGCGCGCGGGCCGCGATCCGGCAGGCGCTGCACGCCCACCCCGGGATCACCGCCGCGATCGGGTTCAACGCACCCGTGACCGAGGGCATCCTCACCGGCCTGCGCGACGAGGGGCTGCGGTGCCCACAGGACGTGTCCCTCGTCGGGTTCACCGACGCCCCGTGGATGGCGTTCTACCCGCCGCCGATCACCGTCGTGCGGCAACCGGTCGAGGCGATGGGCGAGCTCGCCGCACAGCTCGTCCTCGACCTGGTCGACGGCAAGCCGGTCACCACCGAGCCGCACGTCGTCCCCGGCACGCTGCTCCACCGCGAGTCCGTCGTCGCGCCGCCCGCACCCTGACCCCTCCCCTCCCTTCCTCGACGCAGAGGTGACCCCCGTGTCCCACGAAACGACGTCGTCGTTCGCGAACGCCGCCGCGCACATCACGAACAAGCGGTGGACGCGCATCCTGATCCCGCTGTTGTTCCTGTACATGATCAACTTCATCGACCGCAACAACATCGGTTTCGCCGTGATCGGCGGCATGAACCAGGAACTCGGCATCGACAACGCCGAGGCCGGCCTGGCCGGCGGCCTGTTCTACCTCGGCTACCTGGTGCTGCAGATCCCCGGCGGCATCCTCGCCGAGCGGTACGACGTGAAGCGGCTGGTCGTCGGCCTGGCGATCGCCTGGGGCGTGCTGGCCACGGCCACCGGCCTCGCCCAGGACCTCACGCAGCTGCTCGTGCTGCGCTTCCTGCTCGGGCTGGCCGAGGGCGCGGTCTGGCCCGCGATCCTGGTGATGCTCGCCCGCTGGTTCACCGACCGCGAGCGCAGCACCGCCAACTCCATCTGGCTGGTCTGCCTTCCGGCGTCGTTCGTGATCATGGGCCCGGTCTCCGGGCTGATCCTGGAGGCCACCGACTGGCGCTGGCTCTTCATCATCGAGGGCATCCCGGCGATCCTGTTCGCACTGGTCGTGCTCGCGGTGAGCGCGGCGAAGCCGCAGACCGCCCCGTGGCTCCCGGCCGCCGAGCGCGATCACATCCTCTCCGGGCAGGCGAGTGCGTCGGAGCGGGTCAAGGTCACCGGCTACCGGCAGGCGATCCTGCACCCGCAGGTCCTGCTGCTGTCGGCCGTCTACCTGTTCTGGCTGCTGGGCGCCGTCGGGTTCTTCACGTGGGTCCCGGCGATCATGCAGCAGGTCTCCTCGGCGGGCCTCACCGGAACCGGCTACCTCTCCGCGCTCCCCTACGTCGCCGCGCTCATCGGCCTGCTGCTCGTCGGCCGGTTCGCCGACCGGACGCAGCGGCGCAAGCTCTTCGTCGGCGTCGACCTCGCCTGCTTCGCGCTCTTCCTGCTCATCGCGACCCTGTTCAGCGGCAACACCATCGCGGCGCTGACGTTCATCGTCATCTCCGGGTTCTTCCTCTTCGCGATGCACGCCCCGTTCTGGTCCATCCCCATGGAGGTGCTCCCGCCGCACCTGGTGGGCGCGGCCATCGGGATGATCTCCCTGATCGGCAACATCGGCAGCTTCATCGGCCCGTACCTGATGGGCTACGTGCAGAACGCCACCGGATCGTTCACGGCGGGCATCTACGTGCTGGTGGCCAGCCTCGCCATCGCCGCCGTCCTCACGTTCTTCGTCCGCGAGCGCGGCACCACCGCCACGGCGGGTGCCGGTGCGGGCGGTGCGGTGTTCGCCGCATGAGCGGGCTGGGCGCATGACCACCGACCTGCGCGTCGACCGCGTCCGGGTGCTGCCGCTGACGCTGCCGATCGACGGGCCGCTGCGCTACACGCAGGGCCAGGTCGGGGCGTTCCAGCGGATCGTGGTGGAGCTGACCTCCTCCGACGGGCACGTCGGCTACGGCGAGTGCCGCGGCGACCGGCTGCGCCACACGCTGCTCTCCGACCTCGCCCCCGGGCTGGTCGGGCTCGACCCGTACAAGCTGGAGTCCCTGCGGTGGCGGATCGCCCCGCAGGGGCTGGTCGAGCTGTTCTCCGGCACCGTGGCCGTGCAGGCCTACTCGGCGATCGAGGTGGCCTGCCTCGACCTGATCGGGAAGGCCACCAGTCGCCCGGTCACCGACCTGCTCGGCGGCGGCGTCCGCGAGGACGTCGAGATCGCCGGCTACCTCTACTACGTCGGCGGGGTCTCCGACGACGAGGCCGAGGACCGCCTGCTGGCCTCGGCCCACGCGTCGTGGCCCGGTACGGGTTCCGCACCCTCAAGTACAAGTGCGGCGTCCTGGACCCGGACACCGAGATCCGCACCCTGCAGCGGCTGCGGGCGGAGTTCCCCGGCCACCGGCTGCGCATCGACCCCAACGGCGCGTGGGGCGTGAGCACGAGCGTGCGGGTGCTCGCGGCCGCCCGGGACGTGGGCGTCGAGTACGTCGAGGACCCCGGTGCCACCCTGGCCAAGAACGCCCGGATCCGGGAGCTCGTGCCGGGGGTGGCGCTGGCCAGCAACCAGGCGGTCGCGTCGCTCGAGACGATGGCGCTGGACCAGGCCTTCGGCGCGATCGACGTCCCGCTGATCGACCTCAACTGGTACGGGGGGTTCCGGGCCGCGCTCACCGCGGGCCGGATGGCCGAGCTCGTGGGCCGCGACGTCGGCGTGCACAGCAGCATGGAGACGGCGATCTCCCAGTCCGCCCAGCTGCAGATGGCGGCGTGCGTGCCGAACCTGCCCTACGCCTCCGACAGCCACTACCTCTACCTGCGCGCCGACGTCGGCGGCGACCCGCTGCCGATCGTCGACGGGAGGATGCGGGTCCCGACCGGCCCCGGCCTCGGCGTCGACGTGGACCCGGCGCAGCTCACGGCGCTGCACGAGAGCTGGCAGGAGACCGGCTTCCTGTCCTGGGACGCCCCGGGCGGGCCGGTCGTCCTGCCGCGCTGGTGAC
>MKJV01000008.1 GCA_001942185.1 Pseudonocardia sp. CNS-004
AACGACGCCGCCGACAGGTAGTCACCCGCGATCGCGACACCGTTCTGCGGACCCGTGAACGAACGACCCGCCGCGTAGTAGTCCGACGCGGTCTTGTTGCTGCGGCTCACCCGGAACACCACGACGAGCGTCACGAGCACGAACGCGGCGAACACCGAGATGTTGAGGATCGGACTGCCGATCGGCTCGTACATCAGTGACCTTCCATGCGGGTGCGGATCGACGCGGCCATGGGGTCGAGTTGCGCGTCCGCGTAGCGCACGTAGAGGCTCGTGATCACGAACGTCGACACGAACTGCAGCAGGCCGACGAGGATCCCGACGTTGATGTGGCCGAACACCGGGATCGCCATGACGTCGGGCGCGTAGGACGCCAGCAGGACGTAGCCGAGGTACCAGAGCATGAAGGCCGCGCTCATCGGGAACACGAACCGGCGCAGTCGTGACCGCAGTTCGGCGAAGTCGGGGCTGGACTGCACCCGTTCATGGAGCGTCAGCTCGTCTCTCACCTGACACCGTCCCAATCCGTATGTCGTCTGCAGCCCGGTGCAACGACCGCGGAACCGGCTGGTTCCGCGCCGCTGACCGGGAAGATCGAACTGCTGGGCACGTTCGGCGAGCCCCGTGGGGGCGGGGCGACGCAACCGGGTGAAAGTACGAGAGGTGCCGGTGCCGTCCGTCACGCAGTAACGCTCCGGCCGCCACTCGCAGTAGCGAGAATGGACCCGAAGCGCGCGATCTTCACCCGTCCAGGCGGAAATCCACCGCGCGGGCGGGCGACGCGCCCGTTCCGCCGCGTGACGGGCCCCACGGCTACGCTCCCCCGCGATGGGGGGATCCAAGGAACTCGTCCGGGCCGCCGCGCGCCCGGTCGCGATCAGCGCGGCCACCGTGGCGTGGGTGCTCGGCGCCGTCGTCAACGATCTCTCCGGCTGGTCGTTCACGCTCACCGCGGCGGCAGGCGCCGCCCTCACCGCGCTCGCCGTAGGGATCCCGCTGCGTGCCGAGCACAACGCGCGCGTGCGCGCCCGCACCGCAGAGCAGATCGCCGAGGACGAGTCGGCGCGCGCCCAGCTCGTGCTGAACGACGCGCTCGAGCCGCTCACCTACCTCATCGGCCGCATCGCCGACCGGCCGCCGCGCTGGTCGTTCGGGCGCGACGTCGGTGAGCTGCAGGGCCAGGCCAAGGCCGTGGTGCTGTCGGCGGCCGCCGAGGTGCTCGGCGCCGACCGCCTGCGTGCCTGCTTCTTCGCCCGCGTCGAGGAGAAGCCCGTCCGGCTCGTGCCGTCGGGGTTCCACGGGCGCGCCGAGGAACCCCGCACCACGTTCGTGCAGGGCACCGACCTCGGCGACTTCGCCCTCGGGCTGCTCGCGCGACGCGAGGACCTGTTCTGCGCCGACACCGAAGCCGCCTCGCCACCCGGCTGGGATCCGGGCCCCCACAAGTACCGCACCTTCATCGTGGTTCCGGTGGCCACCGAGACCCGCCAGTTCGGCATCCTCACCGTCGACGGCCTGCAGATCGGCGATCTCACCGAGGGGGACGTCGCCGCGGTGCGGGTGCTCGGCCGCCTGTTGGCGGTCGCCCTGGGCGCCTGAGCGCGGCTATCCTGGTGTCGTGGCGAAATCCAGGAAGAACGGCGACGAGCTGCAGCGCGCGCGGCTGGCCCGGTTGTTGAGCGATCCCGCCACCTACTTCGCCGACGCCCGCCGCCAGGCCCACGAACAGGCCAAGCGCCTGCTCGCCGCGCGCCTCGACGAGCCCGGTGAGGTCTCCCCCGGGCGCTCCTGAGGCCGCGGGGTTTCTCCACACGATCTCCACATCGCGCCCGCTCGCCTCCACGGCCTGCGCCTAGATTCTGCGCCATGAACGCTGGCCGGCGGGTGCTGGTGGTGGACGACGAGCCGACGATCGCGGGGTCGATCGCGGCGCGGTTGCGGGCCGAGGGGTACGTGGTCGACGTGGCGCACGACGGCCCGTCGGCGGTCGCCCGGTTCGAGTCCGACGAGCCCGACCTCGTCGTGCTGGACGTCATGCTCCCCGGCTTCGACGGGCTCGAGGTGTGCCGGCGCATCCAGGCACGCCGATCGGTCCCCGTGCTCATGCTGACCGCGCGCGACACCGAGACCGACCTGCTCGTCGGGCTCGCCGTCGGCGCCGACGACTACCTCACCAAGCCGTTCTCGATCCGGGAGCTGGCCGCGCGGGTCGGCGTGCTGTTCCGCCGCGTCGACCGCGCTGCCGAGCAGCTGACCGCCGGCCGGATCGTGGTCGGCGACCTGGAGATAGACCCCGCGGAGCGCAGGGTGCTGCGCGGCGGCGAGCCCGCGCACCTCACGCCCACCGAGTTCGACCTGCTCGTGCACCTGGCGCGCCAGCCGCGCACGGTGCACCCGCGGGAGGCGCTGCTCGCCGGTGTGTGGGGCTGGGCCGACGCCACCGCGACCCGCGCCGTCGACAGCCACGTGAAGGCGCTGCGGCGCAAGCTCGGCGCGGACCTCATCCGCACCGTGCACGGCGTCGGCTACGCGCTGGACGTCCCCCGATGAGGCTCAACGCTCGGCCTCGCCGGCGCCGGCCGGCCCATCGGGAAACAACGCAGCGCGCGGGCGCTGTGACACCGATTCGCTCGCAAGCTCGCTCACCGACCTGCTCCCACGCCCGCTCGACCCGGTGCGCTCGATCAAGCTGAAGATCAGCATCCTGCTGCTGGGGTCGGGCGCGGCAGGCGCGGTCTACCTCTGGCTGAACTACCGGTGGCTGCCGCCGCTCGCGACGATGCTCATCGCGATCGCGATCGTGCTGCTCACCGCGCAGGTGCTCGCCCACGGCATGACCCGGCCCCTGCGCGACATGACGGCCGCGGCGATCGCGATGGCTCAGGGCGACTACACGCGCCGGGTCCGCGCCACTTCCCAGGACGAGGTGGGGCAGCTCGCCACCGCGTTCAACCGGATGGCCGCCGACCTCGCCGCCGCCGACCAGCAGCGCCGCGAGCTGATCGCCAACGTCTCGCACGAGCTGCGGACACCGATCGCCGCCCTGCAGGCGGTGCTGGAGAACGTCGCGGACGGCGTCGCCGAACCCGATCCGGACACGTTGCGCACCGCGCTCGCCCAGACCGAGCGGCTCGGCACGCTCGTCGGCGAGCTGCTGGACCTGTCCCGCATCGACGCCGGGGCGCTCACGTTGCAGCCGGAGCTCGTGGCGCTCACCCCGATGCTGGACCAGGCGGTGGCCGAGGCACGCGTCGCGGCCGAGGTCGCCGGGCGCGAGGTCGGCTTCCGGCTCGACGTCCGGCCGCCGGACCTCGCGGTCCGCGCCGATCCCATCCGGCTGCACCAGGTCGTGATCAACCTGCTCGACAACGCGGCGCGGCACGCGCGCCCGGAACGGACGTCCACGTCGTCGGACGCCGAGAGGGAGGGGACCTCGTGATCGAGGTGCGGGACGAGGGGCCGGGGATCGCCCCGGACGAGCGGGACCGCGTGTTCCACCGGTTCACGCGCGGAGAGCGCGCGGTGGGCGGGGGCACCGGTCTCGGGCTCGCGATCGCGCGGTGGGTGGTGGACCTGCACGGCGGACGCATCGCGGTCGTCGACGGCCCCACCACGAACGGCCACCCGGGCTGCCGCATCCGCGTGACCCTGCCGGGGCGGTCATGAGCGGCGCCCCGGAGTCCCCCCAGGAAGCCGGGGAGCAGCAGGCGGCGCCGGTCGCCGTCGCCACGCCGCCGGTGGTGGCCCCGCCGCCCACCGTGCCGCCCGCGCCCTTCGAGGTCTTCCCGCACTGGCGCGCTCCGCGCACACCCCCCACGCGGCTGCTGCTCGGGGCGGCCGCCGCGGCCGGGCTCACCACGGCCGTCGTCCTGCCCGTCGACGCATCGGGGATCGGGTGGTTCATCGCGGCGGTCGTGGCCGCGGTCGTGGTGGCCGCGGTGGCCGCCCGGTCCTACCGGCTCGCGCCCACCCCGCACGCCCGCCGCGGGTACGCCATCGACGCGTCATGGGCACTGGCCGCCGTCGCGCTGGCGGGGGTCGCCGCCGTCCGGGACGCCGAGTGGCTGGTCGGCCTCTGCATCCTCGCGGCCGGGTGCGCGGCGTCCATCGCGGTGGCCGGCAGGCACTTCCGCAGCCTCGTCTTCAGCACGATGGCCGTGGGGCTGGCCGCGTTCCGGGCGCTGCCCTGGGTCGGGAAGGCGATCCGGGAGGGCAGGGCCGGCGGGGGTGCGGGCGGCAGCGCCGCGCGCACCGTGGTGGCGGCCCTGATCGGCGGGTGCCTGCTGGCCGTGTTCGCCCCGTTGCTCGCCTCGGCCGACCCGGCGTTCGCCCGCGTGCTGGGCGAGCTCGTCCCGACGCTCGACGACACGGCCGTCGCGCGGGTGACGTTCTTCGTGCTCGCGGCGGGTGCGGTGCTCGGCTGTGGGTTCCTGCTGGCCGCCCCGCCCGTCCCGCTGGAGCCGCGGGTGAGTGGCCCGGCCCGGCTGCGTCGCGTCGAGTGGGCGCTGCCGGTCGGGCTGCTGGTGGCGCTGTTCGGGCTGTTCGTCGGCGTGCAGTTCGCCACGCTCTTCGGTTCGGACGACTACGTCCGCCGCACCGCGGGCGTCACGTACGCCGAGTACGCCCGCGGTGGCTTCTGGCAGCTGCTCGCGGTCACCGTGCTGGCGCTGGGGGTCGTGCTGCTCGCCTCCCGGTACGCGCCGGCGCCCACCCGCACCGACCGCGTCTGGAAGCGCTCCCTCCTCGCGGCGCTCGCCGGGTGCACCCTGGTGATCGTCCTGTCGGCGGTGCGCCGCATGTGGCTCTACCAGGAGGCGTACGGCTTCACGACGCTGCGGCTCGTGGTGCTGACCTGCGAGCTGTGGCTGGGGGTCTGCTTCCTGCTCGTCCTCGTGGCGGTGCTGCGCCTGCGGGCGCGGCCGCTGGTGCGCGAGATGGCGGCCGCGGGCGTGGTGGCCCTGCTCGCGCTGGCGGCGCTGAACCCCGACGGGTTCGTCGCGGCGTACGACGTCGACCGGTACGCGGCGACCGGGCAGCTCGACACGCTGTACCTGGGCACGCTCTCGGCCGATGCCGTACCGGCGCTGGACCGGCTGCCGCAGCCGCAGCGCTGCGAGGTCCTGCCCCGCATCGTGGCCGGTCTCCCCGCGCAGGAGGAGAGCTGGACGAGCTGGAACGCCTCCCGTGCGACGGCTCGGGAGATCCTCGCAGACCTGCGGTGTTAGGACCTGGCCCTGGCCCCGAAGCTGAAGTTGGGGTTGCGGCCGAGGGTCCACGGCGCCACCCGGTCCATCAGCTCCTGGTGCAGGCGGGCGGGCTTCTCGGTGCCGTCCACCAGCGAGAGCACCGTCAGCAGGTACGGCGCGTCCCGGTGGGCGACCGCGTCCGGGGCCGCGGGTGGGCGCGCGAGCGCACCTCCCAGGTGCCGCACGGACAGCACGCACATCACCGGCGCGTCGGGTCCGGCGATGTCGAGCGCCGCGTCCGCGACGGCCGGGTCGAGCGCGTTCAGCATGGCGTTGGTGCCGGTGTACGGGTGTGGTTCGGCCGGTTCGTTGAAGATCGTGGCGGCCTGCGTGTAGGGCAGCTCGCCGAGCGCGCCGGTGGTCGGCACGGCCGCACGCAGCGGCGCGACGAGCCGCTCCCCCTCCGCCGGGGAGCCGGTCCAGGCGATCCGGACCTGCGCGACGTAGCGCCCGCGCAGGTGCTCGGGCACCATCGGCAGGTCGGGGTAGGGCAGCGCTCCGATCGATGACGTGAGACCGTCGGGCAGGCCTGCCGTCCAGTCCCGGTACGCGGCGAGCAGGTCACGCACGTGCTCCCCGGCGACGGACAGCGTGCCGCCGTAGATGCGGCTGACGGGCGCGAGCTCGATCTCCATCGCCGTCACGACACCGATCCCGGCGCCCGCGCCGCGCAGCGTCGCGAAGAGCCCGGGGTCGGAGTCGGCGGTGACGTGCCGCGGGCCGTCGGCGGTGACGAGGTCGATGCTGCGGACCCGGTCGCTCGCCCAGCCCAGGTCGCGGGCCAGCACGCCGATGCCGCCGCCGAGGGTGTAGCCGACCACGCCCGCCTCCGGCGAGGAGCCGCTGGGCGGCGCCAGGCCGTGCTCGGCCGCGGCGGCCACGACCGGCGCCCACCGCGTGCCCGCCTCGACCCGTGCCACGCGTGCGCGCGGGTCGATGCGGACGCCGCCCATCCGCCGGGTGCTGATCAGCACGCCGCCCGCGAGCGGCTCCCGGCGGCCGTGCCCGCTGTTCTCGACGGCCATCGGGAGACCGTGGTCGGCCGAGTGGCGCACCGCTGCCTCGACGTCCGCCACGGAGGTCGCACCCACGACGAGGTCCGGCCGGTGCGGGTGTGCCACCTGGTACCCGGCGAGCTCCGCGCCGTACCCGTCGTCGCCGGGCCGGAACACCGGCCCGCTCACGTTCTCGATCACGTTCATACCGGCGACGATACGAAGCGTTGCGGACAGGATCAGTCCTGAATCGCTACGGGGTGCCGACCAGCCGCTCACACGCGTGCACCAGCACGTCGGCCACCGTCCGCACGTCCGGCCCCGCGAGCGGGCTCGCCGCACGACGCCGCCAGTGGGCCAGCTGCTCGGCAGCAGCCCGCGCGACGTCGTCCCGTGGTGCGCCCGGAGGGAGCCCGAGCCGGGTGGCGGCATCGGTTCCCTCGGCGCCGAGCAGCCGCTCGACGTCGCCGCGCTCGCCGTCCGGGACGTGCAGCTCGCCCGCGCGCACCGCGTCCACGACATCCAGTTCGGCCAGCTCGAACGCCGTGGCCCGGACCCGGTCGAGCCGGTAGCTCAGCACGTCACCCCCCACCGGCGGTGGCTCGCGCCGCACCAGGCCCTCGAGGGCCAGCAGCACCGCACGCGACCTGAGCGCGTCCGCGCGCCGGGCCAGCCGCACCGCTACCAGCTCGCGCAGCCGGGGTAGGCCGCTGACCTGCACGAGCGTGGCAGCGAGCGCCGCTCGTGTCGGGGCCCGGCCGGCCCGCAGCTCCGCGACGGCGAACCGCACGACCGCCCGCTCGAACGGGACGGGCCGCCCCTGCTCGGCCCCGTCCACCGCGGGCAGCGCCGGCGCCCGCACCCCCGCACCGCCCCCGACCGCGACCACTCCTGCCCCGACGGCCTCCGCCACCGGCGCGGTGGCCTGCTCCGCCGCCGGATCGCCCCATCCGTCGCGTCGGCGCGGTCGCACAGGATCCGGTACTGCTCGTCGGTCAGCCGCGCGCCCGTGCGCGCGAACGCGGGCGCCACGGGCACGAGGACGTGGCACAGCCGCCGCACGTCCGGGCCGCCCGCGCACGCGATCCGCCGCCCGCTGCTCCGGAGCGTCCGCCGGCCCGTCGACCAGGAGGGCACCGATCGCGTGCGCCGGACGGTGCCATCCCGACCCGAGCCGTCCGGAACCGAGGGGGCGATCGGGCAGGAGCACGGTGCCGGTGCCCGCGCGCCGCAGCAGCACGACGAACGCGTCGGCGTGCGGCACCGCGCCACCCTCCGGTGCGGCGACGTCGACCAGCACCGCCCCGGCGATTCCCGGTTCCGGCCCGAGCTCCGCCAGCCCGGACCGCAGCCCCACGGACCCGTCATCGCCCGACACGCCGATCTGCAGGGGCGCGTCGAGCCGCTCGGCGAGCGCGCGCACGACGTCGGCGCGCGCGGTGCCGCGGTAGCGCTCCCGGGCCTCCCGCAGCGCGTCGCGCACCTGGTCGACGAGGGAACCGGCCGCCTCGCCCCCGTCCCGGGACGTGGGCGATGCCGCGACCGGATGGGGGACGGGCACCGAGCCCTCCACGGTCGTGCCCTGCCCGGGAGCCGACCGGACGTCGATCCGGCCGCCGACCGTGGAGATCCTGGCGGTGACGTTGCGCAGGCCGCGCCCCGGCGAGGCCGCGCGGTCGGGGTCCCACCCCGGGCCGTCGTCCTCCACCGTGAAGCGCAGCAGGCCGTCCTCGGAGTGCAGGCGCACCCCGATCGTGGCGCCCTCCGCGTGCTTGCGCGCGTTGTTCACGGCCTCCAGGCAGCTGTAGTACACCGCCGCCTCGACGTCGCGCGGGAACCGGCCGTCCCCGTGCACGCCGCTCGCATCCACCACGACCGGCGGTTCGCCGCCCGCCAGCTCCGTCTCCAGCGCCCGCAGGAGCCCCAGCTCGGCCAGCAGCGGCGACGACACCCCCATCGCGGTCTCCGCGAGGATCGACTCGGCCACGTCGATCTTGCCGCTCACCTGCTCGAGGCGCTCCCGCGCCTCGTCGAACCGCGCCGTGGCGACCTGGTGCTCCACCAGCCCGAGCGCGAGCCGCAGCGACACGAGGTGGTGCTGCGCGCCGTCGTGCAGGTCCCGTTCGATGCGGCGCCGCTCGCCGTCCATCTCGGCGACGACGGCCCGCCGCGATGCGGCGATCTCGCCCGCGTGCGCGAGCGCGGCCCGCAGCTGGCGCTCCAGCTCGATGCCGTACCGGCTGGCCTGCAGCACAGCGCCGAGGCTGTCGGCCACGTCCTCCAGCAGGTGTTTCCGCTGTTCCTGCAGCCCTGCGACGGCGGCGTAGTCGACCGCGAGCGTGCCGATGGCCTCCGTCCCGTGGCGTACGACCACCTGGACGAGATCGTCCTGTTCCCGCGCCTGCCCCTCGGTCCAGGTGTAGCTGCGGTCGCGCAGCCCGGGCCTGGTGACGGTGAGCCGGCAGGTCGTGGCCCCCAGCCCGCGCCCGACGGCCTCCGCCACGCGGGCGAGGTCCGGGGCATCGGCCGCGCTGACGCGGGAGAACGCGGTGATCCCGGCGAGCACGCTGTACGGGGTGGGCCGGGCGCCGAAGAGGAGCCGGTCGGTCCACCGCTCGGCCCACACGTACGCGGGCCGCAGCGCCACCGCCGCCACGGCCGTCGCGAGCACCGCGGACAGGAGAGCACCGCCCACGACCAGCAGGCTCGCGGTGCTGGTGCGCACCACGCAGTACGCGCCACCGACCAGCGCGGCCGTCAGCCCGGCCGCGAGCCCTCGACTGAACAGGCGCTCGGCGTTCCACAGGCCGTCCCGCCGGGTCGCGATGAACACCGCCCCGGCGATCGAGATCCCGGCCAGCCGGGAGTACCAGAACAGCAGCGCCGTCGGCTCGCCGCCCGCCCCGGTGGCCGGGTCGGCCAGCAGGAGCATGCCGCCCCATCCGGTGGCCCACATCAGGAGCGTGATCGCCGCCAGGACGATCGCGATGGCGGACGCGACCGCGACCACGCTGAACAGCAGCCGCGCCTGGGTGCGTGCCGTCGCCGTGGGGGCGCCCCTGATCTGGCGGGGCAGTACGAGCACCCCGACGATCGGCCCGAGGTAGCCGAAGAAGAGCACGCAGCTCACGATGGGCGACAGCAGTGCGGTCCCGATCCCGACGATCAGGAGCAGCCCGGCGCCTGCGAGCAGCAGCGAGGTGCCGGCAGGCCGTTGCTCCCGTTCCGGCGGGAAGAGCAGCAGCGCCACGGCGTAGGCGGCCACCGCCACCGCGGGGAGCAGCTCGTGGTGGAGCAGGCCGATCCGCAGGCCCGTGGCCGCGTCGACCACCATCACGGTGGCGATCGCCTGCACGTTGAAGGCACCCGCCGACCCCACCATCGCGAGCACGAGCAGCCGCGTCGGCCGGCTGCGGTCCCTCCCGGCGGCCAGTACGACGGCGACCACGATCGAGAGCAGGCTGACCCCGTAGTCGAGGACGCCCTGCACGCCGAGCCAGTCGAACAGCGTGTCCTGGGTCGCGAGCCATCCGATCGCACCGGCGGTCAGCGACGTCAGCGACACCACGGCGGAGGCGAGCAGCAGCAGCCAGTAGGCGGTGCCGGCGAGCACGCCCCGCACCCCGGCGGTCACGGGACCCCCTGCCCGGCGCCGGCCCGCTCCTCGACCACCGGCGCGAGCCGGTCCGGCAGCCGGACGTGCACCTCGACCGAACCCCCTTCACCGGGCTCCGCCGTGATCGTGAGCTCGCCACCCAGCACCGAGAGCCGCTCCCGCTCGTCGGCGAGTGCCGCGCGGAGCCGCTCCGCGCTCTCCCTGGCGTCCGGGTCCTCGATGCGCACGGACACGTGGCCGTCGGCGCGGTCGAGGTGCACGAGCAGCTCGCCGTCGCCCGCGCCACCCGCGAGCACGCCCAGTGCCGCCGCGGCGACGTAGTAGACGCCCGACTCGATCTCGTGGTCGAGACGCCCACCGAGGCCGCCGGACATCCGCACCGGCCGGGGCAGGTCGGCCGCGACCTCGTCGAGCGCCGCGGCCGGGCCCTGGTCGCGCAGCACCGCCGGGTGCACACCCCGGGCGATCAGGCGGAAGCGGTCGAGGAGCCCGTCGAGCGCGACCCGGGCGTGGGTGAGCGCCCGCTGCGCCGACTCCGCGTTCTCCGGCGTGCGGCGCAGCTCAGCGCCCGCGGCCGCGACGTCGGCACGCAGCACCGCCAGCGGGACGCTCGTCGCGTTGCCCAGCTCCATCACCAGCCGCCTGCGCTCGACGTCGCGCGCGCGGGCGAGACGCCGGCGCGACGCCTGCAGCTCCGCGGCGAGGTCGTCGGCACGGCGCACCCGCTCGGCGAGCTCGGCGTTGAGCGCCACGCCCCGCAGCAGCAGCGCGGCGCCGCCCGCGACGTCCCGGACGAGCTCCTGGTCGCCGGGGGTGATGGCCGCACCGGGCTTGGTGATCGTGAGCGCGGCGCGCAGGACCGTGCCGTCCAGCACCGGGACGACGTGGTCGACGTCCGGCCTGGCGAGCAGCACCGCGAGGTTCTCCACGGTGTCCGCACCGCTGCCCGCGCCGCGCGGCGGGTGCTGCGCCGCCGCCAGCAGCCGGTCACCGACGGCGAGCCACACGACCGCGCCGGTGGCGCCGGTGCCGTCGGCGAGCACCTGCGCGAGCCCGGGCAACGCCTGCTCCAGCACCCCCGCCCGGATCCGCGCCGCCGCCGCGGCGAGCGACGAGTACGGCGTGACCTCGCGGTGGTGGGTGATCCGCTCGACGACGCGGTCGATCCGCGGCTGGGCGGCTCCGAGGCCCACCGCCGCAACGGCGAGAGCCACGAACGGCATCAGGATCTCGAGCGGGCCGTGCCCCAGGATGCCGCCGGTCCACTCGACCAGTACGACGAGCACACCGACGACGCCGCAGGCGACGAGCAACGCCCGCAGCGACCGCGCCGCGATCGTCCGGTTCATGCCGCTCCCGATCTGCACCGGATCGGGTCCGTTCCCAGCGTCGTCACGCTATGCGCCACGGGCACGGAGGCCAATCGGGCGGACGGGCTAGTGGCGGCCATCCCGGTACCCGGTCAGTCGCCGTCGCGCTGCGAGCGCAGGTAGGTGAGGACGGCCAGCACCCTGCGGTGGTGCTCCGTGGTGTCGGGGTGCAGGTTCAGCTTCCCGAAGATGCCGGCGATGTGCTTCTCGACCGCCTTCGGCGTGACGAACAGCTGCCCGGCGATCCCGTTGTTCGACCGGCCCTCCGCCATGAGGCGCAGCACGTCGAGCTCGCGCTCCGACAATGTGGAGACGACCCCCTTACGCTCCCCGCGCGGCCGCTCCACCAGCCGCCTGGCGAGCACCGGCTCGATGACTATCTCGCCTGCGGCGATCCGCGTGAGCGTGTCGCTGAGGACATCGACGCTGCCGACCTTCTCCTTGAGCCGGTACCCGACCGACTCCGTGCCGATCTGCAGGATGCGCATCAGGTAGTGCGACTCGGCGTAGTGCGACAGGAACAGCAGCCCCATGTCCGGGTGTGCCGCACGCAGCCGTTCGGCAGTCACCAGCCCGCCGTCGGGCTCGGGCGGCATCCGGATGTCGAGGATCGCGATGTCCGCGGGTTTCGCCGCCATGAGCTCCACGAGGGAGTCGCCGTCGGCGGTGCAACCCACGACCTCGTGACCCGCCGCGTCCAGGAGCATGACCAGCCCCTCGCGGAAGAGTGCACCGTCCTCGGCAAGCGCTACTCGCATGGGATCCTCATCGTGATCGTGGCGGCGCACGGGCCGCCCGCGATGTCCACGGCACCGTCCAGGCGCCGGATGGCTCCGAGCATGGCGTCGGCGTGGCCGGCCTCGACGCCGACGACGTCCACGGCGAGCGTCCGGTCGTCCTCCCGCCGCACGACGACGTCGGTGCGGGCCCCGCCGGGCGCCAGCGCCTCCAGGCAACCGACCACGGCGAAGTAGGCAGCACCCTCCGCCGCGGCCCCGAACCGGTCGGACGGGGCCTCCACCCGCACGGGCACGTCCAACCGCTCGACCACCTCCCGCAGGGCAGGGCCGAGGCCCGCCTCGTCGAGCAGCGGGGGGTAGATCCTGCTGGAGACCTCCCGCAGCTCCTGCAGCACGGCGTGCAGCTCGTCCTGGAAGTCGTCGATGTAGGTGTGCAGGTCGCACTCGGCCGATGCGGCCCGGTGGCGCAGCAGCCCGAGCCGCAGCGTCAGCGCGGAGAGCCGCAGCGCCGCGCCGTCGTGCAGCTCCCGTTCGACGCTGCGGCGCAGCCGCCACTGCTCGCGCTCGGCGCGGAGACGGGCTTCCGGAGTGAGTGGGGCGAGCCGGGTGACCGGTTCGGGGGACGCGCCCTGCCCGGCGGCCGCGTGGGGAGCGTCGCCTGCCCGCCGCGCTGGTCCGAGCATCATGGCGTAATCGTCCGGCGTCAGCGCGTATCAGTGAATGGGGCGCGCCCCACCTCGGGTAGGGCTGGCCCCCTTGTTCATCCGGGATCCGGCCACAACGGTAATGCCAGGCCCCCCTCGGGCGACGGGGCAGGCACCAGACCCGTTCTCGGGAGGAGACGTGGGCTATCACCTCGGCGTAGACCTCGGAACGACCTTCGTCGCGGCCGCGATCGCCACCGACGCGCGCATCGAGATGTTCACCCTCGGCGACCGGTCGGTGGTGACACCTGCCGTCGTGTACCTGCGCGAGGACGGCACGCTCGTCACCGGCGACACGGCCGCCCGCAGGGCCGTGGGCGGCCCGGACCGCACCGGCCGCGAGTTCAAACGCCGCCTCGGCGACCCCACACCGGTGATGCTCGGCGGCTCGCCCTACGCGGTCACCGCGCTGCTGGGCGCACTGTTGCACGACGTCCTGACCCGGGTCACCGAGACCGAGGGCACCAAACCGGACGGCGTGGTGCTCACGCACCCGGCCAACTGGGGGCCGTTCCGCAGGGAGCTGTTCGACGAGGTCCCCCACGTCGCCGGGCTCACCGCACCGCGCATGGTCACCGAGCCGGAGGCCGCCGCGGCCCACTACGCCACATCCCGGCAGCTGTCCGACGGCGACGTCATCGCCGTGTACGACCTGGGCGGCGGCACATTCGACGCACCGTGCTGCGCAAGCACCCCGGCGGCATCGAGATCCTCGGGGTCCCCGAGGGGATCGAGCGCCTCGGTGGCGTCGACTTCGACGAGTCGATCCTGTCCCACGTCAACTACGTGGCGGGCGGGGCGCTCTCCGAGCTGGACATGAGCGACCCGCAGACCGCCATCGCGCTGGCCCGGCTGCACCAGGACTGCGTGCTGGCCAAGGAGGCCCTCTCGATCGACACCGAGACGACGATCCCGGTGTTCCTCCCCCACCGCCATTTCGAGGTGAAGCTGACGCGGGCCGAGTTCGAGGACATGATCCGCGCCCCCGTCGAGTCCACGATCGGCACCCTCGTGCGCACGCTGCGCTCGGCGCAGGTCGACCCCAACCGGCTCTCCGCCGTGCTGCTCGTCGGCGGCTCCTCGCGGATCCCGCTCGTGGCGCGGATGATCTCCGAGGAGATCGGCCGTCCGACGGTGGTCGACGCACACCCGAAGTACTGCGCTCGGCGCAGGTCGACCCAACCGGCTCTCCGCCGTGCTGCTCGTCGGCGGCTCCTCGCGGATCCCGCTCGTGGCGCGGATGATCTCCGAGGAGATCGGCCGTCCGACGGTGGTC
>MKJV01000009.1 GCA_001942185.1 Pseudonocardia sp. CNS-004
ATTAGCGAGACGCTCGGTGCCGTTCGCCTTCGGGTTCTCGTCGCGGCGATGACCGCGGGCCGGATGGCGGGCGGTGCGGCGCTGGAGCGCTTCGGGCGGGTCGTCGTGGTGCGCACCACCGCCGTCATCGCCTCGCGGGCCTCCTGCTGATGCTGCTCGGCGGGTCCGTCCCCGTCGCGCTCGCCGGCGCGCTGCTGTGGGGGGTGGGGGCGTCGCTCGGCTTCCCGGTGGGCATGAGCGCCGCCGCCGACGACCCGGCCCGCGCCGCCGCCCGCGTGTCGGTGGTGAGCTCCATCGGCTACACCGCGTTCATCGCCGGCCCGCCCCTCATCGGGCTGCTCGGCGAGCACGCCGGGATCCTGCGCGCCCTGTTCGTCGTGCTGGGCGCCCTGACGCTCGGCCTGCTGGCGGCGGGTGCGTCCCGCCCACTGGCCCCGCAGCCCCCGAACTGACTCCCGGGAAAGCCGCTTCCGCTTGACGGGCGGCGGTTCCGGAGGACCATCAGCGCGTGCCCAGCCTCTACATCGACGGCGCATGGACCTCCGGATCAGGGGGGACCGCCGAGGTCATCAACCCGTACGACGCCGGTGTGGTCGAGATCGTCGACCAGGCGGGCCCCGACGACGTCGAACGCGCGGTGGCCGCGGCCCGCGCGGCGTTCGACTCGGGCCCGTGGCCACACACCCCGGCAGCCGAGCGCGGGGCGCTGCTGCGCAGGGTCGCCGACCTCCTCGTCCGCGACAAGGAGGAGATCGCCCGCACCGAGACCCTCGACACCGGCAAGACGCTGGTCGAGAGCCGCATCGACGTCGACGACGTCACCGCGGTGTTCCGCTACTACGCCGACCTCGCGGGCAAGGACACCGGCCGCCTCGTCGACACCGGCAACCCGGCCGTCGTGAGCCGGGTGGTGCACGAACCGGTCGGTGTCTGCGCGCTGATCACGCCGTGGAACTACCCGCTGCTGCAGCTGTCCTGGAAGGTCGCGCCCGCGCTCGCGGCCGGGAACACCGTGGTGATCAAGCCGAGCGAGGTCACCCCGCTCACGTCGGTGCTGCTCGTGCGGCTGCTGGAGGAGGCGGGTGCGCCGCCGGGTGTGGTCAACATCCTGCTCGGTGACGGTCGGTCGGCAGGCGCGCCGCTCACCGAGCACGCAGGCGTCGACATGGTCAGTTTCACCGGTGGGCTCGCCACCGGCCAGGCGATCATGCGGGCCGCGGCGGGCACCGTGAAGCGGGTGGCGGTGGAGCTGGGCGGCAAGAACCCCAACATCGTCTTCGCGGACACGGATTTCGAGACCGTCGTCGACAACGCCGTCACCGCCGTCTTCCTGCACGCGGGCCAGGTGTGCTCGGCGGGTGCCCGGCTGATCGTCGAGGACGCGCTGCACGACGACCTGGTCGCCGAGATCGGCAGGCGGGCCGAGCGGATCCGGCTGGGCAACGGTCTGGACGAGGCCACGGAGTCGGGGCCGCTCGTCTCGGCGGCCCAGCGGGCGAAGATCGAGGACTTCGTCGCGTCGGCGCACGCCGAGGGCGCCGCCTGGTGGCGGGCGGGCACCGCCCGGAGGAGCCGGACCTGCAGAAGGGCTTCTTCTACCGGCCGACGGTCTTCGCCGACGTCCGCCGCGACATGCGGGTGATCCGCGAGGAGACCTTCGGCCCGATCCTCACCGTCGAGCGCTTCACCACCGTGGAGGAGGCGATCGCGCTCGGCAACGACACCGAGTACGGGCTCTCCGGTGGGGTCTGGACGAGCGACGCCGGGCGGGCCGAGCGGGTGGCCCGCGGGCTGCGCCACGGCACCGTGTGGATCAACGACTTCGGCCCCTACCTGCCCGGGGCCGAGTGGGGCGGCATGAAGCGGTCGGGCAACGGGCGCGAGCTCGGCCGACCGGGCTGGCCGAGTACCAGGAGCACAAACACATCTGGCACAACACCGAGCCGGCTCCGGCGCGCTGGTTCACGAGTGAGGGGGAGGCGTGACCGAGGCGTTCGACTACGTGGTCGTCGGGGGCGGGTCGGCAGGCTGTGCGCTCGCGGCGCGGCTGTCGGAGGACCCGGACGTCACGGTGTGCCTGCTGGAGGCCGGACCGTCCGACGTCGACGACCCGGCGATCCTGAAGCTCACCGACTGGATGGCCCTGCTCGACTCCGGCTACGACTGGGACTACCTGGTCGAGCCGCAGAAGCACGGCAACAGCTTCCTGCGCCACGCCCGCGCGAAGGTGCTCGGCGGGTGTTCGTCGCACAACTCGTGCATCGCGTTCTGGACTCCCCGCGAGGACCTCGACGAGTGGGCCGCCGGCGGGTGCGAGGCTGGAGCGCCGACGAGTGCTGGCCGCTCATCGCGCGGCTGGAGAACAACGACGGCCCCTGGGACGGCCACGGCCGCACCGGACCGGTCACGATCATGCAGGTCCCCCCGGACGACCCGTGCGGGGTGGCGCTCCTGGAGGCCGCCGCCGCGGTCGGGCTGCCGACCGTCCGCTTCAACGAGGGGGAGACGGTCTGCGAGGCGCCGGGTTCTTCCAGATCAACCGGGAGCCCGACGGCACGCGCGCGTCCTCGTCGCGGGCCTACCTGCACCCGATCATGGGGAAGCGCCGGAACCTGGAGGTCCGCACCGGAGCGTGGGCCTCCCGCGTGCTGTTCGACGGCAGGCGCGCCACCGGCGTGGAGTACCAGCAGGACATCGGGCCGGGCAGGCGCACCGTCACGGCCCGGCGGGAGGTCGTGCTGAGCGCGGGCGCGATCGACACGCCGAAGCTGCTGATGCTCTCGGGCATCGGGCCGTCGGTGCACCTGCGCGAGTACGGGATCGACGTGCTCGTGGACGCGCCCGGCGTCGGGGCCAACCTGGACGACCACGTCGAGGGCCTGGTGATGTGGGAGGCGGCGCGGCCCATGGTCACCCGCTCCACGCAGTGGTGGGAGATCGGCCTGTTCACGCGCACCAGCGACGGTCTGGACCGGCCGGACCTGATGATGCACTACGGGTCGGTCCCGTTCGACCTGAACACCGTGCGCTGGGGCTACCCGACCACCGACAACGGGTTCTGCCTCACCCCGAACGTCACGCGCGGGCGGTCGCGGGGCACGGTGCGGCTGCGCAGCCGCGACTTCCGCGATCGCGCGCGCGTCGACCCGCGCTACTTCTCCGACCCGGAAGATCACGACATGCGCGTCATGACCGCGGGTGTGCGGCTGGCCCGTCGCATCGCCGAGCAGGAGCCGCTCAAGGAGTGGGTGGCCCGTGAGCTCACCCCCGGCCCGGACGCCGTCACCGACGACGAGCTGGCCGACTACATCGCCAAGACCCACAACACCGTCTACCACCCGGCCGGCACCGCGAAGATGGGCCCGGCGACCGACCCGGGCGCGTCCTGGACCCGCAGCTGCGGGTGCGCGGGGTGGACGGGCTGCGGGTCGCGGACGCGTCGATCCTGCCGTTCCTGCCGGCGATCAACCCGAACATCACCTGCTACATGATCGGGGAGAAGGCGAGCGACCTGCTGCGCGCCGAGTCCTGATCCGGTGCGGGAGACTCCCGTTGTGAGCACGGAGTCCCCCCCGACCAGCCCCTCCGTCGTGCTGCTCACCGTGGCGCATCGGGTCGAGGCCGAACTGGGTGCTGCGCTCGCCCCGCTCGGCCTGACCGTGAGCAGGCTCGGGCTGCTCGGGCACATCTCGGGCGTTCCGGGCGCGTCGTTCAGCGACCTCGCCCGGATGTCGGGGATCAGCGTCCAGAGCGTGCACACGGCGGTGAAGGCGCTGGTCGGCGCCGGGCTCGTCCGCGACGGCACGGCGCGGGCCGGGGCCGCGTCCACCATCGAGCTCACGCCGGAGGGCGCCCGCCTGCTGCGCGAGGCGATGAAGGCGGTGGAGTCCGTCGACACCCAGCTCTTCGGCCCGGACGCGGACCCGGCGCTCCGCCAGGTCGGCGAGGCGGTCCGCTCGGCCTTCTGCTAGACGTGCGAGCGCCCGACCTCGGCGGTGGACGCGACCGACCGGCCGGCCCGCTCGCACACCAACATTGGTGCCCACACACCAACTGCAGTTCCTGTGCGAGCACCACAATCCGTGTGCGACCTGCTGGAACGGCTCGGCGGTGGACGCGACCGACCGACCGGCCGGGTTCGCAGGGGCGGTGCGTGATCGTCAGGATGCCGGTGGCGTCGATCATCGAACCTCGGGTCGTCCCCGCGCCGCCGGGATGCGCGGCACATCGCGATGATCCACGCACTATCGGTTGCCATGACCTGGCCCAGCGTTGGTGACCAAGGGCAGATGGTGGCCATTGAAGATCGTTTGACCGCCTTCTGCCCTTGATCGGCGAGGCGCGGGGGCAGCGGCTCGAGCGGCACGCCACTGCTGCTGCGGCGACTGTGGAGTGCTGCTCGGCGTGATCCTTGATCGCCGACGATCCGTGCCCGATCGACGGGGCGCGTGGGCGGCGACGGTGCGTGTGAGGTCCCTTCAGGGGCTCTGAAGGTGCTGCTAGGCTTCAGGAAGGCTGAAGCTTGGGAGGCGTTGTGGAGGGTCTGCTGCTGTCGGTGCACGTGCTCGCCGGCATCGTGTTCGTCGGGGGCTCGGCCGTGGCGGCCAGCCTGTTCCCGCGCTAGCCCCGGTCGCCGCGACGGTGCCGGCCGGCGCCGGCGCCGAGCAGGCGGGGGAGCGCAACGAGGCCGTGGCGGTGCTGCTGCACCGCATCACGCGGGTGTACGGGCTGCTCGGCGTCGTCGTGCCGGTCGTCGGCATCGTGCTGGGGGTGGTCCAGGGGCGCATGGCCGAGATCTGGATCAACATCGCGATGCTCCTCACCGCGGCCGCGGGCCTCCTGTTGGCGCTCGTGATCTACCCCAGGCAGAAGGCGGCGCTCGCCGAGCCGGACGGCGGCGCCCGCCTGCGCTCGCTCGCCATGTACTCCGGGATCTACAACCTGCTGTGGGCGATCGTCGTGGTGCTGATGATCGTGCGCCCAGGGGCCGACTGACCAACCGTGCGGGAATCAGCCCCACTTGCCGGGCTCGTAGTCCCCCGCGGGGATCCGCGGGATGGCGTTCATACGGTTGTAGGCGTTGATGAGCGCGACGAGCGAGACGATGGCGACGAGCTGGTCGTCGTCGAAGTGCCTGCGGGCCAGCTCCCAGGTCTCGTCGCTCACCCCACCCGCACCGTCCGCGATGCGCGTCCCCTCCTCGGTGACGGCCAGGGCTGCCCGTTCGGCGTCGGTGAAGACGGTGGCCTCCCGCCAGGCGGCGATCATGTTGAGGCGCACCGGCGTCTCCCCGGCGTGGGCGGCGTCCTTGGTGTGCATGTCGAGGCAGACGGCGCAGCCGTTGATCTGGCTGGCCCGGATCTTCACCAGCTCCTGCACGGCGGGCGGCAGCGTCGAGTCGGAGACGACCTTCCCCGCCGAGTTGATGTAGCGGGCGAACTTCGCGGCGATCGGGTTGGCGTAGTAGTCGATGCGGGCGTCCACGATCTCTCCTCCGGTGTCGGCTTCACCGTCCTGACACGGCGCGAGGGATCGATGTGACAACCGCCGATGTGAGCTGGGTCGCTCACGCCGGTCGTGGCGCGGTACGGGCGGTTCGGGTCGGCAGCGCGGTGACGAGTTCGTCGGGGCTCGTGACCGTGCCACGCGCGAACTCGTCGGCGAACTCGGCCGCCCCGAGCGCTTCCGTGGCCGCCGCGGTGGCGCGGTCGACGTCGCTGCGCTCGGCGGGCGGCAACGGCGCGTGGACGCTGTCCCGCGCGGCCGCGGCCGCCCCCAGCAGCCGCGCCGTGAGCCGGTGGCCGCCGACGAGGGCGGCCGCGCAGGCGAGCCCCTCCAGCGCCAGCGCCAGCGCGCGTGGGTCGCCGCTGCGCCGGGCGATCGTGTGCCCGGCGAGCTGGTGGCGTAGCGCTCCCTCGGCGTCGCCGCCCAGCTCCGCCACGAACCCCAGCTCGGCGTGGATCAGGGTGGTGGCGATCTCGGCGCCCGCTCCGAGGTGCCAGGCGAGCACCTCCTGCAGGTGTCGTGCGGCCTCGTCGAGACGCCCGGTGCGGCGCTCACCGAGTGCGAGGCCGGTGAGGGCGTAGATGCGGCCGGGCGTGAAGCCGTGTGCGACCGCCGTGGCGGCTGCGCGCCGGTGCAGGTCCTCGGCTCGGTGAACCGGCCTTCCAGCAGGGCCACCCGGCCCAGCCAGGACAGCTGGTAGGACACCTCGGCCCGCAACCCGAGCTCCTCGGCCATCCGCAGCCCGGCGCGGTGCTGCTCGGCGGCGTCGGCGTACCGGCCTGCCTGCTCGGCGAGGGCACCCAGCGCGAACGTGGTCTGCACCTGCCCCCACTGGTCGCCGACCTCCCGGAACAGCGCCGCCGCCCGCTCGGCCCGCTCCCGCGCGTCGGTGTAGAAGGCCTGGCTGACGCGGTCGGCCAGCGCGGCCGCGATGCCCCACCTGTCGCCCACCGCCTCGAAGGTGGCGAGGGCGGCGCACGTGAGCGCCGCGCCGCGGGTGTCGGCCACGGTGGTGAGCGCGTAGCCGAGGAACCACTGGGTGCGCGCCCGGGCCACCGGGTCGGCGATGGCGGACACGTCGAGCGCGGCGTCGTCGGGTGGCTCGCCGTCGAGCACGCGCAGCGCGGTGAGCCAGGCGGCGGCCTGCACCCGGCGCCGCCGGGGGCGGCGCCGGGCACGGCGAGCGCGGCGCGCAGCGACAGGACGGCCTCACCGGTGCGCCCGCGCAGGAACCAGTGCCAGCACAACGCCTGTACCAGGCGCAACGCCTGCTCGGCGCCGTCGGCCTGCTGCACGAGGTGGTCGATGGCGGCGCGCAGGTTGGCCGACTCCGCGTCGAGCCGCTCCAGGAAGCGGCGCTGGTCGGCGCCGCGCAGCTCCGGCTCGGCCCGCTCGGCGAGCGCGAGGAAGTGGGCGCTGTGGCGTTGCCGCACACGCTCCAGCTCGCCTGCCTCGGCCATGCGCTCCACCCCGTACGCCGCCACGCTCTCCAGCAGCCGGAACCGCGGGGCCTGGCTGACGACCAGCGACCGGTCGACGAGGCGGGCGAGCAGGTGGAGCACATCCTCGCGGCGGACGCCCTCGCCCGCGCAGATCGCCTCGGCCGCCTCCAGGTCGCAGCCCTCGGCGTGCACGGCGAGGCGGCGCAGCACGACCTGCTCGCCCGGTGTGAGCAGCTCCCAACTCCAGTCGATCACCGCGCGCAGGGTGCGCTGCCGGTCGGGTGCGTCGCGTGGCCCGCCCGCGAGCAGGGCGAACCGGTCGTCGAGCCGGGTGAGCACCTCGTGCACGCCCAGTGCCCGCACCCGCCCCGCGGCCAGCTCCAGCGCGAGCGGCAGCCCGTCGAGCCGCCGGCAGATCGCCGCGACGGCCGGTGCGGTGGCCGTGTCGAGGACGAACCCGGGCGCGGACGCCGCGGCGCGCGCCACGAACAGCCGCGCCGCGCTCGACGCGCGTACGGCGTGGACGTCGCCGGTGGCCGCGGGCGGCTCCAGCGGCGGGACCTCGTGGAGCACCTCGCCCGCGACGGCGAGCGGCTCCCGGCTCGTGGCGAGGATCCGCAGGCCGGGCGCGGCGCGCAGCAGCGCCGTGGCGACCGCCGCGACGGCGTCGACGACCTGCTCGCAGTTGTCCAGCACCAGCAGCAGCGGCGACCCGGCGATGGCCTCGCCGATCCGCCGGACGAGATCGGGCGACTCGCGCAGCCCGAGCGCGTTGCCGACGGCGGTGGTGACCCAGTGTTCGGCCGGGCACTCGTCCTCGGGGCACATCTGCCGGTCGAGCCCGGCGAGCTCGACGAGGCAGGCGTCGGGGTGCTCCCGCGCCACGGCGACCGCGAGGCTCGTCTTGCCGACGCCACCCGGCCCGGTGAGCGTGACGAGCCGCGCCGCGCGCAGCTGCTCGCGGACCCGGCCGGCCTCGTGGTCGCGGCCGACCAGCTCGGTGAGCGGGGCGGCGATGGTGTGCCGCGGGCGGACCTGTGGGGCGTGCAGGGACGGTTCCTGGGCGAGGATCGCGCGCTGCAGCGCGGTGATCTCGGGGCCGGGTTCGAGGCCGAGTTCGGCGACGAGCGCGGAGCGCAGCGCGGCGAACCCGGCGAGGGCCTCGCCCTGGCGGCCTGTGCGGTAGAGCGCACGCATGTGCAGGCCGCGCAGCCGCTCGCGCAGCGGGTGGCGCGCCACGAGCTGCCCCAGCTCGGCGACGAGCGGGCCGAGCTCCGCGCCGCCGAGCGCGAGCAGCGCGTCGGCGCGCTCCTCCTGGGCGCTCAGGCGTTCCTCCTCCAGCCGCTGTGCCGCGGCCACGGCGAACGGCTCGTCGCGGACGTCGGCGAGGGCCGGGCCGCGCCAGAGCGCCAGCGCGTCGGTCAGCAGCGTGACCCGTTCGGCCGGATCGGACGCCTCGCGGGCCCGCGCCGTGAGAGCGCGGAAGAGGTGGACGTCGAGCGCGCCTGCCCCGACCCGCAGCAGGTAACCCGGCGGCTGGCGGACGAGCAGGTCGTGGCCGCCCGCGCGCTCCAGCGTGCGCCGCAGCTGCGAGACCTTGGTCTGCAGGGTGTTGAGCGGGTTGCGGGGCTCCTGCCCTCCCCACAGGTGCTCGACGAGCCGCTCGACGGCCACCGGCCGCCCCTCGTGGACGAGGAGGTCGGCCAGCAGCGCCCGCACCTTGCGCTCCGGCACCCGAACGGGCTCGCCGTCGCCGCCCCACACGGCCACCGCCCCGAGCACCCCGAACCGCACGGGAGCAACGTTAGCCACCCCCTCCGACCGTTTCCGGTGACCGGTGGGCGTGCGGGAACCGTGCGCGGACCGTGCGCGGCGCCGCCGAGGCTGGGTGCATGACAGAGGAGAAGAACGTCACCGTCCTCGGGCTCGGCGCGATGGGATCGGCGCTCGCCGGTGCACTGCTCGCCGCGGGCCGGCCGGTGACCGTGTGGAACCGCACCCCGGGCAAGGCGGGTGCGCTCGTGGCCGCTGGCGCCGCCGAGGCCGCGACGGTGGAGGAGGCCGTGAACGCGGGCGGGCTCGTGGTGGCCTGCCTGTGGGACCACCGGTCTGTCCACGAGACGCTGGACCCGGTGGTCGGCGCGCTCGCCGGGCGGGTGGTCGTCAACCTGACCAACGGCAACCCCGGACAGGCCGCGAGCTGGGCGCATGGCCGCCGAGAACGGGTTCGCCCTGCTCGACGGTGGCATCATGGCCGTCCCCCCGATGATCGGGACCCCCGCGGCGTTCGTGCTCTACAGCGGCCCGGAGGACGCGTTCACCACCCACCGCGCCGCCCTCGACGCGTTCGGCGAGAGCGTGTACCTCGGCCCGGACCACGGCATGGCGGCGCTCCACGACATCGCGCTGCTCAGCGGCATGTACGGCGCGATGATGGGGGAGCTGCACGCGTTCGCGATGATCCGCTCGGCGGGCGTCCCGGCCGTGGAGTTCGCGCCCCTCCTGCAGCGCTGGATGGGCGCGGTCGGCGGGTTCCAGGAGCGCATGGCCGAAGTCGTCGACGCCCGCGACTACACCCGCGACGTCGTCTCGAACCTGGCCATGCAGGCGGCCGCCTACCCCAACCTGATCGACGCCGCGCACGAGCAGGGCGTGAGCCCGGAGCTGATCGCCCCGCTCTACCCGCTGATGCTGCGCCGCACGGCAGAGGGCCACGGCGACGAGGACACCACGGGACTCATCGAGCTCCTCCTCACGCGGAGGGACAACCGGTGAAGACACCCGTCACGATGATCGGCCTCGGCCCGATGGGCCGGGCGATGGCGCGCGCCTACCTCGGGGCCGGCCACCCCGTCACGGTCTGGAACCGCACGACGAGCCGCGCTGACGACCTCGTCGCCGCGGGCGCGACCCGCGCCGCGACCCCGGCCGAGTCGGTGGCGGCGAGCCCGCTGGTCCTGCTCTCCCTCACCCACTACGCCGCCATGTACGAGATCCTCGGTGACGTCGGCGACGCGCTGGCCGGCAAGGTCGTCGTCAACCTGGGTTCGGACACCCCGCAGGCCGCACGCGACGCCGCGGACTGGCTCGCCGAGCGCGGCGCCGAGCTGCTGGTCGGCGGTGTCATGGTGGGCGCCGACACCGTGGGCACGCCGGACGCGTACGTCTTCTACAGCGGGCCGCGGTCGGTCTTCGACGAGCACGAGCCCGCACTGCGGGTGATCGGCCGCCCGGACCACCGCGGCAGCGACCCGGCGGTGGCCCAGCTGTTCTACCAGGCCCTCGTGCACGTCTTCGTCACGACGCTGGCGACGTTCGTGCAGGGTGCGGCGTTGCTCGGCACGGCGGGCGTCCCCGCACGGGAGTACGCGCCGCTCGCGGACGAGCTCGTCGAGCTGGCGCGCTCGGCGTTCGGGGTGGCGGCGGCCAACATCGACGCGACGAGCACCCGGACGACGGCGCCTCCGCGCAGATGATGGCGGCCGGCGTCGAGCACATCGCGGCCGCCGTGGCCGCGGCGGGCCAGGACACCGCCCTCCCGGACGCCGTCAGGTCGCTCTACGAGCGCATGGTCGACGCCGGGTACGGCGGGGACTCCTGGACCCGCATGATCGACGTGATCAGGGAACGATCGGTGTGAGCGGGCCCGGGTGGTGCATCAGGTGCCGATCTGGTGGATCCGGACGAACTCGAGGTGCCGCTCGTACTGGTCGAGGATGTCGTCGGTGAGCTGCCCCTGCGTGTAGCCCATGACGTCGTAGCCCTGCCCGCCGTCGCGCAGGTGCACCTCGAGCTGGGAGTACGTGTCGGTTCCCTTCGGGACGACCCGCCCGCCGTAGACCGGCATCGGGACGTCGCGGGGTCGGATCCGGTACCGGAACGGGCTCTCTTCGCCGAGGTCGGTCACCAGCTCGACGAAGGTCTCGCCGTCCTCGTCGCGGTCCTGGTGCGCGCGTGCGTCCACCCCGCGCTCGTGGAGGTGGGCGGCGACCTGCGCCATGGCGGGCAGCGCCACGTCCGCCATGAACTGCTCGGCGCGCTCGCGGGTGGGGAAGGACAGGACGCGATCGAGGCGGTGCCGCCAGCCGGGGGCGTCGGTGTGGCTCCCGTCGGACGTGGCCCGGCCCGACAGCGACGACAGCAGGCTGCGCTGGTGGCTCTCCACCTGCAGCGCTTCCATTCGCAGCGCCTTGTACAGGCCGAACATCACCAGAACCAGCACGAACGCGAACGGCAGCCCCATGATGATGGTGGCGTTCTGCAGGGCGGGCACGCCGCCGACGACGAGCATGCCGACCGTGAGCAGGCCGGTCGCCACCGCCCAGAAGATCCGCACCCACGGCGCCCCGTCCGACTTGGCGGTCGGCAGGTGGGAGGTCAGGTTGGCCATCACGAGCGCGGCCGAGTCGGCGGATGTCACGTAGAAGAGCAGGCCGACGAAGGTCGCGACGGACGCGACGAACGTGACCGCCGGGTACTGCGCGAGCAGCTGGTAGAAGCCCTGCGCGGGGTTGTCGACCGTGTTCTGGCCGAACTCCGCGTTGCCGTCGCGGATGAGGTCGATCGCGCTGTTGCCGAAGATCGAGATCCACATCACGATGTAGCTGAACGGGATGATCAGCGTGCCGGCCACGAACTCGCGGATCGTGCGCCCGCGGGAGATCCTCGCCAGGAACAGCCCGACGAACGACGCCCACGCGATCCACCACGCCCAGAAGAACAGCGTCCACGCGTTGAGCCAGTCGACCGGCCGGTCGTAGGCGAACGTCTGCATCGTCATGCCCGGGAAGGAACGGACGAAGTCGCCCACGTTCTGCACGAGCCCGTTCAGCAGGAACACCGTGTCGCCCGCGACCAGCAGGTAGAGCGCCAGCCCGATCGCGAGGAGCACGTTGAGCTCGGACAGCAGCCTGATGCCGCGGTCGACGCCGCTGACGGCGGACACGGTGGCGATGATGACCGCGACGGCCACGAGCGCGATCTGGGCGGCAGTGCCCTCGGGGATCCCGAACAGGAAGTCGAGCCCGTAGTTCAGCAGCACGACGCCGATGCCGAGCGACGCGGCGACCCCGAAGATGGTGCCGAGCACGGCGGCGAGGTCGACGGCGTCGCCGACTCCGCCGTGGATCCGCTTGCCGAACACGGGGTACAGCGCGGACCGGATGGCGAGCGGCAGGCCCCTGCGGTAGGCGAAGTAGGCCAGCGCCATGCCCATCAGCGCGTACATGCCCCAGCCGGTGATCCCGTAGTGGAACAGCGTCCACACGGTGGCGTCCTCCGCCGCCTGCAGCGTGCCGCCCTCACCGCGGGGCGGGGTGAGGTACTGCGTGACCGGCTCGACGACCGCGAAGAACATCAGGTCGGTGCCGATGCCGGCCGCGAAGAGCATCGACGCCCACGCGAACGTGCTGAACTCGGGGCGCGAGTGCTCCGGCCCGAGCCGCGTCCTCCCGTACCGGGACGCGCCGACGAAGATCACGAAGACGAGGATGGCCGTCGAGAGCAGGATGTAGAACCACCCGAACCACTCCGAGATCCATCCGACCAGCGCGCCGATCGTGTCGGCGGCCGCCGTCGGGGCGACGATCGCCCACAGCGCCACGACGAGCGTGAGGGCGGCCGAGCCGTAGAAGACCACGGGCTTGATCCGGCTGCTGGGCTCCGCGCCCGTCGATGCGCCGGCCTCGTTCTCGTTCATCGAGCCTCCCCGCTCCGAAGCCCACAGCCGGGTCGTCACGACGGGACGACCTCGATCGGCGCAGCCTCTCACGTCCGGTCGTGGCTGCGAAGGGTTCTTCTCGTGTGGCGGGGCCGCCGAGCGCGGGATGGGTGCGGTCAGGGCCTTCTACGACCCCGTGATCGACCTGATCAAGGCGCGGCCGGCTTGAGCGGGTCGTGCCCCAGCGACATCAGCCTGCGCCGCCACCCGGGCTGACCCGCCGTCGGTTCCAGGTCGTCGCGACGCTGCGCGTGCACGCGGTCCACCACCCGCCGCATCGCGTCCGCGTCGTGCGCCGTCAGGTCCCCGCGCCTCTTGCCGAGGATGGCGAGCACCTGCTGCCCGGTCGGTGTCCCGGCCTGGTCCGGCAGCTCCTCGACCTCCTCGCCCGCGTCGCGGGTGCGCAGCCACTCGGAGAGCTCGCGCGAGGTCATGTTGACCACCCGGTGGAACTCGTCCCACAGCTCGTCGTCGACATCGGCCATGTCCGCGGCCTACCCGCAATCGGCGAGCGCGACGCACCCCGTGCGTTCCGCAGCGAGGACCGCGAGCAGTACTCCGCGGGATCACAGCGTTCGGTCTAGGGCCTGTCCTGTAGGCCCCGGGCCGCGGGCTTCGTGATCGAGATCGTCCCTGGCAAGCGCCGGCACGAGCCGTTGTACTGGACGTACCCGGTCGT
>MKJV01000010.1 GCA_001942185.1 Pseudonocardia sp. CNS-004
CCGACCGGTCCGCCGACGGCCCGTCGCCGCGCGCCACCGCGGAGGCGTTGCGCAGGCACGCCCGCGAGCAGCCACCGCCCCGGCCCCCGCCACTGCCGCGCAGAGCGGTGCGCCGTTCGGGGAGGGCAGGGCCAGCCGCGTGCCGGCGGCCAGCCCGGGTGAGGGACGCGGGGGACAGCGAGGGCCAGCCGCGTGCCGGCGGCCAGCCCGGGTGAGGGACGCGGGGGACAGCGACGGGCCCTGACCACGGCGCGGCGCCGCCCGGACGACGTCCGCGGGCAGCGGCCGGTCGCGTTCCGCGGAACGCAGCGGGAGGACGGCGGCACCCCGGCCCACGGCGACGTCCACGGCGGTGGAGAACGACAGCACGTCGACGACGATCACGACGGCGCACTCGGCCGCCAGCATCGCGGCGCCCTCCCGGCCCCACTCCACCCGGACGGCGTGGTCGGACTGGCGGTGCTGGGGGTGGACGGACACGGGCCGACACCCTACGGGTCGGGCCGAGGGGCTGCCCACGATTTCGATCAGGCACTGACGGTAGCCGTGTCGGCCCCAGTAGCGTGATGGATCGTGAAGGTCCGCATCGGTATCGGGTCCGTTCCGCTCGCCGGCGGGCCGGGCCCCGGCCCCGAGCTGGCCGAGCTCGTCGACGAGCTGGAGGCGAGGCGGATCGACTCGCTCTGGTTCGCCGACCGGGCCTCCGGCCCACTGATCGACCCCGTCGTCGGGATGGGGTTCGCCGCCGCCCGCACCCGCGACCTGAAGGTCGGCAGCGGTGTGATCGTGCTGCCCGGGCGCCACCCCGCGCTGGTCGCGGCACAGCTCGCGGCGCTGATCACGCTCGCGCCGAAGCGGATCCTCCCGGCGTTCGGCGTGCGGCCGGCCATGGCGGCGGAGATCCAGCTCTTCCCGTCCCCCGACGGTGCCCGCGCTGCGCTGTTCGACGAGTCGCTCACGGTGGTGCGCAGGCTGCTCTCGGAGCCGCGGGTCACCCACCACGGCCGGTTCTTCCACCTCGACGACGTGTCGGTGGGGCCGCTTCCGCCGCGGCCGCCCGACATCTGGCTGGGCGGCCGGGCCCCGGCCGGGCTGCGGCGGGTGGGGCGGCTCGCCGACGGCTGGCTGGGCAGCCTCGTCACCCCGGACGAGGCGGGCGCCGCCCGCGCCGAGATCGAACGGGCCGCCGCGGAGGCCGGCCGGGAGATCGAGGACGACCACTACGGCACCAACATCGCCGTCGTACCGCCCGGAGCGTCCGAAGCGGAGGTGGCGGCGGCGCGGCAGCAGATCCTCCGGCTCCGCCCCGACCTCGACGCGGCCGGTCTCGTGCCGCACGGCTGGGCCGAGGCGCGAGACCTCGTCCGCCGGTACGTCGAGGTGGGCCTCACCAAGTTCGTGGTGAGGCCGGGCGGCCCGATCGGGAGCTGGGCGGGCTTCCTCGACCAGTTCGTGTCCGAGCTGCGGCCCCTCGAGGACGAGCTCAGCGACGAGTGAGGGAGCCCGCCCCCGTTCCCCCGGGTCGGGACAGCCCCACCCGGATACGGGGGCCACCAGCCCCTGGTGACGTGTTGCCCCCATCGTTTCGCGACCGCTCCGATCGCATTCTTGCTCCCAGTGGCGCACCGGTCGAACGGGATGGCCGGTTCAGCATCGAGGGGGCATCATGCCGATCATCTCCGTTCCGCAGGAGTTCAACCAGGACGATCTCTACGTCGACCTGCGATCGATCTTCGGCCACCCGCTGTTCCTGAAGTGCGAGGGATTCAATTTCGCGGGCTCCGTGAAATTGAAGGCCGCGGCCGAGATGGTCGAGGCAGCGGAGCGCGACGGCGTGCTGCGTCCGGGGTCCGTGCTGGTCGAGTCGTCGTCCGGGAACCTGGGTGTGGCGCTCAGCATCATCTCCGCGAGCAAGGGCTACGGGTTCCGGTGCGTCACCGATTCCCGCTGCAACCTCGCCACGCGGCAGCTGATGGAGGCGCTGGGCGCCGAGGTGCAGGTGATCACCGAACCCGATCCCGAGAGCGGATACCTCGGGGCCCGCCTGAACTACGTCCGCAACCTCTGCGCCTCCGACGAGCGTTTCGTGTGGCTCAACCAGTACACCAACGACAACGCCTGGAAGGCGCACTACCGCACGACCGGACCCGCCATCGCCGACCGATTCCCGGAACTGGACGTCCTGTTCGTCGGGGCCGGCACGACCGGCACGCTGATGGGTTGCGCACGGTATTTCAAGGAGCACAGCCCGTCGGTGCGGATCGTCGCCATCGACCCCGTCGGATCGGTCAGCTTCGGCACGCCCTCGTCCCGGCGGATGCTGCCCGGCCTCGGCATGAACGTCCGCCCGCCGCTGCTCGACGAGGGTTACGTCGACGAGGTCCTCCACGTCGAGGAGGCCGACGCGATCCGGACCTGCCACCGCTTGGCGCGGCGTGGATTCCTGTTCGGCGGCTCGACCGGCACGGTCGTCAGCGGCGCGACGGGCTGGCTGGCCCGCCACGGTGCCCGTGACCTCACCACGGTGGCCATCGCCCCGGATCTCGGCGAGCGCTACCTGGACACGATCTACCAGAGCAACTGGGTGCGCGACCTGTACGGCGAGGGCGTGCTCGACGCCGACGCGCTGTCCACCGGCAGCCGTGCGGCCTGAGGAGCGTCGTCATGAGCGAGCTCGTGAGCGAGCACCTCGTCCCGGTCGCCGAGCGCGACGACATCCGGCGGTCCATCCCGATGTCCGAGCTGGTGCTGCACGACCGCTTCGAGGCGCAGGGCTGGCGCGTGCGCACGGACGAGCGGCTCGACCGCATCTTCGAGGAGCGCTGCGACTGGGTCCGCACCTACGGGCGGGCCGACCAGCTCGCGGTCGACTCGGCCGAGCAGTCGCTCACGTACGACCAGCTCGACGCCCGGTCCAACCAGCTGGCCCGCTTCCTGCGTCTGCGTGGCGCGGGCGCCGGTGACCGCATCGGTGTGCTGCTCGACCGCGCCGCGGACGCGTACGTGGCGGTCCTCGCGATCCTGAAGATCGGCGCGGCCTACGTGCCGATGGACCGCGGCATCCCGGTGCACCGGATGGCCGCCGTCGTCGGGGACGCCCGCGTCCGCACGATCCTCTCGTCGTCGGACGTGGCCGGCCGCGTGGAGCGGGTGGACCTGGTCGGCGCCGAGGTCGTCCAGCTCGACCGGGCGGCGCGACTGATCGACGAGCAGCGCCCCTACCGGCTCACCGACGCCGAGCGGGGCATGCGATCCGGCGCGCTCGCTTACATCACCTACCGACAGGCCGCCGACGGCATGCCGACCGGCGTGGCCGTCGACCACCGCAGCGTCGGCAACTTCGTCAAGGTCGCAGCCGAGGTGTACGGCATCCGGCCGTGGGACCGCGTCTACCAGGCGAGCCCGTCGCCGACTTCTCCGTCGAGGAGATCTGGGTGCCGTGGGCGGTCGGCGCGACGCTGGTGCCCCGCCCGGCAGGCGTCCCCCTGCGCGGCCGGGACCTGCACGGCTTCCTGAGCGCGCAGCGCGTCACCGCCATGTGCTGCAGCCCCGACCTGCTGGCCACGCTCGAGCCGGACCTGCCCGACCTGCGCTTCCTCCTCGTCACCGGCCCGGGCTGCCCGCAGGACCTCGTCCGGCGCTGGCACCGGCCCGGCCGGCGGTTCCTCGGCGTCTACGGCCCGGCCGAGGCGGCCGTGTCGGCCACGTGGACCGAGCTGCACCCGGACAGGCCCTCCACCATCGGCGTCCCCCTGCCGACCTACAGCACCGTCGTCCTCGACGTCGCGGACCCGTTCCAGGCGCTCCCGCACGGGCGCGCCGGTGAGATCGGCATCGCCGGCATCGGGCTGAGCTGCGGCTACCTGAACCGCGACGACCTCACCGAGAAGGCGTTCATCCCCGACTTCCTCGGCATCCCCGCCAACCCCTCCGGCCGGATCTTCCGCACCGGCGACCTGGGCCGGGTCAACCCGGACGGTGAGATCGAGCACCTCGGCCGGATCGGCGACGGTGAGCCCGGGACGGCCCCTCGTGCCGGGACCGAGCCGGGCCGGACCGAGGCCGCGCCGGTGGCCCCCGCCCGGCGGCCGACCCCGTATCCGCGGCCCACTCCGAATCCCCGGCCAACTCCGTATCCGCGCTCGGTCGAGCTGCCGGTGCCGCAGGCCGCGTCGCCCGTGCCGCAGGCTGTGTCGCTGCCCGTGCCCGTGCCGCAGGCTGTGTCGCTGCCGCTGCCGCTGCCGGTGCCGCAGGCTGCGCCGTTGCCGCTTCCGGTGCCGCAGGCCCTCGGGCTTCCCGTTCCCCAACCGGTCGAGCTGCCGGTTCCGCAGGCTGTCGCACTCCCCGTCCCGCAGGCTGTCGCACTCCCCGTCCCGCAGGCTGTCGCACTCCCCGTCCCGCAGGCAGTGCCCGTCCCGATGCCGTTCGTCGATCCCGACCCGACGCAGGTCATCGCGCCCGTCGCGCCGGCGGCTCCGCCCGTGCCCGGCGGATCGACGCTGGAGCGGGAGCTCGCGGGCTCGCTGGCCGA
This sequence comes from Pseudonocardia sp. CNS-004, assembly GCA_001942185.1. Lineage (GTDB taxonomy): Bacteria > Actinomycetota > Actinomycetes > Mycobacteriales > Pseudonocardiaceae > Pseudonocardia. Next base: position 4,532 of record MKJV01000010.1, read on the forward strand.
GGTCCTCGGCGTCGAGGTCGCTGTCGACGCGCATTTCTTCGACGACCTCGGTGCCGACTCCATGCTGATGGCGCGGTTCTGCGCGCGGCTGCGCAAGCGCGACGACCTGCCCTCGGTCGGGATGAAGGACGTCTACGCCCACCCCAGCATCGCGGCACTCGCGCGGGCCTTCGCGCCGGCGGCATGCTCCGCGGACCCCGGGCTCTCCACCGCCCTGGCCGCCGTGCTGGCCGAGGTCCTCGGCGTCGAGGTCGCTGTCGACGCGCATTTCTTCGACGACCTCGGTGCCGACTCCATGCTGATGGCGCGGTTCTGCGCCCGGCTGCGCAAACGCGATGACCTGCCGGCGATCGCGATGAAGGACGTCTACGCGCACCCCACGATCACCACCCTGGCCACGGCGTTCGGCACGCCGGCGGCGGGCGCCGTCGGCCGGGACGACTCCTCGGAACCGCCGGTGCTCGGGACGCAGATCCTGCGTGCCGTCCGCGCGGTCCGCACCGTTCGCGCCGCTCGGCACCGGCAGGCGAAGACCCGCAAGCAGCGGTACTTCCTCTGCGGGACCCTGCAGTTGTTGTTCCTCGTCGGCTACCCCGCGCTCACCGGGGCCGCCTTCGTCGTCGGCGTCGACTGGATCGCGGACGCCACCGCGCTCGCCGACATCTACCTGCGGTCGGTCGTGGTCGGCGTCGCGTCGTTCGTCGGCCTGTGCGGGCTCCCGGTCCTGGTCAAGTGGCTGCTCGTCGGCAGGTGGAAGCCGCAGGAGATCCCCGTCTGGAGCCTCGCGTACTTCCGGTTCTGGGTGGTCAGGACGCTGGTCCAGCGGAACCCGATGGCGCTGTTCATCGGCACGCCGCTCTACCTGTTCTACCTCCGTGCGCTGGGGGCGAAGGTCGGGCGCGGTGCTGCCGTCTTCTCCAGGAACGTGCCCGTCTGCACCGACATGCTCACCATCGGCGACGGCGCCGTGATCATGAAGGACTCGTTCTTCAACGGCTACCGCGCCCACAGCGGCGTCGTCCAGACCGGGGCGGTCACGCTCGGCGGGAACGCGCTCGTCGGCGATCACACGGTGCTCGACATCTGGACGTCGCTCGGCGACGGTGCCCAGCTCGGCCACTCGTCGTCACTGCACGCCGGTCAGACGGTTCCCCCGGGTGAGCGCTGGCACGGTTCCCCGGCGCAGCGCACCGACACCGACTACCGCCGGGTCGGGGGCGTGGCCTGCGGCAGCGTGCGGCGGGTCGGGTTCACGGTCGTTCAGCTGGTGAACCTGCTCCTGCTGACCCTGCCGCTCGCGACCGGCGGCGCGATCCTGCTGCTCGCCGAGATCCCCCAGATCGCGGCGCTGCTCGGCCCCGGTCCCCTGGCGTTGCGCGACCGGACGTTCTACCTGCACGCCGCGATCGCCTCGGCGCTGGTGATGGTCGGCTTCCTGCTGGTCGGGCTGGCCTTCGTGTTCACCGTGCCGCGCGTGCTCGGCCTCGCGATCCGGCCGGGCACGGTGTACCCGCTGTACGGCTTCCACTACTGGGCCCACCGCACGATCGTCCGCACGACGAACATCAAGTTCTTCGCGTTCCTCTTCGGGGACAGCTCGTACATCGTCGGCTACCTGCGTGGTCTCGGTTACGACCTCTCCCGGGTGGAACAGACCGGCTCGAACTTCGGGCAGCGGGTGAAGCACGACAATCCGTTCCTCAGCTCGGTCGGCACCGGAACCGTGGTGGCGGACGGCCTGTCGATCATCAATGCCGATTTCTCGAGCACCTCGTTCAGCGTGTCCCGAACGTCGATCGGCGCGCACAACTTCCTCGGCAACAACATCGCGTACCCGTCCCACGGGCGTACCGGTGACAACTGCCTGCTCGCCACCAAGGTCATGGTCCCGATCGACGGGCCCGTCCGCGAAGGGGTCGGCCTGCTGGGCTCGCCCAGCTTCGAGATCCCGCGGTCGGTGCAGCGTGACGTCGGGTTCGACCTGGACAGCGGCGAGCAGCGGCGCAGGCTCTCGGCCAAGAACCGGCACAACCTCGTGACGATCGCGCTGTTCCTCGCCGTCCGGTGGGTCTACGTCTTCGCGCTGACGCTCATCGGGATGCTCGCCGCGGACCTGCACCACTCGTGGGGTGCCGCGGTGGTCGTGCCGGCCAATGTGGCCGTCCTGCTGTTCGGCGTCGGCTGGTTCGTGCTGGTCGAGCGGTCGGTGCGCAGGCTCCAGGCGCTGCGGCCGGACGGCTGCTCGATCTACGACCGCGCGTTCTGGCGGCACGAACGCTTCTGGAAGGTGCCGGCGCAGGCGTACCTGGCCGCGTTCAACGGCACCCCGTTCAAGAACGTGATCTGGCGGATGCTGGGCGTCCGGATCGGCAGGCGGGTGTTCGACGACGGTTGCGCGTTCGTGGAGAAGACCTTCGTCGACATCGGTGACGGCTGCACGCTCAACGTCGGCAGCATCGTGCAGTGCCATTCGCAGGAGGACGGCGCCTTCAAGTCGGACCGCACCGCGATCGGTGCCGGCTGCACGCTCGGTGTCGGCGCTTTCGTGCACTACGGCGTGACGATGGGTGAGGGCTCGGTGCTCGCCGCCGACTCGTTCCTCATGAAGGGCGAGGAAATGCCCGCGAACGCGCGGTGGGGTGGCAACCCGGCGAAGCGGATGCGTGAACAGTCCGCCGATCTGCAGGTGCGCCGGATCAGCATCGACGACAACCACGCCGCGGTTCTCGTCCGCGGTGAATGACAACCCGGCAGGGAGAGGAACGATTCGATGAACACGCAGATCGAGACCGGCCGGGAGTTCTGGCGGGGTGTCCTCGCGGCGGGTGGTGCCACCGCGGTCCCGCGGTGGACGCTCCACCCGGTCCCCGGCACCGCCGTGCACGTCGCGCCGCTGGGCGCCGGGCTCGTCGCGGCGATGCGCGCGCTGGCCGGCCCGATGGAGCTGCCGCTGCACTCGCTCGTGCTGACCGCCCACGCGAAGGTGCTGGCCGTCCTGTCCGGCGAGCAGGACGTGGTGACCGGCTACGCCGCGGGGCCTGCCGGGCGGTCGCTGCCCTGCCCGCTCGCCGTCGAGCCGGGATCCTGGCGGTCCCTGCTGCTGGCCGTCGCGCCGGTCGAGATGGACGTGGTGCGGCACCGCGCGTTCGACCTGGACCGGTTGGTGGACGAGCTCGACGTGCCCGGGCCGCGGTGCGAGACCGAGTTCGACCCGATCGACGCCCTCGACGCCACCCCCGGGCTCGCCGACGGCACCGTGCTGCGGGTCGGGCTCACCAATGGCGGCGGCGCGCTGAGGCTGACCTACCGCACCGACGCGCTCGACACCGCTGCCGCCGAACGGATCGCCGGCTACCACCTCGCGGCGCTCACCGCGATGGTCGACGACCCGGACGCCGATCACGGGCGGGCGAGCCTGCTGTCCGACGAGGAGCTGCGCTTCCAGCTCGACGGCCTGGCCGGACCGCGCCGGGAGCTGCCGGACCGGCGCTTCCACGAGCTGTTCGAGCAGCGCGCGCGGCAGCACCCGGACGCCGTTGCGGCCGTGCACCGCGACCGGCGGTGGACCTACCGGGAGCTCAACGTCCGGGCGAACCGGCTGGCCCGGTCGATGCTGGCCCGCGGCTGCGCCGCGAGGGTGTGGTCGCGGTGGTGACCGAGCGGAACCTCGACTGGATGGCCGCCGTCATCGCGACCTTCAAGGCGGGCGGCGTCTACCTGCCGATCGAGCCGCACTTCCCCGCGGACCGCATCGCGCGGACCCTGTCGCGGGCGGACTGCACGCTGGTGCTGACCGAGCCCGGCAGCACCACCACGCTGGACAAGGCCCTGGACACGCTGCCGGGGGTGCAGCGGGTGCTCGTCGACACGGCGTACGCCGAGGACCACGCCGGGCACGACCTCGGCGTGGAGGTGGCGGCCGACCAGCTCGCCTACATCTACTTCACCTCCGGCTCCACAGGCGAGCCGAAGGGCGCCATGTGCGAGCACGCCGGCATGCTCAACCACCTCCACGCCAAGATCGCCGACCTCGGCATCCGCGAAGGGGAGGTCGTCGCGCAGATCGCGCCGCAGTGCTTCGACATCTCGCTGTGGCAGCTGGTGTCGGCGCTGCTCGTCGGCGGGCGGACCGTCCTCGTCGAGCAGGACGTGATCCTGGACGTCGCGCGGTTCGTCGACACGGTCGAACGCGAGCGGGTCGGGGTCGCACAGGTCGTGCCCTCCTACCTCGAGGTCGTCCTGTCCTACCTGGAGCAGCACCCGCACGAGCTGCCCGACCTGCGCTGCGTCTCCGCCACCGGCGAGGCCCTCAAGACCGAGCTCGCCCAGCGCTTCTTCGCCGTCCGGCCCGGGAACACGCTGGTCAACGCCTACGGGCTGACCGAGACCTCGGACGACACCAACCACGAGGTCATGCGCGCCGCCCCCGCCGACGGCCGGATGCCACTGGGCCCCGCGGTGCAGAACGTGCACGTCCACGTCGTCGACGAGCACCTGCACCCGGTGCCGCTCGGCGCCCCCGGGCTGATCGCGTTCTCGGGCGTCTGCGTGGGCCGCGGGTACGTCAACGACCCCGAGCGCACCGCGTCCGCCTACCTGACCGACCCGCACCGGCCCGGCCTGCGCCTCTACAAGGGTGGCGACTACGGCCGCTGGCGGCCGGACGGCAAGCTGGAGTTCCTCGGGCGCCGCGACAACCAGGTGAAGATCTCCGGCTTCCGCATCGAGATCGGCGAGATCGACAACGCCCTGCTGCGCGTGCCCGGCGTCCGTGACGGCGCCGTGGTCGTGGCCGAGCGACCCGACCGGGGCAAGCACCTGGTCGCCTTCTACTCCGGCGACGGGCCGCTCGACGTCGAGCTCCTGCGGAACCGGCTGGGGGCGTCGCTGCCGCACTACATGGTGCCGGTCGCGTTCCACTGGCGGGAGAACCTGCCGCTCACGGCCAACGGCAAGATCGACACCAAGGCGCTCGCCGCACTGGCCACCGAGCTCGCGGTCACCACCGGCGAGGACGACCACGAACCGCCCGTCACCCCCACCGAGGTGCGGCTCGCGGCCGTGTGGGCGCGGATGCTCGGTCTCGACGCCGACCGGATCGGCCGGCGGGACGACTTCCTCGACCTGGGCGGCTCCTCGCTGTCCGCCGTCAAGCTCGCGGTCGCGCTCGACCGCGTCGTGAACCTCAAGGACGTCCTGCGACACCCGGTACTGGCCGACCTCGCCGCGTTGATCGACAGCAGGTCGATCGACAGCAGGCCGGCACCGAGCGTGCCGTCCGGCGACGCCCCGAACCCGGCCGTCTCGTGCCGATACGCCTGATTGATCCGTTCCGAGTCCATCACGCGATGAGAACCCGACAAGAGGAGAACCCGATGTCGTCCCCCCACCTGGCACCAACGCTCGACGTCGTGCAGCGCCCCGGCCGGACACCGCTCCTGCACGTCGAACCCACCGCCGACGCCCCCGGCTGGGCGGCGCAGCACCGGGACGGGCTCATGGCCCGCGTGACGCAGCACGGCGCCGTCCTGGTCCGCGGCCTGGGGCTGCGCGACGCCGCGGCGGCGGCCGCCGTGTTCCAGCGCCTCGGCACCGGCCTGATGGCGGAACGGGAGGCGTTCGCGCCGCGCCGGACCTACGTGGAGGGCATCTACTCGTCGACGAAGTGGCCCGCGAACCAGCCGATGTGCATGCACCACGAGCTGAGCTACACCCTCGAGGTCCCGTCGCTGATGCTGTTCGCCTGCGCCACCCCGCCCGCCGCGGGCGGCGTGACGGGGGTGGCCGACTCGTCGGCCGTGCTGAACCAGCTGCCGCAGGACCTCGTGCAGCGGTTCGCGCGGGAGGGCTGGATGCTCGTCCGCAACTACAATAACGAGATCGGCGCGTCCTACGCCGACGCGTTCGGCACCGACGACCGCGGCGCCGTCGAGGCCTACTGCCGGGCGAACGCGATCGAGTTCGAGTGGCGCCCGGACGGCGGTCTGCGCACCCGGCAGCGCCGCCACGCCCTCGTCGGGCACCCCGTCACCGGCCAGGCCTGCTGGTTCAACCAGATCGCGTTCCTGAACGAGTGGACGATGGACCCGGACGTGCACGAGTACCTCGTGGAGGCCTACGGCGCGGACAACCTGCCGTTCACCACCTGCTTCGGCGGCGGGGAACCGGTCGGCGCGGACGTCGTCGAGCTGCTCAACCGCGTCTACGAGGCCAACACGCTCCGCGAGCCGTGGCAGGCCGGAGACCTGCTGCTCGTCGACAACCTGCGGATGGCACACAGCCGGGACCCTACGAGGGTGACCGCGAGGTGCTCGTCGGCATGAGCGCCCCGCTGCGCATGCCGGTGCCGGGGCCGATCCAGTGAACGCGGCCGTGCCGTCGTTCGCGGTGATCTCGGGTGCCCAGGTCCAGCGCGCGTTGCAGGGCCGGGAGAAGCAGGTCGTGGAGCTGGTCGAGGCCGCCTACCGGCTGCACGGGGCGGGCGACTCGGTGAACCCGCCGTCGTACTTCCTGCGGTTCCCGGACCGCCCGACGGCCCGGATCATCGCCTTGCCCGCGTCGATCGGCGGTCCGATCCGGGTGGACGGCCTCAAATGGATCTCCAGCTTTCCGGAGAACGTGGCGGCGGGCATCCCGCGCGCGTCGGCCGTGCTGATCCTCAACGACCACGACACCGGCTACCCGTTCGCCTGCCTGGAGAGCTCGATCATCAGTGCCACCCGCACCGCGGCGTCGGCGGCGCTGGGAGCCGACCGGCTCACCCGCGGCCGGGCGCGCCCGGCCCGCGTCGGGTTCGTCGGGACGGGGTTGATCGCCCGCTACATCCACACGTTCCTGGCGGGCACCGGCTGGTCGTTCGACGAGATCGGTGTGCACGACCTGTCCGCCGACAGCGCCGAGGGTTTCCGCGGCCACCTGCAACGGTCGGGCGTGGCGGGCCGCATCACGGTGCACGACACCGCCGAGCAGCTGATCCGCGCCTCCGACCTGGTCGTGTTCGCCACGGTGGCCGGCACTCCGTATGTCGACGACGTGTCGTGGTTCGCCCACAACCCGGTGGTGCTGCACGTGTCCCTGCGCGACCTCGCGCCGGAGATCCTGCTCGCCTCGACCAACATCGTCGACGACGTGGAGCACTGCCTCAAGGCGGACACCTCGCCGCACCTCGTGGAGCAGCGCACCGGCAACCGGGATTTCCTGGACGGCACGCTCGATGACGTCATGTCGGGTCGGGTGAGCGTGCCGGCGGACCGGCCGGTGGTGTTCTCCCCGTTCGGCCTCGGCGTGCTCGACCTCGCGGTGGGCAAGTACGTCTACGACGAGGTGGGCCGCTCCGGCGAGCTGCAGGTCGTGGACGGCTTCTTCCACGACCTGAGCCGCCACGGATAGCGCGCAGTGGCTCGTCGCCGCGGTCCGGGTGGGGCGGAGGTCATGATCCTTAGGAGGATCGACGCCGCTACCCCGCGACCTTCTTGATCCTCTCCGCGTCGTCGGCGTGGCTCTGCGCGCACCCCGCTCGCTACCGGGAGCGCTCAACGCCGTTCGTGCATCGGCCGGGGCGAGTGTTGGTGGGGTTGGCGCGGTTGTCGGGTGCGCCGTGCGTTGGTCGGTTGGAGATCGGCTCCGCGGGGTTCCCGGGGATGCCGTGGAGTCGCATCGGCGGCGCGGGTGGGTGTGTGGCGCGTGCGGTACGGACGGGGCCGGGTGGGAAAGGGTCGGTCGGGTGGGTGCTTTGCGAGATGCTCGTCTTGACGTTCCCCCCGTAGCACGGACACCTGCGGTGTGGGGTCAGTCCGTGTGGTCCGACCCGGTGTGCAGGGCTTCAAACGTGGCGGGGCTGTGCATTCC
>MKJV01000011.1 GCA_001942185.1 Pseudonocardia sp. CNS-004
CCGCGTCGGGCCGCGGAGGCGGCACGACACCCGGGCCGGGAGGGACGACCGTGGGAGGGGCGCCGCGCGGGGCGGGGGGTGCGCCGCCCGGGGCCTGCGCCGGTGGCGCGACGGGGACGTCCGGCACCGCCCGCGGCGGCTGCCGCCCCGGCAACTCCGGACCCGGCACCGGAGGAATGACCGCAGGCGGAACCGGCGTGGCCACCTGCGGCCCGGCACCCGGCCCACCGGGCGGCGTGCCGCGGGCGGAACCGGCGGGGAGCCCGGGGGTGGCGTCACACCCGGCGGCGGCAGCGGTGCACTCGGTGGAACCGGCGTGGCACCGCCGGGCGGTGGCGGCGCCACCTCGCCGGCGGCGTCGGAACCGGCGTGGGGCGCCCCCAGCGCTCCCGGCCCGGCAGATCCCGGGGCCCCGGTGTCGGCGACGACAGTGACCTGCGGCGGGAACGGCGTGGGACCCCAGAACTGGCGGTTCCCCTCGGAGTTCTCGGTGTAGGTGTTCATGAGCTCGACGGCGCGCGCGGCCCGGTTGGCCGCATCCTGCTCCACGGCCTGCAGGTCGTCGAGGCCGTGGAAGATGAACGTGGGATCGGTCAGGGCGTTGCCGATCGCCGCGTTCCGCTGCTCCGTGACCGGTTCCGGCATGTTGTCCCGGACGAACTTCGCGTACAGACCTTGCCCGGTCACGGCCCCCGCGGTGAGCTTCGCGTTCCTCGCGGCGTCCAGCGCCCACTGGCCGAGCGGGGTCATCGCCGTTCGCGTCGCCTCGGCCCCGCCGCCCTCCCAGCCGGCCTGCGACGCGGCCATCGCCGAGGCGATCCGCTGGTCGACCCGCAGGATAAGCGCCTCTGTCTGCTTCCACGCATCCTCGGCAGGTCTCGAGACCGCTGCGCCAGGGCCCTGGTGGACGGTCGCGTAGATCTCGTCGTGGCTGAGGCCCTCCCAGCGGATGTCGCTCACGCCTGCCGACCCCACGGCGCGGCGTGATCGCCCTCGGTACGGCGGATCCTGGTCGGCCCGGACTGGTGAGCGAGGAGTGCAGCCATCGGACCGTCCGCGGAATCGATGACCGTGGTGTTGTAGAAAACCCGAAGGTTCTCGCTAATGGCTGATGGCTGTACCTGGAGCATGACAGGCGACGAACCGGCAGGCATCTCGCGAACTCCCCTCACAACCCGCTGGCCGGTACGGTAGCGCCGTCTTCTCAGAGGCCGAGTCGTTCGCCGGCAATCGTGTTCGATCGTGAACGCCGGTCGGGATCATCGGGTGCGGCGTAGCCGAATCAGTCCTTCCTGCACGGTGGTGGCGACGGTCTGGCCGTTCTCGGTGGTGAACCGGCCGGTGGCGAGGCCGCGGGAGCCGGAGGCGTTGGGGGAGTAGCAGGTGTAGAGCAGCCATTCGTCGGCGCGGAAGGGGCGGTGGAACCACATGGCGTGGTCGAGGCTGGCCATCTGGAGTCGGTCGACGGGGACGTCGTGGCGGGCGATCACGGAGCCGAGCAGTGTCATGTCGCTGGCGTAGGTGAGCAGGCAGACGTGCAGCAGGCGGTCGTCGGGGAGGGTGCCGTCGGCGCGCATCCACACCCGGACGGGGGCGTCGGTGCCGCCCTGGCGGGCGGCGGACCAGGCTGGTTCGTCGACGAACCGCATGTCGATCGGGCGGGGGGCGGGGCTGAGCCAGCCGGCGTCGTCGGTGCGGGAGATCCGCTCGCCGACGGTGGGGAGGGTGTCGGGTGCGGGGACGTCGTCCGGGGGTGGCTCGCTGTGTTCCAGGCCGTCCTGCGGCAGCTGGAACGAGGCCGACAGGGAGAAGATCGCCTCGCCGTGCTGGATCGCGAGGACTGCGGGTGGTGAAGGACCGGCCGTCGCGCACGCGTTCGCTCTCGTAGACGATCGGGACGCGGGGGTCGCCGGGGCGGATGAAGTAGGCGTGCAGGGAGTGGACGGCACGGTCGGCGGGCACGGTGCGGCCCGCGGCGACGAGCGCCTGGCCCGCCACCTGGCCGCCGAAGACGCGCGTGGGGCGCTCCGGCGGGCTGACGCCGCGGAACAGGTTGGCCTCCAGCTGCTCCAGGTCGAGCAGCCGGACCAGCCCGTCGAGAACGGCCTGGCCGCGGGGCACGCCGTCGGCGTCGATGTCGGGAACGGCGGGCGTACGCGTCACCGCCGCATCCTCTCAGGCATCCGGGCGATCGGGTGATACGGCCGGGGCGCCGCGGTAGGCCCGCTGCTCCGCCGCGATCGCGCGCAGGTACGCCACCACCGCCGCGCTCCGCTCGGGGCCGAGGTCGTCGGCGACCCGGTCGAAGCGGGCGAGCAGTGGGCCCAGCTCCGTCAGTACGGCGTGGCGGCCGGTGCCGGTGATCTCGAGGATCACGCGCCTGCGGTCGTGCGGGTGCCGGACGCGGCGGACGTGGCCGCTGCGCTCGAGCCGGTCGACGAGCTCGGTGGCCGACGCCGAGCGCATGCCCAGCCGGTTGCCCAGCCCGACGGGCCCGAGGGGGTCGACGGACTCGGCGAGGATGCTGAGCGCCCGCACGTCGTTGTGGGGTAGGCCCAACCGTTCGGCCAGCACGGTGCCGGTCTCGGTGGCGCCGCGCATCACCTCCCAGAGCGCCCACGTCGCCTCGGCGGCTTCCCAGCGCGTGCGCTCCCTGGACTCGATCTCGTCGGGCACCGGACCATGCTACGGTAGCTAGGCGGCCTAGTTACTTGAGGAGTCGAAGTGTTGGATGCGCCGGTGGCCCCCGTGGACCCGTTCACGACCGTCATCCGCCGGATCGGGGAGCCCGGGACGGCCGCGGCCCTGCGCGGCGCCGGGCCGCTCGTGCGGGCCGATGCGCCGGCCGGCGGGCCGGTCTGGATCGTCACGGACGGCGTGCTCGCCCGCCAGGCGCTCGGCGACGAGCGACTGGTGAAGGACCCGGCCTTTGCCCCCGCCTCGTGGGACCGGTGGGCAGCGGGCCTCGAGCCGACGGCCGCCGAGCAGCTGTCGCTCACCACCCTGGACGGGCCCGCGCACGCCGCGCTGCGCAAGGCCCACGCCCCGCTCTTCTCGGCCCGGCGGATGCAGGGCTCCGCTGACCGGATCGCCGCGATCGCCCGCGAGCTGCTGGCCGACGGTCCGGCCGACCTGATGGCCGACTTCACCACGCGCTTCCCGCTCACCGTGATCTGCGAGCTGCTCGGCGTCCCGGCCGACCGGGTCGACCAGGCGGTCGCGGCGTGCACCCGGATGGGCGACTACGGGCCGGAGGAGTTCGCGGCGGTGCTGGCGGCGTTCGCCGATCTGGCGACGGCCGCGCTCGAGAACGGCGGCGGTGCCGCGGTCGAGCTGCGCGAGCGCGTGCCGGAGGGGACGACCGACGAACAGCTGCACTACCTGCTGTTCGGGCTGATCTTCGCCAGCCAGATCACGACCGACGCGGCGCTGGGTTTCCTCGTCGCGCGGGCGCTCGGTGCCCCCTCGGTCGACCCGTCGAACGATCTGGTGCGCGACGTCCTGCGACGGCACCCACCGGCCCCGTTCACGCTGTGGCGCTTCAACCGCACGGAGGTCGAGCTCGGTGGGGTGGTGCTCCCCGAGCGGGCGCCGGTGCTGGTGGACATCGCGGGGATCAACGCCGCTGGGGACGACCTGACGTTCGGCGCCGGACCGCACTACTGCATCGGCGCGCAGCTCGCGCTGCTGGAGCTGCGGGCAGTGGCGGACGTGCTGGCGACCGACCACCCGCATGCGCGGCTCGCCGTGCCCTACGCCGACCTGCGGCGGGTCGACCGCGGGATGCAGGGGAGCAGGCTGGCCGAGCTGCCGGTGCTGCTGCGCGGCTGACGAGTCGCCCCGGGACCGGGAGGTCCCGCTCCTCCCTCGCTACGGCCGGATTGCTCGGTGCCGGTCGCCCACTCCGCCGGACCGAGCCGGCGGACGACCGCGCCTGTCAGGCGTGGTCCTCCTCGCCCAGGCGGTGGACCCGGATGAGGTTGGTGGAGCCGACGGTGCCGGGCGGCGAACCGGCCACGATCACGACGAGGTCGCCGGGCTGGAACCGCTCGATCGACAGCATCGCGTGGTCGACCTGGCGGACCATGGCGTCGGTGGACTCGACGAAGTCGACCAGGAAGGTCTCGACGCCCCAGCTCATGGCCAGCTGGCTGCGCACCTCGGGGGTCGGGGTGAACGCGAGCAGCGGCAGGCGGGTGTGCAGGCGGGCGAGGCGGCGGACGGTGTCGCCGGACTGCGTGAACGCCACGAGGCGCGGGCCGAGAGCCGCTCGCCGATGTCACGGGCCGCGTAGGACAGCACGCCCCGCTTGGTGCGCGGCACGTGGTTGAGCGGTGGGACCGTGACCGGACCCTCCTCGACCGCCTCGATGATGTCGGCCATCGTGGAGACGGACTTGATCGGGTACCGGCCCACGCTCGTCTCGCCCGACAGCATCACGCAGTCGGCGCCGTCGAGCACCGCGTTGGCGACGTCGGAGGCCTCCGCACGGGTCGGGCGCGAGTTGCTGATCATCGACTCGAGCATCTGGGTGGCGACGATGACCGGCTTGGCGTTCTCGCGCGCGATCTGGATGGCGCGCTTCTGCACCAGCGGGACGTGCTCCAGCGGCAGCTCCACGCCGAGGTCGCCGCGGGCGACCATCACGCCGTCGAACGCGAGGACGATGGCTCGAGGTTGTCGACCGCCTCGGGCTTCTCCAGCTTGGCGATGACCGGCAGCCGGCCGCCCTTGCTGTCCATGATCTTGTGGGTGATGTCGATGTCGGCGGGACTGCGCACGAACGACATCGCGACCGTGTCGACCCGCAGGTCGAGCGCGAACTCCAGGTCGGCGCAGTCCTTCTCCGACATCGCGGGCACCGAGACGTTCATCCCGGGCAGCGAGAGGCCCTTGTTGTCGCTGACCGGGCCACCCTCGGTGACCCGGCAGACGACGTCGTCGCCCTCGACCTTCACCACGCGCAGCGCGACCTTGCCGTCGTCGACGAGCAACCGGTCCTCCGGGCGGGCGTCGGCGGCGAGACCGGAGTAGGTGGTGGAGACCCGGTCGTGGGTGCCGGCCACGTCGTCGACGGTGATCCGCACCTCTTCGCCGGTGCGCCATTCGGTGGGCCCACTGGCGAAGCGGCCCAGCCGGATCTTCGGGCCCTGCAGGTCGGCCATGATGCCCACCGCGTGGCCCTCGGCGTCGGCCGCGGCGCGGACCATGTCGTAGACCCGCTTGTGGTCGTCGCGGTTGCGTGGCTGAAGTTCAGGCGGGCGACGTCCATCCCCGCCTGCACGAGCTCACGGATCCGGTCCGGCGACGCGGTCGCGGGACCGAGGGTGCAGACGATCTTGGTACGTCGGCTCACGCGGAAGAGTCTAGCGCGCCAACTGAAACGATAAGGGTGAAGGTTCGGCTTCGATTCAGAAGACAGACCTCGACGTTCAGCCGTCGGCTCCGGTCTCCGCGACGAGCCCGGCGGCCGCGATCCCGGCGAGCGCGGCCGCCTCGTCGTTGAGCGACGTGTCCCCGCTGATACCGACGGCTCCGAGCAGCGTGCCGTCCGCGTCCCGGACGAACACGCCGCCGGGCACGGAGACGAGCTTGCCGCCCGCCAGGGCGACGATCGTGGTGTACAGGTCGGGAGCGGCCTCGGCGCGCGCGGCGAGCGTGCGGTTGTTCATGCCCATGCCGAGCAGGCCCCACGCCTTGGCGGTGGCGAGGTCCGGACGGAGGTAGCCGGAGCCGTCCTGGCGCCCGAGTGCCACGGGCGCGCCGCCCGGGTCGAGCACGACGACCGTGAGGGGCTGGAAGCCTGATCGGTGCCGTGGCGCAGTGCGGCGTCGACGATGGTCCTGGCCTGGTCGAGGGTGATCGGCATGAGCCGATCCTGCCTCAGGCTCAGGACAGGCGGGACAGCCGCACCAGTGGGATGACGCGGTCGGTCTTGCGCTCGTAGTCGGCGAAGCGGGGTTCTCGGCCACCACGCGCTTCCAGTACTCGTCGCGCTCGGTGCGGGGCAGCTCCTCGGCGAGGACGGTGTAGCGCTCGGTGCCCACCTCGACCTCGATCTTCGGGTTGGCCTTGAGGTTGTGGAACCACGCCGGGTGGTTCGGCGCCCCGCCGGCAGAGGCCACGATCACCGTGTGGTCGTCGTCCTCGGGGAAGTGGACCAGCGGCGCGACCCGCTCGACCCCGGACTGCGCGCCGATGTGGTGGATGAGGATCATCCGTGCGCCCTCGAACATGCCACCGACGCGGCCTTCGTTCGCACGGAACTCCTCGATGATCTTCTCGTTGAAGTCGCTCATGTCTTCCTCACCCGAAGAGCAGGATCCCGGCCGCGACGATCACGGCCGCCGCTGCGAGCAACCAGAACAGCAGCACCCACATTCCCCGCGGGAGCCACGTGAGGGAGCCGAGCATGTCGGCGTCCGACGCGCCGCGGCGCCTGCTGCGCTGCAACTCGTGCACGGCCCGCATGCTCCCGAACAGCAGGAACCAGCACAGCGCGGCCGCGAACCCGTCCTGCAACCCGGGCTCGCCCCACCACGCCACGGCCCCGACGAGCACTCCGGTGGACAGGACTGCGAAGACGCCGAAGGCGTTGCGGACGTGCACCAGCGTGGCCACGAGCAGCGCGATCGCGATCCACAGCATCAGCGCCACCCGGTCGGCGGCCACCAGCAGCGCGCCCCCGATCCCGAGCAGTGAGGGCGCCGGATACCCGCCGAGGAACGTCAGCACCAGCCCCGGGCCGCGGCGCGCACCGGTGGAGACGGTGAGCCCGGACGTGTCGGCATGCAGCCGGATCCCGGTGAGACCGCGCCCTGCGACCACCGCCACGAGCGCGTGGCCGCCCTCGTGCGCGATCGTCACGACCGTGCGCGTCCAGCGCCACGACGCCGACCAGCCGACGGCCAGCAGCGCGAGCACCGCCGCGAGCAGCACCGTTGGCCGCTCGTCGAGCAGCAGCGTGACGGCGTCGGCGGCGCGTTGCAGAGTCGTCGTGCCGTCACCCACACGAGCCAGTTTGGCACGCGCCCGGAATCGGCCTTGACCTTCCAGTCGCTGGAGACTCCAGGATCGGGTCATGGCCGAGAGAACCCTCCTGACGATCGGGCAGCTCGCCCGCCGTACGGGCGTGCCGGTCCGCACCATCCGGTTCTGGTCCGACGAGGGCGTGCTGCCCGAGACGGACCGGTCGGCCGGCAACTACCGCCGCTACGACGGCCGGGCGGTGGCGCGGCTCGACCTCGTCCGCACGCTGCGCGAGCTCGGCATGGGCCTGGACGACATCCGGCTCGTGCTCGAACGCAGGCGCAGCGTCGAGGACGTCGCGGCCGCCCACGTACAGGCCATCGACCACCAGATCCGCGTCCTGCGGACCCAGCGTGCCGTGTGCACGCTGCTCTCGCGGGGCGCTCCATCACCACGGAAGGCAGCACTGATGAACGACCTCGCAAGGCTCTCCGCGGCCGAGCGCCGGCAGATGATCGACGAGTTCGTCGACGAGACGTTCGCCGGCACCGACCCCGACGCCCCGGGCGCCGGGATCGCCGACAACATGCGGACGCTCCCGACCGAGCTGCCCGACGAGCCGACCACCGAGCAGGTGGAGGCCTGGGTGGAGCTCGCCGAGCTCGTGAAGGACCCGGCGTTCCGCGCGCGGGCGCGGGAGATGGCCGTCGCCGGTTCGGAGGCCGACCGCGACCAGCCGCAGTTCGACCCCGCACCGATCGTCGAGCACGCGGGCGCCGCCGTCGCCGCCGGCACCGCACCCGGGTCGCCGGAGGGCCAGGCCGTCCTCGCCCGGATCATCGAGCCCGGCATGGACGCCGCCGCCCGCGACGAGCTGGCCGACACGATCGCAACCTTCACCGACCGGCGGGTCTCGCGCTACTGGGACCTGCTCGGCATCCTCAACGGCTGGGGCCGCCCGCCGTCGCAGATCGAGCCGTTCGAGTGGTTCGTCGAGGCCCTGCGCGCACACGACTGATCGGCCGCGTCACGCGCACCCACAGCGCGACTCGGGTGCACTCACAGCGCGACTCGGGTGCACTCGCAGCGCGACTCGCGGACGAGGTGTCCCCTCGCTCCGCGAGTCGCGGTCTGGATGCGCGCGAGTCGCGGTATCCGTGCGCGCGAGTCGCGGTCCGCGGGCCTGCGCTGTCAGTCCTTGCGGCCCGTCAGGGCCAGACCGGCGCCCATCACGATCAGGGAGGCGCCGCCGATCCCGCCCAGCCGGCGCAGGCGGGCGGGGGAGGTGGCGAACCAGGTGCGTGCGGTGCCCGCGGCGAGGCCCCACACGCTGTCGAGGGAGGCGGCGATGATCGCGAAGAGCAGGCCGAGCACCAGCATCTGGGTGGTCGCGCTGCCCGCCTCGGTGTCGACGAACTGCGGCAGCACGGCCGCGAAGAACACCAGCACCTTGGGGTTGGTGACCCCGACGATCACGCCTTGCAGGAACAGGCGCCGGTCGGCGGGCGCCGCGGGCTCGCCGAGCTTGGCGATCAGGTCGCCGCGGTTGCGGATCGTCTGTACGCCGAGGTAAACGAGGTAGGCCGCGCCGACCAGCTTGAGCGTGGTGAAGAACGCGATGGACTGCGCCGCGACCGCGCCCAGGCCGAGCGCGACGACGATCACCACGAGTGACGCGCCTGCCGTGTTGCCGGCGACGCTCGCCAGTGCCGCCCGCCTGCCGTGCGCCAGTGCGCGACCGACGATGAACAGCACGCTGGGGCCCGGGATGATCACCAGGACGACACCGGCGAGGGTGAACGCCAGCAGGGTCTCGACGGAAGGCACGCCGCGAACGGTAATGGCACAGGCCGGGCAAGTCGCGGGCATTCCGCGCGCTGAGCCGGGTCCTCGCAGAGCCCACGGACTCTGCGAGGACGGTACGGAGCGCGCGGAACCCGTCAGGCCAGCTTCGCCACCGCGAACGACTCCGGGGGCAGCGTGAGCGCTGTCCCGTCGCCCTTCACCGGCTCCGACGCCAGCAGGATCCGCTCGATCGGCGCCTGCATGTCGAGCGTGACGGCCTCGGCACCGAGGTTGCAGGCCAACCGGAGCGTGCCTCGGTGCAGCACCACGGTGCGTGCGGTGTCGTCACCGCCCACCCCGACGTCGTCCAGCCACGGGTCGGACAGCTCCGGCCACTCCTTGCGCAGCGCGATCAGCTCCCGGTGCAGGCGCAGCAGCGTGGCGTGCGGCTCCTGCGCGGGCTCGTCCCAGTCGAGCTTCGAGTCGAGGAACGTGCTCTCCGCGTTCGGGTCGGGGACCTCGGCCTCGCCCCAGCCGTGCTCGGCGAACTCCCGCCGCCTGCCCTCGCGCACGGCGTCGCGCAGCGACTCGTCGGGAAAGTAGGAGAAGAACTGCCACGGCGTGCGGGCGCCCCACTCCTCGCCCATGAACAGCATCGGCGTGAACGGGGAGCAGAACACGAGAGCGGCGCCGCAGGCCAGGAGTCCGGGGGAGAGGGTCTGGCTGAGGCGGTCCCCGGTGGCCCGGTTGCGATCTGGTCGTGGTTCTGCAGGTAGGCGATGAAGCGGTGGGATGGGATACGTCTGCTGTCCACCGGGGCGCCGTGGCCGCGCTGCCGGAAGCTCGACCACGTGCCCTCGTGGAAGAAGGCGCGGGTGAACACGTGCGCGAGACCGGTGATGCCCGCGTCGGCGAAGTCGGCGTAGTAGCCCTGGGACTCGCCGGTGAGCACCGTGTGCAGGCTGTGGTGGATGTCGTCGCACCACTGCGCGTGCAGGCCGTACCCGCCGCCCTCGCGCGGGGTGACCAGCCGGGGGTCGTTGAGGTCGGACTCCGCGATCAGCGACAGCGGCCTGCCGACGTGCGCGGACAGCGCGTCCACCTCGACGGCGAGCTGCTCCAGCAGGTGGGTGGCGCGGCTGTCGTGGAGGGCGTGCACGGCGTCGAGCCGCAGCGCGTCGACGTGGTAGTCGCGCAGCCACATGAGCGCGTTGTCGATCGCGTACCGGCGCACCTCGTCGGAGTGCGCGCCGTCCAGGTTGAGCGACGGTCCCCAGATGTTGCTGCCCGCGAAGTACGGGCCGAAGCGGTCCAGGTAGGCGCCTGACGGGCCGAGGTGGTTGTGGACGACGTCGAGCACGACGCCCAGCCCGCGGGCGTGGCAGGCGTCGACGAACCGCTTGAACGCGTCCGGCCCGCCGTAGTTCTCGGTGACCGCGTACCAGCCGACGCCGTCGTAGCCCCAGTTGCGCGGCCCGTCGACGGCGTTGACCGGCAGCACCTCCACCATGTCGACGCCCAGGCCGACGAGGTGGTCGAGGCGTTCGATCGCCGCGTCGAAGGTGCCCTCGGCGGTGAACGTGCCGATGTGCAGTTCGTAGAGCACGCTGCCGGCCAGCTGGCGGCCGGTCCAGGCCCGGTCGGTCCAGAAGAAGGCCTTGTCGTCGTACACGCGGGACGCACCGTGCACGCCCGTGGGCTGCCAGCGTGAGCGCGGGTCCGGGAGCGGCTCCTCCTCGTCGTCGAGCAGGAAGGCGTAGGCGGTGCCGGGCGCGGCGTCCTCGACGTCGGCCCGCCACCAACCGATGGCGTCGGAGTACATGTCGTGCGGGGTGCCGTCCACCAGCACCCGGACGCGTTGGCGCTGTGGCGCCCACACGGCGAATTCGGTCACGTGGGGCAATCCTGCCAGTCGCCGCGAACCGGCACCTGGCCGCTAGAGCGTCACCACCACGGGAGCCCGGCCGGTCGCGAGGTCGGCGGCCCGTGCCCACCGCAACCGCCACGGCCGCAGCACCAGCACGGCCGCCTCGGGATGGGTGGTACCGCCCTCGAACACGGTGTCCGGGTCGAAGCCGACCGGCGCCGGGTGGGCGCGGAACACCGGCCACGTCCGTTCCGGGTGCGGGTCCCACGCGGCGGCGCACTCGGCAACCGCGACGTCGTGGGCGGCGTCCCAGTAGGAGACGGAGGCGTAGGGGCTGTGCGCGATGTGGGCGCGCTTGACGGCGGTGGCCCGGGTGCAGATCCGACCGAGCAGCCCGTCCGGCGTGTGCTCCCACACCGGGTGCACCACGCGTGAGCGGGGCCGGTTGTGGCGTCGACGGTGCTGAGGGTGGCCCAGACGATGCCGTGGGCGACGGCGACGAAGTCGTCGAGATCGGACACGGGATCGCACGCTAATTGCTCAACCGCAGTTGTGCAACTAAGGTTGTGGACATGGAGCTGGACGTCGTCACCGCGCTGTTCCTCGGCGGACTCGCCCTCAACGAGGAGGCCGTGCGTCGGCTCGGTGCCGCCGGCCACCCGGATCTGCGCATCAGCCACGGGTTCGTGGTGCAGCACGTCGTGGACGGCCCCCGCTCCGTCGGCGAGCTCGCCGAGCGGATGGGAGTCACCCAGCAGGCGGCGTCGAAGGCGGTCGGGGAGCTGGAGCGCCTCGGCTACCTGGAACGCCGCCCCGATCCCGCCGACGCGCGCGTACGGCGCGTCGGGCTGTCCCCGCGCGGGGACGAGGCCGTCGCCCGGACGCGCGAGATCAGGGCCGGGCTGGAGGCCGAGCTCGCCGAGCTGCTGGGTGCCCAGCGCGTCGCGCAGCTGAAGGACACGGCGTGGGAGGTGCTCGAGTGGACCGGCGGCGCCGCGGCCGTGCGCGCACGCCGAGTCCCCTCCATCCGCGGTGAAGCGCCCGCAGGCCCCGACGGCTACGCCGGGCGGACCAGCAGCGCCACCGGGTAGCGGGACAGGACGTCGGCCAGCCTCGGGGTGGCGCCCTCCACCGGCGTGTCGGTGATGACGTCGTGCCAGTCGGTGGTGCCTTCGGGCAGCGGGAGCACCGTGTCGCCCCAGCCGCCGCGGTCGGCGAGGCCCACCGGCAGGCGCGTGGCCACCGCCACCAGCGACGCCGAGCGGGCGAACGCCACGGCGTGGCGGGCGGCCGGGCCCTGCGCCGGCACCGGTCGGTAGCCGGTGAACACCTCCGGCCGGTAGCGGCGCAGCCGCAGCGCGCTCGCCGTGACCAGCAGCTTCGCGGCGCCCTCGGCATCGACGTCCGGTAGCCAGCCCTCGTCGAGCCGGGCGAGCAGCTCGCGGCGGGCCGCCCAGTCGACGGGCCTGCGGTTGTCCGGGTCGACGAGGGAGTACTCGAACACCTCGGTGCCCTGGTAGACGTCGGGCACGCCGGGGCCTGCGAGCTGCAGCAGCTTCTGCCCCAGCGAGTTGGCCCGGCCCGGCCCGGCGATGCGGGCGACGAACTCCTCGATCTCCGCGACGATCCCGGCGTCGGCGAGCACCTGCCCCAGCCACGCCCCGATCGCCTCGTCGACCTCGGCAACCGCATCGACGTGGCTCGTGACGAGCTTGGCCTCCTTGGCCGCCTTCAGCAGGTAGCCGGACATCCGGTCCGCCGGGATCGGCCAGGCGCCCACCAGGTTCTGCCAGGCCAGCAGCGAAAGCGTCCGGTCGGGCAGGGGGTGTGCCGCCGCCCACCGGCGCATCTGCACCGCCCATTCGCGCGGGATCTCCGCGAGCACGGCCAGGCGTGCGCGGACGTCCTCGGAGCGCTTGGTGTCGTGGGTGGAGAGCGTGGTCATCGTGGCGGGCCAGGACGCGGCCCGCGCGGCGAGGGAGCGGTGGAACTCCGGTGGGGTCACGCCGAACCGCGACGGGTCGCCGCCCACCTCGTTGAGCGCGACGAACCGGTTCCAGCGGTAGAACGCGGTATCCTCGACGCCCTTGGCCATCACCATCCCGGACGTCTGCTGCACGCGGGTGGCGAGTGGTCCCGACGGGTCGGCGAGCATCGCGTCGCGGATCGCGTGGAGGACGTCGGCGAGGTCGGGCCGGTGGGTACGCGCCACGCTGACGGCCGTCTCGAGCGCCTCCCGCCCTTCCGGCAGGTAGCTGCGGTAGACGGGGAACCCGCACAGCAGCTCCGCGACGGCGGTACGCACGCGGTCGGCGGCCTCGCCCGGCTCCGCCTCGGTGGACGGTGCGGCCTCCGGTACGGGGACGAGCGCAGCGATGCGCCGGACCTCGGCGGCCAGGATGGTGTCGGCCACCTCCCGGCGTGCCGCGTGCTCGGCCGAGTGCGCCGATTCCTTGCTGCCGGTGTGCTCGGCGGTGAGCTGGGTGAGCAGGCCCGCGCCGTCGGGGTCGACGAACACGCCCTGGAACTCGCGCAGCGCCTCGTAGCCGGACGTGCCGTTCACCGGCCACGACGCCGGCAGCTCCTCCCCGGCCGCGAGGATCTTCTCCACCAGCAGCCAGCGGTGAGGGCCGAGCGCCGCCCGCAGCCGCCGCACGTAGGCGCCCGGGTCGGACAGGCCGTCGGGGTGGTCGACGCGGATGCCGTCGACCTCGCCCGCCTCGACCCAGCGCAGGATCTCGCGGTGGGTCTTCTCGAAGATCTCCGGCAGCTCCACGCGCACCGCGGCGAGCGTGGACACGTCGAAGAACCGGCGGTAGGTCAGCTCGGCCGCGCCGCGCTTCCAGGAGACGAGCCGGTAGTGCTGGCGCTCGTGCACCTCCTGCGCGGTGCCGGTGTCGCCGGTGCTCTCGGCCACCGGGAACGCGCGCTCGTAGTAGCGCAGCTGCGTACGGTCCTCGGAGAGGGCGAGCTCGCCGAGCGCCTTCTCCTCGTCGGCGTCGAGGACCGGCAGCAGGATCGGGCCGGCATCCCAGTCGATGTCGAACGTGGCCGCGTGTTCGGACTCCCGCCCGCGCGCCAGCACGTCCCACCACCAGGGGTTGGCCGCCGGGACGTCGACACCCACGTGGTTGGGCACGATGTCGAGCACGAAGGCCATGCCGTGCTCGCGCACCGCGGCCACCAGCGCCCTGCGGCCCTCCTCGCCCCGCGTTCGGCCGAGACCCGGGTGGGGTCGACGACGTCGTAGCCGTGGTTGGAACCCGCGCCCGACTCCAGGAGCGGCGACGCGTACAGCGCACCCGCACCGAGGGCGTCGAGGTAGGGCAGCAGCTCCACGGCGTCGCCGAACGTGGTGTCCTTCGACAGCTGCAGGCGGTAGGTCGAGCTGGGCGCGGGGGAGTGCGACCGGTTCACGATCCCGCCATCGTGTGCTGCAGGACGACCACGGAACGGGCGGGCACGCGGTGCACGCCGCCGCCCGCCACCGTGGGCGGCTCGGCGGCGGCCACGCCCGGTGCGCT
Source organism: Pseudonocardia sp. CNS-004 (assembly GCA_001942185.1). Taxonomy (GTDB): domain Bacteria; phylum Actinomycetota; class Actinomycetes; order Mycobacteriales; family Pseudonocardiaceae; genus Pseudonocardia. The sequence continues at coordinate 14,146 of MKJV01000011.1, forward strand.
GGACAGGGCGACCACCTCGCCGGTGGCGGTGTCCACCACCACCGCCCACTGCGCGCCGTACTCCCGGCCGGGCAGCGTGACGTCGATGTCCTCGTAGTGGGCGTTGAGGCAGAGCAGGAACGAGTCGTCGATGACCGGCTCGCCGCGCATGTCGGCCGCGCCGACGCCCTGGCCGTTGAGGAACATGGTGACGCACTTGCCGAAGCCGGAGTCCCAGTCCTGCTCGGTCATCTCCACCCCGGACGGGGTGAACCAGGCGATGTCGGCGACCGCCCCGGAGCGGCGCCTGCCGACCGGCCGTCCGGCGAAGAACTTCCGCCTCCGGAACACCGGGTGGTTGTTGCGCAGGGCGGTGAGGCCCGCGGTGAAGTGCACCAGGCCCGTGTTCTTGGTGGCGAGCGACCAGTCCACCCAGGACGTCTCGTTGTCCTGGCAGTAGACGTTGTTGTTGCCGCGCTGGGTGCGGCCGAGCTCGTCACCGTGCAGCAGCATCGGCACGCCTTGGGACAGCATCAGCGTGGTGATGAAGTTGCGCTGCTGGCGGGCCCGCAGCGCGAGCACCGACTCGTCGTCGGTGGGGCCCTCGACGCCGCAGTTCCACGACCGGTTGTGGCTCTCGCCGTCGCCCCCGCCCTCGAGGTTGGCCTCGTTGTGCTTCTCGTTGTACGAGACGAGGTCGGCGAGGGTGAACCCGTCGTGGGCCGTGACGAAGTTGATCGATGCGTACGGGCGGCGGCCGTCGTCCTGGTAGAGGTCGGAGCTGCCGGTGATGCGGGAGGCGAACTCGCCGAGCGTGCCGGGCTCACCCCGCCAGAAGTCGCGGACGGTGTCGCGGTACTTGCCGTTCCACTCCGTCCACAGCGGCGGGAAGTTGCCGACCTGGTAGCCACCAGGTCCGACGTCCCACGGCTCCGCGATCAGCTTGACCTGGCTGATCACCGGGTCCTGCTGCACGAGGTCGAAGAACACCGACAGCCGGTCGACGTCGTAGAACTCGCGCGCCAGCGTGGAGGCGAGGTCGAAGCGGAAGCCGTCGACGTGCATCTCGGTGACCCAGTACCGGAGCGAGTCCATGATCAGCTGCAGCGTGTGCGGGTTCCGCACGTTCAGCGAGTTGCCGGTGCCGGTGTAGTCCATGTAGTACCGCGGGTCGTCCTCGACCAGCCGGTAGTACGAGGCGTTGTCGATGCCGCGCAACGAGAGCGTGGGGCCCAGGTGGTTGCCCTCGGCGGTGTGGTTGTAGACCACGTCGAGGATCACCTCGATGCCCGCGTCGTGCAGGTCGCGGACCATCGCCTTGAACTCCTGCACCTGGTTGCCGCTGCGCCCCGACGACGTGGCGTAGGCGTGGTGCGGGGCCAGGTAGGCGATCGTGTTGTAACCCCAGTAGTTGGAGAGGCCCTTCTCCTGCAGGTGGTGGTCGTCGAGGAATTCGTGCACCGGCATGAGCTCCACCGCCGTGACCCCGAGCGTCTTGAGGTGCTCGATCATCACCGGGTGCGCGAGGCCCGTGTAGGTGCCGCGCAGCTCCTGCGGGATCTCCGGGTGCGCGATCGTGAGGCCACGCACGTGGGCCTCGTAGATCACGGTCTCGTGGTAGGGAGTGTGCGGCGCCCGGTCGGTCCCCCAGTCGAAGAACGGGTTGACCACCACCGACTTCGGCACGAACGGCGCGGAGTCGGTGTCGTTGCGCCCCTCCGGCTCCCCGAACGGGTAGCCGAACACCGCCTCGTCCCACACGACCGGGCCGTCGAGGGCCTTCGTGTACGGGTCGATCAGCAGCTTGTTCGGGTTGCAGCGCAAGCCCTGCGCGGGGTCGTACGGCCCGTGCACGCGGTAGCCGTAGCGCTGGCCCGGCTCGACACCGGGCAGGTACCCGTGGTGCACGAACCCGTCGACCTCACCGAGCGGGACGCGCGTCTCCTTGCCCCGTGCGCTGAACAGGCACAGCTCCACCTTGTCCGCGACCTCGGAGAAGATCGCGAAGTTGGTGCCGGAACCGTCGTAGGTGGCACCTAGGGGATAGGCGTGGCCCGGCCACGGCCGCATCGCTTCCTCCGGCATCTCGGGATTGACCGCCAGAGGTTACCGGGGTACCCCGACACGGTGCCGGGTCGCGGGTGCAGTCAGGCGAGGCGGGCGGGGAATCCGCCCGTTGCCACGGGGCTCCAGCGCGTCGGCGTGATCCTGATCAATGCCTTGCCCTGGTCCTGCATCGCGCGCCGGTACTCGTCCCAGTCCGGGTGCTCGCCGGAGATGGAACGGAAGTACTCGACGAGCGGGTCCAGGGCGTCGGGCAGCGTGAGCAGTTCGGCGTCACCGTCGACCTGCACCCACGGGCCGCCGAAGTCGTCGGACAGCACGACGACCGACGCCTTCCCGTGCCGGGCGACGTTCGCCGCCTTCGCCCGCTCCGGGTAGGTGGAGATCACGACACGGCCTTCGGAGTCGACGCCCGCGGTGACCGGTGAACCCTGCATGCCGCCGTCTGCACGGGGCGTCAGCAGCACCATCTTGTGGCGGCAACGGAGGAAGTCGATCAGCGCTTCCCGATCGACGGAGGTGTTGGTGGCGATGGTGCGGACCATGGCCCCCGAGCCTAACGCCGTCCGGGATAACCTTCCCCTGATGAGCACTCTCTTCACCCGGATCATCGACGGCGAGCTCCCCGGACGGTTCGTCTGGTCCGACGACCGGGCCGTCGGCTTCCTGTCGATCAACCCGCTGGGCCCCGGCCACACCCTCGTGGTGCCCCGCGCGGAGGTCGACCAGTGGGTCGACGCCGAGCCGGACCTGCTCGCACACCTCACCGCCGTCTCGCACGCGGTGGGCGCGGCCGTGCGCGAGGTCTGGCAGCCGCCGCGAGTCGGGCTCATCGTCGCCGGTTTCGAGGTGCCGCACCTGCACGTCCACGTGTTCCCCGCATGGGAGATGGCCGCGTTCGACTTCGCCAACGCCGCCCCCTCCGTGGAGGCCCATGAGCAGGAGGGCCACGCGGAGAAGCTCCGCTCGGCGCTGCGGGCGGCGGGGCACGGGGAGCACGTGCCCGGCTGAGTCTCCCGAACCGCCCACGGCGGCCGACACGGCTGGTACGTGTGAACGGGTCATGGCGCCGTCGCGGGGGGACACGATGATCGGGCGACGAGTGCGAGACTGGTTGATCGGACGGCACGAGTTCCGGTGTCTCGTCGAAGGCGATCCGGAGCGGGGCACGCCGGAGGGCGGCCGATCGATCCCCGGGTCGGGCTGCTTCGAGTTCGTGCAGGTGGCGTATGGCGCGCGGGAATCGGCGCGGCTGGAGGCCGTGGCCGCCCTGCGTGCCCGGGTGGCGGCCGAGATGCCGCACGGGGCCGTTCTCGCCGTCCTCGACGGCGGGCCGCCGGCGGAGCCAGAGCCGCCACTGCACCTCCTGAAGGGCAACCGCCCGCGACTGCTGGTGGTCGGCGGCGACGACGAGCACGAGGTGCAGCAACGTCGGGACCGCGTGGCGCACCTGTGGGGGCTGCGAGCCGATGGGTACTCGGTTCGTCCGATCTCCGATCGAGTTGAGCACCGCAGGCGGATCCTCGGCCTCGCGTGTGCTGGAACGTTCGGGACACCGCTGTTCGCACTGCTCCTGTACCGGGCCATGGGTGGGCTCGAACCAGGCCGAGCTCTCCCGCAGGTGCTCGGCGCCGATCCCGGGCTGCTCGGGTACCTGCTGGCGTTGGCGCTCGTTCCTGGACTCGCAGTCGCGCTCCGGTACGGATGGCGCCGTTCGTGGCCCACCGGAGAGTCGTGGATCGTCGCCATCAGCCCACTCGTCCTGGCGGCGGTCCCGCTGGCTCCGGCCGGCTTGTTCGAAGGTGTGGCCTGGCTGAACCGCAACGTCCCGGCGTTCGGGGTCGTGCTGATCTGCGCCGTCGCGGTCGCCGCTCTCCCGCTTCTCACCACCTACGTCGACGCGCCGGTGTGGCGGGCCGCCCTGGCGTGGGGCCTGCCGTTGCTGGCCGGCGGTATCGCGACCTTTGTGGGCGAGCTGCTCCTCGAGCTGTACCTGAGGCGATTCGGCCTCGCCACGACCGAGGTGCACGTCTCCTTCTGGACACAGTGCTGGTGGGTGCGGCGGCCACCGTCGGGTGTGGTATCGGCATCTACATCGGCGTCGCGCTCTGGGCGGTGTTCCGACGGATGGGGCAGGTGTGGTGGCTCGGTGTGGTCACCGCTGTCCTCGTCGGTGCCATCTACTTCCTGACCATGGTCCAGGCGGTGGAGGCCGTGGTCGCAGATCGGGCTGCGGTCACCGCTGGTGGGGTCCCACAACCACTGTTCGGTCTCGTGCCGCAGCTCGCATGCATCGAACCGACCGGCGGGACGTACTCCTACGTCGGCCGGCCGGTGGACCCACGTTCCGGTCCGGTCGTCTACTTCGGCCGTGCGGACGGCCGGCTCGCGGTCTGGTCACCCGAGTCGGGCGGGGTTCTCCTCGACGGGCAGGCGACGGCCCTCCGGTTCGTGCAGCCGGGCGACACGTGCAGCTGACCGCACCCGGCGGCAGCGCGAGATCGATGTGACGTGTCTCGTTGTGCGGCATGACACGCACCACGTCGACCTCGTGCGGGGTCGGCCCATGGTCGATCCTCTCCGGTCGGAGGTATCCCGTGCAGCTCGTTCTCGTCCGGCATGCGTTGCCGCAGCGGATCCACGCCACGGACGGCGTGGCGGCCGATCCCTCACTGACCCCGCACGGCGAGGCGCAGGCGCGGCGGCTCGTCGATGCGCTGGCCCAGGACGAGGTCGCCGGTCTCTACACCAGCCGCTGGCCAGGGCGCGGGAGACGGCGGCGCCGCTGGCCGCCGCGCTCGGGCACGCGCCGGTCGTCGTCGGCGACCTGCGCGAGTACGACGCCGACGCGGCGCACTACGTGCCGGTCCACGAGATGCCGCGGCTGGACCCGGCCGCGTGGGAGCGGATGCGCGCCGGCCTGCTGCCGGAGTCGGTCGACGTCGCCGCGTTCACCGGCCGCGTCGCCGCCGCGTTCGAGGCGGTCGTCGCCGCGCACCCGGGGCGGGACACCGCGGTCGTCGTCGCCCACGCGGGCGTCGTGAACACCTGGCTCGCGCACCTGCTCGGGCTGGACCGGCCGCTTGTGTTCCCCCTCGACTACACCGGCATCACCCGCGTACTCGCCGGCCGGGACGGGCGCAGGGTGGTGCGCACGGTCAACGAGATCGCCCATGTGGTGGACCTGCTCACGACGCCCCGCCCGGCCCGGGGAACGACATCGAGATCATTCAGCGCTGATCAAGGGCGGATGGTCGCTCCCGGAGATCGTTTGACAGCCTTCTCGCCTTGATCGCCGGAGGCATCTCGCGCCGATCAGGCAACAGCTGCGCTCGGTCGCTCTGCGTGATGAGAGTGGCCTCCTGGTGGTCCTGAGTGGCGCAGCGGGTGACGGAGCGGAGGTGATGTTGCGCCGAGTGGGCGACACCAGGCAGCATGCCGATCGGGGTGACACGCAGTGCGCATGATCATTTACGGTGGGTAGGCCGAACGAAGCAGCCGGCACGGGTCGAGGGGGGAACGACCGGATGGCGGGTAGCGGGCTCGGTGCGGTCTTCCGCGTGCCCGAGTTCCGGGTGCTGTGGGCCGCCGAACTCCTCTCGATCGCGGGCGACCAGCTCGCCCGCGTCGCGCTCGCGGTGCTCGTGTACGCCCGCACGGGATCGGCCGTGTGGGCCGCCGTCGCCTACGCGCTGACGTTCCTGCCCGCGCTGCTCGGCGGCGTGCTGCTGTCCTGGCTCGCCGACCGCTACCGGCGCCGCGAGGTGATGATCGCCTCGGACGTGCTGCGCGCCGTCCTCGTGGCGGTGATGGCGGTCCCCGACCTGCCCCTCTGGGCGCTGTGCACCACCCTCGTCGTCGTCGTGCTGCTCGGCTCACCGCACACCGCGGCCCAACTCGCGCTCTACCCCGAGGTCCTTCCCGGTGAGCTCTACGAGCGGGGCCTCGCCGTCCGCCAGATCACCGGCCAGACCGCCCAGCTCGTCGGCTTCGCCACCGGCGGCCTGCTCGTCGCCGCACTGAGCCCCACCGTCGCGCTGCTGGGCAACGCCGCGTCCTTCGCCCTGTCCGCGATCGTGCTGCGGCTCGGGTGCGCCCGCCCGGCGCCCACCCAGGAAGCAGGCGGCGACAGCGCGGCCGGCGGCCTGCGGGGCGTCGGCGCCGCGCTCGTCGAGATCGCCACGGACCCGAGGCGCCGCGCACTCGTCCTGCTCGCATGGCTCGTCGGCTGGTACGTCGTGCCCGAGGCGCTCGCCGCCCCCTACGCCGACCAGTTCGGCTCCGGCCCGGCCGTCGTCGGGCTGCTCATGGCCGCCGACCCGCTCGGCAGCGTGCTCGGGGCATGGGTGTTCGTGCGGTTCGTGCCCGCCGTGACGAGGGCACGGCTCGTCGGCGTGCTGGCCGTGGCGGCCGGGATCCCGCTGGCGTTGTGCATCTTGCGCCCGGGCGTCCCACTCACCCTCCTCCTGTGGGCGGTGTCCGGGATGTTCTCCACCGCCTACCTCCTGCAGACGCAGGCGAGCTTCGTGCGCGCCACCCCGGACGGTGGACGAGGCCGCGCCATCGGGGTCGCCGCGTCCGGGATCATCGCGGCCCAGGGTGCCGCGGTGCTCATCGGTGGCCTGCTCTCCGACGTGGCGGACCCGTCCACGGCGGTCGCCGTGGCCGGCGTGCTCGGAGCGGTGATGTCCGCCGGCGGTGCCGTCGCCTGGCATCGCGCCAACCGTGGCGTCGATGCGGCGACCGAACCCGCGGCCGTGAACCGCGGCTGACCCGCCGACCGTCGAAGACGCCTTCGCGTCACCAGTTCTTGCCGCGCACGGGTGGCTCCTTCCTGTGTGTGGTGGGTGGTGGGTGGTGGGTTCACCAGTTCTTGCCGCGCACGGGTGGCTCCTTCCTGTGCGTCGTGGGTGGTGGGTCCTCGGTCACCAGTTCTTGCCGCGCATGGGATTCCTTTCCGTGCGTGGAGTGGGGTTGGGGCGTGCGGTTCCCGACTCCTGGTCGGCTCGCCGTCCGCCACGGTCGCATGTCTGACGAGAGATGGTGCTCACGATCGGCGAGCTTGAGGCGTTCCTCCGCACGCGACAGCGCCGAACGGCCGAGCTCGTACGGCCGTCCGGAGGCCCGTCGCGGCGTTGTGCGACCCGGTGGTGACGGAGCGCTCCCGTGGGCTGACACCGGCACCCGGCTGTACTAGGTTCGAGCCTCAAGCGTCGAGCGGAAGTACCGATGTCAGCAGATCCCGGAGCGCGTCACGGCGGGCGCGGTCCCAGCGGCCGCGTCCGGCGCTGGGTCGCTGGCTGGGACCTCTGGGAGGTGCCCCGCAGGCTCGTGGGCCCCGTGTTCACGGTGGAGCTCACGGCGCTCGTGCTGACGTTCTACGGGCTGCTCACGACCACCCCGGAGTACGACCACCTCCGCACGGCCGTGCTCATCTGCGTGCTCGGCGTGGTGCACACGGAGATCGCCCGTGACGTCGAACGGATGCGGCGCCGGATCACCGGCGAGGAGCTGCACGTCGACCTGGGATCGGTGTGGTTCTTCATGGCCGCGGTGCTGCTGCCGCCCGGGTACGCGGCGGCGGTCGCGGTACTCGTGCACTCCCACATCTGGTGCCGGGCGGGGTACCGGCGCGCGCCGCTGTACCGGCAGGTGTTCAACAGCTCCACGATGATGATCTCGGCGTTCGCGGCGTCGTCGCTGATGTCCTACGTGTTCGCCCAGCAGGCGGTGGAGCTGGCCGATCCGCGTGCCCTGCTGGTGCTCGGCTTCGGCATGCTCGTCTTCCTGACGATCAACAGCGCGCTGGTGGCGGGTGCGATCGCCGTCAGCACCCCGCAGGCCCGGCTGTCCCAGATCGTGGGTGAGTGGAGCGAGAACCTGCTGGAGATCGCCACCCTCTCCCTCGGTGCGCTCGTCGCGGTGGCGTACCTGGCGAACCCGTGGCTCGCGCTGTTCTGCCTGCCGCCACTGCTGGTGCTGCACCGAGCGGTGCTCGTGCGTCAGCTGGAGGAGGCGGCGAGCCTCGACGGCAAGACCGGCCTGCTCAACGCCGCCGCATGGCACGTGCAGGCGGAGCGGGTGATGAACCGGTCGAAACGCCGGGACGGCCCGCCCGGCGTGCTCGTGCTGGACCTGGACCACTTCAAGGCGGTCAACGACACCCACGGTCACCTGGCGGGCGACCACGTGCTGTCCGCCATCGCCGACGTGCTGCGCGACGAGGTGCGGGAGCGCGATCTCGTGGGGCGGTTCGGCGGCGAGGAGTTCGTCGTGATGCTGTCCGGGCTGGGTGGCCGGGGCCCGACCGAGCTGGAAGCGGTGGCCGAGCGGATCCGGGGTCGGGTCGCGACCTTCGGGTCGAGATCCCCACCCCCGACGGGCCGTTGACCGTGCGTGGGCTGAGCGTGTCGGTCGGGTGCGCGGTCATGCCCGACGGCGGCGCCGAGCTGCGTGACCTGCTCGAGGTCGCCGACCGCGCGCTGTACGCGGCCAAGGGTGCGGGCCGCAACGCGGTGCGGATGGGCACGGCGGTGCCCATGCGGCCCGCGCTCCTGCAGGTGGGCCGGACGGCGAAGAGCCCGTCGGTACCGGTCGAGACCTCGGGCCTGCACAGCAACGCAGGCGACTGACGCCCGCCGGGGCGGGACCACTCCCACATCGGAGCGCCGAGAAGGGTCGGCCCCTTGTGCTCCTGCATTACGCTCCGTACTGAAGCCGACACTACCGGGGAGCGCAATGGCGCCGGAGCGACGATGGCCCGCGGGTGCAGCGGTGCGTCCGAACGTCCGTGCTCCACACCGGTGGCAGGTCTGGCGGCTGCCGCCGCTGCTGCTGTGCGCGGTGCTGCTCGTCGATGCGGCCGCGGCCACACTGCTGATCGGCGGGCTCCTGAGCAGGCCCTTTCCGGGCGCATCCGAGCTGTGGCCGGCGGTGGCGCTCTGCGTGCTGGGGGTCGTCTACACGGAGGTGGCCGCCGGGGTGGAGCGGGAACGGCGGCGGCTGGGCGATGCGTCGCACGTCGACCTGAGCTCCGTCTGGACGTTCGCCGCGGCGCTGCTGGTGCCAGGTGCCCTCGCCGCCGTCGTGGCGGCGGTCATCATGGTGCACCTGTGGGCGCGGGCATGCGCCCGTGGGTGCCGCTGCACCGCCAGCTGTTCAGCATCTCGACCGTGGTGCTCGCCTGCGTGGCCGTCGGGGTGCTCGTCGACGGCGTAGCGCCTGGTGCCGGCCCGGCCGAGATGCCGCTGTGGCTGGTGCTCGTGGCGATGGCGGTGTTCATGCTGGTCAACAGCGGTCTCATCGCCGTCGTCGTCGCCGTCAGCACGCCGGGCGCAGGCCCGGCCACGCTGTTCGGGCCACCGGACGAGAACGTGCTCGAGCTCGGGATGCTGTGCATGGGCGCGCTCATCGTGCTCGTGCTCGCACTGAACCCCCCGGTGCTCGTGCTGGTGCTGCTCCCGCTGCACGTCGTGCTCAGGGCGGCGCTGATCCGGCCGCTGGAGGCGGCGGCGAGCACGGACGGCAAGACGGGGCTCCTCAACGCCGCGGCGTGGGTCGCCGAGGCGGAACGGACCCTGGCAGGCACGCAAGGCACCGAGCGCGCGACGGGGGTGCTGATCCTGGACCTCGACCACTTCAAGGCGGTCAACGACACCCACGGCCACGCCGTCGGGGACCACGTGCTGTCGGCGGTGGCGGGGGTGTTGCGCGGCGTGGTGCGCGCCCACGACCTCGTGGGCCGCATGGGCGGCGAGGAGTTCGTCGTGCTGCCCAGACGCGCGCCGGACGGGGCCCGTTCGGTGGAGCTCGACTCGGTGGAGCTGGAGGTCGTGGCCGAACGGATCCGCGTCCTCATCGCCGACCTGCGGCTCGAGGTGCCGACGCTGAGGGGCCCGCTGCCGATCACCGGGCTGACCGTCTCGATCGGCGGCGCGGTGGCCGCGGAGGGGGGCAGCGACCTCGCATCGCTGCTGCAGGCCGCCGACACGGCGCTGTACGCGGCCAAGCGGGCGGGCCGCAACGCGGTGCGGGTCGCCGTGGTGTCCGAAGCGACCGCCACGGCGACCTCACCCGCGCAGCTCATGCCCGAGCGCGCTCCGGTGGAACGGGTGACGGACTGACCGCCCGTCGCCGAGCAATGTGTTCGAGAAGCGCGGAGCGGGTCGCCCAGGGCATGCGGTACCTGCTGGATCAGCGGCGCCGCGGCCCACATGCGGGCTTCTCGAACACATTGTCAGGTCCAGTCGCGGTTGCGCATGATCGTCCCTCCTCTCCGACGTCGGTCTGCGGCGGTGGAGTGGGTGAGTCGCGTCGCCCGCGGGGCCGCGCATTCAGTGATCGCCTGCTGGTTCCGGTACTGCATTCGGGTGGCAGCGGCGGCGTGGCGTGGCCGAACTCTGCGGCCTGCGCACTCATGCCGCTCCACTGTGTCACGACACGGGTCGGGGACGACCCGATCGGGTGACGGGACGAGCGTCCTCCACTACGCTCGGTGTCGACACCGAGGAGTCGACGAGAGCGCTGATGCCCGCACATCCCGAGGGAGCCCGTTCCGCGGCTCGGCCGGTCCGGGTGTGGGCGGTCCGGCAGTGGCCACTGTGGGAGATGCCGCACCGGGTCACGGTCTCCGTGCTGGTCGTCGAGGCCACCGCGCTGGGGCTGGTGCTGGCCGTCGCTGCGCGGACACCGCTGCCGCACGCGCTCGACCTGCTGCAGACGGGCCTCCTGGCCGGTCTGGGGCTCCTGCACACCGAGATCGCGCTCGGCGTGGAACGCCTCCGCAGGCGCGTGATGGTGGGCAACCACGCCAACCTCAGCTCGGTGTGGACGTTCGCCGGTGCGCTCGTGCTGCCGATCCCGTGCGCGGCGGCCGTGGCGGTCGTGGTGCACCTGCACGTGTGGGCGCGCACCGGGCGCCCCGCGTGCCCTCTACCGCAGCGTCTACAGCGCCGCCACGATCGTGCTGGCCTGTGTGGGGGCGGGCGCGGTGGTGGGCTTCGTCGGTCAGGGGCCCGCCCCGCTGACGGCCGCGGGCGTTCCCGGCATCACGCTCGCGCTGCTCGTCTACACCACGATCAACACCGGGCTCGTCGCGGGCGCGATCGCCATGAGCGCCCCGCAGCCCGACCTCGCCCGGGTGATCGGCCGCTGGGACGACAACCTCCTCGAGTTCGCCACGCTCTCCCTCGGCGCGCTCACCGCAGTCGCCTGATCGTCAACCCCTGGCTGGTGGTGCTCGCCCTCCCACCGCTCGTGGTGCTGCACCGCGCCGTGCTGGTGCGCCACCTGGAGGAGGCGGCGAGCATCGACGGGAAGACGGGTCTGCTCAACGCCGTGGCGTGGCACGCGCAGGCGGAACGGCTGTTGCAGCGCAGCAGCCGCGCCGACGGCCGCGCGGGGTGCTCGTGCTGGACCTGGACCGCTTCAAGGCCGTCAACGACACCCACGGCCACCTCGCGGGTGACCGCGTGCTCGCCGCGGTCGCGGGTGCGCTGCGCGCCGAGGTCCGCGACCGCGACCTGGTGGGGCGGTTCGGCGGCGAGGAGTTCGTGGTGCTCCTCGCGGGCCCGGTGGCCGCCGCGGTGGAGCTGGAGGCGGTGGCCGAACGCATCCGCTCGCGGGTGGCCGGCCTGCGGGTGGAGATCCCCACACCGGACGGCCCGCTCAGCGTCGCGGGGCTCACCGTGTCGATCGGTGTGGCCGTCGCGCCTGCGGAGGGCGCCGACCTGCGCACGTTGCTCCAGATCGCCGATACCGCGCTCTACGCGGCGAAGCGGGCCGGGCGCAACATCGTGCGCGTGGGCACTCCGCCTGCGGCGGAACACCCGGTCGCGGCCCGGCGGGGTGGTGAGCACCCCGCGGAACCCGGCTGGATCGTTGACGGAGAGTGACGACATGGTTGCGGAGGACCACCCCCATGTGCGATCACAGTCCTCCTGACACGCCGTTGCCGCCTTACTAGCCTCAGCCGTCAAGCACGTGCGGTCGCGGCACGGGGAGGGGGCGGGCGCGTGGAGGATCCGTCACATCCGCGTGGCCCGGCCGGCAGCCGCCCCGGCGGCCACGAGCCCGTCCGCTCGGAGCTGTGGCAGCTGCCGAGCAGGGCCGTCGCGCTGGTGCTCACCGTGGAGGCGGGCGCGGTGGCCTTCGTCGCGGTGGGCCTCGCGGCGCCCGACCACGGAGCGTTCACCGGTGGGACGCTGGCGCTCGCCGCGTTCCTGACGCTGCTCAGCGTGGTGCACACCGAGCTCGCCACCGGGATCGAGCGGATCCGCCGCCGCGCCGCCGAGACGTCCTACTTCGACCTCAGCTCGGTCTGGACGTTCGCCGCGGCGCTCCTGCTGCCACCCGCGCTCGCCGCGACCGTGATCGCCGCCGTGTACCTGCACCTGTGGCACCGCGTCTGGCGGCCCGCCAAGGTGCCCCTGCACCGGCACCTCTACACGACCGCAACGGTCGTGCTCGCCGCAGGCGCTGCCCACGCCGCCGTGGAACGGATGGGTGGGCTGCCGGGCAGCCCGGACGACGTCGCGGGTGTGGCCGGGATCGCGGTGGCCGTGCTGCTCTACGTGCTGGTCAACACGGTGCTCGTGGCTGCTGTCATCGCCCTCACGAGCGAGTGGCCCGGTTTGCGCCGCCTCGTCGGGCCGCTCGACGACAACGCCCTCGAGGTGGCCACGCTCTGCATGGGCGGGCTCGCCGCCGTCGTGATCGGGGCGAACCCGTGGCTGGTGGCGCTGGTGCTGCCGCCGATCCTGGTGCTGCACCGCGCGGTGCACGTGCGCCAGCTCGAGGAGGTGGCGAGCACCGACGCGAAGACCGGCCTGCTCAACTCGGCGCCTGGGAGGCGGAGGCGGACCGGGCGGTGCGCCGGGCCCAGCGCGCACGGAGCGCGGCCGCCGTGCTCATCCTCGACCTGGACCACTTCAAGCTGGTCAACGACGCTCACGGGCACCTCGCGGGCGATGACGTGCTCGCGGCGGTCGCCGCGCAACTGCGCGCGGGTGTGCGCGAGGGCGACCTGGTCGGGCGCTTCGGCGGCGAGGAGTTCGTGGTGCTGGTGGCGGATCTGCCGCCCGGTGCGCGCGGCGACGCGGAGGTGCGGACCGTGGCCGAACGGCTGCGCAGGCTGGTCGCGGAGCTCGACGTCCCGGTGTGCACCCCGGACGGCAACCTCACGATCACCGGCCTGTCCGTGTCGGTCGGGGGCGCCTCCGTGCCCACCGACGGCACCACGCTCGACCAGGTGCTCAAGGTCGCCGACACCTCGCTCTACGCGGCCAAGCGCGGCGGGCGGAACGTCGTGCGGATCGCGGGTCCGGTGCAGATCCCCGCCCCGCGGACGGCAGCGGGCTAGCACCCCCGGTGATCGGCGAGGAGGGCCGAGGACTTGCCCCTCCTCGCCGATCAAGGGGAGATGGCGGTCGAACGATCTCCGGCAGCCACCCTCAGCCCTTGATCGCCGCCAGATGGCCGATCGGCCCCTTGTGCGGCCGGGCGGACGCATGATCGTCGGTTGGGCGCGTTCCTGGGTCGTTTTCGCCCGTTTTCGCGCCGACCGCCTGATCATGCCCGCGACGGCGCCACCAGCGGTCCGTCCACCATCTCGCAACGATCAGCGCGGCGCGGCACTGTGCGGGCGCGCGAGATCCGACGGCTTCCGTAAGCTGGCCCGGTGACCGTGTTGCGATCCGTACGTGGCCCGGCTGACCTGAAACGGCTCGGGGCCGACCAGCTCCCGGCTCTCGCCGCCGAGATCCGCGAGGAGCTGGTGGCGGCCGTGTCCCGCACCGGCGGGCACCTCGGGCCCAACCTCGGCGTCGTCGAGCTGACCATCGCGCTGCACCGGGTCTTCGACTCGCCGCGCGACACCCTGATCTGGGACACCGGCCACCAGGCCTACGTCCACAAGATGCTCACCGGCCGCCGCGAGGGCTGGGACTCGCTCAAGAAGACCGGGGGCCTGTCGGGCTACCCGAGCCGGGCCGAGAGCGAGCACGACCACGTCGAGAACAGCCACGCCTCCACGTCGCTGTCCTGGGCCGACGGCCTGGCGAGGGGCTACGCGCTCACCGGCCAGGACCGCCACGTCGTCGCGGTGATCGGCGACGGCGCCCTCACCGGCGGCATGGCCTGGGAGGCCCTGAACAACATCGCGGCGGGCAAGGACCGCAACGTCGTCATCGTCGTCAACGACAACGGCCGCTCGTACGCCCCCACGATCGGCGGCCTCGCCGACCGGCTCGCCACACTGCGCCTGCAGCCCGGCTACGAGCGCGTGCTGGAGGCCGGCAAGCAGGCGTTGTCGCGCACACCGGTGGTGGGCGCCCCGATCTACGCCGGGCTGCACGCCCTCAAGGCCGGTGTGAAGGACGCGCTGAGCCCCCAGGCGCTGTTCTCCGACCTCGGCCTGAAGTACTTCGGCCCGGTCGACGGGCACGACCTCGCGGCGATGGAGTCGGCGCTGCGGCGGGCCCGCCACTTCGGTGGGCCGGTCATCGTGCACGCCGTCACCCGGAAGGGGTGCGGGTACCCGCCCGCCGAGAACGACGAGGCCGAGCAGATGCACAGCCCGGCGGCGTTCGACCCCGAGACGGGGCTGCCCACGGGTCCGCCGTCGGTCGGCTGGACGAGCGTCTTCGCCGACGAGCTGGTGGCGCTCGGGGCGCGGCGGCCCGACGTCGTCGCCATCACCGCCGCGATGCTCGGCCCCACCGGCCTCGCCCCGTTCGCGCGGGCGTTCCCCGAGCGCTGCATCGACGTCGGCATCGCCGAGCAGCACGCGCTCACGTCGGCGGCAGGCCTGGCGATGAGCGGGATGCACCCGGTCGTCGCGCTCTACTCCACCTTCCTCAACCGGGCGTTCGACCAACTCCTGCTCGACGTCGCGCTGCACGGCAAGGGCGTCACGCTGGTGCTCGACCGTGCAGGCGTCACCGGCAGCGACGGGCCGTCGCACAACGGCATGTGGGACCTGTCGCTGCTCGGCGTCGTGCCCGGCATGCGGGTGGCCGCCCCGCGCGACGCCGACACGCTGCGCGAGGAGCTCGCCGAGGCCGTCGAGGTCCAGGACGCGCCCACCGCGATCCGCTTCCCCAAGGGCTCGGTCATCGAGTCGGTGCCCGCCCTGCGGCGCGTCGGCGGAGTCGACGTCCTGCACGAGTCCGCGACGGGCGACCCGTCGGTGCTGCTCGTGTGCGCAGGCGCGTTCGGGGAACTCGGGGTCGCCGCGGCACGGCGGCTCGAACAGCAGGGCGTCGCGGTCACCGTGGTCGACCCGCGCTGGGTGCTGCCGGTCCCCGAGGCGCTGGTCGGCCTCGCCCGCGCCCACCGGCTCGTCGTCACGGTCAGCGACAGCGGCCGCCACGGCGGGTTCGGCTCCGCGCTCGCGGCGGTGCTGCGCGACGCCGAGTGCGACGTCCCCCTGCGCGACCTCGCGCTGCCACAGCGGTTCCTCGACCACGGCAGCCGCGCCGACGTCCTGCACGCCGCGGGCCTCACCGCGCAGGGCGTGGCCCGGCAGGTCACCGAGTGGGCCGCGGCGCTACCCGCCGGCATCGAGGAGCCCGCACCGTCGGAGGAGGCGCGCTGATGAGGGTGCTGGTCGTCGAGGACGAGCGGGCACTGGCCGACGCCGTGGCGCGCGGCCTGCGCCGGGAGGGCATGGCCGTCGACGTCGCCTACGACGGCGACAGCGGCCACGAGAAGTCGGTGATCACCCGCTACGACGTGGTGGTGCTCGACCGCGACCTGCCCGGCATGTCCGGCGACCGGCTGTGCGCCGAGATCGTCAACGCCGGGGCCACCACGCGCGTGCTGATGCTGACGGCGAGCGGCACCCTGGCCGACAAGGTCGACGGCCTGTCCCGCGGAGCCGACGACTACCTCGCCAAGCCGTTCGACTTCCCCGAGCTCGTGGCGCGCTGCCGGGCGCTGGGCCGCCGCGCCACCCCTGCGGTCCCCCCGATGCTCGTGGCGGGCGACGTCGCACTCGACCCGGCCAAGCGCACCGTGCACCGCGCCGACCGGCCCGTCGACCTCACCCGCAAGGAGTTCGGCGTCCTGGAGGTGTTGCTGGCTGCCGGCGGTGCCGTGGTGAGCAGCGAGGAGCTGCTGGAGCGGGTCTGGGACGAGAACGCCGACCCGTTCACCACCACCGTGCGGGTCACCGTCATGACCCTGCGCAAGAAGCTCGGCGATCCCGGCGTCATCGAGACGGTGGTCGGCGCCGGCTACCGAGTGCCCGCGGCAGGGTAGGCGGAGGAGGGACGCCGACCGTGGCCGAGCCCGCGCCGTCCCCGACCCGCACCGCGGGCCGGCCGCCGCACCAGGCGGTGCCGGCCGCGCCGTCGCCACCGGACCCGCCGCGGCCGACGCAGAGGCGCCGCGGGTTCGGGCTCCGGCCGCGGCTCACCCTCGTCTGCACAGCGGTCGTGGCGCTCGTCAGCGTGCTGCTGCTGTGGCTGGGGTGGCTGCTCGTCGGCGGGGTGGCGCGCAGCGTGCCGTCGCTGCCGCCGGGCACCACGGTCCGCGTCGGCGACGTCAGCGTGCCGGCGGAGCAGCTCAACGACGCCATCGGCGCCGCGGCCCGCGCCGACGTGCTGCGGGCGGGTCTGATCGCGTTCCCGCTGGTCGTCGCCGCGGCCGCGGTGGTGTCCTGGGTGCTGGTCGGGCGGGTCCTCGGCCCGTTGCACGCCGTCACGGCCACGGCGCGCCGCCTCACCGCCGAGTCCCTGGACACGCGCACCGGCCTGCGCGACGCCCGCGGCGAGGTCGCCGAGCTGGCCGCGGGTTTCGACGCGATGCTCGACCGGCTGCAGGCCGCCTTCGACGCGCAGCGCCGGTTCGTCGCCAACGCCAGCCACGAGCTGCGCACCCCGTTGTCGGTGCTGCGCACCGAGGTGGACGTCACCCTGTCCGACCCCGAGGTCGACGCCGAGGAACTGCGCCGGATGGCGTCGGTCGTGCGAGCGGCCACCCGCCGTGCCGACGACCTCATCGCGGGTCTGTTGCTGCTGGCCCGCACCGAAGGCGCCGAGCTCGCCGAGGTGCGCCCGGTCGACCTGGCCGACGTCGTGGTGCCTGCGCTGGCCGCCGTGCGCGCGGAGGCCGGGCGCCGCGGGCTGCGCATCCAGGCCCACACCGCCCCCGCCCCGACCCGCGGCGACCCGGTGCTCCTCGAACGCGTCGCCGGCAACCTCGTCGAGAACGCCGTGCGCCACAACGTCGCAGGCGGGTGGCTGGAGGTGACCACCGGGCCGCCGAGGGGACGGCCAGGCTGCAGGTCTCCTCCAGCGGGGCGGAGGTCCCCGGCGACCGGGTGGCCGAGCTGTTCGAGCCCTTCCGCCGCGGCCCGGTGGCCCGCACCGCCGACACCCCCGGCTCGGGCCTGGGGCTCTCGATCGTCCGTGCCGTCGTGCAGGCCCACGGCGGGCGCGTGTGGGCCGAGCCGGTGCCAGGGGGAGGTCTGACGGTGACCGTGGAGCTCCCCGCCTGCTGACGCTCCCTGTGCCGGCCCGCGCTACCCGTCGACGGGGTGCGTCGGCCGGGACGTGGTGCGGGAACGCGGTTCGACGAGGCTGGAGAGCCTCAGCTCCCGGCCATCGCCTTCTCCAGCCGCTCGGCCAGAAGGTCGATCTGCCATGCCCGGGCCCCACCGGCGCGCAGGGCGCTGCGGATGTCGCCGTCGGCCGGCGGGCCCCAGCACACGCGCCGCAACAGGTCGGGCTGCAACAGGTTCTCGACGGGGACCTTCCACTGCTCGCCCACGTCGGCGACCGCGGCACGGGCGGCGGCCAGGCGGGCGGCGGCGTCCGGGTCGCGGTCGGACCAGCGCGACACCGGCGGCGGCCCGTCGGAGACCGGGCTGGAACGCGGGTACTCGGCGGGGTCGAGCGCGTAGGCCTTCTCGAGCGCCGCGAACCAGTACGACGTGAGACGGCGCTGGGCGCGGCCGCGGAACGTCGGCATGCCGGCGAGCGCCTGCGCCGTGGCGGGCTCCGCAGCGGCGGCCGCGATGATCGCGCTGTCGGGCAACACCCGGCCGGGTGCGATGTCGCGTTCGGCCGCGAGCTGGTCGCGGGCCTCCCACAGCGCGCGGGCAACGGCCAGCAGCCGCGGCTTGCGCAGCTTGTGGACCCCCGAGAGGCGCCGCCACGGCTCCGCCCGGGGAGCGGGCGGCGGCGCGGTGCGCACCGCCTCGAACTCCTGCAACGCCCACTCGAGCTTGCCCTGCGCCGCCAGCTCACCGGCGAGCACGTCACGCAGCTCGACGAGCACCTCGACGTCGAGCGCCGCGTAGACGAGCCAGTCCTCCGGCAGCGGTCGGCGGGACCAGTCGGCCGCGCCGTGGCCCTTCTCCAGCGAGAGCCCCAGCAGCTGCTCCACCAACGGCCCCAACCCGACCCGGGGCATCCCGGCCAGCCGGGCGGCGAGCTCGGTGTCGAACAGCCGCGACGGTGTGAGCCCCACCTCCGCCAGACACGCGAGGTCCTGGCTGGCCGCGTGCAGGACCCACTCGGGCCCGGTGAGGGCGGGCGCGAGCGGCGACAGGTCACTGCCGAGCGGGATCGGGTCGATCAGCGCCGTGCCTGCCCCGTCCCGGCGCAACTGGACGAGGTATGCACGCTGCGAATACCGGAACCCGGACGCCCGTTCGGCGTCGACGGCGACGGGCCCGCTGCCTCCCCCGAAGGCGGCGGCGGTGTGATCGAGCGCAGTGCGGTCGGCGACGACCGGAGGCAACCCATCGGCCGGCCGCAGCAGCGGGACCGGCGTCGGAGCGTCCGGGGTGTCGTCCGAGAGAGCTTCTTTCGTCAGCGGATGACCCCGGCACGCATCGCCAGCGCGACCATCTGGGCGCGGTCACCGGTGCCGAGCTTGCGCCCGATGCGCGAGAGGTGGCTCTTCACGGTGAGCGCGGACAGGCTGAGGGCCTCGCCGATCTCCTTGTTGGACTGCCCGTCGGCCACCAGCTGCAGGACCTCCACCTCACGTGCCGAGAGCTCACGCGGGGTGTTGTCCGTGCCCGGCACCCGGGTGCCCGTGGCGAGCAGCGGCGCGACCGTCGGGTCGGCGTACACGCCGCCGTCCAGCACCCGCTTGACGCCGTCGGTGACGATCGCCGCCGACGCCGACTTGAGCAGGTACGCCTGCGCGCCCGCCTGGAACGCCGAACGCACCGCGTACGGATCGTCCGACGACGCCAGCACCACGAGACGGTTCCAGCCCAGCGATCGCAGCTCGGTGACCAGGTCCAGCCCACTTCCGTCGGGCAGACCGAGATCGAGGATCGCCAGGTCGCACGGCCCGTTGGCGTGCGCACGTGCGCGCGCCTCCGCAACCGAGGCCGCCTCGTACACCGTGCCCGCACCCATCGAGCGCAGTCGGGCGGCGATCGCCTCGCGCAGCAGCGGGTGGTCGTCGACCACCAGCACCGAGAACAGCTCTTCCCGCGGGTGCGGGACCATCGCGGGCGACAGCACGGCATGCGCGGGTGGGTGCCCCGCAGCGCCGCGCACTGGTGCGCCCTGGCCCACAACGGCCACGTCGTTACCTCCTGGAGTCGGTCGTTGCCCCCCGACCGGCACCAGACCCCCGGTCGGATGGAACTACTCGCCCGACCGCCCGAGGAGGTGTCGTGGAGGAAGCGTAGCCCCCCAAGCGGTCTAACGTCGTGTATCGGATCGAACTTCTCCGGGTGAAAGTTACAGCGTTGTCGATGCCCATCCACTCGTACGGGTGAGGATATTGATCACTGGGAGCATCGAACGCGCTGGTGAGGCCCAGGATCACCCGGTCGTGATCGACGCTCGGATCAGACTCGACGAGTTGCCAGCGGGAGCGCGCCGACGGGCGGGAGACCGGCCGCGGACGCCACCAACGCGCAAAACGCCTCGGCGTGTCGCGACATGTCGGTGCCCACCGGGGTCCACGACGCCCGCAGCTCGACGTCGTCGTCGCGGCGGGGTCCGGCGATGTCGCCGAACCGCACCGACGACGTCTGCGTGACGGTGCCGCCGAGCGCGACGTGCTCGGCGCAGGCGTGTTCGAGCGCCTCGGTCAACCACGACCAGCCGACGACCGGCAGCATCTCGTCGCCGAGCTGTTCGGGTTCCAGTCGGGCCTGCACGAAGCAGACGAGCCGGAAGGTGCCGGCCCAGGCGTCCTGGCCCGCCGGGTCGTGCAGCAGGATGAGCCGGCCGCTGGTGTCCGGTTCGGCCAGTTCGTCGTCGTCGGTCACGGTCTCCACGCTGAACGCCCACGTCCACGGGGCGAGCCGGGGCGGTGCGTCCAAGGGGGAGAGCAGGAGTTCCGGGCGCGGCGCCACGCTGCGCAGCGAGGCGACAGCCTGCTGGAACTCCTGTGGTGGGGCGGGCGCGTCGGACACGAGCGAGGACTTTAGGTCGCTCTCGGTGATCCGCAGACGAGGCGCGCCGCACACCGGGCAACCCGGACGTGGGACGGGTACCGCCCGACGGTGACGCGGTGGTGGGACGTGGGAGGATGGCGGCACCATGACTGTTGTGCCTGCCCCCGACGTCCACCCCGGCGACGTCCACCCGCGGCGGCAGCTGCCCGCGGCCCCGTTCCTCGCGGCCGCGCGTGGGCACCGGCCCACCCGGCTGCCCGTGTGGTTCATGCGCCAGGCGGGGCGCTCGTTGCCGGAGTACCGGGCGCTGCGGGCCGGCACCGGCATGCTCGAGGCCTGCTTCACCCCCGACCTCACCTGCGAGATCACGCTCCAGCCGGTGCGCAGGCACGGCGTCGACGCCGCGATCCTGTTCAGCGACATCGTCGTGCCGCTCTACGCGGCGGGCGTCGCGGTCGACATCGTGGCGGGCACCGGGCCCGTGGTCGCCCACCCGGTACGTGCGATGGCCGACGTCGAGCGGATCCGGCCGTTGCACGCCGAGCAGGTCGCCCCCGTCACCGACGCGATCGGCCTGCTGATCCCCGAGCTGGGTGACACACCTCTCATCGGATTCGCGGGCGCCCCGTTCACCCTCGCCTCCTACCTGGTGGAGGGCGGGCCGAGCCGCAACCACGAGCGCACCAAGGCGCTGATGCGCTCGGCGCCGGACGTGTGGCACGCGCTCATGAGCCGGCTCGCCGACATCACCGGCACGTTCCTGCGCGCGCAGGTGGCCGCGGGCGTCGACGCCGTCCAGCTGTTCGACTCGTGGGCGGGTGCGCTGTCCGAGCGCGACTACCGCGAGTACGTCCTGCCGCACTCGGCGCGGGTGCTGCACAGCGTGGCGGGCGCCGGGGTGCCCCGCATCCACTTCGGGGTCGGCACCGGGGAGCTGCTCGCCGCGATGGCGGAGGCAGGCGCCGACGTCGTGGGCGTCGACTGGCGGGTGCCGCTGGACGAGGCCGCCCGCCGCACCGGCGGGAGCGTCGCGCTGCAGGGCAACCTCGACCCGGCGGTGCTGTTCGCCGACCGCGGATCCGTCGAGGCCGAGGCCCGCCGGATCGCCGCGGAGGGCCGTCTCGCCCCCGGGCACGTGTTCAACCTCGGCCACGGCGTGCTGCCGCACACCGACCCGGACGTCCTCACGCGGCTCGTCGAGCTGGTGCACACGCTGCAGCCGTGACCGCCCGGGGCGCCGCCACTGTCGCCGTCGTCGGCGGCGGGATCTCCGGTCTCGCCGCCGCACACCGGCTGCGCACGCTCCTCGGCCCGGACGCCCGCATCGAGGTGCTGGAGCAGCGCGACCGCATCGGTGGTGTCCTGCACACCGTCGACCTCGCCGGGGTGGCGTTCGACGTCGGGGCCGAGGCGTTCCTCGCCCGCCGACCGGAGGTGCCTGCGCTCCTCGCCGAGCTCGGGCTGACCGACGCGGTGGTGCACCCGACCGGCGCCAAGGCGTCGGTCCGCGCCGCCGGTCGCACCGGCCCGCTGCCGCCCGCCACCCTCCTCGCGTCCCGACCAGCGCCGCGCGCCTCGACGGGCTGCTGTCCGCCGCCGGGCTCGCCGCGGTGGCCGCCGAGCCTGCGCAGCCGCTGCCCTGGGAGCCGGGGGGTGACGTGGCGCTGGGCGGGCTGTTGCGCGCGCGCTTCGGGGACGAGATCGCCGACCGCCTCGCCGACCCGCTGCTCGGCGGCGTCTACGCGGGCCGGGTCGACACGCTCGGCCTGCGCGCCACCGTGCCCAGCCTCGCCGCGGCCCTCGACGCGGGCGCGGGTTCCGTGACCGCCGCCGCTGACGCAGCGACTCGCCCGCCCCCGGACCGCGACTCGCGTGCACCCGGACCCCGACTCGCGGGAGGCGGGGCCGCCACCCCTCGCGAGTCGGGGTTTGCGAGCAGGCGAGTCGCGCTCTCGATGCAGCCGAGTCGCGATGTGGCGGGTGAGCCGGGGGGCGGCGGGGCCGTGTTCGGCGCGGTGCGGGGTGGCTACCGGGTACTGCTCGACGCCCTCGCCGCTGCCTCCGGGGCGCAGGTGCGGCTACGCACCACCGTGCGCGAGCTGCAGCGCCGGGAGGACGGCTGGCGGCTCGTGCTCGGACCCACCACCGCGCCCGAGACGCTCGATGTCGACGCGGTTGTGCTCGCCGTACCCGCTCCCGCGGCGGCCCGGCTGCTGGGAGCTGTGGCCCCGGCGGCGGCGCGCGCGGCGGGGGAGATCGAGCTCGCGTCGTCGGTGGTGGTGGGGCTGGCGTTCCGGGCCGCGGACGCGCCACGCTCCCGCCGACGTCGGGCGTGCTCGTCGCGGCGGACGAGCCCATGGCGGTCAAGGCGTTCACCCACTCCTCGAACAAGTGGGCACACCTCGCGCACGGCGGGCTGGTGCGGCTGCGCGCGTCGCTGGGACGTTTCGGCGAGGCCGCCACCCTCCAGGTCGACGACGCCGAGCTCGTCGCCCGTGCCCGGGCCGACCTGCAGACGCTCACCGGGATCACCGCGGCGCCGGTGGCCGCGCACGTCCAGCGGTGGGGCGGCGGGCTGCCGCAGTACGGCGTGGGCCACCTGGACCGGGTCCGCGGGATCGAGGAGGGGCTGCCCCCCGGCGTGGCGGTGGCAGGCTCCGCGCTGCACGGCGTCGGCGTGCCGGCGTGCATCGCCACGGGCCGGGCGGCGGCGGAGCGGGTGGCGACCGCCGGCCACAGCCGAGCGAAAGACCCTCTCGCGCGCTCGACGAGCAACGCCGAACTCGGCCGGTCGTCGTAGCGATCAGGGCCGGGATGACCGGCCGGTCGCTGGCTCGTGATCGCCGGAAATGGTGCCGGGACGACCGATCTGTCGTCGTGCCACCACTGCCGACGATCGACGGGCACATGATCGGTTGGAGTGGTGCCAGAGCGTCACATCCGCGCCCTCCAACCACTTCCGATGATCATGCCCCCGATCGGCCGGCACCAGCGGGGCCGCTACTGCACGTCCGAGTCCGGGGGCGGTAGCCGGAACGTCCGCTGTGGTTCGACCGAGGCCACCCCGGCCACGCCGCCGAGCGCCTGGACGTGCCGGGTGTCGGCCGAGCCGGTGATCACGCCGAGCGGGCGCAGCACCTGGTCGACCTGCAGCCCGCCGCTCTCCAGGGCGGCGACGACCTCGTCGATCCGGTCGACCGCGTCATCGGCGACGGAGATCGTGACCTTCTCGGGCACGACGGTCCTCCTCTCGAATGTGTTCGAGAAGCCCGCATGTGGGCCGCGGTCGCTGGTGATCCAGCAGGTCCCATGTTGCCTGGGCGGCCCGCTCCGCGCTTCTCGAACACATTCTCAGGCGCCGGGGGCGCGAACGAGCCCGGACCCCACGTCGTTCGCCGGCAGCGGCAACCGCTGCGCGGCCTGCACGAGCTGTGCCCATAGTTCCTGCCCGGTGGCTCCCGTGCGCTGGGACCACAGTGCGGCGATGCCCGCGACGTGCGGGGTGGCCATGCTGGTGCCGGAGATCGTGTTCGTGCCGTCGGGCTCCGGCCATGACGAGTACACGTCGACCCCCGGGCCTGCGATGTCGACCTGGCCGCCCTCGACCGGGGAGCTCGCGGCGGAGAAGTCGGCGATCGCCAGCGCGCCGTCGACCGCGGCGACGGCCATGATCGACGGGCTGTTGGCGGGCACCCCCACGAACCCGGCGTCACCGGCCCCTCGGCGGGCGTTGTTGCCCGCGGCGGCCACGACGAGGGTGCCTGCGGCGAGCGCGCGGCGGCCCGCCGTCTCGTACGCCGCGGACACCTCCCGGACATCGGCGCCGAGCGACATCGAGATCACCCGCGCGCCGGCGGAGATCGCCCAGCTCATGCCCGCGAGGATGTCGGCGTCGGTGCCGGACCCGTCGTCGCCCAGCACCTTCCCGGCGAGGATGCGCGCCTCGTGGGCGATCCCGTAGCGCCTGCCGCCGCCCGGGGCGAGCGCGCCGCAGGCGGTGCCGGTGACGTGGGTGCCGTGCCCCTGCGCGTCCTGCGCGGTCTCGCCCTCGACGAACGACCTGGTCTCGATGTCGCGCCCGGCGAAGTCGGGGTGCTCGAGGTCGAGCCCCGTGTCGAGCACGGCGACGGTGATGCCGGCCCCGGTCTCGGGGGAGTCGGCGACGCCCGTGGCCTGCAGGCCCCACGTCCGCTTGTCGGTGTCGCCGAACTGCGCGGGCGCCACCGCGCCCGCGACCTGGGCGTGCAGGAACTGCGCCGCGTCGCGGAAGCCACGCAGGTACTCCTCGGAGAGCGAGCCGCCGACGGCGTGCCGAACGCCCTCCGGCTCCACCGAAAGCAGCCTGCGGTCGGCACGTGCGGCGGCCAGCTGGTCGGCGGACAGGTCCACGACGGCGACGCCCAGCTCGGAGAAGAGCGCCGGCCGGACCGTCGCGCCAGGCGCCCGGCGTCACGGGTGCTCACGACGTCGGACCCGCACAGCTCCCGGACCGTCGCGCGGGCGCGGTCGTCGTCATCCAGCAGGTCGTCGTCGAGCACCAGCAGGTACCTGCCGGTCAGCCCGGCCCCGACGTTCCGCAACTCCACCACTCGGCCCCTCCCGATCACCCGTGAGGGCTCACATGGTGCCGGTGTCCGCCCTCCGCGGCACGCCGGGACCGGCTCATCGCTCGGCCTCGCTGCACTCGGCCGGCGCTTCGCGCGGGCGCTGTGACACTGATTCGCTCGCAAGCTCGCTCATCCGGCCACCGAGAGCGCCGCGCCGCGCACGGCGTCGTCGGTGACCGCCTGCAGCACGGCCGTCGCGAGGTCGGCACGGGTCATCGTGTACGAGCCGCGCACGTTGCCCCCGACCCGGCGACGGATCCGGCCGGTGGCCGGCCGGTCGGTGAGCATCGGGGGCAGGACGATCGTCCAGTCGAGCCGCTCGCGCGCACGACCTCCTCCATGGCGAGCATGTCGGCGAAGTGGTGGCGGAGGAACCACCCCAGCACCGGCTTGACCAGCAGGCGGACCGGGGCGCTGTCGCCGTCGGAGTGGGCTCCGCTCGCGCTGAGGACCACGAGCCTGCGCACGCCCGCGTCGCGCATCACGGACGTGACGAGCCGCGCGGTGTCGGCGCGGAACGTGGTCGGGCCCGACGTGTGCACGCCGAGCGCGTCGACCACGGCGTCGGCGTCCGCGACGGCCTGCAGGACGGCGGCGCGGTCGTCGAGCCCGGCGGTGGCGACGGTCAGGCCCTCCTGCGGCGGGACGGCCAACCGGGCGGGGTCCCGGACGACCGCGGTGACCCGGTGCCCGGCGTCGAGGGCCTGGGCGACGACGTGGCGGCCGGTGCCTCCGGTGGCCCCGAGCACGGTGATGTTCATGCGTTTCCTCCTGGGGTGAGTGAACACTCACCACTAGGGTTGGTGAGTATTTACTCACCGTCAAGTGGCGGCTGAGGAGCTGTTGAGGAGGGGTACGTGGGGACTCGGGAGGACATCCTGGGCGCGGCGGCCCGGATCATGCGCACGCAGGGGTACGCGCGCGCCACCACGAAGGAGATCGCCCGCGCCGCGGGCTTCTCGGAGGCCGCCCTCTACAAGCACTTCCAGGACAAGACCGAGATCTTCCTGCGGGTCCTCGAGGAGCAACTGCCCGGTCTCGCCCCGGTGCTCGACCGTCTCGACGGGCGCGTCGGCACCGGTGACGTGCGACGGAACCTGGAGGAGGTGGTGGCCACCGCCGTCGAGTTCTACACCGACAGCTTCCCGATCGCGGCCTCGGTCTTCTCCTCGCAGGAGCTCCTCTCGGCCCATCGCGACCGGTTGCGGGAGCTCGGGACGGGCGGACCCCACGCCCCGCAGGTCCTGCTGGCGCGCTACCTGGAGGCCGAACAGCGCCTCGGCCGGATCGACCCGTCCGCCGACCCCGCCGCGATGGCCCAGCTCCTCCTCGGAGCCTGCTTCCAGCAGGCGTTCCTCGCGGCGTTCTCCGGCGATCCGGCCGGTCGTGAGCAGCGTGCGGACCTGGCGCGCAGGCTCGTCGGGGGAGTGCTGGGCGCCACGCTCGGCGGCGCGGGCGGCTGAGCCGGTGCGTGGCAGGATGGACGCGTGGCACGCCTGGACTACGCAGAGCTGAACAGCGCCATTCGCTACGCGATGTGGTCGGTCTTCCGGGTGGAACCCGGCAGGCTGGGCGACGACCGCGCCGCCGCGGCGAGCCAGCTCACCGAGTTCCTCGACGCGCTCGCCGGCAAGGGCGTCACCGTGCGCGGCGTGTACGACCTGGCGGGCCTGCGCGCCGACGCCGACTACATGGTCTGGTGGCACGCCGACAACGTCGAGGCCCTGCAGGCCGCCTACGCCGACCTGCGCCGCGCCACCGCGCTCGGCCGGGCGAGCACCCCCGTGTGGAGCCAGGTGGCGCTGCACCGGCCGGCCGAGTTCAACAAGAGCCACCTCCCGGCGTTCGTCGCGGGGGAGGAGCCGCGCCGCTACATCTGCGTCTACCCGTTCGTCCGCTCCTACGAGTGGTACCTGCTGCCCGACGACGAGAGGCGCCGGATGCTCGCCGAGCACGGCATGGAGGCCCGCGACTACCCGGACGTCCGCGCCAACACGGTGTCGTCGTTCGCGCTCGGCGACTACGAGTGGATCCTCGCGTTCGAGGCCGACCAGCTCGAGCGGATCGTCGACCTGATGCGCCACCTGCGGGGCACCGACGCCCGCCGGCACGTCCGCGAGGAGATTCCGTTCTACACCGGGCCGCGGGTGCAGCCGGGGGATCTGGTCGCCACGCTGCCGTGAATCGAGTAGCGCTGAAATAGCGCTACTCAGTACTCTGTCCACATGGCCACGATCCAGATCCGGGACATCCCCGACGATGTCTACGAGTCGATACGCCAGGAGGCGAAGGCGGCCGGTCAGTCCTTGCAGGCCTACATGCGCGAACGCGTGATCCAGATGGCCCGGATCGAGGCTCGCCGAGCCGAGATCTTCGCCGAGCTGAACGCGACGCTGGCGAAGGACCGGGGGTCCGGCATCCGTAGGGAGGACATCCTCGCCGACCTCGACGAGACGCGTCGGTCTTGAGGGAGATCGTGCTGGACGCGTCGGCCGCGGTGAGCGTGTTGGCGCCGGCCGATGAGGCCGGGTTCGCGGTCCAGGCCCGCCTGCTGGGAGAGCGGTGCGTGGGCCCGCACCTCATCGACGCGGAGGTCGGCCACGTTCTGCGCAGGCGGGTTGCGGCAGGAGACATCGAAGCACCCAACGCCGAAGCTGCACTGATGTCGTTGACCGCGCTGGTCGTGGAGCGATACCCGCACACCGCATTGGCGAGAGAGGCATGGGCCTTGCGCCACAACTTCTCCTACTACGACGCGCTGTACGTCGCCCTCGCCGCCCGGCTCGGCGCAACGCTGCTCACCGCGGACAAGCGGTTGGCGAACGCCCCCGGCCTCCCCTGCGAGGTCGAGGTGATCAGCTAGCGTCCGGCTCCAGCCGCAGCGACACCGAGTTGATGCAGTACCGCAGGTCGGTGGGCGTGGGGTAGCCCTCGCCCTCGAAGACGTGGCCCAGGTGGCTGTGGCAGGTGGCGCACACCACCTCGACCCGGCGCATGCCGAGGCTGGTGTCGACGCGCTCGATCACGGCGTCGCCCGCGAGCGGGGTGAAGAACGACGGCCAGCCGCAGTGCGACTCGAACTTCGTGTCGGAGCGGAACAGCTCGGCGCCGCAGGCGCGGCACGAGTAGACGCCCGCGGTCTTGGTGTCGGTGTACTCGCCGGTGAACGGCCGCTCGGTTCCTGCCTGGCGCAGGACCTGGTACTCGGCGGGGGTGAGCTGGGCGCGCCACTCGGCATCGGACTTGACGACCTTCGGCGCGGGCTCGGTGGCGGGATCCATGCCCTCCAGCCTATGTCCGGATGCGGCGGGGAGTGGTGACGTCCCGCTTACAGCACGAACTCCAGCGCCTCCCAGACCACGAACGCCACGCCGAGCAGCAGCAGGACGACCACCAGAACCGCGGCCCAGCGCCGCCCGCCCTCTGCCCGGTTGGCCGACTCGGCGAAGTCGCGGACACCGTCGAGGTAGCCCTCCACGGTGAAGCCGGGGCGCTGGCGCTGCATGCGGTCGAGGTGTTCGGCGAAGGCCCGCGCCTCGGGGTCGTCGGGATCGAGCCCGAGCAGCTCGTCGTCGAACCGCGGCGACCGGCCGGAGCGGTCCGGTTCGTGAAGATCGGGCACCCCTGGAAGGGTAGCGGGTACCGTCCGGTTCCGTGGCGAGCAAGAGCGCGGCGGTGCTGCTGGCTGTCCCGGGCCCGGACGGCGACCGCGAGGTGCGGTTGACCAGCCCCGACAAGGTGTACTTCCCGGAACGGGGGATCACCAAGGGCGAGGTCGTCGAGTACTACCGGGCGGTCGCGGCCCCGCTGCTCGGCGTGTTGCGGGAGCGGCCGACGAACCTCAAGCGCTTCCCGGACGGGGTCGACGGCGAGTCGTTCTTCGCCAAGCGGCTGCCCAAGGGTGCGCCGCCGTACGTCGAGACGGCGCGGGTGACGTTCCCCAGCGGGCGCACCGCCGACTCCTTCTGCCCCACCGAGCAGGCAGTGCTGGTGTGGGCGGCCAACATGGGCACGTTCGACTTCCACCCGTGGCCGGTGCGCCGCGCCGACCCGGATCGCCCGGACGAACTGCGCATCGACCTCGATCCGCAGCCGGGCACCGACTTCGGCGACGCCGTGGCCGTCGCCGCGGTGCTGCGCGAGGTGCTCGACGAGGGCGGGCTGGTCGGCTGGCCGAAGACCTCCGGCGGCCGCGGCGTCCACGTGTTCTGCCGCATCCGGCCGGAGTGGGACTTCGTGGCCGTCCGGCACGCGGTGATCGCGATCGCCCGGCGGGTGGCCGACCGGCTTCCGGAGAAGGCCACCGTGGCCTGGTGGAAGGAGGAGCGCGGCGAGCGGGTGTTCCTCGACTACAACCAGGCCGCCCGCGACCGCACGGTCGCGTCGGCGTGGTCGGTGCGCGGCCGCCCGCGGGCCACGGTGTCGATGCCGGTCACCTGGGACACGCTGCCCGAGGTGGAGCCGGAGGACTTCGACGTGCGCACCGTGCCCGCCCGATACGCCGAGCACGGCGACCCGCACGCCGGCATGGACGACGCCGCGGGCGGCCTGGAGACCGTGCTCGACTGGTACGCCGCCGACGAGCGCGACCGCGGCCTGGGCGACCTGCCGTACCCGCCGGAGTACCCGAAGATGCCGGGCGAACCGATGCGGGTGCAGCCGAGCAGGGCCCGCAAGGACCCCTGAGGGGCCCGCCTCAGTCCCGGGCGGCCAGCTGCTTGACGTACCGGTGCGCGGGCACCCGGATCGTTCCGTGCGGTCCCTCGGCGTGGTGGTCGAACGGGCCGTCGTCGATCCACCCGTTGCGCTCGTAGAACCGGCGTGCCCGCGCGTTGCCGCCGACCACCGCGAGCCACGCCCGCTCGTGCCCGGCGGCCCCGACCCGCCGTTCGGCCTCCGCGAGGAGGGCGGCGGCCACCGCCGTGCCCCGGTGCTCGGCCGCGACGTAGACCTGCTCGACCTCGTCGTCGACGACCATCACGAACCCCGCGACCACGAACCCCGCGACGGCGTCACCGACCACCGCGACGGCCGTGTCGCCGGTCCGTTCGGCGGCGCGGGTGTCGAACGAGCTGTCGGTACGGGCGGCGAGCAGTTCCTCGGGGACGTTGCCGAGGTGGCCGTCCCGCCACCCGCGGCGCCAGATCTCCGCGACCGCGGGCGCGTCCTCGGGGCGTGCCGGCCGGATCGTCACCCGGCCATTTCGGGTCACCATCCCCGCAGGCTAGGGGTCCTAGGCCACCGACGTCACAGGCTCCGCTCGGTAGATCCACGGACGCCGGCCGGGGCTCCGCCGGAGATGCTCGGCGCGTGCGCAGGAACGTGCTCCGGGTCGTGGCGGTGCTCGCCGGCATCGTCGTCGTGGCGGCCGGGGCATGGCTGCCGTCGACGGCAACCTGGGCGTGATCACCAGAAGTGGTTCGAGAGTGCCGGATGTGACGCTCTGGCACCCTTTCCGGCGATCACGAGTCACCGGCCCGAGTTCGGCACTACTCGAGCCGCGCAGGGGGACCTCGTCCGGCTCGCCGCGCGCAACGCCCCGGGGACGCCGGTCACGCCGGTGCTCGCCGCGCTGCGGACCCAGGATCTGCCCGGTGTCCCGGCGTGAGGCCTGCGCGATCGCGTTCCACGTCCGACCGGTACGCCGCCACCTCCCGCGCCTGCCGGTCGCGTCCCAGCCCAGCAGCGGGGCGAGCAGGGCGGCGACGGCCGGTGCCGCGGCGAGCCCGCCGTCCGAGCGTTCGATCGCCAGGTGCGTCCGGCGGTGCAGCACGTCGGCGAGTGTGCGCGCGCCCTCGTGCGTGACGGACCTGCGGAACTCGACCGGCAGGTAGCCGTCGGCGCCGGGGATCGGGCGACCCAGCGCCGGGTCGGTGCGCACCGGCGCGAGGACGTCGCTGAGCTCGTCGCCGTAGCGGTGCAGCATCCGGCGCACGTGTGCCTCGTCGACCCCGTGCTCCGCGGCGAGCCGCGGCACCCGGTTGGCGACGGCGGCCCATCCCGGCGCGCCGACGAGCGGCAGGTCCGCGGTGGGGCAGCGCGGCAGGGCGGTGCGCAGCGCGCGGCCGACGGCGTCGACGGCGTCGCGGGCCATCCGCCGGTAGGTCGTGTACTTGCCCCCGACGACCGTGACCATCCCGGCGGGTTCCTCCACCACGGTGTGGTCGCGGGAGAGCGCCGACGTCGTCGCGGCGTCGCGGGCCACCGGAGCGAGCAGCGGGCGCAGCCCGGCGAACGTGCCGAGCACGTCGTCTCGCGACAGCGGGCGGGCGAGGTAGCGGTTGACGTTGCGCAGCAGGTAGTCGACGTCCTCCCGCTCGACGGCCGGTGCGCGGCGGTCACCGTCGTAGGCGGTGTCGGTGGTGCCGAGCAGCCAGTGCCCGAACCACTTCCGCAAGATGATCACCGAGTCCTCGGCGCGGGCGAGGATGCCGGTGCGGGAGTCGAAGGCGCCCTGGTCCACGAGCAGGTGCACGCCCTTGGCGGGCTGCACCGCGAACGTCGGAGGGCCGGCCATCGCCTGGACGTCCGCCGCCCACACCCCGGCCGCGTTGACCACCACCGACGCGGTGATGTCGAACCTGCCGCCGTCCGCCTCGACCGTGACGCCCGCGACCCGGGGGCCGTCGCGGAGCACGCCGACCACCGGCGCGTGGCTCAGCACCACCGCCCCGTTCGCGGCGGCGGTGCGGGCGACGGCGAGGGTGAGCCGGGCGTCGTCCATCCGGCCGTCGTAGTACTGCAGCGCCCCGGTGATCAGGTCGGGGTCGAGGCCGGGCGCCTCGCGCAGCGCACCCCGGCGGGTCAGGTGCCGGTGGTGCGGCACGCCGCCGCGCCCCCCGGTGCGTCCCGCGGCGGCCATCAGGTCGTAGAGCAGCACCCCGGCGCGATGTAGGGCCGCTCCCACCGCTTCGTCAGCGGGAACAGGAACGGCTCCGGCGTGACCAGGTGCGGGGCGAGCGTGCGGACCAACAGGTCGCGTTCGTGCAGCGCCTCGGCGACGAGCCCGAAGTTCAGCTGCTCGAGGTAGCGCAGCCCGCCGTGCACGGTCTTCCCGGACCGGGACGAGGTGCCCGACGCGAGGTCGCCCGCCTCGAGCAGCACGACCGACAGGCCGCGCGCGGCGGCGTCGAGCGCCACCCCGGCGCCGGTCACCCCGCCGCCGACGACCGCGACGTCGAACGTGCCGCCCGCCGCGTGCGCCAGCGCGGCCTCCCGGCCCGCGGGGGACAGGTCCGCGGTCACGCCGACACCGTCACGTCCGACGCGGCCGCCGACGCCTGCCGCGTGGCCCAGAACGGCCGCGCCGCCGCCACGTGGTCGAGGTAGCGGGCGTAGCCGTCGGCGTAGCGCGCAGCAACGGCGGGATCGGGTTCCACGACGTCCTCCGGGGCGGTCCAGGTGTCGGGATCGAGGTCCTCCCCGCGGGCGGCCGCCGCGGCGAGCACCGCGCCGCGGGCCCCGACCTCGGGGGTGCGGGCGAGCTGCAGCGGCACGCCGAGCACGTCGGCGAAGACCTGCAGCCACGGCCGGGACCGCGTGCCGCCGCCGCACGCCACGATCCGGGCGGCCCCGCCCGCGGCGTCGAAGCAGTGCCGCGCCGCGTAGGCGAGCCCTTCGCAGACCGCGCGCACCAGGTCGTCCCGGGTGGTGGTCAGCCGCACGCCCGTGACCTGCCCGGACGCGTGCGGGTCGACGAACGGGGCCCGCTCGCCGGACGTGGCGAAGTAGGGCAGCACCTCCACACCGCCCGCGCCGGGCGGGCTGGCCGCGAGCGCCGCGTCGATCGCGTCGACGCCGAGGCCGAGCGTCTGCAGCAGCCAGTCCATCGACGCCGTGCCGACCATCGCCGCATCGCCCGCAGCCAGCGGCCGGGCTCGCCGGTGGCGACGGAGAACCCGGCGGGATCGCCGTCGGTGGCCAGGGCGTCGACGTGGACCATGCAGCCGAGCGTGGTGCCGACGATCAGCAGCGCGTCGCCGACCTCGCGGACGCCGCCGCCGCGGGCGCACGCCGGGAAGTCGAAGGGCCCCGAGCTGATCGGCGTGCCCGCCGGCAGGCCCAGCAGCCGCGAACCGTCGGTGGACAGCGGCGCCTGGGGGAGCGGCACGGTGATCGGCGCGAGCAGGTCGCGGCGGTGGGACAGGCCCATCGCGTCGAGGGCGTCGTCGCTGTAGCCGGTGCCGGTGCCGTCGCCGAAGGGCAGCGAGCTGTCGCTCGGGTCGGTGGCCCGTTCGCCGGTGAGCCGGGTGAACACGGCGTCCTTGCACGCGCCCGCCGTGGTGGCGCGGTCCAGGGCGTCGGGCTCGTGCTCGTCGAGCCAGGCCAGCAACGGGCCGGGTGCACCGGGGAAGACCGTCGTGCCGTTGGTGCGGAACACGCCCTCGGTGACGCCGTCGGCGTTCCAGCGGCCCAGCATCGCGCCCGCGCGGCCGTCCAGCCAGGACAGCCCCGGTCGCACCGCCCGTCCGGACCCGTCGGTGAGCCAGCAGCCGTCGCCCTGCCCGGTGATCGCGACGACGTGCGGGTCGTGTCCGGACGACACCTCCCGCGTGACCTCGGCGATCGCCGCGACGATCGCGTCGAGGTCCTGCTCCACCGCGTCGTCGGCCCCGTGGACGAGTGCGAGCGGATGCCCCGCGACGGCCAGGGCCGCGCCCTCGTCGTCGAAGAGGGCGGCCTTCACCACCGACGTCCCGGCGTCGATGCCGAGCCAGGTGCGGGTCATGACGTTTCCGGAACCGTCTGCCCGTAGGTGGTGAGCTTCTCGGCCACGCGGGCGATCTCCTCGTCGGGGAGGATGTTCGGCTGCCCGAGCAGCTTCGCCTGGTAGTACATCCGGCAGACCCACTCGAGGTAGATGCTGCGGGTGTAGGCCTTCGCGAGGCTGTCGCCATAGGTGGTGGCGCCGTGGTTCGCCAAGATGGCACCGAAGCGGCCCTTCATCGCCTCGATGCTGTTGTCGGCGAGCTCGGGGCTCCCGAACGTCGCGTACGGGGCCACGCGCACCGGCCCGCCGAGCAGCGCCACCATGTAGTGCACCGCGGGGAGTTCGTCGACCACCGCCGAGAGCGTGCTGGCGTACAGCGGGTGGGTGTGCACCACCGCGACCGCGTCGGTGGTCTTGTAGACCGACGTGTGCATCGGCACCTCGGACGAGGGCTCCATGCCCTCCTCGACGGAGTTGCCGTCCAGGTCGATCACGCAGATCGACTCCGGGGTGAGGTCCTCGTACGCCGCGCCGCTCGGGGTGATCGCGATGTGGTTCCCGGAGCGGACCGACAGGTTGCCCGAGGTGCGACGGTCAGGTCGTCGGCCTGCATCCGGCGGCAGTACTCCACCAGCTGGACGCGTTCGTCGTGCAGGAGCATGGGCGATCCTCTTCTCAGTGGGCGGTGCTCGCAACCTCCACGAGCACGTCGTTCTCGCGCAGCGCGGCGAGGTCACGGGCGGAGACGCCGGCGTCGACGACGACGGTCGCGAAGCGGTGCAGCGGCAGCAACCGGTGCAGGGCGGTGCGGGTGAGCTTCGTGTGGTCGATCAGCAGGTGGGTGCGCGCGGCGACGTCCACCATCGCGCGCTTCACCGTGACGATCTTGTCCTCCTGGTGGAACGCGTAGCCCTCGCTCACCGCCGACGTGCTGACGAACGCGGCGTCGAAGCGCATGGACTGCACCGCGTCCACGCAGGTCGACCCGAGGAACGAGTCGTGCTGCACGTCGTACTGCCCGCCGAGCGCGACCACGTGCACGTCGCGCATCCTGGCCAGCTCGACGAGCGCGGCGAGGTAGTTGGTGGCCACGGTGAGCGGGCCGAGCGCGGCGAGGTGGGGGAGCATCTGGAACGCCGTGGTGGAGTCGTCCAGCAGCACCGACATCCCCGGCTCGATGTGGCGGCACGCGTGCTGGGCGATGAGCCGCTTGGCCTCGGTGTTGGCCTTGGCCCGGTACTCGACGTTGGACTCGAACGTGCCGCTGGGCTGCGCGGTGGCGACGCCCCGGGACTTGCGCAACACACCTTGGCGCTGCAGCTCGTCGAGGTCGCGGTGGATGGTCATCACGGAGACGCCGAAGTTCTCGGCGAGCTCCTGGGCCGACACCGAGCCCGCGCTGAGCACGAGGTCGGTGATCCGGGCCTGGCGGCCGTCGGGTCCGAGCGTCCGGGGCGCGTCGGCCCCGGCCGGGTCCTCCTCCCGCTCTGTCACCGCGCGCCTCCTCATCGGTCCGTTGCGACTGGCATCACAGCGCGCGAACCGAGATCCGTCAAGCTTCGATGTGAACAACGCTGCTTTCGCTGTGAAGTTCGGGATCTTCCCTGGCCGGGCCAGGCCACACTTCACGTATTTCAGTGTGACAACAACGAGTTGACGTGAGAAGAGGGGTCGTCCTACTGTGTCGCCGCGCACAGCGCTGTGGCTGCGCCGCTACGGCAGCGAAGAGATCGAGGAGCACCGGTGCCCGAACCCGCCCCCGTCGACGCCCCGCTCTGGGTGGGGATCGACCTCGGCACCCAGGGCGTGCGCGCCGTGCTCGTGGACGGTGCGGGTGTCGTGCTCGGCAGCGGGTCGGTCCCCCTCGAGAGCGACGTGCGCGCGGGCGACCGGCACGAGCAGGACCCCGCCGACTGGTGGCGGGCCACCTGCACCGCCACGCGCGCCGCGCTGGCCCACCGCGGCGAACGGCCCGTGGGCGGCGTGAGCATCGACTCCACCTCCGGCACCCTCGTCGTGCAGGCCCCCAGGCCACGCCGCCGCGCCCGCGCTCATGTACGACGACCGCCGCGCCGCCGGCGAGACCGCCCGCGTCCAGGAGGAGGGCGCCGACCTGTGGGCCGCGCTCGGGTACCGGATGCAGGCCAGCTGGGCGTTGCCGAAGGTCGCGTGGCTCGCGGCCCGGGACGCCGTGCCGGCCGGGCACCGGATCGCCCACCAGGCCGACCACATCGCCGCACTCCTCGCCGGACACCCCGTGCCCACCGACTGGAGCCACGCGCTCAAGACCGGCTACGACCTGCTCCGGGACGGGTGGCCGGCCGCCGTGCTCGACCGGCTCGGCATCGACCCCGCGATCCTGCCTGCCGTCGTGTCGCCGGGGAAGCGGGTCGCCACCGTGTCGGCGGCCGGCGCGGTGCAGTCGGGCATCCCGGCAGGAACGCCGATCGTCGCCGGTATGACCGACGGGTGCGCCGCCCAGGTCGCGACGGCCGCGCTCGCGCCCGGGCAGTGGTGCTCCGCGCTGGGTACCACGCTCGTCCTGAAGGGATCGACGCCGGAGCTGCTGCACGACCCGTCCGGCGCCGTCTACTGCCACGGCAACCCGGACGGCGGCTGGCTGCCCGGCGGCGCATCCAGCACGGGCGCCGGCGCCTCGCTGAGGAGCTCCCCGGCGCCGACCTCGACGAGCTGACCGGACGCGCGCGGGGCCGCGGGGTACCCGCGGGTGCCACCTATCCTCTCGCCGGTCGGGGGGAGCGGTTCCCGTTCGTCGCGGACGAGGCCGAGGGCTTCGACATCGGTGGGCCGTCCGACCCCGACCCGGCCACCCGGTTCCAGCGGGTGGCCCACGCGTCGCCTACGTCGAGCGGCTCGCGTTCGACGTGCTCGCCGGGCTCGGTGCCGACGTCTCCGGGCCGGTGGTCGCCACCGGCGGCACCAGCCGCAACGACTGGTGGACCCAGCTGCGCGCCGACGTGCTGCAGCGCCCGGTCGCCGTGCCGGAGCACGCGGGTTCCGCGTTCGGCTCGGCCGTGCTCGCCGCTGCCCCGCCCAGGGAGCTGGCCGCCACCGCCGCCTCGATGGTCCGGATGCGGCGCCGCTTCGAGCCGGACCCGTCCCGGGCCGACGAGCTGAGGGAGGGCTACGAACGGCTGGTGGCCGCGCTCGTGGCCCGGGGCTGGCTCGGGAGCGGGCACTCCCGCAACACGGGCCGGGCCGCCTCATGAGCACCGAGACGAGCACCGAGCTCACCCTCGTCCGCCACGGGCGCACCATCTGGCACGCCGAGAACCGCTACACGGGCGTGAGCGACGTCCCGCTGGACGAGGTCGGCCGCGCGCAGGCCGTCGCGCTCGCCGAGTGGGCGAGCAGGCGCCACTTCGACGTCCTCGTCTGCTCCCCGGTGCCACGGGCCGTGGCCACGGCCGCACCGGTGGCCGCGACGACCGGGCTCCGGCCCGAGGTGCTGGCCGACCTGCGTGAGGTCGACTTCGGCATCGCGGAGGGACGCACCCTCGCGGAGCTGCGCGAGACCTACCCCGACGCCGCGGCGGCGTTCGTCGCCGACCCCGTCGCGAACCCGTTCCCCGGCGCCGAGCCGCCCGCCGCGGCGGCCGCGCGCGCGGTGGTGGCCCTCCGCGACGTCGCCGACCGGTACCGCGGTCGGTCCGTGCTGGTGATCGCCCACAACACGCTCCTGCGCCTCGCCCTGTGCCAGTGGCTGGGCATCCCCCTCTCGCGCTACCGCGCGGTGCTGCCGCGGCTGGAGAACGCCGCCGCCACCCGCCTGCGCGTGCCGGCCGACACCGGCGCCCCGCCGGCGCTGCTGGCCCTCAACGTCCCGACCTCACCGGCCGTCACCGCAGACGAGCCGGCCCCGACCGCAGGGAGGACCGCATGACCCGCCGCGAGCTCTTCACCCCCAACAGGCGCGATCTGCTGCGCATGCTCGGCGTCGGCGGTGCAGCCGTCGGCGCCTCGTCGCTGCTCGCCGCGTGCGGCCTCGGCACCGGTGGGGGAGGCCCCGCCACCGAGAACGGTGCCGCCGAGGTGACGGGTGGGTTCGACTGGCGCAAGGCCGAGGGCACCGAGATCTCGATCCTGCAGACGCCGCACCCCTACCAGGTGGCGTTCCAGCCGCTGCTGGCCGAGTTCACCGAGCTCACCGGCATCACCGTCAAGGCCGACCTGGTGGCCGAGGCCGACTACTTCACCCGCCTCAACACCGAGCTCGCCGCGGGCGCCGGCAACTACGACGCCTTCATGACCGGCGCCTACTTCATCTGGACCTACGGGCCGCCCGGGTGGATGGAGGACCTGAAGCCGTGGCTGGAGAACACGTCGGCCACCAACCCGGACTACGACTTCGAGGACATCTACGAGGGCCTGCGCCGCTCGACGTCCTGGGACTTCCAGGTGGGCAGCCCCCTGGGCACCGGCGGGCAGTGGGCGATCCCGTGGGGCTTCGAGACCAACGTGATCTGCTACAACAAGACCGAGTTCGACCGCCGCGGCATCCGGCCCGCCGAGACGTTCGACGACCTCATCCAGCTCGCCACCGACCTCACCGACCGCGGCAACAACACCTACGGCATCGCGTTCCGCGGGTCCCGGTCGTGGGCCACCATCCACCCGGGCTTCATGACCCAGTTCACCCGCGAGGGGTGCAAGGACTACGAGCTGCAGGGCGACCAGCTCACGGCCACCATGAACTCGCCGGAGGCCGTCGACTTCACGCGCAAGTGGGTGGAGCTCGCCCGCAACGCCGGACCGACCTCGTGGACCAACTACGAGTACCCCGACTGCACCGGTGACCTGGCGCCGGCACCGCGATGATGGTGTACGACGCCGACTCGGCCACGTACCCGCAGAACATCGCGGGCAACAGCGCGCAGGCCGGCAACCTCGCATGGCACCCGGGCCCCGCCGGTGCGGACGGCAGCTACGGCACCAACCTCTGGACGTGGTCGCTCGCCATGAACTCCGCGTCGCAGAAGAAGCTCGCCGCGTGGCTGTTCATCCAGTGGGCCACCGGGAAGGACGCCCAGACCAAGGCCGTGCAGACCGGGCAGGCCGGTTTCGCCGACCCGACGCGCCAGTCGGTCTTCGACGGCACGTTCAAGCAGACGCTCGGCAACTTCCCCGGCTACCAGGAGACCTTCGAGAAGGTCATCGGCTCCACCGACATCAAGTTCACCCCGCAGACCCAGTTCTTCGAGACCACGGAGGAGTGGGCGGTGGCGCTGCAGGACATCTACGCGGGCCAGGACGCGAAGGCGAGGCTCGACACCCTGGCAGCGGCGAACACGACGGCGGTCAACCGTGCCAGCTAGCCCTGCCCCGGATGTCAGCAAAGCCACTTTGCTGACACGAGGAGGAGAGCTGTCATGACCACCGCCGCACCTCCGCGAGCGCCCGAGACCGGCAGCCGCTCCGCGCCGCGGGCCGTCCCGGCCTGGCGGCGCTCGCTGCGGCCCTACGTGCTGTCGGTCCCGGCGGTGCTGATCATCGTCGGGATCCTCTACCCGTTCGTGCTCGGCGCCTACTACGCGTTCCTCAACTACGAGGCCGTGGTGCGGCGACCGGAGTTCATCGGGTTGGCGAACTTCACCGAGATCCTCTCCGACCCGGCGTTCTGGACGAGCGTGCGCGTCACGTTCGTGTACGCCGTGGTCGCGACCGTCGTGGAGACGGTGCTGGGTGTCGGTATCGCGCTGCTGCTCAACCGGTCGAGCCTGATCGGGCGGATCTTCGAGCGGGTGCTGATCCTGCCGCTGATGATCGCGCCGGTGATCGCG
Organism: Pseudonocardia sp. CNS-004; assembly: GCA_001942185.1. GTDB lineage: Bacteria > Actinomycetota > Actinomycetes > Mycobacteriales > Pseudonocardiaceae > Pseudonocardia. Next base: position 53,680 of record MKJV01000011.1, read on the forward strand.
GGCGTGATCTGGAGCCTGATGTTCAACCCGCAGTGGGGCGTCCTCAACCACGTGCTCGGTCTCGGCTCGACGTTCGACTGGCTCGGTGAGGGCACCGCGATCTGGTCGGCGATCCTCGTCGACGTCTGGATCTTCACGCGTTCGTGGCGATCCTCGTGCTGGCCGGGATCCGGTCGCTGCCGAAGGAGCCGTTCGAGGCGTCGGCGGTGGACGGGGCGAGCTGGTTCTACATGTTCCGCCGGCTGATGCTGCCGATGATGTGGCCCTACATCCTGGTGGCGGTGATCTTCCGGTTCATGGACAGCCTGAAGATCTTCGACCACGTGTTCGTGCTGACGGCGGGCGGCCCGGGCGACGCCACCCGCACCCTGCAGATCGGCGCGTACCAGAACTCGATCATCCAGCTGCAGTACTCGCAGGGAAGCACGTACATGTTCCTGCTCTGGGCGATCGTCTTCCTGACCGCCCGCTACCTGGTGAGCGTGCTGGGCAAGGCCCAGCGGCGCGCCGCAGGATCGGAGGACTAGTGGCTTCGAGGGAGTTGGGGCCGGGGCAGCGGCGGTTCTCGCCCGCGTCGGTCGGTGCCGACGCCGCGCTGCTGGCGTGGTTCGTGTTCTCGCTGTTCCCGCTGGTGTGGATGGTGCTGCTGGCGCTCAAGACCGACGCGGAGCAGATCAGCACGTACTTCGCGTTCACGCCGACGCTGGAGAACTTCGGCACCGTCCTCTCCGACGAGGGGGAGCGGCTGACGAGCGTGAACTTCGCAGGCGCCCTGCTCACCAGCGTGATCAACTGTGTCGGCGCGGTGGTCGTCTCGCTCGTGATCGGCATCCCCGCGGCGTACGCGGCGGGCCGCTGGCAGTACCGCGGCTCGAACGACGTGATGTTCACGATCCTGTCGTTCCGGTTCGCGCCGGAGCTGATGGTGATCGTCCCGCTGTTCGTCATCTACAACCAGATCGGGCTGTTCGACACGAACGTGGGCATGATCTGGGTGCTGCAGCTGGTGACGATGCCGCTGATCGTCTGGATCCTGCGTTCCTACTTCCAGGACATGCCTGCCGAGCTGGAGCAGGCCGCGCTGCTGGACGGCTACACGCGGCGCCGGGCGTTCATAATGGTCGCGTTGCCGCTGGTGCGGCCGGGGATCGCAGCGGCGGCGCTGCTCGCGTTCATCTTCGCCTGGAACAACTACGTGTTCCCGCTGATCCTCACCGGCAGCCAGCACACGCCGGTGACGGTGGCCGTCACCCGGTTCCTCGGCGGCGGCGGGCAGGCCTACTACAACCTGACGGCCGCGGCCGCGCTGATCGCCGCGTTGCCGCCGCTGCTCGTGGCGCTGTCGATCCAGCGCTACCTGGTGCGCGGCCTGTCCTTCGGGGCGGTGAAGTCGTAGTGGGTTCCCTGACCGTCAAGGGCCTGACTGCCCGGTACGGCAAGACGACCGCCGTGGCTGGGATCGACCTCGACCTCGTCGACGGTGAGTTCTTCGTGATCCTCGGCCCCTCGGGCGCCGGCAAGACCACCACGCTCAAGAGCGTCGCCGGGCTCGTCGACCAGGTCGAGGGCGAGATCCACATCGCCGGGCGCGACATGGCGGGCGTCGAACCGTACGACCGCGGCGTCGCGATGGCGTTCGAGAGTTACGCGCTCTACCCGCAGAAGACGGTGGAGGAGAACCTCGCCTCGCCGCTGCGCTCCGGCCGCAACGGCACCTGGACCCCGCAGGAGCAGGCCGAGCGGATCAAGCAGGTCACGATGACCTTGGGCATCGACCACCTGCTGAAGCGCTTCCCGCGCGAGCTGTCCAACGGGCAGCGCCAGCGCACCGCGCTGGGCCGGGTGCTGGTGCGCCCCGCCGAGGTCTACCTGCTCGACGAGCCGCTCTCACACCTCGACGCGAAGCTGCGTGCCGCCATGCGCGCCGAGCTCAAGCAGCTCGGGGAGCTGTCGGGCACCACCACGCTCTACGTCACGCACGACTACCAGGAGGCACTCGCGCTCGGCGATCGCATCGGCGTGCTGCGCGAGGGTCGGCTGGTGCAGGTCGGCACCCCCGCGCAGATCTGGACGGAGCCGGTGGACACGTTCGTCGCCCGCGCGCTCGGCCAACCCGAGATGAATCTCCTGGCCGCCGAGGTGGACGCGGGCAGCGCCCGGGTCGGGGACGCGTTCACCGTCGGGCCCCGCCGGATGCCGCAGGCGCGGTGCAGGTCGGGTCCGGCCCCGCGACCTCGAGATCGTGGACGGCCCGCCGCCCGCCGAGCGGCTCGTGCTGAGTGGGCGGGTCGCGCTCGCGGAACGGCTCGGACGGCTGGTGGAGCTGTCGGTGGACGTGGCCGACGTCCGGATCATCACCGTCACCTCGGACCACCGCGTGCACGAGGGCGACTCCGTCACCCTGGCCGCCGACTGGGAGCGGGTGCACGTGTTCGGGGCCGACGGGGCACGACTCGGTGCCGCGCGCCGGCCCGAGGGGGCCGCACTCGCCGGAGGAACCCGATGACCGCCGCGACGACCACCGCTCAGAGCCTGCGACTGGAGTCGCTGCGCAAGACCTACACGGCGCGCGGGCGCGAGCCGTTCGAGGCCGTGAAGGGCATCGACCTGGACATCGAGCCGGGCGAGCTGGTGGCCCTGCTCGGCCCGTCGGGGTGTGGGAAGACCACGACCCTGCGGATGATCGCCGGTCTGGAGACCGTGACGGCCGGGCGGATCATGATCGGCGATCGCTCGGTGGGCGACCTGCCGCCGGGCGGGCGCAACGTGGGCGTCGGCTTCGAGAGCTACGCGCTGTACCCGCCGCTGACCGTGCGGGAGAACCTCGCGTACGGGCTGAAGGCGCGGCGCACCCGTGATGCGAACGCCCGGGTGGACGCGATCGCGGAGCGCCTGGAGATGACCGATCTGCTGGACATGCGGCCCGCCAACCTGTCCAGCGGCCAGAAGCAGCGGGTGGCGCTCGCCCGCGCGCTGGTGCGCAACCCGCCGGTGCTGCTGCTCGACGAGCCGTTGTCGCACCTGGACGCCGGGCAGCGCCAGCGGGTGCGCAGGGAGCTGAAGGAGCTGCAGCGCGAGTTCGGCTACACCACGATCGTCGTCACCCACGACCAGCTGGAGGCGCTCAGCCTCGCCGACCGGATGGCGGTCATGGACGCCGGTGTGATCAAGCAGTTCGGCACCCCGGACGAGATCTTCGACGCGCCCGCCGACCGGTTCGTCGCCGACTTCGTCGGGGAGCCCTCGATCACCCTGCTGCCCGGCGTCGGCACCGGGTCCGGGGTCCGGATCGGGGGAGTGGGTGCCTGGCGGCGGCGGTGCACGTCCCCGACGGCAAGGAGGTGGTGGTCGGGCTGCGCCCGCAGGACTGCCATCCGACCGAGGGCCCCGGGCTGGAGGGGACCGTTCTGGTGTTCGAGGACCTGCTCGAGTTCGGGCTGGCCACCGTGGAGCTGCCCGGCGTGGACGAGCGCGTCGTCACCCAGGTCGAGCCGGGCCACCCGCTGCGCGCGGGCGACCCGGTGACGATCGGCGCGCCCCCCGAGCGGGTGCACGTGTTCGACCCGGCCACCGGGGAGCGACTCGGATGAGCGAGCTTGCGAGCGAATCAATGTCACAGCGCCCGCGCCCTGCGCGCGAGCGCGCCGTCGATGCAGTTCCCGGCGAAGCCGGCCGAGCGCAGCGAGGCCGAGCGATGAGTGTCGTGGTGTGCGCCGGCGACGAGTTCATCTCCGCCGACCTGCTCGCCCGGGCGCTCGCGGACGCAGGTGTCGAGGCGGAGTTCCGGCGGATCGACACGGCGTGGCCCACGGAACCGTTCGGCTCGATGGACGGGGTGCGGGAGGCGGCCGGTGACCCGGCCCGGCTCGCGGAGCTGGTGCGGGACGCCGACGCGCTGGTCACGCACCTCGCCCCGCTCACGGCCGAGGTCCTCGACGCCGGCCGGGGCAGCCTGAAGGTCGTCGGCGTGACCCGGGGCGGGCCGGTGAACGTCGACGTGCCCGCGGCGACCGCGGCCGGCGTGCTCGTGGCGTACCTGCCCGGGCGCAACCTGGGTGCGGTGGCCGAGTTCTGCGTGGGCACGATGATCTGTGCGATGCGTGGCCTCCCCGCGGCGGCCGCGGGCCTCGCCGCCGGGCGCTGGGACGCCGCCGGGTTCCGTTACGAGCGCACCGGGTTGGAGCTGCGGGCCGCGACGGTCGGGCTCGTCGGCCTGGGTGCGGTGGGACTGCGGGTGGCGGAGCTGCTGCGCGGGTTCGGATCGCGGGTGCTCGCCCACGACCCGTACGCGTCGGCGGAGGACGCCGAGCGGGTGGGCGTCCGGCTCGTGGACCTGCCGGAGCTCCTGGCCGCGAGCGACGTCGTCAGCCTGCACGCGAGGCTCACCCCCGAGACGAAGCAGATGATCGACGCCGGCGCCCTCGCGGCGATGCGCCCGGGATCGGTGCTGGTCAACACCGCGCGCGGCGAACTGGTCGACACCCGTGCCCTGGACGCCGCGCTGGAGTCCGGGCACCTGCGCGCCGCCGTTCTGGACGTGTTCGACCCGGAGCCACCGGCCCCCGACGACCCGCTGCCGAGGCGACCCGAGGTGTTCGCCACCCCCCACCTCGCAGGCGCCTCGCGTCAGGTGGCGGAGGAGTCGGCGGCCCGCATCGCCGCCGAGGTGGCCGCGGTACTGGCCGGCGGCGCGCCCACGAACTGCGCGAACCCGGAGCTGCTCGACGGGTAGCTCACGCACCCCGGTCCGCCGGCACGTGGGTGGAGCGACTCGGCAAGGGACGTCGCGGCGCGCACGAGGGCGGCGGTGGCGCGCGACCGGGACTGCTGCGGCCACGCGATCGCGGTCACGAGGGGCGGCGCGTCCGGCACCGGGCGGTAGGCGACACCGGGCCGCGGGTACAGGGTGGCGACGGACTCGGGCAGCACCTGGACGAGCTCGCCGAGCTCGACGAGCGTGAGCAGCTGCGAGAGGTCGCGCACCGGTGTGCATCTGCTCCGGTGGTGAGGTTGCGGCGGAACTCGGACGGGTGGACGGGCTCGGCCGGGAGGCCGAGGTCGGCGATGTTCACGTGGTCGCGGTCGGCGAGCGGATGGGTGGCCGGGAGCGCGGCGACGCGCGGCTCCGTGATCAGCGGCTCCGCGTCGAGCGCGGTGTGGTCGAACGGCTCGTGGACGAACGCGGCGTCGGCCTCGCCCCGGCGCAGCAGCTGCGGTTGCTCGCCCCACTCACACAGGCGAATCGCGACCGGCAGGGCGGCCGGATCGGCCTCGTACCGGGCGAGGACGGCGTCCAGCATTCCGGCGTGCCCGTCGGCCTTGAGCCCGAGCACGAGCTTCGGGTCCGGGCTGCCGGCCCGCTGGGCCCGCCGCTGCGCGGCCTGCAGGGCGTCCAGCACGATCTTCGCCTCCGCGAGCAACTCGACACCCGCGGCGGTCAGCGCGACGCGGTGGGTGCTCCGCTCGAACAGCGTGACGCCCAGCTCGCTCTCGAGCTTGCGGATCGCGCGCGACAGGGGCGGCGCGGACATCCCGAGCCGTTCAGCCGCGCGGGCGAAGTTGAGCTCTTCGGCGACCGCGACGAAGTAGCGCAGTGGTCGGGACTCCACGGGCCTCCGATCCGGGCCGCCGATCGGTATTACCTCCAGGGTAACAATACGGAGCAGTGCGATCCTTCAGTTCCGGCGGGCGGCGGCGCAGGGTGGACACATGATCGTCATCACCACCCCGACGGGTCGGATCGGCAGCCGCGTCCTCGAGCAGGTCGTCCGCAGCGCGGCCGCCAAGGTCCGGGTCATCGTGCGCGACCCGGCTCGCCTCCCCGCGTCGCTGCGGGAGCGCGTCGATGTCGTCACCGGCTCGCACGACGACTCCGGCGTCGTCGCCGAGGCGCTCTCCGGCGCCGGCAGCGTCTTCTGGTTGGTCCCGCCGAACCCCCGCGCCCCGAGCGTCCAGGACCACGTCATCGACTTCGTCCGCCCGCTGTGTACCGCGATCAACGGCCACGGCGTCGAACGCGTCGTCGCGGTCTCGACCGTCGGCCGGGGGATCACGAGGAACGCTGGACTCGTGTCGGCGACCTACGCCATGGACGACCTGATCGAGAGCACCGGCGTGCACTACCGGTCGCTCTGCCCGCCGGCGTCATGGAGAACCTGCTGTCCCAGGTCGAGGCGATCCGGAGCCAGGGCACGTTCTTCGCGCCGTTGTCCGCCGACCGCAGGTTCCTCACCTGCGCCACCCGCGACATCGCGGCCACCGCCGCCGAGCTGCTGCTCGACGACTCGTGGACCGGGCAGGACAGCGTGCCGATCGTCGGCCCCGACCTGCTGTCCTACGCCGAGATGGCCCAGATCATGACCGAGGTCCTGCAGCGTCCGGTCCACTTCCAGCAGATCTCCGACGAGGCGTTCAGGGCGACCCTGCGGCGGGCCGGAGTGTCCGAGGCCTGGGCCGAGGGCGGGGCGGCCATCATGGCCGCGACGGACCGGGACACCTACGCCACCGCGGCCGGCGCCCCCGCGCCATCGGCCCCCACGGGCTTCCGCCGGTGGTGCGAGGAGGTCCTGAAGCCGGCGGTCGACTCCTGACCCCGACGCCGGCACTCGGACGAACCCGACTCAGGTGAGCAGGGCCGCCAGCCAGTGCTGCTCGTGCCGCTCGATGTGCTCGGTGTCCCGCCGCCAGACCTCACCGTGGCCCGCCGCCCACAGACGCGCCCAGGGCGGGGTCCCGTGCGCGTGGCCGGCGGCGAGTAGGTCGTACATCGCCCGGGAGCGGCGGGCGAGCATCGGTGCCAGCCGCCTGCGCTGCTCCTCGTCGAGCCCGTAGGCGTCGGCGAGGACGCGCACGCGGGCGGCGGCGTCGGAACGCCGCCAGTCGGGGTCGGCCGAGAGCGGGACGAACGCCTTCACCGCATAGGCGAGATCCCACAGCCGCGACCCGGGTCCCGCCCCGTCCCAGTCGATGAACGTCCAGCTGTCGCGGTCGGTCACCAGGTTCCACGGCGCCAGGTCGTGGTGGGCGATGATCTCGCCGCGGCCGTCGTCCTCCGGCGGGATGACGACCTGCCACGCGGCGTCCGGCGGTGGGATGAAGCCGGCGACCGCATCGTGGAAGTCGCGGATCACCCGGCCGACCCGTGCGAGCCGGGCCCGCGGCTCGACCTCGGAGAACCGGTCCGGCCACACGGTCGCACCGGGTACGAACTCCAGCACCTCGCGGCCCCGCTCGTCGACCCCGCGCGGCCGGGGCGCCGCATGGAACCCGGCGCCGCGCAGGTGGGTCAGCAGCGCGTGCACGGCCGGGGTCCACGGGCCGGCAGGGCGGCGGACGGTGTCGCCGACGCGGACCACCCCGGCACTGACGTTGCCCCCGGCGAGCGGGATCTCCTCGGTCACGGTGCAGCCTCGCCGATGTCGAGAACGTGTACACGGAAGACAGTGCCGTCCCCGGCGCGCCGGGCCGGAGCCGGGACGAACCCCGCGCGCTCGGCCACCGCGGCGGAGGCGACGTTGTCCGGGTGCGTGCGGATCACAGCCCGGTCGACGTCGCCGCGGTCGCACAGGTACCGGCACGCGAGCTGCACCGCACGGGTGGCGATCCCGCGGCCGCGGAAGGCGGGGTAGAGGCCGTAGGCGAGGTTCGCCTCTCCCGGCTGCAGACCCGGCAGGGCGAGATCCACGTCGATGGTGCCGGCCAGCCCTTCCCCGGTGCGGATGCCGAAGGCGAGCTTGGGGCCGCCCGCGGCCCACTGCGCGATCGTGCGCCGGATGTACGCCTCCACGCCGGGTAGCGTGCCCGGGCCGCCGCTCAGCCACCGCACGAGTTCGGCGTCCTCGCCCGCGAGGTGCGCGACGGCGTCCTCGAGCCGCATGGGGCTGAGCGAGACCATGCCGCCAGCGTCGCATTCCGTGCGAGAACCGTGCGCGCGGTTTGTGAGCGTTGAGGACATGACGGACGGGGTGACGCTGATCGGGCTCGGCCCGATGGGCAGGGCGATGGTGCGCGCGTTCCTCGCGGCGGGCGTGCCGACGACGGTGTGGAACCGGACGCCTGCGCGGGCGGACGAGCTCGTGGCGGCCGGTGCGGCGCGGGCCGCGACGGCAGCGGATGCGGTGGCCGCGAACGAGCTGGTGGTGCTGAGCCTCACCGACTACCAGGCGATGTACGACATCCTCGGCGACGTCGCCGGCGCGCTCGCCGGCCGGGTCGTCGTCAACCTCAGCTCGGACACCCCGGACGTCACGCGTGTGGCGGCGGACCGGCTCGGCGACCGCGGCGCGGCGCTCGTGGCCGGCGGGGTACTGGCCTCGGCCGACATGGTCGGGGCCGACGGGGCGTCTGTGCTCTACAGCGGCGCCCGCGAGGCGTTCGACGCGCACGAGCCCACCCTCGCCGCGATCGGACGGCCGGAGTACCTGGGGGCCGACCACGGCCTCGCGCAGTTGCACTACCAGGCCCAGCTGCAGGTGTTCCTGACGACGCTCGCCGCGTACCTGCAGTCGTTCGCGATGTTCGCGGCTGCGGGGATCCCGGCGCGGGAGTTCCTGGTCCGCGCTGCCCCGGGCGAGGACGTGGCCGCCCTCCTGCCCGCCGCGGCCCGCGCGGTCGACGACGGGGAGTACCCGGGGGAGCTGGCGAACGTGCTGATGATGGCCGCGACGGCGGATCACGTGGTGGGCGCCAACCACGGCATGGGGCTCGACACCGCGCTCCCGGACGCGATCAAGTCGCTCTACGACCGGGCGATCGGGCGGGGGCACGGCCGGGACGGGTGGGCGAGCCTCGCGAGGTGATCAGAAAACCGTGACAGTGCTTATATAAATACTGTTACGATCCGGCGGGTGAACAGCGACGACCCGACCGAGCAGGGCCACTGGCGCCCGCTGTTCCGGCTGCTGAACGCCATGGACGCCGACATCGCCCGCCTCTACACCGACCGCGGCATCACGGGTGTGCGGCCGCGGTTCGCCGGCCCGCTGATCCGGCTCGGGCGCCGGGGCGGGATGACGATCCGGCAGCTGGCCGAGTCGCTGGAGGTCACCCACTCGGCGATGAGCCAGACCGTCGGGGCCCTGCAGCGCGACGGGCTCGTCGCCAGTTCCGTGGGTGCCGACGCCGCACCCGCGATGTGGTGCTCACCGACCGGGCGCGGGAGCTGCTGCCGCTCCTCGAGGCCGAGTGGCGGGCCACCGAGGAGGCGGTGGCAGAGCTGGACGCCGAGATCCCCTACGCGCTCACCGAGGTGGTCCGGGACATCGAGGCGGCGCTCGCCCGCCGCTCGTTCCACGACCGCATCGCCGACCGGATCGCCGAGCCGTGACGCTGCTGCTCGACACGCGGCCGCTGCGTTCCAGCGCGCCGTTCCGGCGGGTGTGGGCCGGCGGCGTCCTCTCGACGGTGGGCGCCCAGCTCGCCGTGGTCGCCGTGCTGCAGCAGACCTGGGAGCTCACCGCCGACCCGGTGGCGGTCGGCGCGATCGGGCTCGCCCAGGCCATCCCGATGATCGTCTTCGGGCAGGTGGGCGGCGCACTCGCCGACGCGGTCGACCGCAGGCGCCTGGTCCTGGTCACGACGCTCGGCCAGATGGTCGTCGCCGCTCTGCTGGCGGCGCAGGCGTTCGCGGGGATCGGCTCGCTCGCGCTGCTGCTCGGGCTGGTGGCGCTGCAGTCGGCCGGCGGCGCGCTCGGCGCCCCGGCCCGCCGCACGTTCGCGGCCCGCCTGCTGCCCACCGACCAGGTCGCGCCGGGATCGCGCTGTTCACCCTCGGCTTCCAGTTCTCCATGCTGGTGGGGCCGGCGATCGCCGGGATCATCGTGGCCGGATGGGGTGTGGGCGCCTGCTACGCCGTCGACACGGTGACCTTCCTCGCCTCGCTCTACGGCCTGGTGCGCCTCCCACCGCTACCGCCCGACGAGGCGGCCGGTCGCGCGGACCTGCGCGCCGTGGTGGCGGGATGGCGGTTCATCGCCGGCCGCCCGGTGCTCGCGGGCGCGTTCCTCACGGACCTGATCGCCACCGTCCTCGCCATGCCGATCGCGCTGTTCCCCGTGGTCAACGCCGAGCGCTTCGGCGGCAGCCCGCAGACCCTCGGCCTGTTCCTCTCCGCGATCGCGGTCGGCGGCATCACGGCAGGGCTCGCGTCCGGGGCCGTCACGCGGGCCGGGCGGCCCGGCCTCGTCATGCTCGTCGCGGCCTCGGTCTGGGGTGTCGCGCTCGCGGCGTTCGGCTGGGCGTCGACGGCCTGGCTCGCACTCGGCTTCCTCGCCGTCGCGGGCGCGGCCGACACGATCTCGGTGATCTCCCGCGGCGCGCTCGTGCAGCTCGCCACGCCCGACGCCTACCGGGGCCGCGTCAGCGCCGTCGAGAACATCGTGGGCATGGCAGGGCCCTACCTGGGCAACTTCCGCGCCGGCCTGGTGGCCGGTGCGACCACGGCAGGCATCTCGGCGATCTCGGGTGGCCTCCTGTGCGTGCTGGGCATCGCGGTGGTCGCCATGACGGTCCCCGCGCTGCGCCGCCCGGAAATGTCAGCAAAGCCACTTTCATGACGTCTGGTGTCGTGAAAGTGGCTTTGCTGACATCGGCGCGCGCCTACATGTTGCGGCGCCCGACGCCGAGGCTCGTCGGCCCGGCTTGTCCCGCTGCAAGTCGACAAGGACTTCGAGCTCATCGCCGAGATCACCGGCCAACCCGTAGAACGACTGCGCCTCACCCCCTGAGCAACATCGCCGATGAGTTCCGCGAGCCCGCGCGGTCTTCACCCGGGATGCCCACCGAAGGTCAGGGATGGACAACATGAACGGTTTGAGCAAGTCCGGCCTGGAACGACTGCACCGCACCATGGCGGGGCACGTCGAGGCGGGGCGCGTACCCGGCGTGGTCACGCTCGTCGAACGCGGGGGTGAGACGCACGTCGACACGATCGGGACGGCGGAGCTCGGCGGGTCCGAGCCGATTCGCCGGGACAGCATCTTCCGGATCAGTTCGATGTCCAAGCCGATCACGGCGGCCGCCGTGCTGATCCTGGTCGAGGAGTGCCGGCTGCGGCTCGACGAGCCGGTCGACCGGCTGTTGCCCGAGCTCGCCGACCGTCGCGTGCTGCGCTCACCGGACGCGGCGCTCGACGACACCGTCCCGGCGCAGCGCCCGATCACCGTGCGGGACACCCTCGACTTCAGGCTCGGCCTCGGCATGCTCCTGACCGAAGAAGCGTTCGGGTACCCGTGGTTCCAGGCAGCGCAGGAGCTGGGCATCTCCGGCTTCGGCCCGCCGCAGCCGGCTCTCCCGCACACCCCGGACGAGTCGCTCCGCGAGGTGGCAACCTTGCCACTGATCGAACAGCCCGGCCGGCGCTGGTCCTACAACATCGGCTCGTACATCCAGACGATCCTCGTCGAGCGGGCTTCCGGACGGCCGTTCCCGGAGTTCGTCCGGGAGCGGATCTTCGAGCCGGTGGGGATGACGGACACCGGCTTCACGGTGCCGGCTCCCGATCTCGACCGCTTCACCGCCTCGTACATCGTCGGCGACGGCGGCGCGCTCTCCCTCTACGACCCGCGGGCGGGCAGTGCCTGGTCGCGCACGCCCGCGTTCCCCGAGGGCGCCGGCGGTCTGGTCTCGACCGTCGACGACTACGTGGCGTTCGCGCGGATGCTGCGCGGCAAGGGTTCGTACGGCGGCGAGCGGATCCTCTCGCGTCGCTCGGTCGAGCTGATGACGTCCGACCGGCTCACCCCGGAGCAGCGCCAGGAGGCCTTCGGCGGCGTGGGCGGCTGGGGCTACGGGGTCGGGGTCGGCCTGCGCCGCGACGACCTGTGGCAGACGCCGGGACGGTACGGCTGGGACGGCGGGCTCGGTACCTCCTGGTACACCGACCCGGCCGAGGACCTGATTGCCATCCTGCTGACGCAGCGCTGCGAGTACCCAACGGTCAACCCCGTCTGGCTGGACTTCTGGACCTCGGTCTACGCCGCTCTTGAGGAGTGACCACGGTTCACATGTTGCGCCGGTACTGCCCGCCCACCTCGAAGAACGCCTCCGTCAGCTGGCCGAGGGAACACACGCGGGCGGCCTTCATCAGCTCGTCGAAGACGTTGCCGTCGCCCGTGGCCACGTCCTGCAGCCGCCGGATCGCGTCGGCGGCGTCGCCGGCGTGGCGCTGCTGGAAGTCGGCGAGCCGGTCGAGCTGGCCGCGCTTCTCGGCCTCCGTGGCACGGGCCAGCTCGATCTCCTGCGGCTCGCCCGTCTCCTCGCGCACGAAGGTGTTCACGCCGACGATCGGCAGCGACCCGTCGTGCTTGCGGTGCTCGTACAGCAGCGACTCGTCCTGGATCCGGCCGCGCTGGTAGCCGGTCTCCATCGCGCCCAGCACGCCGCCGCGCTCGGAGATGCGGTCGAACTCGGCGAGCACGGCCTCCTCGACGAGGTCGGTGAGCTCGTCGATGATGAACGAGCCCTGCAGCGGGTTCTCGTTCATCGACAGGCCCCACTCCTTGCCGATGATCAGCTGGATCGCCATCGCGCGGCGCACCGATGCCTCGGTGGGTGTGGTGACGGCCTCGTCGAACGCGTTGGTGTGCAGCGAGTTGGCGTTGTCGTAGAGCGCGCAGAGCGCCTGCAGGGTGGTGCGGATGTCGTTGAAGTCCATCTCCTGCGCGTGCAGGGACCGGCCCGAGGTCTGCACGTGGTACTTGAGCTTCTGCGACCGCTCGTTCGCCCCGTACTTCTCGCGCATCGCGACCGCCCAGATCCGCCGGGCGACCCGCCCGATCACCGAGTACTCGGCGTCCATGCCGTTGGAGAAGAAGAACGACAGGTTGGGCGCGAAGTCGTCGATGTCCATGCCGCGCGCGAGGTAGCTCTCGACGAACGTGAAGCCGTTGGCGAGGGTGAACGCGAGCTGGCTGATGGGGTTCGCCCCGGCCTCGGCGATGTGGTAGCCGGAGATCGACACCGAGTAGAAGTTGCGCACCCGGTGCTGGATGAACCATTCCTGGATGTCGGCCATCATCCGCAGCGAGAACTCGGTGGAGAAGATGCAGGTGTTCTGGCCCTGGTCCTCCTTGAGGATGTCGGCCTGCACCGTGCCGCGGACGTTGGCCAGTGCGAACGCGGTGAGCTCCTCGCGCTCTCCCGTGTCGGGCTCGCGGCCCTCCTCGTCCCGGAAGCGGTCGATCACCTGGTCGATCGCGGTGTTCAGGTAGAAGGCGAGGATCGTCGGCGCCGGCCCGTTGATCGTCATCGAGACCGACGTGGTGGGCGAGGTCAGGTCGAAGCCCGAGTAGAGCACCTTCATGTCCTCGAGCGTCGCGATCGAGACGCCGGACGTGCCGACCTTGCCGTAGACGTCCGGGCGGGTGTCCGGGTCGCGCCCGTAGAGCGTCACCGAGTCGAAGGCGGTGGATAGCCGCTTGGCCTCCGAGTGCTCGGACAGGAGCGTGAAGCGGCGGTTGGTGCGGAACGCGTCGCCCTCGCCGGCGAACATGCGGCCCGGGTCCTCGCCGTCCCGCTTGAACGCGAACACGCCCGCCGTGAACGGGAACCGGCCGGGCAGGTTCTCGGCGCGCAGGAACCGCAGCAGCTCGGCGTCCTCGCGGAACCGCGGCAGCGCGACGCGCGGCACCTTGCTGCCCGACAGCGTCTCGCGGGTGAGCTGGGTGCGCAGCTCCTTGTCACGGACCTTCACGACCATCTCGCCGGAGTACGCCTCGACGACCTGTGGCCACTCGTCCAGCAGGGCCGCCGACGCCGCCGGCAGCTCCTGTTCGGCCTTCTGCAGGGCCTCGTCGACCGCGTCCCCGACGAGCTCGCGGGCGGTCTGCAGGTGCTGGCGCCGCCGTGCCGCGTCCACGTGCTCCGCGGTGTCGGCGTGGTAGCCGCGCACCGTCTCGGCGATCTCGGACAGGTACCGCACCCGCTGCGGCGGGATGACCGCGGCGTACTCGCTGGACGTCTTGCGCTCCGGGCGTCGCAGCCTGCCCTCGCCGACGGTGAGACCGTCGCCCGTGAGCAGGTCGCGCACGTGGTGGTAGAGCGCGGTGACGCCGTCGTCGTTGAACGTGGCGGCGCTCGTGCCGAAGACCGGCATGTCCTCCCAGGACGCCCCGAACTCCTCGCGGTTGCGCACGAGCTGGCGGCCGACGTCGCGGCGGGCGTCCTCCGCCCCGCGGCGCTCGAACTTGTTGATCGCCACGGCGTCGGCGAAGTCGAGCATGTCGATCTTCTCGAGCTGCGACGCGGCGCCGAACTCGGGTGTCATGACGTACAGCGAGCGGTCGACGAACGGCACGATGCCTGCGTCGCCCTGCCCGATGCCCGGCGTCTCGACGATCACCAGGTCGAACCCGGCCGCCTTGAGCACACCGATCACGTCGCCGAGCCGCTCGGGGAGACCTGCGTCGGCGCCGCGGGTGGCCATCGAGCGGAAGAAGACCTGGTCGCCGCTCAGCGAGTTCATTCGGATCCGGTCGCCGAGCAGCGCGCCCCCGCCGCGGCGGCGGGTCGGGTCGACGGCGAGGACCGCGATCCGGAGCTTGTCCTCCTGGTCGAGGCGGAAGCGGCGCACGAGCTCGTCGGTGAGGCTCGACTTGCCGGAGCCACCGGTGCCGGTGATGCCCAGTACCGGCACCTCGTGCTTCGGGCGCAGGTCGAGGCCCACGGGGAGGCGCCCGGTCTCGGCGAGCGTCAGCGTGCGGGCGAGCGTCGCCGGCTCACCGGTGAACAGCGGGTCGAAGGCTGCCGGGGGAGCGGCGGCGAGGTCGACGTCGCACTCCCGGATCATGGTGTTGATCATCCCGGGGAGCCCGAACCGCTGGCCGTCCTCCGGGGAGAAGATGTGCGAGACCCCGCGGGAGTGGAGCAGTTCGATCTCCCGCGGGACGATCACGCCGCCGCCCCCGCCGTAGACCTTCACGTGCCCGGCCCCGCGCTCGCGCAGCAGCTCGACGAGGTAGGTGAAGTACTCGATGTGGCCGCCCTGGTAGGAGCTGACGGCCACTCCCTGCGCGTCCTCCTGGATCGCCGCGGTGACGACCTCGTCGACCGAGCGGTTGTGCCCGAGGTGGATCACCTCGGCCCCCTGGCGCTGCAGGATGCGTCGCATGATGTTGATCGCCGCGTCGTGGCCGTCGAAGAGGCTTGCGGCGGTGACGAAGCGCACCGGGTGGACCGGCTCGTGCAGCTCTGCCATGGGTCGTCCTCTCACCCGTACCTCAATTTAGTTTGGCTTCCGAGTATCGGACATGCAACCTCTGTGGCCGTGACATGGGTGACGCCGCCCGCCGGCCCGTTCGGGCTACTGCGCGGTCGCCTCGATGAGGGCCGCGGCCTCGTCGAGCAGGGCCACTTCCGCCGAGGTGAGCGAACGGTCGGCCGAGCGCCGGGCGATGGCGGCGTCGAGCAGGTGGAGGGTCTGCCGGCCGGTCGCCACGACGAACGCCTCGAGCATCACCCGCGCCACCTCGGAATACACCTGGCCTGGCTCGACCGCGGCCTGGGCGAGGATCACCGCGGTGAGGGCGACGTCGAGGTCGGGTGGACCGTCGGTCGCGTTCGTCCAGTCGATCAGCACCGGCCCGCGCGGTCTGAGCACGACGTTCGCCGGGTGCAGGTCCAGGTGCAGCACCCGGTCGTCAGGGGCCCCGGACCGCGCCGGGACGGCGTGCAGTCGGGCGTGCAGGTCGGCGAGCACCCGGCCGGCGTCGCGGGCGTCGTGGTCGCCTGCCGCCACGGCGTCGAGCAGCACCGGACCGTACAGCCGTTCCATCACGAGATCCGCGCCTGCGGCGCTGAGGACGGTGGGCGCCGGGAAACCGTGGGCGGCGACGTGGGCCATCATCATGGCCTCGCGGGTGACCTCCCCGCGTTCGCGGTATCGGCGGAGCACCCGGTGGTCGTCGAGGGCGTAGACGTCGGCCGTGCGGCCGGAGCCGAGGAGTATCAGGCGACGCGCCCTGCGGGTGGGATCTCGACGGTCGGCATCTCCACCGTCGGCCGGTCGTCGAGCCGATGCGGGGCAACCGCCGGGCGGCGGAGGCGTCGGGACACCACGGGGACGATCGCGCCGAGCACCATCAGCGCGACGCCGGAGACGGCGATCCCCACCGCCGCGGAATCCGGTGCGACCATGACCAGTACGAACGCGACTCCGGGCCACCACAGGAGTGCCCGGATCGGGCCGGGGACCGACCATTCCCGTTTCTCTGGCGCCATATGCGTTTTCTACCCCGTCCGGTGTACGACCATGCGGGCAACCCCGGTCACCTTAAAGGACTAGCGTCACGGTATGGACACCGCTACCGCCCTCGTCGAGGAGAACCGCAGGCTGGGTGAGTTGCTGCGCACCGCCGACCCCGCCACCCCCGTGCCCACCTGCCCGGAGTGGACGCTGAAACAGCTGCTCACGCACGTCGGCAGGGGTTACCGATGGGCCGCGACGATCGTGCGGGAGCGGGCCGACGAACGGGTCGACATCCGCACGGTGGCGGACGGCAAGCCGCCGGCCGACGATCCGGTCGGGTGGCTCGCCGAAGGTCCCCGGCTGCTGGTGGAGGCGGTGGCCGACACCGGCGCCGACGTGCCGGTGTGGACCTTCACCGGCGCGAAGCCCGCCGCGTGGTGGATCCGGCGCTGGCTGCACGAGACGACGGTGCACCGCGCCGACGCGACGATCGCGCTGGGTGTGCCGTTCGTCATAGAGGCCGGCTTGGCGGCCGACGGTGTGTCCGAGTGGCTCGACGTCCTGGCGTCCCGCCGCGTCCCGGACGCAGGGCCCGCGCTCCCCGAGGACGCCACGTTGCACCTGCACGCCACCGACGACGGCCTCGGGACTGCGGGGGAGTGGCTCGTGCGCTCGGAGGGCGGCCGGGTCGCCTGGGAGCACGGCCACGGCAAGGGCGCTGCCGCGGTGCGGGGGAGCGCCGCGGACCTCCTGCAGGCGGTGCTGCGGCGGATCCCGGCCGACGACCCGCGACTGCAGGTGCTCGGCGACGCCGCGGCGTGGCGCACCTGGCTGGAGCGCACCCCGTTCTGACCGCCCGCGCTGTGAGCAACGCGAGACCGCGACCCACGTGCCCCCAGACCGCGACTCGCGTGCATCGAGACCGCGACTCGCGTGCATCGAGACCGCGACTCGCGTGCATCGAGACCGCGACTCGCGTGCATCGAGACCGCGACTCGCGGGCTGGGGCGTCCCACATCCCGCGAGTCGCGCTCTGAGCGCATGCGAGTCGCGCTCTGGGTGCGGGTGAGTCGCGCTCAGCCGCGCGTCATCCTTTCTTCCGACGCGGATCTCGTCTTTTCTCCGGATTCCACTCCGCGTTCGCCGCCATAGCGTTCGCGGCGTGGAGAATGTGATGCAGCTGGTCAGCGCCGATCCGATCGTCGCCCTGATTCTCGCCTGCGAGGCCGGGCTGTGGGTCCTGCTCGGCGTCGGTCTCGTCGCCCGTTACCTGCTGCGGCTACGCCTGCTCAGCACGCTCCTGCTGGCGGCGATCCCGCTGCTCGACGTCGTGCTGGTCGTCGCCGTGACGCTCGACCTCCTGCGGGGCACCGAGCCGCGATCCGTCCACGGACTGGCGGGCGTGTACCTCGGGTTCAGCGTGGCGTTCGGGCCGAGCATCGTGCGCTGGGCCGACGTCCGGTTCGCGCACCGCTTCGCGGGCGGGCCCGCGAAGGGCACCCCGGAGGGCGTCGCGCACCTGTGGCGCGAGTGGAGCCGGGTCGTCGTGGCCGCCGCGATCACGTCGGCGGTGCTGGGCGGGCTCATCCTGTTCGTCGCGACGCCCGAGCAGTCCGGTGTGCTGTCGTGGTGGATCGGGCGGGTGTGGGTGGTCGCCGGGATCTGGCTGGTGGCCGGTCCGCTGTGGGAGAGCGGCCGCTCGCGCGCTCCCGAGGAGCGCCCTACGACGGCAGATCGGCGCTGAGGAGGTCCATGAGCAGGCAGTCGTGCCACCCACCGTCCGTGGAGCGCTCGTAGCTGCGCATGATCCCGATCGGCCGGAAGCCGGCCCGGGCGCAGCTGCGGATCGCCCGCTCGTTGTGGGCGGCCGGGTCGATCGTGACGCGGTGGTGTCCCCGGGCCCGGAACAGGAACTGCGCCATCGCCCGCAGCGCGTCGCAGCCGAGCCCCTGGCCCTGGTGGTCGGGGTGCAGGGCGAGGTCGAGCGCGGCGTGGCGGTGGTCGGGGTCGTTCTCCTCGCGGTAGAGGATCAGGCCGACGACCTCGCCCGCCAGCTCGATCGCGTAGCCCTGCGGGCCGAGCAGCTCACGCCGTACCCGTTCCAGGTCGTAGCCGCCCCACCAGGGGGCGATCTCGGGGTGGCGCAGGACCGCCAGGAACATCGGCACGTGATCGGGGGTGGTCGGCCGCAGGACGACGGTCTGGCCTGCGATCGCGGAGGGCGGTTCGGTGGCGGTGGCCGTCATCGTGGGCTCCTTCTCATCCGGTGAGGTCGAGGCGGGCGCGTTCGGTGAGCGATGCCGCGGACCGCGGCTGCTCGAAGACCGCCTCCGCGTGGCGCCCGCTGAGCTCGAGCGTGGCGATCATGTTGCCGAACAGGGGTCCGACCAGGCGCTTCCACGTGAGCGGCATGGGCGGGGCCCCGGCCCGCCGCGCCCATGCCTCGGTCAGCCTGCGCGCCGCCGCGGACCAGCTCAGCCGGAACCCCGGCCGGATCACAGAGTGGATCTTGTTGTGGACCGGCGAGCACGTCAGCTGGTGGACCGGGGCCTGCGGGTCGCCGGGCAGGGTGGCCCGCGCGACGTAGCTGTGGTGGACGTCGCCGGAGAGCACGGTGACGGTGGCGACCCCGCTCGCCGCCGCACGCCCGATCAGCGCCGTCAGCCGGTCGAACGAGGTGCGGAACGCCGCCCAGTGCTCCAGGTCGGCCGCCTGCCGGACGGCCTCGGCGATCCGGCCGCGCAGGCCCGGCCGGACCGCCGCGATCTCGTTGACGGTCTCGAGGTTGCCGATCGCGTGCGGCAGCAGCCACGGGACCGACGTCCCGATCAGCAGATGGTCGACCTCGCCCGGCGCCGCGGCCTGCTGCTCGATCCACGAGAACTCCGAGTCGCCGAGCATGAGGCGCGCCCCGTCGCCGAGGATCCGCCCGTTCCGCGAGTCGATCATCAACAGCCGGCTGCGGCCGACGTCCCAGCGGAAGCTGAAACGCACCCCCTTCGCCCCGTTGCTCTCGGCGTCGGCGCGGTCGGCGAGCTCGACGAGCAGCGGCCAGGTGTCGCCGCTGTGCTCCATGACCTTGCGGTGGTCGGGGTCGGCAGCGAGCTCCTCCGGGGACAGGTTCCCGATGTGCTGGTACACCCAGTACGACGCGAGCGCGGCCCGGATCCGCTCACGCCACCACGGCTTCTCCTGCATCCGGGCCCGCCAGGTCGCCGAGGTGTTCCAGTCGTCGCGCACATCGTGGTCATCGAAGATCATCGCGGTGGGCACGGTGGACATCAGCCACCGGATCTCCGGGTCGGTCCACGCGTCGTCGTACAGCCCGACGTACTCGTCGAAGCCGACGATCTCGTCATCGGGCCACTCCGGGTGCCGGTCGGACCGGGCGGCGATCCGGCGGCGGTTCCGGGGCGTCAGCTCGTCGGCGTACACCTGGTCGCCGAGCAGCAGGAGCGCATCGGGCCACTCCTCGTGCGGGCGTCCCGCCATGCGCGCGGCGTAGGCGTCGAGCGCGTCGATCCCGAGCTGTGCCGCGAACCTCGGATCGGTGACCTTCGAGTACCGGCAGGACCCGAAGATGATCCGCTGCCGGCCGCGCCCGCTCCCCGCGTGCGGATCATGCTCGCCGGGTACGGGCTGCCGGCCTTCGGCCACACCCGCTCGCCGTCGACGTCCACCTCGTAGGCCACCGCGCTGCCGGCGTGAGCCCGGTGACGGCACGAGCGCGTAGTGGTGACCTGCGACCTCGACGTCCGGGTGCTGCACCCGAGCACCGTGACGGTGGCCGCGTGCTCGGTCTGGACCCACACCGACGCCGTCGTCTCGCCGACGTGGCGCAGCACAGGGCCGAGTACAAGGGGCACGCCGTCACCCTAGTGAGTGGCATGCCCCCTGCGGTCCGGCCGCACCTCTCGGATGCACCGACCCTCGTGGGGGACTGGCCGGTCGTCCATCGCAGCGTGGTGTGCCCTGAGGGCGCCGAGGAGCAGTTCGGCCCACGACCGCACGTTCGGCCGAGCGCGCAGCAGCGCCCGGCGCTCCCGCTCGGTCATCCCGCCCCAGACACCGAACTCGACGCGGTGGTCGAGCGCGTGGGCGAGGCATTCGGTGCGCACCGGGCACGCGCGGCAGATCGCCCGCGCCTCACGCTGCCGCGCCCCGGTGACGAAGAGACCTTCCGCGTCGGTCGTGCGGCACCGTGCCGCGACGCGCCAGTTCTGTCGACCTGCCATGGCCCTGCCCCCTCCCGGATCAACCCGCAACTACGAGAAGTGACGGTCGCAGCCGCCACGCCGTCGATGAAGGAAGAGTTCTTCCGGGTGGCCTGTCTCAGGCGTGGTCGAGGGCCAGCAGCGCCGCGCCGATCTTCCCCGCGTCGCCGCCGAACGTCGCGGGGACGACGGGCGGGACACCGCGGGCGGTGGGGGCGTAGGCGAACTCGCGGGCCGTGGCGCGGGCGGGGCCGAGCAGCAGCTCCCCGGTCTCGACCAGGCCGCCGCCGACGACCACGGCGTCGACCTCGAAGATGTTCGCCAGCGACGCGATGCCGACCCCGAGCCATCGGCCGAGTCGCGCGAACAGCGCCTGCGCGACCTCGTCGCCCTGCTGCACGGCCTCGAGGACCGTGTGCCCCGTGACCTCGCCGTCCTCGCCGCCGAGCCGCGCGATCAGGCCGTCCGGGTCGTCCTCGGCGCGTCGCGCGCCATCCGTGTCAGCGCCGTGCCCGACGCGAAGGCCTCGAAACAGCCGTGGTTGCCGCAGCCGCAGCGCGGGCGTCCGGGTTGAGGATGATGTGGCCCAGCTCCGCACCGAGCCCGGTGGGCCCGCGGTAGATCTTGCCGTCCATCACGAGGCCGCCGCCGATGCCGGTGCCCACCGTCACCAGCACCATGTTCGGGTACGGCTCCCCGAGACGCGCCTCGGCCAGCGCGGCGACGTTGGCGTCGTTGTCGACGGTGACGGGCAGCTTCGTGACGTTCTCCAGCTGCTCGCGCACGGGCCAGTCGCGATAGGCATTGTTCGGCGCCCACAGCATCGTGCCCGCGGGCCACTCGACGATCCCGGCGGCGCCGACCCCGATCGTGACGACGTCGTGCTCCGCGCGGAACCGTTCGATGAGCGAGAGGAGCACGGCGGTGACCGACTCGGCGTCGGACTCCTCCGGCGTCGGTTCGACGAGCTCCGCGATCACGGTGCCCTGCTCGTCGACGACGGCTCCGGCGATCTTGGTACCGCCGATGTCCAGCCCGATGGCCAGCCTGGGGGTTGTCACCCACGCATGATGGCACCTTCATGGATCGATACAGCGTTCGGCTGATCGAGAGTTTGGCGGCGGTCGCTCGCGGGGATGCGCCACACATGCTCCTTCGACGAGTTGCCCGACCGATGCTCGCCGCGCTGTTCATCCAGGGCGGCATCAACGCGCTCCGTGCCCCGGAGGCGCACGCGCAGGCTGCGAAGCCGATGCTCGACGCGGTGGCTCCGGCGCTCGACAGGGCGACCGAGGCCTCCCCGGTGGTCGCTCGCCCCGACGACGTGGTCCTGGTCAAGCTCGACGCCGGCGTCAAGATCGCCGCGGGGACGCTGCTCGCGCTCGGTGTGGTCCCCCGCCTCGCCGCCACCGCCCTGGCGGCGACGCTCGTCCCGACGACGCTGGCCGCCCACCGGTTCTGGGAGGAGACCGATCCTCAGCGCAAGCAGGAGCAGCAGGTCCACTTCATGAAGAACGTCGGCTTGTTCGGCGGCCTGCTGATCGCCGCCGCCGACACCGCGGGCAAACCGTCCCTCGGCTGGCGCGGCCGCCGGGCGTCGCGGCTCGCCGCGGCGCAGGCGGGCGCGGTGACGGGCGCCGCGGCCGACCTCTCCGGCCGCGTGTCGGGCGCGGTGCACGACGCCGGCGGCAAGATCACCGGCACCGCTCGCGAGGCGGGCGGCACGGTCGGCGGTCTCGCCGCCGGCCTGGCGGGCCTCGCCCCGGCCGCGGCGCCGCGGTCTCCTCTCGCGCCGACCTCCGCTCGCGTGCCGAGGACCTGAGCCGCCGCGCCGCCAAGGCCCGCAGGCGGGCCGAGAAGCGCGGGGAAAAGCTGCAGAAGGCAGCGGAGAAGCGCGCCGCCCACATGCAGAAGGCCGCCGACAAGCGCAGTGCGCAGCTGCAGAAGCGGGCGGCGAAGCGGCGGGCCGAGCTGCAGAAGCGCCTCGCCCGCAGCTCCGACGTCGCCGGCAAGCTCGGCCACGACGTCGCCGCCCGCGCGTCCGCGGTCGGGCACGAGGTCGCCCACCAGGCGGGCGGGCTGGCCAAGGACGCGCGCAAGCACGCCCAAGCCCTCACCCACTGAGGCCCGGCGCGGCGACGCCATCGGCCCTACGCGATGATCACCGCGATCAGGACGTGAGCGTCACGGCGACGGCGCTCGTGCGCTGCTCGCGGTGATCGTCGAGCCGAGAGTGCGGCGAGCAGTACGTCACGGCGGCGCGGTCCGCGCCCAGGTGCTGTTCGCGCTGGTTGTGACGGGTTGCCCGGGCGCTCGTCGACGCCCGGGCGTTCGGTAGCCTCGCGTCGCCGGGGCGGTAGCTCAGCTGGTTAGAGCAGCGGACTCATAATCCGTCAGGTCGTGGGTTCGAGTCCCACCCGCCCCACTTCTGATGCTGGTCAGAGTCTCGAGGCCGTGATCACAGTCGCAGTTCGCGCGTGAGCGAGTGGTCGAGGATCAGAGATCTGAACCCCGGCTCGCGGAGGCCAGGCGCTCACGGTGGGTGCGGTAGAGACGGGTCCCGAGCGGGCGACCGGCATGCCAGACGACGGCGGGGACGGCGGCGCGCAGGAGCTGCGCCTGCTCATCGCTCGCACCGTGCAGGGCCATGCCCAGCATCAGCAGACGCCGCGCGAACGTCACCTTGGCGAGGGACGCCTCGGCGTTCGCCTTCCACTCGCGTTGGGTCAGGTAGCGATCGATGAGCGGCAGGATCCGCTCCTCCTCCAGCGCCAGATGCTCGTGCAGCGCCGGCAACAGACGTTCCGCGACGGCGGCGACGGCATCCCGGTCGGTGGCGTCGGCGGAGGTCCGCCAACGCCGGCCGCCCGCGGCAAGCGCTTTCAGCTCACCGTCGATGAAGGCGTGCTGCCGGTCCATCGTCTCGATGAGGGGCCCGACGTCGTCGGGGCCACGCTCCCGCAGCCGGGGCCACACGTGGTCGTCCTCGCTGGTGTGATGCGCGTGCAGGAAGTCGACCATCATCAGGACGTGGCCGGCGACGACGGCGGTGCCGTCCGCGTCACCCGCCGGCACACCGGCGACCAGCGCGGGCAGAGCGCCGAACTCCCGCCGCATGGCGTCGTGCACGCCGATCATGTCGCGGCTGTCGGCCATCTTCTCGTTGTGCATGGGAGCAGCGTCGAGGCCGCACCTTTCAAACCGCCTACAACGAGGAGACGGGGCGGCCGCCGCGCAGTCGGTGACATCGGCTTACATGGAGCTGTGCTGCGTTCGCGGTGCTGGGTCCGCTCGAGGTCCGTGCGGGCGATCAGCCGGTCGACGTCGGGGGCCGGCTGCCCCGGAGGCTACTGGCGATCCTGATCGCCGCGGAAGGACGGCCGGTCTCGGAGGACAGCCTGGTCGAAGGACTGTGGGGCGACCGCCGTCCACGCAATCCCGCAGGCGCCCTGCAGGTGTACGTCTCCCGGCTGCGCCGGGTGCTGCCGGGCACGGCGTTGCAGCGCTCCGCCGGTGGCTATCGGCTCCTTGCCGCCGACACCGACGCCGAACGGTTTCGCGGGCACCTCGCCCGCGCCCGCGCGTTGGTGGCCGGTGACCGCCGCGCCGAGGCGCACGAGGCCTTCGACGCGGCGCTGCGGTTGTGGCGCGGGACACCGTACGAGGATCTGGCCGACGACGAGTCGACGACCGCGATCCGCGCCGCCCTGGTGGAACAGCGCGACAGCGCCCAGGAGGAGAGCGCCGCGGCGCTGCTGGCCACCGGCGATCACGCCGGTGCGGTGGCCGTGCTCGAGCTGCTGGTGCACGCCGCGCCGTACCGCGAACGCCGTTGGCAGTTGCTGGCGCTGGCGCTCTACCGTTCGGGACGCCAGGCCGACGCCCTGAACGCGGTGCGCCGGGTCCGGACCCTGCTGGCCGAGGAACTGGGTGTCGGCCCCGGTCCGGAGTTGCGGCAGCTCGAAGGCCGGATCCTGGCACAGGACCCGGCCCTGGCGGCCACCGGCTTCGCGGCCGCGACGCCCGCTGATCGGCCGCTGTCGTCGTTCATCGGCCGCGACGCCGATCTGGCCCTGCTGGACCGTCTCGTCGCCACGCATCGGCTCGTCACCGTCGTCGGGCCCGCCGGGGCGGGCAAGACCCGCCTGGCAGTGGAATGGGCCGGGCGGGACGCCGTCGTCCGGCTCGCCGATGTGGCCGACCCCGCCCCCCTGGTCTCGGCGGTCGCCGCGGCGATCGGCGTCACCGGGTTCGCCGGGGACCCTCACGAGGCGCTCGTCGAGCGGCTGCGCCTGCACGGGGGACCTGTGGTGCTCGACAACTGCGAGCACCTCGCCGGCGAGGTGGCCCGGCTCGTCGTCGACCTGCTCGACCGGATTCCCGCGTTGCGGGTGGTGGCCACCAGCCGCAGCCCGCTCGGCGTCGACGGCGAGCACATCCTGCCGCTCGGGCCGCTGGCCGCCGACGACGCCGTGACGCTGCTGACCGATCGCATCCGCGCGGGCCGGCCCGGCTGGTTCGGCCACGACGCCGACCGCCGGGATCTGCGCCGCCTCGCCGACGCGCTGGACCGTCTGCCGCTGGCCCTGGAACTGGCGGCGGCGCGGGTGCGGACCTTCGGCGTACGAGGACTGATCGAGCATCTGGACGACCGTTTCACGGTGCTGGGCCGGATCCCGCACGGCACGATGACCCCGCACGCGACGCTGCAGGAGGCCGTCGCTTGGAGCTTCGATCTTCTCTCCGGCGACGAGCGTGACCTCGCGGTGCGGCTCTGGCCGTACGAGGGTGGCTTTCCCGTGGAGGCCGCGGCCTCCGCTGCCGGGCTCGGCGCGCTCGTCTCGCTGGTCGACCAGTCCGTCGTCACCGCCGAGCCCGCCGGCAGCACGGCGCGCTACCGGATGCTGGAGACGATCAGGCGTACTGCCGGTCCGTGGACGGAGATCGGGCGGCGACCCGGGCCGCCCACGCCGTCTGGGTCCGCGAGCTGGTCGCCCGGGCCGCGGGCGATCTGCAGGGCGTGCGGTCCGCGACCACGATGGCGGCGCTGCGTCTGGAGTTGCCGAACCTGCGCGCGGGGCTCGCGCACGACCTGACGCATGCCCCTGTTGAGGCATTGCGTACGGCCGCGCGGCTCATGTGGTTCTGGATCCGCAGCGGCCTGCTCGTCGAGGGCAACCGGATGCTGACCGCAGCCCTGGCCGTCGCGCCGGATGCCCCGCTCGGCGACGTCGTGCGGGCCAAGGCCTCGTCGGCCGGCCTGTTGTACTTCACCGGCGACGTCACCACGGCACGGCGCATGCTGTCCGAGGCGTTCCAGGCGGTGAGCGCGGAACCGGGGCATCGCAGCCTGCTCGCCGAGGTCCGCTACTACCAGGCTCTGGTCCAGCTGCCGGGAGGCGACCCGGCGATCGCGCTGACCGCGGCGGCCGAGGCGCACGCCATCGCCACCGAGACGCAGACCACCTGGTTGATCGCGGCCGCCGAGATGGCGTGGGCGCCGCCCTCGTCATGGCCGGTCGGATCGTCGGCGGCCGGCACCGGCTGCGGGCCGCCGTGCGGCTCGCCGACGCCTCCGGGCTGGTCTGGACGGCCGCGCTCAGCGAGTTCATGCTGGCCCAGACCCTGGTCGACGCGGGGGACGGCGAAGCGCTGCCCCTCCTGCGGACCTCGCTGCGGCGCTTCCTCGACGAAGGCGACCTGAGCAACCAGCTGGCCGTGCTGCACAACGGGGCCCTGGCCCTGGACGCGGCCGGCGATGCGGCCGGCGCCGCGCTCCTCCGCGACGTCGTCCATTCTCACCAGGCGCGCAGCGGCATCCGGCCGGCCGGCACCTTCCTCCAGTCGATCATGCCGCACGGCTGGTACGAAGGCGCCCCTCCCGCACAGCCGCCGACACTCGACGACGCCGTCGCCGTCCTGACCGCCCCGGCGCGCGCTGTCTGACGGTTGCAACCCGGGTGTATGGGCGCCCGGCCAGGATCACGGGGCGAGCCGGTCGCCGGCCCGCGCAACGTCGACACCCGTGCAGCCAAGGAGCGTCTCGATGCGCATCGGCATCGGATTACCCAACCAGGTCCGCGACGTCCGCGCCCCGGTGATCCCCGTCTGGGCCCGCCGAGCGGAGGAAGCGGGCTTCGCCACCCTGGGCACCAGCGGCCGGGTCGCCTATCCGGGCGTGATGGACACCGTCGCCCTGGCCGCGGCCGCCGGGGCGACCACCACGATCGGGCTGCTCAGCCAGGTACTGCTGGCGACCACCTGGCCGGGCGCGCTGCTGGCCAAGGAGGCGGCGTCGATCGACGGGGTCTCCGGCGGCCGGCTCACCCTCGGCGTCGGGGTGGGCATCCGCGAGGACGACTTCGTCGTGCCCGGGCACGGACCCCGGGACCGGGCGCCCGGATGGACCGCGACCTGGCGACCTACCGGTCGATGTGGGCCGGCGAACCCGTTCCGGGAAGCCCGAACCCGGCGGTTCCGGCCGGAGGACGGCAGGTGCCGCTGCTGTTCGGCGCCTTTGCCCCGGCCGCTACCGCCGGATGGCCGAGTCGTCGGACGGCTACATCGCCGGATCGGTGCCGCCGGCCCTGGCGTCCGGTGCTTTCGACGCTGCCCGTGCCGCCTGGCAGGCGGCCGGGCGGCCGGGACAGCCCCGGCTGGTCGCCCTCAACTACTTCGCGCTGGGCGATCCCGGCCGCGGTCGGGCCAACATCGCCGACTACTACGCCGCTACCGGCGAATACCAGGACATCGTCGTCGGCAACGTGCACACCGACGCGGAATCACTGCGCGACGCCGTCGCGCAATTCGAGGCCCTGGGCGCCGACGAACTGATCCTGGGCCCCGGAACCGACGACCTCGACGAGATCACCCGCCTGGCCGACGTAGTCCTCTGACCCGAAGCTCACGCCTTTCCCTGTGTCCCCTGGCCGAGGCGGCGTAGGCGGTCGGGGTGAGGCCGTGCTGGTGGTGCCGTGGCGGCACACGGTGCGGTAGGCCTGTCGGACCTCCGGGTCGTGCGCGGCCTGCCGGGCGATCTCGATGATCAGCCGGCCCCACGTGCCCTGCTCGACGATCCCCCTGGCGAAGACCTCGGCGATGTTCTCCGCCGCCGACCTGGGACGGCCCTGGGCCCGACCTCGACCGAGCCCACCGCGAGCTGGGTGCGGGCGTGCCGGTCGATCAGCTCGGCCAGTAGCGCGTGCTCACCCGCGAAGTTGGAGTACACCGCGCCCGTCGTGAGCCCGGCGGCGTGCGCGATCTCCTCGAGCCGGGCGGTGTCGTAGCCGCGGCGGGCGAAGACCTCCGCCGCGGCGTCGAGCAGCCGGCGCCGGACCTCGTCCCGCCGCACGCGGGGGACCGGCGCGTTCACGGGGCCACCTCGGCCTCGTCGGCGCGCGCCACCCCGGCCCGGTCCGCTGAGTCGCCAGGTGCCGCGTCGGTGGGTGCCTGGTGGAGCAGGCGGTGACCAGCCTGTCCCGGGATGAACATCAGCCAGGGAAGGAAGTAGTCACGTCCCTCGCCGGTCAGCACGACCATCGCCGTGTGCAGCACCACCAGCCCGAAGCCGGCCGCCGCGGCGGTGAGCTTGTTGCGGCGCAGCAGCTGCACACCGACCAGCACCTGGGCCGCCGCCAGTGCGGCCACCACTCCGGCCGATGCGCCGACCAGTTCGTAGCCCACCAGGAAGGCGACGTTGGGTAGCACGGCGTCGGCCAGGTGTCGTCGCCAGAAGTATCGGATACCGAGAAGTGTCGAGCGGAGAGGCGCTCGGGTCCGGGTGTGCGGTCCGCGCGGGTGTGCCATCGCGTGGCGTGGTCCGAGCGCTCGGCGTGCGCGGACATGGCCGAGTTCGAGCAGCTCACCGCCCGGGGTGCCGTCTGAGGACGGCACGCCACGATCGGGCGGTGGGTGTGCCGACGAGCGCCGGCTCTCGTCAGCCGGCCGAAGGTGCCGCGGCGCCGGCGGTTCCCCGTTGCCGGATCAGGCCGCGCAGGGTGGCGGTGAAGACGGCGGTGACCGCGGATCGGTCGACCTGGTCCGGGTCGGTGCCGTACTCGAGCGCGAGCCCGAGCCGCAGCGACTGCAGGGTCAACGCCAGCTGGTCCGCGGGGACGGCGAGCTCGACGCCGAGTTGGTCGCAGGCCGTGGCGAGCGTGGTGGCGAGCTCGTCCCGCAGGGCCCGCCTGACTTCGACGTAGACCTCGCGGACCGCGGGGTCGTGGGCGGCCTGCTGGGCGATCTCCACCAGGAGCCGCGTCCAGGTGCCCTGCTCGACGATCCCCCGGGCGTAGACCTCCGCGATGTCCTCCAGCGCCCGGTCCGGGCGGTCCTGGGCACGGATCTCGACCTGGCTCACCGCGAGCTGCGTCCGAACGTGCCGCTCGATCAGCTCGGCGAGCAGTGCGTGCTTCCCGGCGAAGTTGGAGTACAGGGCCCCTTTGGTGAACCCCGCGGCGTGGGCGATCTCGTCCAGCCGCGCGGCCGCGTACCCGCGCCGGGCGAAGACCTCCGCCGCCGCGTCGAGCAGTCGTCGGCGCACCTCATCGCGACGGACGCGGGGAACCGGCCCGTTCACGACGTCGTCCGACGGGGAGCGGTCATGCTCCAGACGATACGAGGGGTATCCGGCCGGGTTCGAACCGGCTCGTGCGGGGCGTCGCAATGCGCCCGACCCCGAGCTCGTCGGGAGTTGGAGCGATGCACCAAATTGGTGCACCGTTCCAAAAGCTGTTACGGTCGAGGCATGGCAGCGCAGGCCCGCCGGCATCAGCGGCGTAACCAGGTGCTCTCCCGCGAGCAGATCCTCGATGCCGCGATCGAGCTGCTGGATGCGGGTGGCGAGGGTGCGCTGACGGTCCGGGCGCTCACCGAGCGCCTGGCCACCGGGTCCGGGGCGGTCTACTACCACGTGGGCGCGCGGGACGAGCTGCTGGACGCGGCGACGGAAACCGTCATCACCGCGGCTCTGGCGACCGGGCCCTCCGAGGAGGGGGCCACGCCCGAGGGGCAGATCCGCGATGTCGCGCTGGCCCTGTTCGACGCGATCGCCGAACACCGGTGGCTCGCCACCCGGCTGACCCTCCAGATCGTCCGGAACCCGGCCGGGCCGGTGACGGTGAGGATCTTCGAAAGGATCGGGCGGCAGGTCGGGGCGCTGGGCGTGCCGCGAGCCTCCTGGTTCCAGGCGACGTCGACGCTCGTGCACTACATCCTCGGAGCCGTCAGCCAGCACGGCCGCATCGACGGGGACGCCTCAGGCGTCGGGCCCGACGCGGATCGCGAGGAGTTCTTCGACGGGACGTCGACCGCCTGGCGGGAGCTCGATCCCGAGGACCACCCGTTCCTGCACGCCGTCGTGCCCCAGATGAGGGAGCACGACGACCGCGAGCAGTTCCAAAGCGGCATCGCCATCGTCCTCGCCGGCCTCACGCATCTCCGCCAGCGCATCGAAGGGGTCCCATGCACGACGTACTGATCGCCGGTGGCGGTCCGGTCGGCCTGTTCCTGGCGGGCGAGCTCGCCCTGTCCGGCTGCTCCGTGGTGGTCCTCGAGCGGGACCAGGAACCCGGTTCGCCGTTGACGGCGCTCCCGCTCGGGCTGCGGGGCCTGACCGCCGGGTCGGCCGAGGCGTTCTACCGACGTGGCCTGCTCGACGACATCGTGCGCGCGTCAGGCGCCGATGAGAACCAGGTCGGTGCCGCCGCGGACGCGGTCGACGCGCCGGACCCCCGTGGCGTCAGCCATTTCGCGGGCATGGGCCTCGACGCGGCCGACATCGACACGTCCGCCCTCCCGTTCCGGCTGCCCAGCCCGGCGATGGAAGGGTTCATGACCAGCCTCGACGCGGTCTCCGGGGTGCTCTCCCGGTGGGTGGCCGACCTCGACGTGGAGATCGTCCGGGGCGCTCCCGTCACAGCGGTGACCCCCGACGGGGAGGCCGTGGTCGCCACGGCGGGCGGGCAGCAGTACCGGGGCCGCTGGCTGGTGGGGTGCGACGGCGGCCGCAGCGCGGTCCGCGAGCTCGCCGGCTTCGACTTCGCCGGCACCGAGCCCCTGTTCACCGGCTACGTCGCACGCGTCACCTTCGCCGACCCGCAGCAGCTGCGCCTCGGGTTCACCCTGACGCCGAACGGCATGTACCTGCGCACACCGTTCGACGGCCACGTGGGCATGATGGACTTCGACGGCGGCGCGTTCGACCGCTCCACTCCGCTGACCCGCGAGCACCTCCAGGCGGTCCTGCGCCGCATCTCCGGTACCGACGTCGCGCTGACCGACGTCCACCTGGCCACCACCTTCACCGACCGCGCGTTGCAGGCGACCACCTACCGCAACGGGCGCGTGCTGCTCGGCGGCGACGCCGCGCACATCCACTCGCCCCTCGGCGGCCAGGGGCTCAACCTCGGCATCGGCGATGCCGTGAACCTCGGCTGGAAGCTCGCCGCCACCGTGCACGGGCACGCGCCCGACGGCCTGCTCGACACCTACACCGGCGAGCGCCACCCGGTCGGCGCCTCGGTGCTCGACTGGTCACGCGCCCAGGTGGCGACCATGCAGCCGGGCC
Organism: Pseudonocardia sp. CNS-004; assembly: GCA_001942185.1. Taxonomy (GTDB): domain Bacteria; phylum Actinomycetota; class Actinomycetes; order Mycobacteriales; family Pseudonocardiaceae; genus Pseudonocardia. The sequence goes on from MKJV01000011.1 coordinate 84,644, forward strand.
CCAACGCCCCCGCGCTGCAGCGGCTGGTCCACGACCTGATGAGCACCCCCGACGGGACGACGCACGTGTACCGGATGACATCGGGCCTGTTCCACCGCTACGACCTGGGCAGCGAGCACCCGCTCGTCGGCGGGACCGCCCCGGATTTCCGCTTCGAGGACGGCACCCGCCTCGGCCACCTGATGCGCCAGGGCCAGGGCGTTGCGCTCGACTTCAGCGGCGACCGCGCGCTCGCGGTCACGGCCAAGGGCTGGGACGGCCGGATCCGGTACGCCCCGGGCCAGGTGCGCAACGACCTCGGGTTCCGCGCCCTGCTCGTCCGTCCTGACGGCATCGTGACATGGGCCGCTGAGGACGCCCCCGATCGCGACGAGTTCGCGCAGGCCGCCGCCCGCTGGTTCGGCCATCCGGAGGACTGAGCGCGACCGCTCGCCGACAAGGCGGGACAGCCCGTCCTCGTCGCGCGCCTGATCGTGGCCGAGCGCGCCGGCGATGCCACTGGCCGGCCCCGAGGAGATGATCATGTCCGCATCCAGCGCCCGACGATCTCGACGAGGACCAAGGCGCTCGTCGTGTCGCTGATGGTGATCGTTGCGGCCGGGCTCGCCGTGTCGGCCATCACCTACACGCAGGCGGAGAGTTCCACGCGCGCTCAGGCGCGCGACGCCACCGCACCGGACGTCACGAGCGGTGTGCAGGGCAGGCACCCCGACGCGGACTGCGCCGACGTGCAGGTCCCGGTGTCGGTCGCGCAGATCGGCGACGCCACGTGTACGGAGAGCTGTGCCGGCCGCGCCACGGGGACGGGACGAGCGGGATCGTGCAGCTGCTGGTGCCGGGATCGTCCTACAACCACAGCTACTTCGACATGCCCGTGGAGCCGTCCCGCTATTCGTACGTCGCCGCGGCCCTCGGCGCAGGCTTCTCCACGTTCAACATCGACCGGATCGGCACCGGCAGGAGCACTCTGCCGCCCAGCGCGCTCCACACCCTCGATGTCGGAGTCGAGGTGATCCACCAAGTGATCGCTCGGTTGCGCGCGGGAGAGATCGAGGGTCATCGGTTCACCGAGGTCGTCTGGGTCGGCCACTCGCTGGGCTCGTCCATGGCGTGGGTCGGGGCCGAGGAGTACGACGACGTCGACGCGTTCGTGCTCACCGGCATGAGCCACGTCGTCAGGGAGGAGCCGGCGCCGTCGGCCGACCCGGGCGAGGACATCCAGTTCGAGATCACGGCGAAGGACGACCCCAAGTTCCGCGGCATGGTGAGCGATCCCGGCTACGTCACGACGAGTGCGGGTGTGCGGCAGTTCTTCTACTACGAGCAGAACGCCGACCCGGCCGTCATCGAGGCGGACGAGCGCCTCAAGGACCTGAGCACCGCGGCGGACTCCAGCGGCCCGGATCTTCCTCCGGCGCAGTCGCCGTCCCGCTCGATCAAGGTGCCGACCCTCGTCGTCGTCGGTGACCGGGATCAGTACTGCACCCCTGGCGTCTGCACGTCCGCGTCGTTGCTGGCCCACGAGCGGCCCTACTACTCCGACGAGGCCGGGCTCGAGGCCATCGTCGTCCCCGACAGCGGTCACTCCGTGCAGCTGCACAAGAACGCGCCCGAGACCAATGCGGCGATCCTCCGGTGGGTCAGGACGGCTGTGTCCTGACCGGAGCGGCCCGCACACTCGCGAAGGAGCGGCCCGCTGCGCGAGGAGGGAGTTCGGCAGCGGGCCGCGCAAGCGCTTTCTCGCGTGCTGGGCGCGTGGCGTTAGCGGCCGGTCGGTCCTGGCGCAGTCCGCGCAGCGGCACGGTGCTTCTGGGGTGCAGTCGATCTTCGCGGGAGGTGCTCTCAGAGAGGTCTGGTGGCATACGCCTCGAACCACCCGCCGGCGGCAGATTCGGCGGGGGCGGCGGCCGGAGCGTCGTGTCGGCCGGCCACAGCACCTCGACCTGCTCGACCAGCTCGCCGAGCATTGCTCCGTCGAAGACGACGCTCGTCTCCTCGATTCCGCGCGACTGCCAGGCGCACCAGGTGGTCAGCGGCCCGGAAGGCGGCACCGGGTGGAGCAGGTAGGTGACTGCTGCGTTGCCGGGGCGTCCGCCCCCGCCTCCACCCGTCAAGGACGGTCCCGCATCCGGCCTCCCCGACGCCCCGCCTTTCCGCACGTTGGCCACGGCCTGTCCGTCCGCGTCCTCGACGCCGATGCAGAGCATGTGACCATTCGCGTCCGGGACGCCCCCTGCCGGCGCGTGCATGTCGTACGCGCTCTGGCCGCGTCCGCGGACGCTGAGATCGAACTCGATTCCGTTCGTGTAGAGGTGCGCCGCCGTCAGCAGGACGGCAACCTCATCCGCCCGAGCCAGCACCCCCGACCAGGGCAGCAACACCGGCACCTCGTTCGCCGGCGTTGTCGCTCGCCGCAGCTGCCGCTCCCGCGCTTCCCGGACTCTCGCCTCGTCGTCCCCCATGCCGGAAGGGTGCCAGTGCGCAGCCGCGCTCAGGACGGGGCTCCACCGGGGTCGCGCACGCCGAGCACGAAACCTCGCCGCGTGCGGGAGGATGACGCCGTGCCGGACGAGTCCGAGGCGATCGAGCTCAGCCTGGCCGAGCTCCGGGAGGTCACCGGCTACGCGGTGGCGTGCGCGCGGCCGGCGTTGGCCGTCTTCGAACGGGAACGTCCCGGCGATCCTCGCCCGCGCGCCGCGGTCGACGCCGCGCTGGCGTTCGCGGAGGGCGGCGGGCGGACGAAGGTGCTGCGCGACAACGCGTGGGCGGCGCATCGGGCGGCTCAGGAGACCCGCGACGAGGGACGGGCCGCGGCGAGCGACGCGGCGCGTGCGGCCGGCCACGCGTGCGGTGCGGCGTTCCTCCATCCCCTGGCGAAGGCCACGCAGGTCAGGCACATCCTCGGGTCGGCCGCTCATGCCGCACGGGCGTTCGAGATCTCCGCCGGCGACGATCCCGCCGCCGGGGACGACCACATCGCGCGGTTCCGGGCTCTTGCCGGTCCCGTCGTCGTGGGCGTGCTGAGCCGGTTCCCGCATGCCCCGCCGGGAGGTGGGCGGGTCGGGGAGCTGATGCGCAGGCTCGACGCGTCACTCCGCTGACCGGTCCCAGTCGTCGTGCAGCAGCACGCACACCGCGAACGGCGCGTCGTCCTGCTCCGCGGCAACCCCGTCGACCACGCCGCGGCTGCGGATCTCACCCGTGTACCGCATGCCGATGCGCTCCATCACGGCCCGCGAACGCGCGTTGTGCCGCACCGTGCACGACACCACGGCCTGCGCCCCGAGGACGTCGAACGCGAACGCCAGTCCGGCGCGTCCGATCTCGGCCGCGTAGCCGCGCCCCCAGAACTCGCGCCGGAGCGCCCAGCCGATCTCGAACCAGTGCGCGTGCGCGCTGAACGGCCGGTGGACATCGTGCGTGGCGCGCACCCACGGCTCCGCCGGGAGGTACGCGTAGAGCTGACCCCAGTCGTCGTCGACGGGGGTGCGGGACAGACCGCCGCGGCCGACGACCTCGCCGCTCGCGCGGTCGTACGCGATCCACTTGTGGACGCCGTGGAGGCGCCACGACTCGCCCATGGACGCCGCCCACCGCTGCGCCTGACCGAGGCTCGGCCGCGCGCCGTCGTACCACGGCCAGACCGCGTCGTCCTGGTGCACGAGCCACAGGTCGCGCGCGTTGGTGGGGCCGACCTGTTCGAGCCGCAGGCGTTTCGTGAGCCGCGCGGATGGCGAGTCCTCCATGCGGCGGAGAGTCCCACCTCGGCCGACGATCATCCACGGAGTTCGCCACCGGCGCCGCGGACGTGCCCGTCGGGGCGGATGCGCAGAGGCGTCCCGTCGGTCAGGCCGACGCGTTGCCGGGCCGCCCGGCGGTGGTCGAGGAACGACCGGGCGTGGTCGGGGCAGCGGACCGTCAGCTCGGAGCCGGTGCGCCGCAGCTCCGTGTCCCCACGTGTGGAGAGCTGTGGGTGCAGGGAGGTCGGGCGGCCGCCGAAGGTCATGAGCGCGACGTCGGGGACCCGCGCTCCGGCCGGAAGGGTTGCGGCCCGGGCCGTGGGCGGCCGCCGGCCGGGGCGTAGTCGACGTCGAGTCCCGCGACCTGCTCCAACAGCCGACGGCGCAGCGCCGCGGGCAGGTGGTGGACGACCTGGTCGCGCAGCACGCGGGACAGCGGGGATCGCAGGTGTGCGAGCTGCATCGACCGCTGGGTGTGGGCGAGGACGCGGGCGGCGGCCGGGTGGCGTTCGTCGTGGTAGATGTCCAGCAGCCGCTCGGGTGCGTCGCCGGTGACGACGGCAGCGAGCTTCCAGCCGAGGTTGAACGCGTCGTGCAGGCCGATGTTCATCCCCTGCCCGCCGGCCGGGTTGTGCGTGTGGGCGGCGTCGCCCGCGAACAGCACGCGGCCGTGGCGGTAGTCCAGCAGCTGGCGGTGCCCGCTGCGCAGCACCGTCAGCCAGGTGGCGTCGCGCAGGGGCAACCGGTGGGGGAAGACGCGGTCGACCTGCCGCTGGATGTCGGCGAGCGTGGGCTCGGACTGCTGCCCCGACGTGGCGGGTGCGGTCACGGCCACCCGGAACGTGCCGTCGCGGAACGGGTCAAGCACGCCGAAACCGTGCGCCGACCAGATCAGCTGCAGCTGCGGGTCCACCCCGTCGACGCAGGCTGACGAGCTCTGTGCCCGGGCCGACATCGCCCGCCGCACGTTCTTCCGCTACTTCGGCTCCAAGGAGGACGTGCTGCTCGCGCGGCTGCGTGTCGACATCGGAACCGTCGAGGTGACCTTCCGGGAGACGCCGGCCGCCGTGCCCCTCGCCGAGCTGCTGACGCGCGCCGTCGACGCGGTGGTGGCAGACCCCGCGGCCTTCGGCCGGTTCGCCGACGTGGTGCTCGCCGTCCCGCCACTGCGTGCGCTCTACCTGGGCATGCTCGCCGATTTCGAGGACGCGTTGCGCGGTCTGATCGGCCACCGGCTCCGCATCCCGCCGGAAGGTGAACGAGCCAGGCTCCTCGCCGCCGCCGCGGTCGCCGGCTACCGGGTCGGGTTGGAGGCCTGGATGACCATGGAGCCCCGGCCCGACCTCGGCCACGTGCTGCGACGCACCGTGACGGCGCTCGTCGAGCCGCTGACGAGGGCCCCGTCGGAGTGAGGATGCACCGGATGCCGTCCGCTGGTTGTAGCGACGACCACGAGCAACCGAAACCGGGCATTGCACTGGATCAATTGTCAGCGATCAAGGGCAGAAGGTCGCGATTGAAGATCGACTGACCGCCATTTGCCCTTGATCGGCGATCACCAGCCCCTTGATAAGTAGTTCGGCGCGAAACCCTGACGAATTCCGACGGATAACGCGCCGAACTGATGATCATGGCCGCTGCGGTGGCGCCACCGCAGGCCTGCGAGCCCAGAGCCGGCGCGACTGCGCCGTCACCCCAGATGCGGGGTCGCCGGGACGGGTGAGCGGGTCGTGATCGCCAGTGGTGGTGTGGGTGCGTCGGATTCGTCGCCGCCGCACCATTCCGGGCGATCAGGCGAGGTCGTAGCGGTCCAGGTTCATCACCTTCACCCACACCGCCACGAAGTCGCGGACGAACCTCTCCCGCGCGTCCTCGCTCGCGTACACCTCGGCCAGCGCCCGCAGCTCCGAGTGCGACCCGAAGACCAGGTCGACGCGGCTGGCGGTCCAGCGGGCCTCGCCGGTGGCGGTGTCGCGGCCGATGAAGGTCTCGGCGTGGTCGGCGGTCCAGGTGAGGGTCGGGTCGAGCAGGTTCACGAAGAAGTCGTTGGTCAGCAGCCCGGGGGTCGTGGTGAGGACGCCGCGGGGGGAGCGACGGTGGGTGGCGCCCAGTACGCGCAGGCCGCCGACGAGCACGGTCATCTCGGGCGCGGACAGGTCGAGCAGGTTGGCGCGGTCGACCAGCAGGAACTCGGACGGCAGGCGGGCGCCCGGGCCGCGGTGGTTGCGGAAGCCGTCGGCGGCGGGTTCGAGCGCGGCGAACGACTCGACGTCCGTCTGCTCCTGGGAGGCGTCGGTGCGGCCCGGGTCGAAGGGGACCTCGATCGGGACGCCGGCGTCGGCCGCGGCCTGCTCGACGGCGGCGCAGCCGCCGAGCACGATGAGGTCGGCGAGGGAGACCGGCTTGCCGAACGACTCCTTGATGCCTTCCAGGGTGTGCAGCACCTCGGCGAGGGCGTCGGGGTCGTTGACGTCCCAGCTCCGCTGCGGCTCCAGGCGGATGCGGGCGCCGTTGGCGCCGCCGCGTTTGTCGCTGATGCGGAACGTGGAGGCCGAGGCCCATGCCGTGGACACGAGCTGGGCGACCGGCAACCCGGAGCCGAGGAGCCGCCGCTTGAGCTCCGCGATGTCGTCGGCGTCGACGAGGTCGTGGTCCACGGCGGGAACGGGGTCCTGCCAGATCAGCCGCTCCTGAGGGACCAGCGGGCCGAGGTAGCGCTGGATCGGGCCCATGTCGATGTGGGTCAGTTTGAACCAGGCACGGGCGAACGCGTCGGCGAGCTGGTCGGGGTGGTCCAGGAAGCGGCGCGAGATCGGCCCGTAGACCGGGTCGAGGCGGAGCGCGAGGTCGGTGGTGAGGATCGTCGGGCGGTGCCGCTTCGACGGGTCGTGGGCGTCGGGCACGGTGCCCGCGCCGCCGTCACCCCTCGGGATCCACTGCCACAGGCCCGCGGGGGAGAGCTCGAGGTCCCACTCGAAGGCGAACAGGTTCTCCAGGAAGCTCGAGTCCCACCGGGTGGGGGTGGCCGTCCAGATCCCCTCGAGGCCGCTGGTGATGGTGTCCGGGCCCTTCCCGGTGCCGTGGGTGCTGCGCCAGCCCAGCCCCTGCTCCTCCACCCCGGCGCCTCGGGTTCGACACCGAGGTGGATGTCCGGGTCGGCCACGCCGTGGGACTTGCCGAACGTGTGCCCGCCGACGATCAGCGCGACGGTCTCCTCGTCGTCGAACGCCATGCGCCGGAACGTCTCCCGGATGTCGCGGCCCGAGGTGAGCGGGTCCGGGACGGTGTTGGGGCCCTCCGGGTTGACGTAGATGAGGCCCATCTGGTCGGCGGCGAGCGGCTTCTCCAGGTCGCGGACGCCTCCGTGGCGCTCGTCGCCGAGCCAGGCGAGCTCGGGGCCCCAGTACACGTCCTCGTCGGGTTCCCAGACGTCCTCCCGGCCGCCCGCGAAACCGAACGTGGTGAAGCCCATCGATTCCAGCGCGCGGTTGCCCGCGAAGACCATCAGGTCGGCCCAGGACAGCTTGCGGCCGTACTTCTTCTTGACCGGCCACAGCAGCCGCCGCGCCTTGTCCAGGTTGCGGTTGTCCGGCCAGCTGTTCAGGGGCGCGAACCGCTGCATGCCTGCGCTCGCGCCGCCGCGGCCGTCGTGGATCCGGTAGGTGCCTGCGCCGTGCCAGGCCATCCGGAGCACGAGCGGGCCGTAGTGGCCGAAGTCGGCGGGCCACCAGTCCTGCGAGGTGGTCAGCACCTCGTCGATGTCGCGCGCCACGGCGTCGAGGTCGAGCGAGCGGAACTCCGCGGCGTAGTCGAACTCCTCGCCCATGGGGTCGGTGACGGTCGCGTGCTTGCGCAGGATCCCGAGGTCGAGCCGGTGCGGCCACCAGTCGCGGTTGCTCCTGCCCAGGGCCGGGTGGCCCTGCGGTGCGACCGGGGCCGACAGGCCCAGGCCGCCCGACGGTGCGGATCGCTGTACGTCCATCATGGTGGAGAACCGCCCTTGGCCCATCCCGACGCCCGCGGTGTCGCGTCGCGTTGCTCGTCCCGACAGGGTAGGTACCTGGATCGGATCGCGTCACGTCCCCGTCGACGCGGGCCCCGGCCGTTCGGGCAGGATCAGCGGACCACGCCCTGCTCGCGGAGCGCGGCCACCTCGCCCTCGGAGACGCCGGCCTCGGCCAGCACCTCGTCGGTGTCCTGGCCGAGACCCCGCCCCGTGGAGCGGATGCTGCCGGGCGTGCGGCCCATCCGCCACGCGACGTTCTGCATGCGCATCGGGCCGAGCGCCGGGTCGTCGACGGTGGTGATCATGTCGAGCGCCCGCACCTGCGGATCCTCGAGGAGGTCGCTGGGCCGGTAGATCGGGGCGACGGCGGCCCCGGCCTCCTCGAACGCGGCGGTCACCTCGTCGCGCGTGCGCTGGGAGATCCAGTCGCCGACGTAGGTGTCGAGCAGGTCGGCGTGCTTCGCGCGTTCCCGGCCGGTGGCGAACCACGGCTCGTCGATCACCTCGGGGTGGCCGACCAGCTCCAGCACGCGCTGCGCGATGGTGCCGGCGCTCGTGGAGATCGCGACCCACTGCCCGTCCTTGGTGCGGTAGGTGTTGCGCGGCGCGTTGAACGTGGAGCGGTTGCCGGTGCGTTCCTGGTCGATGCCCAGCTGGTCGGCGTAGATCACGCCGGGGCCGACCGCCGTCATGATCGGGCTGAGCAGGTCGAGGTCGATCTCCTGGCCCGTGCCGTCGTGCTCGCGGCGGTAGAGCGCCATGGAGACCGCGGCGGCACCGGCCATGCCGGCGATCGAGTCGGCCAGTCCGAACGCGGGCAGCGTGGGTGGCCCGTCGGGCTGGCCGGTGAGGTGTGCGAACCCGCTCATCGACTCCACGAGCGTGCCGAACGCCGCGCGCTTCGAGTACGGGCCGCTCTGCCCGAAGCCGGTGACGCGCAGCAGGATCAGCCGGGGGTTGTCGGCCGACAGGACGTCGTAGCCCAGGCCCCAGCGCTCCAGGGTTCCGGGCCGGAAGTTCTCGATGACGACGTCCGCCGTGCGCGCCAGCTTCCGGAAGACCGCGGCGCCCTCGGGGCTCCCGAGGTACAGCCCGAGTGCCCGCTTGTTGCGGCTGATCATCTTCCACCACAGCGGCTCGCCGTCCTTGTCGAGACCGTGGCCGCGCATCCCGTCGCCGCGGGTGGGGTGCTCGATCTTGATGACGTCCGCGCCGTGGTCGCCGAGGATCTGCGCCGCCAGCGGGCCGGCGAGGATCGTGGAGACGTCGAGGACGCGGACGCCCTCGAGCGAGCCGGTCACCGTCGGGCCTGGGGGCGGCGCACGTACTGCCCGTGCGGGTCGCCGACGACGTTGCCGCGGTCGAGCACGTGGTGGCCGCGCACCCAGGTGTCGGTGACGCGCGCGCCCAGCTCGAAGCCCTCGAACGGCGTGTACTCCTGCGTGGACAGCGAGTCCTGCGCGTGCACCGTCCACGACGAGGAGGTGTCGACGAGGCAGAAGTCGGCGTCGTAGCCGGGGGCGATGGTGCCCTTGCCGAGCAGGCCGAAGCGCTGCGCGGGGTTCCACGAGGTCAGCCGGGCGATCTGCTGGTTCGTGAGGCCGCGGCGGCGGCCCTCGCTCACCAGCCCCGGCAGCAGGTACTCGGCACCGCCGAAGCCCGACTTGGCGGCGAAGACGTCCTCGCGCGGGTCGCCGAACTTCATCTCGTCCTTGCAGCAGGCGTGGTCGGAGACGACCCAGCTCACGTCGCCCGCGAGCACGTGTTCCCAGAGCGCCTCGACGTCCTCGCGGGGGCGGATCGGCGGGTTGACCTTGGAGCCGATGCCGTTCGCCGTGTCGACGTCGGCGAGCAGGTGCCCGATCGTCACCTCGCGGCGGAAGTCGACGTGCGGGAACGTCTTCGCCATGAGCATGGCGGCCTTCATCGCCTTGCGGGACGAGAGGTGCAGCAGGTTGATCGTGGGCAGTCCGGTCTCGTCGGCGAGGAACGACGCGATCGTGACGGCGAGGCCCTCGGAGTGCGGCGGGCGCGACGCGCTGTAGGCGGCGAGGCCCTCCAGCGTGCCGTCCTGCTCCACCAGCTTCGTGTAGGCGGTCATGATCTCCGCGGTCTCGCAGTGCAGCGACAGCGAGATGTGCGGCGCGACGTCCGTCAGCTTCTCCCTGGCCTCCTGGATGCCGCGCATGACGAACTCGAAGTGGGCGAGGTCGTAGCGCTCGTCGTCGGGGATCATGAGGAACGAGCTCTGGTCGGACGAGCGGCCGTGCAGGCCGTGGCTGCCGTAGAACATGAAGATCTTGAACGAGGTGACGCCGAAGTCCTCGACGATCGCCGGGATCTCGTCGATGTGCTGCTTCGACATCGGGGCGAGGTGGAAGGCGTAGTCGATGTGGGAGCGGCCCTCGCTGGCGGCAAGGACGTGCGGGAAGAACTCGGAGTAGGCGCCGCCGCGGTTGAGGTAGTACTGCCCGGTGCGCATGTAGGTCAGGCCGGTGGTGACGCCGCCCTGCGCGCTCGCGCGGCTCTCGGTGGCGGTGTCGTCCGAGAGCGGGTTGTAGATGCCCCAGTGCTGGTGGGCGTCGACGCCGCCGGGGAACGCGAGCAGGCCGCGGCCGTCGACGACGGTCTCGGCCTCCTCGGCCGGGATGTCCGCCTCGACCCGCACGAACTTCCCGTCGGCGACGGCGATGTCCAGGCGGTCCCCGTCCGGCGACGCGGCCGCGTCCGGCCGCACGACGGTGACGTTCTTGATCAGGGTCTGGATCTTCTTCATCGGGGTCCTTCCGTCGAGACGACGTGGTCGGCGGCCAGGAACGCCAGGCCCAGCGCCGGGAGGAGGCCGTTGCCGGCCAGGTAGCCGGACGCCCCGTGGCCGGAGATGCCGGCCGCCGCGCCACCGGAGGCGTACAGGCCGGGGATCGGGTTCCCGTCCGGCCGGAGCACGCGGGCCGACCCGTCGACGACGAGCCCGCCCTGGGTGTGGAAGAGCGCCGGGACGACGCGGACCGCCGCGTAGGGCGGTTCGAGGGGTGCCTCGAAGTCGGTGCGGCCGAAGCGGTCGGTCCCGGCGCCGCGGGCGAGCGCCGCGGTGGCGGCGACCTCGGCGGCGACCTCGGTCGCGGGGAGCCCGGTTGCGGTGGCGAGGCCCTCGGCGTCGTCGGCCCAGACGAGCCCGCCGGACTCGACGGTCTGGCGGAAGTCGGTGAACGGCAGGCACGCGTCGTGTACGCGCCGGTCGAACACCAGCCAGCCGGTGGCGTCGGGCCGCGTCGCCAGCACGGCGGCGTACTCGGAGTAGCCGGTGGTCTCGTCGCCGAAGCGGCGGCCGGTCAGGTCGAGCATGTAGCCGCCGTGCATGACGGTGGCCCAGCCGACGAGCGTGGCCGACTTCTGCGCGAGCGCCGCGTGGCCCTGGTACGAGTCGAGGAACGCGGTGTCGGCGCCGAGCGCCGACCCGATGCGCAGCGCGTCGCCGCGGGAGGTCTCGCTGCCGTGGTAGACGGCGTCGGCGATCTCCGGGCAGTGCCGCGCGACGAGGCCGGGGTCGGCGCCGTACCCGTTCGTCGCCAGCAGCACGGCCGGGGTGTCGATCTCTTCGCGGGCGCGTCGGGCGTCTCGACCACGGCGGCGCGCACCGCGCCCGCGCCGTCCACCAGGACGTCCACCAGCCGGGCGGGCGCCATGAGGTCGATCCTCGGAGAGGCGGCCACCGCGGCGGCGAGGTGGTCGAGCAGCACGGTGCCGTGGCGGCCCTCCACCGTGTGGCAGCGGTCGGCCGAGTGGCCGGGGTAGTGGAACTCGGTGACCAGGGAGAGCGCGAGGCCGGTGTCGTCGGCGAGCCACTCGACCAGGCGCGGGCTGACCTCCGCGAGGGCACGCGCGAGCCGTTCGTCCCCGGCGCCCTTCGTCTTGCGCCGCACGTCCTCGACGAACAGGTCGGGGGAATCCGCGATGCCGGCTTCGCGCTGCCAGCGGGTGCCGATCCCGAGGATCATCGCCGTGGACATCGAGGTGTTGTTGCCGCGCCGGTAGTGCGTGCTGGCCTCGACGACCAGCACGTCCAGGCCCTGCTGCGCGGCCCGCAGCGCGGCGACGAGCCCGCCGCCCGCGCCCGCGACGACCAGGTCCGGTCCGGTGTCGGTCATGCTCCGGCCGCCAGCACGCGCAGCGCGAGCGCCGTCGGGTCGACGACCGGCAGGCCGGGCCGGGCCGGCACCTCCACGGCCGAGCAGCCGTTGATGACGGCCGCCGCCCCGTCCGCCTCCAGCGTGGCGAGCGCGCCGCCGACGGCCTCGTTCCAGCGTTGCGCGTCGGCGATCGCGTGCACGTCGAGGTCGAGCACCCGGACCCCGGTGAACGAGCCGCCCCAGCCGTACTCGGCGACCTTCGCGGCCAGCTCGTCGGCGATGGCCTTGTTGCGGGCCACCGCGCCCGTGCGGCGGCCGGTGAGCACCTGCCAGCCCAGCGAGAGGCGCAGGATGCCGACGACCGGCAGCTCGCCCTGCAGTTGCCCGACCCCCGGGTCGAGGACGCAGTCGGGCAGCAGCGCGTCGTATCCCGGGGGAGCGGCCCGCAGCGCGGCGACGACGCGCCGCTCGGACTCGCGGACCTCGTCGGCGGTGTCCAGGGCGCGCGGCGCGTCCGGTCCGATGTCGTGCAGCGCGACGGTCAGACCCGGCGGGCACAGCGCGTCGTAGCGCTCCTGGCGGCGGGCCAGCTCGTCGGTGTCGACGTGGATCGGTGTCACGGCGTGGATGCGCACGCGACCTCCCTGCAGGTAGACGGGGCAGGTGGACGGGGTCACAGGTCGGCGAGCCTCCCGAGCGGCACCGAGACGTCGTGGGCGGCGGGGATCGCGGCGCTCAGCCGGGCGATCTCCGCCGCCGTGTCGGGGCCGAGGAGCGCCGCGAGCAGGTCCTGCAGGGCGGCGACGTCCATCGGGTGGTGGGCGCTGTCGCCCACCGGGTTCGGCACCTCGCGCGTGACCTCGCCGGACGGGCCGCGGACGGTCACGCGCGCGGCGCGCTCGTCGGGGAGCCGGGCGGTGAGGTCGGCCGCCTCGCGGACGACCACCCGGGCCGCGAGCGCCTCGACGCGGGGGTCGCGCAGGGCCTCGCCGCTGGACACGGCCGGGCGGAGGTGCCCGTGCACGAGTGCGGCCGCGACGACGAACGGGGTGGAGAACAGGGCACCCAGGCGCGAGTCCCACGTGGTGCGGGTGAGGCCGGCCGCGAGCGCGTGCGTCTCGACGACGACCTCGTCGATCCCGTCCAGGGGGATCTCGGGGCGCAGCGCGAGCACGACGTCGGCGGCGGGATGGGTGAACGAGCAGGCCGCGTGCCGCTTGAAGTAGCCCAGCTCGACGTCCCAGCGCTCACCGAGCGCCTCCGTGATCGCGTCGGGGTCGAAGCCGCCGAGCAGCTCGCCCAGCGCGATCGCCGCGGTGCCGGTGTTGCGGGCGACGCCGGCCTGCGCCATCCGCGCGGCGGCGAGGCCGGAGAGGTTGGAGGCGGCCATCCAGGCGTCGCGGACGGGGTTGCCGTCCAGGGCGCTACCGAAGTGGCCGGCGACCGGCAGGCCGGCCCCGGTGTCGATCGCCGCCGCGACCCCGTCGCGTCGAGCCCGAGCAGCCGGGCGCACCCGGCCGCCGCCCCGGCCACGCCCCACGAGCCGTGCGGGTGGCGCCGGTCCGCAGGCTGGTGGCGCGCCCGAACCGGCTCGCCACCTCGTACGCCGCGAGGAGCGCGGCCATCGTGTCCGGGCCGGACGCGCGCTGCTCGGCGGCCAGCGCCAGCACGGCGGGGAACGCGTGTGCCGCGGGGTGGCCCTTCGCGTACTTGTTGCCCTCGTCCAGCTCCAGCCGCACGAGCGCGGCCGCGTTCAGCCACGCCGACGCTTCGACGGTGGTGGTGCGCCCGGCCCCCGCAGGGGAGCGGGACCCGGCGCCGGGCGCCACGCGTCCACCAGCAGCGCCTGCTCGGGTTCGCGCGCCCCGGCGAGCGCCACACCCAGCGTGTCGAGCAGGACCAGCGCGAGCCGGTCGCGCACCCGCTGCGGGACGTCGTCCCAGCGCAGCGTGGACACCCACGCCCCGGCTTGCGCCGTCGCCTTCTGCGCTGCGTCCATCAGATCCCCAGGTACGCCGCGCGCACGCGGTCGTCGCGGGCCAGCTCGCGCCCGTGCCGTTGAGCACGATACTGCCGCTCTCCAGCACGTACGCGCGGTCGGCGAGGTCGAGGGCGTGCTTGGCGTTCTGCTCCACGAGCAGCACGGCGACGCCCCGCTCGCGGATCAGCTGCACCGCGTCGAGGACGGCCCAGGTGAGCTTCGGCGAGAGCCCGGTGGACGGCTCGTCGAGCATCAGCAGCTTCGGGCGGGCCATCAGCGCCCGGCCGATCGCGAGCATCTGCTGCTGGCCGCCCGACAGCGTCTCGGCGGCCTGGCCGCGGCGCTCGTCGAGGATCGGGAACAGAGCGAACACCTCGGCGAGGTCGTCGTCGAGCGAGTGCCCGCCCTGCGTCCAGCCGCCCATGCGCAGGTTCTCCAGCACGGTGAGCGGGCCGAAGAGTGCCCGGCCCTCCGGCACGTGCACGAGCCCGCGCCGGACCAGCTCACTCGGCCGCAGCCCGACCGCCGGCTCACCGCGGAACGTGACGGTGCCGCTGGTCGGCGTCAGCATCCCGGAGATCGTCTTGAGGGTCGTGGTCTTGCCCGCCCCGTTACCGCCGACGACGGCGACGATCTCGCCCTCACCGACCGTCAGGCCGATCTCGTGCAGGATCTGCAGGTGGTGGTAGCCGGCCGACAGGCCCTCAACGCTCAGCATTCGGCTCCTCCCCGAGGTAGGCCTCGATGACCCGCGGGTCGCGCGTGACCTCCTCGGGCGAGCCGTGCGTCAGCACCCGCCCGAGGTCGAGCACGAGCACGGAGTCCGACAGCCGCATGACCGCGGCCATGATGTGCTCGACGAACACGAGCGTGACGCCCTCCTGGCTGCGCAGCTCGTCGAGCAGGTCCATCACCGGCTCGCGCTCGGCGGGCACGAGCCCGGCCAGCACCTCGTCGAGCAGCAGCACGCGGGGGCGGCTCGCGAGGGCCCTGGCCAGCTCGAGGCGCTTGAGCGCCGCGGTGGGCAGGCCCTCGCTCGGCGAGTCGCGCCACCTGCCGAGGCCGACGCGTTCGATCACCTCGGCCGCCGTGGTGCGTGCCGTGCGCCGGGACCCACCGCCCGCCAGCACCGCGATCGTGACGTTCTCCAGCACGCTCATCGAGTAGAACGGCCGCATCAGCTGGAACGTGCGGGCCATCCCGGCGGCGAGCACGCGGTGCGGCGGTCGTCCGGTGATGTCGGCGCCGTCGAGGTGCACCGTGCCGGCGTCCGGCGCGAGCGTGCCGGCCACCAGGTTGAACGTGGTGGTCTTGCCGGCGCCGTTGGGGCCGATGATGCCCAGGATGGCGCCCTCGGCGACCTCGAAGCCGACGTCGTCGACGGCGCGCAGGCCCTTGAAGGACTTGGTGAGCCCTTCCACTCGGAGCAAGGTCATCGCCGGGACCACCGATCACGCAGCGCCCCGTAGATGCCCTTCGGCAGGAGCAGGATGATCACGATCAGCAGCAGCCCGTAGAGGATCACGTCGAGGCCGCCGCGGCCCTGCAGGAAGTCCAGGAACGGCGGCGGGTTGCGCAGGACCGTCGCGGTGACGTCGGACAGCGGCCCGAGCACGGCCGCCCCGATCACCGGGCCCCAGATCGTGGCGACGCCCCCGATGACGGCGGGCAGGATCGCCTGGATGGACTGGCTGGAGCCGAAGGCGAGGTCCGGGTCGACGAACAGGTAGTACTGCACGTAGAACGCGCCCGCCACGGAGCTGATCGCGCCGGCGAGCGCCATCGTCATGAGCTTGTAGCGCATCACGGGGATACCGACGCTCGCGGCGGCCTCCTCGTCGTCGCGCGCGGCCATCGTGAACTGGCCGGCCCGCGAGCGCAGGAACAGGATGCTGACGACGAGCGCGGCGACGGTGAGCGCGAGGGCGATCCAGAAGTAGTTGGGCGAGCCCGGCTCGAACTGCAGGTACCACCAGGAGTTCTCGGGCAGTAGGGCACGTGGTAGCCCTCGGCGCGGTTCACGAGGTCGCTGTTGGTGGCCCACAGGCGCAGCATCTCGGCGAACGCGAACGTCGCGAGCGCGAAGTAGGCGCCGCGCAGCTTGTAGCGCAGGGCGAGGAACCCGACGACCACCGCGAACCCGGCGGCCACGACCATGCCGGCCGCCATCCCGATCCACGGCGAGACGTCGCGCTCGACGAGCAGCCACGCCGTGGTGTACGCGCCGAGCCCGAAGTAGGCGGCGTGGCCGAAGCTGAACATGCCGCCGAAGCCGCTCATGATGTTCCAGCCGATGGACAGCAGCGCGAAGATCAGCACGCGGACGACGACGGCCTCCTGCGCGCCGGGCAGCACGAACGGCAGCGGCGCGAGCAGCACCGCCAGCACGGCGACGACCGCGAGGTGCCGGTTCCACGGCTGGCGGGGGGCTCGGCCGGGCGGGCCGGCTCCGTGGACTGCGTCACGGCCGTCATCCGGACCTCCCGAACAGGCCCTGCGGCGCAGGAAGAGCACGAGCACGAACACGATGAAGACCGACAGCAGCGGGCTCTGCCCCGGCAGGAGCAGCCCGCCGACCTGCTCGGCGAGACCGATGACCAGGCCGCTGAGCAGGGCGCCGACGACGTTGCCCATGCCGCCGAGCACGACCACCACGAACGCGATGATGTTGAACTGGGCGCCGGTGGTGGGCTCGATCGTCACGAGCGGGGCGACGAGCGCGCCCGCCGCGCCGGCACACGCGGTGCCGATCGCGAACGTGAGCATGTGGATCCGGCGCGTGTCGATCCCGACGAGCTCGGCACCGGCGTGGTTGGCCGCGACCGCCCGGATCGCCGTGCCCAGCCGCGTGCGCTGCAGCAGCAGGAACAGCAGCCCGGCCAGCACGATCGCCCCGCCGAACGCGAGGACGCGGGAGAGGTCCGCGACGGCGCCCAGGATCGGCACACCGCGGTCGCCGGGCAGGGCGACCGAGCGCGGGTCGGCGCCGAAGAACAGCAGGAGGGCGTTCTCGATGATCATCGCGAGGCCCAGGGTGATCAACAGCTGGTTCTCCAGCGGCCGGCCCATCGCTCCCGCGAGGATGCCGCGCTGCACGAGCGCCCCCAGCACGAACATCACGACAGTGCAGATCCCGAGCGCGAGGTAGGGGTGCATGCCGGTCGACGCGACGAGCCAGTACGTGGCGAACAGGGCCAGCGCGAGGAATGACCCGTGCGCGAAGTTGACGATGTCGAGCACCCCGAAGATCAGGGTCAGGCCCATCGCGACGAGCCCGTACACCCCCCCGACGAGGATCCCGGTGACCACGGCCTGGGAGACGACGATGCCGCTGCCCGACTGCACGTAGGCCAGCGCGACGGCCACGACGATCACGCCGAGCACCGCCGCCACCCGCCCCCAGGGGATCGGGGGGCGGCGGGCCGGGGCGCGTGCCGCCCCGGCCTCCACCTGCTGCTCCGGGGCCGACGTCATCGCGCGGCGGGTGCCGGCTGGGCGGGGTAGACCGGGGCCGCCTCGGCGAACGAGTCGGGGTGGACCTGGCGGATGGTGCCGTCCTGCACCTGCATCAGGATCGGGATGGCGTTGCGGTTCTCGCCCTTCTCGTCGAACGCGATCGGGCCGTTGCTGGCGAGCAGCGTGTCGACCTCGCCGCTCGCGATCGCGTCCCGCACGGCCGTGGGATCGGCCGATGCGGCGGTCTGCAGCGCCTGGGCGATCACGCGCACCGCGTCGTAGGAGAGCACGGCACCCGTGCGGATCGTGTCGCCGTAGCGCTCCGTGTAGAGCTTCGCGAGCTCCTGCATCTCCGGCTTGGTCATGTCGGAGTGGTAGTTCGAGTCGAAGAAGCCCTCGCCCGCCGCGCCGACCTCGGCCGGGAACTGCGCCAGGTCGAACGCGCCGTTGGCCACGCCGTACACGGCGTCGACGCCCGGCTGCACGGTCTGCACGGCCTGGGCCGCGAGCACGCCGTCGCGGTAGTAGCCCGCCACCACCAGCACGTCCACGCCGGCCGCCTTGACCTGCGTCATCTGCGTGGTGAGGTCGGGGACGCTCGCGGCGTCGTAGGCGATGGCCGGCCCGACCGTCATGCCGAGCTCCTGGGCCTCCGCGGTGAACGAGTCGCGGATGGCACTGCCGAACGGGCCCTGCTCGTGCAGGATCGCGACGGTCTTGGCCGGTGCTCCCGCGGCCGTGGAGACCTCGGTGAGGTAGTTGGCCGCCTGCGTGCCGAGCACGGTGGAGCTGGGCTGCACGCGGAAGGAGTACTTGTAGCCCTGCTCGAGGATCGAGTCGGCGCTGGAGACGTCGATGACCAGCGGCACCTTGTTCCGCTCGGCCACCGCCGAGACGTTCGCGGTGACCGCGCTCTGGTACGCGCCGACCAGGCCGATCGCGCCCTCCTGCACGAGCCGCTGCGCCTCGCTCTGGCCGACCTCGGGCTTGCCCTGGGTATCGGCGCTCAACAGCTCGAGCTTCGCCCCGCCCAGCGCCGCGATGCCGCCCGCGTTGTTGATCGCCTCGACGGCGAGCTTGGCGCCGTTGTCCATCTGCTGCCCGTCGGCGGCCGCGGCGCCGCTGAGCGCGTGCAGTGAGCCGATCTTGATCGTGCCCTCCGGGCTCACCCCGCCCTCGCCCGCGCCGCCCGCCGCGCCGGACGGTGCCGACCCGCCGCAGGCCGCGAGGCCGAAGGAGAGGGCGCACGCCACGGCGGCGATCCAGGTCTTCCTCATTTGTGCTCCTGCCCGCTCGGGCTCTGTTCCGGTTACCGGAACGCTGGTTGTCGAGGATGCTGCACCGCGACCGGGGGCCAGGGTCAAGGGTTGAGCCTGTTACAAAGGGATATCCAGCTCACCTGACTGGCTGAGGCCTTGACGGATCGCGTTCCGCTATTCGACTATCGTTCCGCTCGTAGGAACATGGGAAGGCGGGGCGTTGGCGGACATCAACGGCACGGAGGCGGCGGCCCGGGTCGCCGACGTCCTGCTCCTGTTCACCGACGGCCCGGCGTCGCTGGGTGTGTCGGCGATCGCGCGTCAGCTGGGGCTGTCGAAGGCGGTGGTGCACCGCATCCTCCGGACGCTGACCGACCGGGGCCTCCTGGTCGCCGACCCGGTGTCGCGCGGCTACCGGCTCGGCCCCGCGGCGGCCGCGCTCGGTGCGAGGGCCCTGCGCGAGTCGACGCTGCGTGGCGCCGCGATGCCGGTGCTGCGCGAGCTGCAGCGCGCCACCGACGAGACCACCACGATCTCGGCCCGCGTCCCCGGCGGCCGGGTGTACCTCGACCAGGTCGAGAGCGCCCAGGAGATCAAGATGACGGTCGAGGTCGGCCGCCGCTTCCCGCTGCACGCGGCCAGCTCGAGCACCTGCATCCTCGCGTTCCTCCCGCCGTACGAGCGGGAGGCCGTCCTCACCGGCGAGCTCGCGGCGATGACCGGCCGCACCGTCACCGATGTCGAGGCGCTGCGCGCCCGACTCGCGGAGGTCCGTGAGGTCGGCTACGCCCACTCGGTGGGGGAGCGCCAGAGCGGCGCGGCGTCCGTGGCCGCGCCCGTGTTCGCGTTCGACGGCACGGTCGTCGGCGCGATCTCGGTGTGCGGCCCGGCCGACCGGGTCGACGACGCCGCGCGCGCCCGGTTCGTGCCGCTGCTCGCCGAGGCCGCCGACCGCGTCTCCCGCGCGCTGGGCTGGCAGGGCGGGCTCCCCGGCCGGACCGGACAGGAGTCGGCATGACCCGGGCGCCCCGCTCCTGGCTCTACGTCCCCGGCCACCGGGCCGAACGCGTCGCGAAGGCGCTGGTCGCGGCGCCGACGCGTGGTCGTCGACCTCGAGGACGCCGTGCCGGCCGACCGCAAGGCCGACGCCCGCGAGGCGGTCGACGACGTCGCCGCAGCCGGTGCCGCGGCCGACGGCCCGCAGGTGTGGGTCCGGGTGAACGACCCCGACGGCCCGTGGGGAGCGGCCGACCTGGACGCCGTCACCGGCTCCGGCATCGCCGGCATCCGGCTGCCGCGCAGCGCCGACCCGGACACCGTCCGGCGCGTCGCCGAGCACACCGGCCTCCCGCTGCAACTGGTGATCGAGACCGCGGCCGGGCTCACCCGCGCCGTCGAGCTCGCCGCGGCCCACCCGCTCGTCGCGGGCATCGGGCTCGGCGAGGCGGACCTCTCGGCCGACCTGCGGCTCGTCTCCGACGCCGGGCTCGACTGGGCGCGCGGCTGGGTCGTCGTCGCGGCCAGGGCCGCCGGCCTGCCCTCGCCGGTGCAGAGCGTCTGGACCGACGTCGCCGACCTCGACGGGCTGCGCGCGAGCTGCGAGCGCGGGCTCGCCACCGGGTTCGTCGGGCGCTCGGTGGTCCACCCGCGCCAGCTGCCCGTCGTCCACGACGTCTACACCCCGACCCCCGCACAGGTGCGCCACGCCACGGCCGTCGTCCGCACGGCCGACGAGGCCATGGCCCGCGGCGAGGTCGCCGTCCTCGACGAGGACGGGCGGTTCGTCGACCCGGCCGTCGTCGAGCGCGCCCGCGTCGTGCTGGAGCTCGCCGTTCCCACAGGAGGAGACCGATGACCGACCCGCTTCTGGCAGCCGTGAGCGGGGGCGTCCGCCTCGTCGAGCTCGGCCAGCCGCACTTCACCGGCATGCCCTGCTCCCCGAACCACCCCGGCTTCCGGATGAGCCTGGCGCGCCGGCACGGCGACATGGTCCGGCCCGACGGCGGCTCGGCGTCCAACGAGATCATCGTGACCGGCGGGCACGTCGGCACCCACGTCGACGCGCTCTCGCACGTCAGCCACGAGGGGCTCCTGCACGGCGGCGTCGACGCGGCCGAGGCGCAGCGCGGCGGGAAGTTCTCGCAGCTGGGTGCCGAGCACACGCCGGCGCTGCTCACCCGCGGCGTGCTCCTCGACGTCGCCGGGACGCACGGCGTGGACGTGCTCCCCGCGGGCTACGGCGTGACGGCCCGGGACCTGCAGGACGCGGCCGACCGCGCCGGCGTGCAGGTGGGTCGCGGCGACGTCGCGCTGATCCGCACGGGCTGGGCGCGGCACTTCGACACCGACCCGGCCACCTACCTCGGCCAGCAGGACGGGGTGCCCGGGCCCACCCCGGACGCCGGGGCCTGGCTCGCCGACGCGGGTGTCGTGACGACCGGCGCCGACACCACTGCCTACGAGCAGATCAAGCCGGGTGCGGGGCACAGCGTGCTGCCGGTGCACCGGGTGTTGCTCGTCGAGGCGGGCATCCACATCATCGAGCACCTGAACCTCGAACCGGCGGCGGAGGCGGGGCTCACCGAGTTCGTGTTCGTCATGGCGCCGTTGCGCATCGTCGGCGGCACGGGTTCGCCGGTGCGGCCGGTTGCGGCGGTGGCAGCGTGACCGTGGCAGCCACGGAGACCGTCGTCCAGCGCCTCGCGCGCCTCGCGCACGGCGTCCAGCAGGAAGGGCTGCCACCGCACCTGCGCGCGGACGTCGCCCGGCGCTGCTCGACGTCATCGGCAACAGCGTCGCTGCCACCGGCCAGCCGACCGCGGGCTCGGTCGCCGCGGTCGTACGGGGCTGGGGCGGGCCGGCCGACGCCACCGCGATCGGCACCGGGCTGAAGCTGCCCGCGCCCTCGGCCGCCCTGCTGAACGGCACCCTCGCGCACTCGCTCGACTTCGACGACACGCACCTGCCGTCGGTGCTGCACCCCTCGTCCCCGGTCGTGCCCGCTGCGCTGGCCGTCGCCGAGGCCACCGGGGCCCCTGCCACCGCCCTGCTGGATGCCGCGGGCGTCGGCGTCGAGGTCGCGGTGCGGCTCGGCATGGGCGGGTACGACCGCGAGCTGGGCAACTCGGTGTTCTTCGAGCGCGGTCAGCACGCCACCTCGATCTGCGGTGCGGTCGGCGCGGCCGTCGCCGCCGCGATGGTCGGCGGGCTGGACGCCGAGCGCATCGGGCACGCCGCGGGGATCGCGGCGAGCATGGGCGCGGGGCTGCTCGAGGCCAACCGCACCGGCGGCACCGTGAAGCGGATGCACTGCGGGTGGGCCGCGCACTCCGGTGTTGTGGCCGCCGACCTCGCCCGGCACGGTCTCACCGGCCCGCCCACCGTGGTGGAGGGCCGGTTCGGGTTCCTGCAGGCGTTCTGCGGCGAGCGCGCGGACGTCGACGCGTGGTGGCCGGGCTCGGCGAGCGCTGGGAGCTGCCCGGCATCTTCTTCAAGCCCTATCCGTGCAACCACTTCACCCACGCCGGCATCGACGCGGCACTGGCGCTGCGCGCCCGCGGCGTCGACCCGACCCGGATCGAGGAGATCGAGCTCGGCGTCGCCTCGCCGGTGCTGCGGACGATCGCGCAGCCGCCCGAGGAGAAGGCGCGCCCGCGGTCGGGCTACCACGCCGCGTTCAGCGGGCCGTACACCGTGGCGGCGGCGCTGCTCGGCGGCGGCGGTCTGGGCCTGGGACACGACGACTTCACGGACGAGGCGGCCGCCGACGAGCGCAGGCTCGCGCTGGCCGCGAAGGTCCGCTGCGTCGCCGACGCCCGCTGCGACGAGATCTTCCCGAACCAGTTCCCCGCCGTGCTGCGGGTGCGGCTCGACGACGGCCAACGCCATGAGGTGCGCGTCGACGCCAACCGGGGTGGCCCGGGCAACCCGCTGTCCGCCGAGGAGCACGCCGCGAAGTTCCGGCTCAACGCGGGGCGGGTCCTCGACGCCGACGCGGTCACCGCGGTCGCCGATGCCGTGCTCGCGCTGCCCGAGCGCGGCGCCATCGGGCCGGTGATGGATCTGGTGCGGGGATGAGCCGCCTGCGCGGGCTCGTCGACTGGGCGCTCGGCGACGACGTCCTGGCCGCGGCCGACGTCGAGCAGGCCGTGCTCGTCGTGACCGACACCGTGGCGGCGATCGTGGGTGCCGCGGTCGAGCCGAGGTCGCGGGGTTCGCCGCCGCGGCGCCGCACCTCGGCGGGCAGGGCCCCGCGACCGTCCTCGCCACCGGCGCCCGCACCAGCCCGTACGCGGCGGCGCTGGCCAACGGGCAGGCGGCCGTCCGCCTGGAGCTGGACGAGGGCAACCAGTTCGCCGCCAACCACCCGAGCGCCCACACGCTCCCGGCCGTGCTCGCGGTCGCCGAGGAGCTCGACGCCGGCGGGCCCGCGTTCCTCGCGGCGTGCGCCGCGGCGTACGAGGTTGCCGTCCGGGTCGGAGCCGGCACGCGCCTGCGCCGCGCGGTGCACCCGTTCGGCACGACGATGGCCTGCGGGGCAGCGGTCGGCGTCGCCCGGCTGCGCGGCCTCGACACCGACACCACCGTGCGGGCCGTGCGGATCGCGGCCGCGCTCACCCCCGCCTCCACGCAGCGCGCCGCCAACAACGGGGCGACGGTCCGCAACACGATCACCGGAGTCACGGCCGCCTCCGGTGTGCTGGCCGTCGAGCTCGCCACCACCGGGACGACCGCCGACCCACTCGCGCTCGAGACCGTGTACGGCGAGGTGCTGGGCGACGCGTTCGACGACTCCGCGCTCGACGAGGAGCTCGGCGAGCGGCGCTACCTCACCCGCAACTACGTCAAGCTGCACGCCTGCAGCCGGTGGAACCACGCCCCGATCGAGGCGCTCGCCGCGGTGGTCGCCGAGCACGGTGTGGCAGCGGCCGACGTCGAGTCGGTCGAGGTCGCGACGTACGACCCCGCCACCCGCCTCGACGGCACCGCGCCGACCAGCGGCTTCGGCGGGAAGCACTCCATCCCGTACGCGATGGCCGTGCGGCTGCTGCTCGGCCACAACGGGATCGGGGCCTACACCGACGGCGTCGCCGCCGACCCCGCGGTGCGCGACCTCATGGCGCGGGTCCGGGTCGTGGAGGACCCGGAGCTCACGCGGCTCGCGCCGCCGTGCGCGCCGCCCGCGTCACCGTGCGGATGCGTGACGGGCGCACGCTCAGCGCGCGGGAGGACCACGCGCCCGGCGGGTTCGACCGCCCCTACGACGCGGCGACCCTGCGTGCGAAGCACGAGGAACTGCTCGGCCGTTCGCTCCCCGGCACCGCGGCCGCGGGGGTGCTGCGCTGGTGCGCGGCGCTCCCGCGGGCCGGTTCCGTGCGCGGCCTCGACGGGCTGGTCGGGCGGCGCTCGTGACCGCGCTCGCCGCGGGCCTCGCGACTGCCGTCGCCGCCACCTCCTGGCGGGACACACCGGCCGTGGTGCGCGAGCGGGTGGTGGACCTCGTGGCCGACTGCGTCGCCGTTGCGGCGCTCGGCAGCACCCGCCCGGAGCTGGTGGCGCTGCGCTACGGCCTCGCCCGCACGCCGGTGGGCACCGCGACCGTCGTCGGCTCGCCGCGGGGCTGGCCCGCCGCGAGCGCCCAGCTGCTCAACGGGTCGGCCGCGGCGGCCGACCAACTGCAGGACGGGCACCGGCCCGCCCGCGGGCACCCCGCGTCCCACGTCGTGCCGGCCGTCCTCGCCCTGGCCGAGGAGCGCGACCTCCCCGGCGACGAGACCCTCGCCGCCGTGCTCGCCGGGTACGAGGCCGGGGTCCGGGTCGGCCGGGCGATGGGCGGCACGCCGCCCGGCGTGCACGACATCGGCACGTGGGGGCAGGTGGGCGTCGCCGCGGGCGTGGCCCGGCTGCTCGCGCCCGGCGACGTGGCCGCGGCCGGGCGCGCGATCGAGCTCGCCGCGTCGGCCGTGCTGCTCTCCGACGCGGCCACGATCTTCCGCGGGCGCACCGGCGGGCACGCGTTCCTCGGGGCGTCGATCCAGCTCGGGGCCGCGCTCGGGGGCGCCGCCCTCGCCGGGCTCGAACCGGAGCCCGGCGCGCTCGACCGCCACCTCGCCGCCGTCGCCGCCCACGACTGGGATCCCACTGTGCTGGAGCCGGTCACCTGGTCCCCGTACGAGGTGCTCGGCGGCTACGTGAAGGTGCACCCGACCTGCGCCCACCTGCACGGCGTCAACGACGCCGTTGCGGACCTCCTCCCGCTCGACGCTTCCGACGTCGCCGAGGTCGAGGTGCGGGCGTTCGCGGGGGCCGCCCGGTTCGACGCGGTGGCGGCCGACGAGCTGAGGGCCCGGTTCAGCGTGCCGACCTCGGTGGCCGTCGCGCTGGTCACCGGCCGGCTCGACGAGACGACGATGACCGCGCAGACCGTGGCCTCGCCGGCCGTGCAGGAGCTCGCCCGGCGGGTGCGGGTCGTCCACGACCCCGAGCTGGACGCGGGCTACCCGGACGGGCGGCCCGCGCGGGTCACGGTCGTGCTGCGCGACGGCTCCGTCCGGACCACGGCCGGGGACCGCCCGCGCGGCGACGCCGACCGCGCCCTCGACCGGGCCGCGCTGCGCGAGAAGGCGGAACGGCTGCTCACCGGCCGGTTCGGCGACCCGGGCCGTGACCGTCCTCGCGCGGTGCACGCCGCTCGCGGCGGGCACGCCGCTCGCGGCGGGCGGCACCCCGCGGGAGCTGGGGGAGCGGCTGCGCGCGGCCGCCGTGGAGGTGTCACCGTGAGCGAGGCCGCCGTGATCGTGGCGGCGCGGGAGTTCGTGCGGACTGAGGCCGGGTTCGCCCAGGTCACGACCGTCGATCGGCGGGGCTTCCCGGTCGTCCGGACGATGACGGCGTTCCTCGCCGACGGGTGGGCCGTCGACCTCGTCCAGCGCCGCGGGCACCGGCGCATCGCGCAGTGGCGCCACGACCCGCGCACCACCGTCACCTGGGTCGGGAGCCGGCGCCGGGCGCCACCAACGAGCGCCCGCACGTCTTCGACCTGTCGCTGCTGCCGCCGCGGGTGGTCTCGATCCGCGGGACGGCCGAGGAGATGCCGGGGGAGTGGACGGTGCGCCGCTACTTCGACGAGCTGGTCCGCCAGCGGGCGCGGGGCGGGACCCGGGCCCCGGTGCGCACCGCGGCGCAGGTCGAGGACGAGCTGGTGGGGGTGCGGATCCATCCCGTCCGCGTGCGCCTGGAGGGGTTCGGGGCGGGCGCGGAGTCGTTCACGTTCGAGATCGAGGAGGGACCGAGATGACGGTGAAAGCGATCCTGGCTACGAGGTCGCCGACGGCCTCACCCCCGAGGAGTACGAGCGCTGGCTCTTCGAGGTGCACGCCCCCGACCTGCTCGCCAACCCGCACCTGGACCGGATCGTGTTCAACAAGGTGCTGCGCCCCGTGCACCAGGCCTCGGGCGGCACCGCGGAGATCCCGCAGGGCTACTCGTTCTACCGGATCGCGGAGATGCACTTCGCCGACGAGGACGCCTACGCGCGCTACCGCGAGTGGTTCACCGACCACCCGATCCCGGTCGACCGCGGCCCGGCCGGCCGCACCGACTTCAAGTTCTACGTGATCGCGGAAGCCACCGAGGTCACCCGCGACTCGCTCGCCGCGCGGTGACGGCCGCGCCGCAGCTGTCCGCCGACCTCGCCGACGTCGCAGCCGGGGCGCTCGGCGAGCACGCGGGCGGCCGGGCCCCGCTGCCCGGCGCGCGGCGACGGCCGCGCCGCAGCTGTCCGCCGACCTCGCCGACGTCGCAGCCGGGCGCTCGGCGAGCACGCGGCGGCCGGGCCCCGCTGCCCGGCGCCCTGCGGGCGCTGGACCGACTGGCCGCCGCACCCGCGGAGGCGACCTGCGGGCGTGGGCAGGCCGGATCGCCGTTCCGGACGGTGCGGTGCCCCTACCCGGGACGGGGCTGCGCGCCGCGCCGTACCCGGGACTGCTCTGGGCCGGTGAGCGCTGCGCGCGGGCCGGTCTCGGTACGGACGCGATGCTCGCGCTCGTCGGTCTCGTCGCCGGCGCGGAGCACGGGCGCAGCGCGGCCGACCTCGGT
Organism: Pseudonocardia sp. CNS-004; assembly: GCA_001942185.1. Taxonomy (GTDB): domain Bacteria; phylum Actinomycetota; class Actinomycetes; order Mycobacteriales; family Pseudonocardiaceae; genus Pseudonocardia. The sequence continues at coordinate 111,313 of MKJV01000011.1, forward strand.
CGAGCGGTGCGTGCCGCGCTCGCCGTCGCCGCGCACCTCGAGCACCGGGTCGCCGAGGTGGCCCGGCCGGTGGGGCTCCCGACCGGCGGTGTCGTTCCCGCCGCGACCTGCGCGGCCGTGCTGACCGGGGTGCCGCTCGCCGATCTGCCCGCCGTGCTGGATCTCGCCGGGAGCCTGATGGCCGTCGCCGCGCCGGCCGGGCCGCCCGGTCCGTGGGCGGGGCACGAGCCTGCGGCGGGCTGGCTCGCCGTCCGCAGCTGGACGAGCGGGCTGGCCGGGATGCCCGACGGCCTCACCCGGACCCTCGCCGCCGTCACCGGCCCCGTCACCGGCCCCGTCACCGGGGACGGGCTGCCGGCGGACGTGCCGGTGCGTGCCCTGCTGGACCGGCTGCGGTGAGCCCTCCGGTCCTGCTCAACATCGCCCGGCCGGCGGGCGAAGTGGACGCCGTGGCGCTCGCGGCCCGGGCTCTCGCGGCCGGCCTCGACGGGGTGGGGCTCGCGGACAGCCCGCGGCTGTTCCCGGACCCGCTGGTGGAGACCGCGCGCGTCCTCGCCGGCACGGACGCCCGGCTCGCCGGCCCGTGCGTCCTCGGGCTGGGCCTGCGCCACCCCGCGACCGTCGCGAGCGCGGTGCGCACCCTCGCCACCCACCACCCCGGCCGCGTGCTCGCCGTCGTCGGGCGCGGCGAGAGCTCGGTGCGCAACGAGGGGCTGCCGGTGCCGTCGCTGCGGGACCACAGGGCGGCGATGCGCGCGGTGCGGGAGCTCGCCGGCGCGGCGACGCTCCTCGGCGCGGCCTCGGGCCTGCGCACCATCGCCGGCGACGGCCGCCGCGCTCGGTGGGGTGCTCGTCGACGCCGGCACCGACCCGGCCGTGCTGGCGCGCGCCGCCGCGGTCGCCCGGGACGCCGACCCCGGCGCCGCCGTGTGGGTCTTCCTGCGGGCCGCCGTCACCTCGTCCGCCGACGAGGCGCAGGCGGCCGCGCGGCCCGTGCTCGGCTCCTGCGCCGCCCGGATCGCCGCCGCCCCGGACTGGTACGGCGTCACCGGTGACGACCTCGTGCACGTCCGCGCCGCCGCCGCGGCCCACGACTACCGCCGCCACGGCACGGCCGCCGCCGGCCGGACCACCGGCCCCGGCGACGCGCTGGTGCGGGAGCAGTTCCTGGTCACCGGCGACGCGCCCGCCGTCACGGCGCGGGTGCGCGCGCTCGCCGCCGTGGGCGTCGACGGCGTGGTGCTCGCGCGCCGTCGCGGGCGTGACGCAGCGCCTGGCCGACCTCGCCGCCGCCGTCACCCGCGGCCTGTCCACCGAGGGAGCTCCCCGATGATCGTCGCGCCCGGCCCCTGGCCGTGTTCGCCCACGACACCCGGCTCGAGGACGCGCCCGCCGACGTCGTGCGGCTGGCCCGGCTGCTGCTGCTCGATTCGGTCGGCGTGCTGGTCGGCGGGCTGCGCTACCCGCCGGTGCGGGAATTCGTCCACGGCCTGCGCGCCGCCGAACCCGCAGGCCCGCGGGACGCCCCGTTCGCCCGGCTCGCCGGCCTGGGCACCGCGGCGACCTGGCTCGACGCCGACTCCGGCGGCTCGTTCCACCCCCAGGGCCACCGCCTCCCGCCCGTGCCCACCGCGCACCCGGCCCCGCACACCCTGCCCGTGCTCCTGCACGCCGCGGTCGCGGGTGGGGTGCCGGACCGGCGCCTGACCGAGGTGTTCCTCCTCGCGTGCGAGGTCGGCATGCGGTTCGGCGTCGGCACCACGCTGCGGCCGGGGCTGCACCCGCACGGGATCCACGGTCCCGTGGCCGCGGCGCTCGCGGCGAGCGTCCTCACCGGACTCTCCCCGGACGCCACCGCGGAGGCGCTGCTGCTCGGGGCGTCCGTCCCGATGGCGGCCACGCTGGCCGTGCCGATGCACGGCGGCACCGTCCGCAACGTGTGGACCGGGCTCGGCGCCTACTACGGCGCGGCCGCCGCGGGCCGGGCCGCCGACGGAACGCGCGGCAGCGCCGACCTCGTCACCCGCCTGCTCGGCTCGGCCGTCTGCACCGACCTCGACGCCGAGGAGCTGACCGGCGGTCTGGGCGAGCGGTGGCGCCTCGCCGACAGCTACCTCAAGCCCTACGCGTGCGCCGCTGGATTCACCCGGCCCTCGACGCGTGGCGCGCCGCCGTCGCGGCCGTGCCGGGTCCGGCGCGTGCCCGGGGCGGAATCGCGGGGATCACGGTCGACACGTTCGCGTTCGCCGTCTCGCTCGACGCGGTCGACGTCGGCTCGGACCTGCACGCCCGGTTCTCCCTCCCGGTGTGCCTCGCGGCCCTCGCGCTGGACGGTGACCTCGTCGCCGGCACGTTCCTGCCCGACCGGCTGGCCCGCCCCGAGATCCGCGCGCTCGCCGCCCGGGTCCGGCTGGTCGAGGACCCCGGGTTCTCCGCGGCGCTCCCGCGCGAGCGCCCCGCGACGGTCACCGTCCGGTGGCGCGACGGCTCGTCCGCGACCGCCGGCGTGCGGAACGCGCGCGGCAACCCGGACGACCCGCTGGGCGCGGACGAGGTGGAGCGCAAGTTCCGGCGCAACGTCGCGGGCGTGCTCGGCGACGCCACCGCCGATGCCGTGGTCGCGGCGCTGCTGCAGCCCACCGGGGCGGACACGACGGCCGTCGCCCGGCTGGCGGCCGAGGTGCTGGCGGACGTCGGCTGCTGAACCGCACGCCCACGAACTCCGTACCGGCGGCTGTTCGCGATCGTCGGCTGCCTGATCGCCGGTCGGGTGCACGGGCGGCCACATCCGGCCGTCCACACACCCAACTGATGATCACGGGCTACCAAGGGCGCCCACCGCAGCCCGATCGGCAACGCCTCCCGGGCTCATGTCCTCATCCTGGTGATCATGGGCGCTGGGTTCGTCGCTCGTGCCGTCTAGGAACCCGCGCCGAAACGCAGCGCCGGCACCTCGCGGAGGCCGGAGGTCGTGGGCTGCTGCGCGAGCTCCAGGTCCTGCATGCGGAACCGCCTGCCGTCCGTCCGCGTCACCGCGTCGACGGCCGCCGTGATCTCGGTGCTCGCGCGCAGTGCACCCAGAGCGGTGTTCAGCACGCGCACGGCGACGGTGTTCTGCCCGGCGCGCAGCCGGCCGGTGACGTCGACGGTGTAGGGCAGCGCCCATACCCAGCCGCAGTCCTCGCCGTTGACCAGTACCTGGGCGACCTCACCCACCGGCGCGGTGACCTCGGCCCGGAACGACGCCCCGCGCAGCCCGCGCTCGCCGTCGACGCCCTGTGCACGGGGGCGCACGGGTCCGAGGTCGAGCAGGACGGGACCGCCGAAGAGCTCGGCCGCCACGTCGACGGTGGTCTCGTAGGTGGCTTCGCCGGAGTGGTCGGCCCGGGCGGGGTCGTCCTCCCAGCGGTGCGGGAGCGCCACGTCCTCCCGCGCGTCCGGGGCGTCGGCGAACGCGACGGTCCACGGGCCGGCCAGCTCGACCGTCCCGACCGGCCCTGCGGCCGGTGCGTCCGGCACGTCCGGGTCGGCGCCCGGCACCGCGACGACGACGGCGGCTTCGTACGGCTGCAGCTCCAGCGGCACCCCGCCATCGGGTGCGGCGACCCGGTGGGCGCGCCCGGTGCGGGCGTCCCACCGCTCGTACGCGGCCGCAGCATCGCGCGGGCGCAGCGTGCACGAGCGCGGCGCCGGGCCGGTGTTCGCGACGAGGTAGACGTCGGTGTCGCCCACCCTGCGGTGCGCGACACGCGTCCGGCGCGGTCGGGGCGTCCGGCGGCACGAGCGCGCCGAGCGCCGGAAGCAGCCCTGCGACGTCCTCGACGGCGGTCCAGCCGTCGCGGTGCACCCTGCCGCCGACGGTCACGACGGCGACGTCCTGCTTCTCGAGCAGGCGCGCGGTGGCCTCCGGCAGGTCCGCCACGTCCGGCAGGACGATCACGCGGTAGCGGCTGCGGTCGGCCTCCTGGAGGGCGGTGTCGTCGATGAGGTCGTAGTCGTACCCGGCGTCGCGCAGCGCGGCGGGCAGCTCCTCGCCGATGTGGTCGCGGGTGGCGTGCCAGAGGTCGAGGTAGCCGCGGGTGCCAGGGGTGAAGCTCGCCGCGGCGTCGCGGCTCGGGGCGTAGAGCGCGACGTCGACGACCGGCTCGCCCTGCTGCATCAGCCAGCACAGTCGGTGCAGGTACCGGCTGAGCTCGGGCATCGCGGGCCACCACGGGTTCGCGTCGTTCAGCGCCCCCGATGCGTAGAAGATCCAGCCGGGCCTCTCGTGCGGCGAGTACGGCCAGCCGTGCCCGATGAGCTGGTTGACACCCAGCAGCAGGTGCTCGTGGGCCTCGCCCGCGAGGTCGAGCGGGGTGGCGGCGAACGACGGGGAGTGCACCCACGTCCAGGTCTCCGACGACACCACCCGCCGGTCGTAGAGGTGTGCTGCCGACGTGGCCCACTTGGTCTGGGTGACCGAGCGCCAGCCCCAGCCCTCGCCCTCCGGGAGGTCGGCGTGCCGGTAGGCCGACAGCGTGCCGGGCGGCTGGCCGTAGCTCTGGATGCGGAACAGCACGTCGTGCGCGGCGGCCCACTCCGCCGCGACGGCCACGAAGTTCTCCTCGTAGAGCTCACCGAGGGTGGCGGCGACGTCGGCGCGCAGCCGCTGCGACCCCTCCCCGCGGGTGTGCAGGAGCGGTAGCTCGGGCAGCAGGTCGTAGCCGCGGCGGGCCCGGAACTCGGCGGGCAGGGCGGGTGTCCAGTCGGCCGCGTAGACCTCGAGGCTGTCGCAGAACACCGCGGTGACGAGCTCGCTCCCGACCGCGGCGAGGATCGGGTCGGCCACCGCGCGCAGGTGCGCTTCGGTGGCGGCGCGGCTGCAGTGGTCGAGCACCGGGCCCTCCGCGCCGGCCGCGGCACGCTTGACGTTCTGTCCGGTCGGGCTGGAGATGGCCAGCAGGACCACCCGCGGCCCGGAGCCTGCGGGCACCTCGACGGCGCCGTCGTCCACGGCGAGCGGTTCCCAGCGGGTGGGCGGCTCCTGTTCCGAGCCGTCGCCGACGTACGCGGCGACGAGCTCGTCACCGGGCCACGGCTGTGGCGCGATCCGCAGGGCCCGCGGCGGCACCTCGCGCGCGTCCCACCGCAGCCGCCGGGCGGCGGTCTCGTCGGTGATGTGCGGGCCGCCGTAAGACCAGCCGCTGCCGAGCGTGACGTCGAAGCGCAGGCCGAGCCGGTCGGCCGTCTCGGCGGCGAACCTCAGGCGGGACAGGTGCCGCTCGGACAGGAACCCGCCTGCCTCCCGCTCGGCCTCGGACGTGGACAGCGGGTACACCGCGGCGACCTCGACCCCGCCGATGCCGGCCGCCGCCATCGCCTCCAGCTCGCGGGCCAGCTCGGCCTCCTCGACGAACGGGCCGAACCACCACCAGCGCATCATGACCCGGCCGTCCGGTGGTGGGGCGGCGAAGCCCGCTCGCAGCGTGCGTATGGCCTGCCCGGCAGACGGCATCGTCTCGACTCCTCAGGTCGGCGGGTGAATTGGAACGTATCAACGTGCTATCTGGCGCACAAGGCGATGCCGAGGAGGGTCGTTGGTTGAAGCGATTCAGGGCAGGCTGAGCCAGAACACCGGCCCGTCCCGGCAGACCAGGGGGGACTCCTCCGGGCCGGTCGGTCCACCCGTCGAGCAGCCGTGGCAGTACCCGAGGCCGCAGGCCATGTGCGCCTCCACGGAGACCTGGACCGACGCGCCCCACCGCTCGCCCAGCTCGGCGCAGAGCCGGGCGAGCCGCTCCGACCCGCAGGTGAGGATCTGCTGGGGCGGACCGCCGTCGAGCTCGCCGCACAGCCGCGCCCGCAGCACCGCCACGTCGCTGCTGCCGTCGGTGTCGTGCACCGCGCGGACCGAGGCCGCGCCGTGCTCGCGGAACACCTCCGCCCCGATCACCGAGCCCGGATCGCGGCCGCTGGTCACGGCGTGCAGCTCGACCGGACCGGGCGCGAGGTCCTGGGCCACGCAGGTGAGCGAGCAGGTGCCGATGCCCCGCCCGACCACGAGCACCCGGTCGGTCTCCGGGTGGATCGCGAACCCCCGCCCGAGCGGCCCGACCACGACCATGCGCTCGCCCGGAGCGAACCCGGCCAGCGCCCGCGTGCCCTGCCCGACCACGGCGTACAGCACGTCGACGACCCCGGCGGCCGCGTCCCGGGTGTAGACCGCCATGGGGCGGGGCAGCACCGGGCCCGATCCGTCCCGGCCGGCGGTCAGCATGACGAACTGGCCGGCGCGGGCCGCCGCGGCGACGTCCGGGGCGGCGAGCCGGAGGTGGTGGTACCGCTCGGTGAGCGGGCGGTTGACGAGCACCTCGGCGTGGCACCACGCCGGGGCCGGCCGGTCCTCGTCGGTTCGTTCGAGGGGCTGGAGGGTCATGGCAGCTCGCCGTCGAGGCGCAGCAGGCTCGCGGCCAGCACGGTGGTGCCGAGCGCGACGTCGTCGAGGTCGGTGTCCTCCGCGGGGTCGTGGCTGATCCCGTCCCGGCTCGGGATGAAGAGCATCCCGGCCGGGGTGACCTCGTTGACCTGCTGCGCGTCGTGGCTCGCCCCGCTGGGCAGGACGGTGGGCTCCAGCCCGAGGTCGTGGCAGGTGGCCACGAGCGTGTCCCGCACGACGGCCGGCAGCGGCACCGGTGGGGTCTCGGCCAGCGGCGTGGCGGTGCAGCGCACCCCGCGGCGGGCGCAGGCGGCCGCGGCGCTCTCGACGATCTCGGCCGCGGCGCGTTGCTGCCGGTCCAGGTCCAGCCCGCGGACGTCCACCCAGAGGCTGGCCCCGCCCGCGATCGTCGTCATCGACCCGGGCGCGACGTCGATCCGGCCGACGGTCGCCCGCGTGCCCCACGCGGCGGCCCGCAGCCCCACCGACTCGGCGAGCAGCACGATCTCGGCGGCCGCCGCGGCGGCGTCGGCGCGCAGGTGCATCGGGGTGCCGCCGCTGTGCGAGGCCCGGCCTTCGAGGTCGATCCGCAGCCGGGTGCTGCCGGAGATCGCGTCGACGACGCCGACCCGCCGTCCCGTGGACTCCAGCACCGCGCCCTGCTCGATGTGCAGCTCGACGAACGCCGCCCAGTCCGCGTGGTCCCAGCGGGCGTCGCCCACGCGGGCGGGATCGAGCCCGACGCCGGTCATCGCCTCGGCGAGCGAGACGCCGTCGGCGTCGCGCTTCCCGGGCAGGTCGGCGGGGCCGGTGAGGCCTGCGGCGATCCGGCTGCCGGTGCAGGCCTGGCCGAAGCGGGCGCCCTCCTCGGCGGCGAACACGACGAACCGCAGCGGGTGCCGGTGCGCGGCCGCGTGCTCCGTGACGAGCCGGGCGGTCTCCATCGCGGCGACGACGCCGACGATGCCGTCGAACCGCCCGCCGTCCGGGACGCTGTCCAGGTGCGACCCGGTCCCGATCGCCGGAGCGCTGCGATCGGTCCCCGGCAGCTCGGCGAGTGTGTTGCCGGCCGCATCGGTCCGCACCGCGGCGCCCAGCTCCTCCATGTGTGCGGCGAAGACCGCGTGGGCCTCCCGTTCGAGGTGCGTGTAGGCGAGGCGGGTCACGCCGGGGCCTGACACCGGCTCGGAGAGGCCGGCGAACTGGTCCAGCAGCGCCCGGAGCCGGTCACGGTCGGCCACGAGCGCGCCGGGGGCGACGGGCGCCGTGGTCACGACGGCACGTCCGTCGCCTCGTCGGCGCCCGCCAGTGAGACGGCAGGCACGTCCGGCACCGCGGAGAGCGCGGGGGATCCGAGCGCGGCGGCCACCGCGACGGTGCGCCCGCCGCGGTTCTCCACGAGCGTGCGCAGCGTCGCCAGCCTGCGCTCGCCCCACTGGGTGGCGAGCAGCGCGACAGGGGTGCCGTCCGCGATGTCCGGGTCGAGCCCCAGGATCCCCTCGACCTCGAACGCCCGCAGCACGCCGACGTCCAGGGATCGGGCGACGACGTGCGCGAGCACCGCCTCGTCGCTGGTGTCCCAGACGACGAGGGCCGTGGGCGCCGCGACGGCGCGGATCTCCTCGGCGAGACGTGCGCCGAGGACGTCGACGTCCCGCGGCGACCGGGCGGTGTTGAGGGTGGGCCCGTAGGCGTCCTCTGCGACGCCGACGGCGCGCAGGGCGGCGATGACTGTGGAATGGGTGGTGGTTGCCACGGTTGTCCTCCTCCGGCGATCAGCGCGGGGTGGTGTCCAGCTCCTCGGTCGCCCGTTCGGGGATCAGGAACATGGCTGCCATGTCGACGATGTAGATCAGCGCGAGGAAACTCAGCGCGGTCGTGAAGCCGCTCGCGCCGGCGACCAGTGCGACGACGAGCGGGGCGAGCCCGCCCACGCCGCGGCCGATGCCGAACAGCACGTTCTGGGCGGTGGCGCGCGCCGCCGTAGGGTAGTTCTCCGCGATGACGGCGCCGTAGCCGCCCAGCATGCCGTTGGCGAAGATCCCCATCACGGCACCGCCGGCCAGCACCGCCAGCGGATCGCTGAGCTGGGCGTACCCGAGCAGGGCGAGGCAGGCCCCCGCCTGGAAGATCCAGAAGGCCCGCCGCCTGCCGATCCGGTCGGCCAGCTGCCCGAACAGCAGGATCCCGAAGATCATCCCGCCGATCGTCACCGCGGTCCACGTCGCGGACGCGGTGAGGCTCAGCCCGATCTGCTTCGACAGGTAGGTCGGCAGCCAGGTCATGATGCCGTAGTAGCCGAAGTTCTGGACCGAGCAGATGATCACGATGCCGAGGCTGGTGCGGGCGGTCCTGCGGTCGGCGACCAGCAGCCGGAACGGGTTCGGCGGCTTCTCGACGGCGGCCGCGGCCTTCTGCTTGAGGAAGGCGTCCGGCTCGTGCAGCCGCGACCGGAAGATCGCCGCGATGACGGCCGGGAAGATCCCGATGACGAACAGGCCCTGCCATCCCCACAGCGTGATCACGGGGGCGGAGATGATCGCCGCGAGCAGCACGCCGAGCTGGAAGCCGACGCCGACGATGGACGTCGCCCTGGCCCGCTTGAGCGCGGGGAAGGCCTCGGCGGCCAGCGCCATGCCGATCCCGAACTCGCCGCCGATGCCGGTGCCCGCGATGAACCGGAAGATCGCCATCTCGACGAAGCCCTGCGACAGCGCGGTCAGCGCCGTGAACACGGCGAACAGGACGATCGAGTAGGTCAGCATCTTGACCCGGCCGTACCTGTCGGCCAGCGTCCCGAAGATCATCGCCCCGACGACGGTGCCGACGAGCGTGATCGTCGCCAGCCAGCCCGCCTCCGTGGTGGTCAGGCCGAGGCCCACGATGATCGCGGGCAGCGCGAAGCCGAGGATCTGCAGGTCGAACCCGTCCATCGCGTAGCCGAGCGTGGCGGCGAAGACCGCCTTGCGGCCGTACGGCGTGACGCGCTCGGCGTCGGGCCCGTCGGGTTCCGCGGTGCGGTTCTCCGGGAGGTTCTCGGTGCGGTCGTCAAGACCCATGGGGGCGGCTCCTGCCGTCAGAAGGAGAGGGTTCCGACAAGGTCGGTGAGACGCGTGACCCCGAGCCGGGCCGCCAGTGCGGGGAGCTCGCGGACGATCTCGGTCATCACGAACGGTCGGGCGAAGGTCGCCGTCCCGATCTGCACTGCACTCGCGCCTGCGACGAGGAACTCCGCCACGTCGTGCGCGGTGGCGATGCCACCGCAGCCGACGACCGGGATGGTCACGGCCTGCGCGGCCTGCCAGACCAGCCGAAGGGCGAGTGGCTTGATCGCCGGGCCGGAGAGGCCCCCGGTGCCGTTGCCGAGCGTGGCCCGCCGGGTCTCGGGGGCGACCGCCAGGCCGGGGAAGCTGTTGCACACCGTGACCGCCGCCGCGCCCGCCTCCTGGGCGGCCCGCGCGGCGGCGTCGATCGTGGCGAGGTCCGGGCTGAGCTTCACGAGCACCGGCACGTCGGTGCGGGCGACGACGCCCGCCACGACGCGCCGCACGGCGCCGACGTCGGACCCGAGGGTGACGCCGCCGCGCTCCAGGTTCGGGCAGGACACGTTGACCTCGATGGCGGCGTGCTCGGTGCCGGCGAGCTCCTCGGTCACCCGCCAGTACTCGCCCTCGGACAACCCGCCGACGCTCACGATCACCGGTGCGCCGAGGCGCTGGTAGGCGGGCAGGTCGGTGCGGGCGAACCCGTGCACGCCCCGGCTCGGGATGCCGACGCTGTTGAGCATCCCGTGCGCGCTCTCGCCCAGCCGGTGCGCGCGGTTGCCCGGCCGCGCCTGCGCGAAGACCGTCTTCGTGACCACGGCGCCGAGCCGGTGCACGGGCACCAGCTCTGCCAGCTCCGGTCCGAAGCACCCCGAGGCCGGCATCACCGGGTTGGCGAGCTCGAGGTCTCCCAGCCGCACGGACAGGTCGACCGGCCGCGCGGGCGCGGTCACGCCGGGACCGGACATAGTGGAAACCTCTTTCCAGAGTGGAAGGGGGAGAGATTGCTCCCTGTTCGGGGCGCTGTCAAGCTCCCCGGAGCGGTGCGAGCAGCTGTGCGACGTCGGTCTCCCGGTCCAGCTCGACGAGCCGGTCCCACAGCTGGGGGCCTGGCTCGCCCGCGAGGGCGAGGAACTTCTCCCGCAGCTCGTCGGCGGTCAGCGGGTCGTGGTGGTAGCCGTGCGGGTCGGTCACCGACGCCTCCAGGCGCTGCCCGGCGTGCACCACGACCTGGGTGGGCGAGTGGTGCGGCCACTGCGCCTCGAGCGCGGGGTCCACCGTGACGCTGACCCGCCGGGCGAGCTCGGCGACCGGCGGCCGGTAGTCGAACGTGCTCACCTGCGAGGCCCGTGCCAGAAGCGTGGCCGCCACGGCGTAGGGCAGCGAGAAGCGGCTCGACAGGTCGTTGGGCGCGGCCTGCCGGTCCAGCTTCAGGTTGTTCGCCACCGTGCGCACCTCCACCGCGGAGATCTCGTCCACGGGTACCGGGGGTAGCGACAGCACCGCGTCGACCGCGCCGTGGGTGAGCGCGCAGGCGCTGTGCCGCTTGAAGTAGTTGCGCAGGACGGCGGGGTTCGCCGGGTCGAGCTCGGCGGTCAGCGCGTCCGCCGCCACGACCTGGCCGGTCACCTGCCCGAACAGCGCGCCGACCGACTCCGGGGACCCGCGGAAGCCGGCCCGGTGCAGCCGCACGGCGCGCAGCGCGTTCTGCGCGGCGAGCCCCATCGCGGTGTTGCGGGCGGTGGCCCCCTCGTAGCAGGCGTTCCAGACCGGGACCGTCGGCGTGGTCGCGGCGATCGCCGCCACCGCGTGCGGATCCTCGTCGAGCAGCAGGGCCACCGCCACCGCGGCGCCCACCCCCGCGAGATGGCCGTGCGGGTGCGTCGGTGGCGTGAGCCGGAACGCGGTGAGCAGCCGCGCGGCCACCTCGTACCCGGCGACGACGGAGGTGAGCAGTTCGGCGCCCGAGCGGTGCGCGACCTCCGCGGCCGCCAGCGCCGCCGGCACGATGTGCATGCCGGGGTGGCCGGTCGGGCGCATCCCCTCGTCGAGCTCGAGGAACGACCCGGCGGTGGCGTTGAGGAACGCCGCCTCCTCCGCGGTCGAGCGCCCCGCGCCGGCTGCGAGAACGGTCGCCTCCCCGTCGGGGAGCCGGGTCGCACGCAGGTGGGTCATCTCCGGGGTGCGTCCGCCGCCCAGGCTCACGCCGACCGTGTCCGCGACGACGTGCAGGGCGTGCCGGCGCACCGGTTCCGCGAGCGGCCCGGGGTGCAGCCGGACCGCCTGGGTGATCGCTGCGGACACGCCGCGGGCGAGGCTCGCGGCGTCGGTCACCCGCCGACCCCGGCAGGTGCGTCGCTGCGGTGCTCGGCCGCGACGAACCGGCCCTGGCGCGGCGCCACGATCTCGCGGTCGCGCACCACGACCTGGCCGCGCAGCACCGTGGCGACCGGCGCCCCGCGCAGCTCGAACCCGTTCCACGGGCTCACCGGCTGCTTGGCGATCAGCTCCTCGTTGCGCACCGTCCGCCGGGCCTCGGGGTCGACGACCACCAGGTCGGCGTCGCTGCCGGGGCGGATGACGCCTTGCGGGGGTAGAGGCCGTAGAGCTTGGCCGTCTCGGTGGCGGTGACCTCGGCGAACCGGGTGGGGGTGGTCTTGCCGCGCAGCAGCGCGTCGATCAGCACCGGGCCGAACGTCTCGCAGCCGACCGCTCCGGCGGGCTGCGTCTCGAACCCGCGGCTCTTCTCCTCCACGGTGTGCGGCGCGTGGTCGGAACCCAGCGAGACCAGCGCGCCCTCGTTCACCCCGGCCCAGAGCGCGTCCTGGTCGCGCTGCTCGCGCACCGGCGGGTACACCTTCATCACCGGGCCGACGCGCGGGTAGTCGGCGTCGGTCAGGGTGAGGTACTGCGGGCAGGTCTCCGCGGTGAGTCGCACGCCACGGGCCTGCGCGGCCCGCACCGCCTCCAGGCCGGCCTCCGACGCCAGGTGCACCACGTGGAAGCGGGCCCCGGTGGCCTTCGCGAACTCCGTCGCGATCGCGATCGTCGTGGCCTCGGCGGCCGCGGGCCGGGCGGCCAGCAGGTCCTCGTAGGACTCGATCGGGTGCCCGAGCCGCTCCTGGCTGGTGGCGAGCACGTCCTTGTCCTCGCAGTGCGCCGCCAGCAACCCGCCGTGCCGCGCGACCTCCTCGAACAGCCGCATGACCTGCCCGTTGGGCGGCGGCATCAGCAGGTTCTCCGGGGGCTCGTCGCCGAGGTTGTAGACCAGCGAACGCGTCTCGCGGTGCAGCGCGTAGCCCCAGAAGAGCTTCACGGCGACCGCGCCCGCCGCGAACAGGGGGCCGATCTCGTCGATGTTCGGCTCGCCGAGCGCGAGGCCCCACAGCCCGAAGTCCGTCCACGCCGACACCTCGTGCTGGGCGCGCCGCTGGGCGAAGACCTCGGCCGAGTCCACCGGCGGGATCGCGTTGGGCATCTCCAGCACCGTCGTCACACCACCGGTGAGCGCCCCGCGCGTGGAGTGCTCGAAGTCCTCCTTGTGCGTCGCGCCGGGGTCGCGGGAGTGGACGTGCGGGTCGATGAAGCCGGGGAGGACGAGCTTGCCCGCGGCGTCGTAGCGCTCGTCGGCGTCGACCCGGGCACCGGTGTCGAGGATGCCGGCGATGACGCCGTTCTCGCACAGCACGTCGGCGGTGAGCAATCCGCTCGGGGGTGACGAGGCGGCCGTTGGTCAGGTGCAGTCTCACGCGTTCGCTCCTCGAACGTCGGCGGGCAGGTGGGTCCAGCTGTCGGATGGGACGGTGGCGCCGAGGTCCGCCGCGGCTGCCGCGTCGAGCACCCGCACGGCGCAGACCAGGTCTTGCAGCGCGAGCCCGTGCGACTCGAACACCGTGATCTCGTCCGCGTGGGTACGGCCGGCGGCCCGGCCGGCGCGCACGGCGGCGAACGGGGTGGCGGTCGCCGGGTCGAGGCCGTTGGCCAGCAGGTCGCCGCACTCGGCACGGGCGACGTCGACCGAGTCGACGGCGACGTGCGCGGCGCGGCGGAACACGGTGGCGTCCAGCTCGCGGCGCGCGGCGGCGTTGCTGCCGACGGCGTTGACGTGGGTGCCGGGCCGCAGCAGGTTCCCGTCGAAGAGCGGCTCGCTCGCCCCGGTCGCGGTGACCACGACGTCGGCGAGCGGCACCGCGTCCTCGGGGCTGGTCCCGGCCTGCACGGACACCCCGGGGAGCGCGCCGCGCAGCTGCCGTGCCGTGGCCTCGGCGCGTTCGGCGTCGCGGCCGACGACCAGCACCGTGTCGAGCTTCGGCAGCGCCCCCGCCAGCGCCACGACCTGTGCCGGGGCCTGGTAGCCGGTGCCGAACACGCAGACGGTGGAGCTCTCCGGCCGGGCCATCGCCGCGGTCGCCACCGCGGACGCCGCCGCGGTGCGGCGCCTGCCGAGCAGGTCGCCTGCAGCAGGGCGCGCAGCTCACCGGTGCGATGGCCGTACAGCAGGATCGTGATCACGCTCGCGCGGTGGGTGCCGGTGCGGACCACCGGGTAGGACTTGACGACGACCGCGTCGAGCGTCGGCGCGATGGCCGACATCACGTTGAGCGTGACCCCGCCCGCTGCGCTGCGTTCCCGGGGCGTGTCGTGCGCCGTGCCCGCGGCGAGCAGGTCGAACGCCGTCCCCACCGCGGCCGCGGCGGCGGGCGGGGGCAGCAACGCGTCGACGACGGTGTCGTCGATGATCCGCAGCACGTACACTCCTCGGCGAAAGTGAAAACGTCTTTCCAGTCTGGTGCGAGGGGCTGAGCATGAGAGCCCACCGCGCGCTTGTCAAGGAGTGCGGCGCGGGGCCGGTGCGAGGAAACCGCGTGTTTACAGTGGGCGGGTACGTGCACCACGGACGAAGGGGAGGGGCCGGTCGATGGGCGTGGCCAAACCGGTCGAAGTGGTCGTCCGGGCCGTCGAGGTGCTCAACGCGGTGGCCTCGGCGCGGGGTGGCCGGACCCTCCAGGAGCTGCACGACGAGCTGGAGATCCCGCTCGGCAGCCTGCACCGGATCCTCACGACACTCGGCCAGAACGACTACCTGCGCCGCTCGCCGGTGACCAAGCGGTACTTCCTCGGGCGGGCGGCGCGCGCCCTCGGGGGCGGCACGGGCTCCCCGAGCGCCCGGCTCATCCAGCCCCCGCCGGCGCTGGTCGAGGCGGCCGCCGAGACGGGGGAGACCGCGTTCCTCACCGAGCTCGTCGGCGACGTCCCGGTGTGCGTGTCGATCGTCGAGGCCGAGCACGCGCTGCGGCTGTTCGTGCGGATCGGCCAGGAGATGCCGCTGCACGCCGCCGCGTCCAGCCGGGCGATCCTCGCCCACCTCGACCAGGAGGTCGCCCGCACCCTGCTGACCGGGTCCGAGCCGCTCACCGGTTTCACCGAGGGCACCCCACGTGACATCGAGGACGTCATGCAGGTGTTGCGCGAGGTCCGCGCCCACGGCTACGCGCTGTGCGACAACGAGCTGGACCCGAACGCATGGGCGGTGTCGGCGCCGATCCGCGACAGCGAGGACCGGGTCACCTCCAGCGTCACGATCACCGCGCCCGGTCCGCGGGTCGCCGACCCCGCGGTACGCACCCGCGCCACCCGTGCGGTGCTGCGCGCCGCGGACGCCCTGTCCGCCGAGCTCGGCTCCGCCCACCGCGAGCTCACCGACAGCCCCGCCTGATGACCCGGTCGGTGGGCCTGCTCGGCACCGGCGGCACGATCGCGGCGATCGACTCGGAGTCCGGCGCCCGCGCGCACCGCGGAGCGGGCGACGTGGCACCCGCCGGCGGCGCCACCCCCGCCGGGATCGAGGTCAACCCGCGCGACGTGCTGCGCCGTTCCTCCCGTGCCATGACCCTCGACGACCTGTGGACGCTCGCCGAGGCCGTCCGCTCCGAGATCGCGGCTGGTCGTGACGGTGTCGTCGTCACGCACGGCACCGACACCCTCGAGGAGACGGTCTACGCGCTGGGCCTGCTGGTCGACACCACGGTCCCGGTGGTCGTCACCGGCGCGATGCGCGCGCCGCACCTCGCCGGGCCGGACGGCCCCGCCAACGTGAGGGCCGCCGTCGTCGCCGCCGCGGACCCCGCGCTGGCCGGCTACGGCCCGGTCGTCGTGTTCTCCGACGAGGTGCACGTCGCGCGCCTGGTGACGAAGGTCCACGGCACCCGCATCGCCGCGTTCGCCTCCCCCGCGGCGGGGCCGGTGGGATCGGTGGTCGAGGACCGGCTCGAGCTCCTGCTCGGCCCGCCGCCCACCCCGGACCGCCTCCCGCACACCGCGGCACCCGACCGCCGCGTCGCGATCGTGCCGACCGCCACCGAGGTCGACGGGGTGTGGGTCGAGGCCGCCGCGGCGGAGGCCGACGGCGTGGTCGTGGCCGCGCTCGGCGGCGGGCACGTCTCGCCCGCGCTCGGCGAGTCGCTGATCCGGATCGCCGGCTCCGGTCGTCCCGTCGTCGTCACCAGCCGCTGCCCCGACGGCGCCCTGCTCGCGCGCACCTACGGCGGCGCGGGCTCGGAGATCGAGCTACGGAAGGCGGGCCTGCACTTCGCGGCGAACCTGACGGCTCCCAAGGCGCGGCTGCGTCTCGTGTTCGGGCTGTCGGCAGGCATCCCGGCCGAGGAGCTGTTCCCCACGACGACCGCCTGACCGGGTGATCGCCGCCGCCACCGTCTTCGGGGGCCAGGGGGTGTGATGCACGCCACTGTGGTGGGCGACGGATTTCCGGGGCGCGGGTGGTCTCGATCCGGACCGCATCGCCCACGCCCGCAGGAGAGATCATGTCCGTTCCCGTCCCCACCGCCGTCGTCACCGGGGCGAGCCGCGGTTTCGGCCGTGCGACCGCCGCCGCGCTCGTGGCCGCGGGCACCGGTGTCGTCGGTGTCGCCCGCGACGAGGAGGCGCTGCACGCCGTGCGCGCGGAGCTCGGCGCCGGCTTCACCCCGGTCGTCGCCGATGCCACCGACGAATCCGTGGCGCACGAGGTGATCCGGGAGCACCGTCCCGGTCTGCTCGTCCTGAACGCCGGGGCCGTTCCGCACATGGCCCCCGTGCACGAGCAGACGTGGGAGACGTTCAGCCGCAACTGGAACTCCGACACCCGGCACGTCTTCACCTGGACCCGCGCGGCGCTGCGGGAGCCGTTGGCACCGGGAAGCGTCGTCGTGGCGATGTCCAGCGGGGCTGTGCTGGGCGGTTCCCCGCTGAGCGGCGGGTACGCCAGCGCCAAGGCGGCCATCCGGTACATCCGCGCGTACGCGGCGGACGAGGCGGAGCGGGCCGGGTCGGACCTCCGGTTCGTCGTGCTGCTCCCGCAGCTGACCCCGACGGGGATCGGTTCGGTCGGTGTCGCGGGCTACGCGGCGCGGCAGGGTGTCGACCGTGGGACGTTCGTCGCGAACATGCAGCCGGTCCTCACACCGGAACAGGTCGCCAAGGCCGTCCTCGCCGTCGCCGGGGATCCGGGGAGCGCGCCGGAGTACGTGGTGAGCGGCACCGGGCTGAACCCGGTCGGCTGAGAGGAGGGCCCGATGCCGTCGGAAGCCGAGTTCGACGCCGCTACCGCACCGTTCCGGCCGGAGTTGCTGGCGCACTGCTACCGGATGCTCGGGTCGATCCACGACGCCGAGGACCTCGTGCAGGAGACCTACCTGCGGGCGTGGCGGGCGTTCGACCGGTTCGAGGGGCGTTCCTCGGTGCGCCGCTGGCTCTACACGATCGCCACGATGGCCTGCCTGACGGCCTTGCGGACGCGGGGCCGGCGGCCGCTCCCGTCCGGGCTCGCCGCGCCGTCCGACGACCACCGGGTGGCCGTCGCGGCCGGTGACCCGGCGGTGCCGTGGCTCCAGCCGGTGCCCGACGCGCTGCTCGACCCGGCAGCCGTCGTGGCCGGGCGGGCCGGGGTGCGGCTGGCCCTCATCGCGGCTCTGCAGCACCTGCCCGCACGGCAGCGGGCGGTGCTGACGCTGCGCGATGTGCTGGCGTTCCGGACGGTCGAGGTCGCCGACATCCTCGGGTCGACGCCGGCGGCGGTCGACAGCACGCTGCGCCGGGCCAGGGCCCACCTGGCCGCGGCGGGTCCGGTCGAGGACGAGCTCACCGAGCCGGACGAGCACGCCGAGCGGGTGCTCCTCGACGGCTACGTCGACGCGTTCACGAGGGCCGACGCCGGTGCGCTCGTGGGGCTGCTGCGCGCCGACGTGGAGCTGGAGATGCCGCCGATCCCGACCTGGTTCACCGGGCGGCCCGCGGTCACCGGGTTCTTGGCGGCCCGGGTGCTGCGCCGGGCGGGCCGGTGGCGGCTGGCGCCCACTCGCGCCAACGGTCAGCCCGCGTTCGTCGTCCACGAGCGCGCGGGCTCCGGCCGGTACGAGGCCCACGGTGTGCACGTGCTGACCCTGACCGGGGGCCGGATCGCCCGCATCACGGCGTTCAACGACCCGGATCTCGTGCCGACGTTCGGTCTCGCTCCCGCCATTGACGCAACCCAGCGGCTGCTATAAGTTGAGTAGCAACCGAAGAGTTGCTACTCAGGAGGTCGACATGGCGTTCCCCGACCGCATCGAGCGGACCATCGAGCTCGCCCACCCGCCGGAGAAGGTGTGGGCGGCGATCACCACGGCCGAGGGGCTGGGCACGTGGTTCGGGAACAAGGCGACGATCGACCTGCGCCCCGGCGGGGCCGCGCAGGTGACCTGGGATGACGGCAACTCCGCGACCATGCGCGTCGAACGGGTCGAGGAGCGTCGGTGTTCGCCTTCAGCTGGCACATCTACGGCCTGCCGGAGGAGGATCCGCGCCGCACCTACGTCGAGTTCACGCTCGAACGCGTCGGCGCCACCACCCGGCTGAAGGTCGTCGAGAGCGGATTCGCGCAGCTCTCGGACGACGCCCACAGCACGGCCTTCGGCGGCAACACCGACGGCTGGGCTCGCGAACTGGGCGAGCTGGTTGACTACCTCGATGCCGCCTGACGTCGAGGCCGTCGCAGAACAGGTCTTCGTCGCACTGGCCGACCCGAGCAGGCGGGCCATCCTGGCCACGCTCGCGTCCTCGGGCCCGGCCACGGCGACCGACCTCGCCGATCGTCTGCCGATCACCCGGCAGGCGATCGCCAAACACCTGGCCCTGCTGTCGGATGCAGGACTGGTGACAGCGCAGCAGGGGGAGCGGCGGCGGGTGCGGTACCACCTCCGCTCCGCCCCGATGCAGGTGGCGCAGCAGTTCCTCGCTGCGCTCGCCCGCGACTGGGACGGCTCCCTCGACGCGCTCCGGGAACACCTCGAACGATGAAAGGGCGGAAGCCGGAGATGAAGACACCACCGATCGTGGCGAAGGACGAGTGGGAGTCCGCGCACTCGCAGCTCCTCGTGAAGGAGAAGGAGCTGACGCGCGCCCGTGACGCGCTGGCCGCGGAGCGCAGGCGGATGCCGTGGCTCGCGGTGGAGGAGGCCTACGAGTTCGAGGGTCCCCGTGGCCGGATGAGCCTGCTGGACCTGTTCGAGGGGCGCCGCCAGCTGGTCGTCTACCGGGCGTTCTTCGAGCCCGGCGTGCACGGCTGGCCCGACCACCCGTGCGTCGGCTGCTCGATGATGGCCGACCAGGTCGCCGACGTCGGCCACCTCAACGCCCGCGACACCACCCTCGCCTTGGTCTCGCGCGCACCGCAGCCGGACATCGAGCGCGTGAAGGCCCGGATGGGCTGGGCGATGCCCTGGTACACGATGACCGACGGCTTCGACGCGGACTTCGGCGTCGACCAGTGGCACGGCACCAACGCGTTCATCCGGGAGGGCGAGCGCGTGTACCGCACCTACTTCGTCAACGGCCGCGGTGACGAGGCGTTGGGCACGGCATGGGCGTACCTCGACATCACCGCGCTCGGCCGGCAGGAGGAATGGGAGGACTCGCCGGAGGGCTACCCGCAGACCAAACCCTACGTGTGGTGGAACTGGCACGACGCGTACGCCGACGCCTCGGCGCCGCCCGCGGGCGAGGAGCAGGTCCGCCGGGCAGTGGCGTCGGGCCTGATCTAGGAGCGCCCTGGACAACTCGGGCCTGCTGCGCGACGCCACCGGAGGCGGTGCGGCAGCCGTGATCACGACTCCGGTGCGGGAGCGGCCACATACGGCCGTGGATGCACCGATCAGCTGATCACGCCGCTTCCGGTGGAAGAACCCCCGCACCTTCGAGACCCGCCGCTGCGAGCCGCGCCGACGACCGGGGTGCCGGTCCGATCCTCCGCCCTGCGAGGGCACCACCTGGCCGCCGCTCGCTACGGCCGGCCGGAGTCGTTCAGGACCCTCCTGGGCGGGTCGTCAGCGGCTGTCGGGCGGGGGGCAGCATCCGTTGCGCCGACAGCGCCACCACGTCCAGCCCGACGTGCAGGCGTGCCTTGGCATCGGCCCGGCTCACCGGCAGCCGTGCCGCGGTGGCCTTGTCGGCGCGCAGGATCCGCAGGACCCTCCACCCCTGCTCCTCGGTCGCCGCGTCGTCGCCCGCCGCGCGACCGAGGCCAGCCGGCTGAGCTCCGCGCCGAGGTGAGGGCTCAGCGCGGCGCCGACCTGCGCGCCGATCTCGGCGGGCAGCACGGCCAGCACCTCGGCCTTGCGGTCGCTCCAGAACCTGGCAGGGCTCTCGTCCGCGGGTGGGAGCGGCAACGTGGGGAGCACGGCCCGCAGCTCGGCCGCCTTCGCGCGGAGCGGGCCGGGCCACCGCTCCAGCCGCTCGGCGACGATCTCCTGCAGCAGGTCGGCGAGCAGGCGGACCTCCTGGCGGTCCGACTCACGCAGCGCGGCGCCTGCGGCACGAGCGCGCCGCACGGCAGCGAGCAGGCGGTCGGCGGCGGCCACGAGCGCGACCGGATCCGGCGCGGCGGTGTCGAAGACGGTGGCTGCGCCGGTCAGCGCCTTGACCGTCGACCCGTCGAGCGCATCGAGGTGCGCCGGGCGCAGTGCGCGTGTGGCCAGCAGGGGCCCGCCCATGCGGGCGTTGCGCTCGACCGCGAGCTGCTTCTGGTCCTCGCGCACCTCGGCGAGTCGCCGCCGCAGCCCCGCCATCGGGTCACCGGGCGACGCCACCCGCCCGGCCAGGACCTCGCCCGCCTCCAACCCGAGCTCCACCGCCGCCATCCGCACGGCGAGCGCGACCCGGTGCTGCTCCGGCTCGCGCCGGGGTAGAGCGGGCGGGCCCGATCGCCGGGATCCCGCGCGCGGTCCATGCGCTCCAGGACCGCCCCGACGGCCTCCTGAGCGCCCCGGGCCGCGTCCAGGTACCGCAGCGCGTCCCTCGAGCCGGTGGCGAGCACCGCGCTCCAGCGGTCGAGCGACTCGACCAGCACCCGGTCGAGCGGCCCGAGCACGTCGAGGAGCCGGTGGTGGCGGGCCTCGCCCGGCAGGTCGTCGTCCGACCTCGGTGCGTACTGGCGCAGCTGCTCGCGCATGTCGACGTACAGCGTGGAGAGGCGGGAGCGGAACAGGTGGGCGGCGAGCCGGTCGGGGTGGCCGTCGTCGAGCGCGACGAGGGCGTGGGCGGTGTCGCGCAGGGTCTCCCGGGCCTGGTGGGCGATGCGTTCCTGCACCGGCGCACCGGCGGCCGGCGGGGGTTCCCCGATCAGCAGCACGCTGCGCCGGTCCGGCGGCAGTGCCTGCGTCTCGCGGAGGTCGCGCAGCCGCGGATCGTCCAGACCGTCGTCGGCCGGGTCTCCCGGGATCGCGGGCGCGGCGCGGGTTTCGTCGGTGCCGATCGCCACACCCCCGTGGGTCTGTCGAGTGGACGCGGACGAAGGCGACGGCAGGATTCTACGGCCGTGCTACCCGTGGAAACGTGGCCTGGAAGGGTGAGCGCCCGCCGGCTCGTGGGGCGCGAACGGTCCAGTGCGGTTGCGCAGGGTGGCAACTCCCGCGGACGGGCCTACCCTTCGCGGATGGCGCTGCGCGACTACCTCGTCGGTGAGGTCGCCGAGGACTACTCCGACGGAGTCCTCACCCGTCGGGAGGCGCTGCGCCGGCTCGCCCTGCTCGGGATCGGCGCCGCCACTGCGAGCGCGATGCTGGCGGCCTGCGCCCCGGACGGCCCGTCCGCGCCCCGGACGACCGCTCCACCGACCACGCCTGCCGAGCCGCCGGGGGAGGCGCAGAGCGTCGGCCCGGGACAGGAGATCCGGTTCGCCGGGCCGGCCGGGGAACTGGTCGGCGCGTGGGCGGCACCTGCGGCCGGGCCGGCCGCGGCCGTGCTGGTCGTCCACGAGAACCGGGGCCTGACCGAACACTTCCGCGACCTCGTCGGCCGGCTGGCGGGAGCGGGATACGCCACTTTGTGCGTGGATCTGCTGTCCGCGCAGGGTGGCACGGCCGCGTTGACCGATCCCGCCCAGGCGCCCACGGCACTGGCGGACACGCCTGTCGATGTCCTGCTCGCCGACCTGCGGGCCGGCATCGACGAGCTGGGACGCCGCGCACCCGGGGCGAAGGTGGGGGTGGTCGGGTTCTGCTTCGGGGGCGGGCATGACCTGGCAGCTGCTGCAGGCGGGGGAGCCCAGGGTGCTCGCGGCGGTCCCCTTCTACGGGCCGGTGCCCGAGCAGCCGGACTTCGGCGGTGTCCCGGCGGCCGTGCTCGCGGTGTTCGCCGGCCTGGACGACCGGGTGAACGAGGGCCGCGAGCGCGCCGAGGCCGCGTTGCGGGCCGCCGACGTGACGTACTGGATACGAACGTTCGAGGGCGCTGACCACGCGTTCTTCAACGACACCGGCCCCAGGTACGACCCGACGGCCGCCGCACAGGCCTGGACCGAACTGCTGGACTGGTTCGACCGCTACCTCGACTGAGCGCGCACGACGTACTCCAGGATGGCATCGGGGTCTGACATTTTCGGGCGGTTCCGGCGTTCCCTCTGGCGTTCCGTGGAACGCGAGTGCGTCAGACTCGTGGCGGTGATGTGCGCTCCGCGGAACGCGGCCACCGGACGCGGACGAGCCAGATTCCTCGTCCTGACGGGCGTGCCCCCGCGTCGGGGACGGCAGTCCACGCACCCACGCTATTCGGTAGTGCATCCAACCCGGCCAGGACCCGAGGCCGCGCAGTGAGCTCGACCGGAGCGGTCGCCCGCGGGACCCCGGCACGGGGGTGCGACCCCGACCGTCGAGTCGACCCGGCGCGCCCACGAGAGCCCGCGTCCACGAGCAGATGACCCTCGCAGCTGACGGCCACCGCGTCCCGACGCTCCGACGGACTGACCCGGCGATCCCGGCTGTGAGCGACCCAGGCGGTGATCAACGAGAGCGGTCGCAGAACCGCACTGGTGCGGCTGGAGAACCGCATGCGTCGATCATCCCGGTGAGGTCGAGATGGCACTGGGCGTGATTGCGTGAAGATCGAACAGCGCTGGCTGCCACCTCGACCGGGAACACGCAGCTGCGTGGGGTGGGGCCGCACCCGGGAAGTACACAATCGTCGTCACCACGACCGTGGTGTGCTGCTCGTGCCGGTATCGGCGGCTCGTCGCGACGAGCAGTACCCCACGGATGCCTACACCACCGTGAGGTGCTGTTGATCATGGCTCGGCCGGTGCCGGGGTGGGGCGGCCGCGGCCTCCGGCCCCGTGGCCGGCCACCGAGCCGATCCGGTCCGCGCCCGGCGAGGGCGACTGTCGATCGTCCTCGGGACCACGGGCAGCGGGTCGATCCGGGGAAAGTCTCCCCGCCGACTAAGGTGCAGGAAGATTCCTCAGACAAGTAGAGGTGTGTTCCCGTGGTTGCCCAGCTCCAGCGCCATCCGCTCGCCGCGCAGGTGGCGGAAGCGCTGCTGCAGCGCATCCGGGCGGGGGAGTGGCCGCTCGGGCACCGGCTGCCCGGCGAGACCACGCTGGCCGCGCGGCTGGGTGTGGGGCGCTCGACGCTGCGCGAGGCGATCCGGGAGCTCGCGGGCAAGGGTGTGCTCGACAGCCGCCAGGGTGCCGGCGTGTTCGTCACGGCGCTGGACGTCGTCGAGGACTGGGACTCGGTCCTGCGCCGCGCCGACGTCGCCGCCGTGATCGAGGCGCGGATCGCGATCGAGACCGAGGCCGCGGGGCTGGCGGCCGGGCGGCGCACCCCGTCGGACGTGCGCACGCTGCGCCGCGCGCTCGCGGCGCGGGCGCCGGAGGGCCGGTCCGTGGAGGAGCACGTCGACGCGGACATGGCGCTGCACCGCGTCGTGTTCGTGGCGGCGCACAACGAGGTGCTGGTGGAGCTGTTCGACGCGTTCGTGCCGCGGGTGCGCACCGCCATGGTCCACATGCTGCGGGTGCGCCCGCTCGCCTCGGAGGAGGCCGACCACGAGGCCCACGCGCTGCTCGTCGAGGCGATCGCCCGGAGGGACGCCCCGGCCGCGGCCGCGGCGAGCCGCACCCACCTCACCGCGTTGAAGGAGGCCCTTGCATGAGAACGCCGGTCCTCGAGCTGGACGACGTGACGTTCCGACGTGCCGGCACGCAGATCCTGCACGGCGTGTCGTTCACCGTCGGCGAGGGCGAGCACTGGGCGCTGCTCGGGCCCAACGGTGCGGGTAAGAGCACCGTCCTCGGGTTCTGCGGCGCCGTCACCACCCGACCACCGGGGTCGTGCGGGTCCTGGGCGGGCAGCTGGGCCGGGTCGAGCTGCAGGCGCTGCGCCGCAGCATCGGCCACGTGAACCCGCGGCACCCGCTGCGCTCCCCGCTCACCGTGCTGGACGTGGTGCTCACCGGGCTGACCGGCAGCATCGAGGTGCCTCCACGCTGGACCCCCGGCGCCGACCAGCTCACCGCCGCCCACGAGCTGCTGGATGCGTTCGGGCTCGCGGGGAAGGCGCAGGACCGCTGGCCCACGCTGTCGCAGGGGGAGCGCGGCCGCGTGCTCATCGCCAGGGCGCTGATCGCGGGGCCGCGGTTGCTGCTGCTGGACGAGCCGTCCACCGGGCTGGACGTCGCCGCGCGCGAGCAGCTGCTCGAGGCGATCGACGGGTTGGACGTCACCCATCCCGGCACGGCGTCGGTGCTGGTCACGCACCACCTCGAGGAGCTGCCGACGACCACCACCCACGCGCTGCTGCTCGCGGGCGGCCGGGTCGTCGCCGCCGGGCCGGTGGCCGACGTCGTCACGAGCCGCAACGTCAGCATGGCGTTCGACCACCCCATCGACGTCGAGCGCCGCGACGGCCGGTGGAGCGCGCGGGCCCGGCGGCTGACGGGCCGGCGGTTGCAGGCCGCGGGGGCCTGAGCCGCGGGCGCCTCATCCCGTGGGTGGATCCGAAGATCGCTCCGCGCTCCGACGCGGGAGGAGGGCCCGCAGCGAGAGGGTTGCGGCATGACTGGGATGTGGTACCGGGAATCATGGCTCGCCGTGGACGAACGCTGCGGGCGGCGGGTGCACGCCGGAGGTGTCCGGTGACCGGCGCCGAGCGCCTCGGCCCGGTAGAGCGGTTCGTCGCCTTCACCAGGCGCAATCCCATGATCGTCGACGGCGTGCTCGCCGTCGTGCTGTTCCTCGTCGCGCTGCAGTGGACGCTGGAGGGGAAGGTCCCGCGCGACACCCGCGCGCTCGCGATCGTCGTCGCGGTGCTGGCCACGGCACCGGTCGTGTACCGGCGGCGGAATCCGATCCCGGCCGCGGCCGTGACGGCGGTGGTCGCCGCGGCCGGCACGTTCACGTTCTCCGGCACGCTCGCCGCGTACGTCCTGCCGGCACTGATCATGGGGTACTCGGCCGTCGCCTACGGCCCGCGCTGGGCCGGCAGGCTCGTCGCCGCGGTGATGGCGGTCGGGATGTTCGGGCCGCTGCTGCTCACCGGGCTCTTCGTGACGGACCGGGAGGGCGGCTGGATCGGGTCGATCCTGGTGGCCGGCTACCTGCTGCTGGTGCTGGTGTGCGTGCTCCTGCTGGGTGCCACGCGCCGCGCCAGCGACGCCACGACGAGCAGCTCCAGGAACGTGCCCGGCTGCTGGAGGAGGGGCGCCGCCAGGAGGTCCGGATCGAGCTGCTGGCCGAGCGGTCACGCATCTCCCGGGAGGTGCACGACATCGTCGCGCACTCGCTGTCCGGGATCATCGCCCAGGCCGACGGCGGCCAGTACGCGGCGCAGCGCGACCCGCAGAAGGCCGTCGAGGTGCTCGCCGGGATCGGCGACGCCGGGCGGGAGGCGCTCGGCGACGTCCGTGGGCTCCTGGCGGTGCTGCGCGACACCGGGCCGCTCGACGAGGACGCATCCGACCGCCCCCAGCCCGGCACCGACCACCTTCCCGCGCTCGTCGAGCAGGTTCGCGCGGGCGGGCTCCCCGTCGACCTGACGGTCACCGGCACTCCCCGCCCGCTGGGCAACGGCGCGGGCCTGACGGCCTACCGGGTGGTGCAGGAGGCGCTGACGAACGTCATCAAGCACGCCGGCGCGACACCCCCACCCACGTCACCCTCGCCTGGACCGCCGACGAGCTCACCGTGTCGGTCCGGGACGAGGGCGCGCAGGGCCCCCGCCCGACCCCACCGCGCGGCGGGCACGGCGTGGTCGGCATGCGGGAGCGGGCCGCCCTGCACGGCGGTTCCGTCGAGATCGGGCCGCATCCCGACGGCGGGTTCGCCGTCCGGCTGCGGCTGCCACCGATGGCCCCCAGCGCTGATCACCCCGAGCCCTGATCCGAGGAGAACGGTGAACGACCCCGTCCGGTTGATGCTCGTCGACGACCAGGAGTTGGTGCGGGCCGGATTGGCGATGGTGCTCGACTCCTGCGACGACCTGACGGTCGTCGCCCAGGCCGGCGACGGCGAGGCGGCACTCGCGGCCCTGGAGGCCACCGGCGTCGACGTCGTCCTGATGGACGTGCGCATGCCCGGTCTGGACGGCATCGAGGCCACGCGCCGCGCCGTCGAGAGGCACCCGGACCTGCGGGTGATCGTGTTGACCACGTTCGACCTCGACGAGTCGGTCACCGCCGCGATCGCCGCGGGGGCCAGCGGGTTCCTGCTCAAGGGCGTGCCCCCGCAGTTCCTGATCGACGCCGTCCGCACGGTGCACCGCGGCGACTCGGTGATCGACCCGGTGTCCACCCGACGGCTGGTGCGGGCCACCGCACCGCTCCTCGGCGACGAGCGGCCGGAGCCCGACGCGGCGGTGGCGCTCGACGAGCTCACCCCGCGCGAGCGGGAGGTGCTCGTGCTGGTGGGGGAGGGCCGGTCGAACGCCGAGATCGCCGAAGGCCTCGTCGTCTCGGAGGCGACGGTCAAGACCCACATCGGACACCTGTTGGCGAAGACGCAGTCGCGGGACCGGGTGCAGCTGGTGGTGCTGGCGTTCCGCGCGGGGCTGGTCAGTTGAGCCCGGCGCAATTCTCTGACTAAAGTCAGACTATGGACGCCGCGATGGTGGCGCAGGTGCGCCGGTTCAACCGCACGGTCACCCAGCGTGTCGGTGCCCTGCAGGACGAGGTCCTCGGACGCGGGCGGTCGCTCGGCGCCGCGCGCGTGCTGTGGGAGATCGGGCCGGACGGGCGGGACGTGCGGTCACTGCGCCGCGACCTCGGCCTCGACTCCGGCTACCTCAGCCGGCTCCTGCGCTCCCTCGAGGCCGATTCCCTGATCACCGTGGAGGAGGCTGCGGCGGACCGGCGCGTGCGCCTGGCCCGGCTCACCCCGCACGGGGTGGCCGAACGAGAGGCGCTGGACCGGGGCAGCGACGAGGTGGCCGCCGCGCTCCTCTCCCCGCTCACACCGTCGCAGCGCGGTCGGCTGGCCGCCGCGATGGCCGACGTCGAACGGCTGCTCCGGGCCGGGACGATCGAGATCGCGGTCGCCGACCCCGACGAGCCCGACGCCCGCTACTGCCTCGGCGCGTACTTCGCCGAGCTCGACCGCCGGTTCGACACCGGGTTCGCGGTGGCGCGCAGCAACCCCGCCCCCGACGACGCGCTGCGACCGCCCGCGGGCCTCCTGCTCGTCGCGCGGCTCGGCGCCGAGCCGGTGGGCTGCGGCGCGCTGCGGTTCGGCGCGCACGGGGTGTGCGAGATCAAGCGGATGTGGGTGGCCGGCACGGTGCGCGGCACGGGCCTGGGCCGCAGGCTCCTCGATGATCTCGAGACACGCGCCGCCGCGGCAGGCACCCACACCGTGCGCCTCGAGACGAACCGCACGCTCGTCGAGGCGATCGCCCTCTACCGTTCGGCCGGCTACACGGAGGTGCCGGCGTTCAACGACGAGCCCTACGCCCACCACTGGTTCGAGAAGCGCGTCTCACGCTGACGCCACGACGGGGTCAGTCGTCGACGGCCCTGGTCTCCCAGAGTATCTGACCGTTGGCCCCCGGCTTGGCGAACTGCGGGTTCGGCGCGGCGGCCGTGAACGTCGCCACCTGGCCGGGTGGGACGTCGAGGGGGTGGTTCGCGACGACGTTGCCGTCGGCGGACACCTCGAGCCGTCCCCGTGCCGGCGCCGTGCCGGCGTTGGTGACGGTGATGGTCACGTTGCACGTCTCGGCGGTGCAGAGCGGGTCGGGCTGGAGCTGGATCCCCACGTTCGGGCGCTCCTGCAGCACCTGGGCCAGCGACTTCGGCGCGGCCTCCTGGCGCACCCTGGCGGCCGCGCCGGACACGGCGGCGAGCTCCTCGCCGGTCGGCCGGGAGACCGGAACCGGGGGTGTGGTCGATTCCGGTGCGATGTCGAGGGCGAGCAGCGGGTGGGTGTCCTCCCCGCCGACGACGACCCGGCGGGCGCCGTCGGACAGCACCACCCCGGACCGCCCGTCCACCAGCTGCTGCTCCAGCGCCTGCCACTGCGCGGGCGGCTCGCCGCGCACGAACGCGGCGAGCGGCGCCGGGCTCAGACCCAGGACGGGGGCGATCTCCTGGGTCTCGGTGATCGGTTCGGCCACCCAGGCGTCGGCGAGGTCGTCGGCGCGCGTGGGATGGTGGTAGAGCCACCACTCCCGGTTGGCCCGCAGCAACGTGCCGCCCTGGTCGGACACGACCTCCGCCGTGGCGCGGCCGCCGTCGCGCGAGAGCGTCCCGGCCGCGCCGTCCGGGGCGACGGTCAGGTCGAACCGGATCTCGCCGCCGTCGTTCGCCGCGACGGCGCCACGTAGTGGGCGCCCGGCCAGCCGCCGGCATCGGCGGCGGCCGTGGCGGCGAGGTCGGCCGGGTTCGTGCGGGCCACCGAGAACACCAGCGCGATCCCTGCGGCGATGGCGACGAGCACGCCGCCGACGGTCAGCGGCCAGGCGCGCCGCTTCGCGGGCTTGCCGGCCTTGACCGAGGTGATGCCGGTCGGGTGGCCGGCGGGTGGCACGGGCGCGCTCGGGATGTCGGCCGGTGGTGGCGCGGGCTCCGCGCGGGCGGCCCGGCGGCTTCCGGGGGGAACGCCCACGCCTGCGCAGGTGGCGGCGCAGGGGGCGGGACGTCCGTGCTCGGCGGAATCACCGGCGCCGTCGGGGCGGCGACCACCGGGATGGGGCTGGTGGTCGCCGCGGGTGGAGTCGTTCCTCCGACCGGGGCCGGGGCCACGGCGGCGAAGAGGCCGGTAGCCGGCGCGGGGGGCGGCACCGCGGGGAGGGCCGACGTGAACAGCCCGGCCGGTGGGGCCACGTCGGGTGCGGGCGGGGGTGCGGAGCCGGGCGCGGTGGGGTGGCCGGCGTGAAGAGCCCGGTCGGCGGGCCGGCGACGGGTTCCGCCGGCGGCCCGTCGGCCACCGGGGACGAGTCGGTGGACGGCGATGCGGCGGGCGCCACCGGCTGCGAGTCGTCCACCTGGGTCGCCCCGGTGGGCGGGGAGGGCACCGCGGACTGCCGGCCGTCCCCCTGGCCTGCCCCGTCGGGCGGTGAGGCGGTGGGCGGCGCGGCCGGCGAGCCGCCCACCTGGATCGCCCCTGTGGGTGGGGTCGGCGCGGGCGGCGAGCCGGCGACCTGGACGGCGTCGGGGGGGCTGGGAGGGGGTGGGCACCGGCGGCTGCGGGACCGCCGGGACCACCGGGATCGCCTCGGTCGGCGGGGCGGGCAGGGCGGGTTGCGGGCCGGTGGCCGCCGGTGGCTGCGCGGTCGCGGGCTCGAAGAGGCCGGTCGGGGGAGTGGCGGCCGCAGCTGGCGGTGGGACCTGCGGGAGCGGCCCGGTGGCGAACCAGGACGGCGTGGGCGCCTCGGCGGCAGCCGCCGGTGGGGTGGCCGGGGGAGGGACCACCGGCTGGGCGGTGGTGGGGGCGGCGGCGGTCGGAGGCCGGGGCGAACCAGGTGCCCGGTTGCGGCGTCGGCAGCGGGGCCGTGGGGCGACCGGTGTCTGGATCGGGAGCGGCCCGGTGGCGTCCGGCCCGGCCGACCGGGCGGGCCGGGCCGGTGGTGACGTCCTCGGCACCCTCGGTGACATCGGTGGTGCCGGCGCTCCGTCCGGTGCCCGCGCCGGTGCCGTCCATCCTGGTCCTCCCCCGTCGGCCACGTCCTGATCGCCCTGGCCCCCGGGTGATCGACGATGGACGTCTCGGTGGCAGCTCGCCCAGTGCCCTGTGCTCCAAATCACGCCCGATCGGCCGGACGTGCTGCCCCAGCTTTGCACGTCGGTGTAGTCGGCGATCGCCCACCCGGGGGATCGCCGGGTGGGAAACAGCGCACGGAGTGAGCACTTTCCCGGGCAGACTGGCGGACGTGCGCGCGGACCGGCTGGTGGCGATCCTGCTCCTGATGCAGGCCCGGGGCCGGGTGACCGCGGCGGAGGTGGCGGCCGAGTTCGAGGTCTCGGTGGCCACCGCCCGCCGTGACCTCGAGGCGCTCTCGGCTGCGGGTGTTCCGGTGTACGCGCAGCCGGGCCGTGGCGGCGGCTGGCAGCTGCTCGGCGGTGCCCGCACGGACCTCAGCGGGCTCACCGCGGGCGAGGCGCAGGCGCTGTTCCTCCTCGCCGGTCCGGCGGCTGCCGCGGCACCGGAGGTGCGGTCGGCCCTGCGCAAGCTCGTGCGTGCGCTGCCGGGCCCGTTCCGCGCCGACGCCGAGACGGCCGCGGACGCCGTGGTGGTCGACCCGGCGGGCTGGGGTGCGCGGGAGCGCGAACGCCCGGCCGTCGTCGACGTGCTGCAGCGGGCGGTGGTGCGCAGGCGGAAGGTGCGGCTGGACTACCTCGACCGGGCGCGCAACCCCAGCACCCGGCTGGTCGACCCGTGGGGCCTGGTGGACAAGGACGACGTCTGGTACCTCGTGGCGGGCACGGAGAAGGGGCAGCGCACGTTCCGCACCGAGCGCATCGTGGATGCCGCGATCACGGACGAGCCGTCGCAACGTCCGGCGGGCTTCGAGCTCGCCGGGGCGTGGGGAGAGGTCGTCGAGGAGGTGGAGCGCCGACGTTCGCTGCTGGACGCCACCGTGCTGCTCCCGGCGCGGCTCGTCCCGGTGCTGCGTGACCACTTCGGCCGCCACAGCGAGGTCGTCGACACGCTCGACGACGGACGGGCCCGGGTCCGGGTGGCCGCCCCGAGCCCGCTGATGATCGCCCAGACCCTCGCGGGCTGGGGCGCGACCGTGCAGGTGGAGGGGCCGCCGGCGGTGCGCGCCGAGCTCGCCCGGCTGGGCCGCGAGCTCGTCGAGTCGAACGCCACAGAACCCCACCCGTGAGTGGATACGAGTGCTGGAGCACTCGTATCCACTCACGGGGGCTATCCGACGAGGGTGCTCGGCGGCCGGGAGCGCGCGGACCTCACCCGGGTGACGAGCGCGGGACCGAACAGCAGCAGCGCCGCGATCACGAGCACCACGAGGCTCAGCGGCCGGGTGAAGACGATCAGCAGGTTCCCGTCGCCGATCGAGCTCGTCTGGACCAGCGCCTTCTCGAAGAGGGGCCCGAGCACCAGCCCGAGCACCAGCGGGGCCGTGGGCAGGCCCAGCCGCTTCATCGCGTAGCCGATCAGCCCGAACACGAGCACCACCCACACGCTGAACATGTTGTTGGAGATCGCGTAGGCGCCGAGCACGCTCGTGAAGAGGATCAGCGGGTAGAGGTAGCCGTAGGGCACCCGCAGCAGCTGGGCGAACACCGGCGCGAGCGGCAGGTTGAGCACCAGCAGGATCAGGTTGCCGATGAAGAACGACGCGAGCAGCCCCCACACCAGCTCGGGTTGCTGGTCGAACAGCAGCGGGCCGGGCTGGATGCCGTAGATGGTGAACGCGCCCAGCAGGACGGCCGTGGTGGCACCGCCGGGCACGCCGAGGGTGAGTGTCGGCACGAAGTTGGCGTTGGCCGCGGCGTTGTTGGCGCTCTCGGGGGCGGCGACGCCCTCGATCGCGCCGCTCCCGAACTCCTCCGCGTGCTTCGAGACCCGCTTCTCGACTCCATAGGCCATGAACGAGGCCAGTGTCGAGCCCGCGCCGGGCAGGCAGCCGAACAGGAACCCGAGCCCGCTGCCGCGCAGGATCGGTCCGACGGAGCGCCGCAGGTCGTCGCGGCTGATCAGCAGTTCCCGGAAGCGTGCGCGGATCGGCGCCGCGGCGCCCTCGCGGATCTGGTGCAGCACCTCGCCCACCGCGAACAGCCCGATCATGACCTCGACGAACGGGATGCCGGACAGCAGGTCGACCGAGCCGAACGTGTAGCGGGCGACGCCGCTGCCGGTGTCGACGCCGACCATCGCGATGACCAGACCGAGCACCGCCATCGTGGCGCCGAGCACCCGGTCCTCGCCGGAGAAGCTGACGATCGTGGCGAGCCCGAGCACCATCACCGCCAGCATCTCCGGTGGCCCGAAGCGCAGCGCGAAGTCGGCGAACGGGGGAGCGAGCGCCATCAGCAGCGCGAGCGAGACGATCGCCGCCACGAACGATCCGATCGCGGAGATCGCCAGCGCCGCGCCTGCCCGTCCCCGCCGCGCCATCTGGTAGCCGTCGAGCGTGGTGACGACGGTGGACGCCTCTCCCGGTGTGGAGATGAGGACGGAGGTGATCGTGCCGCCGTACTGGCAGCCGTAGTAGATGCCGGCGAGCATGATCAGCGCCGTCACGGGCTCGAGGCTCAGCGTCAGCGGGAGCAGGATCGCCACACCGGTGGTGGAGCCGAGCCCGGGCAGCACCCCGATCACCGTGCCCATCAGCACGCCGACGAAGCACCACATCACGTTCTCGAGGGTGAGGGCGGTCTCGAAGCCGAGCAGCAGGTTGTCGAGCACGCGTCACCACCCCAGCAGCTCGCCGACCGCACCGGTCGGCAGCGGGACGTCGAGGAACTCCGCGAACACGCCGTACCCGGCAGCGACCGCCACCGCCGTGACGGCGAGCGCCACCAGTGGCGGCCGCCGCTCGACGACGGCCGAGACGAACAGCACGAGCAGCCCCATGGCGGGCAGGAACCCGAGCAGCGGGATCAGCAGCACCGCGACCGCGGTGGCGACGACGACGGTCCGGAGCTGCCGGACCCGCTGCGCCTCGCTGCGCCCGAGTACATCGACCCCCGCCCCCGCGTCTCCCGCCCCCGCCTCGTCCACGTCCGACGAGCGGTCCTCTCGTCGGATAGGTTCCGACGAACGCGCCGTTCGTCGGAACGGGTGGGCTCTCAGGCGGGAGATCAGCTGGGTCGTTGCCAGGAGCAGGAGCAGCAGGCCCGTCGCCATCGGGAGGAGGCCGGGACCGACCCGGCCGCCCTCCGCGAGGATCCCGTAGCCGAAGGAGGTGCCGAAGACGACCGCCCCGAGGGCCGCGAGCACCCCGAACGCGACGGCCTGGCCTGCCGGGGCGCTGGTCGGCTCGCTCACGACGTCAGCGCCTCCTCGAGGAGCGTCCGGTTGCTGTTCAGGTAGTCGACGAACTCCGGGCCGGCAGCCGTGATCGGCTGCAGGTAGCCCTCGTCGACGTAGCTGCGGTACTCCGGCGTCTCGATCACCTTCTGCATCGTGGCGATCCAGAAGGCCTGTTGCTCCTCGCTGATCCCGCCGGGGGCGAGCACGCCGCGGAACTGCGCGAACGACACCGGGATGCCCTGCTCGGTCGCCGTCGGGATGTTCTGGAGGGCGGCCTGCTCGTAGCGCTTCTCGGAGAACGCGCACACCGCGCGCAGGTCGCCCGACTCGAGCTGGCCGACCACCTCGCCCGGGTTCAGCGAGGCGATGTCGATCTGGCCACCGAGCAGCGCGGCGATGAGCTCGCTGCCGGACTCGAACGCCACCCGGTCGAACTGCACGCCGGTGTGGTTCTCCGTGAGGGAGAAGACGATGTTGTCCAGCCCGGTCTGGCCGCTGATCCCGGCCACCACGCGCTGGCCGCGCGCGGCCTCGACGACGTCGGAGCAGGTCTGGTAGGGCGCGGCGGCCGGCACCACGAGGAGGGTGAAGTCCTCCGCGATCTTCATGATCGGGGTGAAGTCCTCGAAGGTGAACTCGACGTTGCCGCTCGCAGGCAGGGCGAGCAGCGCGGTCTCGGTGGCGAGCAGCGTCTCGGCGTCCCCGTTGCGGGCGAGGAAGTACGAGTAGCCGACGGCGCCGGACCCGCCCTCGCGGTTCTCCACGGTCACGCTCACGTCCGGCGCCGCGGCCTCGATGGCCGAGGCGAGCGCGCGGCCCGCCCGGTCGCTGCCGCCGCCCGCCGCGAACGGCACGACCATCGTGACGTCGCCGTCGGGCTGCCAGCCGGCCGCGGCGTCGCCGCCACCGCCTCCGCTTCCGCCGCCGCAGCCTGCGAGTGTGAGCGCGCCTGCGCACGCGAGTGCCAGCGCGACCCTGGTGCCTGCACGGTTGATCATGCCCGGGTCCTCCGGAGTCTTGGCGACGTTGACAAGCCTGAACTACTGTCTACAGAAGTTCGTAGCCGGGAGACAAGGGCTGGTTCGTGCGGAGGAGGTGCGGACACGGTGTCCACGCCGTCCGGCAGGCGCATCGAGGCGCCGCCGAGCATCACGCACCTCGCCGCGTCCGCGCTGCGGAAGATGATCTTCTCCGGAGAGCTGCGCCCGGGTGACCGGGTGGTCGAGAGCCAGGTCGCAGGCGCGCTCGGCGTCAGCAAACCGCCGCTGCGAGAAGCGCTGAGAGTGCTCGAGCAGGAAGGCCTGGTCCTGCGGACACCGCGGCGCGGCGTCGTGGTGACGCCCCTGACCCTGCACGACGTCTACGAGATCGTCACCCTGCGCCACGACCTCGAACGGCTCGCCGTCGACCTCGGGGTTCCGTGCCGCTCGCCGGAACGCATCGAACGCTGCCGCGAGGCGTACGCGGCGCTCGAGCGGGCGGCGGAGGCGGGCGACGCGGCCGCTGTCACCGAGCGCGGCTTCGCGTTCCACGTGGCCGTCGTCGGGCTCGCCGGGCACCGCAGGCTGGAGGAGGCGTACCGCTCGCTGGCGCTGCAGCTGCACCTGTGCATGGCGATGAACCGCCGCGCCCGCAGGACCCACGAGACGCTGGCCGGGGACGCCCTGCGCCACCGGCGCATCCTCGAGCTCGTCGAGGCGGGTGATCCCGCGGCCGTCCACCACGAGCTCGCCCACCACGGCGACCACAGCTTCCTCACCGACGCCGACGAGACCTTCCCCGGCAGCTCGCCCGAGTCGCTGGGATGGCTCGAACGGATACGCAGCCACGCCGGATGACCGACGCCTGACAACCGCAAAGGAGCGGCACGTGGCGAACCCCGCCGAGACGACGGAACTCCTCACCTATCCCGAGCCGCCGCCGAACCTGCGGCGCAGGCTCACCCTCGTCACCGCCGTGTCCGTGCTCGGGCCCGGTGCGATCGTCGCCTCGGCGAACATCGGCTCCGGCGAGATGGTGTTCGCCGCGCGCGGCGGCGCTGTTCGGGTACGCGCTGCTGTGGGCGTTCCTCGTCTCGGCGGCGGCCAAGGCGGCGCTCGCGTACTCGTTCAACCGGTACACCGTGGTCACCGGCGAGCACCCGATGGCGCGCTGGGCCACCCTGTTCCGCGGCCCGCGCGGCTGGTTCACGCTGCTCATGGGGGTGGTGTCGATCGCGGCCGTCCCGTCGTGGGTGGGCGGCCTCGGGGTCGCGCTCGGCGACCTGATGGCGACGATCACGGCGATCGGCACCGGTGCGCTCTGGGCCACCGGGTTGATCGTGCTGTCCGGGCTGATGTCCTGGTTCGGCGGCTACCAGCGCCTGGAACGCGCCCAGACCGTGATCGTCGGGTTCATGCTGCTGGCGATCGCGATCAGCGTCGTCGTCCTGCAGCCGGACTGGCTCGCCGCGCTGGCCGGCCTGCTGCCCACCGCCCCGGAGTACAACCCCTGGGTCGCCGACGCCTACCCCGACGTCGCCGAGCGCGCGGTGTGGCTGGAGCTGGCCGTGTACCTGGGCGCGGTCGGTGGCGGCACCTACGATTACATCGGCTACGCCGGGATGCTGCGAGAGAAGCGGTGGGGGATGCTCGGGCGCGCCGACCAGGCGGGGCTCGCGGAGCGGCTCGCCGCGTTGCCGCGCGGAGCCCGGTTGCCGATCTCGCAGGACACCGAGCAGGTCGCGCGGGGGCGGGCGTGGAGCCGCGCCCCGCTGGGCGACACGGTGCTGTCGTTCGCGGCGATCGTGGTGTTCGCGTCCATGTTCATGATCAACGGCGCGTCGCTGCTCGCCGAGCGGCAACAGATCCCCGAGGGCAACGACACCCTCACCTACCAGGCCCAGTTCCTCACCGCGGTGCACCCGACGCTCCAGTACCTGTACTACGTCGCGGTCTTCTTCGCGTTCTTCGGCTCGCTGTACGCGTTCTGGGAGCTCTACACCTACACCGCCTACGAAACGCTCTCGCCGGTGTTCGGCAGGCTGCGCCGCACCGGGCAGCGTGCTCTGCGGCCCTGGATGTACGGCTACATCCTGCTCACGAGCCTCGCGCTGGTGTGGACGGTCGGCGAGCTGGTGGTGATCGTGACGCCCGCGTCCGTGCTCGGCGGCCTGCTCACCTCGGGCCTGTTCTGCCTCGCGATCCTCTGGACCGAGCGGAAGGTCCTGCCGCCCGAGTACCGCCTGACGACGGCGGGACGCTGGTGGGTGCTGCTGTCCGGGATCCTGCTGACGGTGCTGGGGGTGGTCTCGACGTGGCAGCTGCTCACGTGACGGCCCGGCTCCTGGGAGGGCCGCGATGAGGCCGGGCAGCGCCGTGGCCACCGCCTGCCTCGCGGTGCTGTCGGTGTGGCACGTCGCCGACGGGGGCCCCGTGTGGGCGGCGGTGTTCGCCGGGCTCGCGCTCGTGCAGCTGGGGTTCGCGCTGCGCGGGCCGGTCGTCGGGCCGCGCCCGGCGACGCCCGCCGATCCGGTGCGCAGGAACTGGGTGCGGATCGCCGTGGCCAACCTGGTGCTGGCAGGCGCGGCGGTGTTCTGGTTCCCACCGCTCGCACTGGTGCTGGCAGGACTGGGGCTCTACTCGGCCCACCGCGCGCGGACTCCTGGCCTTCCGGTGGCGCGCCGGGATGCGTGATCACCGGTCCGGCGCGGAAGCGACGCGATCCGTCGGGAAACGCGCCGGACCGGCGATCACCGCGGGGACGACCTCAGCCGAGATCGCCGATGACGATCCCCCAGGACTTGATCGAACGGTCCGCGACCACGCCGACCTCCTGGAACGGATCGCCGTCGAGCAGCTCGCCGATCTCGGAAGCGCTCTCCCCTTCGAAGATCAGCATTCCGCCGGGGGGCTGTTCCGGGCCCCACGGTCCGCACACCTTCAGCGTCCCGGCCGCGTGCAGCTCCTTCAGGAACGCCCGGTGTGCGGGACGGTGCTCGTCCCGCGTGTCGTCCGTCCCCTCGGCGTAGGTGTAGAACACCGCGAACAGGCTCAACTCGTTCCCTCATCTCTGTTGTCGAAAATCTGCGTTGCCGCCCGCAGTCGCGGGTCAGCGTGCGAGCCAGCCGCCGTCGACCGGGAGCACCGCGCCGTGGACGTAGTCGGCGGCGCGGGAGCACAGGAACAGCACGGCACCGGCGATGTCGGCGGCCTCGGCCCAGCGCCCGGCCGGGATGCGGTCGAGGATCGCCCGGCTGCGCACCGGGTCCTCGCGCAGGTCGTGGGTGTTGGCGGTGGCGACGTAGCCGGGGGCCACCGCGTTGACGTTGACGCCCTTGTCGGCCCACTCGTTGGCGAGCGCCTTGGTCAGCCCGGCCACCGCCGACTTCGACGAGGCGTAGCCGGGTACCAGCACCCCGCCCTGGAAGCTGAGCATCGACGCGGTGTTCACGATCTTGCCGCTGCCGCGGCGGACCATGGCCCGGCCCACCTCACGGGACAGCACGAACGTGGCGCGCAGGTTCACGTCGACGACGTGGTCGAAGTCGAGGTCGGCGTGCTCGGTGGCCGGGGCGCGCCGGATCGTTCCGGCGTTGTTGACCAGGATGTCGACCTCGCGTGCCGCCAGATCGGCGGCGAGCGCGGCGACCTGGTCGTGGTCGGCGAGGTCCGCCGCCGCGGCGATGAACTTCCGGCCACGCCCCTCGACGGCCGCCCGGACCTCCCGGTCGCCGTCGGGTCGTCCGGAGCCGACCCCGATCACGTCGGCGCCCGCCGCGGCGAGGCAGTCCGCGATCGCGAGGCCGATTCCCCGGCTCGCCCCCGTCACCGCGGCCAGTCTGCCGTCGAGACCGAACAGGCTCTCCGCGAAGGCGGCGGGCGTGGTCGCAGTGGTCATGGCGCCGGAGTTCTCCTACTCATTCAAGGGCTTGCGGGGTGTGGCCCAGCGCGGCCGAGATCTTGTCGGCCGCCTCGATGGCGTACGGCGCCATGGCCGCCACCTCTTCGACGGTGTGTTCGAGCTTGAGCGTCGAGATGCTCAGCCCGTACTTGATGGTTCCGGTGTGGTCCCGCACCGGCGCCGCGACGCAGCGGACGCCCGGGGCGTTCTCCTCGTCGTCCTCGGCGAACCCGCGGGCCCGCACGGTCGCGACGACCCGGCGCAGCGTCGCGAGATCGGTGATGGTGTGTTCGGTGCGGGGCGCGAGCGAGGTGCGGGCCGCGTACCGCGCCAGGCCTTCCTCGGTGTAGCCGGACAGCACCACCTTCCCGATGCCCGAGGAGTGC
Source organism: Pseudonocardia sp. CNS-004 (assembly GCA_001942185.1). Lineage (GTDB taxonomy): Bacteria > Actinomycetota > Actinomycetes > Mycobacteriales > Pseudonocardiaceae > Pseudonocardia. The sequence continues at coordinate 149,773 of MKJV01000011.1, forward strand.
ATCGGGATGGCCAGGCCCACCCGGGACGGCATCTGGTAGGGCTTGTCCGAGTCGGCGCGGATCAGGTAGATGATCTCGTCGCCGTTCGCGACGCCCACGTGCACCGTGCATTGCACCTGTGCCACCAGCTCGTCGACGATCGGCTGGGCGATCGCCGAGATGTCGATCTGCTGGAGCGCGCGTCCGGCGAGCGAGAGGATCGTGGGCCCCGGCAGGTACTGGCCGGTCGGGCCGACGGCCACGTACCCCCGGTCCACCAGGGTGGACAGGATCCGGTGCACGGTGGCCTTCGCGAGCCCCGTGGCCTCCACCACGTCGGTGAACCGGGGGTGGTTCAGCACCGCCGACAGCACGAGGAGCGTCTTCTCGCTGGCGTTGGAGCGTTCACCGGGCGCGGGGGTCTCGGGGGGCATCTCTCACCTGTCCGGGGTCAGCGCATCCCCGTCACCGCATCTCGGTGATGGGGACACCGTCCATGTCGTCGAAGCACTGATTCTCTCCTGCCATCGCCCAGACGAAGCTGTAGCTGGCCGAGCCGAACCCGCAGTGCACCGACCAGCTGGGTGAGATCACCGCCTGCCCGTCCGCCACCAGGAGGTGGCGGGTCTGGGACGCTCGCCCATGAGGTGGACGATCCGGGCGTCGGCCGGCAGGTCGAAGTACAGGTAGGCCTCCATCCGCCGGTCGTGGGTGTGCGCCGGCATCGTGTTCCACATGCTGCCCTCGTGCAGCGTCGTCACGCCCATGACGACCTGGCAGCTGCGCACGCCGTTCTCGTGGATGTACTGGTTGAGCGTGCGCCGGTTGGAGGTGACGCCGTCGCCGAGCTCGCGCACGGTGCCGCCCCCCGCCTCGACCGGCGTGGTCGGGTACGCGGTGTGCGCGGGCGCGGAGAACAGGTAGAACCGCGCCGGGTCGCCGCCGTCGGCGGAGGCGAACGCGACGTCCTGCGCGCCCCGCCCGACGTACAGGCAGGCCCCCTTTCCCACCTTGTGGTCGGTGCCGTCCACGGTGATCGTGCCGGCGCCACCGACGTTGACGATCCCGGCCTCGCGGTGCTCGAAGAAGTGGTCGCTGCGGATCTCCGGGAACCCGGGGAGCACGACGGTGCCGGTCACGGGCTGGATCCCGGCGAGCACGACCCGGTCGTGGTGGGTGTACACGGCGCGCACCTCGTCGGCGACGAACAGGTCCTCGACGAGGTAGCGGCGGCGAAGCTCCGCGGTGTCCATCCCCGGGATCTGCTCCGGCGAGGTGGCGTAGCGCTGCTCCATGGAAGTCCTTTCTCCTAGAGGAGGCCCAGCAGGCCGGGCAGCCAGAGCGACAGCCCCGGCGTGAAGATCACGACGATGAACACGACGACGAGCGCGACGAAGAAGGGGATGAGCCTGCGGACGACGGGTTCGATCCCCAGTCGGCGACCTTCGCGCCGACGAACAGGATCGTGCCGACCGGCGGTGTGATGGTGCCGATGCAGACCCCGAGCACGATCATCATCCCGAAGTGGACCGGGTGGATCCCGAAGCTCTCGACGATCGGCAGGAAGATCGGCGTGAAGATCAGCACGGCGGGGGTGGCGTCCATGAAGCAGCCCACGACCAGCAGGACGAGCCCGATGAGCAGCAGGATCAGCACCGGGTTGGTGGTGAGGCCGAACAACCCCTCCGAGACCGTCTGCGGCACCCGGGCGAAGGACAGGACGAAGCCCATGACCGTGGAGACGCCGATCAGGAACATGACGACGGCCGTGGTCTTCGCGGCGTCGATGAGGATGCCCGGCAGCTGCCCCACGGAGATCGTGCGGTAGACGAACGACAGCAGCAGTGCGTACAGCACGGCGATGCAGGACGCCTCGGTGGCGGTGAAGAAGCCCGCGAGGATCCCGCCGATCACCACGACGATCAGCAGCAGCGCCGGCACCGCGTCCAGCAGCACCTTGAGCGACCGCGCGAGGCCGATCCGCTCGGTCACGCTCAGCTCGGGCCTGCGGCGGGCGTACAGGTGCACGGTGATCATGCAGACCATCGCCCACGCGATGCCGGGCAGGTAGCCGCCGACGAACAGCGCGGCGACCGACGTGCCCGACACGAGCGAGTAGACGATCATCAGGTTGCTCGGCGGGATGAGCATCCCCGACGGCGCCGACGCGACGTTGGCCGCCGCGGCGAAGCTGCGGTCGTAGCGCTCCTTCTCCTGCAGCGGTGCCATCACCGCGCCGACCGCTGCGGCCGCCGCCACCCCGGAGCCGCTGACGGCCCCGAAGAGGGCGTTGGCGGCGACGTTCGTCTGGGCGAGCGATCCCGGTGCCCGGCCGACCAGCACCTTCGAGGCGTCGATCAGCCGCAGCGCGATGCCGCCGTTGTTCATGATCACGCCGGCCAGCACGAAGAACGGGATGGCCAGCAGGGGGAAGGAGTTGATCCCGCGGAAGATCTGCTGCGCCGCGGTGAGCACGCCGTCCTCGGTGCCGAGGAAGACGAACATCGCCGCCAGCGACGACAGGCCCACGGCCACGCTGATCGGGGCACCGATGACGAGCAGCAGCGCGATCCCGACCAGCAGCAGGAGGGCGGCGAGCGAGGCGGGGTCCATGCCGGGCGTCCTCCTTAGACGAGTTCGTCCTCGGTCTCCTCGACCGGGCGCTCGGCGCCGGTGAGGATCTGCACGAGGTGGTAGAGGGTGTAGAAGGCGATGAGGGAGCCGCTGATCGGCAGGGCCAGGTAGAGCGGTCCCACGGTGATCGGCAGGCCGGTCAGGTTCTGGTTCCAGGCCAGTTGCGACACCAGGAACCCGCCCCACAGCAGCGCGAGCCCGGTGAAGACCAGGATCGACAGCTGCACAGCGACGGCCAGCACCACCTGTGCGGTCCGCGACAGCTGCGCACCACCAAGCCATGGCGACGTGACCGCGCTCGCCGAACACCAGCGCGGCGGCGAACAGGCCCAGCCAGATGAACAGGTACTTGGCCAGCTCCTCCGACCAGCCGCTCGGGCTGCCGAGCACCTGCCGGGCGAACACCTGCCACGACACGTCGAGCACGAGCGCGGCGAACAGCACCACGCACACCGCGGTCAGCACGCGGTCGAGGACCGACTTGGCCGCCGTCATCTCAGCCCGCCGTGGCGGCGGCGCGCGCCTGCTCGTGGATCCGCCGGGCGACGTCGCTGGTGAGCTTCTGCTCGACCAGCGGGCGGATCGCCGCCGCGAACGCCGCGGTGTCCACCTCGTTGAACTGCGCACCCGCGTCCTTGGCGGACTGGGTGACCGTCGCGATCTCGGTCTTCCAGAGCTGCCCCTCCTCCTCGACGGCGGCGCGGACCTCCTCGGTGAAGATCGCGCGGTCCTCCTCGGACATGCCGGCGAGGAGCGCCGGGTTGGTGATCAGGTAGTCGGGGAGCATGAGGTGGCGGGTGTAGCTGTAGAACGGCGCGACCTCGGAGTGCTTGGAGTTGAAGTAGGTCAGCTCGTTGTTCTCCGCGGCGTCGATCACCCCGGACTGCAGAGCCGTGTAGACCTCGCCCATCCCCATCGGCGTGCCGCTGCCGCCCATCAGCCCGATCATCGCGATGTTCGTGTCCGACTCGATGACGCGGACCTTCATCCCGGCGAGGTCGGCCGGTGTCGTGATCGGGCCGCGCGGGTTGTACATCGAGCGGACGCCACCGTGGAAGCTCGCGAGCACGCGGATGTTCTGGTCGTCGAGCGAGGAGTAGAGCTCGGAGACGATCGCCGGGTCGTTGGTGACCTCGCGCTGGTGGTCCTGCGAGTCGAACGTGAACGGCAGGTTGAAGGCCACGAAGTCGGGGTTGAAGTTCTCCAGCAGCGGGCTGGCGACCATCGACATGTCCAGCGTGCCGGACTGGACGAGCTCGATCGTCTCGCGCTGGGCGCCGAGCGTCTCGTTCGGGTAGACCTCGATGCCGTAGCGGCCGCCGGTGCGCTCGGCGAGCCGTTCGCCCATGGCCTCCATGGCGATGAACTGCGGGTGGTTCTCCGGCTGGTTGAACGCCACCCGGAACACCGTGTCGGCGGACGTGGCGGCCGAGTCCTGCGCCGCGCCACCTCCGACGGCGCCGGGGACCCCGGTGCCTGCGCTGCACGCGCTCACCAGGAGCGCTGCCGCGGCAACGCCCGCTAGCGCGGCTGCCTTCCTTCGACCCATGGCGGACTCCCTTGTCGGCAAGAATATGGAACTCAGTTCCGTCTAACGGAACACAGCACAAGCTACTGGTGGTGCGGCGCCGTGCGCAAGAGTTCGGGGCAAGCGCTTGCCGGGACCCGCCCGACGTGGTCCGGGTCACTCATGGCAGATTATGAGTACGGCGTACCCCCATCCCCGGTCGCTCGTTGGGACGATCGGGGTGGTCGAGGGGACGGCTGCCTTGCGGGGGGGGATCATGATCGAGCTGGACGGTGTCACCAAGGTCTATGGCAACGGCGAGGTCCAGGTGCGGGCGCTCGGCCCGGTGGACCTGCTGATCGAGGAGGGCGACCTCGTCGCGATCATGGGCCCGTCCGGCTCGGGCAAGAGCACCATGATGAACATCCTTGGCTGCCTCGACGTGCCCAGCGGGGGCCGCTACACCCTCGACGGGGTCGACGTCAGCAAGCTGCGCGACAACAAGCTCGCGGCCATCCGCAACACGCGGATCGGGTTCGTGTTCCAGTCGTTCAACCTGATCTCGCGCACGTCCGCCGTGCGCAACGTCGAGCTGCCGCTCATCTACGCCGGCGACAAGAGCCGCCGCCGGGAGCGTGCGCTGGCGGCACTGGAACGGGTGGGGCTCGGCGAGCGGGCCGGGCACATGCCCAACGAGCTCTCGGGTGGGCAGCAGCAGCGGGTGGCGGTGGCGCGGGCACTGGTCACCAACCCGGCGATCATCCTCGCCGACGAGCCCACCGGGAACCTGGACACCACCTCCACGGTGGAGGTCATGCGACTGCTGGTGGAGCTCAACGACGCGGGCCGCACCGTCGTGCTGATCACCCACGAGCCGGAGGTCGCCGAGTTCGCCAAGCGCGTGATCGAGCTGCGCGACGGCCAGATCGTGCGCGACGTACGGCAGAAGCAACTGGTCGCGTCGTGATCTGGGAGGTCACGCGCATCGCGCTGCGCGGCCTGCGCGCCAACAAGCTGCGCTCCGCGCTCACCACGCTCGGCATCATCATCGGCGTCTCCGCCGTCATCCTGCTCACGGCGCTCGGCAACGGGATCCAGGCCGGGTTCAACGAGCAGTTCGGGTCGCTCAACACCCAGATCACCGTCACGCCCACCGAGGGCGCGGTGCCCGGCGGTGGCCAGGCCCGCGACCTCACCGAGAACGACATGGAGGCGCTCCTCAACCCGCGGGACGCGCCGGACGTCGCCACGGTCACCCCGATCGTCGGCGGGGCGGCGCTGCTGCAGGTGGGCGGTGACCAGTACCGCACGTCGGTCACCGGCACCACCGCCGACTACCTGTCGATCACCGACCGGGAGCTCACGGCGGGTCGCGCGTTCGACGAGCAGGAGGTCCGCACCAACGCCAAGGTGGTCGTGCTCGGTCCCAACCCCGTCAACGAGCTGTTCGGCGGCAACCCGACGGCGGCGCTGAACCAGGAGATCCGCATCGGCAGCGCGGTGTTCCGGGTGATCGGCACCGTCGAGGCCACCGGCCAGCAGGACGACGTCGCGATCATGCCGGTCGGGGCCGCCCGCAGCTACCTCACCGGTGGCGACGACGAGCTGGACACGATCATCGTGCGGGCCCGGTCGGCGGAGGCGGTGACCCCGGCCGCCGACCAGATCACGGCGATCCTGTCCGAGCGGCACAACATCCGCGACACCGCGAAGCGCGACTTCGACGTGCAGGCGCTCCAGCAGCAGATCCAGGAGGCCACGCAGTTCCTGTCGTTCCTGACGCTGTTCACCGCGGCGGTCGCCGGGATCTCGCTGATCGTCGGCAGCATCGGCGTCGCGAACATCATGCTGGTGACGGTCACCGAGCGGACCAGGGAGATCGGTATCCGCAAGGCGATCGGGGCCCGGCCGCGCGTGATCCTCCTGCAGTTCATGCTCGAGTCGATCTTCCTGTCCGGGATGGGCGGGCTGATCGGGATCGCGCTCGGCGTCGGGCTCTCGCTCACCGGTGCCGCGATCCTGCCGCAGCTGATCCCCGACTTCCCGGCGCCCGCCGTCGACCCCTCCTCGATCGTGCTGGCGTTCACGATCAGCTTGATCATCGGCCTCATCGCAGGCGGGTACCCGGCGCACCGCGCGTCGCGGCTGCGTCCGATCGAGGCCCTCCGATACCAATGACCCACGCGACAGACAGACGAGAAGTGCTCGAGGCAGGAGTTCTCATGTCCCGAACGACCGGTCGGCGCACCTGGGCAGGGTGCGCCATCGGTGCGGTCGCGGTGCTGGCCCTCACGGCCTGCACCGGCGAGCCGCCGCCCCCGCCGACGCTGCGCGTCGACCGCGGCAGTGTGCAGACCACCGTGTCGGCGTCCGGGACGCTCGTCGGGATCTCCGAACAGACGCTCGGCTTCCCCCGGCGTGGGCAGCTCACGGAGGTGCTGGTGGGCGTCGGCGACACCGTCGTGCCCGGCCAGGAGCTCGCCCGCATGGACGACTTCGCGCTGCAGCAGACCCTCTCCCAGGAGCAGGCGAACCTCGCCGAGGCGCAGGCCGAGCTGGACCGCGCGCAGGGCGGCAACTCGGTGAACGCCACCGGGCGCACCCTCGACCAGGCACGGGAGATCCTCGACGCGGTCAAGAAGCAGGTCGACGAGACGAACGACCTGAACGAGTCCGCCACGAAGCGGGCGCGCGAGCAGCTCAGCTTCGACAAGGAGGTGCTCGGCCGCGCCTGGGACAACCTGCGCCGGGTCGAGGACACGTGCGACGACGATGATTCGGCGGGCAGCAGCGCCGCGCAGAACGATGACCCCCCGGAACCCACGGAAGAGCCGGACCCGACCAAGGCTCCGAGGACTTCAGCTCCTCCGGAGGACGACACCGAGGACACATCGTTCACGGTGGAGGGCATCGCCTACACCCAGACCCAGACCTGCGCGGACCAGGTCGCCACCGCCCGCACCGAGGTCGACAACGCGAAGCGCACCGTGCTCCAGTCCGAGGCGGCCCTGGACACCGCGAAGCACCAGGAGGACCTCGACCGGGCGGCCGGGAAGGTCTCGGTCGAGCGAGAACTGCAGATCGTCATCTCCGCGGAGAACGACAGCGGCGCCGCACGCAACGACCGGCCGGCCGACATCGAGGTCCGGCGGGCGCAGCTGCGCAACGCGCAGGCTGCGGTCCGGGTCGCGCAGCAGGACGTGGACAACACCACCCTGTACGCGCCGGTTGCCGGCACCGTCTCGGCGATCAACGGGCGGGTCGGCGAGTTCGTGGGCGAGGCCACCGGCACCACCCCGGTGGCGCCCGGCAGCACCGCCACCATCCCCGAGAGCAACGACATCGCGGCCGGCGGCGACTCCGGGAACGGTGGTTCGGCCGGCAGCGCGTTCATGGTGCTGAACAACATCGACTCGTTCCAGCTGGTCGTCCCGTTCGAGGAGTCCGACGCCGCGCGCATCGCGGTGAACCAGCAGGTCGAGGTCACCGTCGACGCCATCCCGGACCTGCGGGCACCGGCCACCGTGCTCGCGATCGCGCCGACCGGAACGCCGTCGTCGGGGATCGTGGAGTACAACGCCACGATCGTGCTCCGCGAGGGCAGCGACTCCCGGCTGCGTGACGGCCAGACCGCGCTCGCCGACGTCATCACCGACTCGGTCGACAACGTGCTGCGCGTGCCGTCGGCCGCGGTCCGGCGCGAGGGGTCGGCCACGATCGTCGACGTCCGCGGCGAGGACGACCAGCCGGTGCCGACACCGTTCGAGGCGGGTACTACGGGCGACGAGTACACCCAGGTGCTCTCGGGTCTGCGCGAGGGCCAGGAGCTGCTGCTCCCGCAGGTCCAGGCTGCCTCCACCAGCGGCGGTGGCGGCGGACCGGGCGGCGGAGGCTGATACCGGCCCGTGAGTGGATACGAGTGCCCCGGCACTCGTATCCACTCACGACCCGTTCGCGCTAGCGTCTCGGGGTGATCGCTCCTCCTCGCACCGGCCTGGCGCGGGGAGGGCTCTCCGCGGTGGCCTGCGCCGTCGCGCTGCTCCTGCTCGCCACGTCCGGGCGCTACGGCTACCACCGCGACGAGCTGTACTTCCTGCGGGCCGGGCGCGAGGCGGCGTTCGGCTACGTCGACCAGCCGCCGCTCACACCCCTGCTGGCGCGCGCGATGGACGTGCTCCTGCCCGGCTCGGTCACCGGGCTGCGCCTGCCGTCGGTGCTGGCCTCGGCCCTGGTCGTGCTGCTCACCGGGCTGATCGCCCGTGAGCTGGGCGGCGGGCGGGGCGCGCAGCTGCTGGCCGCGGCGAGCATGGGCGTGTCGGCGGTGCTGCTGGCCGTCGGGCACCTGCTCTCGACCAGCACCGTCGACCTGCTCGCCTGGACCGCGCTGACCTGGCTGCTGGTGCGCGCGCTGCGCGACGGCGGCCCGGTCTGGCTCGCCACGGGCGCCGTGGCCGGCCTCGCCCTGCAGAACAAGACGTTGCCGCTGGTGCTGCTCGCCGGGGTGCTCGTGGGCGTGCTGGTGGCCGGTCCGCGGGCCGCGCTGGCGAGCCGGTGGCCGTGGCTGGGTGCGGTCGTCGCGCTGGTGATCTGGGCGCCGAACCTCGCGTGGCAGGCCGCGAACGGGTTCCCGGTGGTCACGCTGTCCGCGGCGATCGCGGGCGGCAGCTCCGGCAGCAGCGAGCCGTGGTACCTGTTCCTGCCCTTCCAGCTGGTGCTGGTGAGTCCGCTGCTCGTGCCGGTGTGGGCGCTGGGCTGGTGGCGCCTCGCGCGCGACCCCGGGCTGCGCACCTGGCGAGCGTTCGCCGTGGCCTACGTGCTGGTCGCCGCGGTGTTCCTGGTGACGGGCGGCAAGCCCTACTACCTCGCCGGCTTCTTCCCGGTGCTGCTCGCGGCGGGCGCTCCCGCCGTCGTCGGCTGGGTGCGGCGGCGCGCCACGGTCGTCCGCTCCGCGCTGGTGGTGGTCGCGTTCGCGGCGAGCCTCGCGATGTCGGCGCTGCTCATGCTGCCGCTCGTACCGGCGGACGAGCTGGCGCGGACCCCGATCCCGGACATCCACTACGACGCGGGCGAGACGGTCGGCTGGCCGGAGTTCGCCGCCACCGTCGCGGCCGTCCACGCACGGGTGCCCGCTGGGGAGCGCGTCGCCGTCCTCACCGGCAACTACGGCGAGGCGGGCGCCGTCGACCGGTTCCTGCCCGCGCTCGCACCGGCCCACAGCGGCCACAACTCGTACTGGACGTGGGGCCCGCCGCCGGAGGAGGCCGGCACGCTGATCGTCATCGGGGCCGAGGAGGCGCAGCTGCGGCGCTGGTTCGGTGAGGTCGAGCTCGCCGCGCGCATCGACAACGGCCTCGGCCTCGACAACGACGAGCAGGGCGAGCCGGTGTGGCTGGCGCGCGATCGGCGCGAGCCGTGGTCGCGGATCTGGCCGCAGCTGCGCCACATCGGGTGAGGCGAATCCGGTTGCGTGGCGGGCGGCGAGGGCTGGATCTTGTCCGGGTGCTGGTCCGCCGAGAGCTCCCGGGTGACGTGTCCGCCGTCGCCGACGTCCACGCCGACGCGTTCGCCCCGATGTATCCGGGCGCGGCCCCGGTCGAACCGGGCCTCGTCGACGCGCTGCGCGCGACCGAGGCGTGGTTGCCGCCGCTGGCGCTGGTGGCCGTGATCGACGGGGAGGTCGTGGGGCACGTCTGTGTCACCCGCGCGACGCTGGGCGAGAACGAGCTGCCCGCACTCGGGCTCGGCCCGCTCGGTGTGCGGGAGCAGCACAAGGCCGCGGGGTGGGCAGCGCACTCGTGCACGCGGTGCTGGGCGCCGCCGACGCCCTCGACGAGGGTGTCGTCGTGCTGCTCGGGCACCCGGACTACTACCCGAGGTTCGGGTTCCGGCCCGCCGCCGAGCTGGGCATCGACCCCGAGGTGCCGGAGTGGGCACCGCACTTCCAGGCGCGCCCGCTCACCGCGTACCGCCCGCAGCTGCGCGGCACCTTCCGGTACGCGGCGCCGTTCGGCGAGCTCTGACCTCGTACCACGGCGGATTCGCGACCTCGGTCGGTCGCTCACCGGCCGGCCGGATGATCCGGATTATCGGTTGCCCATTGCTGCGGCCACGACGATGGCCACCCGAAACCGAGCGGCCACCATGCGAAGATCGCAAGTATCGGGCGCTCATGGCTGCTCGAACAGCCACTGACAACCGATAGCGCGGATCACCACCTACAGCTCTCGGCATCCATGATCACGAAGCCCGGCCGGAGTGCCACTGGCGGGTGATTGCCCGGACCTGCCGAGGCGGTGAGCATGCGGGTGCATGACCGCAGAGGTGCCGTGGAGCGACCTGCAACGCGACCCGGAGGCGTCGCCGCCCTCGCCGACCGGGGCGAGGTGCGCGTGCGGCGCCGCGACGGGGTGGCGCTGCTCCTGGTGCGGGAGGACCGCGCCCACGCGGCGGCCGACGGCATGCTCGCCGCCGCCCGGGCGTTGCGCACCGCGATGCGGCGGCTCGGCGATGCCGCGCCGGAGGCGCTCACCGAGGAGTTCCCGTGGGCCGGCCGGCTGCCGGACCACGACCGGCTGCGTTTCGCGGGCGACTTCGGGCGGGCGGTGCAGGCGTCCGCCGAACTCGGGCAGTGGGACCCGCTGGCGCGGGCGCTGGTCGAGTGGCGGGCCACCGCGGCGGTGCACGCCGATTCCGAGCTCGCCGACGACCTGAGCCGCCCCGTCGTCGACGACCTCGGCCCGGTCCCACCTCCGGCCGGGCCCGCCCCGGCGGCGGAGGGCCGCTGGGAGCCGCGCTTCGCCACGTCCGCGGCGGTGACGGGGTGGGAGGAGCTGGACCGCGCCGACGCGGAGCAGGCGGCGCAGGCCTGGGCCGCGCTCACCGCCCCGCCGGCCCACCCCCGGCACCGGCTGCGCGGCGCGCTCGCCGAGCGCGATGTCGGCGGACGCACCCTGCACCAGTGGCGGTACGACCTCGCGGCGGGCGCGGCGATCTGGTGCTGCCCCGACGCGACCGGCGCGTCGTGTGGGTCGTGGCGGTGGCGCCGGTGCGGCAGGTGACCGGCAGGTGAGGTGGCACGCCGCCCGCCCGCTCGTCACCGGCCTGGCGGCGCTCGCGTGGGCCGAGGACGATGCACTCGGGTTGATGGCGGAACTCCAGGAGGGGGATCGGGCGTGACCGGAGCGGAGACGGATTGTGTCGAGGTCGTCGTCACGGCCGAGGCGTCCGACTGGCTGGCCGGGTGGACGCGGCAGCTCGTGGAGGACCGGGTCGTGGCGTGCGGGCACAACATCACGCCGATCCGCGTCACCTATCGGTGGGACGGGCAGGTGTGGGACCACGGCTCGGCGCGGGTCGCCCTGCACACGCGCGCGTCACTCGTCCCCGAGATCGTCGCCCGCGCCGACCGGGAGCACGCCGACGACGTGCCGTGCGTGATCGCCACGCCGCTGGTGGGCGGCCACCCCGGGTACCTCGAATGGATCGTGGCGGAGACCAGGGAGCCGTGAGTCGCCCTGGCGATCACCGCACGGTTCGCCCGGGCAGGATCGCCGGTCGGGTGCAATGGCGGCCGCATCGAGGGAGTTGCCGAATGCGTCGCGGCGGTCGGTGTCGCGGATGAAACCGAGCGGGCGGTGCGCCGGCCGGCCGGGACGGCACTGGCGCCGGGGTGTCGCAGCGAATCGGCTCGCGGTGGGCAAGCCGGGTCACCTGGCCGCGGATGCCCTGTCGCCATGCGCATGATCAGCGAAGCGGGACACGGCCGCACCGGCCCGTGATCCCGCTCGGCAGTACACCACGGTTGCCGCGGCAGCCGTGAAGTGCTGCTCGCACGGATCACCGCCGGTTGATCGCCTCGAACCGCACGCCAGCGCGGGCGCCGGCGCGGTGAGGTACTGCCCGGATCGATCGAGGCGGTGAAACGACGGGCCACCCACCCGGACCTCTCACGATTCGGCAACACCCTCCATCCGGCCGCGTACGCACCTACCCGACGATCATGCGCGCCCGGCCCGCCCGGATCGCGTGCTAGTGGCCGGAGAGGGTGTTGACCAGCATCGTCAGCGCGCTCTCCGCGCCCGTCCCGAACGCCGTGGCCAGCGCGTGGCCCACGGCGGCGTCCTGCGGTGCGACGGCGACGCCGGGCAGCCACACCGCCATCAGCTCGATCGTCTCCGGCTCGAGCATCAGGTCGCCCAGGCGCTTCCCGTCGCGCAGGAGCCGGTTGCCGTGCTCGTCGGTGGGGTGGAAGCGGTAGTGGTGCCGGCCCACGTGCGCGTCCACCCGGTACGAGGCCCGCGTGAACCGGCCACGGCCGAGTGCGAGCTCGGCCGGGATCCCGTCGACCGTGAGGGTGAGCTGCGCGGCGTCGCGGGTGCCGATGGGCACGTAGGGGGAGACCTCCGCGGTGTCGGACCGGTGCAGGTGCACCGCGGGCATGTCGTGCCCGGCGATCTCGATCGAGCCGCGCTCGATGTCGGTGTGGACGATCACCACACCGTGGAGCGGGTCCTCGACGGTGCAGGTCTGGATCAAGGGCACAGGAGCGAAGGTATCGAAGAGGCCTACCCTGGACCCGTGACCACGCACCGCCCCCACCCCGGCCATCCCGATCCGGCCAGCCCGTGGGTCTTCACACCCGGGAGCTGGGTCGGAGACCCGGGAACATGCGCGCCTACGACCGGCGGATCCCGGCCCCGGCCGGGGCGGCCCGCCTCGGGCTGGAGACGATCGCCGTGCCCGAGGGCGCCCAGATCGAGCTCGAGGTGCGGCTGGAGTCGGTCACCGAGGGCGTCTACGTCTCCGGCTCGGTGCACGCACCGCTGTCCGGGGAGTGCTCCCGCTGCCTCGACGCGCTCGCCGACGAGATCGACGTGGAGCTGTCGGACCTGTTCGCCTACCCGGACAGCGTCACCGACGAGACCACCGACGCCGACGAGCTGCCTCGCGTGGTGGACGAGATGGTCGACGTCGAGCAGACCGTCCGGGACGCCGTGGTGCTGGCCCTTCCGCTGGCCCCGCTCTGCCGGGACGACTGCCCCGGTCTGTGTCCCGACTGCGGGGAGAAGTGGGCCGAGCTCGCGCCCGACCACGGGCATGAGACACTAGATCCTCGGTGGGCCGCCCTCAAGGGGCGCCTGTCCGCCGAATGACCCGAACTGATTGCTAGGAGAACTCACGTGGCTGTTCCGAAGCGCCGGATGTCGCGGTCGAACACGCGCTCGCGTCGGGCGCAGTGGAAGGCCGCTGTTCCCACGCTCGTCGCCTGCTCCAACCGCGCCTGCCGGGCCACCAAGCCGCCGCACGTCGCCTGCCCCACCTGTGGCACCTACGACGGCCGCCCGGTCGTCACTCCGGCCTGACGACGGGCGGATGGCGGAACGCGCCCCGTTGGGGCCCGTGGATGACCGCGGGCCCCTTCTCGCGTCGATGGGGGTGAAGGTCTCCGAGGAGCTCCTCACCCTCGCGCTCACCCATCGCTCGTACGCCTACGAGAACGGCGGGCTGCCCACCAACGAGCGGTTGGAGTTCCTCGGCGACTCGGTGCTCTCGATCGTCGTCACCGAACGGCTGTACCGGGACCACCCCGAGCTCCCCGAGGGGCAGCTCGCCAAGCTGCGTGCGAGCGTCGTCAACATGCACGCACTCGCCGGCGTGGCCAGCAGGCTCGGCGGCAGCGGGCTCGGCGCTCACCTGTACCTCGGCCGCGGCGAGGAGCTGACCGGCGGCCGGACGAAGGCGAGCATCCTCGCCGACGCCACCGAGGCGCTGATCGGCGCGGTCTACCTCGAGCACGGTCTCGACACCGCCCGTGACCTCGTGCACCACCTGTTCGACTCGCTGCTGCAGGGCGCCCCGCTGCTCGGCGCCGGGCTCGACTGGAAGACCAGCTTGCAGGAGCTCACCGCGTCCGCCGACCTCGGCGTGCCCGAGTACCGGATCACCGAGGACGGGCCCGACCACCTCAAGGAGTTCACCGCCACGGCGGTGGTCGCCGGTCGCGACCTGGGCTCCGGTGTCGGGCGCACCAAGAAGGAGGCCGAGCAGAAGGCGGCCGAGCTCGCGTGGCGCACGCTCACCGCGGAAGCCGCCGCGGGCGCCGATCAGGGCTAGGCGCCGGTTGCCCGAGCTCCCCGAGGTCGAGGTCGTCCGCCGCGGCCTCGCCGACCACGTCCTCGACCGCACGATCACCGAGGTCGCGGTCGCGCACCCGCGGGCCGTGCGCCGCCACGTGGAGGGCGCGGCCGACTTCGCCGCCCGCCTCGCCGGCCGCACCGTCACCGGAGCCTGCCGCCGCGGCAAGTACCTCTGGCTCGAGCTCGACGGCGCGGGCGAGGGCGCGCGCGAGGGCGACGACGCGGTACTGGCACACCTCGGGATGAGCGGGCAGATCCTCGTCGCCGACGCCGGCCGTGCCGACGAGACCCACCTGCGCGTCCGGATGCGGTTCGCCGACGACGGCCCCGAGCTTCGGTTCGTCGACCAGCGGACGTTCGGCGGCCTGTCGGTGCACCCGCTCGTACCGGCCGCGGGCGGCGGCCTGCTCCCCGCGCCGGTCGCCCACATCGCCCGCGACCCGATGGACCCCGCGTTCGACCTCGACGCCGCCGTCGCAGGCATCCGTCGCAGGCGCACCGGGCTCAAGCGCGCCCTGCTCGACCAGACCGTGGTGTCGGGCATCGGCAACATCTACGCCGACGAGGCGCTCTGGCGGGCACGCCTGCACGGCTCCCGTCCCACCGAGGCGCTCACCAGGGGGCAGGGCCGGGCGGTGCTCGGCGCGGCCGCGGCCGTGATGGGGGAGGCCCTGGTGGCGGGCGGCACGTCGTTCGACGCGCTGTACGTCAACGTCAACGGGGCGTCGGGCTACTTCGACCGCGCGCTCGCGGTGTACGGCCGGGCCGACCGCCCCTGCCTGCGCTGCGGCACCCCGATCCGCCGCGACGCGTTCATGAACCGCAGCTCCTACACCTGCCCAAGCTGCCAGCCCCGCCCGCGCAACCCCCACCCCTGAGGAACTGAGCACAGGCGATCGGCCACACACCGACGTCGTACCCACGAGGTCGGCGCGGTGGTCTACGACCCGATTTGCCAGGCTTGCCGAATGCACGAGTCCGCCGATCAGCACGACCATGCCTTCGTGAGCGCCGCATCGATCGCCATGGAGCTCATCCTTCGACCGGAGGTCTCGGATCGGTGGTTGCAGCCGAGCGCGCTGCCGAAGATGTCGATCGGCGCGCTCGCCTCCCACCTGGGACGTCAGATCTCTCGTGCAGCCGAGCTGCTGCCGGTCGTCGCGGATCTGCCGATGCTGGAGTCTGCGGACGAGCACTACGCCCGGGCTGCCTGGGTCACGTCGACCTCACCCGACGATCCGGCCAACGATCGCGGCACCGATGACGCCGAAGCCGCGCTCGGCCCCGCGGCGCTGCGGGGTAGGACCACGGCGGCGCTTCAAGCGGTACGTGATCTGCTCGTCGCCGGTGATGCCCGCGACGTCGTGTCCATTCCGTGGCAAGGCTGGTCGCTGCGGCGCCCCGACTTCCTGCTGACTCGACTCCTGGAGCTCGTGGTCCATTCCGACGATCTGGCAGCGAGTCTCGAGCTGCCCACCCCCGAGTTCCCGGACGAGGCCTTCGCTCCCGTGCGAGATCTGCTCGTGCGCCTCGCGGTGAGGCGCCACGGACAGTCCGCGTTCGTGGCCACCCTGACCCGTCGAGAGCGCGCACGCTCGATCGACGCGTTCTAGTACTACAGGCGGACTTCGTGGTCATGGGCGTTCGGCCCGGTCACCGGGGCCCGTGCGGCAATGGTCGCGCATGATCGGCTGTTTCGGTTGTCTGTTGCTGCGGCGACAGCCATGAGCAACCGATACATGCGGTTCGCCCGCATGATCCCCGGTTTCGGGTGCTCATGGCCGGGCAGCGCCCGCTGATCACGCCCATCGGACCGGCGATGGCGAGGGGGCCACGACGGGACCACCGCAGGCGCGTGGCACACGGCCGCATGGCCTGTCCGGGAACGGGCGTGCCCCCGCGTCGGGGACGACCATCCACGCAACCTGGAGTTCGGTAGACGAGCCGTGTGCCGCTCCCCGCTCGAACGAGCAGGTCATCGAGACGGTCCCGGTCACAGCCAGCCACGGCGTTTGAAGACGAGGTAGAGGACCACACCGAGCAGGACCATCAGAACGACCGCGAACGGGTAGCCGAGCGCCCAGTGCAGCTCGGGCATGTGGTCGAAGTTCATGCCGTAGATCGAGGCGATCAGCGTGGGGGCGAAGAGAATCGCCGCCCACGACGAGATGCGCTTGACCTGCTCGTTCTGCTCGTAGCCCGCCTGGGTCATGCGGGCCATCTCCTCGTTCTGGCGCTGGCCGACGAGCGCGGCGTTGACCTGGAGGATGTTCGTCAGCAGCTGCCGGAACGCCTCGATGCGCTCCAGCACCCGGGTGGCGTGGTCGGCCACGTCGCGCAGCGCGCGCCGCAGCTCGAGGTCGGACTCGCCCGCCTGTTCCTTGAGTCGTTCCCGCAGGTTGGCGAACACGTCGGCCAACGGCTCGACCGCCCGCTGGAACTCGATGACCTCGCGGGAGAGCTGGTAGATCCGCTTGGACACGCCGGGGTCGCCGCCGAAGACCTGCACCTCGATCTCGTCGATGTCGTCCTGCAGCCCGTCGAGCACGGGCGCGTAGTCGTCGACGACCTTGTCGAGCACCGCGTACAGCACCGCGTACGGGCCGTTGTCGAGGAGGTCGGGCTCGTCCTCCAGCCGGTGGCGGACCTGCGCGAGGTCGGGTTTCTGCGCGTGCCGGATGGTGATGACGAAGTCCGGCCCGATGAACAGGTGGAGCTCGCCGATCTCCACGACCTCGACCGGGTCGACGTAGCGCGCCGGGCGCAGCACCACGAACAGGACGTCGCCGTAGCGCTCGACCTTGGGGCGCTGGTGCGCGGTGATCGTGTCCTCCACCGCGAGGCCGTGCAGCGAGAACTCCTTGGCGACCGCGTCGATCTCCTCGGTGGTCGGGCGGAGCAGGCCGATCCAGCAGAAGCTGCGTCCCTGGTCGGGGCACTCCCGTAGCTCGGCGAACGTCCGGTCGAGCGAGCCGGGAGCCGCCGCCCGCCTCCCGTCGATGTAGATCGCGTTGTCGACCACGGACATGGGCGAAGCCTAGGCCGTGTCCTGCGGTGGTCGCGCCCGGATCGGAGGCCTGATCGTCAGGATCGGGACATGCGCGGCACCGGGAGGATGTGCCGAATCGCCGGGTCGGGAGGGTCGGTGACCAAGGCCGGACGGTCGCCGGTCGATCTTCGACAGCAACCGTTCGCCCTTGATCGGCGCTGCTCGGGGCGGGGATGGCCGGGTGGTGCCTCTCGGTGCGGTGATCGCGGGGGTGCGTTCTGCGGAACGTCCGCGACGGGGCCGTGATCTGTCCGGGTCGCACCTGGGTGTCGTGTCGTTCGCCGGCGTGTGCTGCTCGGATCGATCACTTCGCCTCGGGGTACGGCCACTCGACCAGGCGGCGGTCCCGTCCACCGCGGGGACACGTCGGACCCCCGCGGTGCGCGCTACTGCGCGATGCGTAGTAGTGTGCACAGCGCAGAAGGGGGCAGGCATGGACACCAGTCAGCTGCTCAAGGGTGTGCTCGACCTCGCCGTGCTCGCGGTGCTCGATCGCGGCGACGGCTACGGCTACGAGGTGGTGCGCGGGCTGCGCGCCGCCGGACTGCACGAGGTGGGCGACGCGTCGGTCTACGGCACGCTGCGGCGGCTCTACAACGCAGGGCTGCTCACCTCCTACGTCGTGCCGAGCGAGGAAGGGCCGCACCGCAAGTACTACAGCCTGAACGCGCCGGGGCGCGAACGCCTGCGCGAGATGGCGAAGACGTGGCGTGCATTCGCCGAGACGATGGAAGGGCTGGTGGGGGCGGCATGACCGACGACGGGACGACGCAGGGCAGTGCGCCCGGCAGTGCGGCCACAGTGCAGCCCGCGAGCCTGCGGCCGAGGAGTACCTGGACGGTGTGCGGGCGGCGCTGGCCGATCTCCCCGCACCCGAGGTCGCGGAGATCCTCGACGACGTCCGCGCCCACCTCGCGGATCTCACCGACGAGCTCGGCGGCGAGGCGGACGTCGCGGCGCTCACCGCGCGGCTGGGATCCCCTGGCGCGTACGCCGCCGAGCTGCGCGCCGCGGCCGGCTACCCGGCGGAGCCGGAGAAGGCGGTCGGCTCGCGCCACGGGCGCGGCAGGCTCGCGCTCGCGGCGCCCGGGGCCGGGGCGTTGCTGTTCCTGCTCGGCATCGGGGCGCGGGAGATCGCCATCGTGTTCGTCGGGCTGGTGATCGGGGCGATCGGGCTGCCGCTCGTGATCCGCGACGGGCCGCGGGTGCCGAGCGTGGCCGACCTGCCGAGGTGCGCTGGTTCGCCGCGGCCCGCCCGGCCGCGGGCACCGCGGCCCGTACCGTCACCGACTTCGTCGGGAGCCTCCAGCCGGCGTGGTGGGTTCTGCGCGCCATCGCGGCCGCCGCGCTGGTCGTGGCGGTCTTCGCCGGCGGCGAGGCGCCCGCGGTGCTCCTGTTCGGGCTCCTCGCCGTTCCCGCGTCGATCTGGGTGGGCCACCGCACCCGGCGGGACCGGCGCCTCCTCTGGGTCGTGGTGCCGCTCAACGCCCTGGCCGCGATCGCGCTCCTGTGGATGCTGGTCGACGGGATACCCGGTTCGCGCGAGCCGTCACCGGCGAGCTACGACGTCTCGGTCCCCGGGTTGTGGCAGGACAGGGACCGCGAGATCCGCGACATCCGCCCGGTGGACGCCGAGGGCAACCCGCTCAGCGGCGTGTACCTGTTCGACCAGGACGGTCTGCCGATCGACACGTCGGGAAGCGAGTGCGCGGGCGACGGCACCGACCCCGGGTCCGGCGCCAACGTGGCCTACCCGCGGGGGACGTGGGACTACGACCCCGGCACCGGGGACTGCCGCCACATCCCGCCGCTGCCGCTCGTGGTCGCGGTGCCCACGGCACCCGCATCGGGTGCGGTGCCGACACCGGTGCCGACGTCGGTGCCTGGTGGCGCAACGCCGACGCCCGTGCCCGGTGGTGCGGCGCCGGACGGGTCGGCACCGCCGGTCACGCCGCTGCCCGCCACGCCGGTCGCGCCGCCGACCGGATGAGCCTCGGGTCCGTGCCGGCACGTCGGGGGCGCCGGCACGGACCCTTCCTCGATTACTTCCCGAACTCCTGCACCCAGTAGTTGCCGGAGCGCGCCACGCCGATCGTGGTGAAGGCGCAGGTCAGCATCGCCGACCGGTGCGACGGCGATGCCATCCACTCGCGCACCACCTGGCTCGCGCTCGTCTGCCCCTTCGCGATGTTCTCCGCACCGGGCCGCGGGTAGCCCGCCGCGCGCACGCGCTGCTCGAAGCGCCGCCCGTCGCGGCTCACGTGGTCGAAGTAGCCCTTCTCGTTCATGTCCGAGGCGTGGGCCTGCGCGGCGCGGGTCAGCCGGCCGTCGGGGGGCGAGGTCGCCGCAGCCGGCGTCGCGCCTGCGCTGGTTGGTCAAGGAGATGACCTCTCCCATCGCGCCGCCCACGCTGACGGGCTCCCGCTTCGGAGCGGCGGGCTCCGGTGGCGGTGGCGGCGGCTCGGGGGTGTGCACCGGGCCGCCCGACGTGGCGCCGGGGATCGACGCGAACGCGTGCACCGTCGAGATCTCCGTGGGCGGTGGGCGGTCGTCCACCTGTGCCGCCCGCGGAACGACGTCCGCGCCGGTGGCCGCGGCGATCGCATCGGTGCGAAGTGCGGTGGGCACGACCTCGTCGGGGAAGGTCGCGACAGCGACCCCGGCGACCAGGACGACCCCGGTCGCGAGAGCGAGCATCTGCGCACCGGCATTAGACCGGTTGGGGGGCACGAAAAGGTAAGCTAGCAGCTCGTGATCACCCAGGGCGATCAGCCGGTCCGGCTCACGGCATGGGTCCACGGCCACGTCCAGGGCGTCGGTTTCCGCTGGTGGACCCGCGCCAGGGCGCTCGAGCTCGGCCTCGTCGGCAGCGCGCGCAACCTCCCGGACGGGCGCGTTGCCGTCGTCGCCGAGGGCCAACATCACCCGTGTGAGTTACTCCTGGCAGCGCTGCGTAGCGGATCGACTCCGGGGCGTGTCGATTCCGTGGTCGAGCAGTGGGGCGAGGCGCGCGGCGGCCTGCGGGGGTTCGAGGAGCGGTAGGGGTAACCTCGATCGACTGTCGCCGCCGTTCTGGAGACCCCCACCCGTGCACCTCAAGAGCCTGACGCTGAAGGGCTTCAAGTCCTTCGCCTCGGCGACGACGCTACGGCTGGAGCCGGGCATCACCTGCGTGGTGGGCCCCAACGGCTCGGGCAAGTCCAACGTCGTCGACGCGATCAGCTGGGTGCTCGGCGAGCAGGGTGCGAAGGCGTTGCGCGGCGGCAAGATGGAGGACGTCATCTTCGCCGGCACATCGGGGCGGGCCCCGCTCGGCCGCGCCGAGGTCACGCTCACGATCGACAACTCCGACGGCGCCCTCCCGATCGACTACTCCGAGGTCTCGATCACCCGCCGGATGTTCCGCGACGGCGCGGGCGAGTACGAGATCAACGGCTCGTCCTGCCGGCTGCTCGACATCCAGGAGCTGCTGTCCGACTCCGGCATCGGCCGCGAGATGCACGTCATCGTCGGGCAGGGCCAGCTCGACTCCGTGCTGCAGAGCAAGCCGGAGGACCGCCGCGCGTACATCGAGGAGGCCGCGGGCGTCCTCAAGCACCGCAAGCGCAAGGAGAAGGCCCTCCGCAAGCTCGACGCGATGCAGGCCAACCTCACGCGGCTCACCGACCTCACCGCGGAGCTGCGCCGCCAGCTCAAACCCCTCGGCAGGCAGGCCGAGATCGCGCGCCGGGCGCAGTCGGTGCAGTCCGAGCTGCGCGACGCGCGGCTGCGGCTCGCGGCCGACGACATCGTCACGGTGCGCACCCAGCTCGCGCGCGAGGAGGCCGACGAGGCGAGCGCCCGCGCCCGGCGCGCGGAGGTCGAGGAGCAGCTGTCGGTGGCGCGCGTCGAGCAGGAGCGCCTCGAGGCCGCACTGGCCCAGGACGCACCGCGGCTCGCCGCGGCCCAGGACACCTGGTACCGGCTCTCCGCGCTCGCCGAGCGGTTCGCCGGCACGGTGCGGCTCGCGCAGGAGCGCAGCCGCCACCTCGCCGACCCGCAGGAACGCGCCCCCGGCCGCGACCCCGACGAGCTCGACGCCGAGGCCGACGCCGTCGCCGAGGAGGAGGCCGAGCTGGTGGCGGCCGTCGCCGAGGCCCGGCGCAGGCTGTCGGACATCCTCGAGGAGCGCACCGAGCAGGAGAGGACGCTCGCCGCCGCCGAGCGCGCCCACATGGCGGCCGTCCGGGCCCTCGCCGACCGCAAGGCCGGCATCGCCACCCTCGCCGGCCGCGCCGAAGCACTGCGCAGCGGCGCGGCCGCCACCGCCGACGAGATCGAGCGGCTGTCCGAGGCGCTCGCCGAGGCCCAGGAACGCACCGCGGCCGCCGAGACCGAGCTGGAGCACGCCCGCGACGAGCTGGGCACCCTCGACGAGGGCGACACCAGCCTCGAGCAGCGCAGCGCCCAGGCCGTCGAGGCACACGACGGCGCCCGCGCCGGGTGGCCGAGCTGGTGGCCCGCGAACGCGAGCTGGAGCAGCAGCGGGCGCACTGGCGGGCCCGCGTCGACGCGCTGTCGGTGAGCCTCGCCCGCCGCGACGGCTCCGGTGAGCTCGTGGGCACCGACGGCGTACTGGGCCCCCTCTCCGGCCTGATCACGGTGGAGCCGGAGGCCAGAGCCGCGGTCGCTGCAGCCCTGGGCGACCTGGCCGACGCGCTGGCCGTGGAATCCCCGGACGCGGCGGTGCGGTCCCTGCAGCTCCTGCGCGCGAAGGACGCGGGCCGCGCGAGCCTGGTGGTGGCCCCCGGCGGAGGTCAGCAAAGCCACTTTCACGACACCTCGCGTCATGAAAGTGGCTTTGCTGACATCGGGGCCGGGCGGTGGGCGATCGACCTCGTCTCCGCCGAGCCTTCGGTCGCCTCCGCCGTGGCTTTCCTGCTCGGCGGGGTTCTCGTCGTCGACGACCTCGCCGCCGCCCGGGCCGTCGTCTCCGAGCACCCGGAGCTCACGGCCGTCACCCGCGACGGCGACGTGCTCGGCGCCGCCCGCGCCTCCGGTGGGTCGGGCGCCGCGTCGAGCGCGCTGGACGTGCAGGCCGCCGTCAACGAGGCGCTGGATCGCCGCGAAGCCGTGGAGGAGGAGCTGGCGCGGCTGCGCCCCGCGCTGGAGGGCGCCCGCGCCGGGGAGGCGGCCCGGCTCGCCGACGTCGAGGCGGCCAGGCAGGTGCAGAACGCCGCCGAGACGCGCAAGGCCGCCGCGTCGGCGCAGCTCGGCCGGCTGGAGCAGGTCGTCCGCTCGGCCACGGCCGAGGCACAGCGGCTGCGGGAGCGCCGCGACACCGTCGAGTCCCGCCGCTCCGACGCGCTGCTCGCGCTGGAGGCCGCCGAGCGGCAGCTCGCCGTGGCCGAGGACGAGCCGGTCGGCGCAGCTCGGCCGGCTGGAGCAGGTCGTCCGCTCGGCCACGGCCGAGGCACAGCGGCTGCGGGAGCGCCGCGACACCGTCGAGTCCCGCCGCTC
>MKJV01000012.1 GCA_001942185.1 Pseudonocardia sp. CNS-004
CAGCACCGAGCTCCAGCAGTTCCTGCTGCCCTACGAGGTCGCGCGCGCCGCACCCGACCCCGACCGCGCGGTCGCCGAGTTCCTCCGCACCACCTACGAGGCCGCCGCGGACCTCGGCCGCTGGGACCGCCCCGCGCTGGAGGACGACCCCTTCCGGTGGCACCGAACCAGCCTGGAGAACCTGACATGATCACCGTGACCGACAACCGCACCGCGAACCGGTTCGAGGCCCGCGAGGGCGAGACGCTCGCGGGGTTCGCCGCGTACCTCCGCACGTCGGAGCTCGTCGCCTTCGTCCACACCGAGGTCGACCCGGCGTTCGAAGGGCGCGGCGTGGGTTCCCTGCTGGCTCGCGAAGGCATCGGATCTGTGCAGGCGGAGGGGCTCCGGGTGCTTGCGGTCTGTCCCTTCATCGCGGGTTGGCTGATCCGCCACCCGCAATTCGCTCATCTCGAGTACCGGGCGAGGAGCAAGGTCACGGACTAGTCGGCACTCGCCAGCGCTCGAGCTGGCAGAAGCCGCGCTCGCCGGGATGGTCGTCCGGAAGGGACGCCGTGCCGTCGCGGCAGGGTTATCCCGTGGCGCGGCTGACAGCTGCTCGAGCGAGTCGCAACGCGGCCTTCCTCAGTTCGCACCACTCGACCCAGGAGGACACATGACTGCCAGCGAGCTGAACCACGGCCCGACCGGGGGAGGAGGGGAGCCCCGTCCGGCACCCGGCTCAGCAGCGCAGCCGACGCTGCTCGAGCAGATGGGCGGCCTGAAGGGGTTCGTCTACTCCGCCGTCCCAGTCGTCGTCTTCGTGGCGGCAAACGCCTTCCTGTCGCTGACCGCGACGATCGTCGTGTCGGTCGCCGTCGGCCTGGCCATCGCCGGCTACCGGCTCCTGCGCGGGGAGCGTCTCAACCTCGCGGCCGGCGGTCTGCTCGCCCTCGCCCTCGCCATCGGCATCGTCACTCTGACCGGGTCGGCACGGGATTTCTTCGTCGTCGGCATCTGGACATACCTGGTGGCGTTCGTGGTCGCGTTGGGCTCGGTGCTGGCCCGCCGGCCGTTGAGCGGTGTCGTGTGGAACCTCGTGCACGGCGGCAGGCACGACTGGCTGGCCGACCGCCGCGTGCTGCGCGCCCACGACGTCGCCACGCTCACCGCGGCAGCGGTGTCCGGTGCCCGATTCGGGGTGCAGCAGTGGCTCTACGTCAGCGACGAGACCGGCTGGCTGGGTGTCGCCCGGGTAGCGATGGGTTGGCCGCTGACCATCCTGGCCGCGCTGGTGGTCGTGTGGGCCTGGCGGCGTAGCAGCAGGCTGCTGCAGCCGTCGGCCTGACCGTGTCCGGCCCGGTCGCTCTCGGTCATCAGGCGCACGATGGCTTCGTCGCGTCGGTCGCGGAGATCGGGACTTTCGCAGGCGGCGATGAGGGCCCGCAGGCGGTCCTCGGTCAGTACCGGCACCACCTTGCTGTCGAGCTTCGGCGGTTTGGACCCGAGTAGCGGGTCTTCCCGCAGCTCGCGTTCCTCTACCAGCCATGCAGAGAAGCGGCGCAGAGACAGGTGGCGGGAACGGGCCGTGGCCGGCTCCGCGCCGGCCGCGAGCAGGTCAGCGACGAATGCGGAAACGGTGCGGCGCTCGAGCTCGGGCGGGTGGCCCGTCTCCTCGCACCAGGCGAGGAAGCGGCGGATCCGTCGCCGTAGACCTTGATCGTGGCCGGACTCTTGCGCTCTGCCCGCAGGCTCAACTCCCACGACGAGAGCAGCGACGCGAGGTCGGGAGCGACCACGTCGCTGTCCCGACCGAGAGCGCCGTGCGACGCAAGCGAAGGGCCCCTGAGTTGCGTCACGCAGCTCAGAGGCCCTTCGGATGATCCTGCTCAGTCGAGGTAGTCGCGCAGCACCTGCGACCGCGACGGGTGGCGCAGCTTCGACATCGTCTTGGACTCGATCTGCCGGATCCGCTCACGGGTGACCCCGTAGACCTGGCCGATCTCGTCGAGGGTGCGGGGCTGGCCGTCGGTGAGACCGAACCGCAGCCGGACGACGCCCGCCTCGCGCTCGGACAGCGTGGCCAGCACCGACTGCAGCTGGTCCTGCAGCAGCGTGAAGCTCACCGCGTCGACCGCGACGACGGCCTCGGAGTCCTCGATGAAGTCGCCGAGCTGGCTGTCGCCCTCGTCACCGATGGTCTGGTCGAGCGAGATGGGCTCCCGGGCGTACTGCTGGATCTCCAGCACCTTCTCCGGGGTGATGTCCATCTCCTTGGCCAGCTCCTCCGGCGTGGGCTCACGGCCCAGGTCCTGGAGCAGCTCGCGCTGGATGCGGCCGAGCTTGTTGATGACCTCGACCATGTGCACCGGGATGCGGATGGTGCGGGCCTGGTCGGCCATCGCCCGGGTGATCGCCTGTCGGATCCACCAGGTGGCGTACGTGGAGAACTTGTAGCCCTTGGTGTAGTCGAACTTCTCGACCGCGCGGATCAGGCCCAGGTTGCCCTCCTGGATCAGGTCCAGGAACGCCATGCCGCGGCCGGTGTAGCGCTTGGCCAGCGACACCACGAGGCGGAGGTTGGCCTCCAACAGGTGGTTCTTGGCGCGCTCGCCGTCGCGGACGATCCAGCGCAGGTCGCGGCGCATCTGCGGCGACACCTTCTCGCCGGCGTCGATCGAACGGCGCATGCGCTCCGCGGCGTAGAGGCCGGCCTCGATCCGTTTGGCGAGCTCGACCTCCTCCTCCGCGTTGAGCAGCGCGACCTTGCCGATCTGCTTCAGGTACGCGCGGACCGAGTCGGCCGAGGCGGTGAGCTCGGCGTCCTTGCGGGCCTGTCGCAGCGCCTCGGACTCCTCCTCGTCCCAGACGAAGTCGGCCGACTGCTTCTGCTGCGAACTGCGGGTGGTGGGGGCGCGACGGTTGGCGCCGGTGTTGGCCGGCTCCTCTTCCTCGTCGTCCTCGTCGTCGTCGGCCGTGTCCTCGGCGACGTCGTCCGCGAGGTCGGTGTCGAGCTCGACGTCGACGTCCTCGAGCTCACCCGCCTCCGGGGCGCCGTCCAGCTCGACGTCGCCGTCGAGCTCGGCGGACTCGCCGTCGGCCGACGGGTCGGCCTTCTTCGTGGACTTGGCCGCCGGCTTGGCGGCCCCACCCTTCGCGGCGCCCGAGCGGGACCGGGTGGTGCCGGTCTTGGCGGTTGCCCCCGACCGCTTGCCGGTGCGGCGAGCGGGTGCGGGACCTGCCGCCGGGTCGACGGTCGGGTCGATGCGGGTTGCGGAGTCTGCGGCTGCCACTAGGCCCTCTCGCTGCGTGCGCTCTATGGTGCGCCGGGAGACGTCGAGCTCCGGCTGCTGGACGAGAATGTTGTGCGGGTACCTCGACGGATGGCGCTCGATCCTTGGTGTTGAGGGCCATCCCGCGGCGGGGTACTGCGCCATTGTAACTGCGTGTGCTCCAGTGGGCCGAAGCTGCGCCCGGTGGTCGCCCGGAGGGCCCATGAGTGCGCGCCCGCGTGCGGTGATGTGGTCGGATGGTGACCGTGAACGAGGCCAGTCCCACCGCTGGAAGCAGTCCCCCCCATCCGGCCGCTCTCGCCGGTGACGAGCCCACCGACCTGCGGCGCATCGCCGAGGACCTCGTCACGGAGGCCGCCGCCCACCTCGCGGGCCTGCCCCGCCCGTGGGACGAGCGCGGTGGGGAGGCCGCGGGCGTGGCCACCAAGAGCACTCCCACCGACGTCGTCACCGCCTCCGACCACGCGCTGGAGGTCCTCATCCGCGACCGCATCGCCGCGGTGCGCCCCGGCGACGCGGTGGTGGGGGAGGAGCACGGCAGCACGGCGGGCGACTCGCGCACCGTCTGGGTCGTGGACCCGATCGACGGCACGGTGAACTTCCTCTACGGCATGCCCTGGTACGCGATCTCCGTGGCCGCGGCGCGCGACGGCGTGTCGGTGGCGGGCGCGTGATCGAGCCCGCCTCCGGACGGCTCTGGAGCGCCGCGGTCGGTGAAGGCGCCACCTGCGACGGGCGGCCGCTGCGGGTGTCCGGGACCAGCGACCTGTCGCTGTCGCTGCTCGGCACCGGGTTCTCCTACCGCGCCGAACGGCGCGTGCGGCAGGTGGGCATGATCAGCGGGATGCTGCCGCACGTGCGGGACGTGCGGCGGGCCGGTGCGGCGTCGCTCGACCTGTGCGCCGTGGCCGCGGGATGGGTGGACGCCTACCTCGAACACGGCTGCAACTGGTGGGACTGGGCCGCGGGCGCGCTGATCGCCCAGGAGGCCGGTGCGGTCGTGCGCACACCGGGCCCCACCGGCAGCGTGCCGCCCGACGACGGGTTGGGCCCCGATGCGCTCTTCGCGGCCACCCCCGCCATCGCGGAGGAGCTCGCCGCACTGGCCCGCGAACACGGCGCCGCGAACGTGTAGCCGAGAACGTCCGAACTGATCGGCGGTCGTCGGCGATCGGGTGCCGGGCCGGCTCGCGGTCGTGCTCGTCGTGTCCGGAACGTGATCGTTCCGACTGGCGCGGGATCGCCCTCGGAGGGGCGCCCAACGCCGTTTCGGACCGATCATGACCGCATGATCGGTCCGACTGGGGCCGCAGCGCCCTCGCGGCGGCGCGCGTCGTGATCTCGCAACGATCACGACGTCGCCGGGTGCGCCGACCGGGACGGCAGCGCGTACCGGCCGCGCTGGGTGCGGTGCCGGGCGGCCGGGGGCGTGATCACCGGTAGTGGTTGGAGAGCGCCGGATGTGACGCGCCGGCACCACTTCGGCTGATCATGCGCACGTCGATCGTCGGTGGTGGTGAGCCGACAGACTGTCGGCGCGGCACCACTGCCGGCGATCACGAGCCGCCATCTCGTCCCGGGCCGGTGCCGGAGCCGTGGGTTCAGCAGCTCGCGTCGCGGGCCTCTTCGAGGAGCTCGGGGTCGATGGTGGGTGGGGCGGGTGCGGCCGCGGCGGCGTTCGGGTCGGCGTTGGCCGCGCCGTCGGTGCCGCCGCCCGGCTCGGTGAGCTCGTCGAGCGCGTCGCGGGCCGCGCGGCTGGGGTTGAAGTCGCCGAAGCCCGTGCCGACCGACACGTCCACCGTGGCGTCCGCGCGGGCGTCGCGCACCAGCTCGGCACACGGCATGACGAGCGCCAGCGTGCTGGCCGCCGGCTCCCCGGCCGCACCGAAGCGCAGCTGGCCGTAGCACTCCATGTCCTCGTCGGGGAAGAACTCGTCGTTGTCCGTGCCCGTGACGGCGAACCCGAGGTCGCCGAGCTGCGCGGCCACGAGGCTGGCCTGCCCGCGCTGCCCACCGGCGTTGAGCACGCGCACCTGCACCGTGGCCGGGGCCGTGGGCGGCACCGCGTCCACGGCGCCGTCGGGCAGCACCTCGCCGGCGGGCTGTGCGGGCTGCGGGCAGGACGACGCGCCCGCCGCCCCTCCCGCGTTGACGAGCACGACGCTCCAGGTGGCGATCGCCAGCACGGCGAGCACGCTGACCACGACGATCACCGGGCCTCGCCTGCGGCGCTGGTAGGGGCGGTTGCGGGCAGCGGTCATCGGTCCAGTCCCTCCGCGAGCACGTGCTGGCCCAGCGTGACGAGCGGGGCGAGGCTGCCGTCGAGCCCCGCGGCCATCGAGGCGGGCACCATCCCTGCCTGCACGCGCGCGAGGATGCCCGCGAGGACGACACCCAGCTTGAACGCGCCGAAGGCGACGTACCAGTGCAGCGGGGTGAGGTCGAGCCCGGACGCCGCGGCGTACGCCGCCGCCACCTCGTCGCGGCGCAGGAAGCCCGGCAGCCGGGTGGGGCTCGGCAGGTGCTGCGCGGCCCGCCACACCGGCAGCTCGTCGGCCTGGTGCCAGTAGACGAGCAGCAGACCCACGTCGCGAGCGGGTCGCCCAGCGTGGACAGTTCCCAGTCGAGCACCGCGCGGATGCGCCCGGGGTCGGTGGCGTCGAACAGGCAGTTGTCGATGCGGTAGTCGCCGTGCACGATCGTGTGCCGCTGCGTGGCGGGCACGGTGGCCGCGAGCCGCTCGGCGAGCCGGGACAGCTCGGCGGCCGTGGCCGGGTCGGCAGGCACCCCGTCGCGGGCCTGCTCCCACTGCGCCACCCACCGCCGCACCTGCCGGGCGAGGTATCCCTCGGGGCGGCCGAAGTCGCCGAGCCCGACCGCGTGCGGGTCGACGGCGTGCAGCGCCACGAGGACGTCCACGAGCGCCGTGCTCGCCCGGCGGCGTTCGTCCTCGGTGCGCGCCCACCCGGGCGGCAGCTCCCTCAACGGCACGACGCCCTCGACGAGCTCCATCACGAAGCAGGGCGCGTCCACGGGCGGCCCGCCGTCCGTGCCCGCCAGCACCTTCGGCACCGGCACGGCGGTGCCCGCGAGCGCGGCGATGACACGGCGCTCGCGGCCCATGTCGTGGGCGGTGGCCGCGACCGGGCCCACCGGTGGCCTGCGCAGCACCACCGCGCCTGCCGGGCAGGCCACCCGATAGGTCAGGTTCGAGCGGCCTGCTCCGATCGGGTGCATCGTGCTCTCGCGCCAGCGCTCGTCCCCGAGCTCCTCGGCGAGCCACGCGCCGACGGCGGCGGGGTCGGCGCCCGGCACCGGCGGCGGGCCGCCGCGCGTGCGTGTGTCGCCCTCGGGACAGTCAGCCACGGCCGAAACCCTAACCGCGCATGTGGACGCCACCTCTGGGCGACACGGGCAGGGGTGTGGACGCTGACGGGCTGGGTTACCCTTCTGCGCCCCCGACGGGGAGCTTCGATGACGCGGGCGCGATAGCGCATCACGACCGCGAGTGGGGCTGGGTTGAGACATGCGTCACAGAATTGCCGGGCACAAACCCCGGCCCCAGGCGTTGTCCAGCCGCACGACGACGACATGTGTGTAAGAGGGTGGGAACGATGGCGACCGACTACGACGCGCCGCGGCGCAACGAGACCGACGACATGGCCGAGGACTCCCTCGACGAGCTGAAGGCCCGTCGTAACGAGGCCCAGTCGTCGGTCGTGGATGTCGACGAGTCGGACACGGCGGAGAGCTTCGAGCTGCCGGGCGCCGACCTGTCCGGCGAGGAGCTCACGGTCAAGGTGTTGCCCAAGCAGGCCGATGAGTTCACCTGTGCGAGCTGCTTCCTCGTCCACCACCGCAGCAGGCTCGCGTCCAGCAGTGGAGGACAGTTCATCTGCCGCGACTGCGCGGCCTGATCCCCGCCTACCGGGGGCGACCGATCCGCCCCGAACCGCATCGTCGGTTCGGGGCAGAGTCGTGTCTGGGAGTCGGGTCCCGGCGGGTGCCGGGCGCGGTTTCAGCGTCCGAGCGCCGCGACCAGGCGGTCCGGATCGCGGGTGCTGACGATCCAGTACGGCGTGGAGTCGTCCGGGTCGGTGACCTCGATCCGGACGACCGGGCCCACCCAGGCCCGGTGCACCAGGTGTGCGGCGGGGTCGAGGTCGGGCCCCAGCGCCTGCTGCTTGTCCGCCCGCGCCACCACGTCGACCCGCCCGACGAACCGCAGCGGCAGCCGGGCCTCACCCGCCTGCAGGTGCCCGTCGGCGACCTTCACCCGCACCCGGCCCAGCCACAGCAGCGTGCCGATGCAGAGCGGAACCGTGATCGCGTAGCCGATCCACGACCGCACACCCGGATAGCCCATGTGCACCTCGGCGCCCAGCAGCACCGCCAGTCCGATCGCCGGCAGGTACCACCACAGCGGTACCGACAACCGCTCATCGAACCGAGGGGTGCCGGACGTCGCAGCGGGGGTGGCCGACGGGTGCTCGCTCACGATGTCCGAGGGTAACCTCGCCCGTCGTGCCCGGCCCCGTCGATGCTCCCCACCGCGAGCCGCTCACCGCACCGCTCACCTCGGCACCCACCGTCGAGGTGCTGCTCACGCGGCTCGACCCCGAGCTGCCCGCGCCGGCCTATGCCCGGCCGGGTGACGCGGGTGCCGACCTGTGCTGCACCACCGACGTCGTGCTCGCCCCGGGCGCGCGGGCCGTGGTCGGCACCGGGGTCGCCATCGCACTCCCGTGGGGCTACGCGGGATTCGTCCACCCCCGGTCGGGGCTG
This sequence comes from Pseudonocardia sp. CNS-004, assembly GCA_001942185.1. Taxonomy (GTDB): domain Bacteria; phylum Actinomycetota; class Actinomycetes; order Mycobacteriales; family Pseudonocardiaceae; genus Pseudonocardia. Next base: position 8,058 of record MKJV01000012.1, read on the forward strand.
GCCGCCCGCGCCGGGCTGTCGATCGTCAACGCGCCGGGCACCGTCGACGCCGGCTACCGCGGCGAGATCCTCGTCTGCCTCATCAACCTCGACCCGCACGAGGACGTGCGCCTGCGCCGCGGCGACCGGATCGCCCAGCTCGTGGTGCAGAAGGTCGAGCACGCCCGGTTCGTCGAGGTCGCCGAGCTGCCCGCCTCCGACCGTGGCGCGGGCGGCCACGGTTCCACCGGCGGGCACGCACGGCTGAGCACCGGGGACGGGCGGTAGTGGCGCGACGCGACCGGCGCACCGCGGACCCCCGCTTCGAGGAGGAGCCGGGCGGGGGTGGGCTCGCGCTCGACACCGCACACGCGCTCCCACCCACCGGCCCCCACGACGGGAACACCCTCGCCCCTGACATCACCGACGCCGCCGGGCTCGTCGACTTCGGGTCCATCCGCGTCCCGGTGCCGCCGGAGGGCACCGTCACCGTCGAGCCCACCGCGGGCGGCCGGATGCAGGCCGTGCACGTCGCGCTGCCGGAGGGACGGCTGTCGGTGAGCGCGCTCGCCGCCCCGAAGACCAGCAAGCTCTGGGTTGAGCTGGCCGGCGAGATCGCCGCCTCGTTGCGCGAGAGCGGGGCGCGGGTGCGCTCCTTCAGCGGCGAGTGGGGGCGTGAGCTGCACGCGACCTCGGGCGGCGCCACCTCCGTCTTCGTCGGCGTCGACGGCGCCCGGTGGATGCTCTACGGCGTGGCGACCGGCCCCAGCGCGAGCGCCGAGCCGTTGGACGCCGAGCTGCGCCGGATGCTGCGGGGCACGGTCGTGATGCGCGGCAAGCAGCCCTACCCCGTGCGCACGATCCTTCCGCTCACCGTGCCCGACCACATCGAGGCCGAGGCCGCGGCCGCCGCGGCGGTCACGGCGTCCAAGAAGAGGTCGGCGGCGAAGCAGGGCGCCGCGAAACAGGGCGCCGCGAAGTCGGCGCCGGGGAAGACGGCGCCCGCCAACCCGGATGCCGCCACGGCGGCCGCGAAGAAGGCTGCGCGACGTGCCGCGGCGCGGAAGGCGGCGGCAGCCGCCGCGGTGAAGGCGGCCGCGGAGGCGTTGGCCGAGCAGGTGGCGGAGGACCGGGCCGCGGCGGCCGCGCAGGAGCGCGACACCCGGCCGTCCCACACGTCGGGCACCGGCCCGCACTCCGTCCCCGGGACGATCCCCACCGGTCCCGGTCCGGACGCGCCGCTGCGCGAGCAGGCGCCGTCCGCGCGCGAGCAGGCGCCGTCCGCGCGCCGGCCGCGGCCTCGGCGTGGCGGTCGCGCCCCGCGGCGCCCGATGGGAATCGCCCTCGCCCACGGAAGCGATTCCGGTTGCCCCGCCGGTCGAGGAGCAGCCGACGACGGAGGCGATCCCGGTCGCGCCCGCGGCCGACCTGCCGCCCACGGAGGCGCTGCGCCGGGTCGAACCGGGTTCCGGTGGGTCGGTCGTCGGCGTGCGCGTCGGAACCGGGTCCGGTGGGTCGGTCGTCGGCGTGCGCGAGGCGGGCCCGCCGTGGACCTCCCGCCCGGCGGGCGCCGGCACCTGCAGGATCCGCAGGCCGAGGACTCGTTCCCCGGTCGCAGGCCGCGTGGGCCGGAGGTGCCGCCGGGTGCCGCCGCGGCGTGGGACCCGTACGAGGCGGAGAGGCCGCGGCGGCGGTACGAGCCGCCACCCGCTGCCGCGCCCGGTCGGCGGCAGCCGGAGCCCGCCGCGGGCAGGCCGCCGTGGGCGACCGGTCCCGACGAGCTCGACGCCACGGGTGCCCGGCGCTCGCACGACCCGCACAGCGCGGTGGCCGCCGACTCACCGGTGTCGGCGTCGGGTCGGCGCCGGTTGCGGGAGTCGTGGGACGGCGCGGAGCCGGTGGCGCCGGTCGCCGACTCCGGCGTGTCGGCGTCGGGTCGGCGTCGGCTGCGGGAGTCGTGGGACGGGCCGCGGTCCGAAGCCACCGGTGCGCGGCGGCCGGGCGAGCCGCCCGCCGCGGACCCAGCGGTCTCGGCGCCCGGTCGGCGGCGGGTGGACGAGCCGTGGGCCGGCTCGGATCCGATGGCGCCTGCCGGCGGTTCCGGGGTGTCGGCGTCGGGCCGGCGGCGGTTGGAGGAGCCGTGGGCGCCTGCGGATCCGGTGGCGCCCGCTGCCGACTCCGGGGTCTCGTCGACCGGTCGGCGGCGGTTGCGGGAGTCGTGGGACGGCGTGGCGCCGGTGGCCGACTCCGGGGTGTCGGCGTCGGGGCGGCGCCGGCTGCAGGAGTCCGGGGACCGGTCCGGGCCGGACGGCAACGCCGCTGCGCGGCCGAGCGTGCCGCCCGCCCCGGCCGGCGGTGAGCGGTGGGAGGCCGCGCCCGGTGCGGGTGTCTCCGAGACGGGACGGCGCCGCCTGCGGGATCCGTGGGAGGACACCGCGGTGCCGCCGCACGGCACCGGTCCGCACGCCGCGGTGTCGGCCACCGGAAGGCGACACCTGGCGCAGCCGCGGGGCCCCGCGTTCGACTCGGGCGTGTCGTCCACGGGCCGTCGGCGGCTGCGCGAGTCGTGGGAGGACGCCGGGCCGCGGCCCACGGACCTCGACGCCGGGGTGTCGGCGTCGGGTCGTCGGCGGCTGCGGGAGCCGGAGGACGACGCCCTGCTCTCCGCAGGCCCACCGCCGTGGGAGGACCGCGGCGGGCCGGGTGCGGACCTGCTGTCCGGCACCGGCGGGCGGCGTCTTCGTGGTGAGCCGGATCGTCGTGGTGAGCCGGAGCGGCCCCCCGAGCACCGGCCTGCCGGCCCGGACGTCCCGGTCGGGCGGCGCGCCGCCCGGCGGCACGCGGAGGAAGGCGACGGGTCGCCCACCGTGCGGCTGGATGCCCTGCTGGCGGAGCTGGACCCGAACCGGCCGCGGCGCCGCCACCGCCGTGCGCAGTAACGGACGAATCGGGTGTCCGGGCCGGAACCGGGCAGTGCGACGGCCCGGACGGCGCGACCCGTCGACCGCTCGTCGTGGGCTGCCGACAAGTTGCTCCGTGAGGTCAGCGGAGTGGGTTTCCTGCGGGTTACATTGGGCATGTACGGGCCTCGTGTGGAGGTCGAGCGAGCTGGGGGAGACATGACCAGCACCGATGGCGGTGCCTTCCGCCGCATGCTTCGCCGGCTCACCAGCGACGTCGACGAGTTGGATGCCGACGACCTCGAGGCGGGCTCGCAGAAGTCCGGCGCGCAGCGGGCGTCCGACTGCGCGTGCGGCCAGGAGGTCACGATGCTCGGCCGGTTGCGCAGCGTAGAATTCCGGCCACAGGACGCGGATGCGTCGCTGGAGGCCGAGCTGTTCGACGGCACCGACGGTGTCACGCTGATCTGGCTGGGCAGGCGCCGCATCCCGGGCATCGAGCCGGGGCGCACCATGCGCGTGCGAGGGCGGCTCGCCCTCCGGGACGGGCACAAGGTCCTCTACAACCCGTTCTACGAGATCTGCCCCGCCAAGACACCCTAGGAGCACCGTGACCCCAGGCCAGACCCCAGGTCCTCACCCTGAGTCCCCGGCCGACAGGTCCCAGAGCGACGAGGCGCCGCAGGAGCGTGAGCTCCCCAGCCTGCTGGAGCAGATGGGCGGTGTGCAGGGCCTCGTCGCTTCCACGATCCCGGTGGCGGTGTTCGTCGTCGCGAACATCGCCTTCGGACTGCAGCCGGCGGTGATCGCCGCGCTGGTCGCGGGCGTGGTGGTCGCGGTGTGGCGGATCGCGCGCAAGCAGCCGTTGCAGCCCGCGGTCTCCGGTCTGTTCGGCGTGGGGGTCGCGGCGTTCATCGCCTACCGCACCGGTGAGGCGCGCGGCTTCTACCTGCCCGGTCTCCTGGTCAGCGCGGGGTGCGCGGTGGCGTTCCTGGTGTCGATGGTGGTCCGCAGGCCCCTCGCCGGTGTCGTGTGGCACGCGGTCAACGGCGACGGGCAGTCCTGGCGTTCCGACCCCCGGCTGCTGCGCGCCTACACGTTCGCCACCGGCCTCTGGACGCTCGTGTTCGCCTCGCGCGTGGTGGTGCAGGGCTGGCTCTACAGCGCCGACGAGGAGACGTGGCTCGGCATCGCGCGGCTGGCCATGGGCTACCCGCTCGTCGGGCTGGCGCTGCTCGGCACGGTCTGGGCCGTCCGCCGCGCCCGCCGCGACCCGGCTCCCGCTTAGGGCCTGTCCTGTAAGCCCAGGACCACGCTCTTCGCGCCGAGATCGCCCCTGGCGGCGTTGCCGGCACGACCGGGTACGTCCAGTACAACGGCTCGTGCCGGCGCCTTGCCAGGGACGATCTCGATCACGAAGCCCG
>MKJV01000013.1 GCA_001942185.1 Pseudonocardia sp. CNS-004
GCCGCCGCGGTGGCGGTGAGGCGGGCGGCCCGGCGGACGTGCTGCGCGCCGCCGCCGCGGACTCGGCGCCGCGCTGCTGCTGTGCGGCCGGACGTGCGGTGGGAGCGGCTCGAGTCGCTCGCGCGCGACGTCCTGCACGAGGGCGGGGCGGCGGGCGACGACGGGTCGGGCGATCTGAACTCGCTCGCCCAGACGGTCGCGCTGCTGACGCGCGGCGTCGTCAGCATCGAGGACACGGCGAGCCGGGTGCTCGCATACTCCCGCTCCGACGCCGACGCGGCGCAGGTCGACGAGCTGCGCAGGCTCTCGATCCTCGGCCGCCAGGGCCCCACCGCCTACCTGCGGATGCTGCGCGAGTGGGGCGTGTTCGACCGGCTGCGCGACAGCGAGGACGTCGTGCACGTCGACGAGCACGCCGAGCTGGGCATCCGGCGCAGGCTCGCGATCGGCATCCACGCCGGGCACCGGCAGCTGGGCACGATCTGGGTGCAGGAGGGCGCCGAGCCGTTCGCCGAGCGCGCCGCGGACGTGCTGGTCGGCGCGGCCCGGGTGGCGGCGGGCCACCTCGTGCGCCGCCGCAGCCAGCAGGCGCCCGGCGGGCGGTGGGAGCGGGACCTGGTGGCCGGTCTGCTCGACGGGCGGGCGAGCCCGGATCTGGTCGCCGGGACGTTCGGGCTGAACGAGGACGCGGGCGCGCTCGTCGTCGCGTTCGCCGTCCGCGACGCCGACGCCGCATCCCAGGAGCTCGTCGTCGCCGAGCTCGTCGAGGTCGTCTCGGTGCACGCGGCGGCCCATCGGCGGGCGGCGCTGTCGGCGGCGGTCGGGGCGCGGGTGTACTCGGTGCTGCCGGACGTCCACGGCGCGGAAGGGGTCCGCACGTTGTGCGCCGAGGTCGTCGCCGCTGCCCGGCGGCGCAGCAGGATCCGGGTCCAGGCCGGGATCGGGTCGCCCGCGGCGCGGCTCGGCGGCGTGCCGGACTCCCGGCGCGAGGCCGACCGGGTGCTCGACGCGATGGGTGGCTCGCAGGACGTGGCGGTGTTCGGCGAGATCCGTGCCGAGGTGCTGCTCACCCAGACCCTCGGGCTGCTGGCGGCGAACCCCGACCTGCGTGACCCGGGCGTGGCCCGGCTGGTCGAGTACGACCGGGAGCACCGCACCGATCTCGTCGCCTCGGTCGTGGCGTGGCTCGACGCGATGGGCGACGTGCGCGCGGCCGCCGAGCGGCTCACCGTCCACCCCAACACACTGCGCTACCGCGTGCGGCGGGCCACGGCGATCGCCGGGCTGCGCCTGGACGACCCGCGGGCCCGGCTGGTGCACCACCTGCAGCTGCTGGCAGCGAACCGCGGCTCGTAGCCGCTCCGGTCATTCCTCCAGGCGGTAGAAGCGGAACATGTCGTGCTCGATGGGGAGGACCTCGACGGTCGCGAACCCGGCCTCCTCGGCGTAACGACGCAGGATGTCGGGCCGCAGCACGGTTCCGGTGGCGGCGGACGGCTCCTCGGTGCGCCCCACGGGCAGGCAATGCAGCACGCTGGCGCCGTAGAGGAAGCGCTCGATGGGGTCGGCCGGGGCGGTGAAGCGCTCCGCGGCCCGCTCGTCCATGACGATCACCGGCCCGCTGCTGACCCGGCGGGCGGTTCGCAGCGCATCCACCGGACGGGCCAGGTCGTGGATCATCTCGAAGGCGAACACGGCGTCGTAGCGGCCGCTGAGGTTCGCTGAGGTCACATCGGCGACCTCGAACCGTGCGCGGTCGGCCACCCCCGCCTCGGCGGCGTTGCGGCGGGCAGCGACGATCGAGCGTCGTCGGCGTCGAACCCGTCGATCCGCAGGTTCGGATAGCCGCGAGCCAGCGCGATGGCGGCCCAGCCCTCGCCGCAGCCCAGCTCGGCGACCCGCGCGTCACCGCGCAGCCGCTCGTGCAGGTCGGGAATCGCGGGCAGCCACTCCTGGACGAGGAGGCCGGTGAAGGCGGGCCGGTTGAACGCGCCCTGCGCATCCTGGATGCCGTAGTCCGCATAGGGGATCCCGCTGCCGGTCCGGTACGCCTCGACCAGGTTGGGAAGGACGCGCCCCACGGATTCGAGGAAGTCCCCGAGAGGTGCCACGTACGCAGGGCTCTCCGGATCCAACAAGACGGCCTCGCTGCCCGGCGGCAGGGTGAACCGCCGGTCCTCCGGCGCGGCCTCGCTGTCGTCGACCGTGAGCAGCCCAGCCGCGGCCTGCTGCTCGCACCACTCACGGGTGTAGCGGGCGTCCACTCCGGCGGCCGCGCCCAGCTCGCATGCGGTCAGCCCGCCTGCTTCCGCGAGCGAGGCGTAGAGCCCGAGCCGGACGCCCAGGTGCACCGTGGCGAGCTCGAACATGCCGAGCCCTGCCTCGAACAGCCTGCCGGCGAGCTCTTCGGTCACCTGGTCCGGATTGATCGACACGCTTGTCATGACGACTCCTCTCGAGCCGGCCGACGACGCCGGCCTCACCCGAGAGGCGCTAGATCCCAGCACGCATCGCTAGTGCCCCGCTGTCATCCACGGAGCTGCCAGTCGACCGGGTGCTCGGGGCGGTAGCTGCAGAAGGTGCCGGTCTGCACGGCGAGCTTCAGGTGCCTGCCCAGTGCCGGGTGGACCCGCTCGATGCGGCTGATGGCCTCCCGAATCCGGTTGGTCACAGCCTTGCGCATCCTCTCGACCGGCGCCGCCGCGATGCGCGCCCGGCCGCTCAGCCCGGTGACCGCAGACAGCTCGGCGATCAGCGCATCCCGTTCGATGGCGGCCCGCTCGCCGCGTGCCGGGTCGTTGGTGGCCCGAGCATCGGCCAGCTCGTCGTCCAGATCGATCAGCCGTCGACGGTATGCGTGGACGGCCTGGCGGTCGGCCAGCGGTCCGGCGTCACCCAGGTCAGTGGGCCCGTCGGCCAGCTCACCGACGTGCACGTCGTGTCCCGGGTGCCCGAGCAGCGCCGCCAGGTCGCGCAGGCCCTTCGCGTCGCGCAGCGAGACGGTGTGCCCAGCGAACGACAGCGCCCACACTTCCCCATCTCTGCGGAACGAGCCGACCTCGGGTCGTTCGGGGCGAGCCGGCGCGGCACGCAGGCCTGCCCACCGCCTGGTCCGCTCGGCCAACGCGGCACCGGCTGCCGCGTCGAGGTCGAGGGCGGCGGCGAAGTGCGATCGGGCCTCGTCGGCCCGGCCGAGGAAATGGGCAAGGCGCCCGAGGAACGCATCGACCGAACCCCATGTACCGGCGGCGAGGCCCTCGATCGCGAACAGGCCGGCGTAGGGCGCCAGCAAGCGGTGGGCGAGCTCGGCGGCGGGTCGGTGCCCGACGATGACCGCGGCGTCGCCGGTCGTCGCGATCAGCGGCAGCCATTCCCCGTCGCGCGGCTGCACAGGACGGGTCGCGACGAACTCGTCCATCATCGCTCGGGCTTCCTCGCTGCCGGAGCGGGCCGCCAGTAGGGCCACGACCCAGGCGGGAGCGCCCGGGACCATGTCGAGCATCGGACGGACCAGCCGGTACGCGTCATCTGTACGGTTCTCGCCGATCAGCCGGACCATCCGTGCGACGTCCGCGAGGAGCGCAGCGTTCGGACTTCCGGTGGAGGCGACCAGATCGTCGAGTTCGGCGGCGAGCATGGCCGCGGTGGTGGCGTCGCCGCGCATCGTCGCGCGCATCCCGCGCCAGAGCGGCACGAACACGTGTACCGGGCCTGCCGCAGCCGATCAGCAACCCGCACGTACGCAGCGACCTCGGCGTCGAAGGCCGGCCACGCCCCGTCCTCGGCCAGCGCGACCACCCGCAGCCTGCGTCCGAGCAGCTCGAGCGGTCGGTTTCCGGCGCACTGGGCCAGCTCGAGGATCTCGCCTGCCGCAACTCGCCGGGCGGCGACGTGGTCCGGTCCGGCGATCGCGTCGCAGTGGGCGGCCAGCGCCATGGCGAGAACCTCCGGCCGCTCCACCCGGCGGGCCATCGCCACCGCCTGTTCGCTCAGCGCGCGACGATGCTCGGCCGGGTTCGTGAAAGACAGCGCCACCGACAGCTTCGCGAGCACCATGACGCAGAGGGCGGAGTCGCCCGCGGGGAGCCGGGCCAGTGCTTCGCGCAGCACCTCGGCCGCCTCGGGATCCAGCGCATCGACCTCGATCCCGCCTGTACCACCCGCGAGCCCGAGGGCAGCGCCGGCGAGCAGGTCGGACCGACCTTGCCGACGCGCGTCCGCCACGGCCCAGAGATAGCGCGACGCGCCTGCTCGGTGTCTCCGACGGCCAGCGCGGCATCACCCAGCTCGCACAGGAGCTCGCCGCGCTCGTCGGTGGCTGTCGACGTGGCGTCGAGCACGGCGAGCGCCTCGTTCAGCAGAGCGGCGGCCTCCTCGTAGGCGGTGCGACGCATCGCGGCCGCGGCGGCGTGGCGGGCGGCGTCGACGGCCGCGACCGCGCTTCCACCGAGGCGCGCGGCAGCGAGGAGGTGGTGGGCCGCGCCGGCCGCGGAGGCGTTGTCGCGGGCGGCCCTTGCTGACAGCAGGGCTCCGGCCCGCTCGTGCCACGCCAACCGCTGCGCCGCGGTGAGCTGTGCGTTCACGGTCTCGGTGACCAGGGCGTGCACGAACCGGTACCGATCCTGCTCGATCGTCAGCAGTCGGACCCGCACGGCGGGCTCCAGGAGCGCCGCGACCTCCATCGCCGAACGCCGGGAGAGCTCGGCGACCAGGCCCAGATCCGGTTCCGCGCCGACCAGCGCGGCGGCACCCAGCAGGTCCCAGGTGTCGGCGGGCAGGCGGGCCAGACGCCGCTCGATCACAGCACGAACGCTGTCCGGCAGCGGCGGGCGGCCGCTCCCGCCGGGTGCCAGCCGGCCTTCCGCCCGCAGCAGCCGGACCGATTCCGCCGCAAAGAACGGGTTGCCACCGGTGCGCCGGTGCAGCGCCACCGCCAGCTCAGGATCAAGCGTCTCGCCGGTCAGCTCTGCCATCGCCGGGAGCAGGTCACCTGACGACAACCCGCGCAGCTGCATCCGGCGTTCGACCGCGAGCACGTCGAGCCGCTCTGCCTCCGGCTCGGTGTCGCGGTAGGTGCCGAGCACCACGACAGGGAGGGTCGGGAGCTGCCGGACCACGGCGTCCAGCAATCGCAGCGACGCCTCGTCCGCCCACTGCAGGTCGTCGAGCACGACGAGCAGCGGGCCGGCGCCGCCGAGCGTGTCGACCACCTCGTCGAACAGCAGCGACCGCGCAACAGCGGAATCACCCCCCAGGCCAGGTGCCCGCTCCGCAAGGACGTGAGGCGCGCCGAGCCTGCGCAGTACCTGCATCCACGGCCAGTACGGCGGTGTGCCGCCGTCCGGCGAGCAGCCGGCCCAGGCGACAGGGACATCCTCGGCGCGCAGCACTGCGGACACCTCGGTCGCCAGCCGGGTCTTCCCGATGCCCGGTTCACCGCTGATCAGCCCGGCCCACCCGTGACCGGCAGCAAGGGCCGCGCGACCCGCCGCCAGCAGCTCGCGTAGCTCGGCGTCTCGCCCGACGATCACCGGCGGGAGTGAGCCCGGCATCCGACCATCTCGCGGAGGTTAGACCGCGGCCTGCGCTCGTGACAGGCCCGCGCCACAGTTCATGCTGCGCGCCTCGCTGTCCTGAGCACGGTCGTCGAAGGCTCGTCTGATCGGACAACACGACAGCCGAATCGTTGTCCCTCTGGACGACCCTGCGACGGGCAGGGCTTCCTAGGGTTCACGGCATCTGAAGACCCTGGGGAGTCCCTGCCATGGACGCGATCACGACCACTCCGGTCCCGCGGAACGAGCCGGTGCGCGACTACGCACCGGGTTCGCCGGAACGCGCGAGCCTGCAGGCCGCGCTCGCCGAGATCGGCGGGACGCAGCACGAACTGACCGTCACGATCGACGGGCGCCGGCAGATGGCCGGCGGCGCACGCTTCGACGTCGTCGCTCCGCACGACCACGCGCGCGTGCTCGGCACCTCCGCGAACGCCGGGCACGGCGAGGCCAAGGCGGCCGTCGAGGCCGCGCTGCGGGCCGCGCCGGCCTGGCGCGAGCTGCCGTTCGACGCGCGGGCGTCGGTGCTGCTGCGGGCCGCCGACCTGCTGTCCGGCCCGTGGCGGGACCGGATGAACGCCGCCACGATGCTCGGGCAGAGCAAGACCTGCTTCCAGGCGGAGATCGACTCCGCCTGCGAGCTGGCCGACTTCTGGCGCTTCAACGTGGCGTTCGCCCGCCAGGTCCATGCGAACCAGCCGAACAGCGGTCCCGGTGTCTGGAACCGGATGGACTACCGCCCGCTCGAGGGGTTCGTCTACGCGATCACGCCGTTCAACTTCACCGCGATCGCCGGGAACCTGCCCACCGCGCCCGCGCTGATGGGCAACACGGTGATCTGGAAGCCCTCCCCCACCCAGACGCTGGCCGCGTTCTTCACGATGCGGCTGCTCGAAGAAGCGGGCCTGCCGCCGGGCGTGATCAACCTGCTCACCGGTGACGGCCGCGAGGTCTCCGAGGTGCTGCTGGCCGACCGCGCGCTCGCCGGGATCCACTTCACCGGCTCGTCCGCCACGTTCCAGCACCTGTGGCGGCAGGTCGGCGCGAACATCGGGAACTACGCCACGTACCCGCGGCTGGTCGGCGAGACCGGTGGCAAGGACTTCGTCGTGGCGCACGCGAGCGCCGATGTCGACGTGCTGCGCACGGCGCTCGTCCGCGGCGCCTTCGAGTACCAGGGCCAGAAGTGCTCGGCGGCGTCGCGGGCGTTCGTGCCGCGCTCGGTGTGGGCACGGATGCGCGACGACCTCGTCGACGAGGTGAACGGCCTGCAGATGGGCGACGTCGAGGACTTCGGGAACTTCCTCGGCGCGGTCATCGACCGCCGGGCCTACGACAAGGTCGCGGGTGCGATCGAGCGGGCGCACGCCGACCCGGGGCTGGACGTGATCGCCGGTGGCACCGCGGACGACAGCACGGGCTTCTTCGTCCGGCCGACGGTGGTGGTCGGCGCCGACCCCGGGAACGACGTGTTCTGCACGGAGTACTTCGGGCCGTTCCTGGCCGTGCACGTCTACGAGGACGGCGAGTTCGACCAGGTGCTGAAGCTGGTCGACCAGGGCGCGCCGTACGGGCTGACCGGCGCGCTCGTCGCGCAGGACCGGGCCGCGGTCGACACCGCCACCGAGGCGTTGCGCTTCGCGGCGGGCAACTTCTACGTCAACGACAAGCCGACCGGCGCCGTCGTCGGCCAGCAGCCCTTCGGCGGCGGCCGGGCGTCGGGCACCAACGACAAGGCCGGGTCGGTCTACAACCTGCTCCGCTGGGCCAGCCCGCGCACGATCAAGGAGTCGTTCGTGCCGCCGACCGCGAGCCGCTACCCGCACCAGGGCTGAGGGCACCTACCGGGCGTTCGCCTTGATCCGCTCCAGTACCCAGCCGATTCCCGGGTTCGCCGGCGTCCCGTCGGCGGCACCCGGGCCGACCTGGAAGGTGTTGTTCCAGTGCTGCGGCGTGCCCGGCTCGCCCAGCTCGTCGGCGTCACCCACCCGCGACGCACCCTGGAACCAGCCCGCCATGTGGATCATGAGGTGGATCTGCTGGTCCGGGTCCTGACCGACGTGGTCGATCAGCCGCCGGTAGGAGTCCTTCCCGGCAGCCGCGCCGTTCTCGGTCGCGTAGTCCTCGTCGGGCACCGCGCCGAAGACGCGTCGCCGGTCCCCGAAGTCGACGTAGTAGCCTCCGGGGCGGCCACCGACATCGTGGCGTCGTCCTGGAAGCCCTGACCGGCGCCGCCGAACGACTCGATGTTGATGATCGGCTTGCTGGTCTCGCCCTTGAGCTCCTCGAACGCGTCGATCGCCTCGTCGCCGGTGAACCCGGCATCGTGCATCAGCACGTCGACCTGGTCGAGGTCCGCGATCTCCGCGCTGTCGCCGGTGTCCTTCGTGCCGGTTCCGACGAGGCGGCCGGGCGCGGCCTCCCGCACGGCGTCCAGGTACTCCGCCAGGTCGTCCTCGTCGGTGCGGGAGTCGGAGAGGTCGGGTTCGTTGTAGACGTTGAAGATGACGTTCGAGTAGTCCTTGAGCTCCGTGGCGGCCGTGCGCGCGGCGTTCGCCAACGCGTCGTCGTCGAGGTCCTCCGCTGCGACCCGTAGAACAGCCCGACGATCACCACCATCCCCCGGGTGTCCGCCTCCTCGATGATCCGCTTGGTCCGCTCGATGACCTCCGCACCCGTGGTCGAGCCGTTCTCGCTGCGGTCGTTGCGGTCCCCGAACCCGACGGTCGAGGTGATCTCGCGCTCGCCATCGTCGATGTCGCCACCGTCGCGCGTGAACACCCGGGAGTATCCGCCGCTCGATCCCTGCAGCCACACGATGAGGCTGTTCACGCCGTTGTCGCGCCAGGTGTCGAACTGGGCGGTGAGCTCGTCGGTCCAGTCGTCGCGCATCGCCGCACTCGCGACCCGGAACCCGAACAGTGTCGACGGCGTGCCGTTGACGAGGATCTGGCTGCCCTGCACGGCGACGGTGGTCTGCGTCCGGCTCGGCCCGGGCGCGGCCGCAGGCGCGGACGCGGGTGCCGCCCGGCCCGTTCGGTCCGTCGTCCCGCACGCCGCGGTCAGCACGACGAGGACGAGCGCACCGCAGAGCAGCCCACGGGTGGCACGAGAGGTAGGACGCATTCCTGGCAGCGGCACGCTCGAACGGTAGGGAACGCCCGCTGAGCGGACGCTGAGTCGATCAATGGCGGCGTCACCCCGGGGCGGTGCCACCCCGAGCGGACAGGATCCGCACCACGCCGAGCAGGGACCGGTCGTCACCGACGTTGCCGGGGAACACCACGTAGGGGATGCCCGCGGCCGGGCCGTCGACCGGCTCCCACAGCGAGACGATGCCGGGCAGCATCGGTCCGCGGACGATCGCGTGCCGGATCCGCAGGCCCTCGCTCGCCACGTCCGACGAGGTGATCCCGCCCTTGGCGATCACGAAACGGGGAGGGTGCCGCGCGAGCGTCCGCCGCACGACGTCCACGAGTGCGGACGAGACGGTGCGCGCGATGCGCAGGCTCGCGTCGGGGGTGTCGGCCCGCATCAGCGCGCGGCTGGTGTGCAGCACCACGTCGCCCTCGCCGAGGCCCGCCACGACGTGGCCCACCACGGACTCGATCTCGGCCGCCGCGGTGCCGCCGAGCAGCTCCTCGACCCGCAGCTCGACGACCCGTGCGGGGTGCTCCGCGCGCAGCACGTCGAACTGCCGCGTGGTGAGCCCGACGTGGGAGCCGACGACGACCAGGCCGCCACCCGCGCCCGGCGGCCGGCCCGCGAACACCTCGTCGGCGGTGAGCGGCGCCCGGACCTCCTGCCCGATCCGGCCCCGCACGAACGGCGGCCCCACCCGGTACAGCAGGGTCTTGCCGCGCCGTTCCGCCTCCGCCAGCCCCGACGCGAGCGCACGCAGGTCGTTCTCCGTGACGACGTCGGCGACGGCGGGCACCCCGCCCGCGGCGCCGGCCAGCACGTCCGCGACGGCGCCACCGCGGATCACGTCCAGGTCGAGGACGAGAACGTCGCGCGCCGGGTAGCGGCCGCCGGACTTCTCCTCCACGTACTCGGCGAGCCGCGACCGGGTGAAGCCGAACGTCGCGTCCCGGGCGAACTCCGTGTCGGCCACCGGGGTGAGCCGCCCGCACCGTCACGCATGTAGTGGGTGCCCCCGATCGTGACGCGCCCGGCGTCCGGGAACGCGGGCACGATCACGACGGCGTCGGTGCGCACGCCTGCCGCTCGCACGAGCTCGTCGGCGATCGCCTCGGGCTCCAGCGGGAAGTGCCCGCGCAGCGTGGAGTCGCTGCGGCTGACGAACCCGAGCGGCACGTCCCCGGCCGCCGCGAGGGCGTTCCGCACGACCTCACGGTTGCGCTGCTCGGCCTCCCCCGGGTCGAGGCTCCTGGTGTTGGTGAGCACGTACACGGCGGGGGCGCCTGCGCGAAGGCCCACTCGAAGTCGGCGGCGGTCCAGCGGGTGAGCACCGGGAGGTCGGCGACGGACTGGGTGCCGGTCGGGTCGTCGTCCAGGACGACGAGGGTGCGCCCCGACGCCGCGACGGAACTCGCCACCTCGCTCGCGGCCACCTCCCGCTCGGGCGGGTAGCAGGCGAGCAGCTCGGACTCGATCACGCCGCTCACGAGTAGGTCTCGATGACGCGGGAGTCGTCGCGGGCGGCGAGGCCTGCGGCGGCGGCGCGCTCGTAGCGGTCGCGCGCGGCGTCGAGCAGCGGGGTGCCGGCACCCACGGCGCTCGCCGCGTCGGCCACGAGCCCGCTGTCCTTCACGAAGATCGAGATCGCGCTGGCCACCTCGACGTCGGTGTCCTGCAGCATGCGCGGCCCGCGGTCGGAGAGCATGAACGACCCCGCGGCACCCTGCTCCACGAACGAGAGGACCTGGGCGCGGTCGAGGCCGAGCGCGCCGGCCAGTGAGAGGGCCTCGGCGGCCGCCACGATGTGGACGGAGCACAGGTGCTGGTTGACGACCTTGATGGCCTGCCCCGTGCCGACCTCGTCCCCGACCTCGCGGACGGTGCCGAGCGCGTCGAGCACCGGACGCGCCGCGGCCAGGTCTGCCTGCGGCCCGGACGCGAACAGCGTGAGCTCCCCGGTGCGGGCGCGGGCCACCCCGCCGGTCACGGGCACGTCGAGCACCGGCGCGCCGGCAGCGGTCAGCCGCGCCGCCTGTGCGCGCACCGACTCCGGCCCCACCGTGCTCATCACGATCCACCGCTGCCCGGCGACGCCGCCGGCGATCGCCTCCGTGACGAGGGCGTCGAGCTGGTCGGGTGTCGCGACCATCGCGACCACGATGTCGGCGGGCGGCGCGGCGCCGAGGCCGCTCACCGCGGGGACGCCTGCCGCGCTCGCGCGCTCGCGCGCGGCGGGGAGCAGGTCGACGCCGGTCGTGTCGTGGCCGGCGTCCACCAGCCTGCGGGCCATCGGCAGGCCGATGGCCCCGATCCCGACGAAGGTCACGGTTGACATGGGCTCCTCCTAGGAACGGGTCGCGAAGCGCCAGACGAGGAAGTGCCTGCGCATCGCGGCGCGGGCGGCGTCGGGGTCCCGGGCGGCGAGCGCGTCGACCACCTCGTGGTGCACGGCGTCCGACGGTCGGGGCGCCCCGGCGGCGGCCGGCTCGCGTTCGGCGGCGAGCCGCCTGCGCTCGACGACCGCGCCGCGCAGCACGTGCGCCAGCCCGTCCCGCATCAGGTTGAAGATCGGGTTGTCCACCACGGTGAAGAGGCGGCGGTGGAACTCCAGGTCGGCCTCCAGCGCGGCGCCCTGGTGGCCCGCCTCGGCGGCGCGCACCATCCGGTCGACGAGACCGCGCAGTTCGGCGACGTCGTCGTCGGTGGCCAGCTCCGCCGCCGCCTCGGCCACGGTGATCTCCAGGAGCTCGCGCGCCGCGTCGAACTGCTCGTACGTCAGCTGGTCGAGCTGGCGCGAGAAGTCGAAGTAGAGCCGCAGGAAGCCGGCGTCGGGCACCTGGAGGTAGGACCCCCGGCCCTGCGTGCGGTCCAGGAAGCCCAGGGTCTCCAGCATGGACAGCTGCTCGCGCAGCGACCCGCGGCTCACCGCCAGCGTCGCCCCGAGCTCCCGCTCGGTGGGCAGCCGCAACCGGCCGGTGCCCGGCTCGGGCACGGCCTCCTCCGCGAGGCGCCGCACGAGGAACGACAGGTCCATGCCCCTCCTCCGCCGATTGGTTCGACCAATGTAGGGCACGGCGAGGATTGGTTCAACCTTTACGACGTGGGGCGGAAGCTCAGCTCACACACGAACATCGGCGGTCGCACACGAACTGCAGCTCGGGTGTCAGCGCAGAAGTTGGTGTGCGACCCACCCCGACCTCACGATGATCGCCGCTTCGGCGCGGCGTCGCCGTGGTGGCGGAGCGCCTCCGCCACCACGGGCAGCGCGTGCTCCAGGGCGGCACGGGCCGGGCCCGCGTACCCCAGGACGATCCCGGCG
>MKJV01000014.1 GCA_001942185.1 Pseudonocardia sp. CNS-004
AACCTGGAACGACAACCCCCGCCCCTACGTCTGGACCAAGACCGCCGACCAGATCCTCGACAGCATCGCCCGCTACTGCGCCCGGATTAACGACTCAGGACACTAGGGCCTGTCCTGTAGGCCCCGGGCCGCGGGCTTCGTGATCGAGATCGTCCCTGGCAAGGCGCCGGCACGAGCCGTTGTACTGGACGTACCCGGTCGTGCCGGCAACGCCGCCAGGGGCGATCTCGGCGCGAAGAGCGTGGTCCTGGGCTTACAGGACAGGCCCTAGCGGCGGGTGTCGACGCGGTGGAAGTTACGGAAGGCACGCGACGGCGTCGGGCCCCGCTGCCCCTGGTAGCGGGAGCCGACCCCCTGGCTGCCGTAGGGCCGCTCGGCCGGGCTGGACAGCCGGAACAGGCAGAGCTGGCCGATCTTCATCCCGGGCCACAGGGTGATCGGCAGGTTGGCGACGTTGGAGAACTCCAGCGTGATGTGCCCGGTGAAGCCGGGGTCGATGAAACCGGCCGTCGAGTGGGTCAGCAGGCCGAGCCGCCCGAGGCTCGACTTCCCTTCGAGCCGCCCCGCCAGGTCGTCGGGCAGCGACACCACCTCGTACGTGGACCCGAGGACGAACTCGCCCGGGTGCAGCACGAACGGGTCGTCACCGTCCGGCTCGACCAGGGAGGTCAGCTCGTCCTGCTGTTCCGCGGGGTCGATGTGGGTGTAGCGGGAGTTCTGGAACACGCGGAAGAAGCGGTCGAGGCGCACGTCGATGCTCGACGGCTGGAGCATCGCCTCGTCCCACGGGTCGAGGGCCAGCCGGCCGGAATCGATCTCCTTGCGCAGGTCACCGTCGGACAGCAGCACCGCGCAAGGGTAGCCAGCGGGCCTCTGGACTCAGACCTGGGTGTTCGTCGGGGACGGCGAGCCCAGCAACGGCGACGGGCACAGCCCGAACATCCAGGCGACAGCCTGCTCCACGCGCGCGGCCGCGAGCCCGTCCGACGGTGTGACCGGCGTGATCCCCGCGGTGGCGAGCACCTGGCGCACCGTGGTCATGACGGCCGGGCTCAGGATGCTGCGGATCGAGTCGCCCGGCTGCGGGATGTGCGGGCCGTCGACGAGCACCGCGGGTGTGCCGAGACCGGGGGCGTCGGCCACGAGCTCCGGGTTGTCGGTGACGAGCACCGCGCTCGCCGCGACGAGCTGCACCAGCTCCGCGAGCGGCAGGCCGCGCACGACCCTGGCCCGTTCGTGCTCGAGCAGGGGGTAGGCGGCACCGTGGCTCGCGAGGTCGCCGAACAGCACGATCTCGATGTCCGGCTCGTGCTCCAGCAGGTCGGGGAGACCGGCGAGGACACCGAGGGAGTCGGGCCGGTCGAGCCCGACCAGCACCAGCCGGGGCCCGCCCGCCCACACCCGGCGCACGAGGCGCGCGAACCTCAGGTCGGCGGGCTGCGGGTTGGCGGTCATGGTCTCGCCGACCGCGATCGCGTTGGGCCCGACCGGGCTGCCCGGCCCGGACTGCTCGGCGACGAGGAACAGCGACGCGAGCTGCCCGATGATCCGCCGGTTGGCCTCCTGCGGGAACGGGCAGAGCAGGTCGTCGGTGGCCACCCCGCTCTGGAGGTGCACGACGGGGATCTGCCTCCAGAACGCGACCTGCGCGGCCACCGAGGCGGTCATCCCGCCGCCGTAGACCATCACGGCGGACGGGTCGAGGTCGACGAGCACCTCGTCGAGACGCGTCATGAGCGTGGCCGCGATCGCAGCGGGCTGCGCGGCGGGCGGCTCCCGCAGCAGCACCGTGATGTCCGCGGGAACCCCGAGCGCCTCGAAGGCCTCGTGCACCGACATCGGTTCGGGCCCGGTGGCGACGGTGACGGCGCGGATCCGATCCGCCTCGGCGAACGCGGTGGAGACCGGTGCGAGCCGGGCCACCTCGGGAAGGCTGCCCGCGACGAGCAGGACGTCATGGTCGTGCTCCGGCTCGGGGAGCGCATCGAACTCGGTCATGCTGGATCCTTCGGCCGGGGGAGCTGGCCTGACGGGGTTCCTGGAGTGTGACCCGACGATCGACCAGGCGTCGAGAGCTCGCGCCAACTGCTGGTTCCGAACGAGTGAGAACCACCCTGATGGGCGTACGGCGTGGTGCTTGCCGGTGACGGAACGTGAGATGCTAGGCTGCGAATGCACCACGCGGATGTAGTTCAATGGTAGAACATCAGCTTCCCAAGCTGAATACGCGGGTTCGATTCCCGTCATCCGCTCCACCGCAAAGGCCCAGCTCAGACGGTGTCCACACCGGAGCTGGGCCTTCGTCGTGGCGGGCGATCTCAGGGTGCCGCACCATTCCCGGGCCACTCAGCAGCCCATCGGGCTCCCTCCTCCACGCGGCCGATGCCGTCGGCAAGAGCGCTCATCCGATCCGCGATACGCCAATCCGCCTCGCGGACAGGGTGTCATCCGCCGTCGGTCGGCAGCGTCCGGCCGAGCTTGCGCAGCAGGGCGACCAGGGCCTCCCGCTCGTCCGCGGAGAGGCCGGCGAGTAGCCGGGCCTCGTTGCGGACGTGGTGCTCGACCACCTCGTCGACGAGCGCGCGGCCGGCGCCGTGAGGGTGATCCGGCGCCCGCGGGCGTCGTCCTCGGCCGCCCGCCGGCTCACCAGCCCGGCGCGTTCCAGCCGGTCCACGCGCTTCGTCACGGCGCCGGAGGTGACCATCGTCGAGCTGCGTAGCTCGCCCGCGCCCAGCTCGAACGGCGCCCCCGCCCGCCGCAGCGTCGCGAGCACGTCGAACTCTCCCCGACCCAGGCCGAACCGCTCGAAGAGGCGGCCCAGCTGCTCGTCCAGGGCCCAGTGCAACCGGGAGATCCGGCCGACCACGTGCATCGGGCCGGCGTCGATGTCGGGCCGCTCGCGGTGCCACTGGGCCACGATGCGATCCACCGCGTCGGCCCCGGAGGTGATCGCGGACGAAGAGGGGTCTCCGGTCATCGCTTGACTATACCTTCCGTGGAAACTACTTTATCTTCCATGGAAACTATCTCTCGCACCTCGAGAGGCTGGGTGGGCGTCGGCGCGATCACCGCCAGCCTGTTCGTGTTCCTCACCACCGAGCTGATGCCCGTCGGCCTCCTCACCCCGCTGAGCACGAGCCTCGGCATCACCGTGGGCACGGCCGGCCTGATGGTCACCCTGCAGGGCATCTCGGCCGGCCTCGGGGTGGCGTTCATCGTGGCCTGGACCCGGCGCATCGACCGGCGTGTGCTGCTGTCCGCGCTACTGGCGATCCTGACTCTGGGCAACCTCGTCACCGCCCTCTCCCCGAGCTACCCGTTGATCCTGGCCACGCGGCTCGTCCTGGGGTTCGCGAGCGGCGTGTTCTGGGCGATCGGCGTGGGCATGGCGATGCGCATCGTCCCGGAACGGCACGCGAGCCGGGCGGCCGCGGTGGTGATGTCCGGGATCTCGATCGCCACGGTGGCAGGCATCCCGCTGGGCACGATCCTGGAGAACCTCACCGACTGGCGGACCACGTTCCTACTCTGGAGCGGCCTCAGCCTGTTCGTGTTCGCCGCGGTCGCCGTGGCGGTGCCCTCGCTGCCCTCGACCAACGCGGTGTCGGTCCGGGAGGTCTTCACGCTCCCGGTCACGAACGTCGGACTGCGCCTGGTGTTGTGCACCGTCGTACTGTTCGTGCTCGGCCACTTCGGCGCGTACACGTTCGTGCGCCCGTTCTTGGAGCAGAGCACCGCCGCGACTCCCCTGTTCATCACCGCCGTGCTGATGGTCTTCGGGGCCGCGGGCGCCGCCGGCAACTTCCTCGCCGGGCACACGGTGCGAAAGAACCTGAGGGGGAGCTTCGTCGTGGGCTGCGCGGGACTCGTGGTGTCCCTGCTCCTGCTGCTCATGATCGGCGACCGGCCGGCAGGCGCGATCGGCGCACTGGTGCTCTGGGGCCTGTCCTTCGGCGTCGTCCAGCTGGCCCAGGTGACCATGACCCTCCAGGCCGCGCCCGAGACGTTCGAGGCCGCCATGTCGCTCAACACCATGGCCTACAACACGTCCATCGCCCTCGGAGCGCTCTTCGGCGGGCTGTTCGCCGACCACCTGGGCGTCACGAGCGTCGTGTGGTTCGGCGTGGGGCTGACGGCGGCCTCCCTGGCGCTGCACCTCGCCACCGCCCGGACCCGTCCGCCGACAGGTCAGTGAAGCGGGCGACGTTCGCCGCGCTCGCCCCACAGCCCGTGATTCCGACGACCTGCCCACGGAGCTCGGCGACGAGCAGGACCGCGAGCCCCACCTGCCTCGTCAACCCCGCATCACGCGACGGCGGTCCCCTCGAGCTCGACCATCAGGTCGGGGAGCGCCAGCCGGGGCACCCCCAGCATCGTGGTGGTCGGCGCCACGCGGGCGGCGCCGAGCCGGGACGCCAGCACGCCGTAGTGCTGGAACAGCAGATCCACGTCGGTGGTGTAGACGCCCAGCCGGACGAGGTTCGACAGGGACATGCCGGCCTCGCCGAGCACGGCCTCCAGGTTGTCGATGCTCAGCGCCAGCTGTGCTGCCATGTCCCCGTCGTGCCGGGGCTTGCCGTCGGCGTCCGTCGCGGTCTGACCGGAGCAGAACAGGGTCCGGGTGTTCCCGGAGACGACCTCGCCCTGGTTGAATCCCATCTCCACCGACCACGTCACCGGATTGACGGCCATTCGCTGCATTGCCACATCGATTCCATTCGATTCATCGAGAACCCCTGCAACGAGAAGCGTTCCAGGTAATCACGACACCCATTGTCAGGTATTCTGATAACGTTCGCGCGTGCGTGCCGACCGGCTGGTCTCGATGGTGCTGTTGCTGCGCCAGCACGGCCGGCTGACCGCCCCGGCACTGGCCCGTGAGCTGGAGGTGTCCACCCGCACCGTGCTGCGGGACGTCGAGGCGCTCTCCGCGGCGGGCGTCCCGGTGTACGCCGAACGCGGCCGGCACGGCGGGTTCGCGTTGCTGCCCGGCTTCCAGACCGAGCTCACCGGGCTGAACCACGACGAGGCGCTCGCCCTGCTGGTCGCCGGATCACGGCGGGGCGCGGCGGTGTTCGGGCTCGGCTCGGCGCTCGCGTCGGCAATGCTCAAAGTGGTCGACGCACTTCCCGAGAGCTATCGGGCCACCGCCAGCGACGCGGCCCGGCGGCTGCTCGTCGACCCGGAGGCCGACCTCCTCTCGCGCCGGCAGGTCGCCGAGGAGGTTCCCGACTCCGTGGTGGCCGAGGTCCGGCGCGCGGTGCTCGCCGGCCACAAGCTGCGCATCCACTACGCGGCCGCGGACCAGGACCCGGAGTGGCGCACGGTGGACCCGATCGGCCTGGTCACCGTGCGCGACCAGGGCTACCTGTTGGCCACGCGATCCGGCGCCGACCGCACCTACCGGCTGTCGCGGGTGCTGGCCGCGGAGGAGCTCGCCGAACCCGCGCAGCGGCCCACCCGCGTCGACCTGGACCGGGCATGGCAGGAGCGCAGCAGGCGGTTCCGCAACGGCGGCGACCAGGTCGCCGTGCTGGTGCGGGTCGACCCGACGCGGCGGGACGACCTGGTGGGCACGGCGCTGGCCGTCCTCTCCGAAGAGGCCGACGCGGACGGCCGGCTGCGGCTGGAGCTGACCTTCCAGGACGCGCGCCACGCCGAGTGGGCGCTGTGGCAGGTGGCCACGGACGCGGAGGCACTGGCCCCGCCGTGGTTGCGCCACTCCCTGCGCAGGCGAGCCGAGTCGATCGCCGGCCGCTACGGGGAACCGTCCTGACGAACCCCACGCCTTACCCCCGGAGTAATCGATCCGCGTCGCGTGGACGACGAAGCTCGGTCCTGTCAGCAGTACGGCAGGAACGAACCCGGGAGAGCCCGATGACCAGCACCAGCCCCGTCACCACCGACCTCGTCACCGACTACATCGGCGCGTGGAACGCCACCGACCCGGCCGACCGGCGCGCCCGGCTCGAGCGGCTGTGCGCCGCGGACGTCCGCTACGTCGACCCGCTCGCCGACGTCACCGGCACCGACGCGCTCGACGCGCTGATCGCCGGCGTGCAGGAGAGCTTCCCCGGCATGCGGTTCAGCCCCGTCGGCGAGCCGGACGCCCACCACGACGTCTGCCGCTTCCGCTGGGGGCTCGGCCCGGAGGGCGCGGAGCCGGTGGTGATCGGGTTCGACGTCGCAGCCGTCGCCGCCGACGGCCGGATCGCCACCGTCCACGGCTTCCTCGACAAGGTGCCCGCCGGCGCTGATGACCGGTGCCCGGCAGGTCAGCGGGCCGGGTCGGGTGGCTCGACGAGACCGTGCCGGTAGGCCATGGCCACCAGCTGGGCCCGGTCGCGGGCGCCGAGCTTGGTCATGGCGCGGCTGACGTGGGTCTTGGCCGTGGCGTGGCTGATCGTGAGTTCGGCGGCGATGTCGGCGTTGCTCATGCCGTCGGCGACGAGCGCCACGACCTCCCGCTCGCGGCCCGTGAGCTGCGAGAGGCCGTCGGCCGTCGGCCGTGGGATGCCGGGCCGGGAGGTGATACGGGCGATCAGCCTGCGGGTCAGCCCCGGGGACAGGAGCGCCTCGCCGCCCGCGACGACCCGGATGCCGTGCAGGAGCTGGCGCGGTTCGGTGTTCTTGATCAGGAACCCGGCGGCGCCCGCGGCGAGCGCCTCGATCACGTACTCGTCGTGGTCGAACGTGGTGAGGATCAGCACGTGGACGCCGGCGAGGTCGGGGTCCTGCGCGATCTCCCTGGTGGCCCGCAGCCCGTCGACGCCGGGCATCCGGACGTCCATCAGCACGACGTCGGGACGGGTCTGCCGGACCAGCTCCACGGCGGTGGCGCCGTCGGCGGCCTCGCCGACCACGGTCATGCCGGGTTCGGTGTCGACGAGCACCCGGAAGCCGCCCCTCACGAGGGCCTCGTCGTCGGCGATGAGCACGCGGATGAGCTCGGTCACGCGCGCATCATCGCGGGTCGGGAACGGGCAGCTCGGCGCGCACCTCGAAGCCGCCGTCGGGATGCGGGCCCGCGGTGAGCAGCCCGGACAGCGCGCGGGCCCGTTCTCGCATCCCGTCGATCCCGTGCCCGGCCTCCGCGGTCCGCCGGGTGGCCCCGTCGTCCCGGACGCGGACGGACAGGCACGCGGGCTCGAAGGTCACGGTGACCCGGACGGCACGGGCTTCGGCGTGGCGCAGCACGTTGGTGAGCGCCTCCTGGACGATCCGGTACGCCGCCAGCTCGATCGGCGCGGGGAGCTTGCGCTGCTCCCCGTCGACGTCCAGCTCGACCCGCAGGCCTGCGACCTTCACGGGGTCGAGCAGGTCGCCGAGCCGGTCCAGCCTGCCGCCGGGCGCCAGTGGCCGGTCCCGCTCGTCGGGTGACGTGTCGGAGCGCAGGACGCCGAGGATCGTCTTGACGTCGACGAGGCCGTCGTCGCATATCGCCTTGATCGTGGCGAGGGCCTCGCGGGCCTGTCCGGGACGCCGGTCGACGACGTGCAGGCCCACCCCGGCCTGCACGCTGATCGTGGCCATGGTGTGGCCGAAGACGTCGTGCAGTTCGCGGGCGATGCGCAGCCGTTCCTCGACCGCCACCCGGTGGGCACGCTCCTCCCGGGTGCGGGTCTCGCGGGCGAGCTGGGCGCGGGTGGCCGCGAGCACCGCGCGGTAGTACCCGGCGGCAGCGCCCGAGCTGCCTGCGGTGACCGCCAGCAACACCATGTCGGGCACCACCCCCACCGTCTCGGTGTCGGCGAGCACCACCCGGACGGCCACGATCTGGGCCAGCGCGGTGAACACGACACCCGCGAGACCCCACCGCCAGCCCCGGTGCGCCGCGAGGGTGTAGCAGCCCACCAGCGGGGCGATCGTGACCAGCCGCCCCGGGTAGGGGGCGAGGAACCAGACGACCGGGACCGCGTTCAGGACGACGAGCGCCGCGATCGGGACGCGGCGGCGGACCGCGACCGCGGCGACGATCGTCGCCGCGAGCAGGACGGCCCCCGCGTCGAGCGGGCGGGGGTGCGCTGCCGCGGCGGGACCGACCCCGGCAGCGGCAGCGGCGAACAGCGCAGCGGCCAGGAAGACGCCGAGCGTCGCATCGGCGATCCACGGTCGCGCGCCTTCGCGCACCGCTCCACGCATGGTGACCTCTTCCGCCTCGACCGGCCCTGACCCATGCTGCGTGCACCGGCCGGTGCGGCGCATCCCCCCGGCGACGTGCGCGGCGCTACCGCACCGGTCGCACACGCGTACCGCGGACGGCCGACCGTACGTCGGGCGATGCAGCCGCGGAACACCTCCGTGGCCCGACGCGCCGAACCCGCCCCGGCGGCCACGATCCCCTCACGAGTCACCGAGGGAAGGGCCACCGATGTCCATCAGCCACCTGATCGCCGCCCCACTGTCCACCGCCGCCATCGTCGGCCCCGGCTCCGGACGGGCCGGGGCGTCGTGGCGGCGCTGGTGGGGTTGGCCGGCCTCGTCGCGGGCGGGATGGCGCTGGCCCGCTCCGCGGGACGTCTCGGCACCGGGACGGGGCGGCGGGGAGCCGTCGTGGCCGTGGTGGTGGGGCTGCTCGGCACGGGCCTCGCCGTGCTGCACCTGGCCACCGCGACCGGCGGCATCGGCACCGGCAGCGGGCGCGCGGGTGCCATGGTGGCGCTCGGGATCGCCCTGATCGCCATCGCGCTGGGAGGAACGGTCATGGCCCGGTCCCGGCGCAGCGGCTGAGGCGAGTCAGGGGAGCTTCTTGGACATCTGCATCGTCGAGACGGCGTACCCGCGCTTGCTGTACAAGGCGATCGCGGCCGCGTTCGTGCCGACGACGTTGAGCCCGAGACGCACCTTGCCCTCCCGCAGGACCAGCGCCTCGACCTCCGCGAGGATCGCCGAGCCGTAGCCGCGGCGCCGCGCGTGCGGGTGGACGCCGATGTCGTACAGCCAGGCGGCGTCGGAGCCGTCGGCCCGGTGCGGGTCGGCCCGACCCACGCGTTGCCGACCGGAGCGCCCGTGTCGTCCTCGGCGATCATCAGGGTGTGGTTCGGGGTGGCGGCTCCCTCGGGCAGGTACCGCGCGATCCCGCCCGCCGCCACCGCGCGGGCCTCCTCCTCCGGCATGCTCGCGAGCAGCTCCCGCACGACCGCGGCCTGCACCTCGTCGACGTAGGTGCGGTACTCGTCCGCCGTCATCGCGCGCAGCGTGACGCGTGGTTGCTCCATACCCTCATGGTGTCCGCACACCCGCTCGGAGATCCACCGGGATGCCCACACCGCGCGACTACGACTCCGACCCCGGGCGCTACCGGCTCGGCATGCGCCTCACGGCGAGGCACTGCGCACCGGGGGCGAACCTGCAGGCCAGGATCATCGCGCACCTCGTCGCGGCGGGCGCCGCCACCGTGCTCGACGCCGGGTGCGCCGACGGTGCGCTCGCCGAGGCAGCGGCCGGGCGTCCCCTGCGCGTGATCGGGCTGGACGCGGCCACCCCGATGGTGGCGGCGGCCCAGGCGCACGGCCCGGTCCTGCGCGGTGACGTCACGGCCCTCCCGGTGGCGGACGCGAGCGTCGACGCCGTGGTGCTGGTCAACGTGCTGTACCACCTCGACCGGCCCGCGGTGGCGCTGCTCGAGGCGCGGCGGGTGCTGGTGGCGGGCGGGCTGCTCGTGGCCGGCACCGTGGCCCGCTCCGATTCCCCCGAACTGGCGCCGTTCTGGCGCCCGCCGCCCACGACGTTCGACGCCGAGGACGCGCCCGCCATCGTGGCCGACGTCTTCGGCGCCGTGGCCACCGACGCGTGGGACGCGCCGCTGGTGACGCTCCCCGACCGGGACGCCGTGCGGGACTACCTGCGCATCCGGTTCGTACCTTCGGAGGACGCCCGCCGGATCGCGGATGCCGTCGCGCGGCGCGGCCCGCTCCCGCTGACGGTGACGAAGCGCGGCGCGCTGCTGCTGGCGCGCCGCTGACTCACCACGTGACGGGGAGAACGGCCGGTCCGTCGTCGATCGGGTTGCCGGTCCAGGGCAGCTCCTCGGGATCGCCCGCCGGGACGAGGCCCGGAAGCCTGCGCGCCACCGCGGCGATGACGGCCTGCATCTCGATCCGCGCCAGCGCGGCCCCGAGGCAGTGGTGCGGCCCGTACCCGAAACCCAGGTGCGGGTTCGGTGAGCGCGCGGGATCGAACCTGGCGGGGTCGGTGAACCGCTGGGGATCGTGGTTGGCCGCCTCGAGCCGGACGAGCACCTGCTCACCGGCCGCGATCGGCACGCCCTCCAGCACCAGGTCCTCGCCCGCCCACCGCGGGAACGCCTCGCCCGCGATGCCCAGCTGCCAGCGCAGCAGCTCCTCGGCGGCGCGCGCGGCGAGGTCCGGTTCGGTGAGCGGCGCGAACCCGCCCGCGCGGCTGATCGCCACGATGCCGATCGAGAGCGCGTTCGCCACGGTGAGGTAGCCGCCCGCGACGAGCGCGAGCGCCGAGTGGGTCAGCTCGCGGTCGTCGAGACGGCCGTCCCCGGTGTCGTGGACGGTGACGAGCGCGCTCAGCAGGTCGTCGCCCGGATCGGCGCGCTTGGCGGCGATGACCCCGCCGAGGAACTCGCCGAACTCCATCCACCCGCGCTCGACGTCGGCACCCGTGGCACCGCCGGTGAGCCCGGAGACGGCATCGGCCCAGCCGTGGAACCGGGCGTGGTCGGCGACATCGATCCCGAGCACGTCCACCGTGACCGCCAACGGCAGCGGCCGGGCAACGGTGGTGACGAAGTCGGCACCCCGCCCCCGGCGCTCCAGCGCGGCGACGAGATCCGCGGCGTGGCGCTCCACGCGCGGCCGCAGCTCGGCGAGGGCTCGCGGGGTGAAGGCACGGGAGAGGAGGCGGCGCAGCCGCGCGTGCTGCGGTCCGTCCGAGTGCAGCGAGCCGGACGAAGGAGAGCCGGGCGGGGTGATCAGGAAGCGCTCGTCGGACAGCACCCGACGGGCGGTCACCGCGTCGACGACCGCCACGCCCGCGCACGCCGCACTCACCGA
>MKJV01000015.1 GCA_001942185.1 Pseudonocardia sp. CNS-004
GCGGCACCGTCCACGCCCGCGACGCGGCGGGCCGCCCGCGGCGCGCGCGCGGCCACCGCTGCGCACCAGCTCCGGGAGAGGGGAGGCGGCCCGCCCGGCCGCGACGGCAGCAGGCAGCGTGGCCGCGGCCGGCTTGCCCGGGTGCAGCGCCGCGAGCGCCGACACCGGCGCCGCGAACGGGTGCGGCCGCGCGGGACGAAGCGTTCGGCTCGACGACCCGGCGGGCCGCTCGCCGTCCTCGGCCCACAGCAGCACGCCCCGGCCGGGAGACCAGATGGCGTGGACGGCGAGCACGGGACCAGGCTACGGAGCGGCACCGACAACCCGGACGAGGCATCCGCGAGTGTTCGCACCGTGATCGTCGGCGGTGCCCGCCCACTTGATCAGCGCGAGAAGTGCACCGGTGCGGTCGACGCCGCCGTGGTGTGCTGCTCGTCGCGGATGATCGCGTCGAGCAGCACGCTGCTGTCGGTCGATCAGCGGTGGCGTGCTGCCCGGATCGATCATGGTGGTTCGCGCGGGTCTGGATGTGTGGAGACGCCGGGCGGTACGGTCGCCCCGGGGTTTACTCCAGCGGGACGTGGTTCCGTGTAGCGGGACGAAGGGGTGCGTTCGATGAGGATCGCGGAGATGCTGCCGGCCGACCGGGCCGACGGGAACCTCTGGCCGCTGATGCGCCAGGCAGGCGTCGCCGACGCGGTGGGCACGCTGCCCGGCGACCCGCGGCCGACGGCGGGGGAGGACGCCCCGTGGGACTACCTGCCGATGGTCCGCACGAAGGACCTCTACGAGCGCAACGGTTTCGACCTCGGCGTGATCGAGTGGCGGCCGCCGTTCAACCTCGCCAAGCGAGGCCTGCCCGGCCGCGACGAGGAGATCGAGAACGTCTGCACCCTGCTGCGCAACATGGGCAGGCTGGGGATCCCGGTGTGGTGCTACGAGTGGATGACCGACCGCAACTGGGTCCGCACGTCCACCGCGATCCCCGCGCGCGGCGGTTCCACCGTGACCGGGTTCGACCGGGCGGTGTTCGAGGCCGGTCCGCCGCCGCGGAACGGCACGATCTCGGAGGAACAGCTCTGGGAGAACCTGGAGTACTTCCTCGCGCGGGTGCTCCCCGTGGCCGAGGAGGCCGGCGTCCGGCTCGCGATGCACCCCGACGACCCGCCGATCTCGCCGCTCGGGGGGATCGGGCGGATCATGTCGAGCGTCGACGGGTTCCGCAGGCTGCTGGAGATCTCCGACAGCCCGATGAACGGCGTCACGTTCTGCCAGGGCAACTTCCGGCTCATGACCGACGACCTCCCCGCGACGATCCGCGAGATCGGCGACACCGGGAGGATCTTCTTCGTGCACTTCCGGGACGTCGAGGGCACGGTCGAGAAGTTCTCCGAGACCTGGCACGACGCCGGGCCCACCGACATGCGGGCGTGCGTCGAGGCCTACCGCGGCATCGGGTTCGACGGCGTGATGCGCTCCGACCACGTGCCCACGCTGCACGGTGAGGTGGGTGCGCAGGCGGGCTACGGCGTGCTGGGCCGGCTGTACGCCGTCGGCTACATCCGAGGCCTGATCGAAGGCACCGCCGAGCGCGCCTGACCCGGTCCCGGCTGCACGAACGGCACTCCCGTCGGGACCTGTCGGGCGCACCCCCGGTCGCGGGTTCGAGCCGCGGGGCTCCGGGGCGTGCCCTGCGCCGGGGCGCCAGGGGCGCGCTCTGCGCTGCGGTCCCCGGCGGCCGGATGGGAGATCGCCGTGAGTGGTACGAGAGCGACGGATCCTGTCGCGGCCGCACCACTGCGGGTGATCTTGCACGGGCCATCGTCAGAAGTGGTGCGAGGGCGACAGATCTGTCGCCGAGACACCACTGCCGGCGATCGGTGAGGGGCGCCCCGGCCGCCGGGCACCCCCGGGTGTCCCGGGGGGCGGGATGGGGATGAGGGGTGTCGTTCGTGCGGTCCGGAAGCGGTGGCCGGATGGGAGATCGCCGTGAGTGGTGTGAGGGCGACGGATCCTGTCGCGGCCGCACCACTCCAGCCGATCTCGCACGGGGCATCGCCAGAGGTGGTGCGAGGGCGACAGCTCTGTCGCCGAGACACCACTTCCGGCGATCAGCGATCCGGTCCGGCTTGGTGGAGCGTGCCCGGCACGGGCCGTCCCGGCCGCGGCACCCGCCGCCCAGGAACATCGGACGAGGGTGCCGTACGTGCAGGGCAGGGTCGGCGGACCGCCGTGATCGTTGCGAGGTCGCGTTCAGCGCCCAGGGTGGGGCGATCCGCCGCAACTCGGACCGATCACCGAGCGTGATCGTTGCGAGATCGCCGTTTGCGTCCTCGGGAGGGCGGCTTCCGGCATCTCGGAGCGATCATCGGGGCCCAGGTTCCGGACGGTCGGTGCGGAGGGCGACACTCGGCCGATGCCTGCGCTCGATCCTCGTGAGATGCGTTCCCGGTTCGCCGACGCCCCGGTCGCCCGGCTGGCCACCTTGCGCGCCGACGGGACCCCGCGGCTGGTGCCGATCACGTTCGTGGTGGTCGACGGGCTCGTCTGCTCGGCGGTGGACGAGGTGAAGCCCAAGTCGACCACGCGGCTGGCGCGCCTGGCCGACGTCGGGCGTGATCCGCGGGTCGGGGTCGTCGTCGACCACTACGCCGACGACTGGTCGGCGCTGTGGTGGGTGCGGGTGGACGGCATCGCGACGGTGCACGAGGAGGGCGGCACGCGCGAGCGTGCTCTCGCCGCGCTGGCGGCCAAGTACCCGCCGTACGCGGAGGAGCCTCCCTCGGGGGTCGTCCTCGTGGTGACGCCGACGCGGTGGTCCGGCTGGTCGGCCGCTCCGACGTGTGGTGAAACCTTTCACTGCTGATCGTCCCGGCCTCGTCGCGAGCGCTGTCCCACTTGACGTGCGTCACATGCGCCCCTAGGGTCGCCCCAGCTCTGAAACGTTTAAATTCCCGTCCTGACAAAGAGGTCCAGATGAGGAAGCAGACTTCCCCGCGCCGTACGCTCCGCCTCGTCGCGCTCGCAGCCGGTGCGGCGCTGGCCCTCACCGGCTGCAGCGCGGGCAGCCTCGGCTCCAGTGGTGGCGGCGACGGGGTCTCCCTGACCTTCCTCGTCGGCAGCAACCAGAGCACCGTGGCCGCCGCGGAGAGCGTCGCCGAGGCGTTCATGGCGCAGAACCCCGACATCACGGTGAACGTCGAGACCCGGCCCAGCGGGTCCGAGGGCGACAACATCGTCAAGACCCGCCTGGCCACCGGTGACATGGCCGACGTGTTCGTCTACAACTCCGGCTCGCTGTTCCAGGCCATCGGCCCGGAGCAGAACCTCACCCCGCTCACCGACCAGCCGTGGGTCGGCTCGCTCGAGGAGAACTTCACGCGGGTGGTGTCGGTGGGCGACCAGCTCTACGGCGCCCCCTTCGGCCCGCAGCTGACCGGCGCGATCCTCTACAACAAGAAGATCTACGCCGATCTCGGCCTCGAGATCCCGCGCACGTGGGACGCATTCATGGCGAACAACGCCGCGATCGAGGCGGCGGGCACCGTGCCGGTGATCCAGACCTACGGCGACACCTACACCTCCCAGCTGTTCGTGCTCGGCGACTTCCACAACGTCGCCGCCGCCGAGCCCGACTTCGCCGAGCGCTACACGGCGGGCCAGGCCAAGTTCGCGACCTCCCCCGCGGCGCTCAAGGGCTGGGAGCACCTGCAGCAACTGCACGACCTCGGCTACTACAACGAGGACTTCCCCACCGCCAAGATGGAGGAGGGGATGCGCAAGCTGGGCGAGGGCGAGGGCGCGCACTACCCGATGCTCACCAACGGCATCCCCACCCTCACGCAGGCGTCGCCCGACGGCGCCAAGGACATCGGCATCTTCCCGATCCCCGGCGACGATCCCGCCAAGAACGGGCTGACGGTGTGGTCGCCGAACGGCGTCTACATCCCCAAGACCACCGAGGGCGAGGAGCTCGAGGCGGCCAAGAAGTTCGAGGCGTTCATCGCGAGCCCGGCCGGCTGTGACGCGCAGTCCGCAGGAGCCACGCCCACCGGGCCGTACGCGGTGGACGGCTGCACGCTGCCCGCCGACGTCCTCCCGGCCACCACGGACTTCCAGTCCTACATCGACGCCGGCACCTACAGCCCCGCGCTGGAGTTCCTGTCGCCGATCAAGGGCCCGGCCCTGGAGCAGATCACCGTGGAGGTCGGGTCGGGCATCCGCCCGGCCGCCGACGGCGCCGCCCTCTACGACGAGGACGTCCGCAAGCAGGCGTTGCAGCTCGGGCTGGACGGGTGGCAGTAGCGGCCGCACGCGCGGAGGGCGCCGACATGGTGAGCACGACCACGACGAAGCCGCGTACCCCGGCCGCCGGTGGCCCGGCGGGCACGCCCGTCGGGCGGCGGCCCCGCAGCCCGTACCCGACCTGGTTCTACCTGCCGGCCGCGATCCTCTACACGATCTTCTTCCTGGTCCCGACGTTCGCCTCGTTCTGGTTCAGCCTCACCCGCTGGAGCCTGTTCGAGTCCGAGTTCATCGGGCTGGACAACTTCGTGCAGTTCTTCCGGGAGCCCGCACTCGTCACGGGCATGGTCAACACGGTGATCTACGCGGTGGTCACCTCGGGACTCAAGGTCGTGCTCGGGCTCCTGCTCGGCGTGCTGCTGACCTCGCAGATCATCGCGCGCGGCTTCCTGCGCTCGGTGGTGTTCTTCCCGGTGCTGGTCAGCACGATCGGGGTAGGGATCACCTTCCAGGTGCTGATGGACCCGTTCGGCGGGCTCATCAACGAGACCCTCGCCGCCGTCGGCATCCCGGGCCCGGGCTGGCTCACCGACCCCTCGCTCGCGCTGCTGTCGGTGGCGCTGGTCGACGTGTGGAAGGGCGTCGGCCTCGCCACCGTGATCTACATGGCGGGGATCGTGTCCATCCCGCAGGAGTACTTCGAGGCGGCCCGGGTCGACGGGGCGGGCACGGTGCAGCAGTTCCGCAACATCGTGTTGCCGCTGGCCCGCCCGGCCACCGTCACCGTGATCATCCTGTCGCTCATCGGCGCCTGCGCTCGTTCGACCTGATCTGGGCGATGACCCGCGGTGGGCCCGGCTTCACCTCCGACGTGATCGCGTCGGTGATCTACAAGCAGTACCAGGCCGGCTTCTACGGGCTGTCCACGGCCGGGAACGTGATCCTGTTCCTCCTGGTCACCGCCATCGTCCTGCCGCTGTCGCGGGTGCTCAACCGCAAGGAGGTGGAGCTGTGAAACCGGCGTCGAGGACCGCGACCCGCTACTGGCTCGGCGGCGCGGCGATCGTCGCGTTCGCGGTGGTGTTCCTCGTGCCGTTCGCGTTCGTCCTCGTCACCGCGATGAAGTCGCAGCGGGAGGCGGGCCTGCTGGAGTTCAGCTGGCCCACCGAGTTCGCGTTCCTGGAGAACCTCCGGGAGGCCCTCGAGGCGCGCGACTACATCCTCATCATCGCGTTCATCAACAGCACGATCCTGACGGTCTCCAGCGTGGCGATCATGGTGATCCTCGCGGCGATGGTCGGGTTCGTCCTGCAGCGCCGCCCGAGCCGCTGGACCGGCTTCATCAACTTCCTCGTGCTGTCCGGGCTGATCATTCCGCCCGCGGTGGTGCCCACGATCTGGGTGCTGCAGGGGCTGGGGCTGTTCCGCACCATGCCCGGGCTGATCCTGGTGGAGGTCGCCTACGGCCTGTCGTT
This sequence comes from Pseudonocardia sp. CNS-004, assembly GCA_001942185.1. Lineage (GTDB taxonomy): Bacteria > Actinomycetota > Actinomycetes > Mycobacteriales > Pseudonocardiaceae > Pseudonocardia. The sequence goes on from MKJV01000015.1 coordinate 5,721, forward strand.
CTCGATCCTGCTGTTCCGAGCCTTCATCGCCACCGTCCCGAGGGAGCTGGACGAGGCCGCGATCATCGACGGTGCGGGGCCGGTGCGGCTGTTCTTCCGCGTGGTCTTCCCGCTGCTGCGGCCGGTGGCGGTCACGGTGATCGTGGTGCAGTCGGTGGTGGTCTTCAACGACTTCACCCACCCGCTGTACTTCCTGCCCGGCGAGCAGAACGCCACCGTGCAGCTGACGCTCTACAACTTCCAGAGCCAGTACGAGACGCAGTACAACCTGCTGTTCACCAACATCCTGCTCATCACCATCCCGCCCCTGGTGATGTACCTGTTCTTCAACCGCCAGATCGTCGCCGGGATGACCGCCGGCGCCATCAAGGGCTGAACCCGAGAGGAATGTCTGTGCCGTCCGTCGTCCGTGTCACCGCCGAGTACGCCACCGATCGGACCACCGTCGCCACCGCCCGTCCCCGGTGTCCTGGGTGACCGAGGCCGATGGGCCCGGGTGGATCCAGGCCCGCGCCGAGGTGGAGCTGGACGGTGGCGCAGCCGTGCAGGTCGAGGGCCGCGAGTCGGTGCTGGTCGAGTGGCCCTTCGAGCCGCTGGCCGCCGGCGGCGTGCACTCCGTCCGGGTCCGCGTGACGGGCGAGGACGGCGTGGCGTCGCCGTGGAGCGCGCCGCGGCAGGTGGTGGCGGGGTTCCTGCCCGAGGGCGGGTGGACCGCGCAGCTGGTCGGTCTCGCCGATCCGGCGCGGGAGGGGCAGCCCGCGCTCGTGCGCGGCGTGTTCGCCGTGGACGGCCCGGTGCGCCGTGCCACGCTCCACGCCACCGTGCACGGCGTCTACCAGGTGGAGCTCAACGGCCGCGAGGTCGACGACGAGGTGCTCAAGCCCGGCTGGACGGCCTACGAGCAGCGGCTGGTGCACGAGACGACCGACGTCACGCAGCTGCTGGTCGAGGGTGAGAACGCGGTCGGCGTGTGGCTCTCGGGCGGGTGGTACTGCGAGCGGTTCGGTTTCCGGGCTGCCGACCTGGTGTACGGCGCGCAGCCCGCGGTGGCCGTGCAGCTGGTGATCGAGTACGCCGACGGGCGCACCGAGACCGTGGCGAGCGGCCCGGACTGGCGCGCCACGGGGGAGGGCCCGCTCACCGCGGGTGGCATCTACGCGGGGGAGTCGTTCGACGCCCGGCGCGCGCTGCCCGGCTGGTCCGCGCCGGGGTTCGACGACTCCGGATGGGCCGCGGTGCGGGTGGACGAGACCACCGTCGTGCCGGAGGCCCGCGCCACCCCGGCCGCCCGGCGCACCGAGGAGGTGCCCGTCCGGGAGGTGCTGACCACCCCGAGCGGGGCCACCGTCCTCGACTTCGGGCAGAACCTCGTCGGGTGGCTGCGCATCACCGTGAGCGGCGAGGCAGGCCGGGAGGTGGTGCTGCGCCACGCCGAGGTCCTCGAACACGGCGAGATCGCCACCCGGCCGCTGCGCCGGGCCGAGGCCACCGACCGCTACACGCTCGCCGGGGGCGGCCCGGAGACCTGGGAGCCGCGCTCGACGTTCCACGGGTTCCGCTACGTGCAGGTCGAGGGCTGGCCGGGCGAGCTGGACCCGGCGGCCGTCGTCGCGGTGGTGGTGCACACCGACATGCGCCGCACCGGCTGGTTCGAGAGTTCCTCCGAGCTGGTCGACCGGCTGCACGAGAACGTGGTGTGGGGGATGCGGGGCAACTTCCTGCACGTGCCCACCGACTGCCCCCAGCGCGACGAGCGGCTCGGCTGGACCGGTGACATCCAGGTGTTCGCCCCCACCGCCACGTACCTGTTCGACTGCGACGGCTTCCTCGCCTCGTGGCTGACCGACCTCGCGCTCGAGCAGCGGGCGCAGGACGGCGTGGTGCCGTTCATCGTCCCGAACGTCCTCGAGCACGCGGCCACCCCGGCCGCGGCGTGGGGCGACGCCGCCACCGTGATCCCGCACGTGCTGCACGAGCGGTTCGGCGACCGCGGGGTGCTCGTCGCCCAGTACGACAGCATGCGCGACTGGGTGGAGGTGCTGCTCTCCCTCGCCGGGCCCCGGCTGCTGTGGGAGGGGCGGTTCCAGTTCGGCGACTGGCTGGACCCGGCCGCTCCGCCGGACCGCCCCGGCGAGGCCACCACCGACAAGGACCTCGTGGCGAGCGCGCACCTGTTCCGCTCCACCGACCTGCTCGCCCGTGCCGCCGCGCTGCTCGGCCGCGACGACGACGCCGCGCACTACCGCAAGCTGGCCGAGGACGTGCGGGCCGCGTTCGTCCGCGAGTACGTGACGCCCGCCGGGCGGATGATGTCCGACACCCAGACCGCGTACGCGATGGCGCTCGTCTACGGCATCGTCACCGACCCCGGCGAGCGCCGCGTGGTTGGGGGATCGGCTCGCCGAGCTGGTGCGGGTGGCCGGGTACCGCGTGGCCACCGGGTTCGTGGGCACCCCGATCGTGCAGGACGCGCTCACCGGCGGCGGGCACCTGGACGCCGCGGCCCGGATGCTGCTGCAGACGCAGTGCCCGTCGTGGCTCTACCCGGTGACCATGGGCGCCACGACCGTCTGGGAGCGCTGGGACAGCATGCTGCCGGACGGCACGGTCAACCCGGGCCAGATGACGTCGTTCAACCACTACGCGTTCGGGGCGATCGCCGACTGGCTGCACCGGGTGGTCGCGGGCCTCGCCCCGGCGGCCCCGGGCTACCGGGAGATCACGATCGCCCCGCACCCGCTGCCCGGTCTCGACCGGGCGCGCACGGCGCACGACACCCCCTACGGGCGCGCCTCGGTGGGCTGGGAGCGGCACGGGGACACGATCGTCGTGGAGGCGCAGGTGCCGGCCAACACCACCGCGACGGTGCAGCTCCCCGGCGGCACCGAGGCGCTGTCCGTCGGCTCCGGCATCCACCGGTGGGAGGTCGCGGCGCCGGTGGCGGGCAACGGGCACGGGCCGGTCACGTTCGACACGCCATTGGCCGAGGTGATCGACGACCAGGAGGCGTTCGACGCGCTGCTGGCGGCGTTCCGCGCGCACGACGACGTGAAGACCCGGGAGTTCCTCGACCAGACCCGGTGGCTGCCGAACCTCCCGCTCTCCCACGGGCTGGAGCGGGTGCCCCGCGAGATCCGCGAGGACATCCGGGCCGCGCTCGAGACGGTCAGCCGGGGCCGGGCCGAGTAGCCGCCGCGGTCCGCGCCGCCGCGGTTCGCGCTGCGCAGCCGCCCGCCACCGCGAGCAGCGCCACGGCGGCGAGCACCACCGCGAGGGGCGCCGTCCAGTTGCCGGAGGCGGCGTGGACGGCGCCCAGCACCGGTGGCCCGGCCGCGGCCACCGTGTACCCGCCGCCCTGCACGAGCGCGGAGAAGCGCGTGCTCTCCAGGGCGTCGCGGGCGACCCGCACGATCATCGAGAAGATCACGACCAGGCCACCGGCCTGCGCGAACCCGCCGATGATGCACCAGGCCGTCCAGAGCTGCGGTGCGAGCACCAGGCCGAACGGGATGGTCGTCCACGCGGCGCACACGATCAGCACGGTGGTGAGCGGGCTGGTCAGGCGCAGAAGCACCGGCACGCCGAACGCGCCGCCGAGCGCGGCGATCTGGAACACCGACGATGCCGCGCCCGCGGTGGCGGCGGGCATCGCGAGCTCGTCGCGCAGCAGCTGGGGCAGCCAGGCCGTCACCCCGTAGTAGGCGAACGCCTGCCCGGCGAACGCCACCGTCAGCACCCACACGACGGGCCGGCGCCACCAGGCCGCGGGCACCGCCGCGGTGGCCGGCGACTCGTGGGGGGTGGCGGGCTCGGGCGCGCTGCGCCGGGTGGCCCACCACCAGACGGCGGCGGACCCGACGACCAGCACCCCCCAGCTCGCGAGCGCGACCCGCCAGCCGGTGACGCCCGCGATCGGCACCGTCAGCGACAGCGTGAGCATCGACCCGACGTTGAGCGCGGCCGTGTACGCCCCGAGCACCGCGCCCGCGTGGCGGGGCAGGTCCCGCCCGATGACCACCGGGATCGCCACGTTCCCCGCCGTGACCGCCAGGCCGATCAGCACCGTGCCGGTGATCGCGGCCGGCAGCCCGTCCAGTGACCGGACGACGATGCCGGCGAGCAGGACCCCCAGCGACACGAGCACACCCCGCGCGAGCCCCACCCGGGCGAGCAGCGCCGACGCCAGCGGGGTGGCCAGGCCGAAGCAGAGCACCGGCAGGCTCGTGAGCAGCCCGGCCGTTGCGGCGTCGATCCCGAGGTCGGCGCGGATCGGGTCGACCACGGCGGACACGGCGACGATCGGCCCGCGCAGGTTCAGCGCGAGCAGCAGGATGGCGGTGATCAGCAGGGCCGCCGGGACCGCGCGGGAGCCGGGCTCGGGGAGGGCGCGGGGGTGGGCGGTGGTCACGTGACTCCATGCTCCAGCCCCGGAGGCGCGGAGTCACGTGGAGGTGAGAGGACAGACAGCCCCCGAGGGCGCACGCATACCGCGACTCACGCGCACCCGAACCCCGACTCGCGCACGAGGGGCGAGCCCGCCGTCCGCGAGTCGCGGTGTGAATGTGCGCGAGTCGCGCTGACGATGCGCGCGAGTCGCGGCGACGCTCCTATGGTTCGTCAAGCTGCTGCGGCGCCTGATTCGAGCTGGCGGTAGAGCTGGCGGGCGATGTAGCGCTTGAGGCAGCGTTTGATGTCGCGG
>MKJV01000016.1 GCA_001942185.1 Pseudonocardia sp. CNS-004
GGCGGGCACCGGCGGGCGCGGCGCGCGGCGGGCGGGTCGCCGCCCGGCGGTGCCGGCGGCGTGCGGCCGCGGCGCGGATCGCCGCCGCGGTCGGTCGATGTCACGGTGCACGCACCTCCACGTCGGTCCGGCGCGCCGCCGGGATGACGAGCACGGCGGCCGCGCAGGCCACCTGGACGATGATGTAGCCGATCGCGACGAGCCGCAGGTCGGCGACCCCGACCGTGGTGAGGGGGAGCGCGATCGCCACGACCAGAACGAGTACGGCGCTGAACAGCTGGACCCGGTCGAAGCCCATCCCGTGGCCGAGCGCCTGCCGGACGCCGAGCTCGTGGGTGATGACGAGGCGGAACGCGAGGCCGAGCAGCAGGAGCCTCAGCAGGTCGCCGGCCTCGGCGTACTCCGCGCCGAACACGGTCAGGAACGGGCCGGCGAGCGCCACGCCGAGCGCGATCACCGGGAGGAACAGGACGAGCAGCCGTTTGCGCGCCCGTGCGACGAGGGCGGCGGCGCGGTGGGGGGCGCGGGCCACGGCCCCGGACAGGGCGTGCACGGAGTACACCGCCGCGAGGTCGACGACGACGAAGACCTGCCAGGCGATGAAGAACGGTGCGCCGGTCTCGGGCCCGAACCGCGCGGTGACCACGATCGGGACGAGGTGGTGGAGCAGCGCCGCGCCGACCAGCGAGATCGCGGCGGGCATCCGGGACGGCCCGGTGTCGTCCGGTGCCGGCGCCCGCCGCACCAGTACGGGGACCAGCACGACGCCGAGCAGGACGAATCCGGCGGCGGTCGCGATCCAGGACAGCACCAGGCCGTACGCCGCGAGCCCGGCCACGCCGCAGAGCGCGACGAGCGCGCCGATCTGGATCGGCGCGAACAGCGCGTTGCGCCAGACCGCCCACCGCGGCTTCCCGGCGGCGGCGAGCAGGACGTCGTGGCAGGCGAGGACACCGCAGGCCGCACACCCCGCCACGACGAGCAGGAGGCCGGTGGCCGGCGGACCGTCCACCGGGGTGGCGGCCGAGGTGATCCGCGGTACGAGCAGTGCGCCGCCCAGCCCGGCTACCGCGGCGGGCGGCACGACCAGCAGCGGCGCCAGCCACACGAGGAACCCGGGGCGCGGCGCCGCAGCGGCAGCACCGCCAGCGGGGCGAGGCCGGCGACGAACAGGAGCACCGACACCACGAGCTGCCCGTCGCCCAGCACCGTCACCGGCAGGAGGTGGGCGGCGACGAGCCAGCCCGCGAGCGCTCCGGCCGTGACGAGGAGGGCGCTCAGTGGGCGGGCGGGGCCGTCGGGTCCCGGACCGCCCGGCCCGGCCGCCACGACCGGGATGCCGACGGTGTCGAGCTCGCCGACCGGGTCGGCGGGCGCGGCCGGACCCACCGCCGGGATGTGCTCGGTTTCCGGGCCGACCACCGGGATCTCCTCGGTCGGTGCGCCCGACGGGTCGAGGACGACGGTGGGCGGGTCTTCCCGGGGGTCGGGGTGGGTGCGACCGAAGTAGTCGGGCCGTACGGTCGCCGGCTCCAGGACCGCGTCCCTCGGCGCGGTCGGTGTCGACTGCCGGCGGCTCACGACACCGCGACCCGCGGACCGCTGTCCGTCTTGCCCACTCTCACTGGGCCACCACCGCATGTCGGAGAAGGAACGGGACGCTGAGGACTGTGAGGGCGTAGAGCGCGAGATCGGGCCGCCAGAAGGCGGCGTTGACCATGATCTGGGCGACCAGCAGTGTGACGGCCACGCCGACGCCGATGGTGAGCAGCCAGACGTGCGCCGCGGGGGCCCGCCGCAGGAAGCCCGCGGCGGCCCAGCCGGGGCCCAGCACCAGGAACCCGACCGTGAGCATGAACCTGAGGTCGCCGAGGACGCCGCCGGTGGTGCCCAGCACGCTGAACACGCACGCGCCGATGCCCGCGACGACGAGGACCAGCGCCACGTAGCGGCGCGCGACACGGGCGCGAGTCAGCACCGCGTTCGAGGCCGGCATGGTCACCGTCTTGCTCCGTTCGTCACCGCGCCGCGCCTTGTCCCGGCGCAGCTCCACACCACGTGTTCCACCGGGGGTGCGGGTTCACCCGATTGACCGGCGAGTCTATCGGGACGAACCTGAGAAAAGCCCGGCGCCCCCGGCGGGCGGGCGGCACGCGTCAGGAGGCCTCTTCCTCCAGGGCGAGCCGCAGGCTCACCCCGTCGCGGGCCTCACGCACCGGTGCCTCTGGCCGGGCTGGTTCTCGGTGCGGCTCTGCTGCGGCGCGGGGCGCCGTTCGGCGGGCTCGGCCCCCGTGGCGTCGGCCGGGGACTGGCTGCCCGCCGACCCGTTGACCGGCCCTGCCGGAGCCTGGCCGGCCCGTGCACCGTTGACCGGCGGGGTGGGCATCGGCTGCGGGGCGGGCGGCACGACCGGGATCCCGCCGACCGGCGTGAGGGCGCGGGACTGCTCCTCGACCTGCACCCGCTCCGCGCTGCGCCGCGAGGCCCTGCGCCGCTCGGCGGCGAGCGTGCGCAGCACCCGGGTGCCGTCGGCGAAGGTGCGGAGGTTGGTCTGCCCGAAGATCCGCTCGCGCTCCATCGAGGGCACCTCGGTGATCTTCAGGCCGGCGGCGGCGACCCGGCAGTTGAGGACCGTCTCGATCTCGAACCCGTCGCCCCAGAGCATGCTGCCGTCGGCGGGCGCAGGCGTCTCGATCGGCGGCAGGTCGAGCACCGGGAGGATGTCGGCCCAGAACGCGTTGTAGCCGTAGCACAGGTCGGTGTAGCTGGTGCCGAACAGCGCGTTGGCCACGCCGTTGAGCCCGGCGTTGCCCGACTTGCGCAGGAGCGTGATGTCGTCGCTGCCCCCACCGCGGACGAACCTGCTCCCCTTCGCGAAGTCCGCACCGTTGATGAGCGCGCGCACGAACGCCGGGATCTCCGCGGGATCGGCCGATCCGTCGGCGTCGAACATCACGATGGCGTCCCCTGTTGCGGCCGCGAAGCCGCACGCCATCGCGTTGCCCTTGCCCTTGCGCGTCTGCGAGATGACCTTGACCCAGGGCAGGACCCGCTGGGCGGTCTCGATCGTCCCGTCGACGGAGTTCCCGTCGACGATGATGATCTCGTGCACCGCCGGCCGCACCGCCGCGATCGCGGGCAGCACAACCTCCAGGTTCCTTGCCTCGTTCCGGGTCGGCACCACCACGGAAACCCGTGGGTTGCCGTTCCGCTGCATCGCCTTTCTCCCCCCCACCGCGTCGGCGGCGTGCTCGCGCCGTTCAGATCGCCGTTCAGATCGTTGCCCGTAGCCACCGCCGGAGACGTTCGTCATCACTGGGCTTATCTCCACGAGCACCCGTCGCGTTACGTCGTGCGTCGACGACGGGGAGCCCGCCTTCGGCGACTCTCCGCTACTGCATTCGGCCGGGGCGGTTGTGGTTCTGCGAGAGGCACTCTACGGACGCGACGGGGTCGCCGTCGCCTCGGGTACCCCGTGTGGGTGCAGGGCTGGTCAGGGCGGTCGGCGGGGTCGGATGCCGGATCGCGGTACGGTCGCGGCGTGCTGCCGATCCCCAGCGTCTCCGTCTGCCTGCCGGTCTACAACGGCGAGCGATTCCTCGCCGAGACGATCCGCAGCGTCCTCGACCAGACCTATCGCGATTTCGAACTGGTCGTCCTGGACAACGGGAGCACCGACGAGAGTGGCGCCGTGGCGCGCTCGTTCGGCGACCCGCGCATTCGCATCGAGCGCAACCGGGAGACGCTGCCGCAGGCCGACAACTGGAACCGAATCGTGGAGCTGACGCGCGGACCGCTCGTGAAGGTGGTCTGCGCCGACGACCTGCTGCACCCGCGCTGCCTCGAGTTGCAGGTCGCCCCGATGGACGCCGACCCGGGTCTCGCCGTGGTCGCCGCCCGCCGTCACATGATCGACGAGCAGAGCCGGGTGATCGTCCCGCGGCGGGGCCTGAAGGGGCTGGTCGGCGTCCACACCGGCGTCGAGGTGGCGCGCCGGGTCGTGCGCAGCGGGTCCAACCCGATCGGTGAGTCCAACAACGTGTTGTTCCGCCGGGACGACTTCTTCACCGTGGGCGGCTGGAAGGCCGACCGGTCCAACGTCATGGACATCGACCTGTGGCTGCGGCTGCTGCAGCTGGGCGACTTCCTCGGCCTTCCCGAGACCCTCGCGGCGTTCCGGATCGCGAGCGGCACCATCTCCTCGCGCAGCGACGAGGAGCTCTACGCGCAGCAGCGCGAGCTGATCGAGGAGATCGGCGAGTCGCCGTACTTCCAGGTGCGCCGCATCGACCTCACCGTCGGGCGGCTGCTCGCTCCGGCGGGGCGCGCCCGCAGGCGGGCCCTCTACACGCTCTCGAAGGCCACCTCCCGGGGGAACGCCGCCTGACCGTGCGGCCTGTCGCACATCGTTTGCGACTGCCGCTCTCCCGCGTCTGCGTCTAGCCTGGGGCGGTCACCCGAACCGGTGCGAACCGCTCCCACGAAGGAGGTCGCGTGGTCGCAACCAGCCAGGCCACCCTCGCCATGCACATGAGCGACGGCCTCGTCAACGCGCCCACGGCGGTGGGGTTCGGGCTGGTCGCGATCGTCGGCCTGGCGATCGCCACCCAGCGGGCCCGTGTCGACCTGGACGATCGCACGGCTCCGATGGCCGGCCTGGTCACCGCGTTCGTGTTCGCCGTCCAGATGATCAACTTCCCGATCCTGCCCGGCGCCAGCGGCCACCTGCTGGGCGGGGCTCTCGTCGCGATACTGGTCGGCCCGTGGGTCGGGTCGCTGTGCATCGCGATCGTGCTCGTCGTGCAGGCGTTCCTGTTCGCCGACGGCGGGCTCACCGCGCTCGGCACCAACATCGTCAACATGGCGCTCGTCGGCGTGTTCGCCGGGCACGCCGTGGCCACCGCGATGCGTCCGCTCGCCCGGCGCGGCCGCACCGGCCTGCTGGCAACGGCATTCGTCGCGGCGCTGGTCAACACGGTCGTCGCCGCCGCGGCGTTCGTGCTCGAGTACGCGATCGGCGGCGCGGGCGGGGCGTCGCTGGCCACGGTCGCGGGGCTCATGATCGGCCTCCACCTGCTGATCGGCATCGGCGAGGGGCTCATCACGGCGGCCACCGTCGGCGCCGTGGCCGCCGCGCGGCCCGACCTCGTCCACCTCCTGCGCGGCCGGGCCACCCCGCTCGAGGTCCGCGGCGCCGGGGAGCCGGCATGAACGCCCCGGCGGGCAACCGCAAGGCAGCGGGGTTCTTCGCCGGTTTCCTCGTGATCGCACTGCTCGTCGCGGGCGGACTGTCCTACTTCGCGAGCTCCGACCCCGACGGGCTCGACTCCGTCACGCTCTCGGGCTGCGACGTCGTCGAGACCGACGCGGGCGAGCAGCTCGAGGGCGCCTGCATCGCGCAGAACGCCACCGACAGCGCGGCGGCCGGCAGCCCGCTGGCCGACTACGCGATCGGCGGCGTCGAGGGCACGGTCGGCCTGGCAGGCGTGATCGGCGTGATCGTCACGCTGGCGGTCGCGGGCGGGCTGTTCTGGTTCCTGCGCCGCCGGTCCGCGGGGGACTGAGTGGGCGCCGGTCACGCCCACCCCCTGTACCGGCCCGGGAGCTCGCCGGTCCACCGGCTCCCCGCCGAGGTGAAGATCGTCGCGGCCCTCGTGGTGGTGCTGTGCGTGGTGGCCACCCCGCGCGAGGCGTTCGGCGTGTTCGGCGGCTTCCTGCTGGTGCTGGCCGCCGTGTGGGCGGCGGCCCGGATCCCGCTCGGCTGGATCGGGCGGCGTGCCCTCATCGAGGCGCCGTTCGTCGTGCTCGTGGTGCTGCTGCCTCTCACCGGGGAGGCCCCGCACGTCGAATGGTTCGGGCTCGCCCTGTCCGAGCCGGGGCTGCTCGCCGCCTGGAACATCCTCGTGAAGGGCACCCTGGGTGTGCTCACCTCGCTGACGCTCGCGGCCACCACCCCATTGCGCGAGCTGCTCCTGGGCCTGCAGCGGCTGCACGCGCCCGCCATGGTCGTCACGATCGCCACGCTCATGCTGCGGTACGTCGACGTGATCGTCGCGGAGGCGCGGAGGATGCGCCTGGCCCGCATATCCCGCGGCCACGACCCGCGGTTCCTCTGGCAGGCGGGCGCACGGCCCGCGGCGTCGGAGCGTTGTTCGTGCGGTCCTACGAGCGCGGGGAGCGGGTGCACCTCGCGATGCTCTCGCGCGGCTGGACCGGGCGGATGCCCCGGCTGTCCGACGCCCGCACCAACAGACGGCAATGGCTCGCCGGGCTCTCCCCCGTGCCCGTCGCGCTCGCGCTGGCGGCCGCGGGTTGGATGCTGACGTGAGCACAGCCCCCGACCGCACCGCCGCCGACCCCGGCACCGGAACCGCGCCGCCCGCTCCCCCGCCGTCGCTGCAGGTCCGCGGGCTCGCCTTCGCCTACCCGGACGGCCACCAGGCCCTCTACGGCGTCGACCTGACCGTCCACCGCGGGGAGCGCGTGGCGCTGCTCGGCCCGAACGGCGCCGGCAAGACCACGCTGGTGCTGCACCTCAACGGCATCCTCACCGCCGGGCGCGGATCGGTGGCCGTGGGCGGGCTCCCGGTGGAGAAGCGGCATCTGCGGGAGATCCGCAGGCGCGTCGGCATCGTGTTCCAGGACCCCGACGACCAGCTGTTCCTGCCCACCGTCGGTGAGGACGTCGCGTTCGGGCCGGCGAACTTCGGGGTGAGCGGCGCCGACCTCGACGTGAGGGTGGATGCTGCGCTGGCCGCCGTGGGGATGGGCGAGCACCGCGAGAGGTCGCCGCTGCACCTGTCGGGTGGCCAGCGCAGGCGCGTCGCGCTCGCCACCGTGCTGGCGTGCGAGCCGGAGATCCTGGTGCTGGACGAGCCGTCCACCAACCTCGACCCGGTGGCCCGCCGAGAGCTCGCCGAGGTGCTGCTCGGGCTGGACCCGACGATGCTCATGGTCACCCACGACCTGCCCTACGCCCTGCAGCTGTGCCCGCGCAGCGTGGTGATCGACGACGGCGTGGTGGTGGCCGACGGCCCCACGCGCGAGCTGCTCGCCGACGCCGACCTGCTGCGCCGCCACCGCCTGGAACTCCCCTACGGCTTCCACCCGTGAGTGGATACGAGTGCCAGAGCACTCGTATCCACTCACACCCCCGTGTCGAGCGGCGCGTGCATCATGTGGACCAGCGGGCGGAAGCCCACCCGCTCGTAGAGGCGCGCGGCGGCGGTGTTGTCGGCCGCCACGCTGATGGACCAGTGCCGGCAGCCCCGGCGCTCCAGCTCCGCGCGCACCGCGCCCAGCAGCGCCGTGCCGACGCCCTCCCCGCGGGCCTGCGGCGAGACGGCGAGCGATTCCACGTCACCGCGGACCTCCCCGAGGTCGAACGTCGGCCCCGACGGCACCAGGTGGCACATCGCGTACCCGACCACCTCCGCGGCGCCCTCCCGGCGCGCGAGGTGAAGCAGCCCGCTGCCGCCCTCCAGCCACGACACGTACTCGGTCCGCCGCCGCACCCACGCCTCGCCCGCCGGCCGCACCGGCACCCGCCCCGCGACGACGGCGCGGTGGTGCTCGACCATCGCCATCCACAGCGGGCGAGCACATCGACGTCGGAGAGGCCGCCCGGGGTGATCTCGATGTCCACCCCGTCAACCCTATGGGCGCGGGGCGCTCGGCCGCGTGTACGTCAGGAGGGCGAGGCCCTCGCCGAGCACGCGGGCACCCGCGAGGCGCAGGGGCACCACGCGCCGGTCGCGCCGAAGAGACGCTCACCAGCGCCCGCGACGAACGGGTGGACCACGAGGCGCAGCTCGTCGACCAGGTCGTGCTCGGCCAGCGTCCGCACGAGCCTGCCGCTCGCGTACACGACGATCTCGCCGGGCGCGCTCCGCCGCAGCGCGGCGGCCGCAGCCACCGCGTCGCCCGTCAGGAGCGTCGCGTTGGCCCAGGCGTCGGCCGTGGCGAGGGTGGCCGACACGACGTACTTGGGCATGCTGTTCAGCCGGTCCGCCCACGCACCGCGGCGGTTCGGGAACCGGGCGGCGAAGTACTCGTAACTGCGCCGGCCCAACAGGAGCGCCCCGGCCCCCTGCGCCTCGGCGAGCATCGCGGCACCCCACTCGGTCCGGTCCACCTCCCCGATCCGCGTGAACCAGTCGCCGCGCCCGATGCCCTCCTCGCCCCTCGGGTCCTGGAAGACTCCGTCGAGCGTCACGTTCTCGCTGACAACGATCTTTCCCACGTCGTTCTCCTCCGTTCGGCGGTCAGCGGGGCAGACACCGCATCCCCGGGAACGTGGGCGCTCCGGGCGGAAGGGGTGGGTGCGCGAGTGGGGACCGACGATGCCGTCGCGCGGGCGCGGGCCGGCGACGGCGACGCGTTCCGGGAGCTGACCGAACCGCACCGGCGCGAGCTGCTGGTGCACTGCTACCGGATGCTGGGGTCGTTCCAGGACGCCGAGGACGCGCTCCAGGAGACGTTCCTGGCCGCCTGGCGGGGGATCGACGGCTTCCAGGGCCGCGCATCGGTCCGCACGTGGCTCTACCGGATCGCCACCAACCGCTGCCTCAACGCGCGCCGCGCGGCGGGCCGACGCCCGGCCGCGGCGTGGGCCGTGCCGGACGTCGACCCGCCGGAGCCGACCGGCCTCGGCGAGGTCACCTGGCTCGAGCCGTATCCGGACGCCTGCATCCGGGCGCGCTGCTCGACGGTGGCGCCGGCCCGGCGGCCCGCTACGAGCGCGCCGAGTCCCTGTCACTGGCTTTCGTGACCGCCCTGCAGCTCCTGCCGCCCCGGCAGGTCGCCGTGCTCGTCCTGCGCGACGTCCTCGGGTTCCGCGCCGCCGAGGTGGCCGACATGCTCGACGCGTCCGTCGAGTCGGTCCACAGTGCGCTGCGCCGAGCCCGCGCCGGGCTGCGGCGCAGGGTCCCGGCGGGCGGCGAACCGGAGCCCGCCCCGGGCTCACCCGCAGAGGACGCCCTCGTGGCGCGGTTCGTCCACGCGTGGCAGTCCGCAGACCTCGACGCGCTGGTGGCCCTGCTGACCGACGACGTCTTCGTCTCGATGCCGCCGATGCCCTTCGAATACGAGGGCCGCGCCGCCGCCGCCCGCTTCTTCGCCGGGATCTTCGGGGCGGGCAGGCGCTTCGACCTCGTGCCGACGCGGGCAAACGCCCGGCCCGCGTTCGGCGCCTACCTGCGCACCCCGCACGGCACCGGCCGCGGGGCTGGGTCTCTACGTCCTCACGTTCGCGGGCGACCGGATCCGCGCCATGACCCGCTTCGAGGCAGGCGTGCTCC
>MKJV01000017.1 GCA_001942185.1 Pseudonocardia sp. CNS-004
CGCCCGCTCCTCATCGGTCAGTTCCACCACGGGAGCGACAGGACTCGGCATCCACCAAGCCTATCCAGCTACGGGATAATTAACGACTCGGGACACTAGGGCCTGTCCTGTAAGCCCAGGACCACGCTCTTCGCGCCGAGATCGCCCCTGGCGGCGTTGCCGGCACGACCGGGTACGTCCAGTACAACGGCTCGTGCTGGCGCCTTGCCAGGGACGATCTCGATCACGAAGCCCGCGGCCCGGGGCCTACAGGACAGGCCCTAGAACGGGCGCGAACGCAGGACTCGCCGCACAGATCGCAAGACTTGCCCCAGGGGGGCGCGAGTCTTGCGAACGGACACGGCGAGCCTTGCGAACCGGCGGCGAGGACACCCGGACGAGCAATGCCGGACTCGGCCGGTTGGGCCGGCCGGTGGCTCGTGATCGCCGGAAGTGGTGCCGGGACGACTGATCTGTCGTCGTGCAACCACTGTCGACGATCGACGTGCACTTGATCGGCAGAAGTGGTGCCAACGCGTCATATCCGGCGCTCCCGGACCATTTCCGGTGATCATGCCGCCGGCCGGCGACCGCGTCGCCCGGCTCCTGATCGCCCAGGACCACCGGGGACCCAGGAATCAACCCATTTTGGGGCGGGCCGGATCCACCGAGAAGGTCGCGGCGACGTCGTCGAGCATCGCGTGCGCGCCCTGCAGGCCCACGGCGCTCATCCACGTCAGGTCGCTCACGTCGTGCCGGCTGCCGGCGAGCCGGCTCCACAGCGGGTTGCTGGTGAACTGCGCCTTCGGCGCCTCGGTCGTGGGGTCGGGGTAGCTCGCGACGAAGATGTGGTCGGCGTCGAGGTCGAGGATGCGTTCCTGCGAGAGGTCCACGGCGATCTTGTCGCTGGTGGGCTGGCTCGCGGGGCGCGGGAACCCGACGTCGCGCAGGACGACGCCGGAGTAGGACTGCTCGCCGTAGAGGCGCACGGTCTCCTCGCCCGCGAAGCGGACGACCGAGATCGTCGGCAGGGTGACGCCGTTGGCCTCGCCGATCGCCCGGCCGATCGTGGCGGCGCGCTGCTCGTACTCGGCGATCCGGGTGTCGGCGAGCTCCTCCTTGCCGAGGGCCTGTGCCGTCAGGCGGAGGTTGTCCTTCCAGATCGCGCCGGTCGTCTCGCTGAAGACCGTGGGTGCGATCCGGGACAGCTGTTCGTACAGCGCCTCGTGGCGGACCTTCGCGGACACGATGAGGTCGGGCTTCAGCGCGGCGATCTGCTCGAGGCTCGGGTCCTCCAGCCCGCCGACCGGGATGGCGTCGCCCGCGTACGTCCCGGTGAGCGGGCCGAGGTAGTCGGGGAGCCCCCCGGTGATCGCGCGGTAGGTCGTGTAGCCCACGACCGGTGTCTCCAGGGTGAGCACGGCGTCGACGAAGCTCTGGTCGAGCGCGACCACCCGGGTGGGCCGAGCCGGGATCACGGTCTCGCCCATGGCGTGCGTGACCACCCGGAACGGGGCGGCGGCCTGCTGGGTGGGTTCCGGCGCGGCGCCGCATGCTGTGACGAGAGCGAGCAGCGCGCCGAGTGCCAGCGCGCCGACCTTCGCGTTCGGGATGAGCTTCACCCGATGATGTCAGCCTGGCCTAAATTCGATCAACCGACGGTGAGTGTCCGCAGCCGGGGCCACAGCTCGGCCCACGGGAGGGTGCGCCCGCTGCACAGCCAGACGCTCGCGTCCGCCCCGCCGTCGGCCACCATCCGCACGTCGGCGAAGTACGGCCGGAGCGTTTCGGCGTCGCGGCCGACGAAGAGCACGGTGTCGTTGTCCTCGGGCGGGGGTGGGAACCAGCCGTACCCGCGGTTGCCGCTGTAGGCCTGCGGGAGGTCGTACTGCAACGAGTAGCCGTCGAGGTAGGCGGCCACGATGTAGGACCCACCCATGACGGCGGTGCGTTCCCGCACGTCGGAGGGCAGGTCGTGGTAGGCGGTGGAGGTGCGCTGCGCGATCGCCCTGCCGATGTCGTCCGAGGTGGCGGTGATGGTCGTCGCGGAGAAGAGGAGCAGCCAGCCGGCAGCGGCGGCGCTCACCGCGTAGGCGGGCCACGCCACCCAGCTGAACCGGCGCCGCCCGGCCTCGCGACGGCGCTGCAGCCCGAGGGCGGCGGCCGCGGCGATGATCCCGTACAGCCCGCACAGGTAGTAGGGACGGCCCGGCGTGAGCGTGAAGAGCGCATACAGCACGACGAACGTGGCGGCGAGGAAGCGGTAGGGGCGCATCTCGTCGGCGCGCACCAGCACCCACAGGCCGTAGAGCAGGAGCGCGGTGCCTGCCACGCCCGCCATGCCGATCAGCGTGACCGCGACGCCGGTCCGACCGCCGTAGAGCGCGTCGGCCTCCGCGGCCACCACGGCGGACATCTGCAGCTGGGGCCAGCCGTTCGCCGCCTGCCAGACCAGGGTGGGCAGCGCGATCAGCGCGGCGATGCCGGCGCCTGCCCACAGCAACGGTCTGCGCAGCAGCTCGCGCGGGCCGCAGGCGAGCACGGCGAGCAGCAGCACGACGGCCAGCAGCAACACCTGGAACTTGGTCTGCGCGGCGACGCCGATCACGACCCCGAGCACCGGCAGGAGCCGGTCGTCGCGCACCCGGATCCAGCGGACGAGGAGCCAGCCCACGAGCAGCCACTGGACGGGCTCGAGCGCGTACGGGGTGAGCCAGTGCCCGGCGAGCGTCGTCCACAGCGCGGTGGCCTGCGCGCCCGCCGTGAGCGCCTGGGCGCGGCGGTCGCCGCCGAGCTCGCGGGCGACGAGCGCCGCGACGACCACCGCCCCGGCCGTCGCGAGCACCGCAGGCACCCGCAGCGCGGGGATCGAGCCGGGCGCGATCGCGTCCATCAGGGCGGCGAGCAGTGGTGCCACCGGGGGTTGGTCGGCCGATCCCCAGTCGAGGTGGTGGCGCCCGATCGCCAGCATGTAGATCTCGTCGAACCAGTAGCCGCCGACGAGGCTCGCGGCCGTCTGGGCCACGGCGACGACCGCCGCGATCGACAGGACGGGCCCGCGGGCGAAGGGCACGGTGCGGGGCAGCGGGCGGGTCACGGCGGCCGGAGCGGTGGTCACGATCTCCATGAGACCGGCCGCGTACCCGTCCTGACCAGCGTCGACCGTGGGCAGCGCCCCCTGCGGAAGTAGGTGTCGCGACCCCCTCCACGAGGGTGATCGCCAGGCCGGCGCGCGGTTACCGTGTCCTGGTGAGCCAGCGGGCGCAGCAGCAGGACCACCCGACCGGGGCGGTGATCCTGCTCGTCGCGTCCGTGTTCCTCTTCGTCGGCCTCGACGTCCTCTACTTCCTGCTCGGGTTCCGGACGACCGGTGCCGCAGGCCCGTACGCCGGTCTCGTGCTGCGGATCGTGCTCGACCTCGCGGTGCTCGCGGTGCTGCGCGCCCCGGTCCTGCTGACCTGGCTCATGATCGCCGGTGCCGCGGCGCTGCAGCTGAGCGAGCTGGTGAGCCCGGGGCTGCTCGTCGGGTCCCCCGCGACCGGTGGCGACCCGCTGATGCTCGGGGTCACCCCCATCGTGATCAACGTCGTGGTCCAGCTGCACAACCGGCGCTCCACGTGGGTGCTCGTCGGGATCCTCACGGTGCTCGCGACGCGGCCGTGGGAGCTGTCGCTGTACACGGCCTCGCTCGGGCTGCTGCTCACCGCGTTCCCCGCGCTGCTCGGCCGCTACCTGGTGGCGCGACGCAACCTGATGACGAGCCTGCGGGAGCGCGCGGAGCGCACCGACCGGGAGCAGCACCTGCTCGCCGAGCAGGCCCGCGCCGAGGAACGGGCCCGGCTCGCCGCCGAGATGCACGACGTCGTCACCCACCGCGTGAGCCTGATGGTGCTGCAGGCAGGTGCCATCGAGGTCACCGCGACCGACCCGGAGACGCGCCGCGCCGCCGAGGGCCTGCGGGACGCGGGCATGCAGGCCCTCGACGAGCTGCGGGACCTGGTCGGGGTGTTCGGCGGGGAGCGCACGGGGGAGTCGCCGTCCGTGGGCCCGCCCGCGCCGCGCGTCGGGCTGCGTGAGCTCGTCGACTCCTCCGTGGCCGCGGGGGTCGACGTGCGGCTGGCGTGCGACGGCGACGACGGGGCCGTCCCGTTCCCGGTGCTGCGCACGGCCCACCGCGTCGTGCAGGAGGCGCTGACGAACGTGCACAAGCACGCGCCGGGTGGGCAGGTGCGTGTCGACGTGCGCTATGGCGCCGAGACCGTGCTGGTGGCCGTGACCAACACGGCTGCCACCGCCGACCCCGCGCTCGCCCCGACGGGCTCCGGGAGTGGGCTGCGCGGCCTGCGGGAGCGGGTGGCGATGATCGGCGGGACCCTGCAGGCCGGCCCGTGCCCCGGCGGCGGGTTCGAGGTGCGTGCCCGGCTCCCGGTGGGTGCGGCGAAGGAGGCGACGTGACGGTTCGGGTGCTGGTGGTCGACGACGAGCCGATGGTGTGCGCACACCTGCGCACGATCCTCGGCGCCGCCGACGACATCGAGGTGGTCGCCGCCGCCGCCGACGGTGCGGAGGCCGTGGAGGCCGTCGTCCTGCACGAGCCCGACGTCGTGCTCATGGACCTGCGGATGCCCGGGGTCGACGGGATCGCCGCGACGGCGCGGATCGTCGAGCTCGCGTCCCGCCGCCGGTCGTCGCGCTCACCACGTTCGACGGCGACGAGCACGTGCACCGGGCACTGCGCGCCGGGGCCGCGGGCTACCTGCTCAAGTCCACCCCGCCCGACGAGCTGGCCGCCCTGGTGCGGGTGGCCGCGCAGGGGCACACCGTCATGTCGCGGTCGGCGGCCCGCCGCCTGGTGGACCGGGCGGGTGACGCCCACGTGGCCCGCCGCCGCGCCACCGCGCGGCTCGCGTCGCTGACGGATCGGGAACGCGACGTCGTCGCGCTGCTCGGGGAGGGCTTCACCAACGTGCAGGTGGCGCAGCGGCTGCACCTCACCGAGGCCACCGTGAAGGGCTACGTCTCCAACGCCCTGGACAAGCTCGGCTGCACCAACCGCACCCAGCTGGGCCTACTGGCCCGCGAGGCAGGCCTCCGGGGGTCTGAGTGGATACGAGTGCTCCAGCACTCGTATCCACTCACGGATGGATCAGTGCGTGCGGAAGCGGTTCGTGACGTCCTCGACCAGCTCGCGGAACCGCGCCGACTCGGCGTCGAACGGCGGGCTGGGGGCGAGCCGGGTGGGGTCGGGCTTGGTGATGAAGGAGACGAGCCAGCCCAGGGCCTGCGACTCGGCGAGAGCGCGGCTCGCCTCGTCGTCGCCCGCCCAGTCGCCGACGTCGATCAGGAGTTCGGCGGCGAGCTCCAGCTGGGCCGGGTCGACCGCGGTGGGTCCGTCGGCGAGGTCGTCGGACAGGCCGGTGAGGATGTAGGCGTTCAGGTCGTCGACCTGCACCTCCAGGTCGCCGACCCCGGCGCGCTCGACGATGTCGGGCCAGGTGGACGCCGCGGTGAGGTCGTGCCCGGCTGCGCCGTCCTCGCCGAGCCAGCGGGCCAGTGCGCGCTCGCTGCGGAAGACGTCGATGCGGCCCTCCGAGCCGAGGAAGGTCGCATTGTCGTCGATGTAGCAGCGCAGGGTGAAGTGGTCGCCGTCGCGGGTGCTGATCCGGACGGGGTCGATGCCGACCTCCTCCCAGAAGGTGGGCTCCCGGTCGTCGGCCGCGCCGTCGCCGGCGACACCGTCCTCGTCGGCCTCGGTGACCGTGGGTTCGTCGGTGTCCTCGACGACCACGATCTCCTTCTCGGCGGCCGCGAGCGCTGCGGCGTCGACCTCGGGAGTGGTGACGATGTCGTCGAGCGCGTCGATGACCTCGTCCCAGCGCTCCGCGATGGTCTCCACCATCTGCGTCCACAGCCGCTGGCCCTCGCGCCCGGCGAACGGCAGCGTGCCCTGGCGCAGGAGCCCGAACGCGGGCGCGGCGCCGAGCACGTCGGTGACGGCGTCCAGCTCGCAGACGTCGGCGATCGAGCGGATCATCTCCGTGATCTCGGAGAGCTCGCCGACCGTCCAGGTGTCGGGGTCCTCGGCGACCAGTTCGGGGACGCCGACGATGTCGTAGCGCTGGGTGTCTTCCGGGGTGAGCTCCGGCACCGTGAGGTCGGGCACCACGGACCACGCCGGATGGTCGACGAGGTCGTGCTCGTCGACCGTGCGGACGAACGCCGCGAGCTGGGCGACCTCCGGGAAGGCGAACAACGCGTCGTCGTCGCCGAGGAAGGCCTCCCACTCCTCGCCGTCCTCCCGCCATCGCGGGGCCCACAGCGTGACGAGGTCGCCGGCCGTGAGCGAGAGCTGGATCGGGACGATGTCGCTGGCCACGGAGGAACCTAGGACCACGCCCGGATCGCCCGGCCGGTGGTGCGGCATATGCGACGGACGGTGTGCAGCAGAGGCAGTCCGGCACCCGGTCGTCGGGCGGGGTCAGCGCCCCACGGGGTGCCACACGGTCTTGATCTCGGTCCAGGCCCGCAGGCGGGTGAGGTCCGGGACCCGGGTCCAGTCGGGCTCGGCGACGGGACGCGGCAGCACCCTCCTGACCCCATCGGCGGCGGCGCGCTCCAGGTCGGCGGCCTGCTCGGCGGGAGCGCCCACCAGGTCGAGGGCCTGCACCTCGCCGTGCGCCGCGAGCCACGGCGCGAGCTCGGCGGTGCGCCCGGTGAGCACGCCCGCCACCCCGCCGGGCACGTCGGACGTGGCGAGTACCTCGGCCAGCTCCACCGCGGGCAGCGGGCGCAGCTCCGAGGCGACGACCACGGCGGTGCAGCCGGTGGCGAGCACGGGGGCCAGCACGTCGACCAGCCCGAGCAGCGACGACGACTGCGGCGCCAGTACCCCGACCACACCGGTGGGTTCCGGGGTGGACCAGTTCACCAGCGGCCCCGCCACCGGGTTCACCGACCCGAGCACCGAGGCGATCTTGTCGGTCCAGCCCGCGTACCAGACCCAGCGGTCGATCGCGGCGTCCACGAGCGCCGCGGCCTGCCCCTTGCGCACCCGCTCGGCCGCCACGACGTCGTCGACGAACTGCGCCCGGCGGCCCTGCAGCATCTCGGCCACCCGGTAGAGCACCTGCCCCCGGTTGTACGCGGTGGCTCTCGCCCAGCCGGGGAACGCCGCCCGCGCGGCGCTCACCGCGTCGCGGACGTCCTTGCGGGATGCGAGCGCGGCGTGGGCGAGCAGCGTGCCGTCGGCGGCGGTGACCGGGTAGCTGCGACCCGACTCGGACCGCGGGAAGGCGCCGCCGATGTACAGCTTGTAGGTCTTGGCGACGGCGAGCCGGTCGGTGGTCGTCACGATCGCAGGCTACGACACGGCGAGCGGGCCGGCGCCGTTCTGCGGGGGAGGCGCGCAGCGAGCGAGGAACGAGCGACCGAGCACCGGAGGAGCAGGACGCGTCTCAGGGGCCGCGAGCCCGCCGGAGCGGAGCGGCGGCAATTCAGCACTGAGTTGCGCGCGCGAGGCCACCCCGAGCTTGGGGAACGCCTTGTAGAGGTGGTAGCCGACGGTACGCGGGGAGAGGAAGAGCTGCGCGCCGATGTCGCGGTTGGACAGGCCGGTCGCAGCCAGCCGGACGACCTGCATCTCCTGCGGGGTCAGCTCGGCGAGCGGGTCGTGGCCGCGACCGGTGGCGCGGGTTTCCCCGGTGGCGCGCAGCTCCGCGCGGGCCCGCTCGGCCCACGGCGATGCGCCCAGCTCGGTGAACGCGTCGGTGGCAGCGCGGAGCGGGCCGCGGGCCTCGCTGCGCCGCCGGGCCCGGCGCAGCCACTCCCCGTGGAGCAGGTCGGTGCGGGCGCGGTCGAACAGGTGCGCGCCGTCCACCCGGTGCAGGGCCGCGGCCTCGGCGAGGAGCTCACCCACGGCGTCCCCGGGGGTGACGAGCGCGCGGCTGCGCAGGCGACCGCGCGGGTCCACGTCTGACCGGTGTGCTCGGCCCACCGGGCATACCGGTCGGCGGCGCGCTGCGCGTCCGCCGCACGCCCCGCCCTGGCCGCCGCCTCGACGAGGTCGGCAGGCCGCGCCACCAGCCGGGGGAGCCCGCGGCTTCGGTGAGCCTGTCGGCGGCGGCGTCGAACCGGCCGAGGCCCAGGTCCAGCAGCCCGCGGGCCGAGCCGACGATCCCGGCGGACCGCGCCGTGGGCCGCTGCCCGGTCAGCCCGGCGAGCGCGGCGGCGGCGCGCGGCTCGTCGCCCGCGGCGGCCGCGAGGTACGCCTGCACGCCCGCCAGCTGGTCGAGGACCTGGTGCTGGCCGACGTCGTCGGCGATGCACAGTCCGTCGGCCGCGGCGGCCGCGGCGTCGCGCCAGTACCCGAGGTGCCAGCGGCTGGTGGCGAGCACCGCGAGCACCCGGGGCAGGGCGCCGAGCCCGCCGGTGGCACGGGCCTCCCGCTCGGCGGCGGCCGAGCGGGCGAGCGCTGTGGCGTCATCGCCTGCCGCCAGGTACCAGGACGCGAGGCTCGACGTCGCCCGCGGCTCGCCCGAGCCCTCGCAGGCTGCCATCTCGGCGAGGGCCGCTGCGGCAGTGGGCAGCGGGGCATCCGGGTCGTCGGTGAGCTGGGCCGTGGCCAGCGCGGTGTGCGCCAGGATGTGCTCGACGCCCGGCACCGCGAGCCGGGACGCGGTGGCGGCGACCTGCTCGACCATGTGACGGTCGCGGGCCGACCAGCCTGCCTCGACGGCCCACAGCAGCATCTCCGCGGCGAGGTCCGGTGCGGCCGCGGCCGCGGACGGCGCAGCGTCCATGAGTAGCCGGTGGGTCCCGGCCACGTCGCCCGCGTCGTCGGCGAGCCGGGCCCGGACCAGTGCGAGCCGCGCCGCAGCCGCGGCTCCTCGGCCACCGGGGCGCTGCACTCCACCAGCTGGGCCGCCCATTCCCGGTGCCCGGCGGCGGCCGCGGCCTCCGCCGCCGCCACCGTGCGCCGCGCCGGTCCGGGCCGTGCGGCGTGAGCACGGCGAGCGAACGCGGCGGCCACCGTCTCCTGGCTGCCGCGGTCGCGGGCTCGC
>MKJV01000018.1 GCA_001942185.1 Pseudonocardia sp. CNS-004
CCATGGCCGCACCTGCTCCCGCACCGAGCGGCGGCGGCAACGGCGGCAGTGCGGCCCGCGCCGGTGGTGGCGGCACCTCCGTCACGCAGGTGCCTCTGCACCGGCGGGGGGTGGCAGCGAGCCCATGGCCGCACCTGCTCCCGCACCGAGCGGCGGCGGCAACGGCGGCAGTGCGGCCCGCGCCGGTGGTGGCGGCACCTCCGTCACGCAGGTGCCTCTGCGCGTCTACAACAACAGCACGATCAGCGGGCTGGCCACGAGGGCCGCGGACGACTTCCGCCGGGCGGGCTGGCCGATCGACGAGATCGGCAACTACCCGCACGGCATCATCCCGACCACCACGGTCTACTACCGGCCGGGCACCGACGAGGAGGCGCCCGCGAAGGCGCTCGCCGAGCGGTTCGGCATGCGGGCCAACCCCCGCTTCGAGGGTCTGCAGCACGCCACGCCCGGCATCATCGTGATCGTCACGAGCGACTACGGCCGCTGAGACGTTCGGTCCCGCGGCGCACCAGGCGCAGCAGGCGGTCGAACTGATCATCGGCCGCCGCGCCTGAGGCGATCCCGGAACACAGGGCGAGTAGGTCGCCCGCCCGGACGTCGTCCGCGGCCTCGCCCGCGGCCTGTGCCCTCGCCAGCAGCGCGGACGCCATGTCCCGCATCGACGCGTGCCAGCGGTCGAACAGCGCCGAGCCCGCGCCTTCTGCGGGCACCGCGGTCGCCAGTTCCCGCTTGGACGAGACGAGCGCCACGAACGCCGCCAGCCACTCGAAGAGGGCGTCCCCCGCTCGGTCGGCGCCGAGCAGCGCCTCGCCGCGAGCCTGGAGAGCCTCGACGTCCTCGGCGAACACGGCGACGAGCAGGTCGGCCCGGGTCGGGAAGTGGCGGTAGAGGGTCGCGTTCCCCAGCCCGGCCCGCCGGGCGATCACGTCCAGCGGCGCGGCCGGGCCGCTCTCCTCGAACACCTCGGCGGCGGCTCCGACGAGCGCGTCGCGGTTGCGTCGAGCGTCCGTTCGCAGAGACCGCTGGTTATCCGGGGACATCCCCACTAATCTAGCGGACACGTATCCGGGGAAGTCCCCACTTCATTGGAGGACACGTGCTCGACGCAGCAGGCGTGCATCGCCGCCTACTCGACCTGTACCCCGCGATCGTCGCGGGGACTGCTCTCGACGAGGCGTTGGAGCTGATCGACCCGAACGTGGTCGACCACCGCGGCGGTCTGGCAGGCGACCACCGCGGTAGCGCGGCATGGCGGGAGAAATGGCGGGCGCTGCCGGGCGGGGAGTTCCACGATCTGTCCGCCACGGTGGAGCACAACGTGGCCACCGCCGACACGTCGGTCAACCGCTACACGATGGGGGGCACCCACACCGCGTCCGGCCGCCGCTATGAGATCGCGGGCCTCGACATGATCCGGGTCCGCGACGGCCGCGTCGTGGAGCACTGGGCGTTCGGCGACTGGGAGCTCATGCGTCACCAGCTCGCCGGCGACTCAGAATGTGGTTCGAGAAGCCCGCATGCGGGCCGCGGACGCCGGTGATTCCGGAGGTCCCAGCTGCCCTGGGCGGCCCGCTCCGCGCTTCTCGACCACATTCTCAAGACGGGCGGCGGTCCGCGTAGGCCTGCAGCGCGGCGAGCTGCACCGGGTCGAGCGACGGCGGCACCGCGGCCCGCGCGGCCGCGATGTGGGCGGCCGCCACCTCGGCGGCGTCGAGGGACTCGCGCATCGCCGTGAGCGCGGCCTCGCGCAGCACGGCGGCGCAGTCGGCTGCGGAGTAGCCGTCCAGCTCGGCGCCGAGCGCGTCGAGGTCGACGTCGGGGGCGAGCGGGGTGTGGCGACCCGCGGCGCGCAGGATCTCGGATCGTGCCGCGGCGTCCGGCGGCGGCACGTACACGAGCCGCTCCAGCCGCCCGGGCCGCAGCAGCGCGGGATCGATCAGTTCTGGCCGGTTGGTCGCGCCGACCACGATCACGTCCCGGCGCGGCTCGGCGCCGTCGAGCTCGGTGAGCAGGGCCGCGACCACCCGGTCGGCCACCCCGGAGTCGGACGACTGCCCGCGCCGCGGCGCCAGCGCGTCCACCTCGTCGAGGAAGACCAGCGCGGGTGCGGCATCCGCCGCCTTGTGGAAGAGCTCGCGGACCGCCCGCTCGGACTCGCCGACGTACTTGTCGAGCAGCTCGGCCCCCTTCACCGCGAACACGTTCAGCTGGCCGGTGCCGGCGAGCGCGCGGAGCAGGAACGTCTTGCCGCAGCCCGGCGGGCCGTACACGAGCACGCCGCGCGGGGCGGCGACGCCGAGCCGGGCGAACGAGTCCGGGTACTGCAGCGGCCACAGCACCGACTCGGTCAGCGCCTGCTTGACCTCGACCATGTCGCCGACCTGGTCGAGGGTGATGCCACCGGTCTGGAGCGTGTCCGACGACGACATCGAGATCGGGCGGACCGAGCCGACGGCGTCGAGCAGGTCCTCCTGCGTGATCCGCGGCTCGCCGTCCCCCGCGTGTCGCAACGCGGCCTGTACCGCCGCCTCCCGGCGCACCGCCACGAGGTCGGCCGCCACGAACCCGGGGGCGCGCTCCGCCACGGCCTTGAGGTCGACGTCGTCGGCGAGCGGCACCGTGGCCAGCAGGCGGCGCAGCAACTCGGCGCGGGTGCGCAGGTCGGGGAGCGGGAGGCCGAGCTCGCGGTCGACGAGGTCGGGTGCCCGCAGCCGCGGGTCGACGGACTCGGGGGCCGAGGTCGTCGCGACGAGCGCGAGTCCCGGCGTGGCCACGGCGACGTGCAGCGCCTCCAGCACGACGGTGGCGAGCGGCGGCGGGGACACGGCCGGCAGCAGCGCCTCGACGTCCGTGACGACGAGGACGGTGCGGCCGCCTGCGCGGGCCTTGCCGATGATCTCGCGCACCCGCTGCGACGCGGTGGCGGCCTCGAGCGCCGCGATCCCCGGTGCGGCGAGCTCCACGGTGGTGGCCCCGACGGCCGCCGCGGTGCTGCGTGCGAGCGTCAGCTTGCCGACGCCTCCGGCCCGACGAGCAGCACGCCGAGGCGGGCGGCGCCGCCGAGACGGGTGAGCAGCTCCGGACGGTCGAGCATGAGCTCGAGCCACTCCACGAGCTTGCGCGCGGGCTCGGCGTTGCCGACGAGCTCCTCCACCGGAAGGGCCGGCTCCGGCGACGAGGTCGCGGCCGCGGCCCGTGGCGGCGCTCCCGGACCGGCGGCCGCAACGGCAGCAGCGGCGGACGCCACCCCGGTGGCCGCGCCGCCCTCCCACCCCACGACCGTGCTCGGCCGCACCGCCACCGCACCCGCCGGGTCGACGGACGCGACGGTGAGCAGCTCCGTGGTCCACGCGCTCCCGAGCGCGCCCGCGACCCGCTGCCGCACCGCGGGGGCGTCCAGCCCCGGCGCAGGCTCGATGTCCTGGGGCAGCAGCGACACCGCGTCCCCGGCCGTCACGACCTTGCCCACCAGCGCCAGCCGGATCGTCTCCGGCGTGAGGGCCGCCCGGGCCAGCCGCGACCCGGTGAGGAGCACCTGCCGTGCCGGCTCCACCCGGGCGGGCGCCACCACGACGGCGGCGCCGTCGGAGAGGCCCGCGTTGGAGAGCGTCACATCGTCGAGGGTGGCCTGCCCGGCGGGTCCGACCGCGGGGGCGACGAGCGCGGTGGTCACCCGTGCGCCCGTCAGCGTGACCGCGTCCCACGAGCGCAGCCCCAGCGCGTCGATGACCTCGGGGTGCAGCCGGACGACGCCGCGCCGGGCATCGGCCGCCGAGGCGGCGAGCCGGACGACCAGGGTGATGGAGGCAACCACGCCGTGAACGCTATCGGGGAGTCGGTACGTGTCGGGGGCAGCCCGTCCGCCGGCACGGACTCGACTCGCCTGCACCCAGACCGCGACTCGCCTGCACCCAGACCGCGACTCGCCTGCACCCAGACCGCGACTCGCGGAGTTGGGGAGATCCTTCCTCCCGCGAGTCGGGCTCTGGGTGCGGGTGAGTCGCGGTGGCGGGCTCAGCGGCGGCGGGCGCGGCGGAGGCCCAGGCGGAGGCGGTTGCGGGTGGGCTGGGCCGCCGGGCCGGGGGCTCGGCCGTTGCCCGTGCGGGCGCGCTGCATGACGCCGGTCGGGTCGTCGCCGAAGCGGCGCACGGCGCGGGCGACTGCGCTGGCCCGCCCGGCCACCCGGTGGCGCAGCGGCGACCGGAGCCCGAGGCGCTGGGCCGAGCGGGCGGCCCTGGCGATCGCGCGCCGCTCCCGGACCGGCACGCCCCACGCTTCGGGGTGGCGGGTGAGCCAGCGGTGCCGGTGCACGGTGTAGGGGATCGAGCCGAGGTAGACGAGCGCGACGATGCCCAGCCCGAGGAACGGCACGGTGATGAGCACGGCCGCGGCGAAGGCGACGAGCACGAGCAGCGGCGCGATGTAGTGGGGTGACACCCGCACGCTCTTGAACGAGAGGGTGGGGAGCCTGCTCACCATCAGCGACGCGATGACGAGCGCCCACCCGCCGACCAGCACCGGGGACGACCACCAGCCGGGGCCGAAGTGCAGCGTGGCGTACATGGGGATGCCGGCCGACATGGCGGCGGCGGGGGCGGGCACGCCGACGAAGAACTCGCGGGTGAAGGGGTACTCGTCGTCCTCGTCGAGGAGCGTGTTGAAACGGGCGAGCCGCAGCATCATGCAGACGGCGAAGACGAGCGCGACGATCCAGCCGAACGGGGTCCCCTGCAGCTGCCAGATGTAGATGACGAGCGCGGGCGCACGCCGAAGGAGACGAGGTCGGCGAGCGAGTCGAGCTCGGCCCCGATCCGGGTGGTGGCGTCGAGCATGCGGGCGAGCCGCCCGTCCAGCGCGTCGCACAGGGCCGCGGCCCCGGCGGCCGCGACGGACAGCTCGAACCGTCCGCTGAGCGCGAAGTACACGGCCGAGAGGCCGGAGCACAGCGCGAGAACGGTGACGGCGTTCGGCAGCAGCCGCACTCCGGCCGGGTAGTTGGGGGCGGGCATCAGTCGCTCCTGGGGAGTTCGGCCAGCACCGTCTCGCCGCCGATCGTGCGCTGCCCCGGCGCCACCACGACCCGCGATCCGGCCGGCAGGTAGACGTCGACGCGGGACCCGAAGCGGATGAGCCCGAACGTCTCGCCCGCGGCGACCTCGTCGCCGGGCGCGATGTCGCAGACGATGCGGCGGGCGAGCAGCCCGGCGATCTGCACGACGCCGATGCGGGTGCCGTCGCCGGTCTCGAACAGCACGGCGTTGCGTTCGTTGTCCTCGCTGGCCTTGTCCAGGTCTGCGGAGAGGAAGGTGCCGGGTCGGTAGGCGACGTCGAGGACGCGGCCGTCGACGGGCACCCGCTGGACGTGCACGTCCAGGACGGACAGGAACACGCTGACGCGCGGTGCGGGCTCGCGGGGCAGGTCCAGCTCGGCGGGGGGCAGGACGTCGGAGACGGTGGCCACCGTGCCGTCGGCCGCGGCGAGCGCGACGCCGGTGAGCGGGGGCCGTACCCGGCGTGGGTTGCGGAAGAACAGCGCGGTGGCCGCGGTGGCGAGCACGCCTGCTGCTGCCCCGCGGCCGGTGGCGATCTTGACGGCGGCCGCGGCGCCCGCAACGGCAGCGACGATCGGGCGGCCACCGCGGTGCATGGGCGGTACGGCGGCCCGGATCAGCCCGGCGACGTGCGGCAGGGAGAGGCCGGGGGCCGGCCGGTCGGTCGCGGGTGGGATCGGGTCGTGCATCGAAGCGGATCGGCTCCTACGGCGTGGCGACCCGGTCGGGCCGCGGTGGCGGCGGTTACGGTACGCCAAGGAGGGTGGTTGTCCGCCGCTGTGGTCACGTTCCGCCACCTCGCGGGGCCGGTGCGCAGCGGTGCACGGGTGGGTGGGCAACGCAAAGGGCCGGGGCCGCCATCCCCCGAGACGACGACCCCGGCCGTGGAACCGCTCGTCCGCTCCCCAGCGACGGGCGGTAGGTCCTTTGCGCTGTGGTCCGGTTACCCGTTCCACCTCCGAAGTATCCCCGAGCCCCCGTTCAATCGTCCAGGTCACAGGGTGAGGAACCCCGTGATGTGCACCGATCGGCCGAATGCTCACCAGTAAGACGCTCCGTGAGCTCTGATCGTTGCCTGCTTGGATTGTGATCCCGGCCACAATCTACTGGACCTCTCACCCGTCTAGCAACCATGTCTCGACGCGGGTACCCGCTGGCAGCTCCGTGGCATCCTCCGGCACGACGATGAGACATTCGGCCCGGGCGAGCGCTCCGAGCAGGTGCGATGCCGGACCGCCGAGCTCCCGGACGGTGCCGGTGACCGCGTCGAGGACGCCGCGGCGGAACTGACGGCGCGGGTGGGGACGTCCAGTGCTCACCGAGCGTGGCCGTGACGATGGCCCGGTCGGGGTACGGATGCCGAGTGCCGCGCGCAGCGCGGGCCGGACGAAGACCTCGAACGAGACGTGCGAGCTCACCGGGTTGCCGGGCAGCGTGACGACGCCGGTACCGCCGAGCTCGGCGACCCGTCCCGCGCCCTGGGGGCCGCCGGGCTGCATGGAGACCTTGACGAACTCGACGCCCCGGCCGGTGAAGGCGTCCTTGACCACCTCGTAGGCCCCGGCGCTCACGCCGCCCGAGGTGAGCAGCAGGTCCACGGCGCCGTCGGTCATCCGGTCGCGCAGCCGGCCGAGGAATTCCTCGACGTCGTCGGGGACGAACCGCAGCAGCTCGGCGCTGCCGCCCGCGTCCTCGACCGCGGCGGCGAGCATCGGCCCGTTCGACTCGTAGATCTGCCCGGGGCGCAGCGGGGTGCCCGCGGCGACGAGCTCGGACCCCGTGGAGAGCACGAGTACGCGTGGCCTGCGCCGCACGGGCACGGTGGCGGAGCCGACCGCGGCGGCCACACCGATCTGGGGTGCGCCGAGCACGGTGCCCGCGGTGAGCACGACGTCGCCGGTGCGCACGTCCTCACCCGCGCGCCGGACGTGTGCCCCGGGGTCGGGTGCCGCCGCGAACCGCACCCGGTCGAGGCCGCCGTCGGTGTCCTCCACGGGGACGACGGCGTCGGCGCCCGCGGGCAGCGGCGCCCCGGTCATGATGCGGTGGGCGGTGCCGGGGTGCAGCGGGGGGACGTCGGTGCGCCCGGCCGGGATGTCCGCCGCGACCGGCAGCTCGACGGGCGCCCCCGCGACGTCCGCGGCACGCACGGCGTAGCCGTCCATCGCGGAGTTGTCGAACGAGGGCAGCGCGACGTTCGCGATCACGTCGGCCGCGAGCACCCGGCCCCGGGCCTGCCCGATCGGGACGTCCTCCACCGGCATCGGGGTCAGCAGCGCGGCGACGACCGCGCGGTGCTCGTCGACGGATCGCCGGTCGACAGATCTCGGGGTACTCGCCACGCCCGGCATCCTGCCCGACGGCGTCGCTTCGTCCCGGACGAGAGGTCGGATCTGGGGTAGCGTCGGCCGGGTCAGCCAGCACGATGCGCAAGCGCAGCACATGCAACATGGAGGTGCCGTGGCCCAGGGCACGGTCAAGTGGTTCAACGCGGAGAAGGGCTTCGGCTTCATCGCCACCGACGGCGGGCCGGACGTCTTCGTCCACTACAGCGCGATCCAGTCCGAGGGGTTCCGCACCTTGGACGAGGGCGACCGCGTCGAGTTCGAGACGACGGCGGGCCGCGACGGCCGCAGCCAGGCCGACGCCGTTCGGCGGATCCAGTAGTTCCGGATCGGGAACGGCGACGGCACCCGCATCTCGGTGTCGTACGGGGGATCGCGTCCGGCCGGTCCCCCCGGCCCTGCTCATGGCCTCCGCTTCGCTCCGGCGGGCTTGCGGGCGACTGGCTCCGCTCACTGACGAGGCTCGCGGGTCGTCTTGCACTCGTATGCGCCGAGTGCTAGAACCGGCACTGGCACTCGGCACGGTAGAGTGCCAATCGTCGGGCGGGTGAGATCGGCGCAGGGTTGTCGGTCGTCCGTCGCGGGCGCGCGCTCGACACGAGACTTCGGGTCATCCCAATCGGAGGACTACACCCCCATGGCGAAGCAGATCGCGTTCGACGAGGAGGCGCGCCGCGGGCTCGAGCGTGGCATGAACACCCTCGCCGATGCCGTCAAGGTGACGCTCGGCCCGCGTGGCCGCAATGTCGTACTGGAGAAGAAGTGGGGCGCGCCCACCATCACCAACGATGGTGTGTCGATCGCCAAGGAGATCGAGCTCGAGGACCCGTGGGAGAAGATCGGGGCCGAGCTCGTCAAGGAGGTCGCGAAGAAGACCGACGACATCGCGGGTGACGGCACCACCACCGCCACCGTGCTTGCCCAGGCCCTCGTCCGCGAGGGGCTGCGCAACGTCGCCGCCGGTGCCAACCCGATGGCCCTGAAGCGGGGCATCGAGAAGGCCACCGAGGCGGTCTCCGAGGCGCTGCTGAAGAGCGCCAAGGAGGTCGAGACCAAGGAGCAGATCGCCGCCACCGCGTCGATCTCCGCGGCCGACTCCACCATCGGCGACCTGATCGCCGAGGCGATGGACAAGGTCGGCAAGGAAGGCGTCATCACGGTCGAGGAGTCCCAGACCTTCGGTCTGGAGCTCGAGCTCACCGAGGGCATGCGGTTCGACAAGGGCTACATCTCGCCCTACTTCGTCACCGATGCCGAGCGCATGGAGGCCGAGCTCGAGGACCCGTACGTCCTCCTCGTCTCCTCCAAGATCTCCACGGTGAAGGACCTGCTCCCGCTGCTGGAGAAGGTCATGCAGGGCGGTAAGCCGCTCGCGATCATCGCCGAGGACGTCGAGGGCGAGGCCCTGGCCACCCTGGTCGTCAACAAGATCCGTGGCACCTTCAAGTCGGTTGCCGTCAAG
>MKJV01000019.1 GCA_001942185.1 Pseudonocardia sp. CNS-004
GCGGGCGCGGGAGCCGGTGCGGGGTGGCGCCGCCGCCTGCCGGCCACCCGCCGCGGCCTCGCCGATGACGGCGAGCTGCGCGCCGACGTCGAGCTGCGCGCCGACGTCGATGGTCTCGTCCTCGGCGGCGGTGATCTCCAGGCAGCGTGCCGGCCACCGGGGAGGGGATCTCGGTGTCGACCTTGTCGGTGGACACCTCGAGCAGCGGCTCGTCGACCTCGACGCGGTCGCCGACCTGCTTGAGCCACCGGGTGACGGTGCCCTCGGTGACGCTCTCGCCCAGCTCGGGCATCCGGACGGCGGTGCCTTCGCCGGCGGGGGCAGCGGTGGCCTGCGGTGCGGGGGCGGGCTCCTCCCGGGGGGCCGGCTCCTCCTGGGCGGCGGGCTGCGGTGCGGGCGCGGGCGGCTCCTCGGCCACGGCGCCTCCGCCGCGGCGGCGGGCTCGGCGTCGCCACCGGACCCGGCGGGGGCCTCGTCGGCGTCGCCGATCACGGCGAGCTCGCCCCCGACCTCGACGGTCTCGTCCTCGCCCGCGACGATGCGCTGGAGGACGCCTGCGGCGGGGGAGGGAATCTCGGTGTCGACCTTGTCGGTGGACACCTCGAGCAGCGGCTCGTCGACTTCGACCCGGTCGCCCTCCTGCTTGAGCCACCGGGTGACGGTGCCTTCGGTGACACTCTCACCGAGGGCGGGCATCTGGACGGAGAAGGCCATGTCGGGTCGGAGCTCCTCTTTCTGCGGGTTCGGGAGTTAGCCGGGTTCTGACGTCGCCGGATTCAGGAGTGGCTGTGGAGGGGCTTTCCGGCGAGCGCGAGGTGCGCTTCCCCGAACGCCTCGTTCTGGGTCGGGTGGGCGTGCACGAGCGCGGCGACGTCCTCGGCCTGGGCATCCCAGTTGTAGACGAGCTGGGCCTCGCCGATGAGTTCGCCGACGCGGGCTCCGATCATGTGGATGCCGACGACCGGGCCGGGAGTGCCCTCGCCGCCCGCCTTCACCAGCTTGATCGCGCCCTGCGTCTGCAGGATCTGGCTCTTGCCGTTGCCGGCGAGGTCGTAGACGAGCGTCTGGATGTCGCCGTGCTTCTCCCGGGCCTGCGCCTCGGTGAGCCCGACCGAGGCGACCTCCGGCTCGCAGTAGGTGACGCGCGGGATCCCGGCCTCGTCGATCGGCGCGGGCGCGAGCCCGGCGATCTCCTCGGCCACGAAGATGCCCTGCTGGAAGCCGCGGTGGGCGAGCTGGAGGCCGGGGACGATGTCGCCCAGGGCGTACACGTTCTGCAGGTTGGTGCGCAGCCGCTCGTCGGCGAGCACGAACCCGCGCTCCATTGCGATGCCGGCCTCCTCGTAGCCCAGACCCGCGGTGTTGGGGCCGCGGCCGACCGCGACGAGCAGCAGGTCGGCCTCGATCTCCTCACCGGACTCCAGCGAGACGGTGACCGACTGCTCGGTCTGCTTCGCCCCGGTGAACTTCACGCCGGTCTTGAAGGCGATCTTGCGGCGGCGGAAGGCGCGCTCGAGCTGCTTGGACGCGAACTCGTCCTCGTTGGGGACGAGGCGGGGCAGCGCCTCGACGATGGTGACCTCGGCGCCGAAGCTGCGGAACACCGACGCGAACTCGACGCCGATCACGCCGCCGCCCAGCACGACCACCCGGTTGGGCACGGAGTCGAGGCGGATGGCCTCGTTGCTGGTGATGATCCGGCCGCCGATGTCGAGGCCGGGGAGCGACCTGGCGTAGCTGCCCGTGGCGAGCACGACGTTCCGGCCGACGTAACGATCATCACCGACCACCACGGTGTTCGGGCCCTCGAACCGCCCCGTGCCCTCCACCAGGTTGATCTTGCGGGACTTCACGAGCCCCTGCAGTCCCTTGTAGAGCTTGGAGACGACGCCGTCCTTGTAGCCGTTGACACCGGCCATGTCGATGCCCGCGAGGGAGCTCTTGACGCCGATCTTGTCGCCCTCACGCGCGGCGTCGGCCACCTCGGCGGCGTGCAGCAGCGCCTTGGTGGGGATGCAGCCGTAGTGCAGGCACGTGCCACCCAGCTTGTCGCGCTCCACCAGAACGACGGACATGCCCAGCTCGGCGGCCCGCAGCGCGGCCGCGTAGCCCCCCGAGCCTCCCCCGAGAACGACCAGGTCCGCGTTGTGCTCGGGCACGTCTGTACTCCCTACCGTTCGGCTGCCACTGGTGTGGACACGGCATGTCACGCCGCCGAAGCCATCTTGTCATCCGCCGGAGCCGGACGTGGCGCCTGGTGGCCACGGGAGCGAATCACCCGGCTCGTGCGTTGAGCCCCACGGGAGGTGGGCCGGATGGGGCTGCTGTCGAGGCTGACGAAGGGCCGGATGGGCAGGCGTGGATCATCGGCTGACGACGGCCTGGCGCACCTGCGTGCGTGGGTGGCGGCGCACGAGGCGTCGAGGGGTTCGTCGAGCCCCGCACCACCGTCACCGAGACCACCCTGCTGCTGGTCGACAAGGACGGTGCGTGGACGCGGCGGCGCGTCGCGAGCCCGGCCGCCGCGCGCAAGTTCGCGCGCTCGCTCGCGATGCCCGTCTACGACGTGCAGCTGGTGGGCTACCCGCAGCGGATGCGCGACCACGACGCCCGCCAGCGCGTCCTGCGCAAGCGGGCCCGCCAGGCCGACCTGGAGGGGTGACGGGCCCGCCTCCCCGTCAGCCGTTCGTGGCGATGTCGGTGAGCAGGGCGTGGAGGGTGCGTACCGGCACGCCGGTGCCGCCCTTGGTCACGTAGCCGTAGGGGCCGCCGGAGTGGAAGGCCGGGCCCGCGATGTCGATGTGCGCCCACGCCAGGCCCTCGGGCACGAAGTCGCGCAGGAACGTGGCCGCCACGAGCATGCCGCCCCAGCGGCTGCCGGTGACGTTCGCGATGTCGGCGATGCGGGAGTCCAGCTCGCCGCGCATGTGCTCGGGCAGCGGCATGGCCCAGCCGTCCTCGCCGGTGGCACGGGCGTGGGCGGCCACCCGGTCGCGGAAGTCGTCGCTCCCCATGACACCTGCCGTGCGCATGCCCAGCGCCACCTGCTGGGCGCCGGTGAGCGTGGACGTCTCCACCAGGTAGTCGGGCTCGTCCTCGGCGGCCCGCACGATCGCGTCGGCGAGGACGAGCCTGCCCTCGGCGTCGGTGTTGAGCACCTCGACCGTCTTCCCGCCGTACATCCGCAGGACGTCGCCCGGACGGTAGGCGGTGGCGCTGGGCATGTTCTCGGCCATCGGCACCGTGGCGGTGACGGCCACCGGCAGCTGCAGCCGCGCGGCCAGCACGGTGGTGGCGATCACGGCCGCGGCGCCGCTCATGTCCGAGGTCATGTGGTCCATGTTCGCGGCGGGCTTGATCGAGATGCCGCCGGTGTCGAACGTGATCCCCTTGCCGACCAGCGCGACGCGCGCCCGCGGCGTGGAACCGCCCGCGTACCGCAGCCGCACCAGCCGCGGCTTGCGCGCCGACCCGCCGCCCACGCCCAGCACCCCGCCGAACCCGCCCGCGGCCAGCGCCGCGTCGTCCAGCACCTCGACCTCGACGCCCGCGGCCTCGGCGAGCTCGCGCGCCCGGGCGGCGAACGTCTCCGGGTAGAGGTCGTTCGGCGGCGTGTTCACCAGGTCACGGGCGGTGCGCACGGCGGAGGCCACCGCCGTGGCCGTCCGCAGGACCTGCTCCTGCCCGCCCTCGGCGAGCAACCCCACGGAGCCGACGGGTGCGCGCCCGCCCCCGTTCGACCGGTACTCGGTGAACGCGTACGCGCCCAGCAGCGTGCCCTCCGCCGCCGCGCCGAGGTCGATCCTGCCCAGCGTGCTCACGGCCGTGTCGGAGCCGGCCAGCGCGCGGGCAGCGGAACCGGACGCCCGCCGCACCTGCTCGGCGTGCGGCTCGCCGCCCTCGTCCGGATCGCCGAGCCCGACGGCGACGAGCAGCGGTGCGGTCAGCGCTCCGCGGGTGGGCAGCTTCGTCACCTCGTCGGCCTTCCCGCCGGCCCCGACGACGGCGAGCAGGTCGGCGAGCGCCGCGCCCCCGCCGAACGCCTCGGCGATCTCCGTTGCCCCGGGGGCGATGCGGGGCCGTTCCTCCCCGTCGCCCGCGGGCAGCAGGCCGATGACCACGGCGTCGACGTCGGCGGTGACGGGCGAGCCGTCCGCGATGTGCAGGTCGGTGGACACGCGTCGGGGGTCCTCTCGGGAGAAGGAGGTGGTGAGACCGGTTCGAAATGCTAATGACACCCACGTGCCGTCGGAGCGGCCAGTCCCGGGTGCAAGGGTGGACGCCGTGTCCCCGAGCGTGCAGCGCCGACTGGGTACGGCCGACGCCACGGCGCTCGGTCTGGCCGCCATGCTCGGCACCGGTGTCTTCGCGGTCTGGGCGCTGCGGCGGCCGCCGCAGGACCGTTCCTGCTGGTCGCCGTGGTGCTCGCGGGGATCGTCGCTGCGTGCAACGCGGCGTCCACCGCCGACCTGGCCGTCGCCCACCCCGAGAGCGGCGGCGGATACGTCTACGGCCGGGAACGGCTCTCCCCGGGGGCGGGGCGGCTCGCGGGTGTGGCGTTCCTCGTCGGCAAGACGTCCTCGGCCGCCGCGGCGGCGGGGGTGTTCGGCGCCTACGTGCTCCCGTCGAGCCCGCTGCCCGCGGCCGTGCTGGTGATCGTCGCCGCGGGCGTGCTGAACACGGCGGGCGTGCGCTGGACGGCGCGCGGCGCCTACGCGATGGTCGGGGGCACGCTCGCGGTGCTGCTGGTCGTCGTCGTGATCGGGCTGCTCGGACCGGACCCGAGCCCGGTCGGCACCCTCGCCAGCCCGGACGCCGAGGCGGTGTCCGCCCCGGGGAGCGGGGTCGGCGTGCTCACCGCTGCCGGCCTCGTCTTCTTCGCCTTCGCCGGGTACGCGCGCATCGCGACACTCGGCGAAGAGGTGCGCGACCCGCGCCGCACGATCCGGCGGGCGCTCGCGCTGGCACTGGGCATCACGCTGATCACCTACCTGCTGGTCGCCGCGGCACTGGTCGTCGGCCTCGGCATCGACCGGCTCGCCACCGAGGCGCCCCGCTCGTCTCCGTGGTCGACACCGGCGACACGAGCGCGCTCGGGGTCCTCGTCCGCGCCGGGGCCGCCGTCGCGGCGGGCTCCGCGCTGCTGTCGGTGCTGGTCGGGGTGAGCCGCACCGCGCTGGCCATGGCCCGGCGCCGGGAGCTGCCATGTGGTCTCGCCGTGATCTCCCCGCGCGCACGCCGCTGCGCGCCGACCTCGCGGGCGGGCTCGTCACGATCGGCATCGCGGTGCTCGCCGGCCCGATCGCGGCGATCGCGCTCTCGGCGTGCTCGGTGCTCGTCTACTACGCGGTGATCAACCTGGCCGCGCTGCGGCTGCCCCCCGCCGAGCGCAGCTGGCCGCGCTGGACGTCGCTGGTCGGCCTGCTGATGTGCGTCGGGCTCGCCGCGCTGCTGCCCACCAGGCAGGTGGCGATCACCGCGGTGGCGCTCGCCGTCGGCTGGGCGCTGTGCACGCTGCTCGGTCGCCGACGCGCGCCCGGCCCCGGGTAGGTTCGCCGGCGTGGCCGACCTCCTCACCAGCCCGCTGCACGACCGGAACACCGCCCTCGGCGCCACCCTCGGCGCGTTCGGGGGCTGGTCGATGCCCCTCGCCTACCCCGCGGGCACCGTGGCCGAGCACACGAGCGTGCGGGAAGCCGTCGGCGTGTTCGACGTGAGCCACCTCGGCAAGCTCGCGATCACCGGGCCCGGTGCCGCGGAGTTCGTCAACCGCTGCTTCACCGCCGACCTCGGGAAGATCGGGCCCGGGAAGGCCCAGTACACGCTGTGCTGCACCGCGGCCGGTGGCGTGATCGACGACATCATCGTCTACCTCGTCGGCCAGACGAGGTGCTCGCCGTCCCCAACGCCGCCAACGCCGCCCGCGTCGCCGACCTGCTGCGCGCCGCCGCCCCGGACGGGGTGCACATCACCGACCGGCACCGCGACGTCGCCGTGCTCGCCGTCCAGGGGCCGAAGGCGGACGACGTGCTGGCGCACGTGCGCCCGGCGTCGCCGACATGGGCTACATGGCGTTCGCCGACACGGCCGGTGTGCGGGTGTGCCGCACCGGCTACACGGGGGAGCGCGGCTACGAACTACTGGTGCCCGCAGCCGACGCGCCCCGGGTCTGGGACGCGCTGCTCGCCGCGGCCGAGCCGCTGGGCGGCGGCCCCGCCGGGCTGGGCGCGCGCGACACCCTCCGCACCGAGATGGGCTACCCGCTGCACGGCCAGGACCTGTCCGAGGACATCACCCCGGTGCAGGCCGGGAGCGGCTGGGCCGTCGGCTGGTCGAAGCCGGAGTTCTGGGGTCGCGACGCCCTGCTCGCCGAGAAGGAGACCGGTCCCTCCCGGCGGCTGCGGGGCCTGCGGGCCACCGGGCGTGGGGTGCCCCGCGCCGGGATGGCCGTGCTCGTGGACGGGAAGCAGGTCGGCACCACCACGTCCGGCACGTTCTCCCCGACGCTGAAGACCGGCATCGCGCTCGCCCTGATCGACACCGCGGCAGGCGTCGGCCCGGACGCCCGGGTGACCGTCGACGTCCGCGGCCGGGCGCTCGACTGCACCGTCGTGAAGCCCCCGTTCGTGCCCTCCCACGTGCGGTAGACCCGCCCGATGGTCGGACGTCCGACAGTTGTGCCGCCTAGTACCGTCTGCGGTATGAGCGTGCAGTTCTCCCGCACCCCCCACCCGTCGCCGGTGCCGGCTGCCCAGCGGGAGGCGCGGGTCGCTGATCCCGGTTTCGGCCGGTACTTCACCGACCACATGGTCACCGTCCGCTGGACGGAGGGCGAGGGGTGGCACGACGCCGCGGTCGTGCCCTACGGGCCGCTCACCCTCGACCCGGCCACGATGGTGCTGCACTACGGGCAGGAGATCTTCGAAGGGCTCAAGGCCTACCGCCAGCCCGACGGGTCGATCGCGAGCTTCCGCCCCGAGGCGAACGCCGCCCGCTTCCGGGCGTCCGCGGCGCGCATGGCGATGGCGGAGCTGCCCGACGAGCTGTTCCTCGCCTCGCTCGAGGAGCTCGTGAGCGTCGACCGGGAATGGGTGCCGCCCGCAGGCGGCGAGGAGTCGCTCTACCTGCGCCCGTTCATGATGGCCACCGAGGTCGGCCTGGGCGTCCGCCCCGCCGCGGAGTACCTGTACGCCTTGATCGCCTCGCCCGCAGGCCCCTACTTCACCGACGGCGTGGCCCCGGTGGACGTGTGGCTGTCCACCGACTACACGCGCGCCGCCCACGGCGGTACCGGCACCGCCAAGACCGGCGGCAACTACGCCGCCTCCCTGCTGCCGCAGGCCCAGGCTCCCAGCACGGCTGCTCCCAGGTCGCCTACCTCGACGCGGAGGAGCGGCGCTGGATCGACGAGATGGGCTCCAACAACCTGTTCTTCGTCTTCGGGAGCGGCGACGACGTCGAGGTCGTCACCCCCTCCCTCACCGGCAGCATCCTCGCCGGCATCACCCGCGACTCCCTGCTCGTGCTCGCGAAGGAGCTGGGCTGCCAGGTCACCGAACGCCGGGTCTCCGGGCAGGAGTGGCTCGAAGGCGCAGCCGACGGGCGGATCAGCGAGGTCTTCGGCTGCGGCACCGCCGCGGTGATCACCCCGATCGGACGCGTCAAGCACCACGAGGGCGAGGTCGAGATCAACGGCGGCCTGCCCGGCCCGATCACCCTGAAGCTCCGCACCCTCCTCACCGAGATCCAGCGCGGCGTCGCCCCCGACACCCACAGCTGGATGCGCACGCTGGTCCCGGCGTAGCAACAGGGCGGACGTCGGCGTCCTCCCGTACACCGGCGCCTCGGCGTTCCGCGGAACGCGGCGGGCTCTGTTCCCGGCGGTGTTCGGCCTCGTGGTTCGTCTCCCGTGGGCGCGCCTCGGTTCCTCGTAGCCCGCCCCCGACCTCCGGGCAGGGGGCTCGGGTGCAGTCGACTCCTTCTCATCCGGCCCCTTGCGCGCCGGCGTGGTCGGGCGGGATCACTGCCGAATACCGTGGTTGCGTTGGCGGCCGTTCCCGAGCCGTCCCCGACTCGGGGGCACGCCGCATCTCGACGAGACCGTCGCCGCCGGGTGCCCACGCCACTGTCCCGTGGTCATGATCCATCACTCCGCAAGAGAAGACCATGACCCGCGTTCCGCTGAACGCAGCGGCACTGCTCCGGGGGTGGCGCTGCCTCGTAGCCCGTCTCTCGTGGGCGCGCCTTGGTCACCCTCGTAGCCCCGCCCCCGACCTCCGCGCCGGGGACTCAGGTGCAATCGCCTCCTCCGCATCCTCTCCTTGCGTGCCGGCG
>MKJV01000020.1 GCA_001942185.1 Pseudonocardia sp. CNS-004
CGCGACATCAAACGCTGCCTCAAGCGCTACATCGCCCGCCAGCTCTACCGCCAGCTCGAATCAGGCGCCGCAGCAGCTTGACGAACCATAGGAGCGTCCGCCCGGGGCCGCGGCTCGCCGAGCGTTCGCCGAGCTGCCCTCGGCGCGTCACCCCGGGAACACCCCGGGTGAGTCGTCATCGGTGATCGTGGCTCCGTGAGTGTGCAGCCGTACACGGTGCCTCCGGCCGATGACTCCCGGCCGACTCTCTCCCTCGTTCCGCCGCGCGTCCACACGCTGGTGACGCTCGGCGACTCGACGGCCGCCGGGCTCGGCGACCGATGCCCGGGGGTGGGTGGCGCGGGTTCCCCGTGCTGCTGGCCGAGGCGCTCGGCGCGCGCCTGGTGAACCCGGCGGTCACCGGGGCCCGCGTGGCCGACGTCCGCCGGAAGCAGCTGCCGGTGGCGCTGCGGGCGGCACCGGACGCCGCGGTGGTGTTCGTCGGGATGAACGACACCCTGCGCTCGGACTTCGACCCGGTCCGGTTGCGGGCCGATCTCGCGGCGACGGTCGGTGCGCTGCGCGGCGCCGGGGCGCACGTGCTGGTGATGCGCTACCACGACCACACGCGGGTCTTCCCGTTGCCGGGGCCGCTGCGGCGGGCGTTGTGGCGGCGGGTCGTGGCGCTCAACACGGCGGTGGACGCGGTCGTCGCCGAGGCGGGAGCCGGGATCGGCGTCCTCGACCTGGACGCGCTGCCCGGCGGCTACGAGCCCGCGGCATGGGCGATCGACCGGCTGCACCCGTCGGAGCTCGGCCACCGCATCCTCGCCGACGGTCTCGCCGGGCTGCTGGCGGGCGCGGGTTCGTGGTGCCGGGCCGGGTGAGCCTGCAGTGCGGGGGCGGGCGGGAGGTGACGGCTCTGCACCGGGTGGCGTGGCTGGTGTTCAAGGGTGTTCCGTGGCTGGTGCGGCGGGGCCGCGACCTCGGACCGGTGATCGTGCAGGCACTGGTGGGCGAGGTTCGGGCGGGCTGGGCGGGCCGCTGAACGGTCAGGCGGCCCAGCGCGCAGGCACGGCGGCCGCAGGCGCGGTCGGCGTGGCGATCGCGAGCAGCGCCTCGATCCGCCACAGCTGCGCACGGGTGCAGGTGGGGCAGATCCAGGTGATCGAGCCGTCCGGCTCGTGCTGGCTGCTCCAGGCGAGGCCGGCGACGTCGGCCGGGGTGCGTTCCAGGGCGCAGAGGGGGCATGCGGTGATGTCCATGCCGCCGAGGCTTCCTGGCGCGGATTGCGGACCGGTGAACCGAGGATAAAAGTTACGCTCGGTGGACGTCCGACTACTGGAGGTCCTCGCGTGCGGGCCGGGGCACTATGTGCCTGTCCGGCAGGCGACGACGAGGGGGCCGAAGGTGGGGCGGACCGGCACGCTGGCGGAGGCCGAGTGGGAGACGCATCGGCCCGCGGTGTTCGGGGCGGCGTACCGGATCCTCGGCACGGTCGCCGAGGCCGAGGACGTCACGCAGGAGGTCTGGTTGCGCGCCGCGGCCTCCGATCTGTCCGAGGTGCGGGATCTGCACGCCTGGCTGGTCACCGTGGCCGCACGGACGTCCTACAACGTGCTGAGGTCGGCGCGTGCCCGGCGGGAGTCCTACGTCGGGCCCTGGCTTCCCGAACCGTTGACGACCGGACCCGATGCCGCTGCCCAGGTGCTCGTGGACGAGTCGGTGAGCACGGCGATGCTGGTGGTGATGGAGTCCCTCGGCCCCGCCGAACGGGTCGCACTGGTGCTGCACGACGTCTTCGACCTCCCGTTCGGCGAGATCGCCGACGTGCTGGGCAACACCCCTGCCGCCAGCCGCAAGCTCGCCTCCCGCGCTCGGGCGCGGGTGGCCGCGGTCCAGGAGCGGCCGCGGGCGTCCAAGGCCGAGACCGAGCGGGTGCTCACGGCGTTCCGGGCGGCCGCCCACGCCGGTGACATCGCCGGGCTCGTCGAGCTGCTCCACCCCGACGCGGTCTACGTGGCCGACGGTGGCGGCAAGGTGATCGCCGCGCGCAGGCCGGTCCGGGGCATCGAGCGGATCGCGCTGCTCCTCGTCCGGCAGATCGAGATCAGGCGGCCGGACGCGATCCGGATCGTCGAGGTCAACGGCCGCCCGGCGCTCGCCACCCACCTCGACGCAGGCTGGTCTGGCTCGACACCGTCGAGATCGCCGACGGGCGGATCACCGAGCTGCGCAGGCTGGTCAATCCCGACAAGCTCGCCCGCATCGGTCACATCTGAGCCGCCTGCGTTGTCTCCCTCCGAACCCTGGACGGATCTTGGTCGGAGGAACGCAGATGGAGCACGTGGTGATCGTCGGTGGCGGCTTCGCCGGTGTGTGGAGCGCGGCGGGGGCGGCGCTGGCGCGCGGGGACGCGGATCTGCGCGTCACGCTGGTGGCGCCGAACGAGCACATGGTGCTGCGGCCGCGCTTGTACGAGCCCGAGCCCGACCTGGCGAAGGTCGAGCTCGGCAGAGTGCTCGGGCCGATCGGGGTCGAGCACGTGCGCGCCACCGTGAGCGCGATCGACACCGAGCGGCGGGTGCTGGTGGCCGACGGGGAGCAGCTCGGGTACGACCGGCTGGTGCTGGCCGCCGGCAGCGCGCTCGTCCCGCCCCGTGACCTGCCCGGCGCGGAACGGCTCTTCGACATCGACACCCTCGACGGTGCCCGTCGGCTCACCGAGCACCTCCGCGGGCGGGACGGCTGCACCGCCGTGGTCGTCGGCGCCGGGTTCGTGGGTCTGGAGGCCGCCACCGCGCTGGCCGACCGGGGGCGGGTGCTGCTGGTGGACCGGTCGGACGTGGTCGGGCACCAGCTCGGGCCCGGCCGCGCGGGGAGATCGAGTCGGCGCTGGACCGGCTGGGCGTCGAGCGCCGCCTGCGGACGACCGTGACCGAGGTCGGCGACGGGTACGCCGTCCTGTCCGACGGCACGCAGGTGCCGGCCGACGTGGTGGTCTGGAGCATCGGGATGCGGGCGAGCGAGCTGACCCGCCAGATCAGCGCCGAGCTCGACCACCTAGGCCGGGTCCCGGTGGACCGGCACCTGCGCGCGCTGCCCGCCGTGTTCGTCGCGGGCGACACGGCCGCGGCCCCGTTCGACGCCGACCACACGGTGATGCAGGCCTGCCAGCACGCCACCCCGCTCGGCAAGGTCGCCGGGTACAACGCGGCCGCCGACCTGCTCGGGCTGCCGCCGCGCGAGTTCCGCCCCGGCCCGTACGTCACCTGCCTGGACCTCGGTGCGGCCGGAGGCGTCTTCACCCGCGGCTGGGACCGCACGGTGATGGCGGCGGGCGCCGAGGGGGGCGCGATCAAGAAGTGGATCAACCAGGTCATCCACCCGCCGGTCGACGACGCCGAGGCGATCCTCGCCGCCGCCGACCAGGTGCGCATCGAGCTGCCCTTCTTCCCCCGGGCAGAAGAGGACGACGCGGCCTAGCCGTACCCGGCCCGGCGATCACGGCGCCCGCCTTGATCGTTGTGAGAGGAGGCTGCGCGCCGTCGCGAGGGCGCTGTGGCGACAGTCGGACCGATCATGCGGACGTGATCGGTCCGAGTCTGCGTCGGGTGCCCCGACGAGGGCGGACTCGTGGGTGCCGGACCGATCAGGCGTCGCGCGTGATCAACTCGTGGGTGCGGAGCGTGCGCTGGTGCGCAGGAAGCGGTCGATGCGCACCAGCGCCTCCTCCAGCAGGGGGAGCGCCGTGGCGTAGGAGCAGCGGATGTGCCCCTCGCCGGACGGTCCGAACACGTTCCCCGGCACCACGGCCACGTGCTCGGCGTGCAGCAGCCGCTCCGCGAAGGTCTCCGAGTCCATCCCCGACGAGCGGATCGAGGGGAACGCGTAGAACGCGCCGCCGGGTTCCGGGCAGTCCAGGCCGGTCTCGCGCAGCCCCTTGACGAACACCCGCCTGCGCCGGTCGTAGTCGGCGACCATGGCGTCGACCTCGTCGCCGGGTGCCGAGAGCGCCTCCACGGCCGCGAGCTGGGAGATGTGCGGCGCGCACAGCATCGTGTACTGGTGCACCCGCACGGCCAGCTCGGCCACGGGCGCGGGGGCGCAGATCCAGCCGACCCGCCAGCCGGTCATCGCGTGGGCCTTGGAGAACCCGCCCAGCAGCACCGTGCGGTCGCGGGCGCCGGCAGCGTGCCGAGGCAGGTGTGGCTGCCGCCGTAGGTGAGCCGGTCGTAGATCTCGTCGGAGATCAGGTAGAGGTCGTGCTCCTCG
This sequence comes from Pseudonocardia sp. CNS-004, assembly GCA_001942185.1. GTDB lineage: Bacteria > Actinomycetota > Actinomycetes > Mycobacteriales > Pseudonocardiaceae > Pseudonocardia. The sequence continues at coordinate 4,255 of MKJV01000020.1, forward strand.
GCGAGCCGCACGAGTGCTTCGAGCGCGGCCCGCGGCTGCACGGCACCGGTCGGGTTGGCGGGCGAGCCGATGAGGATCGCCTTCGTGCGCGGAGTGATCGCGGCGGCGACGACGTCGGCGTCGACGGCGAACCCGTCCTCCCACCGCGTCGGCACCCGCACCGGGGTGCCGCCCGCGAACGCGACGCACGGCTCGTAGGCCACGTAGCAGGGCTCCGGCACGATCACCTCGTCGCCGGGGTTGAGCAGCACCCGCAGCGCGAGGTCGAGGCCCTCGGAGACACCGGTGGTGATCAGGCATTCGCTGCCGGGGTCGTAGTCGGCTCCGTAGCGCTTCGCGAGGTCGGCGCAGATCAGGTCACGCAGCTTCGGCAGCCCGGCGTTGGACGTGTAGGTGGTGTAGCCCTGCTCGAGGGCGTAGATCCCGGCCTCGCGCACCCGCCACGGCGTCACGAAGTCGGGCTCGCCGACGCCGAGGGAGATCACGTCGTCCATCTCGGCGGCGATGTCGAAGAAGCGTCGGATGCCCGACGGGGGGCAGGCGGCGATCACGCTGTTGAGGGGCTTCACGGCGTGACCGGCAGCCGGTGGTCGGCTTCCTGGGGCGTGAACGCGTCGCCGTCGCGCTTGTAGGTCTTCAGCACGAAGTGCGTGGTCGTCGACTGCACCCGCTCGATCGTCGACAGCTTCTGGGACACGAAGTCCGAGACCGCCCGGATGGTGCGGGCGATCACCGTGCAGCGCAGGTCGTGGCTTCCCGACACCAGGTGCACGCTGCGCACCTCGTCGAAGCGGGCGATCCGCGCCGCCACGTCGTCGAACCCGACCCCGCGGGCCGGTGCGAGCGAGACGTCGATGAACGCGGTGACGGTCTCGCTGGTCGGGTCGTCGTGGACGGCGTCCCAGTCGACCACCGCCTTGTACCGGCGGATCGCCCCGGACGCCTCCCAGGTGGCGATCGCTTCGCTGACCTCGGCGACCGGCAGGCCGGTCATCGTCGCGATCGTGTCGTGGGACAGCCGGGCGTCGCGCTCCAGCAGTTCGAGGATCTCGCGCACGTCGCAGACCTACGACGCGGCCCGGTGCCAGGCCGCGCCGAGCCGGTCCACGGCCGTGTGCAGCTCCTGCGGCGGGTTCGAGGCGAAGCAGAGCCTCGCCGCGGCCGAGAGGTCCCGCCCGACGGCGAAGGCCGTGCCCGGGACGTACGCGACGCCGTGTTCGAGGGCGCGCGGCAGCAGGTCGGCGGGGCGGAGGCCGTCGGTGGACTCCAGCCAGCAGAACATGCCGCCGGTCGGGACGGAGCAGGTGACGGCGTCGCCGAACACGGAGGCGACGGCGCCGGTGAGCGCTGCCGCCCGTTCGTGGAGGGCGGCGCGCAGCCGGTCGAGGTGCCCGGCGAACCAGGCGTCGTCGGCCAGCAGGTCGGCCGCGACGATCTGGGTGAGGCTGGACGTGCACAGGTCGGTGCACTGCTTGAGCCGTTCGACGGCCGTGCACAGCGGCGCGGGCCCGGTGAGCCAGCCCACCCGCAGCGCGGGGGCGAGCACCTTCGACGTGCTGCCCAGCCGCACGACGCGGTCCCCGTGCGCGGCGATCGGCAGCGGCGGCGGGCCGTCGAACGCGAGCAGCCCGTACGGGTCGTCCTCGACCACGAGGAACCCGTAGCGCTCGGCGAGCTCCGCGAGCAGTGCCCGCCGCGGCGCCGAGAGGGTGGCGCCGCGCGGGTTGTGGAAGCTCGACACGGTGTGCACGAGCCGCGGTCGCAGCCCGGCCGCGAGCCGGTCGGCGAGCACGTCGACGGCCATGCCCTCGTCGTCGACCGGCACCGGGTGCAGCGCTGCCCCCGCCGCCTGGAACACCTGCAGCGCGCCGACGTACACCGGGTCCTCGACGACGACGGGGTCGCCGGGGTCGAGCAACGCCCGCGCCACGAGGTCGAGCGCCTGCTGGGAGCCGCTGGTCACGACCACTCCGGCGGGGTCGACGGCCCGCCCGACCCGCCCGGTCTCGTGCTCGGCGACGACCTCCCGCAGCCGTCGCAGGCCTGCGGTCTCGCCGTACTGCACGGCCGCCGGGTCGGCCATGGCGGCGGCGAGGGCGGCGGCGATCCGTTCGCGGGGGAGCAGGTCGGTGCCGGGCAGCCCGCCGGCGAGGGAGATCACCTCGGGGCGGGCGGTCAGCGCGAGCAGGTCGCGGATGGCCGAGCCGCGCACGTCGCGCAGCCGGGTGGAGAGGGTGAGTGACATGGGGTCGCCTTCGCCGTGTCGAGACAGGAGGTGTCGAACCAGGGGGTGGGTCGTCCTGGGTCGGCAGGGCGAGCGAGTGGCGGGCCGGGTGGGGCCCGCCCGTCGAGCATGCCGGATGTGTCCTGGGATGCGGAACCGCGTTCTCGGATCGTGAGATGCCCTAGGGTCGTCCGGATGCTGCTGTGGATCAACGGCCCGTTCGGTGGCGGCAAGACCCAGACCGCGTACGAGCTGCACCGGCGGCTGCCGGGGAGCGTGGTGTGCGACCCGGAGCACGTCGGGTTCGGCCTGCACCGGATGACCCCGCGGGCACTGCGCGGCGACTTCCAGGACCTCTCGGCGTGGCGCGGGGGCGTGCGCGAGGTGCTCGATCTGGTGCTCCGCAAGCACGAGGGCCCGGTGATCGCGCCGATGACGCTCGTGCACCCCGGCTACTTCGACGAGGTGGTCGGGCGGCTGCGCGAGGACGGGCACGAGGTGCGGCACTTCGCGCTGCTGGCCGAGCGGTCCACGGTGCTGGGGCGGCTGGAGGAACGCGGGTGGGGGTTCGGCCTGAAGTGGGAGAGCTTCGCCGTGGCCAAGCTCGACGAGTGCCTGGACCGCCTGCAGGCCCCCGAGTTCGCCGAGCACATCCGCACCGACGACCTCCCGGTCCCCGACGTCGCGAGCCGCATCGCCCGCTCGGCGGGCCTGCCGATCGCCCCGAACCTCGACGGCCGGCTGCGCCGGCGGGTCCGCCGCTACGGGGTGAGCCTGCGGCACGTCCGATTCGGCTAGCGCTCTCGCGACCCCTACCGGAGCCCGAGTCCATGATCGCGCCGGTGGTGCCAGGGCGACAGAATTGTCGCCCTGGCACCAACCCTGGCGATCACCGCACCGTACGCGCGGGGCGGATCACCGGTCGGGTGCATCCGCGGCCACATTCGGCTACCTGCGCACCCAACAGATGATCACGGGGTGCCCACCGAGTGGGTGACATTCGTGCGCGACCTGCCGCACACTGTGAACGGCGGCGCAATCCGTCGTCGAGCGGCTGGCGGACGGCCGGTCCCCCGCCGACGCGATCGCGTCGGGCGGGAGGAGCACGGCTCGCTTCTCGTGAGATCGGTGCCCGCCTGCCGCTCGCCGACCTCCGGCCGCGCCGTCGACCAGCATGACTTTCGGGGGCGTGATGCACAGACGGCCAGAGCATCGGTGGCACCAGGACCGACGCGCCCACTACCGGCCGAGCTGGACCACGGGGCACGGCACGAAAGCCGGCCGGAGGGTCATCGCCACCTTCGTCGGCGTCGCCGTCGCCAGCAGCACGGGCGTGGTGATCGCGTCCTCCGCAGCCCCACGCCCCGAGCCGAGCCTCATCCCGCCCCCGGCCGCAGTGGCTGAACCGCGGCTTCCGAACAGCCCGACTGTGGGGGCGAGCGACCCGGATGCCTGCCCTGAGGGCATGGTCCGAGTCGGTCTGTCGAACGAACGGAACAACAGCGGCTGTGCCCTGCCTGATGCTGCGCAGGCCGAGCAGGTCCAGGCGGCCGCGGAGACCCAGCGGAAGCAGGAAGCCGAGCAGGCCGAGCGAGAGAAGGCGGCCGCGGAGGCTGCGGAGGTCGAGCGGAAGCGGGCGGCCGCAGAAGCTGAGCGTGAGCGGGAGGCTGCCGAGGCTGCGGAGGCGGAGCGGGAGAGGGCGGCCGCGGAGGCCAAGCGGGCGAAGGGGGCCGCGGAGGCTGAGCGTGAGCGGGAGGCTGCCGAGGCTGCGGA
>MKJV01000021.1 GCA_001942185.1 Pseudonocardia sp. CNS-004
TCGAAGGCATCACGCCAGTCAGGCGAAGAGCCACGCCCGCTGCTGTCATCACCAGCCCACCATCACCGAACCGGCTAAACCAGCCTCACAGTCAGGCGATGGAGCGGAACGCGGGGTAGACCGCCAGCGTGCCGGGGGCGTCCGGGAACCGCCGCGCGAGCGCGTCGGCCACCGCGTCACCCAGCTCCGCGCTGGCGGGCAGGTCACCCGTCTCGGCGGCGCGGGCCATCTGGCGCCAGTAGTGGCCCAGCGCGCTGCTGATGCGCGGCGACCGGGTGGCGTCGGGGCCGATCGGGCGGTCCCGCTCGCGGATCCGCGGCAGCAGCCACCACGTGGTGAGCCACACCCACAGCAGCTGCGCGTGCAGCAGCCTGCGCTCGAGGACGTCGGGATCGTCCAGGTCGGGCCAGACCGGGGCGATCTCGTTGCGCCACGCGTCGAGCATGGTGTCGGAGAGCCCGGCCGGCAGGGCGAAGCTCGCCTCGCAACCGGGGAACGGCACGCGGAAGTAGGCGGCGTCGAGCGCGACGTCGCGGAAGCAGCCCCACTCGAAGTCGACGAACCGCACGCCCCGGCTGGTGACGAGGTTGTTGTCCGGGCAGGTGTCGGACGGGCTGAACGCGCGGTACCGGGTGCCGCCGAGCAGACGCGCGGTCTCGTGCGCCTCGAGCACGGCCGCGGCGGAGGGGTCGACCCCGAGCTCGCGGGCCAGCAGCGCCGGGCCCTTGGCGAGCGCGACCCGGGCGTCCTCGGCCACCGGGTCACGCCACGACCGCTCCCCCAGCCGCCGCAGCAGCGCCCCGAAGTCGCCCTCGCGACCGGCGGTGGCCGCCTGCATCCGACCCAGTGCCCGCGCCCAGCTGAGCATGTTGCTGCGCGCGGCGGCCGGGTCGGGCCCGAACAGCTTGTCGGCCAGCGTGGAGCTGCGGCCCAGGTCCTCCAACACGAGCAGGCGGGCCTGCTGGTCGTGTGCGATCAACACCGGGCTCGTCCGGGCGTCGGCGGGCAACGCGGTGAACAGCTGGCAGCTGGCCACCTCGTGGTGGAACGGGTCCGGCCGGTCCGGGTCGGGTTCGCCGAGGTAGTGCTTCACGACGATCGTGCGCGGCAACGAGAACGGGTTGCGCGCCAGCCGGGCGCGGGCCACCACCGACCGCTCGCTGCCCCCGAGGTCCTCGGGGTCGGCGAGCACGACGCCGGCGCCGGACCGTCGGGTGAGCAGCCGCTCGGCAGCAGCCAGCGCAGCGAGCACCGGCCTGGGAAAGCTGCCCAGGTCGCGAACCATCGTATCGACCCTACCCCGCAGACAGCTTCCGTCCGCCCCGCTCCGACTGCCTGCGGGCGAACATCAGCACGACGATTGCGGCGACCACGATGCCGACGAGGTTGACGGCGAGCTGGATCCCGGACTGCATCGCCTGCAGGTAGCGGCCCTCGACCAGCGCCACCGAGGCGAACGCGGCGGCCGGCACCGTGGTGACCGAGATGAACACCCCGACGAGCGACGCCGATTTCGCCGACGTCAGCGCCAGCATCCCGGCCGCGCCCGCGAGCAGCGCGACGATCAGCGAGAACGGCCCGACCTCGTAGATGAACGCGACCTGGCTCAGGTCGGCCAGCTGGGCCGTGGACAGCAGGCCCGCGAGGTCGAGCAGGACGGACCCGACGGCGGTGACCGCCATGGCGAGCGGGAACCCCACGACCAGCGCGATCGCGCCCCGCCGGACGAGGTCGCCGCGGCGCAGCACGACCCCCACGGCGACGGCGGCGAGCGGCCCGAACTCCGGCCCCAGCACCATCGCGCCCACGACCGTGACCGGCGAGTCGGTGATGGCGCCGATCGCGGCGAGCAGGCACGCGATGGTGAGGAACGTCTGGAAGCTCACCGACAGCCGGGACTCCTCTCCTGTGCGGGCCACCACCTCGTCCCAGATCACCGCGTCCTGCGGGTCGCCGGGAACGGCCGCCTCGGCGGCGTCGGCCGCGTCCGACAGCGTGGTGTCGAGCGCCTCCAGCGTCACGCCACCCGTGCGGTCGATCCCGAGCTCGCAGAGCCGGACGAGCACGTCGTCGACGGACTCCCTGGTCACGTCGCTCTCCACCACGTCACCGACCGGCTGGACGGCGGCGCCCGGGAGGACGATGACGTGGGTGGCGCCGGGCGCGGCCGTCAACAGGTCCCGGACCGCCGCGGTCTGCTCGGGTGGCGCGATGACCCTCATGTGCAGCACGGGCCCACCCCCGGGCCGGCACCGCTCACAGCGTGGCGGGCGGCTCGCCGGCTCCGGGCGGCACGGCAGGCGGCGGCACGGCGTCCACGCCCGCCTCCTTGCGTTGATCGGCCGTGATCGGCGCGGGGGCAGCGGTGAGCGGGTCGTAGCCACCGCCGGTCTTCGGGAAGGCGATCACGTCGCGGATCGACTCGCCGCCCGCGAGCAGCATGCAGGTGCGGTCCCAGCCGAACGCGATGCCGCCGTGCGGCGGCGGGCCGTAGGCGAACGCGTCGAGCAGGAAGCCGAACTTCTCCTTCTGCTCCGCCTCGTCCATGCCGAGCAGCGCGAACACCCGCTGCTGCACGTCGGAGCGGTGGATACGGATCGAGCCGCCGCCGATCTCGTTGCCGTTGCACACGATGTCGTAGGCGTAGGCCAGCGCCTCGCCCGGCGCCGCCTCGAACCGGTCGACCCAGTCCGGGTTGGGCGAGGTGAAGGGGTGGTGCACCGCCGTCCAGCCCAGCTCGTTGCCCTTGTCGTCCCGGATGCGCTCGAACATCGGGGCGTCCACGACCCAGACGAACGACCACGCGCTCTCGTCGACCAGCCCGCAGCGGCGGGCGACCTCGCCGCGGGCGGCACCGAGCAGGTCCCGCGCGTCGGACGGGTGGCCCGCCGCGAAGAAGATCGCGTCGCCGGGCGCGGCACCGACGGCCTTGGGCAGGCCCTCACGCTCCGCCTCGGACAGGTTCTTCACGACCGGGCCGCGGTCGCTGACCGCGCCGTCGTCGTCGACGAGCACGTACGCCAGGCCCCGGGCCCCGCGCTGCTTCGCCCACTCCTGCCACGCGTCGAGCTGCTTGCGCGGCTGCGAGGCACCACCGGGCATCACGACGGCCCCGACGTAGGGCGCCTGGAACACGCGGAACGACGTGTCGGCGAAGAACTCGGTGAGGTCGGTGAGCTCGACGGCGAACCGCAGGTCCGGCTTGTCGGAGCCGTAGCGGGCCATCGCCTCCGCGTAGGTCAGGCGCGGGATCGGGCGCGGGATCTCGTAGCCCGCGAGATCCGACCAGAGCGCCGCGACGATCTCCTCGCCCAGCGCGATCACATCGTCCTGCTCGACGAAGCTCATCTCGATGTCGAGCTGGGTGAACTCGGGCTGCCGGTCGGCGCGGAAGTCCTCGTCGCGGTAGCAGCGCGCGATCTGGAAGTACCGCTCGGCGCCTGCGACCATCAGCAGCTGCTTGAACAGCTGCGGGCTCTGCGGCAGCGCGTACCAGGAGCCGGGCCGCAGCCGCGCGGGCACGAGGAAGTCGCGCGCGCCCTCGGGCGTGGAGCGGGTGAGGGTGGGGGTCTCGACCTCGATGAAGTCCCGCTCGTGCAGCACCGTGCGGGCGATCCGGTTGGCCTCGCTGCGCAGCCGCAGCGCGGCCGCCGGGGCACTGCGACGCAGGTCGAGGTAGCGGTGCTTGAGCCGGATCTCCTCGCCGGTGTCACCGCTGTGCTCGTCGAGCGGGAACGGCAGCGGCGCCGACTCCGACAGGACGGTGAGCCCGGTGGCGGTGACCTCGATCGCCCCGGTGGCGAGCTCCGGGTTCTCGTTGCCCGCGGGGCGCGCCACGACCTCGCCGGTGACCTGCACGCAGAACTCCGCACGCAGGCGGTGGGCGCGCTCGGCCATCTCGCCCTCGCGGAAGACCACCTGCGCCGAGCCGGACGCGTCACGCAGGTCGATGAAGATCACGCCGCCGTGATCCCGGCGGCGCGCCACCCAGCCTGCGAGTGTCACGGTCTGTCCGGCGTGCTCGGCACGGAGAGTGCCGGCTGGGTGGCTGCGCATCACAACGGAAGAGGCTATCCGGGTGGAGCCACCGGGTTTCCCGCGCCCTCCGGGACGGACCCCACCGGGCCCGGCGGCGTACGCGCCGCGCTGCCGCGCAGACCCATCGCCGCCCGGACGAGCGCCGCGACCTGCGGCGAGTGGGCCTCCGGCCGCCAGGCGGCCACCGTGGTGACCTGCGGTGCGTCGACGACCGGCACCGCGACGTGCTCCGGCCACTGCCAGGCTCGGCTCGAGGCCGGGATCACGAGGAGCGTCCTGCCCAGCGCCACGAGCTGGGCGAGCTGCGACTGGGTGTGCACCTCCGGCCCGGGTCCGTCCGGGTAGGACCCGTCGAGCCGGGGCCACCGGGCGATCGGCAGCCCCGGCACGTCGCTGACCTCGGCCAGCGTGAGCCGGTCGCGGGAGGCGAGCGGGTGTGCCGCCGGGAGGAGGGCGACCTGTCCCTCGACGTGCAGGTCCTCGGTGCCGAAGCCGGCGAGGTCGTCGACCGGGCGGTGCATGATCGCCACGTCGGCGCGCCCACCGCGCAGCAGCCCGGCCTGCTCGCCGACCTCGCACAGCAGGACGTCGATCGGTGCCGCTCCGGGTTCGCCCGCCACGGCTCCGAGCAGCCGGTGCAGCAGCTCGTAGGAGGCTCCCGCCTTCGTCGCGAGCACGAGCGGCCGCGTCGCGTCGCCGGCGCGCTGCGTCCGCCGCGCGGCGGCCGCGAGCACGTCGAGGGCCGTCCTGGCCTCGCGCAGCAGCACGCGGCCGGCATCGGTGAGCGTCGCGCCCCGGCGGTCGCGGTCGAGGAGCCGGACCCCGAGCCGCCGCTCCAGCCGCCCGATCGCGCGGGAGAGCGGCGGCTGCGCGATACCGAGCCGCGCGGCCGCACGCCCGAAGTGCAGTTCCTCGGCCACGGCGACGAAGTACCGCAGCTCGCGGGTCTCCAGATCGTGCACGGACGAAGCCTACGGCTGATACCCGCCGGGTATCAGGCCGTACCGGATCGATCTTGGACGGGGGTGGGCGACGCGCCGAGCATGGATCGCGTGAACGAACGAAGGACCGCACTGATCACCGGCGCCAACAAGGGAATCGGGTTCGCCGTCGCGCAGGGCCTCGCCGCGACCGGCCTCACCGTCGCCGTGGGCGCACGCGACGAGACCCGGCGCGAGGAGGCCGTCGAACGCCTGCGCGCCGGGGGCGCCGACGCATTCGGCGTCCCACTCGACGTCACCTCCGACGACAGCGTCGCCGCGGCGGCCGCGGCGATCGAGCGCACGGCGGGACGGCTCGACGTGCTCGTCAACACGCCGGCACCGGCGGCCGGACCGACGCGGGCGCGCAGGACCCCACGACGCTCGACCTCGACGTCGTCCGCACCGTCCTCGACACGAACGTGTTCGGGGTGGTCCGGGTGACGAACGCGATGCTCCCGCTGCTGCGCCGCGCCGCTTCACCGCGCATCGTCAACGTGTCGAGCAACATGGGCTCCCTGACCCTGCAGACCGGCCCGATCATGGCCGCCTACGCACCGTCGAAGTCGATGCTCAACGCCGTCACGGCCCAGTACGCCCGCAGGCTCGCCGACACGAACGTCATCGTGAACGCCTGCTGCCCCGGCTACGTCGCCACCGACTTCACCGGGTTCGCCTCCGACCGGACGCCCGAGCAGGGTGCCGCGATCGCGGTCCACCTCGCCACCCTGCCCGACGACGGGCCGCGTGGCGGCTTCTTCGACGACAACGGCGTCATCCCCTGGTGAGCTTGCACATCCTTCGAACATCTGTTCGTATATTCCCGTGCGTTGGGGCGACCAGCTGATATCCGGCGACGGCGTGGGGCAGGAACCGACACTGCCCGGACTCCGCGGCCTGCTGCGGTCCGTCCGCACCCCGGAGTTCGCCGGCACCGTCTTCCACGAGGTCGAGGCCCGGTCCGCGCTCAACGAGGTGCGTGGCCCGTCGCCGCTGCCGTTCCGCTGGACGGTCAACCCGTACCGCGGCTGCAGCCATGCGTGCCTTTACTGCTTCGCTCGCAACACCCACACCTACCTGGACCTCGACGCCGGCCACGACTTCGACTCGCAGATCGTCGTGAAGGTCAACGTGGCGCGCGTGCTGGAGAAGGAGCTGCGGTCGCGGCGGTGGCGCCGGGAGCCCGTCGCGATGGGCACCAACACCGACCCGTACCAGCGGGCGGAGGGACGCTACCGGCTGATGCCCGACATCGTGGGTGCGCTGGCCCGCTCCGGCACCCCCCTGTCGGTGCTCACCAAGGGCACGGTCCTTGCCCGGGACCTGCCGCTGCTGGCCGCCGTCGCCCGGGACGTGCCGGTGGGGCTCGGCGTGTCGATCGCGCTGCTCGCACGCGACCTCCAGCACCAGTTGGAGCCCGGAACGCCGTCACCGCAGGCACGTCTCGACCTCGTCCGGCGCATCACCGACGCCGGTCTTCCCTGCGGCGTCATGGTGGCGCCGGTGCTGCCGCTGCTCACCGACTCCGCCGACGGGCTCGACGCCCTGCTGGCCCGGATCGCCGCGGCGGGCGCGAGCGGGGCCACCGTGCTCGCCCTGCACCTACGGCCCGGCACGCGCGAGTGGTTCCTCGCGTGGCTGGTGCGCGAACGGCCGGACCTCGTGCCCGCCTACGAGCGCCTCTACCGGCGCGGCGCGTACGTCGACCCCGCGTACCGCAGGGCGTTGTCCGAACGGGTCGGCCCGCTGCTGCGCGCACACGGCCTGGCCGGAGGCGTCCCGACCGTCCGTCCCCCGGCACCGCCCCCCGAGCCCGGAGGCGAGCAGCTGAGCCTCCTCCCGCTCCCCGCACCCGGCACGCCGATGGGGCCACCGGACGGCTGATGCGTCAAGCTGCACGCATGACTCGCACGCTGGTGGTGATGGGGGTGTCCGGGGTCGGCAAGACCTCGGTCGCCGTGGAGATCGTCACGCGCACCGGATGGACCTTCATCGAGGGCGACGACCTGCACACCGACGCCAACCGGGCCAAGATGGCGGCGGGCACCCCGCTCGACGACGAGGACCGCTGGCCGTGGCTGTGCCGCATCGCCGCCTGGATCGGCGAGCAGGAGGCCGCCGGGCGCGACGCCGTGGTCACCTGCTCGGCGCTGCGGCGCAGCTACCGCGACCTCCTGTGCGACGGCCACCCGTCCGTGCTCTTCGTGCACCTGCTCGCCCCGCGCGCTCTCATCCAGACCCGCATCGACAACCGCCGCGGCCACTACATGCCGCCGTCCCTGCTCGGGAGCCAGCTCGCCACCCTCGAGGACCTCGACCCCGACGAGCCCGGCATCGGCGTCGACACCGACGGCTCCCCCGCCGACATCGCCCAGGACGTCCTCACCCGCCTCGCCGACGCCGACCGGACCAACCCCGATGCGCCGAGCGGACGACCGGCGCCCTGACCGCTGAACGCAGAACCGCTCGGCCGCGGGTTACGGGCCGGTGGCCGCGCGGCAGCCACCGGCGAACGGACCGGGACGGTGAATCGGCCGCCCGCGTTGTCAGGATGGAACCGTGCCTGCTGACCCACCGGACGAGACCACCGGGACGGTCCGCGGCCGGCGTACACCGGGCCGGCACCGGACCGACCGGCCCGACACGGCCCCGCAGACGCCCGACGTCGGCTTCCCCGCCGTCCACCGGTCCGGGCAGCGGCCGCCCGAGCGGCCCCGGCACGCACGCGGCGGTGAACCCGCCGCCCCCCGCCCCGCCGACCCGTGGCACGTGAGCGGCTGGGACGGCGGCAGCTGGGACGTCAGCGGCTGGGACGACGACGCATGGGGCGGCGCCGACCGCAACGCAGGCCATGACGTCGCAGGCTCCGAACCGGTACCCCGCAGGCAGGTGGACGGCCCCGCGCGGGACGTCAGCGGCTGGGACGACGACGCATGGGGCGGCGCCGACCGCAACGCAGGCCATGACG
>MKJV01000022.1 GCA_001942185.1 Pseudonocardia sp. CNS-004
CGCCCGCTCCTCATCGGTCAGTTCCACCACGGGAGCGACAGGACTCGGCATCCACCAAGCCTATCCAGCTACGGGATAATTAACGACTCGGGACACTAGAGAGTTTTGACGTGGCTGGTGTGCGCAGCGGTGCCGGTAGCGGAACCTCAGACGCCTTCTCGCTCCGGGATCTCCTCCTCATGAACGCCAGTTCACAGCGTCGGAGCTGTCCTCGCGAGAACACGCCGGAGAACCCGCGTCGGTGCCGGTGGCGTGCTCCCTCGAAGCGGCTCCGCCGCCTATGAACACGACCTAACGCGTGGCGCTGAAGTAGGTGCTGTGGAGCCGGCCGCGCTCCCCGGTGCGGACGGCGGTGAACCCGGCTGCGCGCATGCGGTCCGGGATGCCGTCGCCCGCGTTGGCCCGCAGGAGCTCGCTGTGCTGCATCCGGCGCGAGAAGCGGCCGTGGTGGTGCCCTGCGACGTCCACGAGGTGCAGCTGCCCTCCGGGGCGTAGCACCCGGCGGGCCTCGGCCAGCGCGCGGTCCTTCTCGGCGTCGTCGAGGTGGTGGAACATGAACGACGAGAGCACCCGGTCGAAACTCTCGTCCGGATAGGGCAGCTCGCCCGCCTTGCCCTGGTCGAACCGGACGGGCAGGCCCGCGCGTTCGGCCTTGCGCCTGGCCCGTGCGAGCGCGAGCGGGTCGGGGTCGAGCCCGACGATCTCCGCGTCCGGGTGCATGCGCTGCGCACGGAGCACGAGTCCGCCGGGGCCGCAGCCGATCTCGAGCACGTCGTGGCCGGGCTCGACGCCCGCCAGCTCGATGAGGCGCCGGTGGATCCGCTGCGCGCCCAGCAGCCACGTGCACACGTCGTAGAACGGCAGCCACCGGTCCGTGCCCATCGCGGGGATGTAGTCGTGTTCCTGATGTCGGTGGGGCATGGCCTCGGTCCTTCCCGGATGTGACGATGTTCGGGTGTCCACATCCAGGCTGGAACAGCCCGAACCTGGTGCCAAGGGATGTTCGTCGGAGGAATCCGGACCATCTTCGGTTCTGGTGCGAGCGGCCACCCGCGGCGGTGCGGCGGTCTACGGCTACCGCCGCATACCCGGGGTACCCCCGATCGGCGTCGTCGGCATGCGCGAGGGCCACGCGATGTTCGGCGGCGTGCCTCCCGAGCCGCATGCCCACGACTTCCTGGTGCTCGTGTACCTGGAGTGCGGCACCGGCCGGGTGCGGCTCGACGACCGGATGTGGCAGGTCGAGGCAGGCGACGTGCTGCTCGTCGCGCCCGGCGAGGTGGTGACGATCATGGAGGCCGAGCTGCACGCCGCCGCCGGGTGGTCGGTCTACTTCCCGCCCGAGGTGATGCAGCCGGGCGACGCCGGCGCGTTCCTGTCCTGGCGGGCCCACCCGCTGCTCTTCCCGTTCGTGCGGGGGATGGCGGGCGGTGCGCAGCGGCTGCACGTCCCACCGGCGCAACGCGCCGCGTTCGTCGAGCACGTCACCGCGATCGAGCGGGAGGTGCGCGAGCGGAGTGACGGGTGCGACGAGGCCGCGATCGCACACCTCACGCTGCTGCTCGTCGCCGTGTCGCGGCTCGCGGCCGACATCTCGGGCGACCTCGTCCTGCGCGAGGAGCCGTTGCTCGCCGCCGTCTTCGACGCCATCGAGGCGGGCTTCCGCGGCCCGTTGGGCCTCGCCGACGTCGCCACGAGCGTCGGGCTCACCCCGGGCCACCTCACCACTGTGGTGGGGCGCAAGACCGGGCGCACCGTCCAGCAGTGGATCACGGAGCGGCGGATGGTGGAGGCGCGGCGGCTGCTCGCCGAGACGGAGCTGACGGTCGAGGCCGTCGGGGCCCGCGTGGGCTACCGCGACCCCGGCTACTTCGCACGGCGGTTCCGGCACGCCCACGACACCTCGCCGCGGCAGTGGCGGCGCGCAGGCCGGGCCCGCTGATCGGGCACCCACCGCGACCGCTGGGATGCGGTGCGTTCCACCGGTAATCTCCGGCGTCGATGGAACCGCCACGTGAACCCGGCCCCCCGTGGCTTCCCGCGGCGCGCCCGGCACCGCCGCCGCCCGTGCCGATCCCGCCGCTTCCGCAGGGCCAGGGCACCGGCCCGACCCCGCCCCGGCCGCGGTTCGACTGGCGCCGCCTCACCCGGTCCCCCCGCGGCGCCGCCACCGTCGGCCTGCTGGCGGCAGCCCTGCTGCTGTGGCCGTTCGCGGGTTTCTCGTGGATCCCCTGGCTGGTCGGGCTCGTGGCGCTCGTCGTGCTCCGGCTGCTGCGGCTCGACGGCCCGCTCCGCGGCTGGGACATCCCGCTCGCCTGCCTGGCCGTCGTCGCCGGCCTGATGGTGAGCACCGGCCCGTGGGCGTGGGCGCTCGCGGCGAGCATCGGCATCCTGCTGGCCGGGCTCGCGCAGCTGCCGTGGTGGAGGCTCGCGGCGGTCGGCGCGGTGCTGTGCGTGGTGAGCGGGATCGGTTTCGGTCTTTCGGTGCACCAGGCCCGGGTGGCGCAGGAGCAGGCGCAGGTCATGGCGGGCGAACCCCTGCGGGTCCAGCTGGGCGAGACGCGGGCCGCCCGGGTGCTGCCCGCGATCCTCACCGCGGTGCAGCTCGACGACGCCGACCCCGTCTGCCGGCTGCTCACGCCCGAGGCGGAGGCCCAGCTGCTCGGCGCGGTCGGGGTCGCCAGCTGCCAGGACGCCGTGGCGGAGCTGAGCCGACGGTCGTCCGGCGCGGCCCCCGTCGACGACGAGCGCCTGCCCCAACCGCAGGCCACGGCCGACGGCTCCGTCGTCGACGCGTGCTCGACGGCCTGGGCGAGCGCTGCCGGGAGGGAGCTGGGCCGCATCCTCATCATGCAGACCGACCCTGCCGTGCAGCGCTTCGCCGTGCGGGGGTTCGCGCCCTGCGCCGGCTGACGGGCACCAGCCAGAGGCCGGCCCGTGGCTCGTGATCGCCGGAAATGGTGCCGGGACGACCGATCTGTCGCCGTGCCACCACTGCCGACGATCGGCGCGCACATGATCGGCCGGAGTGGTGGCAGGGCGTCCCATCCGGCGCCCTCGAACCACTCCCGGTGATCACGCCGCCGGGTTAGCGCGGCCGGTCCTGGCCGGTGCACCCGAGCGTCATGATCGTTGCGAGATCACGCCGCCCGCCGCCGTGAGGGCGCAACGGCACCAGCCGGAACGATCACGCCGGCTACGACTCCCCGTCGGGTCGAGCGACCGCCGCCTGCCCGGTGGCCTGGCCGTTCCCGCCGGCGTCGCCGCGCTTGACGGCCGTGAGGAGCATCTGGGAGACGTCGAGGATCTCCACGTCGGTGCCCTTGTCCTCGCCCTGGCGCTGGGTGAGGCCGTCGTTGAACATGACGCGGCAGAACGGGCAGCCGGTGGCGATCTTCTCGGCGCCGGTGGCGAGCGCTTCGTCGACGCGTTCGAGGTTGACCCGCTTGCCGATCTTCTCTTCCATCCACATGCGGGCACCGCCCGCGCCGCAGCAGAACGACCGGTCGGCGTGGCGGGGCATCTCGGCCAGCTTCACCCCGGCCGCCCCGACGAGCTCCCGCGGTTCGGCGTAGATCTCGTTGTGCCGGCCCAGGTAGCAGGGGTCGTGGTAGGTCACGTCGGTCATCGCGTCGGGCGCCGCGACCGGCACGAGCTTGCCCTCGCGCACCAGCTTGTTGAGCAGCTGGGTGTGGTGCACGACCTCGTACTGCCCGTCGAGCTGCGGGTACTCGCGGCCGAGGGTGTTGAGGCAGTGCGGGCACGTCGTCACGATCTTGCGGGTGCCCGGCTCCCGGCCCTCGAACACCGCGTTGAGGACCTCGACGTTCTGCTGGGCGAGCATCTGGAACAGGAACTCGTTGCCCGACCGGCGCGCCGGGTCGCCGGTGCACGACTCCTCCGGGCCGAGCACCACGTACCCGACGCCGGCGCGGTGCAGCAGCTCCGCGGTGGCGCGCACCGTCCGCTTGGCGTTGTCGTCGAACGCGCCCGCGCACCCGACCCAGAACAGGTACTCCGTGTCGGCGGACAGCTCGCCGTCGAAGACCGGGACCTCGAAGTCGAGGGTCTTGGTCCAGTCGAGGCGGTCCTTGGCGTTCTGGCCCCAGGGGTTGCCCTTGTTCTCCAGGTTGCGGAACAGCACGCCGAGCTCGGAGGGGAACTCGGACTCGATCAGCACCTGGTTGCGGCGCATGTCGACGATGTGGTCGACGTGCTCGATGTCGACCGGGCACTGCTCCACGCACGCCCCGCAGGTGGTGCACGACCACAGCACGTCCGGGTCGATCACCCCGCCCTGCTCGGCGGTGCCGACCAGTGGGCGGGCGGCCTGCTCCGGGCCGGAGCCGTGGACCCGCTCGAACCCGGCCTCCGGCACCCCGTGGCCGGGGTGGGCGGTCAGCCCGGCGGAGAAGTCGATCGCCCCCTCCTCGGGGGCGTCCTCGCCGCCGATGATGTAGGGGGCCTTGGCGAGCAGGTGGTCGCGCAGGTCCATGATCACGAGCTTCGGGGACAGCGGCTTGCCGGTGTTCCACGCCGGGCATTGGCTCTGGCAGCGGCCGCACTCGGTGCAGGTCGCGAAGTCGAGCATGCCCTTCCAGGTGAAGTCCTCGACCTTGCCGCGGCCGAACGACGCCTCCTCCGGCGGGTCCTCGAAGTCGATCGGCTTGCCCTCGTGCTCGATCGGCTGCAACGGCCCCAGCGCCTTGGGCAGCCGCTTGGCCGACACGTTCAGCGGGGCGGTGAAGATGTGCAGGTGCTTGCTGTAGGCGATGATCACCGTGAACACCAGCATCACGCCGATGTGCAGCAGCAGGCCCACGCTCTCCAGCACGAACAGGGTGGGCTCCGACACGCCCGAGAACAGCTGCCCGACGGCCAGCGAGACGAACGCGCCGGACTCGTAGGGGAACACCCCCAGCGCCGCCGACGCACCGCGGAAGAAGAACATCGTCCACAGCACGTTGAAGATCATGAAGAGGATCAGCCACGCGCCGCCGGTGTGCGAACCGTAGAAGCGCGACGCCCGCTGCAGCCGCTCCGGCGCATTGCGGATGCGGATCACCGAGAACACCCCGAGGGAGATCAGCGCGAGGGAGGCGATCAGGTCCTGCAGGAACCCGAGGACGGGCCAGCGGCCGACCAGCGGGATGTGGAAGTCGTGGTCGAACAGCGCCCCGTACGCCTCGAGGTACACGGTGATCAAGATCACGAACGCCCAGAACGTGAAGAAGTGCGCCAGGCCGGGTACCGACCACCGCAACAGCTTCCGCTGACCGAACACCTCGACGAACTGCGCTTTGATCCGCTCGTTCATCTGTGCGACCCGGTCGTGCGCCGGTTGCCCGGACCGGATCAGCGTGTAGAGCCAGTAGGCGCGGCGGCCCGACACCGCCAGCGCGACAACTGTCATCGCGAGTCCGATGACGAGTCTGACGACCACGGCTTCCTCCCAGTGCTGGCGCCGCAGGTGGTGGGCTGCGGGCCGTTGCGGAGCAGGGTAGACCGGCGCGCCCGCGTGCCAGGCAGCGCCGTTCCGGCTGTTCAGGCCCAAAAGCTACTCGCCAGTAACAGCGGAGCGCGATGTGACCCTAACCCGCGGTCGGGTGTCGCGCTGCCGGGTTCAGGTTGGTTGTTCGTCACTCAACCGGTCCAGATCGGGGTCCGCGGAGGCGGTCGTTCACCCCTGTGGCCCGTCGAATTGCTGTCCGTGTCACTGAGCTCTGACGGGCGGGCGACTCGCTATGCTCCGGGTGGTCAACATGGTCTACTCGTCGGCGAATGCCCGAGCAGACCAGGCGGGCGTCCACCAGCCCGAGTTGGTCGGGTACGCGGCGAACTCGGGTTGGCAGCGCCACGAGGAGGAGCGTCATGACCGGACCACAGGTGCTCGAACTGCACGCGCAGGCACTGAGCACCAGCGGTCTCCAAGGCTGGATCCAGGACAATGTGATCCCGCTCATCCTGCTCGGCATCGCGATCATCCTCCTGTGGATCGGGGGGAAGGGCGACAACGCCGGGGTCGCCCGGCGCAGCGTCGGTCTGATCGTCGGACTGATCGCCCTCGGCGTCGCGGTGTCCGGCAACGGCCCGGAGATCGGCAATTTCCTGGCCAGTCTCCTAGTCGGGTGACAAGTGCTCCCCACCGGAAGCTCGCCGAACAGGTCGCCTGCCCAGCTCCACGCTGCGCGCACCGGCCGACGGCCGGGGTGCGCCCGACACGAGTCCCACCGCGCGGCTGACGCAGCGACGACCTGGATCCACGGCGACGCACGACGGTCCAGCGGCGGGGGGCGCTAGTGCTCGTCCGCACCGACGACGAGATCTACCGCGTCGACTCAGTCTGGCTCGGGCCGCCGCGAGCCACGTTCCCCTGGCGGGCGAGGTACGTGAGCTACGGGCTCGGCCTCCTTGTCATGATCTTGATCATGTTCGTGCAACGTCGGGTCGGGATCGGCCTCGACTTCTTCTCGGTGGCGTGGGCGCTCCTGCTCACCGTGGTGGTCACGCGTTTCATCGGCCAGCGCATCGACTACGAGCGCCCGCTCGGCCAGGTCGTCGGGCTCTTCCGCCACGAGGTCGCCGGACCGCGCCGGCGCACGGCCGGCACCGGCGGGGTCGTCCGCTCGAGCCACGTGCGCATCGGACCGGCCGTCCGGCCACGCCGGCAGAAGGCGCGGCGCGAGCAGCCGCGGAGGCCCAGGACGGCGCCCGGATGGCCCGCGAGCCCGCCGGAGCGGAGCGGAGGCACTCACACACAGAAGGGGCGTTCGCGTGTCACGAGGTGACGCGGGCCGGGACCGGAGACCCAAGGAGCGCGCGGGCCGCAAGCGGGGCCGCGCGCTCGCGGGGGACGGCGGGCTGCCCACGTACGAGCCGAACATCGCGCTGCGCTCCATAGAGGGGCACCTGACCCGCACCGGCACGCAGGTCATGGCCTGGTACCGGCTCGCGGCCCAGGCCTGGAGCTTCCGCAGCGACTCCCAGCGCGAAGTGCTGATCCGCCAGATCGCGGCGCAGCTGGGCGAGCTGCAGGGCAGGTGGCTGCACCTGCGCGTCACCACCCGGCCCTACCCGGTGCACATGTGGGCGGAGTCGTTCGACCACAACGCGCTCGGCCGGATGCCCGACGTCGCGGGCGCGCTCGGCTGGGACGGGTTCCTCGAGGGCGAGCAGCGCCACCTGATGGGCCTGTCGATGTCGGACAAGGAGGTCTTCCTCGGTATCGAGGTCTCCGGGCGTCGCACCCTCGACCGGTGGGTGGAGCGCGCCGCGCCGGTGCTGGGCAAGGTCGCCCCGGCCGCGGTCCGCGCCGAGATCGCGGCGCTGTCCTCCGAGGTCGCCCACCTCGACGCGCTGGTCGCCGGTGCCGGGCTCGACGCGGTGCCCGCCTCGTCCGACGACATCGCGTGGCTGATGCACCGGTCCTGCGCGCTCGGCCTGCCCGCGCCGCGCACCCTGTCGGTGGTGCCGGGTGGGTCGCACCGGTGGGAGACCGAGGACCTCGCCGCGTTCACCGACGGCGTCGAGATGCACCAGGAGCCCTACGCCCCCACGGTGCAGGTGGTCGGGCGGTTGCGGGCGCAGACGGTCAGCCGCAACGTCGCCGTGCTCTCGCTCGGGCTGATGGACGGCCTGCGCATCCCCGAGGTCGACGACCCGTGGATGCAGCACTCGGACCGGCTGCCGTTCCCGGTGGAGTGGTCGGCGCGCATCTACGTGCGCAAGCCGGAGGAGGTCGCGGGCGAGCTGCAGCGCCAGATGGGCAAGGTGCGCAGCCAGATCCGGCACTACACCCACGATCACGACCTCGACCCCCCGATGTCGCTCTCCCGCCAGGCCGACCGGGTGCTCGAGGTCGAGGACGAGCTGACGAGCGGTCTCACCCAGCTCAACACCCGGCTGTACGGCTGGTGGCGGGTCGCGGTCTCGGGCAAGGACGAGGCGGAGGCCGTCAGCCGCGCGCAGCAGGTGCTCGACGTCTACCGGCCGAAGGTGCAGATCGAGCACCCCGAGGCCCAGTACCGCTACGCGCGCGAGTTCATCCCGGGCGAGCCGCTGGCGTCCACCGCGTACCGCAGGCGCGGGTCGGTCATGTGGGCGGCATCGGCGGTGCCCGCGGCCACCGCATCGGTCGGCGACCGGCGCGGGATCATGATCGGCGAGACCTGCACGGCCACCCGGCGGCCGGTGGCGTGGGATCCGTGGCTCGCGCAGGAGGTGCGCCGCGCGTCCGGGCTCACGGCGGTGGTCGGCGGCCTCGGGTCCGGGAAGTCGTTCCTGACCGGCCTGATCACCTACAAGACGCTGCGGGCAGGTGCCCGCTGGACGCTGCTCGACCCGTCCGGTCCGCTCGCGCAGCTCACCCGCCTGCCGGAGCTCGCGCCGTTCTCCCGGCACATCAACCTGCTGCGGGCCGACCCGGGCATCCTCAACCCCTACCGCGTGGTCGCCGAGCCCCGGCCGGACCACTTCGCCGACGAGGAGGACCCGGAGCGGGCGTGGCGCCGGGAACGCTCGCTCGCCGCGGCCACCCGCCGCAGGCTCGTCCTCGACGTGCTCACCGGCCTGCTGCCCTATGACGTCGCCCGGATCCCGCACACCCGGATCGTGCTGCTGCGGGCGGTGCGGGAGGTCGGCGGTTCCCCCGACCGGCACCCCGGCCAGGTCATCGACGCCCTGCGCCGCCACGCCCGTGACGGCGAGGACCACGCCGGCGTGGTCGCCGACTTCCTCGCGGAGCGGCGGGAGCTGCCGCAGGCCGCGCTGCTGTTCCCGGACACGTCCCGCGACGACCCGTGGCAGGCCGACCGCGACTACCGGCTCACCGTGCTCACGATGCAGGGCATGACGCTGCCCCGACCGGGCAGCCCGCGCGAGGAGTGGACCGACGCGGAGGCGCTCGCCGTCGAGCTGCTGAACCTGGCGTCGTGGCTCACCCAGCGCACGATCTACGACGCCGACCGCAACCTCCGCAAGGGGGTGGCCCTCGACGAGACGCACTTCCTGTCGCAGGTGCCCACGGGCAAGGTCCTGATCGACCGGCTCGCCCGCGACTCCCGCAAGTTCACGTCCGGGCCCTGTTCGCCTCGCAGCTGGCGGGCGACCTGCTGCGCGTCTCGGGGTTCGCCTCGCTGGTCAATGCCGTGTTCGTCGGCCGCACCGACGACGAGGAGGCCCAGCGGGAGGCGTTGCGCCTGCTCAAGGTGCCGATCGGCGTGGGGTACGAGCAGATGCTCGGCACCCTGTCGCCGCGTCCGCGCCACGACGACAGCCCCGACGACACCCCGCGCCAGTTCATCTTCGCCGACGGCCACGGCGGCGTGGAGAAGATCCGGATCGACCTCGAGGCGCCGCACCTGGAGCACGTCAGGGAGGCGCTGGACACCAACCCGGACGCCAACCGGATCTCCGTGAGCGGCGTCCCGGTCACGGCCCCGTCGCCGGTGCGCGCGGTCGAGGACCCCGCGCCACGCCGACCGGTGGTGCTCGGCCGGTCGCGGGCCCCGTCCTCGACCTGGGTGGAGACCTGGGTGACGACCTCGTGCCGGTGCCCGCCGAACTCGGGCGTGTCGAGCTCGATGGCACGGAGCTCGAGGGCGACGAGGACTTCGACGATCTCGACGACCCGGACGGCGTGCTCGCGGGCCGGTCGGGCGGCGCGGTGGCGCACGGAGGCCACGCCCACCTGCGCCACGACGAGGACCTCGACCTGCTGGGCGACGTCGACCCGGGACTGGATCAGGACCTGGACCTCGACGTCCCGGCCGACGTCCCCGCCGCCGGCGGTAACGGCCGCTCCGCCGAGGGGCGGGTACCCGCGGCCGGGGAGGCCCGTCGGTGATGTCCGGTGGCACCCCGGCGGCCACGGGCTGGCTGCCGGTCGCTCTGGTGATCGTGGCGGCGGTCGCCGTCGCGGTGCGCCGCGGCCGGGCGCGGCGGCGCCGGGAGGATCCCGGCACGAGGCCGCGCAGGCGCATGGCGGTGCTGGTGGTCGCCGGGCTCGTCGGCGGGTCGGTCCTGCTCGGGCAGCCCGCGTTCGGCCAGTCCTTCGACTGCAAGGAGTCGCCGGAGCCGGACCGTCCCGGCACCGGGCTCGTCGGGTCGCTCGACCCGCCCCGGGCCTCGGGCGGGGTCGAAGGAAGCGTCTACCGCGAGGTCGGCTACGCGGGCCTCGTCTGGCACAACTACGACATCGGCTGCGCCGGTGCGGCGCTCAATCCGGCGACCACCACCGACACCTGGCTGGGCAACCAGACGCTGAACGTCGCGAAGTTCGTGGTCGGCGGCGTCAACTGGGCGCACTACCTCATCGCCGACGGTGGCGAGCTGCTGTCCCCGCTGGACGAGCTGATCGGCAACGGCACCCGCGCGATGTACGACGCGGTGTTCACCACGTTCATCGGCCCGGTTCTGCTGATCCTCGCCGTCATCCTGCTGGTGCTGGCCCTGCGCGGCGACCTGGCCCGCCAGACCCAGCGGGCCGGGCTCGCGGTGGTGGCGCTCGTGGTCGGGTCGGCGGCCTACCTGGCCCCGATCGACTGGGCCAAGGCGGCCGACGGGCTGCTGCTCGACGGGGTCACCCAGATGCAGGAGGGCTTCCTCGGCCAGGTGGGGCTCGGCACCCGGGACACCCTGCCCACCGTGCTCGTCGACCAGGTCGTCTACCAGAACTGGCTGCGCGGCGAGTTCGGCGCGCCCGAGGTACCGCAGGCCCAGGAGCTGGGCCGCGACCTTCTGCGCGCCCAGACGTTCACGATCAACGAGGTCGACCAGCGGCTGGACACGGTGGCGCTGGCCGAGCAGAAGAAGGCCGACTTCGCCGCGATCGCCGGGCGCATGGGCGACCGGTACCCCTACTTCCAGGGCGAGGCGGGCAGCCGCATCGGCGCCGGCATCCTCGCGGTCGTCCAGGCCATGTGCATCGCGCTGTTCCAGCTGCTGTCCAAGGTGCTGGTGCTGGTCGCGATGCTGGTGCTGCGGCTGATGGTGATGACGCGCCCGCCGTGGCCGTCATCGCGATCCTCAAGCCGGACATCATGCCGGCGCTCCTGCGCGTCGCGGGTGCCGCCATCGTCAACACGCTCGTGGTCGGCGCGCTCGCCGGCCTGCACGCGTTGCTGGTCGTGTCGCTCTTCCGGCCGGGGGCGGGGATCGACCTGTGGCTCGCGCTGCTCGTCACCGGCGTGGTCACGGTGGTCCTGTGGGCCGTCGCACGGCCGTTCCGGCGGCTGGTGTCGATGGTCTCGCTCACGCGCGAGCAGTTCGGCGGCATCGTGCCCGGCGCCGGCACCGGGCCGATGTCGCGGGTGTGGCAGCGGGTCCGCGGCACCCCCGACGACGCCGACGACCGCCAGACCCGCTGGTGGGACGAGCGGCGGGGGGCCATGGCGAGCGCAGGCAGGCCGGGCGGTCGCGACCCGAGTCGGAACCCGGTGCGCGGGTGGCCGCCCCCGCGGCCGACGTGCCCGCACCGCGGCGCTCGCGACCCGAGCCGGAGTCCCCCGCACTCGTGCCCACCGCGCGCCGCGCCGCGCTACCCGCTCCGCCCGGCGACGCTGTGACCACGGGGGGACTGCCGAACTGGGCGACCCCGACGAGGCCGACGATCGCGGGATCTACCGCAGGCCCGACGCCGTGCCGCTGCGCCCCGGCGCGGCCCGCCCGGTGCAGGCGGAGATCGTCGACGGCGTGCCGGTGTACCGCATCTACCGGCCGCGGTCGGACCAGACCGTGATCTTCCCCGGTGGCGGCCGTGCCGATTAGGACGCCCCACGGCCGGTCGGCGGCGTACCGGGCGATCTGGGGGTGGCCGTTGCGGTCACCGCTGCGGCTCGCGGTCACCACGATCGTCGTGGTCGCCGTGGTGGTCGGCGTGACCCTCGCCCTCGGGGTGCTCGGTGCGGGCCGGACGGGCGGTGGGCTCTCCGACGCGGCGAGCGGGCCGGCCGCGTCGGCCGGCCGCAGACCCGACGTCGCGAGCACCCCGACACCGACGATGCTCCCGCCGGTTCCCGAGCTCACGCCGACGCAGCTGCCGCTGTCCGCGGCGCCCGATGCGGCCGTAGACGTGGCGGCCCGCTGGGCAGCGGCCTGGGTCCGCCCGCGCACGGGCACCACGGCTCAGAAGTGGTTGGACGGCCTGCGGGCCACGACCACCGACGAGTATCTCGGGGTGCTCTCGGGTGTCGACCCCGCCAACATCCCCGCCACGCGGGTCACCGGCGAACCGCGGCCCGTGCGGGTCGCGGCCCGGTCGGTGCAGGTGGAGGTGCCGACCGACTCGCTGAACCTGCTGGTGCTGGTCGTGCGCACCGAGGACGGCTGGCGGGTCGCCGGCTACGACCGGGAGTGAGGCCCGGCCATGTCGCTGATGCGCCCCCTGCGCCCGTTGCGGCTGCTCGTGCCCGTCGTCGTGCTGGTCACGGCGCTCGGGCTCTTCCTCGGCGTCGGGTTCATCGCCTTCACGATGAGCACGGGCGGCATCGGGGGTGGGACACCGAGCTACGGGGCCTGTGACCCCAGCGTGCGCGCCCCGGCCGGCCCGCTGGTCGGGAGCCGGGCCGGCACCCGGATCGGCGACCTGAGCGAGGAGCAACGGCGGAACGCGGCCACGATCATCGGGGTCGCCCGCGACATGGGCGCTCCGCCGCGGGCCTGGCTGATCGCGCTGGCCACCGCGATGCAGGAGTCGACCCTCCGCAACATCAACTACGGCGACCGGGACTCGCTCGGGCTCTTCCAGCAGCGGCCGTCACAGGGCTGGGGCTCGCCCGCCCAGGTCACCGACCCGATCTACTCGACGCGGATCTTCATCGAGCGGCTGCTGGCCGTCCCCTCCTGGGAGACCATGCCGGTCACGGTGGCGGCCCAGACCGTGCAGCGCTCCGCGTTCCCCGACGCCTACGCGAAGTGGGAGGGCCTGGCCGCCGAGCTCGTGCAGCAGCTCGCGGACGTCGCCGACCCGACGGGGTGCGGGCGTACGGCGGTGCTGCCGGAGGGGGTGGCGGGCGCGGCGATCGCGTTCGCGCTCGGCGAGGTCGGCAAGCCGTACGTCTGGGGTGCCACGGGCCCGAACACCTACGACTGCTCCGGGCTCGTGCTGCGCGCGTTCCAGGCGGCGGGGATCAACCTGCCGCGCGTGTCGCGCCAGCAGTTCTACGCGGGTGGGCACGTCCCGATCGCCCAGGCGCAACCCGGCGACCTGCTGTTCTACGCCACCGACCCGTCCGACCCCGCCACGATCCACCACGTCACGGTGTACCTGGGCGACGACCAGATGGTGGAGGCGCCCTACACCGGCGAGCAGGTGCGGGTGCGCCCCGTGCCGTGGAACTTCGACGAGCTGGTGCCGCTCGCGACGCGCCCGGGCACCACACCGAACCGCGCGTAGCGGGCTCGATACTGTCGCGGTCGGCCACCAGCACGACCAGGAGTCAGTGAGTCAGACATGTCCCCCGACAGCTCCGTCCCGGCATCCACCACGCCGGTGCAGGACTACCTCGACCGGCCCACGCCCGGCGCGACCGAGGACCACCTCGTGGTGCCGCGCTCCCTCGCGCAGTCGATGCCGCTGCGATGGCAGCAGGTGTTCGTGGGGCTGCTCGCCGACCTGCACGACGCGTACGGGCACCTGCCGTGGCCCGACTACAAGGTGGTGCCGAGCCGCTGGGAGCTGCTGGTCGATCTCGACGAGCAGCAGCTCGCCGCCGCCGGCTACCACGCCGACCTCGGTGCCGACGGGCAGCTGGAGTACCTCGACGCCGACGAGAACGCCGTGGCCGACCCGGAGCAGCACCGGGTGCTGGCCCCGGTGGAGGACCCGCTGCCGCCCGCGTCCGCCGGCCGGGTGGAGCCGCGGCCCGCCGCACCGCTGTAGGCGCTGCCGGCCCGCTCGCGCTGCTCCGATCGGATCTCGTGACGGAGCGTTCGACCCCGGATACTTGCCGGGTGATCATGCCCGAGATCGGCTCCGTCATCGGAGGGATGCGGATCGACTCCGTCGCGGGCCGCGGCGGCATGGGTGTGGTGTACCGGGCACACCAGCTGGCGGCGGAAAGGTCTACGTCTCGACCGGGAGAACGCGATCCTCATCACGATCGACGAGGCGAGTGGGGACGTCGTCGGCGGCCCGCTCGCGCTGCCCGGGGGCGTCACGCAGGTGTTCACCGCGGGAGACACCGTGTACCTGCTGGGTCTCGGCGGGCTCTCCCGCCTCGAGTCCGGACAGCCGACCTCCGCCGAGCCCATCCGCCCGGGTGTGGCGGTGGTGGCCGTCGGGCCCGACTCGGCCTGGATGTGCGACGAGAACGCCGACGAGCTGCACCGGGTCGCTCTGGACCTGCGGACGCCGGTGGCGGCACCGCTGCGCGGGGTCGGTGCCGGGTGCGGCGACATGGAGGTGGTCGACGGGGTGCTCTGGTTCGCCGACCGGATCGACGGCGCCGTGATCCGCATCGAGCCGGCGCCGCTGTGACGGCCGGGCGGCGGGAACACGATCGCCCACCCCTGCGTTGGGCTCGATGAGCAAGTTGAGCGTGGGCGGCTCAAGGCATCGGGAATGCGCCGCGGCCGTCCATGGCAGACTTGAGTGAAGGCAGCTCAAGCTACCCATCATCGGAGGCACACACCATGGCTCGTGCGGTCGGCATCGACCTCGGGACCACCAACTCCGTCGTCGCCGTCCTCGAAGGTGGCGAGCCGACGGTCATTGCCAACTCGGAGGGTGCGCGCACCACTCCGTCGGTCGTCGCGTTCGCCCGTAACGGCGAGGTGCTCGTCGGGCAGTCGGCGAAGAACCAGGCCGTCACCAACGTGGACCGGACGATCCGGTCGGTCAAGCGCCACATCGGCACCGACTGGAAGACCGGCGACGTCGACGGCAAGACCTACTCCGCGCAGGAGATCAGCGCGCGCGTGCTGCAGAAGCTCAAGCGCGACGCCGAGTCCTACCTGGGCGAGGAGATCACCGACGCCGTGATCACCGTGCCCGCGTACTTCGAGGACGCGCAGCGCCAGGCCACGAAGGAGGCCGGCCAGATCGCGGGCCTCAACGTGCTCCGGATCGTCAACGAGCCCACCGCGGCCGCGCTGGCCTACGGGCTCGACAAGGGCGAGAAGGAGCAGACCATCCTGGTCTTCGACCTCGGTGGCGGCACCTTCGACGTGTCGCTGCTGGAGATCGGCGAGGGTGTGGTCGAGGTCAAGGCCACCAACGGCGACAACCACCTCGGTGGCGACGACTGGGACGAGCGGGTCATCACCTGGCTCGTCGACAAGTTCAAGGGCAGCCAGGGCATCGACCTCAACAAGGACCGGATGGCCCTGCAGCGCCTGCGTGAGGCCGCGGAGAAGGCGAAGATCGAGCTGTCGAGCCAGTCGACGGCCACGATCAACCTCCCCTACATCACGGTCGACGCCGACAAGAACCCGCTGTTCCTGGACGAGACGCTGTCGCGCGCGGAGTTCCAGCGGATCACCTCGGACCTGCTCGACCGCACCCGTGCGCCGTTCAACCAGGTGATCAAGGACGCCGGAATCTCGGTCGGCCAGATCGACCACGTCGTGCTCGTCGGCGGCTCCACCCGCATGCCGGCCGTCACCGAGCTGGTCAAGGAGCTCACCGGCGGCAAGGAGCCCAACAAGGGCGTCAACCCGGACGAGGTCGTCGCCGTCGGCGCCGCTCTGCAGGCCGGCGTGCTGCGCGGTGAGGTCAAGGACGTCCTGCTGCTCGACGTCACCCCGCTGTCCCTCGGCATCGAGACCAAGGGCGGCGTGATGACCAAGCTCATCGAGCGCAACACCACGATCCCCACCAAGCGCTCGGAGATCTTCACCACGGCCGACGACAACCAGCCGTCGGTGCAGATCCAGGTGTTCCAGGGTGAGCGCGAGATCGCGGCCTACAACAAGAAGCTCGGCATGTTCGAGCTCACGGGCCTGCCGCCCGCCCCGCGAGGGGTGCCGCAGATCGAGGTCTCCTTCGACATCGACGCCAACGGCATCGTGCACGTGTCCGCGAAGGACCTGGGCACGGGCAAGGAGCAGTCGATGCAGATCACCGGTGGATCCGCCCTCGGCAAGGACGAGATCGACCGGATGATGCGCGAGGCCGAGCAGCACGCCGACGAGGACAAGAAGCGGCGTGAGGAGGCCGAGGTCCGCAACCAGGCCGAGTCGCTCGTCTACCAGACGGAGAAGTTCGTCAAGGAGAACGACGAGAAGCTGCCGGCCGACGTCAAGGACTCGGTCAACGCCGCGCTCGGCGAGGCGCAGACCTCGCTGAAGGGCACCGACACCGAAGCCATCAAGGCGGCGATGGAGAAGCTCGCCACCGAGTCCCAGAAGATGGGCTCCGCGCTGTACCAGCAGCCGGGTGCCGAGGGCGCGGCACCGGGATCGGAGCCCGGCCCGCAGGCGCAGCAGGACAGCAGCGCCGACGACGTGGTGGACGCCGAGATCGTCGACGAGGAGAAGGACAAGAAGTGAGCGAGCTTGCGAGCTCACCATTGGACACAGCAGTCCCGCGAATGCGGCCGACGAGCATCAGCGAGGAGGTCTCATGAGTCGTCACGACCGCAACGAAGGCGCCGAGAACGGCGACGGGGAGCGGGTCGTGGTCCGGGACCGGCGCCGGATCGATCCGGTCACCGGCGAGGTGCGCACCCCGGCCGAGCAGTCGGCCGGGGCGGACCCCGCCGGTCCGGAGCAGCCCACCGAGCAGGCGACCGGGCCTGATTCCGTCGCGGCCGCCGAGCTCGCCGCCCAGATCGCCGAACGCACGGCCGACCTGCAGCGGGTGAGCGCCGAGTACGCCAACTACCGGCGGCGGGTGGACCGCGACCGGGAGAGCGTGCTGGTCGGGGCGCGCGTGCAGTTCGTGTCCGAATTGCTCACCGTGCTCGACGACCTCGACCGCGCCGAGGCCCACGGCGACCTCACCGGCCCGTTCAAGTCCGTCGCCGACAAGCTGGTGGCCGTCACGCAGAAGCTGGGTCTCGAGCCGTTCGGTCTGGAGGGCGAGCCGTTCGACCCGTCCGTCCACGAGGCCGTGCAGCACGAGGCCGGCAGCATCGAGGGGCCCACGGTCACCGTGGTCTCCGCGGTGCTGCGCCGCGGCTACCGCATCGCCGACCGCGTGCTGCGGCCCGCGATGGTCACCGTGGCCGACCGCGCCGACGACGGCACCACCTCGGAGCCCACGACGACGACCACGACCGATCCGGCCGTAGAGCCCTGATGGAAGTGAAGGAGGCAGGGTGACCCAGCGGGACTGGATCGAGAAGGATTTCTACCGCGAGCTGGGCGTCGCCTCCGACGCTTCGGCCGACGAGATCAAGAAGGCGTACCGGAAGCTCGCCCGCGAGCTGCACCCGGACGCAACCCCGGCGACGCCAAGGCAGAGGCCCGGTTCAAGGCCGTGTCGGAGGCGTACGGGGTGCTCTCCGACGAGAAGAAGCGCCGTGAGTACGACGAGACACGTGCGCTGTTCGCCGGCGGTGGCGGGTTCGGTGGCGCCGGGGCCAACCCCTTCGGGTCCGGCGCCGCCGGTCAGGGCTTCGACCTGAACGACCTGTTCGCGAGGGCCGGTGCCCAGGGCACCACTCCGAGCGGGGCGGGCGGGATCGGCGACCTCTTCGGTGGCCTGTTCGGCAACCGGGGCGCCGGCCCGACCACCACCACCCGCAGCCAGCGCGGCGCCGACGTCGAGAGCGAGTTGCGGATCGACTTCCTCGACGCCGTGCGGGGGGCCGAGGTGCAGCTGCGTCTCACCTCGCCCGGCCGGTGCGAGCGTTGTGGCGGCACCGGGTCCCGGCCGGGGAGCACGCCGCGCACGTGCCCCACGTGCAGCGGTGTCGGCCTGGTGAGCCGCAGCCAGGGTGCGTTCGCGTTCTCCGAGCCGTGCCGCGACTGCCGCGGCACGGGTCGGATCATCGACGACCCGTGCCCCGAGTGCCACGGCGACGGCGTGAGCACGCGCACCCGTACGCTCACCGTCCGTGTCCCGGCCGGCGTGCAGGACGGCCAGCAGGTCCGGCTCAAGGGGCAGGGCGAACCGGGCCGGGGCGGCGCACCGGCGGGCGATCTGTACGTGAAGGTGCACGTCACCCCGCACCGGCTGTTCGGCCGGTCGGAGCGCAACACCGACGACCTCACCCTCACCGTTCCGGTCACCTACCCGGAGCTGGTGCTCGGCAGCACCCTCACGGTGCCCACGCTCGACTCCACGGTGTCGCTGCGGATCCCGCCCGGCACCGCGAGTGGGCGCACGTTCCGGGTGCGAGGGCGTGGGGTGCAGCGCAAGGCCGGACCGGTGACCTGCTCGTCACGTCGAGGTGGCGGTGCCGGCGCGGCTCGGCGACGAGGCCACCGCGGCGCTGCAGTCCTACGCCG
Source organism: Pseudonocardia sp. CNS-004 (assembly GCA_001942185.1). Lineage (GTDB taxonomy): Bacteria > Actinomycetota > Actinomycetes > Mycobacteriales > Pseudonocardiaceae > Pseudonocardia. The sequence goes on from MKJV01000022.1 coordinate 18,394, forward strand.
AGGCCACGAAGGAGTTCGACCCGCGGCCGATCTGCTCGGAGGTGTGTGATGACGACCGGCGGCCACGGCCTGCCACCTGGCACGAACGTGGACAGCCCCATCTTCGTGATCTCGGTGGCGGCCGAGCTCGCGGCCTGCACGCGCAGACGCTGCGCAGCTACGACCGGCTGGGGCTGGTGCGCCCCGGCCGGGCAGCAGGCGGTGGGCGCCGCTACTCGCCGCGTGACATCGCGCTGCTCCGCGAGGTGCAGCGGCTCTCCCAGGAGGAGGGCGTCAACCTCGCGGGCATCAAGCGGATCATCGAGCTGGAACAGGTGGTCGACGAGCTGAAGGTGCGGTTGGACGAGCTGGAGCAGGAGCTCGCGGCGGCCCACGCCGCGGTCGAGCAGGCGGCGGCCGCCGTGCACGCCTCGTACCGCCGCGACCTGGTCCCGGTCGAGCGGAAGCAGGCACTCGTCGTCTGGCGGCCGAAGCCCCGCAAGTGACCGACAATGCTCTAGCCTGACCGACATGGACGATGGCGTGACGGTCCCGGAGCGGCGTCGGCCGGAGCGTGAAGTCGGGATCCGAGAGTTGCGCAACGCGGGGAAGGTCGTGGCGGAACTGGCGGCCGCAGGGGCCGTGGGCCGGGTGACGAGTGGGGGACGGCTGGTCGGATGGCTCGTACCGGCCAGTCCCGACGAGCAGCGCGTCGAGGAGCTCGCCTCCCAGGGCAGGCTCAAGCGGGGCCGCCGGGGCGGGCTGGCAGGCAGACGCCCGTTGCCGGGACGATCCGATGTGCCGCCGCTGAGCCAGGCTCTCCAGGACCTCCGGAACGCCGAGAGCCGATGATCTACCTCGACTCGTGCGCCCTCGTGAAGCTGATCCGCGAGGAGACCGAGTCCCTCGCCCTCCAAGCGTGGTTGGACGAGCGAGCCGATCAGGTGATGGTCACGTCGGAGCTGGCTCGGGCCGAGGTGCTCCGGGCCGTTCGGCGGAGCAATCACGATGAGCGGGGCGAAGTGAGTGATGCACGTCGGTTCGATGCGGAACTCGGCGAAGCAGCGGCGTTTCTCGATGACGTGACCCTGGTGGTGGTCGATCGGGACATCCTGGACCGTGCAGGTGCCCTGGAAGCGCCGACGGTGCGGACCCTGGATGCGATCCACCTCGCAACCGCCCTCGATCTGAATGCCGCGACGATGGAGTTCGTGACGTACGACCGGCGGTTGGCGAAGCTGGCGGTGGGTGTTGGGTTCGAGGTGGCCGGTCCCTCGTGAGCGGGTGGTCTCGGCTCAGGTTGTCAGCGAGCCGCGGCGGGCCAGCAGGGCGATGATCAGTGCGCTCGCGGTCGGCACGGCGGCGAGCACGAGCCACGGCACGGCGGGGGCGGCGACCGCCGGGTCGAGCAGCGCCCCGACCACGGTGCTGCCGACGAGCACGGCGATCCCGCCGGCCGAGGACAGCACCCCGAAGTGGACGCCGAGCCTGCGTTCCCCGGCCAGCCGGGGGACGAGGTCCTGGGCCACGGGGACGGCGAGCATCTCCCCCGCCGTGAGCAGCACGACCATCGTCACCGCAGGCCACAGCGGGAACTGCGAGGTCGCGTCGGGCAGCAGCACCGCGACCGCCACCGTGAGGAACGACACGGCCATGAGCCCGAAGCCCAGCACGATGGCGCGCGCCGGGCCGATCCTGCGGCCCCAGCGGGTTGCCGGGAGCTGGCCGGTGATCACCATCACCGAGGCGAGGACGAAGAGCCACCCGAGGGCCGACTGGTCACCGGTGGCCCGGCGCAGCTCGGCGGGCAACGCCAGGTAGAGCTGGTTGTAGCAGAGCAGGTAGCCGGAGTAGCCCGCGGCGAACGCCACGAAGCGCCGGTTGCGCACCACCTCCGCCCAGCCCGCGAGCACGGGTTCGCCCGCGTGCTGCGGGGGGCGGTGCGGCAGCCGGCACAGGTGGGCGAGGCCGATCAGCACGAACGCAGCGGCGGCCACGAGGCAGGACAGCCGGAACCCGACGACGAGCAGCGCCGTGCCGACGAGCGGCCCCACGACGGTGCCGATCTGGCCGCTGATCGCGAACATCGCGAACACGTCGGCCCGTGCCGGCCCGCCGGCCTCTGCGCGTTCGCCTGCTTCCCGTGCGAGGGACGACTCCACCGCCGGCGAGAACAGGGCGGCGGCGAACCCGGTGAGCATGGCGCCCGCGAGCACGGCGGGCAGGCTGTCGGCCAGCCCGAGCAGGACCAACCCGGCGACGCGCAGTGCGCATCCTGCGAGGACGACGGGCTTGGCGCCGATCCGGTCGGTGAGCGTACCGCCGATGACGAACAGGCCCTGCTGGCTGAACGTGCGCAGCCCGAGCACCAGCCCGACCACGGCACCGGCGAGCGCGAGGTCCTCCGTGAGGTGCGTCGCGAGGTAGGGCAGCACCATGTAGAAGCCGATGTTGAACGCCAGCTGCGTGAGGATGAGCAGCTGCATCACGCGGGGGAGCCGGCCGAAGTCGCGGAGGGCCCCGTACCGGCGCCGGGTCGCGGTCTCCTGGGTCGGTGCCATTGTCGCCAACTACTAGCATCTGCGATGGCACGGTGACAAAGCGGGGGACAACGCGGGATTCGAATGCATCCATGCGCATCGGTGCACAGTTGTTGACAGGTTGTACAGGTCTGCAGATGATCCGGTCGCTCCCCGCCCCGTGTGAAAGGCCGTTTGATGCGCAGCCGAACCCGGCGTCGGTGCTCCGTCGTCGTGACCGTCGTCGTGGTGGTCGCGTTCCTGGCGGCCTGCGGCCGGGACAGCGGCGGAGCAGCCGGCGCCCCGGTTCCGGACGGTGAGCTGCGGATCGCCGCCCAGTTCGCCCCGCGGTCGGGTTACGCCATCGAGACCGACGACGCGTTCATCCTCACCCAGCTCGGCGCCGCCGAGTCGCTGACCAGCGCGGCCGCCGACGGCAGGTGCGTGCGGGGCTCGCGCAGGCGTGGGAGCAGGTCGATCCGCTCACGTGGCGGTTCGTGCTGCGGCCCGGGGTGACGTTCCACGACGGCACCACGCTGACCCCGGGCGCGGTCGTCACCGCGCTCCGGTACGTGGCGGGGGTCGCGGCGCCGCCGCGGGCGCTGCGCGGGCTGCAGCTGACCGTCGCCGAGGACGGTGCGGATGCCGTGCGGTTGTCGACGGCACACCCGACCCGATCCTCCCGCTGCGGATGAGCAGCCCGAACACGGTGATCCTCGCCTCGTCGGCCTACGCCAGTGGGCCGCCGTCCGTCATCGGCACCGGCACCGGCCCGATGCGGCTCGTCTCCGTCGAGGGCGCCAAGCGCGCCGACTGGAGCGGTTCGACGGCTACTGGGGGGAACGGCCCGCGCTGGCGCGGGTGACCGCCACGTTCGTGAGCGACCCGGCGGCGCGGGCTCTCGCGCTCCGGGCGGGCGACGTCGAGATCGCGCAAGGGCTGCCGGAGGCGTCTCTGCTGGAGTTCTCGGCAGGCTCGGGTTTCGACCAGCAGGTGGTGCCTGCGCCCCGCACGGTCTCCCTGCTGATGAACCAGTCCGCGGCACCGTTCACCGACGAGCGGATCCGGCAGGCGGTCGCGAGGGCGATCGACCGCAAGGCGCTCGCCGAGCAGGCGCTCGCGGGGTCGGCGCTCCCGGCCACCGAGCTCTTCGGGCCCGCCGTCGCGTGGGTTCGTCCGACCCGCCGCCCGCTCTCGACCTCGACGGCGCCAGGGCGCTGCTCGCCGCGGCCGGGCACGGCCCGGACAACCCGCTCCAGGTGCGGCTGTGGACCTACGGGAACCGCCCGGAGCTGCCCACCCTCGGCACCGCCGTGCAGGCGATGCTGCGCGATGCCGGCATCGACGCCCAGATCCAGATCGGCGAGTACAGCGCCCAGGAGCCGGAGCTGCTCGCCGGCCGTTACGACATGTACCTGCTCTCCCGCAGCTACCTCACCGACGTCCCCGACGCGGGCGCCGCGCTGCAGAGCGACTACACGTGCGCCGGGTCGTACAACCTCAACCACTACTGCTCACCCGCGTTCGACGCGCTGATCTCGACACTGGACGCCACGACGGACCCGGCCGCGCGGCAGGACATCTTCCGCGCGGCCGCCCGGATGCTCGTCGACGACGTCGTGGGCGTGCCGCTCGTGCACTCGCAGGAGAACGTCGTGACCAGCGGCGTCGCCGGGTACACGCTCGATCCGCTGGCCAAGCGGTTGGTCACCCCGCAGCTCGCCGTCACCGGTTAGGCCGTGTTGCGCAGGCTCCTCCCGCTGCCCGCGGTCCTGCTCGGCGCGGCTGTACTGATCTTCCTGATGCCCGGCTGGCCGGCGTCGACACTGTCCGGGCCGTGCTGCGGGGTCGGGTCGCCGAGGCGGAGCCCGATCCCGCGGTCGCGGCGCGGATCGCCGCCGAGCTGGGCCTCGACCGGCCACTGCCCGAACAGTTCCTGCGGTGGCTCGGGAGCGTGCTCACCGGCGACCTCGGCCTGTCGTACGCGACGCGGACGCCGGTCGCCCCGCAGCTCGCGTCCGCGCTCGGCGTGTCCGCGGTGCTCACGACCGTGGCGCTGGTGCTGGCCGCGGTGATCGGGATCCCGGCCGGTGTGCACGCGGCCCGGCGGCCGGGCGGTGTGGTGGACCGCGTCGTGGCGGGGATGTCCGTGCTGGGCGTCGCGGTGCCCGAGTTCATCCTCGCCCCGGTGCTCGTGCTGCTGCTCGCGGTCGCGGTCCCCGTGCTGCCGGCGCTGGGGTGGGGCGACCCGGCGCAGGTCGTGCTGCCCGCTCTCACGCTCGCGGCCTTCCCGGCCGCACTGGCCGCCCAGCTCACCCGGGCCGAGACCGCCGACGTCCTCGGGCGGCCGCACGTCGTGCTGGCACGGGCGAAGGGGCTCCCCGACCGGCTCGTGCTCTGGCGTCACGGGGCGCGGCTGGCGCTCACCGGCGTGACCTCGTTCTCGGGGCTGTTCTTCGCCGGCCTGCTCAGCGGCTCGGTCGTCGTCGAGGTCGTGTTCGCGGTGCCGGGCCTCGGCAGGCTGCTCTACGACTCGGTGATCGGCCAGGACCTGCCGATGCTGCAGGCCGGGCTGCTCGCGGTCGTGGCCGTGGCGGTCGTGGTGAGCCTCGCCGCCGAGGCGCTGCAGCTGGCGCTCGACCCCGTCGCCCGGACGTCGGTGGACGCGTGAGGCGGGCGCCGGTCGCGCTCACGATCGTCGTGGCGGTGGCGGCGATCGTGGCGGTGGTCCCGCTGGACGCCGTGTCCACGGACCTCACCGACCGGTTCGCCGCGCCGTCGCCCGCCCACCTGCTGGGGACCGACCACCTGGGGCGTGACGTGCTCGCCCGGCTGGTCGGGGGCGCGCGGGTCTCGGTCGGGCTCACCCTCGTCGCCGTGGCGGGTTGCGCCGTCCTGGGCACGGCGGCAGGCCTGCTCTCCGGCTACGCGGGCGGCGCCGTGGCGGGTGTGGTGCAGCGGCTCGTCGACGTGCTGGTGGCCGTCCCCACGATCATCGTGGGGCTGGTCGTCGCCGCGGTCCGCGACCCGGGTACCGCGACGTTGCTGATCGCGGTGCTCGTCACCGGGTGGTCGCCGTTCGCCCGCCTCGCGCACCACCTCACCGTCCGGGAGCGTGGCCGGGAGTATGTGGAGGGTGCGGTGGCGCTGGGCGCCGGGCCGATCCGGATCGCGGTGCGGCACGTACTGCCGAACGCGTTGCGGCCGCTCGTCGCCCACGCCTGCCTCCGCTTCGCGAACGTGCTGTTGTCGATCGCGGGGCTGTCGTTCCTCGGGCTCGGGGTCCAGCCGCCGACCCCCGAATGGGGCGTGATGCTGGCGGAGGGCAGGCAGTTCATGTTCTCGGCTCCCCAGCTGGTGCTGTTGCCCGCGGCAGCGGTCGTGATCGCTGCGACGATCGTCACCGTGCTCGGGCGGGGGTTGGAGCGGCGCTGGAGTGGCACCTAAGCTGCTGTTGCATCTCTTTGGCGACAGGAGCGGGCGTGGCGACGACAGCGACGAGCGGACGCCGGTCCGGCACGGTCCGGCCCGACCTGAAGGAAGCCCTCGGCGCGGTGGGTGTCGTGCCGGCGCGGGTCGACGCGCGGGAGAGCCGCGCCGTGTTCGAACGCGACGGTGTGGTGATCGTGCCGCGCACACCGACCGATCCCGACGAGCTGGTCGTCGCCGCGGGCCGCACCCTCGGCGGCAGGCTCCGCGCGTTGACGGGGATCCGACCGCAGGGCGGGACCGACAGCCCGCCGCTCGGGCTGCACTCCGACGGGGCGAACGTCGTCGTCGAGATCCACGGCAGGCAGGTGCCGCTGCGCGAACCGGACGAGGACTACCTCTACATGCTCTGCTCGGTGCCCGCGCCGTCCGGCGGCGACTCGGTCCTGATCGACGGCTACGCACTCGTCGACCAGCTCGCCGAGGCAGCCCCGGAGCTGCACACCTTCCTCACCCGCTGCGACGTCGACTACTTCGGGGGGTGGCGGACGCCGGCCCGGGGGGTGCCGGCGACGCCGCTCGTCCGCAGGCTCGTCGAGTGGACCCGCGGCGGCCGGCGGGTGGTGCGGGCGAGCGACTACGCCGCCCCGGTGCCGCGCGAGCCCGAGTGGGACGCGCACATGGCGTTCCTCGACGGCTACGCCGACGTCCTCGCCACAGCCTTCGAGTGCGCCCCACGCTTCCGGCTGGAGGCGGGCGACCTGATGGCGCTCGACAACTACCGCTTCCTGCACGGCCGCGACGCGTTCCGCGGCACCCGCGAGCTGCACGTCCTCGCCGTGCGCTCCGCCGACGCCCGGTAGCGTCAGTCCATCGTGAACGGGTCGTACTTGATCCGGTCCAGCGGGGTGCCGGCCACGAGCATCCGGGAGACGGTGGCGCGGATCATCGCGGGTGAGCCGCAGACCAGCACGTCGTGGTCGGACCACGCGCGTACCGGGTGACGACGTCGGCGAGGGTGCCGCGCTCGGCGCCGGAGCTGCCCTCCTCGTCCTCCTCGACGACGGGGACGACGTCGAGCCAGGTGTTGGTGTAGGAGAACTTGCGCAGGCTGGTGAAGTCGTAGAGGTCGTCCCAGGTGCGGCCGCCGACGAACACCTGGGTGCGTGGCTGCTCGGGGCGGTCGGCGATGTCCTCGAGCAGGGCCTTGATGGGGGCCATGCCGGTGCCGCCGGTGACCATCAGCAGCTCGCGCCCGGTGGTGGGGTCGACGTGCATGCGGCCCATCGGGGGGCCGATGCGCCAGGTGTCGCCGATCCGGGAGTGGGCGACGATGGCCCGGCTGACCCATCCGCCGTCGACGGCGCGGACGTGGAACTCCAGGGTGCCGTCCTCGCGGGGCGCGTTGGCGGGCGAGAGGTAGCGCCACAGGCGGGGCCGCTGCGGGGTCTCGACGCTGAGGTACTGCCCGGCGCGGTACGGGATCGGCTCACTCGCCTGGATCGTGATGATCGCGAGGTCCCAGCCGAGCCGCTCGTGGGACACGACCCGGCCCAGCCAGGACGCCGGGCCGCGCTCGGCCGAGGCCGCGGTGCGCATGAGCGTGGACACCTCGTCGTAGGCGTCGGTCCACGCATCGCGTACCGCGGGCGTCCAGACGGTGGGGCCGCCGGTGGTGGCGATGGCCGTCAGCAGCGCCTGGCCGACCGCGTCGTAGTGCTGGGCGACCACGCCGAACTTGCGGTGGTCGCGGCCGAGCTGCTCCAGGAAGGGCTCGAGCATGTCGGGCTGGTCGACCATCTGCACGACGTGCACCAGCGCGCGCATGAGGCGGCTGCGCTGCACCTCCATGTTGACGGGGAACAGGTCCCGGCTCTCGGGCGCGATCCGGAAGAGGGTGGCGTAGAAGAGCCGCCCCATCTCTTCGGTATGATCTTCCACCTCGGACCAGCTGTCCCGGATGAGCTGGGCCCGGCCCTGCTCCTCACCACGAGGAGCACCGATGCTGGACAGGTCAGCGGTGAGCAACTGTTCAGCGGTCATGGAGGCCGGCTTCTTCCTGCTCGTCGGTGCGGGGAGCGCGGGACCGGGGTCCAGCCGCGCCAGCTTATCGCGCGGGGGCGGACCGATGACTCTTCCGCGCTCGGATGGCACGGTAGGGGGTGGCTCCCCGAACCCAACCTCTCGCGCAGGTTCGCCCGACGACCGTCCATCGCACCGTGGAGGTGCCGTCGCCGTCCGAGGAGTGCGATCCGACGCCCGGTTCGGCGGGTGAACACGCCCTCCAGTGCGCTTACGGCACGCAGACGCGCGCTCAGCGCTTCTACACCGACCAGGTCCGGGATCGGCTGCTGCCGACCATGGTGGCGTTCGTCCAGCGGATGGAGATGGTGTTCGTGGCCTCGGCGGATGCGCGCGGGGAGTGCGACGCGTCGCTGCGCGCCGGGCCTCCCGGGTTCATCCGCGTCCTCGACGCCCGCACGCTCGCGTACCCGGAGTACCGGGGCAACGGCGTGCACGCGAGCCTCGGCAACATCTCGGAGAACGCGCACGTCGGTCTGCTGATGGTCGACTTCGTGGAGGACCTCATCGGGCTGCACGTCAACGGCACGGCCCGGATCGTGGAGGCGGCGGAGTTCACCGTGGCGTTCCCGCAGGTGCTGCCGGACTCCGAACACGGACGGCGGGCGGAGCGGTGGGTCGTCGTCGAGGTCGAGGAGGCGTACATCCACTGCCGCAAGCACATCCCGCACATGTCTCGCGTCGTCGAGAAGCGCGAGTGGGGCACCGACGACCCCGCCCGCAAGGGCGGCGACTACTTCCGGGCGAAGGAGACGCCGCGCTGGCGGCCACGCCCGCACGCCGGGCGCAGGCGGTTCCCGAGCACCACCCACCTCGGCGGGGGCAGCTCGCGGATCCTGCGGTCCCGCTGACCTGGTTTCACGTGGAACCGCCGGGCCGGCCCATCAGGGCCGGCGTGGCCTGCGCAGCGCCCCGACGGCCAGCGCGAGCACCGCGAGCAGCCCGAGCACGAGCCACACGAGCCCCGCGAACACGCCGAAGCCGGTGACGGCCACCGCGAGGAAGAGCAGCACGCACGTGGCCAGCCCGAGGTAGGTGACGCGCAGCGGTCCGTCCCCGCGCATGGCCGCCTGCACCGCCTGCCGGGTGCCGGCGGGCAGGTCGCGCACCGTCCACCAGGTCAACAGCCCGATCGCCAGCAGGGACACGGCGGCGGCGATCCGGGCGGGCCAGGTCGCCTCGTCCACCTGGCCCGCCGAGGCCGCCACGCAGGCGATCGTCGCCGGGATGAACAGGATCCGCAGCCGCCACGCCAGCTTCCAGAGCACCACGGCGATGGTCCGCAGCACGATCGGCATCGTGGGGTCGAGCGACCCGGCCTCGACGAGGCCGCGCAGCCCCCTCGCGGGATGACCGGTGTTGATGTCGAGCACGGCGAGGTCGTGGCGGGCGAGGGCGTTCTGCGGGTCGAGTCGCAACGCCTCCTCGTAGGCCGTGCGGGCGGTCCGGCGGTCGCGGATGTCGTCGGCGAGGTCGGCGACCAGCAGGTGCGCGTTCGAGGACTGCGGATCGAGCGTGACCGCGTGCCGGGCGGCCTCGTACGCCTCGTGCTTGCGGCCCGCGGCGGAGAGCACCCGCGCGCAGGTGCGGGCGATCGTGGGCTCTTCCGGACGCAGCGAGGACGCCACGGCGGCGGCCTGCACGGCCTCCTCGTGCCGGTTCAGCCCGGAGAGCAGCAACGCCCGGATCTGGTGGTTGCGGGCCACCTGGGGCTCGACGGCGATGGCGGCCTCAGCGGCCGGGAGCCCCTCCGCGTGCCGGTCGGCCAGATTCAGCACCCACGCCAGCTCGCTCAGCAGGGCGGCGTCCTGCGGGGCGGCGGCCAGCGCCTCGCGCAACGTCCGCTCGGCGTCGTCGAGCCGGCCGAGCAGGCGCAGGCTCTCGGCGCGCCGCAACGCGGCATCGCCTGCCGCTTCCTGGCTCAAAGCTTCTTGTGCTTCCGCAGGTACGCCGACAGGTCGTCGTACTCGCCGTCGGTGTTGGCGAACGCCACCACGTTGCGTGCGGTGGCGAACCACGGCCCGGTGCTCGGGCGGATCTCCTTGACGGCCGCCTCGAGGTCCTTCGTGGTGAGCGCGTGCAGCCGGCCGTCGCGCATCGACAGCGCGAGCGCCCGCTCGGCGGCGGTGGTGCAGATGTGCGCGAGTCGGCGCCGGAGAAGTGCTCCGTGAGCTTGACGATGCGTTCGAGGTTGATCTCCGAAACCGGCCGCTCCCGCAGGTGGTAGCGCAGGACGGAGGCGCGGGCGGGGGCGTCGGGCGGGAGCACGAGCACCATGCGGTCGAACCGGCCGGGCCTGCGCAGCGCGCTGTCGATGTCCCACGGGTGGTTGGTGGCGTCGAGGACGAACACGGCGTCGTTGTCGGTGGTGACCGAGTCCAGCTCGGAGAGCATCTGGTTGACGGTGTTGCGCATGCTCGTCGAGTGCGCGAGGTGCGACCGCTTCTGGCCGAGCGCGTCCAGCTCGTCGAAGAACAGCACGCAGGGGGCGCGGCGGCGGGCCTCGGCGAAGATCCGGGCGAGGTTGCGCTCGCTCTGCCCGGTGTACATGTCGAGGACGTCGGAGATGCCGACGCTGAAGAAGTTCGCGCCGAGCTCGCCGGCCACCGCCCGTGCGATGAACGTCTTGCCGCATCCGGGTGGGCCGTAGAGCAGGAGGCCGCCGGAGAGGCTCTTGCCGAACGCCTTGGCGAGCTGCGGGTTGCGCATCGGGCCGAGGAAGGACAGCTCGAGGCGCTCCTTGACCTGCTCCATGCCGCCGACGTCGGCGAGCCGGACGCCCGGCCGCTCGATGTCCTCGACCACCGGGGAGGGTGCGTGAGCAGGCTGGTGAGGAGCACGTCATCAGGCATCGGCCGGAGTATCACCCACGGGTGACCCTGAGCGGAACACGCTCAACTTTCCTGACGTTGTCACTGTCGACGGGCACGATGGTGCCCGGACCATCGACGTTGCAGGAGGAACCGAGGGGCATGGATTCCTTCAACCCCACCACCAAGGCGCAGCAGGCCATCTCGCCGCGGCGCAGGCGGCCGCCCTCGCCGGCAATCCGGACGTGGGGCCCACGCACCTGCTCGGCGCGCTGCTGGCCCAGACCGACGGCATCGCCGCTCCGCTGCTCGCCGCTGTCGGCGCCGACGCCGCGGCCGTGCGCAGCGAGGTCACCCAGCTCGGCAACCGGCTGCCGTCGGCGTCGGGGTCCACGGTGAGCGCGCCGCAGCTGTCCCGTGAGGCGCTCGCCGCGATCAACGCCGCCCAACAGCTCGCCACCGAGATGGGCGACGAGTACGTGTCCACCGAACACCTGCTCGTCGGGCTGGCGTCCGCGCGCAGCCAGGTCGCCGACCTGCTGCGCCGCCACGGCGCCACCCCCGACGCCCTGCGGGAGGCCTTCACGAAGGTCCGCGGGTCGAGCCGGGTCACGAGCCCTGACCCGGAGGGCACCTACCAGGCCCTCGACAAGTACGGCGTCGACCTCACCGAGCGGGCCCGCGCCGGCGAGCTCGACCCGGTGATCGGGCGCGACACCGAGATCCGCCGCGTCGTGCAGGTGCTCTCGCGGCGCACCAAGAACAACCCGGTGCTGATCGGCGAGCCCGGCGTCGGCAAGACCGCCATCGTCGAGGGCCTCGCCCAGCGGATCGTCGCGGGCGACGTCCCGGAGTCGCTGCGCGGCAAGCGGGTCGTGTCGCTCGACCTGGGCTCGATGGTCGCCGGTGCGAAGTACCGCGGTGAGTTCGAGGAGCGGCTGAAGGCCGTGCTCAAGGAGATCACCGACAGCGCGGGCCAGGTCATCACGTTCATCGACGAGCTGCACACCATCGTCGGCGCCGGTGCCACCGGTGAGGGCGCGATGGACGCCGGCAACATGATCAAGCCGATGCTCGCCCGGGGCGAGCTGCGGATGGTCGGCGCCACCACGCTCGACGAGTACCGCCAGCGCATCGAGAAGGACCCCGCGCTGGAGCGTCGGTTCCAGCAGGTGCTGGTCGGCGAGCCGTCCGTGGAGGACACCGTCGGCATCCTGCGCGGGCTCAAGGAGCGCTACGAGGTGCACCACGGCGTCCGGATCACCGACGCCGCGCTGGTGGCCGCGGCCACGCTGTCCGACCGCTACATCACCGCCCGGTTCCTCCCCGACAAGGCGATCGACCTGGTCGACGAGGCGGCGTCCCGGCTGCGCATGGAGATCGACTCACGGCCAGTCGAGATCGACAGCGTCGAGCGCGCCGTGCGCAGGCTGGAGATCGAGGAGATGGCGCTGTCGAAGGAGTCCGACGCCGCATCCGTCGACCGGCTGGCCGCGCTGCGCGCGGAGCTCGCCGAGCAGCGCGAGCAGCTGTCGGCCCTCACCGCCCGGTGGCAGAACGAGAAGCAGGCCATCGAGTCGGTGCGCGAGCTGAAGGAGCAGCTGGAGGGGCTGCGCGGCGAGTCGGAGCGCGCCGAGCGCGACGGCGACCTGGGCAAGGCCGCCGAGCTGCGGTACGGCCGCATCCCGCAGCTGGAGAAGAAGCTCGGGGAGGCCACGGCCGTCACCGCCCCGGACGCCGACGTGATGCTCAAGGAGGAGGTCGGCCCGGACGACGTCGCCGACGTGGTCTCGTCCTGGACCGGAATCCCCGCGGGCCGCATGCTCGAGGGTGAGACCGCCAAGCTGCTGCGCATGGAGGACGAACTGGGCCGCCGCGTCGTCGGCCAGGGAGAGGCCGTGCGCGCGGTGTCCGACGCTGTGCGTCGCGCCCGGGCGGGCATCGCCGACGAGAACCGGCCCACCGGGTCGTTCCTGTTCCTCGGCCCCACCGGTGTCGGCAAGACCGAGTTGGCCAAGGCCCTCGCCGAGTTCCTGTTCGACGACGAGCGGGCGATCATCCGCATCGACATGAGCGAGTACTCCGAGAAGCACTCGGTGGCCCGGCTCGTCGGGGCGCCGCCCGGGTACGTCGGCTACGACCAGGGCGGGCAGCTCACCGAGTCGGTGCGGCGCCGCCCGTACTCGGTGGTGCTGTTCGACGAGGTCGAGAAGGCCCACCCGGACGTGTTCGACACGCTCCTGCAGGTGCTCGACGACGGCAGGCTCACCGACGGGCAGGGCCGCACGGTCGACTTCCGCAACACGATCCTCGTGCTCACCTCGAACCTCGGCTCGCAGGCCATCGCCGACGCGGGCCTCGACGACCGCGGCCGCAAGGACGCGGTGATGACGATCGTGCGCCAGCACTTCAAGCCGGAGTTCCTCAACCGGCTCGACGACGTGGTGGTGTTCCACGCGCTGTCCACCGAGGAGCTCACGTCCATCGTCGACATCCAGCTCGACGTGCTGCGCCGCAGGCTCGCGCAGCGGCGGCTCACCCTGGAGGTCACCGACGCCGGCCGCGAGTGGCTCGCCATGAACGGGTTCGACCCGGTCTACGGTGCCCGCCCGCTGCGCCGCCTCGTCCAGTCCGCGATCGGCGACCAGCTGGCGAGGGAGTTGCTCGCGGGCGAGATCCGCGAGGGCGACACGGTGCGCGTCGACCTCGACCCCACGGCCGAAGGAGGCACGGGTTCGTTGATCGTCGGGAGGGGCTTTCCCGCGACCATGATCTGATTGTTCGTGATCCGTGGCGCTCCGCCTCGTGAGGGTCCCGCGCCGCTACGCTGCCCACCGTGGGTCTTTCGTCGACGGTGTGGTTCGTCATCGCCGTGCTCGCGCTGCTGGTCGGCGCCGCCCTGCTGCTGGCGGACAGCCGTCGCGGCACGGGGGCGAAGGACCGGAAGCGCTGGGCCGCGCTGCGTGGCTGGGAGTTCCTGGACTCCGATCCGGTGCTCCCGAGCCGCTGGCGCTACGGCACCATCCACCAGGGCGGGCCCGGCGTGGCCCGCAACCTGATCAGTGGTGACGTGCCCACGCCGGACGGGGCGCGGATGGCGTACGTGTTCGACCACGAGCAGGCCGGCAGGCTGACCTCGATCCTGGTCGCCGTGCAGCTGCAGGAGCCGCTGCCGGCGGCCGTGGAGCTGCGCCTCCCGTCGGCCCCGCTGCCCGACGACGCGGGCCTCGACCTGCTCCAGCCGGTCGGTGAGCGCTACGCGTTCGTGTCGGACGCCGCGGCGGTGCGCCCGCTGCTGACGCCCCGGCTCGCCACGGCGGCCGACTCGCTCGGCGACGACGTCGAGTTGCTGTGGGCGGAGGAGTCCTGGGTGCTCGCCACCGCGCCGCTGAGCTCGAACGCCGACCGCGTGCAGGACCTGCTGGCCGACCTGGCCGAGTTCGCCACCGCGCTGGAGCAGGGCCTCGGGGTCCGCCTGCGCAAGGAGTCCTGAGCCCGCAAGTAGGGTCGTGTCGTGCCCACAGCGCTGATCACCGGGGCGACGGCGGGGATCGGTGCCGCCTTCGCCGCGCGGCTCGCCCGCGACGGTCGGGACCTCGTGCTCGTCGCCCGTGACGGTGAGCGGCTCGAGGCGGAGGCGGTCCGGCACCGGGAGCGTGGGGTGTCGGTGGAGGTCCTTCCCGCCGACCTCGGCACGGCCGAGGGGCGCGACCGGGTGGCCGAACGGCTGACCGCCTCGGATCCGCCGGTGGACCTGCTCGTCAACAATGCGGGCACCACGCAGCGGCAGCCGTTCCTGGTGGCCGATCCGGCGGCGCTGCTCGCCCAGCACGACCTGAACGTCACCGCGGTGCTGCAGCTGACGCGGGCGGCCCTGCCGGGGATGGTGCAGCGGGGTCGCGGCGCGGTGGTGAACGTGGCGAGCATGCTCGGCCTCGTCACCGGGAGCCGCTCGACCTACACCGCCGAGAAGGCGTGGGTCACGGTCTTCACCGAGGGCATCGCCGGCACGCTCACCGGCACCGGTGTGCGTGCCTCGTGCTGTGCCCCGGATTCGTGCGCACCGAGTTCCACGAGCGCGCCGGGTTGGACGTGGGTGCGCGCCAGGGCCCGTTGTGGCTCGACGCGGAGCGCGTCGTCGACGAGTGCCTCGCCGATCTGGCGAGGGGAAAGGTGGTGTCCGTGCCGAGCCCGCAGTACAAGGCGCTGGCCGCGCTGGTGGACCTGTTGCCGCGGCCGGTGCTGCGGCGGCTGGTCGCCGCGAGCGAGAGGCGTGGTCGATGAGCCCGGACGCGGAGCGCGAGGAGCTCGCGGCGCTGGTGCGTGAGCTCGGCGTCGTGCACGAGCGGGTCACGCTGTCCTCCGGTGTGGAGGCCGACTACTACGTGGACCTGCGGCGGGTCACGCTGGAGCACCGCGCCGCCCCGCTCGTCGGCCGGTTGCTGAGGGTGCTCACCGCCGACTGGGAGTACTCCGCCGTCGGCGGGCTCACCTTGGGCGCCGACCCGGTGGCCGACGCCGTGCTGCACGCCGCGGCAGCCGAACGTGCCGTCGCACCGGAGACGCCGCCGGTGGACGCCTTCGTCGTCCGCAAGTCGACGAAACAGCACGGGATGCAGCGGCTCATCGAGGGACCGGACGTCGCCGGCCGTCGGGTGCTCGTCGTGGAGGACACCTCGACGACCGGCGCGTCGGTACTCACCGCCGTTCGTGCGGTGCGGGAGGCCGGGGCCGAGGTCGCCGGCGTCGTGACCGTGGTGGATCGCGACACCGGCGCCCGGGAGGCCATCGAGGCCGAGGGCGTCCGCTACCGGGCGCTGCTCGGTCTGGCCGACGTCGGCCTCGCCTGAACTACGAGCCTGAACTACTGGACCGTGATCCGGACGGCGTCGAACGCGGGCGTCTGGTTCGCCCGCTGCATCATCGGGATGCGGTGCGACCCGTCGCCCGCCCACACGGCGCACTGCGCGGTGCCCGTCTCCGGCATGCCGGACACGGTGATCTCGACGGTGTCCGGGGCCTCGCCGCCGCCGTTGTCCTGGGTGGCGACGAAGAACTCCGGGTCCGGGGCCGCGTCCGGGGCCTCGCTCGTGCTCTCGAGCATCCGGCACGCGGTGTGGAAGTGGCCGCGCTGGATGCCGTCCCCGTTGAGGAACGAGCTCTCCAGGTAGTAGCCACCCGCGGCCGCGCCGAGGAACCGGTCGCGGATGAGGTTGCGGGTGCTCACCGAGATCGTGAACTCCTCGTTGGCGTTCACCGCGTCCGGGGCGTCGGAGATGAGCAGCGACGGGCTCTTCTCCTCTGCGGCGACCTCACCGAACGAGGTCTCGACGCAGCGGGGTGCCTCTTCGAACCCGTCGTGCGGCTCCAGCCGGCTGTTGGAGCAGTCGGTGCCGAGCACCTCGAGCCCGTTGTCGCCGTTGCCGCCTTCGCCGTTGCCGGGAGGGGGCTCCTGCTTGCCGTTGCGGCCGTTGCCCGGCTCGTTCTCGGCGGCCCCTGCTTCGTCGCCGGTGTTCTCGCCGTTCTGGCCCTGGTTCTCCTTGTCCTTGTCCTTGTCCTCGTTCTGGCCCTGGTTGTTCTGGCCCTGGTTGTTCTGGCCCTGGTTGTTCTGGCCCTGGTCGTTCTGGTTCTCGTCGTTCTGGTTCTCGTCGGCGCCCGCGTCCGCCCCCGCGCCTGCGTCCTCTGCGGGGTCGGCGTCGCCCTGCTCGGCGTCCGCCCCCTCGGCGTCGCCGCCGTTCTCGCCGTCCTCGCTCGGCGCGGCGACGGACTCGCCGACCTTCACGACTTCGGTGCTGTGGCCGGCGTGGCCGTCATCGGCGTACGCGGAGCCGCACGCGGTGGGCAGGAGCGTCACCACGAGTGCGGCGGCGCAGAGGGAGATCTTGCGCAGGTTCGAGTTCCGGGCTGTGCTGGTCGGGGGACATGGGTCCTCCGTTCGGGGTCGGGGAGCGGTGCGCCGGCGGTTTCCGCCGCCGACGCTGCGGCGGGACGAGCGGGGAGCTAGCGCCGCGTGGAGTGCCGTGCTCGTCGGGAGCGCGGCATCCGGTGGGAACCGGACGTGGATACGGATCGGTGGGAGTCGGAGTCGGTGACCGCCTGGTGGGAGCCGGTGTCGGTGTCCACGTCGGCGGACCTCCTCCGCGTGGACCGGTAGCCGCCGGAGGCGGTGTCCGGGGACAGCTGGTACGCACCGCTGTCGGAGAGCGCCGCCAGCGGGACGTCGCTGATCACGGGGATCGGGCCGGTGTCGTCCAGGCCTACGGAGCGTGGCGCCGGGATCGCGGCCACGGCGGTGAGCTGGGGGAACCGTGCGGCGGGCTGCGAGGTCGGCGGGTCGGTGACCGTGATGCGCCTGCGGTTGGCGGGCGTCCCGCGGTTGCGCAGGCCCCAGAACAGCGCGACGGCGGCGAGCAGCGCGGCGATGAACACGAGGAACGGCACGAGCAGGTCGCTCATCCGGGTGCCGCCGCCGAACAGACCGGGGCCGTGGTGGGGCAGCGCGGCGTAGTCGACGAGACCGGTGCTCTCCAGGTACTCGTGATGGCGGTTCACGAACTCCGCGGAGGTGATGGCGAACTCGCGGACCAGGTCGTTCTGGGTGGTGGCGCGCACCTCCGAGATCACCGGGAGGACCTGGGCGTGTGCCTCGCGCACCCGCTGGACGAACGTGCGGTCGTAGTCCGACCCGGTCTTCGACGAGATCTCGGACATCCAGCTCATCTGCTGGGCGCTGGGGCCGTTCGGCAGCGGGACACCGAGCTGGCCGGCGACCCTGCGCGTCTCCTCGTCGAGCTGGGCGTGCTCGGCGGCGAGCTTGCGGCCGACCTCACGCACGTCGGCGCCGCTGGCCATCTGCTCGGCCTGCTGCGAGGTGGGTCCCTCCCACAGGTTGGCCATCCGGACCTTTTCGATCAGGTCCCGGTCGGCGGGTCCGAGCGGGCCCCACTGGGTCTGCTGCCAGCCGAGCATGCCGGGGGCCCCGGTGGCCCAGGATTGGTAGACCGAGGCCGAGACGGCCACGAGCATGGCGACGATCACGGCGCCGCGGAGTAGTCGGGGGATCCGGCGGAGCATCTGTGCCTTCCTCTGGGGGGAGCGAGGGGAGCGGGGGGAGCGACCGCTCAAGCGAGGTCGAACTGTTCGGTGTGGATCCGGTCGATCGGGGCGCCGAGGATGTCGAGGGAGCTGAGGGCGTCGCTGACGAGCGCTGGGGGTCCGCAGATGAAGTAGTCCACGTCGGCGGCCTGGTGGCCGCCGCCGAGCACGGCGGAGAGCAGCTCGACGCCGATGTCGCCGGTGTGCCCCGACCAGCCTTCGACCGGTCGGCGCAGCACCTCGGTGACCTCGAGGTCGAGCAGCTGCCGCAGCTGGGCGAGCTCGGTGCGGAACAGCAGGTCCTGCGGGGCGCTCGCGACGACGACGAGGCGGTAGGGGCGGGTGTCGTGACGGTGGGCGGCGGTGCGCAGCATGCTCATCATCGGGGTGATGCCGACACCGCCGGCGATCATGACGAAGCCTGCTGACGTCCCGACGTCGTTGGTGAAGGCACCGTGCGGGCCGTCGACCCACACGGTGGAGCCGACGGGGAGGCGGCGCAGCGCGCGGGTGAAGTCGCCCGTGTGGCGGATCGTGAACTCGGTGGCGTCGGAGTGGGCGCTCGACGCGATGGTGAACGGGTGCTCCTCGGCCATCACGGAGCGGTCGAGCCGGATCCAGGCGAACTGCCCGGGTGCGAACGCCCAGCTCGTCGCCTGCTGGCCGGCGCGGCTGCACGGTGCGAGGACGAGCGTGCTGACGGTGGGGTTCTCACGCCGGACGTCGCGGATGACGAACTCGGTGGACGGGTCGATCATGGGCCGCCACACCCAGCGGTGCCCGAGCACCAGCACCAGCAACAGCGTGAAGAGCAGGAACATCGTGCCGATCACGGCGTCGCGCACGAGCTGGTCGAGCAGCAGGACGTGCAGCGCCGCGGAACCGAGCACGACGGCCGCGAGCGTGACGTGCGACCACTTCCACAACTCGTAGGACAGCCGGGCCTGGGTGCGCAGCACGGTCAGCACGGCCAGCGCGACGAGGGCGAGCGTGGAGACCGTGGCCGCCCTGGCGCGGCCCGGAGCGGTGGTGAGGTCGAGCAGGTTGATGTTCGCGGGCTCGGCGGCCACCACGCAGGCGAGGTGGGCGAAGACCAGCGCCGCGGTGGCGACACCGAAGAAGCGGTGCAGGTCGATCACCGACTCGATGCCGAATGCGCGGTTGAGCGAGCGCAGCCGGGACGGCAGGACGGCCGCGCAGACGAGCGCCGAGAGTGCGAGCAGCCCGGTGATGGTGGAGAGTTGGTGCCAGAGACCACCGGTGGTCGGCAGCCCGAGGAAGGCCACCGACGGCAGCACCAGGTAGGCGAACGTCGGGGCGCAGATGATCGCCCCGAGCCCGCCCAACCAGGTTGCGCGCAGTAGCCGTTGGTCCATGGCCGGTGACCGTATGAGGTGGCGTCGCGTCGTGGTTGCGAAGCTGAGAGTGCAGTGGGCCGGAAGCGTTCACCGGCGCGACGAGCGGCCACAGATTGACCCGTATGCCGTAGGAATTGGACCGAACGCGGCGTATCACCTTCAGGCGATCACCGCGGATCTTTCCGGTTCGGACGGATCGAGCCGTTTGTCGACGGCGCCGTACCGCAGGAGGAGGTCACCGCACGCGAACGGCGTGGGAGACGCGACGGACGGGTCGGTGACCGGGCGAGTTGTGACCGCGCTGAGACGAAACGCGGCGCCTGCTGCGGGTCGCATCACCAGGCCGGAGGCATGACCGGTGCTGGGGAGTCACGGGGGAGTCACGGTGCCGGGCAACTCCGTACGGTGTACTAAGATCGTTGCGTACGCCGTATCGAGATGGGGGAATCGTGACGATCCTGGTGACGGGTGCAACGGGGAACATCGGCCGAAAGGTCGTCGATCATCTGCTCGCCCGCGGGGCGGGCGCGGTCCGCGCGCTCACCGCGAACCCGGCAAAAGCAGCGCTTCCCGACGGTGTGGAGGTCGCGGTCGGGTACCTGCGGAAGATCGAAACCTTGCCCGCGGCGTTCGACGGTGTCGAGGCGATGTACCTCGCGCCGACCCCGGACACCGTCGAGGACGTGCTGCGGCTGGCCCGCGACGCCGGGGTGGCACGGGTGGTCGACCTGTCCGGCGAGCACGAGAGCTGGTGGGGCGGGGTCGCCAAGGCGGTGGAGGCGAGCGGGTTGGCGTGGACCCACCTGTCCCCCGGCGACTTCATGGAGAACTCGCTGAGCTGGGCGTCGCAGATCATCGCGACGGACACCGTCCGCGAGCCGTACCCGCACGGCCGCAGCACACCGATCGCGATGGACGACATCGCGCGGGTCGCGGCCACCGTCCTGACCACCGTGGGGCACGAGGATCGGTCGCTGCCGTTGACCGGTCCCGAGGTCCTCACCAGGGTCGACCTCGCCGACCGCATCGGTGCGGCGCGCGGCAGGCCCGTGCGGTTCGAGACCGTGAGCCGGGACGAGGCGGTGGCTGTGCTCGAGCCCGACATGGGCGACACCGCGGCGTGGTACGTCGACACGGTCCTGAAAGGCGCGGTCGACTGGCCGGCGCAGGTGCAGCCCACGGTGGAGCGGATCACCGGAGCGCCGGCCACCACGTTCGCGCAGTGGGCGCAGGTGAACGCCGCGCAGTTCCTCCCCTGACGGCCCGGGGCCCGGCGCGCCGAACCGCGAGCCGGGCCCCGTGCCGTCCACCGGTGGATCAGGGGACGAGGATCGCCCGGCCCCGGACCCGACCGGCGTCGAGGTCGTCGATCGCCTGCTGGAAGTCGTCCAGCCGGTAGCGGGCCGTGTGCAGGGTGACCAGGCCGCGCGCGGCCAGCTCCATCAGGTCGCACAGGTCGTTGTAGCTGCCGACCAGGTTGCCGATGATGTTCTTCTCGGCGGCGATCAGGTCGATCGTCGGCACGTCGACGTTCTCGCCGTACCCGACCACGTGGTAGTCGCCCGCCTGTTTCGTCATGCGCAGGCCCTCGGCGGTGCTGCCGCCCTCGCCCACGAAGTCGACGACCACCTCGCGCCGGCGCCCTTCGTCAGCTGCAGCACCTGGTCGACGTGCCCGCCATCGGCGACCACCCCGTCGTCCGCCCCGATCGACTCGGCGAGCTTCACCGCCGCCGGGTTGCGGTCCACGGCCACGATCCGAGCCGGTGTCGAGGCCTTGAGCACCTGGATCCCGATGTGCCCGAGGCCGCCCGCGCCGATCACGACGCAGGTGTCGCGCGGGCCGAGCCTGCGCGCCGCCTTGGCCGCAGCGTGGTACGCCGTGAGCCCCGCGTCGGCGAGGGCGGCGACGCCGGCGGGCTCCAGCCCGTCGTCGAGCTTCACGACGCTGCGGGCGGACGTCCGCAGGTACTCGGCGTACCCGCCGTTCCTGTCGATGCCCGGGAACCCGCTCCGCGTGCAGTGCACGTCGTCGCCGGAGCGGCAGGCGCGGCACAGCCCACACGTGATCAGCGGGTGGACGATCACCTTGTCGCCCTCGGCCACGTTCGTGACCGCGCTGCCCACGGCGTGCACCCAGCCCGCGTTCTCGTGACCGATCGTGTACGGCAGCGTGACCTGGCTCTTCGAGGCCCACTGCCCCTCGAGGATGTGCAGGTCGGTGCGGCACACGCCCGCACCACCGATCTTCACGATCACGTCGAACGGCTCGACGACCGTCGGCTCCGGGACGTCGGTCATCTCGAGGTTGCGGTGGTACCCCACCACCTGCACGGCCTTCACGAGGCGTTCTCCTCCAAGTCGTAGCGCGTGGCCAGCAGGCCACGGCAGAAGTGGGCGTTGCCCTCGATCGAGATCCGGGTGGACCGGGCCATCCGCAGCCGCAGCGGCACCTTGTCGCGTGGGTAGGGCGAACCGTCGTGGTCGACCAGTACCGGCAGGGCGGGATCGTCGCCCAGCCCGATCGCCGCCCGCCTGCGCAGCAGGGCCGCGGTGGCGCCGTCGACCGGGAGGTCGCCGAGG
Organism: Pseudonocardia sp. CNS-004; assembly: GCA_001942185.1. Lineage (GTDB taxonomy): Bacteria > Actinomycetota > Actinomycetes > Mycobacteriales > Pseudonocardiaceae > Pseudonocardia. Next base: position 40,248 of record MKJV01000022.1, read on the forward strand.
GTGACGCGGTGCAGATCGGCCTCGACCAGGCCGGCGTCGGTCCGCAACAGCCGGGTCAGCGCCCGCTCCATCGCCGCGGTGTGCGCCTTTCGCTTGAACGTCACGCGCAGCTCGTCGAGGCTCTCCTGCGCCTCGTGGGCGAACGTGCCGCGGTAGCCGGCGTCCGCCGCCAGGCCGCGGTTGATCAGGTCCGAGTCGTGGTGGTCGTCCAGCTCCACCGTCACCCGGCGGGTCCACGGCAGCGCGACGAGCGCGTCCTTGGCGTCCGAGGCCATCAGGTAGGCGAAGTTCGGCGAGCAGAAGGACGTGGGCAGGCGCAGGTGCACCGTGACGGTGTCGCCGTCGACGTCGAGCGAGCGGACGAAACCGAGGTCGGTGATCGGCTCGTCCAGCTCCGGGTCGACGACCGTGCCGAGGGCCGTGAGCACGTCCCGTTCGAGGGTGGACATGCTCAGGCCACCGCCACGGCCTGCGGCTCCTCGCGGGGAAGCTGCAGGTGCCCCGGCACCGGGATGTCGTACATCGCGGCGGCGTTCAGCCCGAGGATCTTCTTCTTCTGCGCCGTGGTGAGCGGCGCGTACTCGGGAAGGTCCTCGGGGATCTGGAAGTCGACGAACGCCTCGACCAGCCAGCGCGGCGTCCAGAGCGCGTAGTCGCTGGAGAACTGGATCCGGTCCTCGTCCAGCCAGTACAGGAGCTCACCGATGATCTGGCCGAAGTACTTCGGACGGGTGTGGATGAACGGGATCGCGACGGCCAGGCCGGCGTGCACGTTCGGCTCCTGCGTGGCGATCCAGCAGAAGTCCTCGAGCCGCGGCAGGCCGCAGTGCTCGATGACGAAGTTCAGCTCCGTGAAGTCGGTCGCGACCTTGTCCACGTCGGCGACGTCGAACGCGTCGCGGTCCAGTGGCCGGATCGTCGGGCCCTTGTGGATGTGGATGTTGCGGATCCCCAGCTCCTGCGCCGCTTCCAGGTAGCGGTAGGACCACGGGTCGTCGAGCTTCCAGCCGCGGGACTGCCCGTGCCACTCGGCGGTGTAGAGCTTGGCGCCTTTCAGCCCGAAGCGCGCCGCGTCCTCCCGGAGCTGCTTGAGGCCCTCTTCACCGTTGCGGGGGTCCCAGCAGTGGTTGTAGGTCAGCTTGTCCGGGTGCGCCTTCGCCAAGGCCGACGCCTCTTCCGTCTGCCCGAACCCGTTCACGTAGAACTCGCCGAGGTGGGCCGGCTGGAAGATCGCGTGGTCGACGTACCCCACGTCGAACAGGTCGTGCATCAGCCGGTCGGAGCCCTGGTAGAGGTACTCCTCGTAGGGCCACACCTCGGACTCGGGGCTGAGGTTGCGGTGGTAGTCGTAGAAGCAGTCGATGAACTGCTTCCCGTGGATGTTGCGCTGGTTCTCCGGGCGCGCGTCCCAGAGCGCGACGTGCGCATCGACGATGAAGTAGTTCTCGCCGTCCTTCGAGTACATCGTTGTCTCCCCGTCCCGCGGCAGGTGTGGTGGTCCGCGATGGCCGGGGACGCTAGCCAGCCCGCGGCCCCGTGCGGGCCGGGAAGCGTCTCAATCTGAGACCACATCACAGCGACGGCGCGCAAGCGTTGTGTCACATTCGAGGGGCGTACGACGCACCGGAGCGTCTGGGAAGAGGTTCTCGATGGACGGAGATGCGCAGCTCACCGAGCGCGAGCTCATCGCGCGAGAGCGTGGCGGAGCGGTCCCGGCCTCGTCGCGGCTCACGGCCTCGTGGCGCCGCAGCGCGGGCTACGGGGTGTCCCTGGAATCGGTGAACCCGGTCTTCACCGGGCAGGTCGACGACGGATCGCTGTTCTTCGAGTGCGGGCAGGAGGTGTTGCGCGGGCTGCACACCACGCTCGCCGACGAGCCCGTGAGCCTGATGCTCACCGACAGCGCGGGCCTCGTGCTGAGCCGGATGTGCAACGACACGACGCTGCTGAGGACGCTCGACCGCGTGTACCTCGCGCCCGGCTTCGCGTTCTCCGAGCGGGAGGCCGGCACCAACGGGCTCGGGCTCGCCCTCGCCGACCGCGCACCGTCGCTCGTGAGGGCCGACGAGCACTACTGCACGGGCCTGTGGGGGTACACGTGCGCCGCCGTCCCGGTGACCGACCCGGCGACCGGCAGGCTGCTCGGCAGCGTCAACCTCACGACGTGGTCGCGGCAGGCGGACGCGCTGCTGCTCGCGCTCGCCCAGACGGCAGCGGGCCACACCGCGGCGATGATGCAGGCCCGCTCTCGCGGTGCGCGGCCGCGGCCCGCTCCGCGCGGCGAGGTGTTCCGGGTGGCCCCGGCCGAGCCGGCCGACCAGGCGCCCGCGCTGTCGCAGGCCTGGCGCGATCCGCTCGGCGCCGTGGCGGCCGCGCTCGAGGCGGGGCGCGGTGTCGCGGTCATCGGCGAGCCGGGTGCGGGGAAGGCGGCGCTGCTCGCCGCGGCCCACCGGCGCGTCCGTCCGCACGACCGGCTCCTCACCGCCCGTCCGCCCGCCCCCGACGACGCGGAGGCCTGGCTGGCGCTGTGGACCCCCGAGCTGGGCAAGGAGCGTACGAGCGTGGTGGTCGGGCGGGTCGACGTGCTGCGTCGTGGGTCGCCGCGGAGCTCGCCGCGCTCTTCCAGCGGGTGGGGCGGCGCGCGTTCGCGCTCACCGCGGAGGACCCGGCTGCGATCCCGGCCCCGCTGCGGCAGCTGGTGGACGAGGTGGTCGAGGTGCCCGCGCTGCGTTACCGGCCCGACGACGTGCTGCCACTCGCCCACTGGTTCGCCCGGCGCGCCCGCGGCCGGGATGTCCGGTTCACCCCCGATGCCGGCCGTGCGCTCGCCACGTACCACTGGCCGGGCAACGCCGCACAGCTGCAGCGCGTGGTGCGGGACGCCGTGACCCGCGGTGACGTCGTCGACGCCCGCCACCTCGCCGCCGAGGTGTTCGGCGGCGCCACCCGGCGCCTCACCCGGATCGAGACGATCGAGCGGGACGAGATCGTGCGCTGCCTGATCGAACCGGGCGCCACCGTCAACCGGGCCGCCGCGGAGCTGGGCATGAGCCGGGCGACGATCTACCGCAAGATCTCCCAGTACGGCATCCGGGTCCCGGGCCGCGGCTGACGGGCGGCATCATCGCGCCGTGCACGACGACGACGCGGCAGGCCCGAGCGAGTGGGCGGTGGCCGGGCAGGTGGGCGTGGGGCCGTGGCCGGGTGGCCCGACCGCATGGCCACGCGACGAGCGCTACGACCCGGACCTGCTCGAGCACGGCGACGCCCGCAACGTGGTGGACGCCTACCGGTACTGGCGCCGCGACGCCGTGGCGGACGATCTGGCCCGCCGCGCGCACCCGTTCCACGTGGCCATCGAGAACTTCGGGCACGACCACAACATCGGGACGGTGGTGCGCACGGCCAACGCGTTCGCCGCCGCGGGCGTGCACATCGTCGGCCGCAAGCGGTGGAACCGGCGCGGGGCGATGGTGACCGACCGCTACCTGAAGGTGCACCACCACGACGACGTTGCGGGCCTCGCCGCGTTCGCGGAGGCCCATGGCCTCGCCGTGGTGGCCGTGGACAACACCCCTGGCGCCGTGCGGATCGAGACGGCGGAGCTGCCCCGGGACTGCCTGCTGCTCTTCGGCCAGGAGGGCCCCGGGGTGACCGGCGAAGCCGCGCGGTGGCCGCCCTGACCGTGTCGATCGCCCAGTTCGGCTCCACCCGCTCCATCAACGCGGGCGTGGCGGCGGGCATCGCGATGCACACCTGGATCCGGCAGCACGCCGACCTGGACACCGCCTGGTGACGCTCCGCGCGCTCGCTGCGTGCGTCACAGGGGCCAGGGGCTCTGCGACGACCGCACGCGGCGCGCGGTGCATCGGGCGTCAGACCGGTGCCAGCTCGTCGGCAGGCACCACGAGCAACGCCCGGACCGGCGGATCGCCCGCCGCGCGGTAGAGGTCGTTGGCGGCGAAGAGCCAGTCGGCCGACTCGGGGAACGTGAGCAGGTGGACGTCGCCGCTGCGCAGCCGGACCCGATCACCCGCCGCGAGCCCGTGGCCGAGGCGGACCAGCGCGCCCAGGTCGTTGAGAACCGTTGCCGCGACGGCGGGCGCCGTGGCGAACAGGATGAGCTCGGGGTGGCCGAAGCCGGACAGGCCGACCGTGTAGACGTACGGCGGGCCGTCCTCGTCGCCGGGCATCGGCTGCAGCGCCCAGCCGTGGCGACGGATCGTGTCGCGCTGCCAGGCGTCGTACTGGTCGGCCTGGTGGGCGGATGCGATGGGCTCCATGTCTCGAACATACATTCGAACGCCGACGAAAACGATGAGGCTCGCGCAGCCGATCGGTCCCGCGGGCGCATCGATCGCCGGGCGGTAGATCAACAGTGGGGTAGCTCGCCCGGCGGGCGAGCGGGCGATCGCGGGGTCGGCAACTCGGTCGCACGGTCGCCGACCGGTGATTACCCTCGGCCACCGTGCGCCCCAGGTTCTCGCCGTGCCAAGTTTCAGCAGGTCAGATATGGTTTCTCTGATCTTCGACGCCGATGACACCCTCTGGGAGAACAACGTCCTCTTCGAGCGGGTGGTCGACGCGTACCTCGACTGGCTCGCGCACCCCACGCTCGACCGCGCCGCCACCCGTGCGGTCCTGGACGAGGTGGAGCGCGCCAACGTCGTCGTGCACGGCTACGGCAGCGCGAGCTTCCTGCGAAGCCTGCGCGACTGCTTCGAGCGGCTGAGCGAGCGCCCGGCCACCCCCGCCGAGGCGCGCGAGATCGACGAGCTGGCGGCGGCGCTCGTGTTCGACCAGGTGGAGCTGGTGCCGGGTGTCGCGGACACCCTCGCCGAGCTCGGCGACCGCCACGACCTGCTGCTGCTCACGAAGGGCGAGCCGGCAGAGCAGCAGCGCAAGATCGACGCCTCGAACCTCGCGCACCACTTCGCGAGCATCCACATCGTCGCCGAGAAGCACGCAGGCACCTACCGGGAGCTCGTCTCCGAGCAGGGCCTCGTACCGGGTGCGACGTGGATGATCGGCAACTCGCCCCGCTCCGACATCCTCCCGGCCCGCGCCGTGGGCCTGAACGCCGTGTTCATCCCGAACCCGCACACGTGGGTGCTGGAGCACGACGAGCTCGACCCCGCCGACCGCGGCGTGCTGCACCTGGAGCGGTTCCGCGAGCTGACGGAACACTTCTGACGGCCGCCGCCCCGCAGGCGGACCGGGCCGTAGGACTTCACACACCCAGGACGGGCTTCACAGGGCCGGCCTTGTGTGAAGCCACTGCCAGGTGTGTGAAGCCGGCCGCTCAGGACCGCGTCTTCGCGTACTCCGCGATCCGCTCCAGCACCTCCGGGCCGACCTTGCTCGGGTGCCCCGCGTCGAACGGCGGCTGCGGGTCGTACTCGATGAACACCTGGGCCGCCTTCGCCGCCACGTCGTCGACGAGCAGCTCCACGAGCCGGATGGCCATGTCGATGCCGGAGGAGACACCGGCGGCGGTGATGATCCGCCGGTCGAGGTGCTCCACCACCCGCTCCTGGACCGGCTCGGCGCCGAACGGGCGCAGGTACTCGTAGGCGCTCCAGTGCGTCGTGGCGGTCAGGCCGTCGAGCAGGCTGCCGCGCCGAGGGCGAGGGAGCCGCTGCAGACCGATGTGGTGTACCGGGTCCTGGGGTGGACGGCGCGCAGCCAGTCCAGGTACGGCCCGCCGGCGAGCAGGTCACGGGTGCCGATCCCGCCGGGCACGACCACGACGTCCGGGTCGGGTACATCGGCGAAGGACGCGTCGACCGTGAGGCCGAGGAAGCCGTTGTCGGTGCGGACCTCCCCCCGCTGCTCGCCGGTGAACACGACGTCCACATCTGGCACGCGCTGCAGCACCTCGTACGGCCCGATGGCGTCCAGCGCGGTGACGCGGGGGAACAGGGCGATGGCGATCTGCACGGTCGGCTCCTCTCTAGCGCACCGCGAAGCGGCGGCGGTAGTGGTCGGGTGGGACGCGAGGCGGCGCAGGAAGGCGCGGCGCATGGTCTCGGCGGAACCGAAGCCCGCGCGGGCGGCGGCCACCGAGACGAGCACCGGCTCGGTTTCCAGGAGGCGACGGGCGGCTTCGACACGCACCCGTTCGATGTAGTCGCCGGGCGGGCAGCCCAGGGCGCGGGTGAACTCGCGGCTGAAATGCCGCTCGCTCATCCCGACGCGTGCGGCGAGCACGGAGACGCGCAGGTCGGCGGCGGGGTCGCCGTGGATGAGGTCCTGGGCCTCCCGGACACCGGGGCGGCGCGCGGGCGGCGTCCAGACCGGGCCGGCGAACTGGCTCTGCCCGCCCGGCCTGCGCAGGAACACCACGAGGTGGCGGGCGATCTGCTGGGCGACCTCCGGCCCGTGGTCGGCCTCCACCAGCGCGAGCGCGAGGTCGATACCTGCCGTGACGCCCGCGGACGTCCAGATCCGGCCCTGCTGCAGGTAGATCGCGTCGGGGCGGACGTCGACGGCCGGGTGGGCGCGGGCGAGCTCGCCCGCGTAGTGCCAGTGGGTGGTGGCGCACAGCCCGTCGAGCAGGCCGGCCGCGGCGAGGGCGAACGACCCGGTGCACACCGACACGACCCGCTCGGCGCGTTCGGCCGCGCGCCGCAGCCAGGTGACGAACGGGTCGCTGCCGGACATCGCCACGGCCGCCTCGCCACCGGGCACGAGCAGCGTGCCGATCGGCCCGGAACCGGGCAGCGGACCGTCGGCCACCAGCTGCATCCCGCTGCGCGTCCGCACCGGGCCCGGCCGCAGCGCCACCAGCGAGATGCGGTAGCTCTCGCCCTGCCCGCGGTGTGCGAGCAGCCGTCCGGCACCGGCGAGCACCTCGTGGGGCCCGGCCACGTCCAGCGGCTGCACGCCGTCGTAGAGCGGGATCAGGACCTCGTGGACGGGCACGGATCCAGCGTCGCCCGGTCCCGATGTGGCGTCAACGACGTGGGTCCCTCGCTTTCGGCCATCGTGCAGACTGGCCAGATGGCTGCCGCGGACGTCGACTGGAGGGAACGGGCGGGCATCGCAGAGCGCGCTGTCCTCCGCCGGCACCTGCGTCGCGTCGGCGGCGTGCTGCCGTGCACCCGGATCGGGCGGGTGCGGTGGCCGCGCAGGGTGCCGGTGCCGTTCGGGCCGTGGCACTACTGGTGGCAGGCACACCTGCTCGACTGCCTCATCGACGCGCAGCTGCGTTCGCCGCAGCGTCGGCGGGCGAAGGCGATCCCGGCGCTCGCCCGCAGCGTCCGGCTGCGCAACGGCGGGGCGTGGCTGAACAGGTACTACGACGACATCGCGTGGCTCGGCCTCGGCCTGCAGCGGGCCGGCACGCTGGTGGGGCGGTCCGGCCCGTCGGCGCTGCCCAGGATCGTGCACCGGCTGCACGACGGCTGGACCGAGGGCGGCGGCGGCGGGATCTGGTGGCGCCGCGACGACGACTTCAAGGCGGCCCCCGCCAACGGCCCCGCCGCCATCCTGCTGGCGCGCGAGGGACAGGCCACGTTCGCCGCTGCCATCACCGACTGGATGGCCGAGACCCTCGTGGACCCCGACACCGGGCTGGTCCGCGACGGCGTGCGCATCGCGCCCGACGGCAGCATCCGCGTCGCCGAGCCGTACATCTACACCTACAACCAGGGTGTCTACCTGGGCGCGTGCGTCGAGCTCGCCGCACGGGACGGCCACCAGCGCTGGACCGACCGGGCGCTCGCCGTCGTCGACGCGGTGCGCCACCGGCTGGCCGGCCCGGACGGGGTGCTGCCCGGTTCCGGCGGGGGTGACGGCGGCCTGTTCGCCGGGATCACGGCCCGCTACCTGGCCGATGCGGCCCTGCGGGTCCCCGAGCTGGCCGACGCGGCCCGTGAGCTGGTGTTCGTCAACGCCGACGCGGTGTGGAAGGGCCGGGCCGAGGTCGGCGGCGGGCCGGTGTTCTCGGCGGAGTGGCGGGACCCGGCATCGGAGCCGCGGCCCGGCGTGCCGGAGGCAGACCTGTCGGTGCAGCTGTCGGGCTGGATGCTCCTGGAGGCCGCGGCCCGCCTCCAGGAGGCCTGAGCACGCCGAACGCGGCTCACGCGCACGGCAGGCAACCCGACTCGCGTACACGGAAGCCCCGACTCGTATGCACGGAGACCCCGACTCGCGTGCATGGAAACCGCGACTCGCGGAAGTTCGGGGGCTCCCCATTCCGCGAGTCGAGGTCTGGATGCACGCGAGTCGCGGCGTGGGTGCAGGTGAGTCGCTGTCGGGTGCGCCGGGGCGGGTCTCAGGCAGCGTCGCGCAGGCCGGGGTCGTCCTCGGGGTGTTCGGCGGTCTCGTCGATCGGCTTGCGCACGTCCTGCAGGTACCGATAGAGGCCGTAACCGCTGCCGACGACGAAGAAGCCGACGGCGAGGATCGTGGCCACCTCCTTCAGCCACGGGAGCGTGTCGAGCAGGCCTGCGCCGTAGTAGCCGAGCACGATCAGGGTGGGCACCCACAGGAGCGCGCCGACGGAGTTGGCGACGATGTAGCGGCGGTTGTGCATGCGCGCGGCGCCGGCGATCATCGGGGCGAGGGTGCGCACCCACGGCAGCCAGCGGGCCACCACGATGGCCCAGAAACCCCACCGTTCGAAGACGCGGCGCGCGCGCGAGGTTGGCGCGGTTGAGGATGCGGCCCTCGCGACGGGCGAGCATCCGGGTGCCCGCGTACCGGCCCACGAGGTAGCCCACCTGGTTCCCCGCGACGGCGACGGCCGCGGCGACGAAACCGAGCGTCCACGCGCTGCCCTCGTGGCGCCGTGGGCGAGCACCACCCCGGCCGCGAGCAGCAGGGAGTCACCGGGCAGGAACATCCCGATGATGAACGCGCACTCGAAGAAGACGAAGACGAGGACGACCGCCCACACGGTGATCGGGCCCGCCTGGTCGAGCGGCCCGGCGAGGGCGAGCTGCGCGGCGACGGTCACGGGTCTCCAGGGTAGGGGCTTCCCGGAGCGTCGCGGGCGGGTCGGCGGGCGTTACGCCGCCTGCGCGCCGGCTTGCGCCGGGCGCGTACCAGCTCGACGACGATCGGCAGCACCGAGATCCCGACGATGAGGAGCAGTATCAGCTCGATGTTCGCGCGCACGAACGCGAACTGGCCGAGCCAGAACCCGAGGACGGTGACGCCTGCGGCCCAGGCGATGCCGCCGACCAGCGAGTAGGTGAAGTAGCGCTTCGGGTCCATCCGGCCGACGCCCGCCATGACCGTGATGAAGGTGCGCACGATCGGCACGAACCTCGCGAGCACGATGGCGCGGTTGCCGTACTTGTCGAAGAAACCCTGTGTCTTCGCGACGTGCTCGGGCTTGAACAGCCTGGACTCGGGCTTGTCGAAGATCGCGGGGCCGGCCTTGTGGCCGATCCAGTAGCCGGTGGCGTTGCCGATGATGGCGGCGACGACCAGGATCGTGCACACCAGCCACAGCGGTGTGGCGATCGCGCCCTGCGCCACGAAGAGCCCCGCGGTGAACAGCAGCGAGTCACCGGGCAGGAAGAAGCCGAGCAGCAGACCGCACTCGGCGAAGATGATCAGAGCGAGTCCGACGAGCGCCCACGGCCCGAGCCACGAGATGATCGTGTCGGGCTGCAGCCACTCCGGGCCGAGTGCGAGCGTCACGGTGGGAGACGGTACCGGTCACCCCAGCGGCGGCAGCACGCCCGGGGCCAGCAGGGACACCAGAGCGAGCAGCGTGCCCAGCGCGGCGCCGGCGAGCAGGGCGAGCAGCAGGGCGGTGGCTGCGCTCGTGCCGGAGTGCCCAGGGACGTGGCGTGCCGGGGGCGTGCTGCCCCGGCCGCCGGCGCGGTGGCCCTCGCCAGCAGCGCTTCGGCGAGCCGTCGCTCGGACTCGTCGGTCGCGGTCACCGGCTCATCGTGCCGCACGAACCTCAGGTACGCGAACCCATGACCCTCGCGACGGCGTCGAGGGCCCGGCTGGCCGTGGACTTGACCGTGCCACGGCTGATGCCGGTCGAGTCGGCGATCTCGGCCTCGGAGAGGCCGCCGTAGTAGCGCAGCACGAGCACCTCCCGCTGGCGGGGCGGCAGGGTGGACAGCGCGTCGACGACGGCCTGGTGCTCGGCGGAGAGCATCGCGAGCGATTCGGCCGAGCGGGCGTTGACCTGGTGCGGGGGCACGTAGTCGCGTGCGGTGCGCCTGCGGCGCAGCACCGAGCGCGAGCCGTTGACGACCGCGGTGCGCAGGTAGCCGACGGCCGCGGCCTCGTCGCGCAGCCCCGACCAGTGCCGATGCAGCCCGGCGAACGCCTCCTGCACGACGTCCTCCGCGGTGCTCGGGTCGTCGACGAGCAGGATGGCGAGGCGCACCATTCGCATGCGGTGGTCGCGGTAGAGGTCGGAGATGGTGAGCGGGCGCCCGGTGCGGGGGCGTGCCCCGGCTGCGCGTCGAGGCGCCGTAGTCGTGACAGCGTGGCCTCGACGGCGTTGGTCCCACCGTCCCCCAGCACCCTTGCGAGCCTAGTGGGCCCGGCCAGCGATCCCCGCCGGAGGTTCGCCAAGGGTCTCGGCGGCCCAGCTCCACGCTGGACGCACCGGCGATCAGCCCGAGTACGCCCGGTACGAGGGCTGCCCGCCGGCACGCCCAGCGAGAAGCTGGATCCACCGAAACCCCCGACGAACCTCCGGCGGGAACCACTGGCCGCCGACGGCCACGTCGGACCGGCGGTGCGGGATACTGCAGCGCGAAAGCCGCGAACGTCGAGGAGGGTCAGCCGTGCCGATCGCCACCCCCGAGATATACAACGAGATGCTGGACAAAGCGAAGAGCGGTGAGTTCGCCTACCCGGCCATCAACGTCACGAGCTCGGAGACCTTGAACGCCGCGCTCCGCGGCTTCGCCGAGGCGGAGAGCGACGGCATCGTGCAGTTCTCCACCGGCGGGGCCGAGTTCGCCTCCGGCGGCAAGGTGAAGGACATGGTCACGGGCGCGGTGGCGCTCGCCGAGTTCGCCCACGTGGTCGCGAAGAAGTACCCGGTGAACATCGCGTTGCACACCGACCACTGCCCGAAGGACAAGCTGGCCACCTACGTCCGGCCGCTGGTCGCGATCAGCCAGGAGCGGGTCGACCGGGGTGAGAACCCGCTCTTCCAGTCACACATGTGGGACGGGTCGGCCACCGAGCTGCACGAGAACCTGCAGATCGCCGCCGAGCTCCTCGACAGCGCCGTGAAGGCGAAGATCATCCTCGAGGTCGAGATCGGGGTCGTCGGCGGCGAGGAGGACGGCGTCGCCAACGACATCAACGAGAAGCTCTACACCGCGCCCGGCGACTACGAGGCCACGGTGGAGGCGCTCGGCGGCGGGGAGAAGGGCCGCTACCTGCTCGCGGCCACGTTCGGCAACGTGCACGGCGTCTACAAGCCGGGCAACGTCAAACTGCGCCCGGAGATCCTCAGGACGGGCCAGGAGGTCGCCACCTCGAAGCTGGGGCTGGCGGAGGGCTCGAAGCCGCTCGACCTGGTCTTCCACGGCGGTTCCGGCTCGCTCCTGGAGGAGATCCACCAGGCCCTGAGCTACGGCGTCGTCAAGATGAACATCGACACCGACACCCAGTACGCCTTCACCCGCCCGATCGCGGCCCACATGTTCAGCAACTACGACGGTGTGCTGAAGGTCGACGGCGAGGTGGGCAACAAGAAGGTCTACGACCCGCGCTCGTACATGAAGGCCGCCGAGGCCGCCATGGCCGAGCGGGTGACGCTGGCCTGCGAGAACCTCAAGTCGACGGGTACCACGCTGCGATGACTCTGCACGGGAATCTGCTGGGACCGGAGCCGACGCTGCTGCCCGTCGACCCGGCCGCCGCCGAGCTCGAAGGGGGTGCGGGGGCGTCGAAGGTCGCGGCGGCCCACCCGACCTCGAGCCTCGCGTGGGCGGTGCTCGCCGAGGGTGCGCTCGCCGCCGGGGAGACGATCGCCGGGTACGCGTACGCGCGCACGGGCTACCACCGCGGGCTCGACCAGCTGCGCCGCTCGGGGTGGAAGGGCTTCGGCCCGGTGCCGTGGTCGCACGAGCCCAACCGCGGGTTCCTGCGCGCGCTGGGTGCGCTCCAGAAGGCCGCCGAGGCGATCGGGGAGGCCGACGAGGCGGAGCGCTGCCGCGCCTTCATCGCCGACTCCGACCCGGAGGCGGCCGCCGCGCTCGGAATCGGCTGACGCCCATGGTCCCCGCGGCCACCCGGCTGCGCACCCGGCTCGCCGCCGGGGGCCGAAGGCTCCAGTTCTCCGCGCTGCCGATCACGCAGTGCGCGGTGGCCGCGGGCGGTGCGTGGTTCGTGGCGAACGAGCTCCTCGGGCACGCCCGCCCGTTCTTCGCGCCGATCGCGGCCGTGATCACGCTCGGGGTGTCGCTGGGGAGCAGGCTGCGCCGGGTGGCCGAGCTGGTGATCGGTGTGAGCCTCGGGGTGCTGGTCGGCGACCTGCTCATCTCGGTGATCGGCAGCGGGTCGTGGCAGATCGTCCTCGTCGTCGCGCTCGCGATGGCCGTGGCCGTGTTCGCCGACGGGGCCACGCTGCTCGTGGCGCAGGCCGGGGCGTCGGCGGTGCTGGTGGCCACGCTGTTGCCCCCGGGCGATGCCGGCGGTTTCGACCGCTGCATCGACGCGCTGGCCGGCGGTGCCGTCGGTCTCCTCGTCGCGGCCGTGCTGCCCGCCGACCCCGTCGGCCCGGTCCGGCGGGAGGCGCGGGCGCTGCTCGACGAGCTCGCCGCCGTGCTCGTCCGCACCGCTGACGCCCTCCGCGACCGGGACGCCGAGGCCGCATCGGCCGCGCTGGCCAGGGCGCGGGCGAGCCAGCCGCTGATCGACGAGCTGCGTGCGGCGCTGCGGGGTGGTCACGAGGTCACCCGCGTCTCCCCGCCGCTGCGGCGCCGCCGCCGGGAGCTCGCGAAGTTCGCGGAGCTGGCCGAGCGGGCCGACTACGCCATGCGCAACGCCCGGGTGCTCGTGCGCCGCACCTACACCGCGCTCTGCGACGACGAACCGGCCGCGCCCGAGCTCGCGGACGTCCTGAACGAGCTGGCCACGGCCGTCCGCGCGCTCACCGCCGAGCTGGGCCGCGACGGCGACCGGGTGCTGGCCAGGGAACCGGTGATCGACGTCGTCCGGCACGTGAAAGAGCTCGCCGGCACGTTCACGCCAGGGCCGTCGGAGGTCGTGATCGTGGCGCAGGCGCGCTCGATCGCGTTGGACATGTTGCAGGCCACGGGGATGTCGCGGCCGGACGCCCTCGCCGCGATGCGCAACGGGTCGGACGGGGACTGAGTCGTCGCGGGTGTCGTCGTCGCCGTGCGGGGCCGCATGGTCCAGATGCCGCCGTCCGGGTGGTCCTACCTCCGGATCCTCCCGATCGGGAACCTCACGGACCCGAGCGACGTTCCAAGCCCGTGCATCTGCTCGTGCGCTGGTTGCTCGCCCCGCTCGCCCGGTTCATCTACCGGCCGGTGGTGCGCGGCGCGGAGTGGGTGCCCCGCCACGGTCCGGTCATCCTCGCGGCCAACCACCGCGCCGCCGTCGACACCGCGGTGATCGCGCTGACGGCGGGGCGGCCGGTGTCGTTCCTCGGCAAGTCGGAGTACTTCGTCGGCACCGGGTTGAAGGGCCGTGCGCTGGCGTCGTTCCTGTCGGCGCTGGGGTACGTGCCGGTCGACCGCGCCAACGCGAAGGCGGGCCTGGCGGCCCTGCACGCGGCCCGCGAGGTCCTGGAGGCCGGCGGCGCGTTCGCGATCTACCCGGAGGGCACGCGGTCCCTCGACGGGCGGCTGCACCGCGGGCACACCGGGGTGGCCAGCCTCGCCCTCTCCACGGGCGCCCGGTGGTGCCGGTCGGGTTGATCGGCACGGAGTTGGTGCAGCCGGTGGGCGCGCGGTTCCCGCGGCCGATGAAGGTGGTCGTCCGGTTCGGGCAGCCGCTCGACTTCACCCGTTACGAGGGCCTCGAGGGCTCCAGCGCGATCCGCCGCGCCGTCACCGACGAGGTGATGGACGCCATCGTGCGGCTGTCCCACCAGGAGTACGTCGACACGTATCACGAGCGCCCCGCCGCCTGACGCGAGCCGGCCGTGTGCACGACGAACGCGAGCGCGGCCCCGATGAACCAGCTGAACGCGGCGGCGTCGGACGAGCCGAGCAGCACCACGAGCATGGCCACCGTCGCTCCCAGCACGGTGGCGGCGATCGCCACCGGGTTGTAGCCGCCCCGGTAGTGGTAGGTGCCGTCGGGGCGCAGCGTGTAGAGGTCGTCGACCACGACGTGGCGCTTCTTCACCAGGTAGTAGTCGGCGATCAGCACGCCGTACAGCGGGCCGATGAAGGCGCCGAGGGTGTCGAGCGTGTAGTGGATGACGTCCGGGCTCGAGTAGAGGTTCCACGGCGTGATCAGCACCGAGCCGACGGCGGCGATCATCCCGCCGGCGCGCCAGCTGATCCGCTGGGGTGCGACGTTGGAGAAGTCGAACGCGGGCGAGACGAAGTTGGCGACGATGTTGATGCCGACCGTTGCGATCATGAACGTGAGGGCACCGAGCACCACGGCGTAGGTGTTGTCCAGGCGCGCCACCGTCTCGACCGGGTCGGTGATCAGCTCGCCGAAGACCGGCAGCGTGGCCGCCGTGGTGATCACCACCAGCAGGGCGAACGCGAGGAAGTTGATCGGCAGCCCGAGGAAGTTGCCCCGCTTGACCGCGGCGAACGTGCGCCCGTAGCGGGCGAAGTCGCCGTAATTGAGCATCGGACCGGAGAAATAGGACACCACGAGCGCGATCGCGGTGAACATCACCGGAACCGATGCCCACCCCGTGATGCTGACCTCCACGAGGTTCAGGTCGATGGAACCCCAGCCGGCTTCCAGCACGAGGTAGCCCGCGAGCAGGAACATCACCACGTAGACGGCGGGACCGCAGAAGTCGATGAACTTGCGGATCGCCTCCATCCCGTTCCAGAACACCGCGGCCTGCGCCACCCACATCGCCAGGAACGCGGCCCAGCCGAGCACCGACAGACCGGCGAAGCCGTACGACCCGGCCTCGGCGTAGGGCGCGAGGCCCGGCCACAGCTTCAGCGCGACCACGACGAGAGACGCCGAGGCGAGGTAGGTCTGGATCCCGTACCAGGCCACGGCGATGAGGCCGCGGATGATCGCCGGGATGTTCGCGCCGAGCACCCCGAACGCCACGCGGGAGATCACCGGGTACGGGGTGCCGGTGGCCTGGCTCGGCCGGGCCACCAGGTTGCACAGCAGGTAGACGAACGTGATCCCGATCAGCAGCGCCACGAGCACCTGCCACGCGGCGAGCCCGAGTGCGAACAGGCTGCCCGCGGTGACGTAGCCGCCGACGCTGTGCACGTCGGACATCCAGAACGCGAAGAAGTTGTACGAGCCCCAGCGCTGTTCCCGCAGCGGCGCGAGGTCCTCGTTGGTGAGGCGGTCGTCGTACCCGGGACGGACCGCGTCGGTGCCGGTGGCGTCGGTGCCGGTGGCGTCGGTGTCGGTGGCGTCGGGGTTGGTGAGGGAATCAGTCATCGCGCCTCCCACGGCACTGGTCCGGATACGACCGCGCTCGGACGCTAAGCGACAACCCGGCGCGACAGTGGGCCCGGCCCGATGATTCACGCCGTATTGCGCCGGGGGAAACAAAACTCAACATATAATTGGTCGGCGGGCCTGGAAATCTACGTCGGGTCCGGAACGTGCGTGGAGATCGTGGCGCGCAGGTGCTCGTGGTGGGCGGTGGCGCGCTCCGCCAGCGCCACGGCGTCGCCCGCGAGGAACGCCTCCAGCATCCGCGCGTGCTCGGCGTGCAGGGCGCGGCGTTCGGCGAGCGGCACCTGCGCCATCGGCTGGTAGGGCTCCGTGAGGTTCCACGCCGACTCCAGCATCGCCTGCAGCCGGTGCATCCCCGCCGGGGTCACGAGCGCGAGGTGGAACCGGCGGCTCTCCCGGTTGTAGCGCCGCGCGTCCCCGTCCCGGACGGCCGCGGCGAGCGCGTCGTGGGCGTCACGGGCGCGCGCCCGGTCGGCGTCGTCGGCCCGCGCCACCGCCGCGGCGAGCGCCGCCTGCTCCAGCACCCCGCGCACCACGTACAGCTCGTCGAGCTCGGCGGGGGTCAGGCAGGCCACCGTGTAACCACCCCGCCTGCGGTGCTCCACGAGGCCCTCGCCGACCAGCGTCTTCAGCGCCTCGCGCACGGGGATCACGCTGACCTCGAACAGCGCCGCCACCTCGTCGCCTGGGGGATCGCGAGGCCGGGTGGGGCGTCGCCCGCGAGGATCACCCGGCGCAGCTCCCCGAGCACCGCGTCCGGCACGCCTGCCCGGCGGGAGCGGGCCAGCTCCGCGACGAACGTGGAGGCCTCCTCCGGCAGCTTGCGCCGCGGGCGCTGCCCGTAACCGGTCACGGCGTCACCGTACGACCGCCTGCGACCCGAGCACCGCCTCCGACCAACCGGGGTGGGCGGCGACGGCGTCGGCCAGCGCGCGTTGCGCGGCGATCGCGTCGCTCCCGACGGCGGTGGCCAGGCTGCCGCGGCCGGCCAGCGGGACGAGCGACCACCAGTCGCCGGCCACCGCTGTGGGCGGGTCGTCACCCCAGACCAGCACCTCGCCGGCCAGCACCCGCCTGCCGGCCAGGTGTGCTGCCGATCGCTGCAGCCGCGGGTCGCCGAGCTCCTGCTGCTGGACGAGCAGCGGCCGCGACCCGTCCTGCACCCGGACGAGCCCGCGGTACTGCCCGGACGGCTCGCCGCCCCGTCCGGCGACGAGCACCTCCCGGCACCGCAGCCGCGACCCGGCGCCGAGCTCGGCGTGCAGCTCGGCGTGGTGGTCGGCCCTCGTCGTGACGACGGTCGGTTCGGGCAGGTACTGCAGGCCCGCGCCGTCGGCCACCCGCAGCCGGATCGTCGTGCGGCTCGGCCCGCCCGCCTGCCCCGGCAGCGCCAGCGTGGCCGCCACGCCGGTGAGCACCAGCTCGGCGCCGGGCCCGACCTCGA
Organism: Pseudonocardia sp. CNS-004; assembly: GCA_001942185.1. Classification (GTDB taxonomy): domain Bacteria; phylum Actinomycetota; class Actinomycetes; order Mycobacteriales; family Pseudonocardiaceae; genus Pseudonocardia. Next base: position 57,283 of record MKJV01000022.1, read on the forward strand.
CGTCGAGGCTCACCTCGTCGCCGCCGAGCGGGCTGCTGGCAGAGCCGACCACGTGCACGGTGGCCACCGGCGAACGGGCAGCGGCCACACCCCGCTGGGGCAGCAGCGCCAGCGGTGGCTGCGAACGCAGCTCACGCACCGCGCTGCGGCCGTCGCGGCCGCGCTCGACGACGACCCGTGCCCCGGCCCGCACGGTTCAGGCCACGGCGTGCACGGCGGAGACCTGCGCCAGCACCCAGCCGGTGACGTCGGTGGCGGCCGGGTCGGACACCAGCGACTGGGTGATCACGGGCAGCTCGCCGCGCATCCGGTGGGCGTCGGAGGTCATGACGTCGAGGTCGGCGCCGACGAGCGGTGCGAGGTCGATCTTGTTGATGACGAGCAGGTCGGCGGTGGTGACGCCGGGCCCGCCCTTGCGCGGCACCTTGTCCCCGCCCGCCACGTCCACCACGAAGATCTGCCGGTCGACCAGCCCGCGGCTGAACACCGCGGTGAGGTTGTCGCCGCCGCTCTCGACGAGCACCAGGTCGAGGTCGCCGAAGCGCTCTTCCAGCAGCTCGATCGCGTCGAGGTTGGCGGTGATGTCGTCGCGGATCGCGGTGTGCGGGCAGCAGCCGGTCTGCACCGCCTCGATCCGGTCGGGTGCGAGCACGGCATTGCGGCGCAGGAAGTCGGCGTCCTCGGTGGTGTAGATGTCGTTGGTCACGACGGCGAGGCGCAGCCGGTCCCCCAGCGTGCGCGCCAGCGCCGCCACCAGCGCCGTCTTGCCGCTGCCGACCGGCCCGCCGATCCCGATCCGCACCGCCCGGCCCCGCGGCGTGACGGGGACGTGCCGGTCCGGCTCCGACTCGGTGGGATCGAAACTGATCAGATGGCCGTGACCGTGTCCGTGTTCAGCTGACAAAGAGACGCACCTGCTCCTGGTGTTGGCGAACGTGGGCCTGGGCCATGAGGTCGAGCACGGGCGCGCCGGGCGCCGGCAGCAGTTCGGGCGGGCAGGGCTCGGCGGCCTCGGCGACGACGGCGTCCAGCACCGGTCGCAGTGCGACCACCGCGGCGTTCACGGCGAACGGGTCGAGCCCGAGCAGTCGCACCGCCGCGGACGCCGGCCCGCTCACGGCGAGGTAGGCGGCGCAGTGTGCTGCGGCCGCCGGGCTGCCTCCGTCGATCCCGATCACTGCTCCGACCAGCAGCGGATGGTGTGGCCGGGACGTCGCGGCGACCAGCGCGTCCAGCACGGGCGACGGCCACGCGGCCCTCGCCGCGCGCAGGGCCGCCCGCCCTTGGGCTCGGGACGCGTCGCGCTGCGCCGTCGACGGCGTGCGGGCGTCCAGCTCGGCGTCCAGAAGGGCGAACGGCGCGCTCGTCACGGTGGCCGCCGCGGCGAACGCTGCGGCGACCAGCCCGGCCGTGCGAAGCCGACCGTGCAGGAACGACGCCAGGTCGGCCACGCCCGTGACCAGCCCGCGCGCGACGGCCTCCTCCACCCCGCCGGAGTGCACGTGCCCGCCGCCGGGGAAGCGGGCGTCGGCGAGGGTGAGCGCCGCCAGCGACGGAGTGATCGCGGGTATCGGTTGCCCATTGCTGTCACCACGACGATGAGCAACCGATACTGCGGATCTTGCGGGCTCGGGCAGCATCAGAAGAGGAAGTAGCGCTGAGCCATCGGCAGCTCGGACACCGGTGCCGGCTCGACGAGCTCGCCGTCGATCCGGACGGCGAACGAGTCGGCGTCGACCCGCACCTCCGGGGTCGCGTTGTTGGCGATCATGTCGGCCTTCCCCACCGACCGCGTGTCGGCCACGGGCAGCGCAGGTTTGGTCAGCCGCAGGTGGTCGAGCCCGGCGTCGAGTGCGGCGGCCGCCACGAAGTTCCGGCTGGTCTCGGCGGCCACCAGCGGTGCCGCCCCGAACATCGGGCGGGGGAACACCGGCTGCGGGGTGGGGATCGAGGCGTTGGCGTCGCCCATCTGCGCCCACGCGATGAACCCGCCTTTGAGCACGAGCTCCGGGCGCACCCCGAAGAACTTCGGCTCCCACAGCACGAGGTCGGCGAGCTTGCCGATCTCGACGGAGCCGATCTCGTCCGCCATGCCGTGCGCGATCGCCGGGTTGATCGTGTACTTCGCGACGTAGCGCCGGGCCCGCAGGTTGTCGGCGCGGTCGTCGCCGGGAAGCGCCCCGCGGGCGGCCTTCATGACGTGCGCCGTCTGCCACGTCCGGATGATCACCTCGCCGATGCGGCCCATCGCCTGGGAATCCGAGCTCATCATCGAGATCGCACCCATGTCGTGCAGGTGGTCCTCGGCCGCGATCGTGCTCGGCCGGATGCGGCTCTCGGCGAAGGCGAGGTCCTCCGGCACACCCGGGTTGAGGTGGTGGCAGACCATCAGCATGTCGAGGTGCTCGTCGATCGTGTTGACGGTGTGCGGGCGTGTCGGGTTGGTCGACGACGGCAGCACGTTGGCCTGTGCCACCACCTCGATGATGTCCGGCGCGTGACCGCCGCCCGCTCCCTCGGTGTGGAAGGCGTTGATCGAGCGTCCGGCGATCGCCTCGAGCGTGGAGGAGAGGAAGCCGGCCTCGTTGAGCGTGTCGGTGTGGATCGCCACCTGCACACCGGACGCGTCGGCCACCCGCAGGCAGGCGTCGATCGCCGCCGGGGTGGTGCCCCAGTCCTCGTGCAGCTTGAACCCGCCCGCACCGGCCCGCAGCTGCTCCCACAGCGCGTCGGAGCTGGTGGTGTTGCCCTTCCCCATCAGCAGCACGTTGATCGGGAGGTGGTCGAGGGCCTGCAGCATCCGGCCGATGGCGCGCGGGCCGGGCGTCACGGTGGTGGCCTTCGTGCCCTCGGCCGGGCCGGTGCCGCCGCCGGCGAGCGTCGTGAGGCCCGCGGCGAGTGCGGTGTCGACCAGTCCCGGGGTGATGAAGTGGACGTGGCAGTCGATCCCACCGGCGGTGAGGATCTTCCCGTTCCCGGAGACCACCTCCGTGGACGGGCCGATCACCAGCGCCTCGTCGACGCCGTCCATCGTGTCCGGGTTGCCCGCCTTGCCGATGCCGACGATCCGCCCGTCGCGCACACCGACGTCGGCCTTGACCACGCCCCAGTGGTCGAGCACCACCGCGCCGGTGATCACGAGGTCGGGGGCGCCCTCCGCGCTCGTGCGGGTGGACTGGCCCATCGACTCGCGGATCACCTTGCCGCCGCCGAACAGCACCTCGTCGCCGGACGCCCGCCCGCGGCTGCGGTCCTCCGTCACCTCGACGAGAAGGTCCGTGTCGGCCAGCCGGATGCGATCGCCCACGGTGGGGCCGAACAGGTCGACGTAGCGGCCGCGCTCGATCGAGCTCATGCCTGGGGCCCCCGCTCGTCGAGGCGCCCGCGAACTCGGGGCGCAGGCCGGGCACCCGGCGGGCGCCTGCGAGCGGCACGAGCGCGACCTCCCGCTCCACACCCGGCTCGAACCGGACCGACGTGCCGGCCGGGATGTCCAGGTGCAGGCCCCACGCCGCGGCCCGGTCGAACTCCAGGCCGGGGTTCACGGCCGCGAAGTGGAAGTGCGAGCCGACCTGCACCGGCCGGTCGGCGGTGTTCACGACCACCAGCGTCGCGCGCTCGCGGCCGGGTTCAGCTCCACCGGCTCCTCACCGGGGAGCACTTCGCCGGGGACCATCAGACGATCGGGCTGTGGACGGTGACGAGCTTGGTGCCGTCCGGGAACGTGGCCTCGACCTGTACCGATCCGAGCATGTCGCCCACCCCGTCGAGCACGTCGTCCTTCGAGAGCACTTCTCGTCCGCTCGACATGAGCTCGGAGACCGTGCGGCCGTCCCTCGCCCCCTCCAGCACGTGGTCGGTGATCAGCGCGACGGCCTCGGGGTGGTTCATCCGCAGGCCGCGCGCCCTGCGGGCTCGCGCGACGTCCGCCGCGACGTGGACGAGCAGCTTGTCGCGCTCCTGGGGGCTCAGGTGCATGCCCGCCATCCTCAACGCGGTTCGTTACCCGGGTGCGTCGAACATGTTTCCGGCGTTGTCACCGTGACCGGGGTGCATACACCCGTACCCGGCGGCTGTCACCTGATCGTGAGAGGGTGCGGCGATGAGCGACCGCCAGCGAGTGAATCATGGGCGCAGCGCCTGGCGACGCCGGCCGAGCGGCGGCGAGGGCGAGCGGTGAACGGGGGCCCCACCCGGGCGGGCCGCGCTACGACGCCCCTCCCCGGCCGCCGACCGCGCCCTACCCGACCCCTCCCCAGCCTCCCGGCAGGCCACCGATGGGCCCGCCTCCCGCCACGCAGGACCGCACGGCGTTCCTCCCCACGACACCGATCCCGACGGTGCGGGCGGAGGTGCCCCGCAGCCCGGCACGCCGCCCCCGTCCCGTCGAGGACGACCCCCGCGACTACGACTCGCGTGACTACGACTCCCGCGACTACGACTCCCGCGGTTCGCGTAGCCGGGGGCAGATCTTCGCCGGCGTGGTGCTGCTGCTGGCGCTGGCCGTGTCCGCGTTGATGTACTACCTGACCTACCAGACGCTGGCATCCGTGAGCATCACGTCCGGCGACTCGCTCGGCGGTGCCGGTGACCAGGCGATCGGCCTCGGCGGGGCCTTCTTCGGTGCGCTCGTGGTCTTCGTGCTCGCCGTGATCGCCTCGTGATCGCCCGGCCCAAGATGCTCGCGGGCCTCGGGCTCGCAGCGTCGCTGCTGCTGCCGGTCGCCGCGCTCGCGCTCGGGGTCTGGTACGGCGGGTCGGTGCTGCGGCAGAACGTCGAGAGCGAGATCGCTCAGGCGGGCCCCGAGGTCGCGGCGCAGGGTGCGGCCGCGGCTGCCGACGCCATCATCAAGGAGCTGGAGAGCCGTGGGCTCGACGCAGGGCCGGTGCGTGACCTGATCACGGGCGCGGTCGGGTAGCCGACGGGAAGTCCAGCCCACCGGCCAGCAGGTCGAACGCCTCGTCGAACAGGGTCGACAGCGGCACGTCGGGGCGGTGGACCTGCCATTCGCCCACCGTGGTCTCGAGTGCGACCAGGGCGATCGCCGCCACCAGCTGTGGCCGCCCGTCGCGGGTCGGGTCGACGCCCATCCGTGCCGCGAGCATGCCCGCCATCTCGCCACTCCGCAGCGCCGCCCGGTGCAGTGCCGCCGCCCGCACGGCCGGGCTGCTGAGGAGCAGTGCGCGCGCATTCCGGACGTGGATCCCGCCGCCTTCGGAGCCGCCGTCCTCGTGCGCGCGTACGACCTCGACGACGGCCCGGCGCAGTGCCGTGAGCACCGACTCCTCCGGCGGGCGGGCCTCCAGCGTGCGGATGACCTCCGTGAGCTGCTGGTCCAGCACCGAGACGGTGACGTCCTCCTTCGAGGAGAAGTAGCGGAAGAACGTCCGCGGCGAGACGTCGACGGCTGCCGCGATCTGCTCGACGGTGGTGTTCTCGACGCCCTGGCGTGCGAAGAGCACGCACGCGGCGTCGGTCAGGGCCTCGCGGGTTCGCTGCTTCTTGCGTTCGCGCAGCCCGGATCCATCCACCGGGGCACCGTACGCCCGGCAGGGATCGAGGCACACTGTGACATCTGTCAGTTGCTGACAAGTGTCACAGTATGACAGATTTGCGGCATGCTCAAAGCCCCGCACGCCTCGTCCCCGTTCTGGAAGCTGCACCGCCAAGGTGCCCGCCTGAACCGGGCCCTCTTCCGCTGGAGCGACGGCCGCGTCGGAGGGACCTTCCGCGGCGCCCCCGTCCTCCTGCTCGACCACGTCGGCCGCCGGTCCGGCGCCGCCCGCACCAACCCCCTGATCTACCTGGCCGACGACCAGAACCTCGTGATCGTGGCGTCGAAGGGCGGGACCGACACGCACCCGGCCTGGTTCCACAACCTCATGTCGATGGCCACCACGGAGGTCGAGCTGGTGGGGGGCGTGCGCCGCCGGGTCCGGCCACGCGTGGCCGAAGGGGCGGAACGCGAGCGGCTGTGGACCCGCCTGGTGCAGATCTACCGCCCGTACGCGGACTACGCGACCTACACCGACCGCGAGATCCCCGTCGTCGTCCTCGAACCGGTGGGCGACCAGCAGTCCTCGCAGTGATCGCCGAAAACGGTGCCAGGACGACTCATCCGTCGTCCCGCCACCACTACCGACGATCGACATGCACATGATCGGCCGAAGTGGTGCCAGGGCGGCATATCCGGCGCTCGCGAACCACTTCCGGTGATCACGCTCCCCGTTGGCCGGCGACAAGGGCACTGAGGGGCGGGCCCTCCGTGACACGCTGGGTCTTGACGCGTCTAGATCGCCATCGCCGACCGCACGTCCGTGACCGACGCGGCGCCGCCCCGGCCGTCGGCGGTCACCCGCCCCGACGCCAGCACGTAGTAGCGGTCGGCGGCGTCGAGTGCGAACCCGACGTGCTGCTCGACGAGCAGCACCGACAGCCCGCCGCGGCGGGTGAGCGCGCGGATGGCGGCCTCGATCTCGGCCACCACGGACGGCTGGATGCCCTCGGTGGGCTCGTCGAGGATGAGCATCCGCGGCTGCGTGATCAGCGCGCGGGCGATGGCGAGCTGCTGGCGCTGCCCGCCCGAGAGTAGCCCGGCGCGCCGGCCGAGCAGCTCCTCCAGCGCCGGGAAGAGGTCGAGCGCCTCGTCGATCAACCCGTTGCCGCGGGGCTTCGTATCGGCGACGACCTGCAGGTTCTCCAGTGTGGTCAGCTGCCCGAACGACTGCTGGCCCTGCGGCACGTACGCGAGGCCGCGCCGCACCCGCTGGTGGGGCTGGGTGCCGGTGACGTCCTCGCCGTCCAGTGTGATCCGGCCCGACCGCGTCGGCAGCAGCCCGACCGCCGCGCGCAGCAGCGTGGTCTTGCCCGCGCCGTTGTGGCCCATCACGGCGACCACCCCGTCGGCGGGGACCTCGATCGTGACGCCGTGGATCACCGAGGTGCGGCCGTAGCCGACCTCGACGTCGGTCATGGTCAACATCTACGACACCTCCCCGAGGACCGTCTCGACCTCGGCCCGCGAGTGGTGGCCGGGCCCGAGGTAGACCTCCTGGACGCGCGGGTCGGCCTGCACCTCGCCCACGCTGCCCTCGGCGAGCACCTTCCCGGCGTGCAGCACGGTGACGGAGCTCGCGAAGGAGCGCATGAAGTCCATGTCGTGCTCCACCACCACGACGGTGCGGTCGGCGCCGATGCGTTGCAGCAGCCGCCCGGTCTCGTCCTTCTCCTCCGCGCTCATGCCCGCCACGGGCTCGTCGAGCATGAGCAGCCGGGCGTCCTGCACGAGCAGCATGCCGATCTCGAGCCACTGCTTCTGGCCGTGTGCGAGCACTCCGGCCGGGGCGTCGACGAGCTCGGTGAGCCCGACCGTCTCCATGGCCCGTTCGACCTCCTCGGGGATGCCCCGCCTCCGCCGCGCGAGCGCGAGCGGGCCGCGGCGGTGGCCTGCCGCGATGTCGAGGTTCTGCAGCACCGTGAGCTCCTCGAACACGGTGGCGGTCTGGAACGTCCGCCCCACACCGAGCCGCGCGATCCGGTGCACCTTGCGGCCGGTGAGCTCGTGCCCGCCGTAGCGGACCGACCCGGCAGCCGGCACGAGCCCGGACACGGCGTCGATGAGGGTGGTCTTGCCGGCGCCGTTGGGCCCGATGAGGAACCGCAGGTCGCCCGGCAGCACCGACAGGTCCACGCCGTCGACGGCCACGAACCCGTCGAAGCTGACGGTGAGGCCCGAGATCTCCAGGTAGTCCTGCTGCATCAGTTCCCTCCCGAGGGGGCCGGAAGCGGCGCCGAGACCGACGCCGGTCCCGCCGCGCGTGCCCGCCGGCGCCACGCCAGCGACGCGAGCCCGCCGGGCAGGAAGGCGATCACCAGCATGAACAGCAGTCCCTGGGCGTAGGTCCAGCCCGAGGGGAACTGCTCGGAGAGCGCGCTGCCGGCCCAGGCCACCGCGATCGCGCCGAGCACCGGACCGAACAGCGTGGTGCGGCCGCCGATGGCGACGCCGATGAGCATCCCGATGGACGGCACGATGCCGACGTCGTTGGGCGAGACGATCCCGACGATCGGCACGAACAGCGCCCCGGCGATGCCCGCCATGAACGCCGCGACGACGAACGCGACCGTCTTGACGTTCGCCGGGTCGTAGCCGAGGAACCGCACCCGCTCCTCGGCGTCGCGGCAGGCCACGAGCAGCTCGCCGAAGCGGCTGACCATGAGCTGGCGGACGAGCGCGAGCACGAGCAGCAGCACACCCGCCACCGTGAAGAACAGCACCAGGCGGTTCGCCGGGTCGGAGAGCGCGAACCCGAAGAAGCCGCGGAAGCCGGACAGGCCGGTGGAGCCGCCGGTGCCGGTCGGGTTGCCGATCAGCAGGATCGCGAACGCCGCGGCGAGGGCCTGGGACAGGATCGCGAAGTAGGCCCCGCGCACCCTGCGCCGGAACGTCGCGAGGCCGAGCACGGCGGCCACGGCCGCGGGCAGCAGCAGGATCGCGAGCAGCGTGACGATCTCGGAGCGGAACGGCTCCCACCACCACGGCACGCCGTCCGACGAGATCAGCGCCATGAAGTCGGGCGTGCCGCCGGGACCGGCGTCGGCGAGCTTCAGGTGCATCGCCATCAGGTAGGCGCCCATCCCGAAGAACACGCCCTGGCCGAGCGTCAGCATCCCGCCGCGGCCCCACGCCAGCCCGATCCCGACCGCGACGATGGCGAAGCAGAGGTAGCGGCCGAGCTGGTCGAGCCGGAACGGGGACAGGGCGAGCGGGGCCACGGCGAAGAGCAGCACGGCCGCCACGGCGAACGCGGCGGGCACGGCCCAGCGCTTGTTCATGCGAGGCTCCTGATGCGCACGGTGAAGATCCCCTGTGGTCGGACCTGCAGGAACGCGACGATCAGCGCGAACACCAGCACCTTGGCGATCGACGCGGTGGTGGAGTACTCGATCCAGCTCTGCGCCACACCCAGCAGGAATGCGGCGATCACCGCGCCCCTGATCTGTCCGATCCCGCCGACGACGACCACGAGGAACGCGTCGACGATGTAGGACGTCCCGAGGTTGGGCGAGATCGAGCCCATCAGCGTGAGCGCCACCCCCGCGACGCCCGCGAGACCGGACCCGATGAAGAAGGTCAGCCGGTCGGTGGCGCGCGTGGAGATCCCGGAGGTCTCCGCGAGCGGCCGGTTCTGCACGGTGGCGCGGATCCGCCGCCCGAGTGCGGTGAAGCGGAGCGCCGCGGCGAGTGCGAGGAACGCCGCGACGGCGAGCACCAGGATGAACAGCCGTGTGCGCGGGAAGGAGAACCCGAGCACCTCGGACCGGGCCGGACGAGCCAGGCCGGCGCCGGCACGTCCACACCGGCCGTGCCGAAGACGTCGCGGGCGAGTTGCTGCAGCACGAGCGAGACGCCCCACGTGACGAGCAGGGTGTCCAGCGGCCGGTGGTACATCCGCCGCAGCAGCGTGGCCTCCAGCACCACCCCGAGCACGCCGCCCACCGCGAACGCGATGGGCAGCGACACCACCAGCGACAGCCCGGCCGAGCCCAGCACGTTCTGGGTGACGTAGGCGGTGTAGGCGCCGGCCATGATGAACTCGCCGTGCGCCATGTTGATCACGCCCATCTGGCCGAACGTCAGCGCGAGGCCGAGTGCGGCCAGCAGCAGGATCGAGCCGCCGGACAGGCCGTTGAAGACCTGGGTGACGAGGACGTCCACCTCAGTCGGCCAGCTCGCCGGCCCACGGGTACGTCCTCAGGAACGGGTCGGGCTCGATCGGCTCGCCCGACGACCACTCGGTGTGGATGAGGCCGTCCGTGCCGATCTTGCCGATCAGGGCGGTCTTGGCGATGTGGTGGTTCTCGCCGTTCACTGTGACCGTGCCTTCGGGAGCGTCGTGGCTGACGCCGCCCGCCGCCGCCTGCACCGCCGCGACGTCGAAGGAACCGGCCTTCTCGACCATGCCCTTCCAGAGGAACAGCGAGGTGTACGCCGCCTCCATCGGGTCGGACGTCACGCGGGTGGCGCCGTACTTCGCCTTGAAGGCCTCGACGAACTGCTGGTTCGTGGGGCTGTCGATCGTCTGGTAGTAGTTCCAGGCCACCGGCTGGCCGACGATGTTGTCCACGCCGATGCCGCCGACCTCCTCCTCGGCGATCGACACGCTGAGCACCGGCATCACGTCCGGTGTGAGGCCGAGGTTGCGGTACTCCTTGAAGAACGCGACGTTCGAGTCGCCGTTGAGGGTGTTGAACACCGCGCCCGCGCCCGCGTCGCGGACCTTGGCGACGATCGTGGCGAAGTCGGTGTGGCCGAGCGGGGCGTACTCCTCGCCCTTGACCTCGATGCCGTTCGCGGCCGCATACGCCTTGATGATCTTGTTGGCGGTCTGCGGGAAGACGTAGTCGCTGCCCACGAGGAACAGGCTCGTGACGCCCTGCTCCTTCAGGTAGTCCAGCGCCGGGATGATCTGCTGGTTGGTGGTGGCCCCGGTGTAGAAGATGTTCTCCGACGACTCCAGGCCCTCGTACTGCACCGGGTAGAACAGCAGCGAGTCGTTGCTCTCGAACACCGGCAGCATCGCCTTGCGCGACGAGGAGGTCCAGCCGCCGAACACCGCGGCTACGCAGTCGCTGCGGATCAGCTTCTGGGCCTTCTCGGCGAAGATCGTGGGCTCCGACGCGCCGTCCTCCGCGACGACCGACAGCTGCTTGCCCAGCACCCCTCCCGCGGCGTTGATCTGCTCCGCGGCGAGCGACAGCGAGTCGAACACCGTGTTCTCGCTGATCGCCATCGTGCCGGACCGCGAGTTCAGGAACCCGACCTTGATCTCGGGCCCCGAGGAGTCGACGCAGGACGGCGCGGCAGCCGCATCGCCGGCACCGGCGTCGTCGACACGGGCCCCGCAGGCCGACAGCAGCAGGCCTGCCGTCAGCAGCGCGGCGGCGCCGATGGTCCGGCGAGATCGAGAGGTCGTCACAGGCGTTCCTTCCGGGAGCGACGGGCCGCTGAGCTCCGGCCCTCGCCCGAACGTAGGAACGCGGTGTTTCCGCTGTGATCAGTTCAGGTGAACACGATGTGTCCTGGCTTCACGGTCCGTTGACGCTCACGGGCGGACGAGCAGCCAGTCGGTGGTGTGCCGGTACCAGGTCCGCCGCGGTACCGGACGCGGGTGCGGCACACCGTCGGCCACGACGATCGACGGCTCGCACCCCACCTGGACCGCCCGCCCGAGCGCCGAGCCGGTGCCACGGGGTGCGCGCGCGGGCACCGGCCGGACCCGCCCGTCCGGGGCGCGCCCGCTCCAGCCCGCCCGCACCGCGATCCCCTGCGGGCCGGGAGTGACGACGAGCCTGCGCGCCCGACCGCGCAGCACGAGCGTCTCGTCGCAGTAGCACTCGCCGCGGATGTCGCGGATCTCCCCGCGGCCGACCAGCACGCCGCCGGTGTCGTCGCGCACCAGCGGCACCGGCGTCGCCGACCCCGTCACCGCGAGCTCTGCCGCCGCGTCGCCGGTGGGCAGCCCCCACGCCGCGGTGGCGGGTGAGCGCGCGTCCGGCAGGTACGCGACCTCGACCCCGAGCCGCTCGGTGCGCAGCAGCCGCAGCAGGACCGCGGCGAGGTCGGCGTCGGTGCCCGCGACGACGATGCGGCGCGGCGCGCGCTCGGCCAGCACGGGGTCGAGGTCCGTGCGTCCGGGGCGGGCGGGCACTACCACCGAGTGGGCCACTGCATACAGGGCAGCGAGCCGACCACCAGGGCGACTACCGTGCACGGGAGCCGCCGGGCCTGCCCCTGATCGGAGCAGGTCAGCAGCACCACGTCCGAATCGATCGGGTTCACTGATCGGTTACCCTCCCCCGCCGCGGACGAGGCGCGGCCAGGACTGGAGTTTCACATGCCGGCGATCGTGCTGATCGGCGCCCAATGGGGCGACGAGGGCAAGGGCAAGGCCACCGACATTCTCGGTAGCCAGGTCCAGTGGGTGGTTCGTTATCAGGGCGGCAACAACGCCGGCCACACGGTGGTGCTGCCCGACGGCCAGGACTTCGCGCTGCACCTCATTCCCTCCGGGATCCTCACGCCCGGCGTCAAGAACGTGATCGGCAACGGCGTCGTGGTGGACCCGGGCGTGCTGCTCGACGAGCTCTCCGGCCTCGAGGCGCGGGGCGTGGACACGAGCAACCTCATGATCAGCGCGGATGCGCACTTGATCATGCCGTACCACGTGGCGATCGACAAGGTCACCGAGCGGTTCCTGGGCAAGGCCAAGATCGGCACCACCGGGCGTGGGATCGGCCCGGCCTACCAGGACAAGGTGGCGCGCGTCGGTGTGCGCGTGGCCGACGTGCTCGACGAGAAGATCCTGCACCAGAAGGTCGAGGCGGCGCTCGACTACAAGAACCAGGTGCTGGTGAAGGTCTACAACCGGCGTGCCTCCAGGTCGACCAGGTCGTCGACACCGTCCTCGCACACGGGCGGAAGTTCGCCGACCGCATCGCCGACACGCGCCTGCTGCTCAACAAGGCGCTCGAGGCCGACGAGACGGTGCTACTCGAGGGCTCGCAGGGCACGCTGCTCGACGTCGACCACGGCACCTACCCGTTCGTCACCAGCTCGAACCCGACGGCAGGCGGCGCGGCGGTCGGCTCCGGGATCGGGCCCAACCGGATCACCCGTGTGATCGGGATCCTCAAGGCCTACACCACCCGGGTCGGCTCCGGGCCGTTCCCCACCGAGCTGCTCGACGCGATGGGGGAGCACCTGCGCAAGGCCGGCGGCGAGGTCGGGGTCACCACCGGCCGCCCACGCCGCTGCGGCTGGTTCGACGCGGTGATCGGCCGCTACGCCGTGCGCGTCAACGGCATCACCGACTTCTTCCTCACCAAGCTCGACGTGCTCTCCGGCCTGGAGACCGTGCCGATCTGCGTGGGGTACGAGGTCGACGGGCGCCGGGTCGAGGACATGCCGATGACCCAGACCGACGTCCACCACGCCCAGCCGGTCTACGAAGAGCTCCCCGGCTGGTTCGAGGACATCTCGGACTGCCGCACGTTCGACGACCTCCCGGCGACGCGCGCGCCTACGTGGAGCGGATCGAGGAGCTGACCGGCGCCCCGGTGAGCGCGATCGGGGTGGGCCCCGGCCGGGACCAGACGATCACCCGCGACGTCTGAACGCGGCCGCACGGCCGGTGCGAACACCAGCAGCACCGCCACGACCGCCAGCACCACCGCGGCCACCGCTCCCGCTTGCCCGGGCAGCGGTGGCCGGTTCGGCCAGCCGAGCAGGAGTACCCCGGCCGCTGCCGCAACGGCCCCGGACAGTAGCGGTGCGACCGTCCCGAGTGTGGCGATCGATCGAGGTCCGGCCCGGTTCACGCTGGGAGGATAGGCCGAACTCGGCGCGTTGTTGACCCGATCGCGTGAACGAATGTGCGTGTCGTGGTCACCAGAAGTGGTGCACGGGCGACAGATCCGACACCGTGTCACCACTTCCAGCGATCACGTTCGAGTGGATCGGCGGTTCAGCCGGAGGACAAGCGGAATGAGGGCCCGGCCGATGAGCCGGTACGGCCGCGGGTCCATCCAGGGGTCCCGCTCCTCGAACGCCACCCGGGCCCGCCGGTGCTCGCCGAGCACGAGCCCCGGCTTCGGGAACGCCCGCGTGACCTCGAGCCCGACGAGGTGCTTGACGTTCTTGTAGCCGTACTGGCCCGGGCTCACGTAGCGCAGCGGGGCGCCGTGCGTACCGTCGAGAGGCCTGCCGTCGAGCCGGTCGGCGAGCAGCACGTCGTCGGCGAGCGCGTCGCGCAGGTCGATCACGGCCCGCCAGCCGTCCGCGCCACGGGCGATCACGGCTATGGCGTCGTCCACGGGCCGGCAGTGCGGGACGACGACCTGCCCCCAGAACTGCCGGAACGAGAAACCCGACCAGTGCAGGCCGGTCGCCGACCACGTGGCGACGCAGTGGAAGTCGGCGATCTGATCGACCCGGGTGAGGCCCTGGATCAGCTCGCCGAGCGGGAGCCGCAGCTCGTGCTCGACGGCACCGGTGACCGCGAGCACCGGGTCGTCCGGCACCCGGGGCGGTGGGAGGGAGGACTTGCCGAACCGGGGGAAGTCGTCCCGGCGACGCTGGCCCGGTGGGAGATCGCGACGAACGGCCGGCCCGTTGCTGGTGGACGCCATACCGCAAGACTCCGGCAGCCACGACCCGCGGGCATCACGCGAAATGAGGAACCGGCTCCCCCGTGAGAGGGAGATGGGCGTCAGGCGGCGCAGCTGCCCGTGTCGACCTCGCGGCGCAGGTTGCTCGCGGCCTGCACCGCCCCGGACACCTGGTCGACGGTGAGCACGAAACCGGTCTCCTGGTCGTCGAGCGCCGCGCCGAACACGACACCGATCACGCGGCCGTCCGGGGCGATCATCGGGCCGCCGGAGTTGCCGGAGCGGACCACGGCCCGCACCGTGTACACCTCGCGGGTGACCTCGCCGTCGTCGTAGATGTCGGGGCCCTTGAGCCGGATCATCGACCGGACCTTGGCGGCGGTGGCCGTGTACGGGCCGTCGAGCGGGTAGCCGACGATGATCGCGTCGTCGCCGGCGGTGGCAGGCGCGCGGTCGAAGGGCAGGGGCTCGGCGTCCAGGTCGGGCACCCGGAGCACGGCGACGTCCACGGCGGGGTCGTAGAGCACCACCTCGGCGTCGAGCTCCTGAACCCGCCCGCGCCGCCCGACGACCTCCACACCGGTCTCGGCGGTGCCGGCGACGACGTGGGCGTTGGTCATCACGAGCTCCGGCGCGATCACGAACCCGGTGCCCTCGAGCTGCCGGGCGCACGAGGGGGCGCGACCGCGGACCTTGAGCACGCTGCCCGCGACGTCGCCGACGATCGAGCTCTGCGCCAGCGTGGCGTCGGGCACGCCGACCTCGGTGATCGGGGTTTCCGCGAACGGGCTCAGCACGTCGGGGAAGCCCGAGTTGTTGAGCAGCTGCCGCAGCTCCTCGGGCAGCGCCTTGGCCGCCTCCGGCATCACGTTGTCGACCGCGCGCAGCACCTCCGAGCCACGCACGCCCGCGGCGAGGCCCGGGAAGCTCGCCGAGGCGAGCGGGAGCGCGACGAGCCACGCCGCCACCACGACCGTGAACGCCTGCAGCACCGAGCCCAGAGTGGAGTCGACCTGCAGGGACCGCTGCCCCGTGATGCGGTCGCGGATGCGCCTGCCGAAGAAGACACCGGTGGTCTCGCCGAGAGCCACCAGCATCACCACCACGACGATGCTGACGATCACGCGCGTGGTGGGCGCCTCGACGCCCGCCGCGAGCAGCGGCGCCAGCCGCACACCGAGCACCGCTCCCGTGAGCACGCCGACGAACGACAACAGCGCCACGGCCATGCCGTGGCGCCATCCCGAGACGGCTGCGATGAGTGCGAGCAGTACGACGACGAGATCGACCCAGCTCACGCCGCCCCTGCCCCCACGCTCACGATCCCGCGACCTCCTGCCGACCGGCTCGGGCCGCCGACCACGCTGCGTCGAGGTCCATCACCCGAGTGGTGTCCCACGGACGCGCCCATCCGCCCCTATCCAACAGCGCGGACAATAGGCCCCCCGTGAAACCCCAGACGAGCAACCCCGCCGTGACGAAAGCGGGACCTGTGAACCCGGACGGGTGACGTACGCGGATCCGGTGGACCGGGTCGGCGAGCACTGCGAGCGGCACCCGCGCCACCCGGGCCGTCTCCCGCGGATCGACCGCGTGCACCTCCACCGGACGCGCCCAATGGGCGATCACCGGGGTGACGATGAACCCGGACGGCGGCACGAACAGGTCGGGCAGCAGCGCGAGCGGCACCACCCCCTCCGGCTCCACACCGGCCTCCTCCTCGGCCTCCCGCAGGGCCGTGGCCACGGCGTCCGCGTCCTCGGCGTCGGCGCCGCCGCCGGGGAAGGCCACCTGCCCGGCGTGCTCGCGCAGGGTGCTGGCGCGTTCGACGAGCAGCACGTCCGGGCCGTGGTCGGGGTCCTCGCCGAAGAGCACCAGCACGGCGGCCCGCCGTCCGTCGGAGGGCGGGAGCATGCGGTGGCGGACCAGTTCTGCGGCGTCGACGCCGCGGACGCCGGACAACAGGGGACGCAACCAGCCGGGTGCCCGTTCAGGCCGCAGCGCGTTGCTCACGAATCCTCCTCGCCGGCGCTCGTCGGCCGCGTTCGCGGGGCTGCTCTCGTCGACCGGTTCGCTCGCGTGCTCGCTCACGAGAGCCGTTCCACGGCAGCGGCGACCTCGTCGGCCGTGCGGAACGGCGTGGGCGGGTCGACGCGGGTCACCGTGCCGTCGGCGCGCAGCACGTAGGACGCGGGGAGCGCGGGCGGCACGTCGAGCGCGGCGCGCAGCGCGCCGCGCGGGTCGGTGACCGAGGGCATGGCCACCCCGAGCTCGGCGAGCAACGACAGCGCGGCGCGCGGGTCGTCGCGGACGTCGACCCCGAGCACCGGGACGGCCCCGGGCCGCGCCGCGTACTCGGCGAGCGCGGGCAGCTCCTCGCGGCAGGGCACGCACCAGGACGCCCAGACGTTGACCAGCGCGGGCCGGCCGCGAGCGCGCGCCGACGTCGACGGAACCGGGGACGCCCAGGCAAGGGGCCGTGACCCCGGCGAGCGGGCCGGCGGGCGCCGCCCCGGTGGGGCCGGGGCAGGGCACCGATCCCGCCGCCGCGCGAGCCGCGGCGAGGTCGGCGTCGGAGACGTCCACCTGCTCCGGAGCCTCGGCGGCCGGAGCGGACGTGGTGGCGTCGCGGGGCCACAGCGCGAACACCGCGGCCGCTGCGAGCAGCACGACGACCACGGTGGTGACGATCTCCGAGCGGCGCACCCGAGAACCGGTTCCCGCCGTCACGGGGCGTCGGCGTCCTCGCCGCCGGCCGCGGGAGGCGCCTCGTCGTCGGGAATCCCGACCATGGCGAGCAGGTGCGGCCGCGACGGGCCCTTCACGAGCTTGGCGGCCTGGACCTGGTCGGTGGGGCCTGCGCCGTAGGCGGGGCAGTCGGCCGAGAGCGAGCACGCCCCGCACGCCGGCTTGCGCGCGTGGCAGACCCGCCGCCCGTGGAAGATCACGTAGTGGGACACCATCGTCCAGTCGCGCTTCGGCACGAGCGCCCCGATCGCGTGCTCGACCTTGACCGGGTCCTCCTCCTGCGTCCAGCCCCACCGGCGGACCAGGCGACCGAAGTGGGTGTCGACCGTGATGCCCGGGATGTCGAAGGCGTTGCCGAGGATGACGTTGGCGGTCTTGCGGCCGATGCCGGGCAGCTTCACGAGCTCGTCGAGCGTGTGCGGCAGCACGCCGTCGTGGCGCTCGACCACGGCGGTGCCCATCCCGATCAGCGAGTTGGCCTTGTTCCGGAAGAAGCCGGTGCTGTGGATCATCTCTTCGAGCTCGGCGCGGTCGGCCTGCGCGTAGTCGAGCGCGGTGGGGTAGCGCCGGAAGAGCGCCGGTGTGACGGAGTTGACCAGCTTGTCGGTGGACTGCGCGGACAGGATGGTGGCCACGGCGAGCTCGAGCGGGGTGGTGAAGTCGAGCTCGCAGTGGGCGTCGGGGTGGGTGGCGGCCAGCATGCGCAGCATGCGGCCGACGCGCCGGGAGCGCCCGAGCGCGGGTTCCCCGGCGGCGACCCGCTTGGCGAGCTTGGCCGCGCTGCGCGCCGTGGCGACCGGCGCCGGTGTGCTGGGGGAGGCGGTGGTCACGGTGGAAGCCTACGGAAAGCCGCCGACAACCTCGGACGCCCATCACGCAGCGTGGCCGGGCGGGTCACGAAGTCGTAACAGGATGGGAACTCGTCGACCCCCGCGGCGAGTCGCTCCGCGCGGTGCGAGACGATCTGACGCGACATGACTGCCTGGTTGTCCGTACTCGTGCCGTTGCTGGTGATGTTCTTCGCGCTCGGGATGGAGCGTGTGGAATCCCGGCTGCGGGAGACGACAGTGCGCCCCGAAGAGGTCGAAGAGCTCCTCGAGCGGCCCCGCCCCGACGAGGTTCGCGCACTCTTCCGGCAGGGATCCGGTCGAGCACTGGAGCTCTTCCGGCTGCGCAACCGTGGACAACGTGGACGCAGATCCGCCCGGCGCAACAACGCGGCTTGACTCGCCGCACGGGTGAGACCGGGTGAAAG
Organism: Pseudonocardia sp. CNS-004; assembly: GCA_001942185.1. Taxonomy (GTDB): domain Bacteria; phylum Actinomycetota; class Actinomycetes; order Mycobacteriales; family Pseudonocardiaceae; genus Pseudonocardia. The sequence goes on from MKJV01000022.1 coordinate 75,455, forward strand.
TCGCCCGGTCGGGCAACGAAATCGACGGCTACGGCGTCACACAGGGTGCGCGCAACCCCTAGACTGACCGGCCGGTGATCCGGTCGCGGGGCAGCGACCCGGGACGAGGAGCGACGCAGTGGACGAGATACTGATCCGCGCAGGGATTTTTCAGGGTGTTGAGCCGCACGCGGCCGAGGCGCTGGCCCAGGCGCTCGAGCCTGCGGAGTTCCCGCGCGGGCACGTGATCTTCGCGGAGGGTGAGCCGGGCGACCGTCTGTACATCGTGGGCAGTGGCAAGGTGAAGATCGGGCGCAAGTCGCCGGACGGCCGCGAGAACCTGCTCATGGTGGCCGGCCCGTCCGACATGTTCGGCGAGCTGTCCATCTTCGACCCCGGACCGCGCACGTCGTCGGCCACCGCCGTCACCGAGGTCCGGACGTTCACCATGGACCGGCCCGCGCTGCGGGAGTGGATCGGCAAGCGCCCGGAGATCGCCGAGCAGCTGCTGCGGGTACTGGCGCGGCGCCTGCGCCGCACCAACAACGCGCTCGCCGACCTCATCTTCACCGACGTCCCCGGCCGGGTCGCGAAGGCGTTGCTGCAGCTCGCGCGCCAGTTCGGCTCCCAGGAGTCCGGCCTGCTGCGGGTGACGCACGACCTCACGCAGGAGGAGATCGCGCAGCTGGTCGGGGCGAGCCGCGAGACCGTCAACAAGGCGCTCGCCGACTTCGCCCACCGCGGCTGGCTGCGGCTCGAGGGCAAGAGCGTGCTGATCCTGGAGCCCGAGCGGCTCGCGCGCCGCGCCCGGTAGTCCGGCGAGCCTGACCATTCGAACGGCACCGCTTCGGCGGTGCCGTTCGTCATGTGTGCGCCGAAATTAGTGGTACGGCCGTACCAGAACGTGCGACGCTGGGAGCCATGTCGTCCTCAGCGTCGCTCGCCGACTACCGCGCCGCTCTCACCGCCCCCGGCGCCGCCGTTCCGGTGCTCGCCTCCGCTGTCGGCCGGTTCCCGATCGCGATGCTGCCGCTGGCGACGCTGCTCTACGTCCAGCGCACGACCGGGTCGTTCGCCGCAGCGGGGCTGGTGTCCGCCGGGACGATGGTCGGCGTCGCCACCGGCGCGGTGGCCCAGGGCCGGGTGATGGACCGGCTGGGCCCGAGCCGGCCGATGCTGGTGGTCGTCGCGCTCTTCGTGCTGGCGGCCACGGCGCTGGTGGCCGCGATCGAGACGGAGCAACCGCTCGCTCTGCTCGTGGTTCTGGCGACCGCGGCGGGGGCCGCGCGGCCCGCGCTGGAAGGCGCGTCCCGGTCGCTGTGGTCGGAGCTCGTGCCGCCCGGGCCCGCCCGCTCGGCCGCACTGACCTTCGAGGCCATCAGCCTGGAGGTCTTCTTCATCCTCGGCCCGGCGACCGCCGCGTTCCTCGTCGCGGCGCCGTGGCCGGGCGCGGGCCTCGTCGTGGCGAGCACGGCCATGGCGCTCGGCACCGCCGCGTGGGCCCTGAGCGGCCCGGCCCGCCGCGTCGGAGGCACGCCCGACCGCGCCGCCGGCTCGATGCTGGGAGCGCTCGCCCGGCCCGGGATGCGCACGGTGGCGCTGGCTCGCTCGGGTTCGGCCTGGTCATCGGGTCGGTGGAGGTCGGCATCCCCGCGGTCACCGCGGCCGAGGGCTCGCCCACGCTCGGCGGCGTGCTCCTGTCGGCGTGGTCGATCTCCTCGGTGCTCGCCGGGGTGCTCTACGGCATGCGCCCGTGGCCCCGCCCGCTGCACCTGCGGATTCCGGCGCTCCTCGGCGGGTTCGGGCTGCTCGTCACCGCGATGTCGCTCGTCGGGCCCACCGGGTCCCTGACCGTCCTCGTGATCACGATGATCGTCTCGGGGGCGCTGATCACCCCACTGGTCACCGGGAACTCCCTCGCCGTCGACATCGCGGCCCCACCCGGCACGGCCACCGAGGCGTTCGGATGGCTGATCACGGCCGCCACCCTGGGCATCGCCACCGGCCAGTCGACCGCCGGGCTCGTGGTGGAGACCTTCGGCCCGCCCGTGGCGTTCGTGTCCGGGGGCGTGGCCGGGCTGGTACTGGCAACGGCACTGTGGCTACGCCGAGCGACCCTCCTGCCTCCCGCGGAGGGCGACCAGATGTCAGCAAAGCCACTTTCACGACACGACGCGTCATGAAAGTGGCTTTGCTGACACGGGGTCAGCAGATGCGCAGGTGGTCCAGCTGCGCGCGGACCGAGAGTTCGGCCGCAGGCCACAGCACCCGGTCTACATCGGCGTAGACCAGTTCCACGACCTGGCGGGGCGTCGCCTCCTGGCCGAGCTGCGCGAGTGCACCCCGCACCTGCTCGAGTCGTTGCTCGCGGTGGGCGAGGTAGGCCGTGGCGACGGCCGGTGCGTCGGGGAGTTCGGGGCCGTGGCCGGGGAGCACCGCGGTGCCGGGGGCCAGTGCCGCCAGCCGCCGCAGCGAGTCGAGGTACGGGCCCAGCTCACCGTCGGGGTGGGCGATCACGGTGGTGCCGCGGCCGAGGATGGTGTCGCCGGTGAGCACGGCCTGGTCGGCGTCCGGCCCGTCCAGCAGGAACGACAGCGAGTCCGACGTGTGGCCGGGAGTGGCGACCACCCGTAGCTCCACGCCGGCCGCCGCCACGACGTCGCCGTCGCCGAGCGCCTCCGAGCCGAGCACGAGCGAGGGGTCCAGCGCACGCACCGGTGCGCCCGTGAGCTCGGAGAAGCGGCGCGCCCCTGCCGCGTGGTCGGGGTGGCGGTGGGTGAGCAGCACGAGGGCGACCGGTCCGTGGGCCGCCACCCGACGCAGGTGTTCCTCGTCCTCCTCCCCGGGGTCGACCACCACGCACGCCGCTTCGCCGGGCGCGCGGAGCAGCCACGTGTTCGTGCCGTCGAGGGTCATCGGGGAGGGGTTCTCGGCCAGCAACACCGACGCGAGCGGTGTCACCGGCCTCAGCACGCCGTACGCGGGCCTCATGCCGGCTCCTCGCCGGCGCTCGTCGCGGGCATTCGCCCACCGCGCTGTGTTCCTGATTCGCTCGCGAGCTCGCTCATCGCCGGCCGGCCCGGGAAGCCCGCTGCGGGGAGCGCGGTGTCGTCGGGCAGCACGGACATCAGCCTGCCGTCCTGCTCGCGCACCGTCGGTGTGATCGGCCGGATCTCGCGGTCGCGCGCCGCGGCGAGCACGGCAGCGCTGTCCCCGAGCCCGGCGATCTCCTGCAGGGTGCGCGCCGTCGGCGCCATCAACTTCAACGCGTCCTCCTGCCAGCGTTCGAGGGCCTCGTCGGGATGCCACCAGCCGGCCTCCACGGCCTCTGTGGTGTGCGCGTCGGCCTCCTGGCCGTCGGGCACCAGCGCCACGAAGAACGCGGTGTCGTAGCGGCGCGGCGAGCCGTGCGGTGTGATCCAGCGGGCCCACGCGTGCAGCAGGTCGGCGCGCACCACCAGCCCGGCCGCCGACAGCACGTCGGGGAACGTCCGGCGGCGGGCGACGACGTCGGCCCGGTACCGGTCCACGTCGGGCGGGCACCCGGGCCGGCCAACAGCACGCCGCACTCCTCGAACGTCTCACGGACCGCGGCGTGCACGAGCGCACCGGCGAGGTCGGCGTCGACGCCGAGCCGTTCGGCCCACCACCGCGGGTCCGGGCCTGCCCAGCGCTGCGGGTCGGGACGGTCGCTCGCGTCCACCCCACCGCCGGGGAACACCGTCATCCCACCCGCGAACGCCATCCCCGTGACGCGGCGCTGCAGGAACACCTGCAGCGGCGAGCGGCCCGGCCGTGGCCGCGGGTGGTCGCGCACCAGCAGCACGGTCGCGGCCGGGCGCGGAACCACCGGTGGGGAGGGCATACCGGGACACTAGGCGTTCCGGCGGCGGTAGCGGCCCGGGGAGATGCCGATGTGGCGCTTCGAACGCCTCGGAGTTCGTGATCGCCGGGAATGGTGCTGGGGCGACTGATCTGTCGTCGTGCCACCACTGTCGACGATCGACGTGCGCATGCCGCGATGGCGCTGCGGCGCCGCTCGGATCGATCACCGCGTTCCGTGACACGCCGAACACGAACGTCGGCACCCGAGGAACAGGCGCGCACCATCGAGCTGCTCGCCCGGTCACGGGCGATGGCGGTCGCCCGGTGAGCACGTCGGGGCGGGAGGATGTGCGCCATGGATCGGCTGCGGGTGGGTCTGGTCGGTGGTGGCCCGTGGGCCCGAACGGTGCACGCGCCGGGCCTCGCCGCCCACGACGGCACCGAGCTCGCGGCCGTGTGGACGCGCAGACCGGAGATCGCGGAGGAGATCGCCGCGGAGCACGGCGCACGCTGCTACCCCGACATCGAGATGCTGTTCGACGCCGTGGACGCGGTCGCGTTCGCCGTACCGCCGCAGGTGCAGGGCCGGCTCGTGCTCCGTGCCGCGGCCGCGGGCACGCACCTGATCTGCGAGAAGCCACTCGCGGGCACGGTCGCGGATGCCCGCACGGTGGTCGAGGCGGTCGAGCGGGCCGGGGTGTGTTCGACGATGGTGCTGACGATGCGCCACGCTCCGGCGGTGCGGGACTGGCTCGCCGACATGCCGGCCGAGTCCGCCGGACCGGACACGGTGGCGTCCGCACGGTGGATTCTCCGGATCGCTGCTCGGCGGGCCCTTCTGCACGTCGTCGTGGCGGGCCGAGCACGGCGCGCTCGCCGACATCGGACCGCACGTGATCGACCTCCTCGATGCCGCGGTCGGGCCGGTCGTCGACGTGCAGTGGGCGCGGCACGACGAGCCGGACCTCTGGCGCTTCGGGCTCCTGCACGCCGGCGGCGCGAGCAGCACCGTGACGCTGTCGACGCGGGTGCCCGTCGATCCGTCGGAGATCGAGTTCACGGTGTTCGGCGGTGCGGGCCGGCACCGGATCGCCGGCCGCGGTGCCGACGCCCCCACCTGCTACGCGGCGCTGCTCGACGAGCTCGTCGCCGCCGTCGACGGCTCCGGCCCTCCGCCCGCCCTCGGCGTCAGACGCGGGCTGCGCCTGCAGGAGCTGGTCGCCGCCGTCCGCGCGGCCGTGCGCTGAGCGCGGTACGGAGCGTGCGCGTCAGCCGCCGAAGTCGGGCCCCGAGCCGTGGTGGCTGCCGTTGGTGATGCGCCTCCCGAGCCGCTGGCGGTGCCCATCGAGCAGCTCGGCCTGCAACCGGGCGAGGAGCTGGCGGTCGGCGTCGCTCAGCCGGGAGGCCGAGTCGGGGCGCTGCTGCCCGTCCTCGGGACGGGCCGCGACCTCGTCGGCGGCGGGAACGTCGTCCTGCGCCGGGCGTCGGGGAGCTGCGGAGTCGTCGGCGGCGGGTTCGTCCGCGAAACGGTGGCGGGCCGGTGTGCGGGGGACGGGACGCGGCGCGGGGCGGCCGGCGTCGGCGTTCTGGTCGTCCTCGTGCTCCGGCTCGGCTTGCTCCGCGAAGGCGGATGGTGCCATCGCCCAGGTGCCGGACAGCCATTCCTCGGACCACTCGTCCTCCGGCGGCGCGGTGGGTTCCGGACGCCGGGCCTCGGGGCGGCGCCCGATCCGGCCCAGCGGGTCGTCCTCCGGCCGGGTGGGATCCAGGAGCGGTGCCAGCAACGGTTGGTGCAGCGGGCCGTTCAACGGATCGCTCAGGGATTCGAAGGCGGGTGTGTCCCGGCGCGGGGGTGGCGGCTCCTCCGCGGCTCGGTCCCGCCGCTCGTCGACCGGGGACGCGAGCCCGCGGCGGTCGTCGTCGACGGGCCGGAGGGTGGGCCGCGGGTCGGTGACCGGGGTCGGCTGCGGGACCGGTGTCAGCCCGTTCCGCCGGACCAGCGGGATCGGGTTCTGCACGGCCCGCGAGATCGGCGTGACGGTGTGGTGCGGGCGGGTGCCGCGCGGCGACAGCACGGTGGCGGGCGGTAGCGGCGTGGGCCGGGTCGGGCGCGGCGCTGCGAGCGGGTGGGGCGACGGCGGGTCCGGGTAGCCGCCCTCCTCCTCGACGGGCTCGGCCTCGTCCTCCCGGTCGTACTCCTCGCCGTGGAACCGGTCGGCCGCGACGTCGTCCTCGTGGGCGTCGTCCTCGCGGGACTCGTCCCGGTCGGCCACGTCGTCATCGTCGGCGACATCGGCGTGGTCGGCGACGTCGTCCTCGTGGTGCTGGTCGGCCTGGTCGAGGTGGTGGCCCGGCTCCGCGGCCAGCCGCGCGGTGGCGGACTCGGAGCTCTCGAGGTCCGGTTCGGCGGAGGGCTGCGCGCTCGCGGTGGCCACCGGCTCCGCCACTTGCGGTGGGGTGGGGTTCAGGCGTTCCCGAGGGGGAGCGGGGAACCGCGCCACCGGGGCAGGCGACCCGGCGGCGAGCGGATGGGGCTCCGGGAGGCGCCGGGGGGCCGGGCGGTCGACCGGCGGGGCGAGTGCGTGCCGCTCCACGGGTGGCGCGGGCAGCGGCTGCGACGGCGGGCCGGTGCGGACCGCGTCGGCGCGCGGCGACGGCCGCCACGGCTGCTCGTCGCCCAGCTCCTGGCGCAGCTGCACGGCGGCCTCGAGCGCCGCGGCGTGGTAGCCGGGCACCGGGCCGTCGGCCGGGAGCACCTCGACCGACGCCGGCGCACCGGCACGGTCGAGCGCCGCGCCGAGCTGGTAGGCGAGCACCTCGGCGTGCCTGGTGCGGTCGTGCACCCGCACCAGCACGACCGGATGCGGCAGCGGCCCCGGAGCGGCGCCGCCGGCGTGAGACGGCGGGCGAGCAGCACGCTGCAGCCCGTGAGCGGGCGCGCCGGGAACTCGAGAACGGCGCCTGCGACCGGGTCGTGGCCACCCGGAGGGGCGAAGCGGTGCTCGGTGCCGTCCTCCGGGCGCGGCTGTGGGAGCGACGCGGCGGGTCCGAGGTCGGTGCGGGTGCTGTGGGCAACGGCGACCAGCGTGGAGTGCACCTGCGGCGGCAGCACGACCCGCGCGGCGACCATGCTGGCCGTGAGCATCTCGACGGCCCGCGCATCCTCCCCGAGCGCGACCAGCTCGCGCGCCCAGCGCAGCAGGTCGTCGTCGACGCGCCCGGCCAGTGCCAGCAGCAGGTCGTGCGTCGTGCCCCGCGACGTCGAGTCCTCCACCTGGCTTCCTCCCCTCGAGCCGGCCGCTCCCCTCATGCGCCGGCCAGCGCTGCGGTGGATCGCCACAGCGGCCTGGAACCGATGATGGCTGCGTGGTGATATGCGGAGCGCTCCCCGTGCGCTGGGAGAACCTCCACGCACGGTGTGCGGTCGCCGTGGGCCCTCAGCACCCGCTGGATCGTGCCGGCGAGCACCCACGGCCGTTCGGCGCCGATCACGACGACGACCCGCTGCCCGTCGCGGCGGCTCTGCCGCACCTCGATGCACCCGGGGTGGCCGCGGACGACCGCCAGCACCGCGAGCGCCGCCGTGTCGACCGAGCCGTCGTCCGGCTCGAACGTGGCACGGGTGGGCGGCGGCTCGACGGTCGGTAGCACCGCGTCGAGCAGCGGGTGTGCCGACCCGACGGCCTGCTCCAGCAGGTCGCGCTCGGCGTCGGTGACGCCCACGCGGTGGCGCAGGAGCTCGCGCGGCAGGGTGGCACCGAGCACTTCCCGCCCGTCGTCGGCGAGCCAGTCGCGCATCCGCCACAGCAGCCCGTCGGGCAGCCTGCCCGCGAGCCGCAGCAGCAGCTCGTGGCAGCGTCGGCGGTGCTCATGTGCCTCCGCTCCGCTCCGGCGGGCTCGCGGGTCTCGTGAGGCGCCGCCCTGCTCGTCCGGTGCTCGGTCGCTCGTTCCTCGCTCCCTGCGCGCCTCCCCCGCAGGACGACGCCGACCCGCTCGCGGCGCTCACGGCTCTGCGAGCTCGACGACCAGCTCGACCTCGACCGGGACGCCCAGCGGGAGCTCGGCCACGCCGACGGCGGACCGGGCGTGCTTGCCGGCGTCGCCGAAGATCTCGCCCAGCAGGTTCGACGCCCCGTTGACGACCTTCGGCTGCTCGGTGAACCCGGGCGCGACGCGACGAAGCCGACGACCTTGACGACACCGGTGACCGCGTCGATGCCCACGAGGGCGTCGATGGCGGCCAGTGCGTTCAGCGCACAGATCCCGGCCAGTGCGGCGGCCTCGTCGGCGCTGATCTCGGCGCCGACCTTGCCCAGCGCGGCGGGCTTCCCGTCGACGAACGGCACCTGGCCCGCGGTGAACACCAGCGAGCCGGACCGGCGGGCGGAGACGTAGGAGCCCGCGGGCGCCGGCACCGCCGGCAGCGCGATGCCCAGCTCGTCGAGCCGCTGGCTCGGTGTGGCCACGGCGATCAGCCCCGCACCGGGCGCTTGAACCACGCCACGAGCTGTTCGGGGTTGGCTCCGGTGGTGACGGTGACGAGCTCCCAGCCGTCCCTGCCGAAGTTGTTGAGGATGGCCTGGGTGCTGTGGATGAGCACGGGGGCGGTGAGGTATTCCCACCTGACGTCCGACGTACCGGGGGAGGTCATGACAGGTCACTGTAGCCAGCGCCTCACCCGCTCGGACGGCCGGTCGCGTCCCGCCTCCGTAACCTGGTGCGGTGACCTCACCCGGTTTGCCAGCAGCGCTGTCGGCGGCCCGGCTGCACGTCGTCTCCGGCAAGGGCGGCACCGGCAAGACCACGGTGGCCGCCGCGCTGGCGCTCGCGCTGGCTTCCGGCGGGAGGCGCACGCTGCTCGTCGAGGTCGAGGGGCGGCAGGGGATCGCGCAGCTGTTCGACACGCCGCCGCTCCCGTACGAGGAGCGCCGGATCGCGATCGCGCCCGGCGGCGGCGAGGTCAGGGCGCTCGCGGTGGACGCGGAGGCCGCGCTGCTGGAGTACTTCGAGCTGTTCTACCGGCTGGGTATGGCGGGGCGCACGCTGCGGCGGATGGGCGCCGTCGAGTTCGCCACCACGCTCGCGCCGGGGCTGCGTGACGTGCTGCTCACCGGCAAGGTCAAGGAGTGCGTCAACCGCCGCGAGCCCGATGGGAAACCGGTGTACGACGCGGTGGTGCTCGACGCGCCGCCCACGGGCCGCGTGGTGAGCTTCCTCGACGTCACGAAGGCGATGGCCGACCTCGCACGCACCGGCCCGATCCACAGCCAGGCCGCGGGCGCGTGGAGGTGCTGCACTCCCCGCTCACCGCGGTGCACCTGGTCACCCTGCTGGAGGACCTGCCCGTCACCGAGACGCTCGAGACCGTCGACGAGCTCACAGCGGCTGGTTTCCCGGTCGGCGGCGTGATCGTCAACCGGGTGCGGCCGCAGTGGCTGCCCGACCGGTCGGTCGCCGCGGCGGCCGGTGGCCGGGTCGACTCCGGCCGCATCCGCTCCGGCCTCGCGGCCGCGGGTCTCGACCTGCCCGCCGACGTGATCGACGGGCTCGTGGCCGAGACGGTGGAGCACGCCGTGCGCGTGCACGGCGAGGCCGCGGCACTGGCCCGCCTCGAGTCGGCCACGGCCCTTCCGCGGCTGGAGCTGCCGCAGCTCGTCGAGGGTGTGGACCTCGGCACGCTCTACGGCCTCGCCGAGGCGCTCACGGAGCAGGGCGTGGGTGACCCGGCGGCGAGCGAGGCGGTGTCATGAGCCCGCGCCCGGCACCGGCGCTGGACGTCGACGCGATGCTCGACGACCCCGACACCCGGATCGTCGTGTGCTGCGGTGCCGGCGGCGTCGGCAAGACCACCACGTCGGCCGCGTTGGCGATCCGCGCCGCGGAACGTGGGCGCCGCACCGTCGTGCTCACGATCGACCCGGCCCGCCGCCTCGCCCAGGCACTCGGCATGGAGGCGCTCGGCAACGAACCCGGCCGCGTGGCCGATGCCCGCGGCGACCTGCACGCGATGATGCTGGACATGCGCCGGACCTTCGACGAGATGGTCCACACGCACGCCGACCCCGAGCGCGCCGAGGCGATCATCGCCAACCCCTTCTACCAGACCATCTCGTCGTCGTTCTCCGGCACGCAGGAGTACATGGCGATGGAGAAGCTGGGGCAGCTCGCCGCCACCGGGGAGTGGGACCTGATCGTGGTGGACACCCCGCCGTCGCGCTCGGCGCTCGACTTCCTGGACGCGCCGCAGCGCATGTCCACGTTCCTCGACGGCCGCATGATCCGGCTGCTGTCCGCGCCCGCCAGGGCGGGCGGGCGTGGGCTGCGCAAGCTCGTCGGCGCGGGCTTCTCCCTGTTCGCCAAGGGGGTCTCGACGATCCTCGGCGGGCAGATGCTGGCCGACGCCTCGGCGTTCGTGCAGGCCTTCGACACGATGTTCGGGGGCTTCCGGGAGCGGGCCACCGCCACGTACGCGCTGCTGCGCTCGCCCGGCACCGCGTTCCTCGTCGTGGCCGCCCCCGAGCCGGACGCCCTGCGCGAGGCCGCCTACTTCGTCGACCGGCTCGCGGCCGACGACATGCCGCTGGGCGGGCTCGTGCTCAACCGCACCCACCCCGTGCTCGCCGACCTCTCCGCCACGAAGGCCCGGGCCGCGGCCGAGGGCCTGCGCGCCGCGCCGCTCGCCACGGCGGTGCTGCGGCTGCACGCCGACCGGGTGGATCTCGCCGACCGGGAGGAGCGCCTGCTCTCCCGGTTCACCGGCGCCCACCCCGGCGTCGCCGTGACCAGGGTGCCGGTCGTCGCGGGCGACATCGCCGACCTCGACGGGTTGCGCGAGGTCGGCGAGCGGCTCGCGGGCTCTGCCGATTCGACCGCCCAGCCCCTGCGCTCGGCCCGCTGAACCCCCCGGGCGCCTCGGAGGTGGTCCGCGCTCACGCTGCCTTCGTCCGCCCCGCGCACCGGTTCCCCGCCGGTGCTGCCGGTCGACGGGTAGCGTCGGCGGCGACGGAGTGCGTCGGCCGTGACGGGTAGCGCCTGCTCAGCCGCCGGCCGCTCGCCCGGGCTCGACGAAGGCTGCGGCGTACTCGTCGGCGGGCGCGATGTTCGTGATCACGTCGATCAGCACCCCGCACGGGTCGGCGACGATGAAGTGGCGCTGGCCGAACGCTTCGCTGCGCAGCTCGAGCTCCGGGGTGAGCCCGCCGCGGACGACGAGGCGTTCCCATTCCGCGTCGACGTCGGTGACCTCGAAGTTGAGCAGCAGCCCCTGCACGGGGCGCGGTGGCCCGCCGGGACGGTGGGGTGGGTGTGGTCGAGGAGCGCGAGCTCGTGGGCCGGTGGGCCCTCGCGGCGCAGGCTGACGTACCAGCGGACTCGAACGTGGTCTCGAACCCGAAGTGGCGTGTGTAGAACTCGTGCGCCTCGTGCAGCCGGGACGTGCCGATCACCGGGTAGAAGCTGGTCAGTTCCATGACGACTCCTGGATTCGCGTACCGTCGGTATGTGAGGACGGTAGGCAACATACCGTCGGTATGTCAATGGAGGGTTGATGAAGAGGGCGGAGCAGCGCGAGCGGACGCGCGCCGAACTGCTGGAGGTGAGCAGGCGACTGTTCGCGACCAGCGGGTACGCCGCCGTCGGCATCGCCGAGATCGTGCGCGAGGCCGGGGTGACCAAAGGCGCGCTCTACCACCACTTCGCAGGTGGGAAGACCGACCTGTTCCGCGCGGTGCTCGCGCAGGTGCAGGACGAGGTCGCCGCCTCGGTGGCGGCCACCGCAGACGCCGAGGCGGATCCGTGGACCCGCCTGACGTCGGGCTGCCGCGCCTTCCTCGCAGCGAGCACCGACCCGGCCGTCCGGCGGATCATGCTCGTCGACGGCCCGGCCGTGCTGGGGTGGAGCGAGTGGCGCGCCATGGACGAAACCGGGTCGGCGAGCCACCTGGCCGACGCGCTGGCGGAGCTGGTCGACGCAGGCATCCTCCTGCTCCAGCCGGTGCCGCCACTGGCCCGCCTGCTGTCGGGCGCGATGAACGAGGCCGCGCTCTGGCTGGCCGAGACCGATGAGCCGGCAGCACTGGACGCGGTGCTGGCACCGCTGTCGCGGATGCTGGAGGCCCAGCGAGCGGAGCCGCGCCGGGCCCCGGCCGGTGCGTGAGCCGCCGGCCACTCCGGCCGCGCGTGCCCGCCGGCGGGCCGGCGCGGTTCGATCCTCGAGTGACCACGCTCAGCGCCGGCCCGGCCGGCCCCGGCTCACCCGTTCAGGCGGTCTCGTCGAGGCCCGGGCGGTGCTGCTCGCGCTCGGCCGCCCTCGCCAGCTGCTCGGCCGTCTCCTCCGCCACCGACTCGTAGTGGGCGATGCGGGCGTCGTGCAGCAGGTCGGCCCACGACGACACGTCCGGCCGCGCCCGCAGCAGCGCCCGCCGCTCCCGCTCGGTCATCCCGCCCCACACGCCGAACTCGATGCGCTGGTCGAGTGCGTGGGCGAGGCACTCGGTGCGCACCGGGCAGGTGCGGCAGAACAGCCGTGCCTCGCGTTGCCGTGCTCCCGTGACGAAGAGGCCTTCGGCGTCAGCCGTACGACACCGCGCAGCCCTCCGCCAGTTCCACCGGCCCGTCATGGTCGCGCCTCCCCGGATCCCGTGCTCGTCATGACCAGCACAGACGAATTCTCACCAGACCGGGTTCCACCGGAAACCGAGCAAAACTACTCAATCGCGGTCGGGTGATCTCCCCTACTCCATCCGGCGGTCCGCGTACCCTGGCGCTCCGTGAGCTTCCCGCGCCATCTCGCTCGGCCCATCGGCCTGCTGCTCGGGCTCGGGCTCCTCGCGGGCGTCGTCGTGGCGGGGATGGCCTTCCCGCTCACCGCCGGTCTGGGGCTCGTCGCGAGCGACACGGGCGACAGCGTCAACACGGTGTCGGCCGACCTCGTCGACGGACCGCTGCCGCAGACCACCACGGTCACCGACTCCGCGGGCGTCCCGATCGCGCGGTTCTTCGAACAGGGCCAGAACCGCCATGCCGTCGCGGCCGACGAGGTGTCGCCTGCCATGAAGGCGGCCATCGTCGCGATCGAGGACCGCCGCTTCTACCAGCACCAGGGCGTCGACTGGCAGGGCACGTTGCGTGCCCTCGCGGCCAACTCCGCGTCGGGTGAGGTCGTGCAGGGTGCGTCGACGCTCACCCAGCAGTACGTCAAGAACTACATGCTCTACGTCGCCGCGGAGTCCGAGACGGAGCGGCTCAAGGCCACCGAGCAGACGCCTGCGCGCAAGCTCAAGGAAGCGCAGATCGCCCTGCAGATGGAGCAGCGGCTCTCCAAGGACGAGATCCTCACCCGCTACCTCAACATCGTCTCGTACGGCAACGGAGCGGCCGGGATCCGGTCGGCGGCGCGCACCTACTTCAACACCACCCCCGACAAGCTCACGGTGCCGCAGGCGCCCTGCTCGCCGGGATGGTCAACAGCACCACGGCGTTCGACCCGGTCAACAACCCGGAGGCCGCGCTGGAGCGGCGCAACCTCGTCATCCACCAGATGCGCGACCAGCAGATGATCGACGACGCGCAGGCCCAGGCCGCGCTCGCCACCCCGCTCGGGGTGGCCAACCCGCTCAACACCCAGCCCAACGGCTGCATCGGCGCCGGTGACGCCGGCTTCTTCTGCAAGTACGTCGTGGAGTACCTCACCGAGGCGGGGTTCTCGCTCGAGCAGCTCAACCGGGGCGGCTACACGATCAAGAGCACCCTCGACCGCAACGTGCTCGACCGCATGAAGGCCTCGCTCGACGCCGAGGTCCCGCCGCAGCAGCCGAACGTCGCCAACGTGATGTCGGTCGTGGAGCCGGGCAACCAGAAGCACCGCGTGCTCGGCATGGCGTCGAGCCGCACGTTCGGCCTCGACGCCGAGGAGCTGGAGACGAGCTACGGGTTGCCGTACGAGCCGGTCAACCTGGGCGCGGGCTCCGTCTACAAGATCTTCACGTCCGCCACGGCCCTCGAGAAGGGCATGGGGATCAACTACCAGCTCACGGTGCCACCGAGCGGGTACGCGTCGCCGATCTACGTCGACGGCGCCGGCCGGCCGCTCCCGGTCCGCAACTCCAACGAGAACATGCCCGAGCGCATGTCGCTCACCGATGCGCTGGCGCAGTCGCCCAACACCGCGTTCATCAAGCTGGAGGAGTTCACCGGCGTCCCGCCCGTCGTCGACATGGCGGTCCGGCTGGGCATGCGTTCGCTCGCCACCACCCCGTTCGTCGACCCGGGCACCGGCCGGCCGACCGACCGTTCGATCGCCGAGGTCACGAAGGCGCAGAACCTGGCATCGTTCACCCTCGGTGTCAGCCCGACGAGCGTGCTGGAGCTGGCGAACGTCGGGTCCACGCTGGCGAGCGCGGGCGTGTGGTGCCCGCCCAGCCCGATCGAGTCGATCACCGATGTCAACGGCAACCCGGTGCCCGTCACCGAGGCGCCCTGCGAGCAGGCCGTCGAGCCGGGCCTGGCCAACGCGCTGTTCAACGCGCTCAGCAAGGATGACCTGCCCGGCGGCACGGCGGCGCGCGCCGCGGGCGAGGCCGGCTGGAACCGGCCGATGGCCGGCAAGACCGGCACCACCCAGCAGCACAAGTCGGCGGCGTTCGTCGGGTTCGTCCCGCAGATGGCCGGCGCGGTGATCACGTTCGACAACTCGAGGGCACCCCGACCGCTCTGCGACGGTGCCGGGTCGCCCTTCGCCTGCCGCAGCGGCAACATCTTCGGTGGCAAGACGCCCGCGGAGACCTGGTTCGGCGCGATGAAGCCGCTGGTCGACCCGCTACCGGTGGTCCCGCTGCCCCCGGTGGAGCAGCGGTACCTCGAGGGCGGCGAGGAGGCGCGGGTCCCCGACGTCATCGGCGACCCGGAGAACGAGGCCCGCGAGGAGCTCGAGGAGGCGGGCTGGGCCGTCTCGGTGCGCGAGGTCGACAACGCCGCCGACCGCGGCACGGTGGTCGGCCAGAGCCCGAACGGGTCGGCGCTGCCCGGTGAGACCGTGTTGCTCAGCATCTCCAGCGGCGAGGCGCCACCCGCTCCCGACGCGCCCGGCGACGATGATGACGATGACGACGATGATGACGGGGACGGTGACTGACGTCACCCGTCAGGGTGAGCGCCACGCCGCCTGCCTCGGCAGTTCTTCATCCCGGGAGGGGTGCGCGCCTACCATCCGCTCGCGTGAGCGCCTGTTCGGATGAGGGATCGTCCGCGCGGGACGTGCCGACCGGCGGCCCGCCCGCGGAGCCGCGGCCGGGCCCGCCGCCGCGGCCGCGGATCGTCGACGAGCCGGGGATCCTGGGGCTCTCCCGCCTGACGCGGGGGCGGTTCGGCTCCCGGCTGTTCAACTGGTTCTTCGTGCTGGTGTTCGTGGTGATCTTGATCCAGATGGTCTCGGCGCTCCTCGAGCACCCCTGGTAGGCCGCCCGACTACCCTGGCCGTCGACAGCGGCCCGTGTGCGGAGGAGGTGAGCAGCGATCGCCACCGAGTCCGTCCCGCCCCGGCCCACCGGCACGACCCCGCAGCTGTCGGCGCCCACCGCTCACCGGGTGCGCAGCGTGCTCGCCATCCCGGCGTTCCGCAGGTTGTGGCTGGTCACCTCGGTCGCGGGCATCTGCGACTGGATGAGCCTGCTCGCCCTCTCCGCGCTCGCCACCCAGCTCACCAGCGGGTACACCGCGCAGAGCTTCGCGCTCGGCGGCGTGGTGGCCACCAAACTGTTCCCTGCGCTCGTACTGGGGCCGCTCGCAGGCGCGCTGGCCGACAGGTTCGACCGCCGCCGCGTGATGGTGGTGTGCGACCTGCTGAGGTTCGCCTCTTCCTGTCCATCCCGCTCGTCGGGTCGCTGTGGTGGCTGTTCATCGCCGTGTTCCTGATCGAGATCTGCGCCCTGTTCTGGATCCCGGCCAAGGACGCGTCGGTGCCCAACCTGCTGCGCAGGCCCGACCAGGTGGAGACGGCCAACCAGCTCAACCTCGTGATGACCTACGGCGTCGCGGTGATCACCGCGGCCGGCCTGTTCGCCGTTCTCTCCCGCGCCGGCGCGTTCTTCGGCGGTGAGGGCTCGGCGCTGCCCACGGTGTTCGTCGCTCTCGTCATGAGCGGGGTCGCGTACCTCGTCATCGCGCTCACGGTCTGGTTCCGCATACCGGAGATCTCCGGGCGCGCCACGGAGCGCAGGGCGGCGGACCCTGGCCTGATCGCCATGCTGCGCGACGGCGCATCGTTCGTCGTGCGCACGCCGCTGGTGCGCGGGCTCGTGATCGGCATCATCGGCGCGTTCGCCGCGGGGGGCACTGTGGTGGGCTCCGCCACCCTGTACGCCGCCAGCCTCGGCGGTGGCAACGCCGCGTACGGCGTGCTGTTCGCGTCGGTGTTCGTCGGGCTGGCGTTCGGCATGGGCGCCGCGCCCCGGATGGCCCGCCGCATCCCGCACAACCGCCTGTTCGGCGCCGCCATCGTCGCGGCCGGGCTGGCGCTGGTGCTGGTGGCGATCGCCCCGCACCTGTTCGTGGCGATCGGCGCCGTGATGCTGGTCGGCGGGTTCGCCGGCATCGCCTTCCTCACCGGGCTCACGATCATCGGGTCGCAGGTGGCCGACGAGGTCCGCGGCCGGATCGTCGCGTTCGTCCAGTCCATCGTGCGGCTCACGCTGCTCGGCTCGATGGCGCTCGTCCCGGTGATCGTCGGGCTGGTCAGCGCCCGCGAGGTCGAGGTGCTCGGCTACGGCTTCCTCGTCGACGGCACCCGGGTGGTGATGCTCGCGGGCGGCCTGGTCGCCGCGGTCGTGGGGATGCTCGCGTACCGGCAGATGGACGACCGGCGCACCGAGCCGATCCTGCCCGACCTGCTGGCAGCGCTGCGCAGGGGCGAACCGCGCCACGGCGCCGGGGTGCTGATCGCGGTGGAGGGCGCGCCCGCGGAGGAGACCACCGAGCAGGCGGCGCGGCTGGCCGAGCGACTCCGTGCGGCGGGCCACCTCGTCGTGGAACCCGACAGCGGCGAGCGCGACCGCGAACGCTGGACGGCCGCCACCCGCGGTGCGGCGCTCTCCGGGGCGCGGGCGCAGGCGCTCGCGGCCGCCGCGGTGCGGGCCGACCAGGTCGAGCGCGTCATCCGGCCTGCGCTCGCCTCGGGAGCGGTGGTGATCGTCGACCGGTTCCTGGTGAGCCCGCTGGTGCAGTTCGGCGTGGCGGCCGACCGCGCCTCCTCCGCCGGCCAGCCGGAGCTCGACCCGAGGGAGCTGGAGAACATCGCGATGTGGGCCACCGGCAGGCTGCGGCCCGACGTATCGGTGCTGCTCGACCGCGCACCGGTCGAGGAGGCACCCCGTGCGGGCGGCGTCGCGGGCGAGGAGCACGTGCGCGTGCGGCGTCTCCTCACGCGCATGGCCGCGGCGGAGCCGCACCGCTACGTCGTCGTCGACGCCGACGGCACGCGCGACGAGGTGGCCGAACGGATCTTCCGCGGGCTGGCGCCGGTGCTGCCGCCCGTTCCCTCCAGGGAGGCCGACGACGCGGTGGTGGGTGGATGACCGTCTGGGACGAGGTGGTCGGGCAGCCCGCCGCCGTCGCCGAGCTCTCCGCCGCGGCCTCCGACCCCACCGCGATGACGCACGCATGGCTGTTCACCGGCCCGCCCGGTTCCGGACGGTCGGTGGCGGCACGCGCGTTCGCCGCGGCGTTGCAGTGCCCGCGGCACGGGTGCGGCGAGTGCGCGGCCTGCCACACCGTCCTCGCAGGCACCCACTCCGACGTGCGCGAGGTGGTGCCGGAAGGGCTGTCGATCTCGGTGCGGTCGATGCGCATGCTGGTGCAGTCCGCCGCGCGGCGCCCGGCCACCGGCCGCTACCAGATCCTGATCATCACCGACGCCGACCGGCTCACCGAGAACGCCGCCAACGCGCTGCTGAAGTCGATCGAGGAACCGCCCGACCAGACGATCTTCCTGCTGTGCGCGCCGTCCGACCACCCGGAGGACGTCGCCATCACGATCCGGTCGCGGTGCCGGCCGATCCCGCTGCGCACCCCCTCGGCCCCGGCGATCGCCGACGTGCTGGTCCGCCGCGACGGGATCGACCCCGAGACGGCGAGCTGGGCCGCGTCCGTCGCCGGTGGGCACGTCGGGAGGGCCCGCAGGCTCGCCCGCGACCCGGCCGCGCGGGCCCACCGGGAGCTGGTGCTGGGGCTGCCGCTGCGGGTGCGCACCCTCGGCGACGCGTTCTCCTACGCGGGTGACATGGTGCGCGACGCCAAGGCCGAGGCCACCGAGCTGAGCGAGACCCGCGACGCGGCCGAGCGCGAGGAACTGTCCGTCGCGATGGGGGCCGGTGGCACCGGCAAGGGTGCCGCGGCGGCCGCGCGCGGCGCGAAGGCCGCCGAGCGCGACCTCGAACGCCAGCAGAAGTCGCGCAACACCCGCACCCAGCGCGACGCGCTCGACCGCGCACTCGTCGACCTCGCCGGCTTCCTCCGCGACGCACTGGTGGTGGGCAGCGGCGCGCAGGTGCCGCTCACCCACCCCGACCGCGAGGGCGACGTGCGGCGGGCCGCCACCGAGTGGCCCGCCGAGTCGGTGCTGCGCCGCCTGGATGCGGTGCTCGCCTGCCGCACCGCGCTCGACCAGAACGTGAAGCCGGAGATCGCCGTCGAAGCGATGATGACGGTGCTGCAGCGGGGCTGAACCCGCGGGCTCGACCCCGGTGGGGCGGCTGCTCGGTGATCGTTGCGAGATCATGCCGCTCGCCTCCGCGAGGGCGCTGCGGCGGAAGTCGGATCGATCATGTGGCCGTGATCGGTCCGAGACGGCGTCGGGCGCTCGGCCGAGGGCGAACCGGGCGGCCCCTGGCGGTCCGGTCCGGCAGAATCGCCCAGGTGGGGCATCCGGGGGAAACCGCCATCTCGGCGCGCGAGGCCGAGGTGCTGGCGGCCGTCGGAGAGCACCTCAGCAACTCGGAGATCGCCGCGCGCCTGTTCATCTCGGTCCGCACCGTCGAGAGCCACGTGTCGTCGCTGCTGCGCAAGCTGGGCGCCGACGACCGCCGGGCGCTCACCCTCATCGCGGGTGAGCGGGTGGCCGCGGCGGCAGCGCCGGTGGCCCCGCTGCCGCCCGCGCTCACGTCGTTCGTCGGCAGGTCGCGGGAGCGGGTCGAGCTGGCCGCGGCCCTGGAGAAGCAGCGTCTGGTCAGCGCCGTCGGCCCGGGTGGGGTGGGGAAGACCCGCCTCGCGCTCGCGGTGGCCGCCGACGTCAGCGAGCGGTTCGCCGACGGCGTCTGGTACGTCGACCTCGTCCCGGTCACCGACTCGTCGATGATCGCCGCCACTGTCGCGGGCGCGCTCGGGCTCGAGGAGCAGCAGGGCCGCACGCGCAGGCAGACCGTGCTCGAATGGGCCGCCCACCGGCAGGTGCTGCTCCTGCTGGACAACTGCGAGCACCTGCTCGACGGCGTCGCCGACCTCGTGGAACGGTTGCTGGCCCAGAGCCCGGGCACCGCCGTGCTGGCCACCAGCCGGGCTCGGCTGCTGCTGCCGTTCGAGCGGGTGTTCCCCGTCGCCGGGATGTCGGTCGAGGCCACCGCGGGCGACGCCGTCGCGTTGTTCGAGGAGCGCGCCGCGGCCGCGGGCACCGGGATCGACCCCGCCGACCGGCCCCGCGTCGCGCGTGTCTGCCGCGGCCTCGACGGCGTGCCGCTCGCGATCGAGCTGGCGGCCGCACGGCTGCCCGCACTCGGCGTCGACGGGCTGGAGGCCGGGCTGGCCGACCGGCTCCAGCTGCTCACCGGCGCACGCCGGGTCGACAGCAGGCACCGCTCGCTGCGCTCCACGCTCGACTGGAGCTACGCGCTGCTGGATCCGCAGGCCAAGGTGGTGTTGCGGCGGGTCGCCGTGTTCGCGGGCCCGTTCCGCGCGGAGAGCGCGGCCGCGGTGGCCGGGGTGGCGGCGCGGGAGGTGGCAGCCCACCTCGCGGCGCTGGCCGACCACAGCCTCCTGGTGCCCGTCGCGGCCTCCGACGGCACCCGTTACCGCACGCTGGAGACGGTGCGCCAGTACGGCGTGGAGCTGCTGGAGGACGAGTCCGAGCTCTCCGAGTGCCGTGAGCGGCACCTGGCCTGGGTGATGGAGGCTGCGGCCGGGCTCGTCGCCGACGAGGAGATCCACACCCCCGGTTGGCGGGCGCGGTTCGACCGGCTCGCCGACGATCTGCGGGCCGGGCTGGGCTGGGCGGTCGCCGCGGGCTCGAAGGAGGCGTACGCCGGGAAGAAGCTGCTCGCCACGCTGTGCCACCGCCGTGGCATCGCCGGGGAGGCGCAGTGGCGCTTCGAGCAGGCGGCCGAGCTGGCGCCCGACGACTCGCGGGCCGGCGAGGCACTGCACCTGGCCAGCGGTGTGGCCGCCGGCAGGCTGGCGGGCGACGACGCGATCCGGCTCCACCGGGCGGCGGCCGACATGCTGGTGCGGGCCGGCGACACCGCGGGCGCGGCCCGCAACCTCGCACGCGCCGCCGAGCTGTGGAACCGCGCGGCCGGCACCATCATGGCCGGTCCCGACGAGCTCGCCCCGGGCGCGCTGATCGCCGAGTCCAGGAGCCTGGCCGCCGACGACCTGGTCACCCGGGCGCGCATCGCGGCCGCCGAGGCGTTCGCGGTGCCGGAGACCGACGAGTCGAGCGCGCAGGTCGTCGACACCGCGTTGCGGCTCGCCCGCCGGGCGGGCGACGTCATGGCGGAGAGCACCGCCCTCGACCGGCTCGCCATCACCCAGCTGTCCAGGGGCGAGGCCCGGGCAGCATTGGCGAACTCGCGCCGCCGGATGGAGCTGATCACCCCGCAGGTGCTCGACCCGGGTATCGGTTTCGAGCTGTCCGACGCGCACGTCATGGCCGTGGAGTCGGCGATCGCGGCGGGCGACCTCGACGAGGCCCGCGGGCTGGCCGAACGCCTCCGTGACCTGCCGCTGCACAGCGGCTACGGGCACGTCGCGGTGGCCCGGTTGATGGTCGTCTGCACCCTGTCGGGCGACTGGCAGCGCGCCATCGCCGCGGGTGAGCGGTTCCGCGAGGGCTGGGAACAGGCCGGGAGCCCGCGCGCACCCACGTTGCGGCGCGCCGCGCGGGTGATGGCCACCGTCCACGGCATGCGCGGCGAAGCCGAGTCCCGTGCGGAGTGGATGCGGATCTTCTCCGCGCTGGTGCCCTCCCGGCGCCAGACCCATGATCAGCACTCCAGCGCGTTCTTCGAGTCGCTCATGCTGCTGCACCTCGGCCGGGCCCACGACGCCGTGCGCTGCCTGGAGGTCCCGCCCCATGAGCTTCGCCGCTGGTTCCAGAGCATCTGCGCCCCTGGTACGCCGCGGCGTGGGCCGAGGCGGGGGTGCTCGCGGGGGAGCCCGACGCCGCCGAGCGGATCACGTCCGTCCGGGCCCTCACCTCGGAGAACCCCGTCACCGCCGCTCTCGTGCAGCGGGCGGCGCGCTCGCGGCGGGCCACCGCACGGGTATCCTCGCCGCGGCCGATGCGCTCGACGCGGCAGGCTGCCGCTACCAGTGGGCCCGCAGCCTGCTGCTGGCCGGTGGGGCGGAGCGCGAGCAGGGCGCATCGGCGCTGGCCGCGATGGGAGCAGTGGTCGTCTGAGCGGACGGCACCGACCGCGAATCCGTGGTGGTTCCGTGCTCGGCACGGATGTTCCGGAGGCGGCGGCCGACGATCGTTCGATGCATGCTGAACCAGCTCCACGCCGCCGCTGACCTCGCCGCCGAGCACCGTCGCGATCTGCTGGCCGAGGCCGAGGCGTACCGGCTCGCCGAGCACGCGCGGCGCGGCGGCGCGCATGCCGACCGGCCTGCCCGGCGTCGGTGGTCCGGGCTCGTGCGTCCGGTGCTGCGCCGCGTGACGGGACGGCGGTGCCCCGACCGTCAGCCCGCCGGCAGCGCGCCCGCGTAGCGCGCTGCGAGCGTGCGGACGTGTTCGACGAGCTCCGGCGGCTCCGTGACGTGGAAGTCGAGCCCGAGCATGCCGACCCACACCGCCACGATCTCCAGGCTGTCGCCACCGGTGACGAGCACGCTGCGGTGCTCGTCGACGGTCTCCACCACGCCGACGGTGGGGTTGATGCGGGCGAGCACCTCCTCGGCGGGCGCGTCCACCTCGATGCGCGCGTGCACCGCCCAGCCCGTGGACGCGACTTCGCGCAGGACGAAGGCGGTGTAGTCCGCGCCGGGGAGCGGGTCGGGCGCGAAGCGGGCGCCGCCGGGGGTCTTCAGCCGCATCCAGTCCACCCGGTAGGCGCGCCAGTCCCGCGAGCGGCGTTCCCGCGCCACCGCGTACCACCGCTGCTGCCAGCTCACGAGCCGGTACGGCTCGGCCTCCACCGGCTCGTCGCCCCGGTAGGCGAAGCGGATCCCGGTGCGGTCCCGGATGGCGACGGCGAGCTCGGTGAGCAGGGCCGGGTCGACGGGCGGGGCGTCCACGTTGGTCGCGGTGTCGGCCGGGCCGGTCGACGTGCTGTCGTGCAGGGCGCGCACGCGGCGGCGCAGCCGGGAGGGCAGCACGTGGTCCAGCTTGGCGAGCGCCTCCGCGCTCGACTCCTCGATGCCCCGCACCGCGGTGACGGCCTGCAGACCCACCGCGACGGCGACCGCCTCGTCGTCGTCGAGGAGGAGGGGCGGGAGCTTGCCGTGGTCACCGAGCCGGTACCCGCCGGACGGTCCGCGGATCGTGTCGATCGGGTAGCCCAGCGCCCTGAGACGCTCGACGTCCTTGCGGATCGTCCGCTCCCCCACGTCGAGCCGGGCCGCCAGGTCTGCACCCGCGCGGATGCCGGGCTTCTGGAGCAGCCCGAGCAGGGCGAGCAGCCGCGCCGAAGTTTCGAGCACATCGCCTCCGAGTACAGGAACGAACCGTGCCGGTACCGGTCATAGCGTAGCCACATGACCAGCACCGAGACGCTCTCAGTCCGCCCCTTCGAGATCGCGATCCCGCAGGCCGACCTCGACGACCTGCAGCACCGCCTCGAGATCACCCGGCTCCCCGAGCCCGCCCCCGGCGACGACTGGAGCTACGGCACGCCGGTCGGCTACCTGCGTGAGACGGTCGAGCACTGGCGCACCGCGTTCGACTGGCGGGCACAGGAGAAGCGGATGAACGCGGTGCCGAACTTCCGCACCGAGATCGACGGCCAGACCGTCCACTTCGTGCACGTGCGCTCCGCCGTCGAGGACGCCACCCCGATCGTGCTCACCCACACCTACCCGGCTCGTTCGTCGACTTCCTCGACCTGGTCGGCCCGCTCACCGACCCGGTCGCCCACGGCGGCCGCGCCGAGGACGCCTTCCACGTCGTCATCCCGTCGATCCCCGGCTTCGGCTTCAGCACCCCGCTCGCCGACGGCGACTGGACCGCCGCCCGCGTCGCCCGCACCTGGGACACCCTGATGCGCGGCCTCGGGTACGACTCGTACGCCGCCCACGGCAGCGACATGGGCGCGAACATCTCCCGCGAGCTCGCGATCATGAACCCGCCCGGGTTCCTCGGTGCCCACGTGCTCCAGCTGTTCTCGTTCCCGTCCGGCGACCCCGCCGAGTTCGAGAAGATGACGCCGGCCGACCACGCGGCGCTGCAGTTCGCGGGCTGGTTCCAGACCGTCAACGGGTACGCGCAGATGAACGCCTCCCGCCCGCAGACGATCGCCGCCGCACTCGCCGACTCGCCCGTCGGCCAGCTGGCCTACAGCGAGCTGTTCGAGAGCTTCGGCAACGGCACGAGCCTGGTGAGCCGCGACCAGGTCCTCACCCAGGTGTCGCTCTACTGGCTCACCAACACCGCGGCCACCGCGGTGCGCTACTACCACGCCGAGCGGAACGCGGAGGCCGTCGTCAACCACGGGCCGATCGGTGTCACGGTGTTCGCCGACGACTTCCGGTCGATGCGTCCCTTCGCCGAGCGGGACAACACGAACATCGTGTCGTGGACCAAGCGCCCACGCGGCGGCCACTTCGCGGCGATGGAGGTGCCGCAGGACGTGGCGGAGGAGATCCGGGCCTTCTACGCGGACCGGTAGGCCCGAGCCGACCTGAAGATCCATCCGAGGTGCGTGTCGTCGCCCGACGAAGGGCGGTGAGGCGGATCTCGGAACGATCAACCCCGGATGATCCATCCGAGACCGCCCGGATCGCCCCGCGGGGGGCGCTGACCGCCCGTTCGGACGCTTCGATCAGTGCTGTACGGCCGCAGGCATCCGGAAGAAGATCATCGGGTTGTCGCCGGGACCGCGGACGGGCGACAACCCCAGCTCCGCGCGCAGCCCGGTGAGAGTCTCGTAGACCTCCCGGGCCTTCGCACGCGACGGGGTGAAGAACGCCGTGCCGCGCCGGCCCAGCCACCGCACCACGACCCGGCCCTCGTGCAGCGGCAGCGTGGTGCGGAAGTGATAGACGTCGTGCACGCTCACCGGGATCCCGGTCGGCACCCGCGGGAACAGGTGCTCCAGGTACCAGCGGGCGAACCGGCTGCTGTGCGCGGCGTCGACGAACAGGTAGCCGGTGTCGGCAGGCACCCGGTCGAGGGTCTCCTCGATGTCGCCCCGCACGAACGTCCAGCGACCCTCCGCGAGGTCTGCAGGCACGTTGCGCACGACGTTGTCGATGCGGTCGAAGCTGTGCAGCGTGCCCGCCCCGTTGTCCCGCAGCGCGCTGAGGATCCACGACGTCGACCACCCGTGGAACGTCCCCAGCTCCATCACCACCTCGGGCCGGGTGGCCCGCAGCAGCAGGTAGGTGATCTCCGCTTCGAGGTCGTCGAGCTGCGGCGTCATCCGCGAACCCATCGCCTCCACGTACTCCCGCTGCTGTTTCCCCACCGCGGCAAGATCGTCCTCGTACTGGCGGTACAGCGCGCAGATGTACGCCAGGTCGATCTCCTGCAACGGACGGCCTCCAGCGGTCAGGGCGGGCCGAGCCACTGTATCCGCCGGTCAGCGACCCACCGGGCCGGGCGACAGGGGCCCGCATCCCGGTCGCTACACTGGGCCACGCACCACCTGCCGCCTTAGCTCAGTCGGTTAGAGCGACGCACTCGTAATGCGTAGGTCTGGGGTTCGACTCCCCAAGGCGGCTCCACGAAAGCCCAGGTAGACGGGCTGACTCCGGATCTTCAGCCCCTCGGGCAAGATCCTTCCCCCTCAAATCCCCTTCAGTCGCGGAACGCCCCCTCCGCGGTGGAGGACCCTTGATCTCGCGGCCCCGGCGCTCGGCCCCCTCCCGGCGTCGGGGCCGTGCTACGCGTCGCGTTCCCGCAGCTCCCGCATCTGGCGGCGGAGGTCTTCCAGGCTCCAGCGGAGGTGGCCCGTGGGCAGCTTCAGCGTCGGCTTCAGTAACCCGTCCCGGGCGTAGCGCGCGAGCGTCCCCCGCGAGATGCCCAGGTGCTCCGCCGCCTGCGCGGTGGTGAGCAGCTTCTCGGGCCGGGCCATCTCTCGACGGTATGTGCATCAACCAGCACGAATGGCTCTGCCAGCACGTTCGGCACGTCTAGATCGCTTGGATGTGTTAGCTCAGTTGTCCGTTTCGAAGTAGCGTCCGCCCCGTGACAGAGGGCGCCTGGGCGGAGTTCGTGGCGGAGCTGGCGACGCGGCGGGACGTGATCGAGCGGCTGATGGCGGACCACCGCCCGAACGCCGCGGGGTTGTGCGTCGAGTGCACGACGCCGGGGCGGGGGACGCCCCGGGAGTCTTGGCCGTGCTCGCTGTGGACGCTCGCGGACGCGGCCCGTCGCGCGTGATCGACTGGCTTTGGCGCTTCTTCCGGCGGGGACGCCATCGCGTCCGCCGGACACGGCGGAGCGGACTGCGACGCTGGCCGTGGTGGCCGTGGTGGCCGTGGTGGCCGTGGGCGGAAGGCCTGTCGGGTGGCAGTTCTACGCTGCGACGCATGACCACAGAGGCGGCGCAGCCGTTCTGGCGGGCGGGCGAGCCGGGTGGAAATGGCCGATCGGGATATCGAGCGGCTACCGTCTGCCGCCGCGGGCATGTCCAGTCGCGCTACCAGCGCGATATCCCGCGAGATCTGGGCCGCTGTCCGACGTGTGGGGCCGATGTCCTCGCGCGGTGTCGTCATTGCGGGCTCCGCATCCGCGGCGACTACTACGTCCCAGGCGTCATCGGCATCAAGCCCAGCAAGGTGCCAGCCATCTGCGATGGCTGCGGTGCGGCCCACTCTTGGGCGACGCGAGAGCAGCGTCTCTACGAACTCCAGAACATCCTTGATCAGGAAGAGATCGACGACGTAGACCGACTGTGGATTGACGAGCAGATGGAACGGCTCCGCGCCGGGGGCGGAGAGATCCCCGAAAGGCAGGAGAAGGAGATCTGGCTTGGCGTCAAGAAGCGCGCACCGGGCTTGTTCGGCACGGCCGGGAAGGCCGTCCTGAGCGGCGTGGTATCGGCAGGGGTCAAGGCAGCACTCGGCCTATAGACGCCACAGCTACCCGCTGGCGGTGTCCTGCTTCGGTGGCAGTGGCGGTTCCGGTAGCCCGCACGCCGCGCGGATGAGGTCGGTGAGGCGCTGGCGGTCAGCCTGCCGTCTCGAGTGGACGGGCCGGGGCTCTCGTGGCTGTAGAGAGCAGCCTAGGCGGGCGGAGCGGGTCGTCCCGGGACCGTCTTGCCGTGGTGCTCCAGGATCTCGGCTAGTTTGCGGTAGGTTGCTCGTGGTGGTTCACGGAGCCTTCCTTCGGGCTGAAGGTCATCCAGAACAGCTTCTTCGTCTGCTCGTCCGGGTCGTCGGCTCGGAGCTGGATGTCTCCGTTCGGGGCCGCCCAGATCTCTACGCCCTCCACGCGGACGTACTTGACGTTGTCCTTGGTGATCGCCATGTCTCTCCCTCGGGTTGCGCTATCCCGCGTTACGCCGCAGCGGGATGACGTTCCCCGTCGGCCTGGCCGGGACCGGCCGGGCGCTCACGGTCTTCTCGCGGGTGTCGGGGATCCAGCGCGTCCACAGCTCTTCCTCCCAGCCTCCATCACCGACCGCCTGCGGCGGCGGCGTTCGAGTTCGCCCCTGCTACGAGGTGCTCCGGCTGTAGGCGAGGAACACCGTGCCAGCCGCAGAGGCCGCGACGTCCAGGAGATCGAACCTGCGCAAGGCGTCGTCGCTCTCGAACAGCCGACGCCCGCCGTTGTTCGCGAGCACCGGGGACATCACCAGGCGCAGCTCGTCTACGCGGTCGCTGCGCAACAGCGACCGCGCCAGGCGGATGCTGCCGTGGACGCCGATGTCGCCGCCGGGACGTCGCTTCAGATCGGCGACGTATCCGTCGACCGGTTCGGACACGATCACCGAGTTCGCCCACTCCGCAGCCGGCCGACTGGAGGCGAACACGTGCTTGGTGGTGCCGTTGACGAAGCTAGCGAACGGCTCGACATCTGACGTCGGCCAGTATCCGGCCCAGTAGTCGTAGGTTCCGTGCCCGAGCAGGATCGCGTCCTGACGCTCGATGACTCCGGCCAGGTTGTCGAAGAGTTCCCGGCCGCCGTCGAACATCCAGTCACCGGGCTCCTCGGCGACTCCGTCGAGGGAGAGCAGTTGGTAGAGCACAACCTTGCGCATGTCGATGCCTCCTGCCACGTGGTCTTCAGGTCAGTGACCGGACGTCTGCGACGTCGTACTCGGCCACTGATGCGGTGAGCATTGCCGCGCCCTGCTCGTCGCTGGGGCCGCTGCCGCGGAACGCCTCGAGGGTTTCCTGCGACTCCCAGCGCTCGAAGACGTTGATGCGGCCCGCGTCCACCAGGTCTGCGGTGATGGTGAAGTCGAGGCAACCGGGAGCATGGCGGGCCTGTTCGACGACCCCCACACAGCCTGCCAGATACGACTCGCGGTGGTGCGGATCGACGTTGAGGTGCCCCGCGACGATGACCATGTGTTGCTCCTCGGCTGGGTTCGAAACGGCCCGTCGCGGAGTACGACCGTCGACCGAGACAGAACTCATCGATCGGGAACGTGCGGCACCCTCCAACTCGAAGTGATGTGCATCACTTGTCCCGGACTTATGATCATGGAATTGTGCTCTCTTGCGGAAATGGATTTCGAGCAGGTTCGAGCGGTCGTCGCCGCTATCCCGCCACCCGTCTCGTCGAGGCCAACGGTGATGTGTTCGCCATCTACGACCCCGAGGGCGACTACGAGCAGCGGCCCCGGCAGGGCTGGGCCACCATCGTCAACTCCGACGTCAACGACACCGCATCGGACCTCGGGCGGCCCGGGGTGTTCCGGCTCAACATCGGCCTGCCGAAGGCGCGTTTCGCGGCGCTGTTCGCCGCCGGGGGTGCGCACGACACCACAGCCCTCGACGTGGTGATGCCGCACCCGGTGTACGCCGGCTACCACTGGATCTGTGTGCTCAACCCGGACACGACGTGGCCCGAGGTCCGCGGGTTCCTCGACGAGGCCCACGCGTTCGCCGCGCGCAAGCACCACAACGCCGCGAAGCGGCGCGATCAGAGGGCGTGACGGCGGATGACGCCGGCCCCCGTGTCGCAGCGCCTGCGCCACGTCCGATGGCTCGCCGGGGGAACCGGGTCGGGCAAGAGCACGGTTGCCGCGGTCCTCGCCCGGCGGTTCGACCTCGACGTCCATGACGGCGATCGTGCCGAGCACGCCTGGCTCCGCCGGTGCACGGCGGAGCGGCATCCGCGCTTCGCGGCACTGCGCGGGCAGCGGCCGGGCGACATGTGGCGTGGTCGATCGCCCGAGCGGATCTTCGAGGGATGGCGGGCCGCACGGCGAGACGATCGAGTTCCTCGTCGAGGACCTGCTCGCGCGGCCCGCCGACCGCACGGTGCTCGTCGACTACTTCGGAGTGCTGCCGTGCCATCTCGCGCGGCTGGTGAGCCGGCCCGGCCACGCGGCGTTCCTCGTCCCGACCCCGGAGTTCCGTCGAGCCGCCTTGACCCGGCGCTACGCCGACCCCGAGCGGGCCCGCGCGAACTGGGGTGATCTCGACCCGGCCGACGCGCTCGAAGCCCGGATCGGACGCGACGCACTCTGGGACGCCGAGGTGGTCCGGCAGGCCGGAGAGCTCGGGCTGCCGCTGTTCACCGTCGACGGCAGCCGGTCGGTCGAGCAGACCGCCGACGCTCTCGCCCGGCAGTTCCGGCTCGGCACCGTGCGATGACGCCGGCGAAGCCTCCGAACGGCTACACCGGGTCGACGCGGAAGACGGCGATCCGTTCCGCCGCCGCGGCCACCGCGTCGGCGGTGGGTGCCGTCGCCAGCCCCGTGGTGACGTAGCGCCGGGCCGCGCTGGCCGGCTGGGTCTCGACGACCTCGCGCAGGAGCGGTCGCCGCCCTTCGACCGGCACCTCGGTGAGGCGCACGGTGGAGCTGCGCCGGCCCCGCGTCAGGGTGGCCGTGTCCGACGCTCGCGCGTTGGCGACCCACGCCGCGTTCGGGAACGCCTGGACGATGTAGCGGCCGCCGGCCAGCGGGAGCACGGCGATCGGGAACGTGCGTGGTTGTCCGGTGCGACGTCCGGGAACGGTGAGCAGTTCCATCGGGCCGAACGCGATGCCGGCCCGCTGCAGGCCGGTGATCACCGTGTTGATCCGGTTGACCGTCCGCCGGTAGCGGCTCGCCTTGGCTGTGTCGTGTGGCATGGAGCCAGCGTAGCTCACCTAGTACGAATCTCATATAAGATGAGATTCACGTCAGTTGCGTGGTCGCGTCCTTGCCCGCGTCGGTCGTGCGCGTCAGGAAGTCCGCGATCACCTCCAGCTCGGCATCGGTGTAGCGGGTACAGATCTCGTCCATCGCCGTGCTCATCCCGGCGTAGAGGCGGAAGACTTCGCCGATGCGGTCGCGCACGGCGCGCACGGACACCGCCCGACGATCGGTGGCCTCCGGGTCCCGTTCGCGCACGACCAGCCCGCGGCGCTGGAGCCGGTCGAGGATGCCGGTCATCGTCGCCGGGTGCAGCCCGGCCCGCCGGGCCAGCTCGGTGGGGCCGAGCGGCCCGTCGCGGGTGATCAGCTCCAGGCAGTCGAGGTCGACGTCCTTCAGCTCGAGGCGCCCGACGACCCGGTGGTTGAGCAGGGACAGCTGGTTGCGGAGATCGCGCAGCGAGGTCTTGATCTCTGTGGTGAGCCGCCTGCGCCGACGTCGCTCATCACCGTCACCTGGCTCCGTCATGTCCGGATGATACGAGTCCCGCATCATCTGAACCCGATGTGACGTGTTCGGCCGCCCACTCCCTCGGTTCCGGGATCGATACGGCTTCCGCGCACGACGACAGGGCGAGACCGCCGCCCGTAACGTCATGTGCTTTCCCTGTTCATGGCTACGGAGGCTTCGGTGGTACGTCCACGTCCAGCAGCAGGACCCCAGGTCGGTCAGCGCGCGCAGCTCGTGTTCGACTTCGCCGACGGGAGCCGGGAGCAGGTCGACCTGCTCGGGGGCAAGGGGGGCGAACCTCGCCGAGATGACGAACCTTGGCCTGCCCGTACCGCCGGGGTTCACGATCACCACCGAGGCCTGCCGGTACTACCTCGCGCAGGGCGAGGAGCCTCAGCTGCTGCGGGTGCAGGTCACGATGGCGCTGCGCAGGCTGGAGGACCAGCTGGGCCGCCGCCTCGGTGACGTGCAGGACCCGTTGCTGGTCTCGGTGCGCTCCGGTGCGAAGTTCTCGATGCCGGGGATGATGGAGACCGTCCTCAACGTGGGCCTGAACGACTACTCCGTGAAGGGCCTCGCCGACGCCGCGGGCGACGAGCGCTTCGCCTGGGACTCCTACCGGCGGCTCATCCAGATGTTCGGCCGGACGGTGCTGGGCATGTCCGGCGCGGTGTTCGAGGACGAGCTGGAAGCGGCGAAGCGGCGTGCGGGCGTCCACACCGACGTCGAGCTGCCCGCGCAGGTGCTGCGCGAGCTCGTCGAGACGTTCAAGCAGGTCGTGGCCACGCACACCGGTCGGGAGTTCCCCCAGGACCCGCGCGAGCAGCTGGACATGGCGATGCGGGCGTCTTCGACTCCTGGAACACCGAACGTGCGCGGATCTACCGCAGGCGCGAGCGCATCCCGCACGACCTCGGCACCGCGGTCAACGTCTGCGCGATGGTGTTCGGCAATCTCGGCGACACGTCCGGCACCGGAGTCTGCTTCACCCGCGACCCCGCCACCGGCAAACAGGGCGCCTACGGCGACTACCTCGGCAACGCGCAGGGTGAGGACGTCGTCGCCGGCATCCGCAACACGCTCTCGCTGGAGGACTTCGCCCGGCTCGACCCGGCCTCGCACACCGAGCTCACCCAGGTCATGCGGCGCCTGGAGACGCACTACCGCGACCTGTGCGACATCGAGTTCACGGTCGAGCGCGGCAAGCTGTGGATCCTGCAGACCCGCGTCGGCAAGCGGACGGCCGCCGCGGCGTTCCGCATCGCCACCCAGCTGATCGACGAGCGCCTGATCACCGAGGACGAGGCGCTGCACCGCGTCACCGGGGAACAGCTCGGGCAGCTGCTCTTCCCGCAGTTCGACGCCGACGCCCAGCGCGAGCTGCTCACCCGCGGCATGGCGGCCTCGCCGGGCGCCGCGTCCGGGAAGCTGGTGTTCGACTCGGCCACGGCCGTCGAATGGGCCGGGCGCGGCGAGGACGTGCTGCTGTGCCGCCGCGAGACCACACCCGACGACCTGGCCGGCATGGTCGCCGCCGTCGGCGTGCTGACCAGCCGCGGCGGCAAGACTCGCACGCCGCGGTGGTCGCGCGCGGGATGGGCCGCACCTGCGTGTGCGGCGCCGAGGAGCTCGACATCGACGTCGAGGCGCGCACCGTGCAGGTCAACGGCACCAGCCTCACCGAAGGCGACGTCGTCTCCATCGACGGCTCGACCGGCGAGGTGTTCGCCGGCCGGCTGCCGTCGTCGCGTCGCCGGTCGTGAACTACCTCGAGCACGGTCTCGACGCCGCGCTGGCCGAGGCCGAGCCCGAGACCGCCGAGCTCGTGCGCGCCGTCGACCGGCTGCTCCGCCACGCCGACCGCACTCGTTCACTTGGCGTGCGCGCCAATGCCGACACCGCGGAGGACGCCACCCGCGCGCGGGACATGGGTGCCGAGGGCATCGGGCTCTGCCGCACCGAGCACATGTTCCTCGGCGAGCGCCGCGTGTTGATCGAACGGCTGGTGCTGGCCGAGGATGCCGCCGAGCGGGAGGCGGCGCTCGCGGAGCTGCTGCCGCTGCAGCGGGCCGACTTCGTCGCGTTGCTCACCGCGATGGACCGCCTGCCGGTCACGATCCGGTTGCTCGACCCGCCGCTGCACGAGTTCCTGCCCGACCGCACGGAGCTGGCCGTCAAGGTCGCGGTGGCCGAGGCGCGGGGGGAATCCGACCCGGAGGCCGAGCGACTGCTCGCCGCGGTGGAGCGGCTGCACGAGTCCAACCCGATGCTGGGGTTGCGCGGCGTGCGCCTCGGGCTGCTCGTGCCGGGTCTGTACGCGATGCAGGTGCGGGCGATCGCCGAGGCGGCCGCCGAGCGGCGCGGCGCGGGTGGGGCGCCGGCCGTCGAGATCATGGTGCCGCTGGTGGGCTCGGTGATGGAGCTGCACCTGATCCGCGACGAGATCGACCAGATCATCGCCGACATCGCCGGCGATGCGGGGATCCGGCTGGAGATCCCGATCGGCACGATGATCGAGCTGCCCCGCGCCGCGCTCACGGCCCGCCGGGTCGCCGAGGCCGCCGAGTTCTTCTCGTTCGGCACCAACGACCTCACCCAGACCACCTGGGGCTTCTCCCGCGACGACGTCGAGGCATCGATCTTCGCGACCTACCTGGAGAAGGGTGTGTTCACCGTGTCGCCGTTCGAGTCGCTCGACCGCGACGGGGTCGGCGCGCTGATCCGCACGGCCGTCGCGGCCGGCCGGGAGACCCGCCCGACGATCAAGCTGGGCATCTGCGGGGAACACGGCGGCGACCCCGAGTCGGTGCACTTCTTCCACGACGCGGGCCTCGACTACGTGTCCTGCTCGCCCTACCGGGTGCCGGTGGCCCGTCTCGAGGCCGGCCGCGCGGCGTTGGCGGCCGACACCGGATTCTGAGGTTCGGAGAAAGAAAGTTCGTGGGACGTGTCGAGTGGGGTCGATCCCGTTCGTAGACCGGGTGAGGGACCGGCAGCGCAATCGCCCGCCGGCTCCGCAACCCGCGAAGGAGTGATCGTGATGCAGTACCTGCTCAACGTCCACATCGTCGAAGGCGAACCCGCGCAGTCCCCCGAGGGCGCCGTCGAGCGCGTCAACTCCGAGATGCGCGCGGCCGGGGCCTGGGTCTTCGGTGGCGGGCTGCTGCCGTCGGAGAGCGCCACGGTCGTCCGCGCCGACGGGGGCACGGTCAGCACGACCGACGGGCCCTACGCCGAGACGAAGGAACAGATCGGCGGCTTCTGGGTCATCCGCTGCGCCGACCTCGACGAGGCGTTGGCCTGGGCGGGGAAGTGCACGCGGGCGTGCGGGGTGCCGATCGAGGTGCGGCCCTTCGACGACGAGTCCGGGGAGTGACCCACCCCGATGGACGTGGCGACGGTCTACCGCCGCGAGTACGGGCGGTGCGTGGCCACCCTGACGCGCCAACTCGGTGACATCGGCCTCGCCGAGGAGGCGGTCCAGGACGCGTTCGCCGTCGCGCTGCAGAGGTGGGGCGTGCCACCGCCCAACCCCGGCGCCTGGATCGTGACCACCGCGCGCAACCGGGCCATCGACCGGCTGCGCCGGGAGTCGACGCGCGAGGCCCGCCACGCCCAGGCGCTGCTGCTGCACCGACCCGACGAGCCGGAGGAGGTGGGACCGGTGCGCGACGACCAGCTGCGGATGATCTTCACCTGCTGCCACCCGGCGCTGTCCCCCCTCGCGCAGACCGCGCTCACGCTGCGGCTGCTGGGCGGGCTCGAGGTGGCGGAGATCGCCCGCGCCTACCTCGTGCCCGAGGCAACCGTCGCGCAGCGGATCGTGCGGGCCAAGAAGAAGATCCGCGACGCCGCCATCCCCTACCGGGTGCCGGAGGAGAGCGAGCTGCCCGACCGGCTCCCCCCGGTGCTGACCGTCCTCTACCTGGCTTCAACGAGGGCTACGCGGCGACGTCCGGGGAGCTGGTGCGCACCGACCTGTGCGCGGAGGCCATCCGCCTCGCCAGGGAGCTGGCGGCACTGATGCCCGACGAGCCGGAGGTGCTCGGCCTGCTCGCGCTGCTGCTGCTGACCGAGGCCCGCCGCCCGGCCCGGGTGGGGCCGTCCGGCGACCTGGTGACCCTCGCCGACCAGGACCGTTCGCTCTGGAACCGGGAACTGATCGCCGAGGGCCACGACCTCGTCCGCCGCTGCCTGCGCCGGGACCGGCCCGGCCCCTACCAGCTCCAGGCCGCCATCAACGCCGTGCACACCGACGGCCCGGCCACCGACTGGGGCCAGGTCCTCGCGCTGTACGACCAGCTCCTCCAGCACGCTCCGACACCCGTCGTCGCCCTCAACCGGGCGGTCGCCGTCGCCGAGGTGCACGGCCCCGCCGCGCGCTCGACGCCATCGCCGATCTCGACCTGCCCGGCTATCACCTGCTCCCCGCCACCCGCGCCGAACTGCTGGCCCGGCTCGGTCGGCGGCCGAGGCCCGCGCCGCGTACGACGAGGCCATCACCCTCGCCGGCAACGACACCGAGCGCACCTTCCTGCAGAACCGCCGCGGACGTCTCGAGGCCTGATCCGGAACCCGGGCCGTACGTCTGCAGGAGTACCTGCGGTGACTCCCCGGAGCAGATGTGCCGCACGTCCGTGCGGGAGAGCGTGGGTCCGGAACCACGGCGCACCGAGGAGCGGAGGGGAGTGGAGTCATGTCGACCGCCGCCCGCGCTCGTCGCTTCCCCGTGGATCTCCCGACGGTGGCCTCGGCCCGTCGTGCAGGCGTCATCCGGACAGGAGGTCCTGGGTGCTGAAGCGGTGCCCCTCCCAGATCTGCCGGGACGCCTCCTCCGGGTAAGGCCGCACGGATGGCTCGGCGTCGTACACACGTGTGGAACGTCCGTGCGGCTCGTACCGCGGCCAGCCGGGATCGCCGGTCGTCGCGAAGCGGAGCCAGTCCGTGCGCATGACCTCCGACAGGTGCACGGCCTCATCGGCGGCGTCCGCCCCGAGGTCGGCGCGCAGTGCGGCGACGTCGACCGTGCCGAACACCAGCGCGACGTCCAGGCCGTGCGCGGCGCCGTCCGGTCCTCGGCCCCAGCGCAGCTCGTACGTCCACGCCCGGCCGCCGCCCGCGTGCTGGCGTCGGCGAGCCGGATACTGGGCATCCGCATCAGCCAGTCCGAGTTGACGAGTTCGTGCAGCAACGCCGGGCCGGCCTCGGGAAACGCGGCGCGGTACGCGGTGCTGCCACCCGGCAGGAGGTTGTCGAGCGTTGCGGTCGCCTCGACGTCCGTGATCTCGCCGTCGCGCAGGGCGGCGAGCGCCCGGTACTCGTCGCGCGTGTGCCCGACGAGCAGGTCGACGCCCCGAGCGGTGCCGTCGGCGAGAGCGGGCCATGGCGCCCGCGGCAACGTGTCGCCGTCGACCACCGGTGAGAACGGCGTCGGTGTCGTTGCCATCGGTCCCCAGCTCCCGACCCGGTGGGGCAGCGATCCGACCACGTCCTGCGTCATCCGTACCAGCTCGGACGGCGGGATGCGCGCGAGCGCGGCGGCGTCGGCCTCGGTACCGGCGACCGACGCGATCGCCGCCGTGACATCCGCCGCGAGCCGCCTGGTGAAGAACGTCCCCGGGACGCTCTGCGCAATCGCCCGCCGGAAGAGCCCATTCGCTTCCGGCATCGCGAGCAGAGCCGCGACCGAACCCGCACCCGCCGACTGGCCGAACACCGTGACATCGGCGGGATCGCCGCCGAACGCCGCAACGTTCTCCTGCGCCCAGCGCAGTGCCTGGATCTGGTCGAGGATTCCCCGGTTGTCCGGTGCACCGGCGAGATGCGCGAAACCCTCCGCCCCCATTCGGTAGTTCATGCTGACGACGACGGCGCCGCCTGCGGCCAGCACCGTGCCGTCGCAACGCGGGCTCGCCGAACTGCCGTGGAGATACGCGCCGCCGTGGATCCACACCATCACCGGGAGCCGGTCGCCGATGTCCGGAGTCCAGACGTTGAGCGTCAGCCATTCGTCGGAGGCATCGGAAGGTGACGACGACGGCTGCGGAGCAGACGGACCGAACGTGGACCCATCGCGGACCCCGTCCCACGGCAGGGCCGGAACGGGTTCTCGGAACCGCAGCTCGCCGACAGGAGGGCGGGCGTAGGGAATGCCGCGGAAGGTCGCGACCGTGCCGCGTCGAGTGCCGCGGACCGCCCCCGCGACGGTACGAACCTCGGGATCGGTGCTCATCACACCATCGTCACACCGCAGCCGGTCCGTACAGGCGTCGGCGGTTCCCCGTGGATCTTCTGGCGGTGG
Source organism: Pseudonocardia sp. CNS-004 (assembly GCA_001942185.1). Lineage (GTDB taxonomy): Bacteria > Actinomycetota > Actinomycetes > Mycobacteriales > Pseudonocardiaceae > Pseudonocardia. The sequence continues at coordinate 111,746 of MKJV01000022.1, forward strand.
CACGGTCGGTCGTGCAGGCGGGCGGCGATCTGCATCGACAGATCGCCGCGCTCACGGCGGGCCGCCGCGGATCGCCCTCGTGACGGCGGTCGTCGGCTGTCCGTAATCCGGCGGTACCTGTCAAGATCGGGCCTTCCGGTGCCCTTGCGCCGGCCCTAATCTCGGTGGAGCTCCAACGGGAGCGTGTTGCAGACCCAGTCGCAACACGACCCCGGGGGGCATAGACCGTTCCGTCGCTTGACGAAGTCGCGACGGAACCGGCGCCATTCGTGGCATGCACGTATTTCACCTGTGCGATGCACCCCGCGCGGTGGTTCTCCCTCCCGCTCGATGTGCGGGATTCCCGCAGTTGATTCTCCCGACTCCAGGAAGTTGGTCCGGCATGTGGCACCAGTCCGCTCACGACGGTGAGGCCCCGCGCCTCCCCGTGTGCGCTGGTGCCTCCGTGCGGCTGCGGCTCTCGCTGCGCGACCGGCTCCTGGGTGCGTTGCGATGGACGCTCGGTCTGGCCGGCGCCGTCGTGGTGTTGTGGTTGGGAACGGCGTTCCTCGCTGCCGCACCGGCGGCAGCTGCGGTGGCCGTTCCGGTGGTGGCTGCTCAGCAGGGCCTGTTGAAGGGAGGTGTCATCAGGCCCGCCGCAGTGGTGGTGACGGCGACTCGGATTCCGGCTCGGGTGGATCCGACTCGTCGAACGGAGGCTCGGAGAAGAAGTCCGACAAGAAGTCCGAGAAGAAGTCGGACGGGAAGTCCGACGAGAAGGACTCCGAGAAGAAGTCCGAGAAGAAGGACTCCGACGGCGAGGGTTCGAAGAAGAAGTCGGATAAGAAGAAGTCGGACAAGCAGAAGGATGGCAAGAAGGATTCCGATGAGAAGGAATCCGAGGAGAAGGCCGCCGGCAAGAAGAAGTCCGAGAAGGAGTCCGACGAGAAGTCGGAGAAGAAGGACGCCGAGCGGAAGGCGGCCGCGAAGAAGGAGTCGGACGACGAAGACGAATCCGGCGGCGCCGACTCCGGGAAGACGGAGAAGGCGAAGGCGCAACGGCAGCGCGAAGGCTCTGACGACAACGTGGGCCGCGCCGACCGTGACCGCGACCGGAACGACTCCGAGAGCGATGACGCCGATTCCGACGACCCGGATGCCGACACCGACCGCGACACCGCCGAGGATCGTCGGCCATCGGTGAACGAACGCCCGGACACGAAGAACGGGGCCGCCGCGAAGGACGCGGACGCCGACAGCGAGGCGCGCGACGGCGCGGAGGCGGGTTCCGAGAAGAAGGCTTCCGGCAAGACGAAGGCTTCCGAGAAGAGAGCCTCCGAGAAGGAGGACTCCGACCGGACCACGACGGACCGTGAGGCGGACGCCGACGACGCGGACGTCGCCGAGGACGGCGATGACAGTCCGCGTGCCGCCCGGCTGGAAACCGCCGACCGCGATGCGGACGACGACGCGCGCGAGCGGACCCGTGAGGCGGGCCGCGAGGACGATGCCGACGAGCGGGGTATCGACGGCCGCGACGAGGACGGTGCGAAGGCCTCCGACGACGAGCAGGACGAGCCGTCGCGTCGTGGTCGCGTCGCCGCCGGGAACGCGCTCGAGCGGATCGGCGACGCCGATCGAGCGGACGACGCCGACGATCAGGACGAGGCCGACCGCGACGGCGTGAGCCGGCTCGCGAAGGTTGCGGACGTCGAACAGGGCGACCGGGGTGCTGACGGTGACGACCGGGAGTCGGCGGAGAAGGCGGTCCGCGCGGCGATCGACCGTCTCGACCGTGACGAGAAGGACTCCGACGACGGCGATGACCGCACACCTGGCTCCGCCCGCGACCGCGATGATGAGGACACGAGCGAAGGTGCTCGGGAGTTGGTGCGCGATGCGCTGCGGTCGGTGTCCGACGACGCCGACATCTCCGAGGACGACGTCGAGCGGGTCGTGGAGACCGCGACGGCGGAGCTCGACCGGGACAGCGGCGACGTCGACCAGCTCCGCGGAACGACGGACGCATCAGAGGACGACGAGCAGTCGTGCGACGGCGGCCAGGACTGCGCGGACTCGGCGTCGGATCGGCAGCGGATGTCGTTGCTCAGCGAGCGCGGCCCGCCGGACGAGGACTCGGCCCGCAAGTCCGATGACGATGACGATGACGACCGGGACGAGGACGACTCGGCCGAGCGGACCGAGCAGGTGCTCGAGGACCGGATCGAGGTCGACAAGAGCAAGGAAGCGCTGGAGAAGGAGCGGCGCAAGCTCGCCGCGGGCAAGACCACCAAGGCCGACTACACCAAGGTGGCCGGGAAGCACGCCGAGCTGGAGAAGCGGGCGGCGGAGCACCGCGCCGAGGCGTCGGACGACGACGTCGAGTTGGTCGACGAGGTCGTCGACGGCCACCGCGAGCTGAGCAAGCGGGAGAGGGCGCTCGACGCCGAGGAGAAGCAGCTCGCCTCGGGCAAGGGCGACCGGAAGGCGCACGAGAAGAACGTCGAGGACTTCGAGGAGCGGCGCGACGACGTCTACGAGGCCACCGACGAGCTGATGGAGGCCACCGACCGCGAGGTGCGGACGGTGTCGGAGGACGACCTGGACGGTGAGGGCGCGGCCGCCGGCTGTGATTCGGACGGCGCGTTCACCGGGTGCGGGTCGGCGAGCGAGTCGGCGGACGGGGAGCGGGACTCGGAGCGGCGGCTGTGCGTGTCCGGGGTGTCCTCGGGATGCGGGGCGTCGTCGGAGTCCGGCGGGTCGAAGGCAGAGGCATCGTGCGACGGCTCCGGATGCAGGAGCACTGCGTCCCGCCGCGGCGTGGACGGGAAGTCGACGAGCGCGTCGGCGAGGTGCACCGGTGACTGCGACCTGAACAGCCGGGCGGACCGGGACGGGTCCGAGGCGTCCTGCGACACCGCGGGCGGGTCGTGCGACAGCCGCAGCAGGGGCTCCGGCGCCGACGAGCCAGAGGTACGGGAGGCGGCCGAGGACGACGGCGGGCGGGTCGGAGGCGGCGGTGCAGCCGTGTGCACGGGCAGCTGCCGGACGTCGAGCTCCGTCGATGTCGATGTCGACGAGACGGTCGTCGCCGACGCGGAGGTCGACTGCGAAGGCGGGTGCTCCGGCGCCGCCAGCACCACCGCGGACGCCGGCACGGACGATGCCGGGACCGGCGGCGCCGAGAAGGCCGATGCCGAGAACGGCGGCCCCGCGACGGACGCGGTCACCGCGGGCAAGGCCGGCTGCACCGTCTCCGGCGGGGATTGCGCGGCGCGCAGCACGGCCGGCGACGGGGCGGCGGACGCGGTGGTCGAGGTCGACTGCGCGGCCGCGTGTGAGGGTAAGGGTACCGCGGTCACCAGCGGGACGACCGGCGCGGAGCGTACGAGCAACGGCGCCGCGAGCTGCGTGGCTCGCGGCGGCGCGTGCGGAGGCTCCAGCGAGACCCGGGTGGACGACGCGGGCGGGACCGGCGGCGACAGGTCGGCGTTCAGCACGGCGTCCGCGAGCCTGGACTGCGATGACTCGCAGCCGTGCTCTGGTGAGGCGGGCGCGAAGACGGACGGGGAGGTGACCGCGACCCCGACAGCCGCGGGCGGCCCGGCGCCGGTGCGGCGGACCAGCGCCGCGTCGACCTGCGCGGCCACCGACGGCGGCTGCGTGTCGGAGTCGGCCTCCCACGTGAGCGACGCTGCTGCGGGTCCTGCCCCTCGGTCGCGGCAGTGGCGCGAGGCTCCCGGCCGGATGGTCTCCTCCGCCGGCCGGGAGCTGAGTGCGGGCAGCGCGGCCGGGGCGCGCGTCGACTGCGCCGCGGCGACGTGCACGGGCCGCGGGTGGAACACGACCTCCGGCGCGGCGTCGGGTGACGTCGTCGGCGTGCGCAGCAGCACCGGAGGTGCGTCCTGCACGGCGCACGGCGCGGGTGGCAGCTGCGCCTCGCAGACAGACACGACGGTGGCCGATCGTGCTCCCGGCTCGGACCCCGCGGCCGTGTCCGGCCCGGTGAGCGTGTCGCACGCGAGCGCCTTCGTGGAGTGCGCCGGCGGTGTCGGCGAGTGCGGCGGGACGTCGGCGTCGTCGACGAGCGCGCGGGACACCGGGGTGTCCCCGCACGCCCGCGGCACGTCCGCCACGGCGGAGTGCACGGTGACGGGCGGCGGTTGCTCCGGCGAGACGAGCTCCGCGGCGTCCAGTGCCCCCGACTTCGCGATGATCGACCCGAACACCGGCCGTCCGGCCGCCGGGCCGTCGTCGGCCTCGTCGTCGAGCGCGAGCCTGGTGTGCGGGTCCGGAACGACCTGCTCGGGCTCGGTGCGGACCGGCACGACGGCGTGGGACGGTGCCGTCGCGAACGGCGCGCCGCGCATCTCGCAGGGCAGCGCGTCCTGCACGGGGGCGACCGGTGGTTGTGAGGTGCGGTCGGTCTCGAACGCTTCGTCCGGGCCGGGTGCCGCGCTCGCGCTGGCAGGCGACGGCAGGCTCGTGAACGCGGCCCGGCTGCCGGCCGGCCCGTCGGCGGCCTCGGCGGCAGGCGCCGCGATGACGTGCGCGGGCGCGGCGCCGTGCACCGGCACGGTCAGGAGCGCGGCCACAGCCACCGACCCGGTGGTATCGCCGAACCCGCGCGGCTCGCACTCCGAGGGTTCGTGCGAGGGCGTGTCGGGTGGCGGGTGCCAGGCGGTCACCAACTCCGGTGCCTCGTCCGGCCCGGACGCGAACGTGATCGCGCCGCTCGTGGCGGAGCGGTCGACGGCCAACGCGACCGTCACGTCGGGCACCATCGGTGAGCAGCCGCCCGCGGAGCAGCCCGAGGAAGGGCAGCAGGCTGCGACGTTGCCGGGTCCGACAGCGCCGGGTTCGAGCGCGAACTCGGGCGCCCCGACCGTGCCGGGCGCGTCGAGTTGGACCACGGCGAGCGCGACGCTGGACTGCGCAGCAGGTATCGCCTGCTCCGGCACGGCCCGCACCTCGGCTGCGGGTAGTGACGACCCGGCCGCGTCGAGCGGGGCGAACGGGGCGCGCGGCCACCGGCGGGTGGGTCCGCCACCAGCGCTTCCTGCACCAGCAGCCGGTCCGGCTGCGCGGCGCAGACCAGTTCCACCGTGGCGAGCGGCCAAGTGGTGGCCGACATCGTCGCCGAAGAGCAGAACGCCATCGTCGAGCAGCTGGCCGACCAGGCCGCGCAGGCGACACTGGTGGCCGCATACGCCGCGCGCATCGCCGCGCAGGCAGGCGCCACCCCAGAACAGAAGAAGGCAGCTGCCGACGCCGCCGCAGCCGCGCAACTGGCCGGGAAGGCCGTTGCCCAGGCCGCCGAGGTGGCCAGGAAGCCGGTGACCGGCGTCCCCGACGCCGTGTCGGAGTCCTCGGCGGCCGCGCGGTGCGCCGGGCAGGGCTGCACGGCCAGCACGACCGGAGCCACATCCGGCGCGCGCGGCACGTCGACCACGAACGGCACGTGCACAGCAGCGGCCGCGGGCTGCATGGCGACGAGCGACGCCAGTGCCTCTGTCAACCGCGACCCACACCAGGCCGGCGCCCAGGGTGTTCTCGGCAGTGGCCAGTCCGGGTCCCGCCTCTCCTGCCCCGAGGCAGGCTGTACGGGCACGGTGTCCGGCAGCGCCTCCGCGCACGCTGCCTCGGGCCGGATCACCGCCACGGCGACCGCGAACTGCGCGGTGACCAGCGGATGCCAGGCTGATGTCAGCGCCTCGGTCGGGACCGGCTCAGTCGACGTCACCGCCGGTTGTGCCGGCACCGGCTGCCAGACCCGTACCTCAGGTGCAGCCCATGCCGCGTGGCCTGGCGGACACAACAGGGCCGATGCCCGCTCCGCCTGCACTGCAGGGGCGAACGGAGAATGTGCGAGCTCCGCGCAGGTCGCGGCGAACGCGGACTACGTGCTGGCCGGTGCCAAGTGCGCGGGCACGCGGGGTTCGCGCTGCAGCCACAGCTGGTCGGTGACCGCATCGGACCACGCCGCGCACCCGTCGGGATCGTGGGCACGGGCCGACGCGCGCGACTCCGGCAGCGGCGCGGCCGGTGCGGGCGGCGGCTGGGTGTACGCGCAGGCGGATGCGGGTGACGGGTACGCGATCGCCGGTGCCGGCTGCTCCGACCAGGCACGTTGCACGAAGTCCTACGCGGCGCACATCGAGTTCGACATCAGCTGGGCCAGCAGCAGACATACGAGCAGGACGGCGGAATATGGACGCCCGGCGGCTCGGCGACTGCACCGGATCGCGCGGCAGCGGGTGCGGCCTCTTCCGGGGCGGCAACAACGTGCAATGCACGGGCGACTGCTCGAACTTCCGGCAGACGCTGTCCAATCCCAGGTTCACCCTGCTCGCCCCTGCGGGTTGGAAGATCGAGGCCGCCGAGGCCGCATACCCGATCGCGAAGCTCGATCCCGTCACGCAGCGAAAGGCCGAACAGACCGGCCGTGACCTGCGGGTGTACGACCGGACCAAGACCCGCGACGTTCCCGACAACCAGATCGTCAAGGCGCTGCGCCACACCGAGAACGCGGACAGGCGGATGGATGCGGAGGCGGATCAGACCGCCGCCACCGCGCGCGAGCAAGCAGTCGCCAACGGGGCGAGCGCGGCTCAGGCTGAGAAGGTCGCCCAGAACTACCGGGCCAGCTACTTCGACGCGGTTGCGAGCACCGCCGTCGATCCCCGCGGCAACGTTCCCGCCGTGGTCGCCCACGGGCGGGCGGGCGCGATGGGCGAGCTCAAGGCGGCTGTCGACCACAAGCGCCGGTTCGACGCGCTCCAGGCGGCGGGCGACAGGGCGGCGGAGGCCTTCGAGGCCAGGTACACGGCCGCGCAATCCGCTGACCGGGACGCGCGCACCGTCGCCAGCACCGCCGGAGCGGCGAATGCCAGCATGCAATCCGCGCTGCAACTGGCCGGTGAAGCCGCCGCCCTCGGGCGCGACTTCGCGCTGCGACACGGCGCGGCGGCGAGACAGGCGGACACGTCCGGTCGGCTGTTCCGCAACGACTACCTCGACGTGGTCAACGCCGCTCCGGCGCGGGGCAGGCTCAGGGTGCAAGCGGCTCAGAACCACAGCACCATCACCCGAGCCGCCGAGCACGTGTGGCGTGGCGCCGGCATCGGGCTCAACCGGCCCGATGTGCCCGACAACCACCTCCGGCCCATCCTGGACCACGAGGAGGCGGAGGCGGCGGCGACCGTTGCGGCCGGCGTTCAGCGAGCCGGTGACCTCGCCTACCAGGAAGCGCTGCTCGGCGGCATGAGCGTCGGGGCTGCGGAGAACGCCCGATCCACCGCCGTCGAGGAGTACCGGACCGATCTCGGCCTCGAGATCAGCAAGATCGGGGTCGAGACGTTCGGCACGGCGGTCGCCCCGTCCTACGTGATCGATCGAGCCGGCGGAACCGGGGTGATCGGGCCCGGGACGACGGAGGTCCTCGCCCACCCCGCCCTGGCCGATGGGCAGGTCGACGGCGGTGAGGGCGACCGTTTCGCAGATGCCGTCGTCGCGGCCGTAGCCGCATCGACGGGTCCTGCGGATCCGCTGGCCGACCTGGCGCCCTACATCCCCTACGACCCGATGACCCGCCACGGAGACCGGCGGCAGGAGCTGCTGTCCGACCCGCGGGTGGTCGACGCACTAGTTCCGGGCGGCACCGCCGAGGAGGCCCTCGACGAGCTGACGAGCCGCCAGGGGTATCTGGCCTTCGCGCGCGGCCAGCAGGAATCGGTCCGATCCATGGTCGCGACTTCAACGACTTCGTCGGCGACTACGACGCGAAGATCGCCGCAGCCCGCGAGCGCAGAGGGGTGAGCCCGGACGAGGCTCTGTTGCTTGACATCCAGTACGGGCAGATCGTGGCTGCCCAGGCGCAGCTCAACTCGGAGATCCTCGAGAGCCGGGCCGACGTGCGGGCGAAGACCCGTGCTCGTCCCCGTCGACATCGCCATCGCCGAGGCCAGCGGGAACGCCGCCGCCGCGGACGACCTGCGGGCGGCCGCCGCGACCCTGGACAAGATCCAGGCGATCGAGGTGGCGGTGCCCGAGCGAGCCGGTGCGGATGTCCTGAACCGCGCTTCGGGTCTGGTCATCGACCTGGGCACCCTGGGGGACCTCGGCTACGCGAACGTCCGCGACTCGCTCCTCACGAGCCGCCCTGCCGGTGACATGCGACTGCCCTCCAGCGGTGCCCCGGACGCGCAGCTGGCCGCGGTGGCCGCGATCGCACTGCCCGGCTTCGCCGACCGGATCTCCGACAACCGGGAGAACCGGGTTCGCCAGGCCTTCGAGGCCCAGAACCGCGACGAGCGTGCGCGTTTGGCCGCGTACTACACATCGGTCGAGTTCGAACGGCTCGTCGCCGGTGACATGGAGAGCCTCGTCGGCCTCTATTTCCCGGCAGCGCCCAACGAGACGCCGGAACAGAAGGCGAAGCGGCACGACGACTTCACGGTGCTCGTCGAGAACGGGAAGGTCGAGGACTTCGACCGCGTCACGAGGTTCCTGTCCGCCCGGGACCGGGAGATCCTCGAGGACCTCGATCCGGACGTCGGCGTGGAGTTCTACCTAGAGGTCGGCGAGAACGCTGTGGAATTCACCGACAAAGCGGCGACGGGAATCGGCGTGATTCTCGGCTTCGGGTCGGAGGACACCGTCGTCGGCAATGCCATCCGCGACGTCGGCGCGATCGTCGGGTACGCGCCCGTCGGCGTGATCCGGACGGCCGAATGGGCGGTCCAGTCCGGCCAGTACTACGTCGGCGCGATGCGAGCGACAATCGACCCCACCGGCCCGCACTTCGACGCGACGACCGAAGCGCGGATCGCGCCGCGACCCGGTGACACCTGGGACGAGTCCTTCACCCGCCGCGATCCCTTCCTCGGGAACATGTTCGTCGCGCCGACGGCCAACATGGTGCGCCGCTGGGGACCGGCGGTCATCCGGGGTGACTTCGACAAGGTGGTCAACGGGGATCCGAGCACCGGCCTGATGGGCTACCGGGACCACCCGGTCCTCACCTTCATGGAGGACATCACTCCCTTCTCGGTCATCGGCGGGGTCGCGTCCACGGGCCTGCGCATCCCGGCGATGGCTGCGACCTCGGCTGCCCGCGCCGCCGCCCGGGCCGCGACCGTCGCCCGGACCGCGTTGGTGCATGTCGACATGCTCAAAGCGAGTGGTGTGAACAGGATCCGGGTGCACGGGAAGGAGATCGATCTCGCCGACCCGGACAGCTACCAGACCTACCGCCGAGGGGAACACGCGCGGATCAAGAATCTGGACCACGTCGTGGAGATCAAGTCCGGGCGTGCATTCGATCTCGACCGCTACGCCGATGCGGTTGCCTTCCCGACCCATCCGGTCGGTTCGGTCGTGGAGCTACTTCCGGCGGGTGGTCCCACGCAGTGGATGCGCAATGTGCTGAACCTTCCCGAGCGTCGGGATCTCGCGCTCGAACGGCAGGTGCAAGACGCGGTTTCGGATATCCGGATCGGCCCCGAACACGTGCCGAACGTCAACGACTGCGTGCAGTGGTGCGTGCGTGTCGCGGACGATCATCTGCTGCGGGTGGGCGAGTCGATTCCCGAGGCGCCGACACCCGGCATGTTCTCGCCGGGGCGGAACGCCGCCGATGTGCTCGAGGAGGTCGGGAACCGGTACGGGGTGCAGCCGCGCGAGGCTTCGGTGGATCACCTCCGGTCTGAAGGAGATGGGTTCTACCTCGTCTGGTCCCATCGCGGGGACGGAAGCCGTGACCACATGTTCGTCGCCGTCGTCGAAGGGGGACGGGTCCGCTTCCAGGACAAGAGCGGGGATCTGGCGCCGGACAGCTCCGAGGTCAAGAACATCGTGGGCATCCTGCCCATCGACGGCGAACGCCTGGACGGTGCTGGTCCCGGACTGTTCCCGATCGTCGGTGAACGGTTCGGCTCTCGTGGCGATCACCCGCGCGGGCCTTTGCGCCGCGATCAGCCGTTGACCCTGGTACCGCGCCTGGATCCGGAAAAGGCTCGCTCGACCCGGATCCCGCCGGAGTCGGAACGTCTGTATGCGCAGGACGGCCTGTTCTATCGAGCCAACACTCGTCAACCTCTCGAAGAGCCGAGTTCGATCTGGTCCTATGTCCTGGACGAGCACGGCAACTTCTACGTCGTCGAACCCGAAGTCGGTCATCGAGGTGTGCTCGGTGACAACGGGCGCGTAGCCGCCGCGGGACACCTGGGCATCGTCCGGGGCCGGCCGGGCCTGGTGGCCCACATGAATACGCACAGCGGTGGCTTTTCCGAAGGCCCGCGAGGAAAGTCCAGGTACGGGAACCTCGAGCAACTGCAGCGGGTGCTGGACGAGCAGGGCGTGGATCTCAGCCACGTCAGCATCTGGCTCGAGGAGGCGGACGGGAGCTACCGGTCGGAGTTCCGCAACAGCGTTCGCCGGCCGAGCACCGTTCGCCGGCCGAGCACAGAGACGACAAGGCCAGAGGTCCCACCGGCGGTAGAACCGGCCGAGGCCGTGGGCGGTTGTTTCGAGGCGATGTGCGCCTACGGCGCGATGCCGAGTCCCGCCCAGGTCGACCTGGCGGCACTGCCGAGGGGAACCCTGACGGATCCGACCGTGGCGCGGGACGCGGTGCAAGGTGTGTTCGGCGGCCGGTTCGTGCCGGCGTCGTACGAGCAGCTCGGTTGGGAGTTCGCCGCTGCCCCGGACGGCGCCGAGTTCGTGGTGTGGGTGTGGACGGTCAACGACTCGACCTCGCACATGGTGTACGGGCGCAAGGCCGCTGGTCGGATGGAGTTCTACGACCAGCGCGGCCGGCTGACCGAGGAGGAGGCGCACGCCGAACTGGCCAACACCAGGCTCGTGCTGAGGCGCGGGTCCCCCGGTAGTGGGCGCGACGTCGACGTAACCGGTGTGAACCCGGTCGGTGCGATCGAACGACGTGCGAGCCCCGGTCGGGACATGCAGGAAGCGCCACAGCCGGCCGACCCCGGTGCTCGTGATCGCTCGGATGGTGCGGACGACCTGCTGCCGCCGCACCAGGCGCCACCCGGGATCGGTGAACGGTTCGGCCCCGGTCGCGATCACCCGAGCGATCGGAACGAACGCCCACCTCCCGTCGGGGTCGACGCTCGTGACTCGCGCCTCGCGCGGGAGCTGCCGGAGACGTCATCGTGGGGTGCCGGCTCGCGAGAGGTGGACGAGCCCGAGGCCGAGCGAGCCGGATCGCCCGCGCTGCCCCCGCCTCCCGATCGCCACGACGACTCGGGCAGCCCCACGGGCGACCGGCGCTCCGGACCACCCTGGCCTGCCGGCTCGATATTCGACGAGCTCGCGGCGGAGATCCGCCTGATTCGGTCGGCGCCGGTCACCGAGCGCGCGAACAAGACAACCCGGAACGGGTGGCCAAGACGGTCCGTCTCGACCGGCCGGGTGTTCGGCACGGTGAACGGCCGGCTGATCGAGCAGAAGATCGCCGTGACCAGCGGTCAAGAACGATTCCTGAAGGGCACTGCCGGCGAGCACCTACCGGTACTACCACCCGAAGGGCACCGCATCTTCAAGACCAGTGAGATCGGCGGCAGACCCCACACCTTCGACTCGGAGGTCAAGGTATTGGAGGAGCTGGCCCGGGATATCCTGGAGACTGGCTCCGGAAAGAGTCGGAAGGAGGTCGAAAGCGCGATCGAGATTGCGATCAAGCGGGCGCCCGAGGCAGATGGCTACCCCGAGGACGCAAAGATTGTCATCGACGACGCTGCGGAGCAACTCGGTGTCGACCTCGACGACATCGATGTGCAGGTTTTCATGATGCTCGACTACCCGAAGGGTCGGCAGGAAGCGCACCCACTCAGGCAGATCTGCGACTCGTGTCAGAATGCGATGACCGAATTCTTGAGGGCCTTCCGCACGAAGGTCGACGTCACGGTGCGGAATCCGGACGGCGAGACGTTGTGGGATGATGAAGGGCAAGCGAACCGGGGGGCGTGGTGAGCCGAGTACGGGAGATCTTCGCCTCCGTGGTGGCCGAGGGCTTTCGCGCCGAGACCGTGCACGGCGCATCCCACGAGGAGATCGACCGCATGGCCGTGGAGCAGGGGGTCTCCACGGTGCCGGCCTCCCTGCGCGAGGTGCTGCGGCTGCTCGGTCGCGATCCCGCCCTGTGGTTCGCGGGACTTGTCTTCGGCGTGCACGCCGTTGACGCCCAGGTGAAGCAGGACGCGCTGGAATGCCTCGACGAGGCGAATGAGTATGCAATGCGCGACCCGCAGAACCTCCTCGTTGTCGTCGACGCCGGCGACTCTGCCTACCTCATGGTGGACGGTACGGATTTGGAGCTCCCCGACCCGCCACTGTGGTTGGTCACCGAGGACGGAACCGTGCAGAAGCGTTGGGTGTCCATCACTGCTTGGTTCCGCGACGCCGCGGACCGGGTTCTGCAGTGCAAGGCCCGACTGGTCACACGGCGGGAGCTGGGAAGACCCGATCTTGCTCGCGAGGCCTACTTCGAGTGGCCCTGAGCCGATCCGCGCGCTGAGCGTGGACCTCGCAAACCCGTGGGCCTGTGAGTACGCAACGGAGCATGTGCCGTCCCGGTGCTGCTCGGTGGGCCCGAACTCGTCCGCAGGCCCGCCCCGCAGGTGCGTCCGGGTCAGGTCGTGCTCTGAGCGCCGCAGGGCTCGTCGTCGTACTCGGCGAGGCGGGCGCGGACCTCGGCGGTGCTGAACTCCTCGTCCACGGTGATGGCCCCGCCGAGGCCGGAGAGGATGTCCAGCGCGGCCCGCCACTGCCGGCGGGCGTCGTCGCGCCGGCCCAGGGCGTGGTGGGCGCGGGCGAGGCCGTCGTGGGACCGGGCCTGGTCGATGGGTTGTCCGAGGGTGGTGGCGAGCTCGAGAGCCTCGCCGTGGCGGGCCAGCGCCTGCTCGGCGCGCCCCGCGGCGGTGTCGAGGCGCCCCATTCCGTCCAGGGCTTCGAACACGCCGTTGTCGTTGTTCAGCCGCTCGGCGAGGCGGAGGCCTTCGGAGTAGGCGCTCTCCGCGCGCCCGTGGCGGCCCAGCACCCGGTGGACCCAGCCCTGGCCGAGCAGGCCGTGGAGTTCGCTGATGGAATTGCCGATGTCCCGGGCGAGCGCGTGGGCCTGTGCGAAGTACCCGGCTGCCCGCTCGTACCGGGCGTCGGCTCCGGGCACGTGGGGTGCACGTCGGCGTTGTGCCAGGTGCAGCCAGCCGAGGCGGTACAGGGCATCCAGCTCTCCGCTGCGGTGTGCGATGCGGCGGCTGATCTCGAGCGCCCGGCTGACGTGCGCGATGGCCGCCTCGTGGCTGCCCTGCATGCTCACGAGGAAGCCGAGGCCGAGCAGCGCGTCCACCTCGGCCCGGCGGTTGCCGATGGAGCGTGCGAGCGCCACCGCGCCCTCGTAGCGTTCGGCGGCCAGCGCGGTCCGGCCCTGCCTGCGGTTGACGTGGCCCAGGCTGGTGAGCACGTCTGCCTCGCCTGCGGCATCGCTGTCGCGGCGGGCGACGGTCAGAGCCTGTTCGTGCAGCACCTCGGCCTCCGCGTAGCGTCCCGCGTGCGCAGGTACCGGTCCAGGGTGGTCGACAGGTGCACGGTGTGGGCGCGTGGGCAGAACAGGGCGGCGTAGCGGGCCGCGGTGAGCAGGTTGGGTAGCTCGCGGTCGAGCCACGCTTCGGCTTCGGCCGGCCCGGGGAGGTCGGGTGTGGGGGTGGCGGCCGGTGGTGTCGGTGGGCGCCGTTCCCGCTCGTAGGGGAACAGCACATCCATCGCCACCGATGCGGTGTGGCTGTAGTAGTCGAACATCCGGCCGAACGCGGCCACGCGATCCGGTTGCTCGCGTTGGGCCGCCGCCGAGGCGTGGGAGCGGACCAGGTCGTGGAACGCGAACCGACCCGGAAGCAGCTCCTGCAGCAGGTTCACGTCGAGCAGGTCGTCGAGCAGCCGCGCGGCTCGGCCCACCGTGACGTCGACCAGCGCCGCGGCCACGTAGACGTCGAAGCTGGACTCCGGCAGCGGGCCGCACAACCGGTACGCGCGCTGCAGCTCGGGGTCGAGCTGCAGGTACGACATGTCCAGGGCCGCGGTGACGCTGCGCTCCCCCAACTCCAGCTCGCCGAGCCGTTCCTGCCGATCACGCAGCCGCTCCAGCAGGTGCCCCGCCTCCCACGTCGGGCGCGACCGCAGCCGGGCGGCCGCGATCCGCAGCGCCAGCGGCAGCCGCCCGCACAGCTCGACGACGTCGTCGACCGCTGCGTCGTCGGCGTCGACCGCGGCGGACTGTGCGAACAGCGCGACCGCGTCCTGTCGCGGGAGCACGTCCAACGAGACCATCACCGTGTGATCCAGTCCGATCAGGCGGCGTCGGCTGGTCACGATGGCCAGCGATCCGGGGGTACCGGGCAGCAGCGGACGCACCTGTGCCTCGTTGACCGCGTTGTCCAGCACGATCAACAGCTTCCGGTCGGCCAACCGGCTGCGGAACAACGCCGCCCGATCCTCGGTGTGGGCCGGGATCTGCTCCCCGGGCACTCCCAGCGCCCGCAACAGCCGATCGAGGGCCTCGGCCGGTTGCACGGGGTCGACGCCCCGCGTGTAGCCGTGCAGGTCGAGGAAGAGCTGCCCGTCGGAGTAGTCGCCCGACAACCGGTGCGCGGCGTGCAGCGCCAGTGCGGTCTTCCCGATCCCGGCCATCCCGTCGATCGTCGCGATCACCACGGTGTTCATGTCACGAGCTCGTTCCAGCTCGGTCAGCTCCAGCGAGCGGCCGGTGAACAGCGGCGGTGCGGCCGGCAACTGCCGCAGCACCGCCGTCTCGGCCTGCTCGGCAGGCTCGTCCCCGGCCGGCTGCGCACGCGCCGCCGCGGCGAGCTCCTCCAGCTGGGCCGGCCCCAGCTTCAACGCCTCGACGAGCCTGCGGAGGGTGACGCCCTGGGGTCGAACGCCGCCGTCCGACTCCAGGCGGCGCACCGTGCGCACGCTCAACCCGGCCCGCTCGGCGAGCTGCTCCTGGGTCAGGAGCGCTCGAGCCCGCCACGCCTGCAGCAACGCGCCCGCCCCGGTGTCGGGCGGGGGAGAAGAGTTCGTGGCCACCCTCACCCCAAACTCCCGTGATGTGTGCGCCCACCATAACGGGCCCGTCATTTTGGACTGATCTGTTCATAACGTGTTACGGTCCTGCGGTGCCCCGCCCCCGCACGTTCGACGAGGACCGCGCCCTCGACGCCGCCATGCGCACGTTCTGGGCCAACGGCTACGAGGCCACCTCCACCGAGGACCTCTGCATCGCCACCGGTATGGGCCGCAGCAGCATCTACAACACGTTCACCAGCAAGCACGAGCTCTTCCGGCGGGCTCTGCTGCGGTACGTGGACATGATGACCGCGAACCAGCTGGGCATCCTCGAGGACGAGCGCGCGCGCCCGTCGAGCGGTTGCGGGCGCTGTTCGCGGCCGTGATCGACGGTGAGATGGCCACGCGTCGCGACGGGCGCAGCATCGGGTGCCTGTCCGTCAACAGCACGGTCGAGCTCGCCGGGCGCGACCCCGAGGCCGCCGAGATCCTCGACCGGGACGGTGAGCGGCGCGCCGCCGGGCTGCGCATCGTCATCGACGCCGGCCTGCGGGCGGGCGAGATCACGTCGCGGCGGGACGCGGACGCGTTGGCGCGCTACCTGAACGCGGTGATCGCCGGGATCCGGGTGGCGGGGCAGAGCGGTGCCGACCGGGCGGCGCTGCAGTCCATCGCCGACACCGCCCTGGACGTGCTGACCGGCTGACCCGAGCCGCCTGCCGGTGGTGGCACCCGCACGCTCCCATTATGGATAGATCAGTACAAAACTGTGGAGGAACGCATGCCCCGCGCCGTGTACGTGCTGGCCCTCGGCATCTTCGCGATGGTCACGAGCGAGTTCGTGGTGGCAGGGCTCATGCCGCAGATCGCGGCCGGGCTCGACGTCACGATCCCCCAGGTCGGCTATCTGATCACCGTGTTCGCCGCGGCGATGGCCGTCGGCGGGCCGGTGCTGACGGTCCTCGTGATGCGCCTGCCCCCGAGGGCCGCGCTGATGGTGCTGTTCGCGATCTTCCTCGCCGGCAACGTCCTGGCCGCCACGGCGCCGAACTACTCGGTGATGCTGCTCGCGCGCCTCGTCACGGGCACCGCGGCGCAGGCGTTCTTCGGGGTCGCCGTGTCCGTCTGCGTCGCGCTGGTGCGCCCGGAGGCACGAGGGCGGGCGATATCGGTGGTGATCAACGGCCTCATGCTCGGCACGCTGCTGGGGCTTCCGCTCGCCACGTTCGTCGGCGCCGCCCACGGGTGGCGTGCGGCGTTCTGGGCGATCTCGGTGCTCACGGTGGTGGCGGCCCTGGCCACGACGAGGGGGGTGCCCGCGCTCGAACGCATCGCGACCGGCCCGCTGCGCCGGGAGCTGAGGGTGTTCCGGCGTCCCCGGCTGTGGCTGGTGCTGTCCACGAGCCTGCTCGTGATCGGCGCGACGTTCTCCGCGTTCACCTTCCTCAGCCCGATCCTCACCGAGCTCGGTGGGTTCGCCGCGGGCTCCGTGCCGCTGCTGCTCGTGGCCTACGGTGCCGCCACCCTCGTGGGCAACACGATCGTCGGGCGGTTCGCCGACCGGCACGCCCTCGCCGTGCTGGTCTGCGGGCTCGTGCTGAACCTGGTGTTCCTCATCGGGTTCGCCCTGTTCGCCCACCTCGGTGCGGCCGCGTTGGTGTGCATGCTCGGGATCGGGCTGGTCGGCGTCACGATGAACCCGGCCATGGCGGTCCGGGTGCAGCGCGCCGGGAACATCGGGCCGCTGGTCAACACGATCCACGGCTCGTTCATCACCGGGGGGATCATCGTCAGCTCCGCCGTGGGCGGGCTCGCGATCGACGGGTTCGGGCTGCGGGCGCGTTGTGGATCGGGGCGGGGCTCGCACTGCTCGGGTTCCTCACGCTGGTGCCCGACATCGCCCGCGCACGCGTCGCGCGGATGCCCCGGTCGGCGCCGTCGCGGAGGCGTGACGAACGCTGGTCCGGCGTCGCGCGGGCTGTCACACTCCCGGCGTGGTCGACGTGGGACCCCTGGTCTCAGCGGAACGGCGGACGCTGGCCGATTTCCTCGACACCCTCTCGCCCAGCGAGTGGGAGGTCCCCTCGCTGTGCCCGGCGTGGCGGGTCCGGGACGTCGTGGCCCACATCGTGCACGGCCCGCTCGAACCGCCCGCGGCCACGCTCCTCGCGCTGGCCCGCGGCGGGTTCCGGATCAACCACGTGGTGGCCGCGAGCGCGCGGCGGTGGGGGCAGCAGGAGCCTGCCGCGTTGATCCAGCGCCTGCGCGAGATCGTCGACGACCGGCGTGCGCCGCTGTTCGTCACCGGCACGCACGTGCTCGCCGACCTCGTCACGCACGACCTCGACATCCGCAGGCCGTTGCGGCGGCCCCGGCCGATGCCGCCGGAGGCGTTCCGCATCACCGCCGAGCTCATGACGAGCGTCGGCGGGCCCCTCGCGCTGGTGTTCGCCCGCAGCCCTCGCCGGACCGTGCAGGGACTGCGGCTCGTGGCGTCGGACCTGGACTGGACCCACGGCGACGGGCCCGACGTGTTCGGGTCGGCCGAGGCGCTGCTCCTGGCGATCACCGGGCGGCCCGTCGAACGTGGCGAGCTGACCGGCTCCGGCGCGTCCGCGCTCCTCGCGCGGATCTCGCGCGGCCGCATTTGATTCTTCGAGATGCCAACAGTACAGTCGCTGATATGACTGCCGGGTCGCCCAATGGGCACGAGCAGATGAGGCACCCGGCCAGGGCGTGACGCCCGGCCGGGCCAGAGGCCCGCCTTCCTCTTTTCTCGCGGTATCAGCGAATGTTGTCATCACGCCAGGTCACGCGCCTGCATCCGGCACCACGTGAGCACTCGCCCGCGTGGCGACCACTTGTGCCCAAGAACTGCGAAAGGCTTCACAGATCCGTATGTCATTTGATTTCCAGCAACAGGTCGTCGACGAGTTCCGCGCCAACGCGGCCGGGTCGGAGGGCCATTCGAAGGTGCCCGCCTGCTGCTGCTGACCACCACCGGCGCGCGGTCCGGCGCGCCGCACACCGTGCCGCTCGGGTACCTGCCCGACGGCGGCCACCGGTTCCTGGTGATCGGTTCGGCAGGCGGGTCGCCGCGCCACCCGGCCTGGTTCCACAACGTCGTGGCGAACCCGCAGGTCACCGTCGAGGACGGCGTGTTCGTCGTCGACGCGCTGGCCGACGTCCTGCACGGCGAGGAGCGCGGCGGGGCCTTCGCCCGCGCGGTGGAGTCCGATCCCGGCTGGGCCGAGTACGAGCGGCGCTCCGGACGGACATTGCCCGTGGTCGCGTTGCGGCCGCTTCCCGGGCCGCCCCGGTACGCCGAGGGGGCCGGCTCGGGCGGTGCGATGCTCACGCGGGTCCACGACGCGTTCCGCCGTGAGCTCGCCCTGATCCGGAACGAGGTGGCCGCGACCGGTGCGAGCGTCGGCGTGCAGCTGCGGATGAACTGCCTGACCCTCTGCGCGGGCCTGCGCAACCACCACGCGGGCGAGGACGGCATGCTCTTCCCGATGCTCGCCGAGCAGCGGCCGGACCTGGCGACCACCCTCGAACGGCTGCGCGTCGAGCACGAGCGGGTCGCCGCGCTCGTCGCGCAGCTGCAGGTCGCCGTCGACGGGCCCGCCGACCCGGCGCTGCTGCGGCGTGAGGTCGACCGGCTCGTCGACGAGCTCGAACAGCACCTCGCCTACGAGGAGGAGCAGGTCGTCCCCGCGCTGGACGCGGCTCTACGCTGATCTCGTGACGGGGGACGTGCTGATCCGCCAGCTCGAATACCTCGTCGCGTTGGCCAAGGAGCGCCACTTCGGCCGGGCCGCCCGGGCGTGCCACGTCAGCCAGCCCGCCCTGTCGGCGCATCCGGCGGCTGGAGCACGAGCTGGACGTCCCGATCGTGCTGCGCGGGCAGCGGTTCGGCGGGTTCACCCCCGAGGGGCAGCGCGTCGTCGGGTGGGCGCACCGCATCCTGGCCGAGCGGGACGGGTTGCGCACCGACGTGGACCGGATGCGGAGCGGCCTGAGCGCCACGCTGCGGATCGGCGCCATCCCCACGGCGGTCCCGGCCACCCCGCTGATCACGGGGCGGTTCGAGGCGGCGCACCCGCGCGCCCGGGTGCGGATCGAGGCGCTCTCCTCCCGGGAGATCGCACGCCGGCTGGCCGACTTCGAGCTCGACGTGGGCATCACCTACCTCGACGACGAGTCGGCGGCGTCCCTGCGGGTGGCTCGGCTGTACTCGGAGCGGTTCCTGCTGCTGTTGCCGCTCGACAGCCCGCTCGCGAACGAGCGGGTGGTCGGGTGGGCGGCCGCGGCGGAGCTGCCGCTGTGCGCCCTCACCCCGGACATGCGCAACCGGCGGATCCTCGACGCGAGGATGGCGACGGCGGGTGCCCGGCTGGCACCGGTGATGGAGACCGACAACGTCGGCGCGCTGTACGCGCACATCGCCAAGCGGGGACTGTCGAGCATCGTGTCCCACGCCTGGGTGCACGCGTTCGGCGTGCCGGAGGGGAGCTGCGTGCGCCCGCTCGCAGAGCCCAACCCGCACCCGCCGGTCGGGCTCGTCGCGCTGCCCCGCGAGCCGGCCTCGATCGTCGTGGACGCGGTGTGGGCGGCGATGGAGGGCACCGACATGTCGGCCGAGTTCGAGAAGTCGCTCGCACGTGCGATCGAGGCGGAGACCCGCTGATCAGGGAATGCGCTCGGCGAGCACGCAGAACTCGTTGCCCTCCGGGTCGGTGAGCACCACCCAGCTCACGTCGCCCTGGCCGACGTCGGCGTGGCGGGCGCCCAGGTCGAGCAGGCGGCGGACCTCGTCGTCCTGGGGCCTGTCGGTCGGGTTGATGTCGATGTGCAGCCGGTTCTTCACGGTCTTGCCCTCGGGCACGCGCGCGAACGTCAACGCCGGTGGTACCGGTCCGGGCCGGGTGCGGCCCCCGGGCACCGCCGGGGAACCGATCGTGACGATCTCGTCGTCCTCGTCCTGCACCTCGTAGTCGAGGACCGCGCACCAGAACCGCGCCAGCGCAGCGGGGTCGGCGCAGTCGATCGCGAGCTCGGTGAACTTGCCTGCCATGTCGGTGCCTCCGATCCGGTCCCGTCACATCGAACAGCCGTTCGCATCCTTCCACGGGGTTGTCCACAGGTGTGGAGGGCGGTGGGCGAGGATGGTCGACATGACGATCGTCCGTTGGGGAGTGGTGGGTCCGGGCCGTATCGCGGCGAAGGTCGTGCGCGACTTCGCGCACGTGCCCGATGCCGAGGCCGTGGCGGTGTCGTCACGGTCGGCCGACCGGGCGCGGGCGTTCGCCGACGCGAACGGGATCGGCCGGGCGTACGGCTCGTACCGCGAGATCCTGGACGACCCCGAGGTCGACGCGGTCTACATCGCCACCCCGCACCCCCAGCACCGCGCTGTGGCGCTCGCCGCGATCAAGGCGGGCAAGGCGCTGCTGGTCGAGAAGGCGTTCACGGTGACCCCAGCCGCCACGGAGGAGATCGTCGCAGCGGCCCGTTCCGCGGGGGTGTTCGTGATGGAGGCGATGTGGACCCGCTTCCAGCCTGCCGTCGTCCGCATGCGCGAGCTGCTCGCCGACGGTGCCATCGGCGAGGTCCGCGGGGTGCAGGGCGAGCTCGGGGTGAACGCGCCCACCGACCCGCAGGACCGGTTCTACAACCCGGCCGTCGGCGGCGGTGCGTTGTTCGACCTGACGGTCTACCCGGTGTCGTTCGCCCAGATGGTGCTCGGCACCCCGGACACCGTGGCCGCGCACGGCGTCCTCGCACCGTCCGGTGTGGACGTCGAGGAGGCGGTGCTGCTCGGGTGGGCCGACGGGCGGACCGCATCGCTGTTCACGTCGCTGCGGTGCGCCACGCCGGGGCAGATGCGGGTGTACGGCACCGGTGGCTGGATCGACGTCCTGCCGCGGTTCCACCACCCCGACACGATCGTGCTGCACCGCACGGGTCACGAACCCGAGGAGATCACCCGCC
Organism: Pseudonocardia sp. CNS-004; assembly: GCA_001942185.1. Lineage (GTDB taxonomy): Bacteria > Actinomycetota > Actinomycetes > Mycobacteriales > Pseudonocardiaceae > Pseudonocardia. The sequence continues at coordinate 132,803 of MKJV01000022.1, forward strand.
CGCACACCGGCGGCGGGTACGCGCACGAGCTGCAGGAGGTCACCGACGGCGTGCTCGCGGGCAGGACGGAGAGCACGGTGATGCCGCTGGCCGACACCGTCGCGGTGCAGGACGTGCTGGGGGCGGTGGCCGACCAGCTGGGTATGCAGCCGCAGGAAGGCCCCGCCGAGCTCGAGGGGTGAGGGACGGGGTCAGGCCCGTTCGTGCCAGGCGATCGCCTCGCAAGCCGCGACCAGTGGCCAGGCGACGACGGCACCCGCCACCCAGACGGGTCCGCCGGTGGCCACGGCGAGCGATCCCCGCGTCCGCAACGCGCGCAGGTCTCCGCGCAAGGCCTGGGTGACGGTGGGCCCCTCGAACCCGGCGAGCAGGACCAGCAGGATCGCGCCGACGACGACGTACACCAGCATGATCGCGATCATCGGTGGGGGACCTCCGTGCGGGCTGCCATCACGCCCCCGGGTCGAGCAGGGCGGCGATCCGGGCGACGAGATCCGGGTCGCCCGGATCGACCGGCCCCGTGGCGGGGAGGCGGACGATGCGGTAGCCCCTGGCGTCGAGCCAGGACGCGATGTGGGCCGGGGCCTCAGCGGCCGGGGCCTTGTTCGTGCCGTTGGCGAGGAAGTAGTCGGTCATCGCACTGCGTATCACGGCGGCGGTGTCCACGAACCCCAGGATGACGGTGGGGCGAGGTCGCGTCGTCACAGCTCGCAGCCATCTTCGGTACCGGCTGGCCGGAAGCCCGCGCCGACGGTGAGCCCACCTTCCGGCTACCTTCAATGTGCACGGTCGGCGCCGCTGCGATCCTGATCGCGTGGGGCGGTGCATGATCGTGGACGACAACGAGGGTTTCCTCGCGGTCGCCCGTGACCGCCTCACCCGTGACGGCATGGACGTCGTGGGCACGGCCAGCTCGCAGGAGGAAGCCCTCCAGCTGGCCGAAGAGCTGCACCCGGACGTCGTGCTCGTCGACATCAGCCTCGGCACCGAGAGCGGTTTCGAGGTCACCCGCAGGCTGGTGCACCACTTCCCGGACCTGCGGGCCCGGGTCGTCCTGATCTCCACCCGCGACCAGGACGACTTCGCCGACCTGATCGCGGCGAGCCCCGCGGCGGGCTTCCTCCCGAAGAACCTCCTGTCCGCACGTGCCGTCCGCGATCTGGTGGCTCCCGGGAACGGCTGCTGAGGGCGGTCAGCGCTTCTCGAGGAACGTGAGCACCGCGAGCACGCGGCGGTGGTCGTCGTCGGTGTCGGGGAGGCCCAGCTTCGTCAGGATGCTGCGCACGTGCTTCTCCACCGTGCCCTCGGTGATCCACAGGCGGCGGGCGATCCCGGCGTTGGAGCGGCCCTCCGCCATCAGGGACAGCACGTCGCGCTCGCGCTCGCTGACCACAGCGAGCGGGTCGTTGCGCTTGCGGGCCGTGACCAGCTCCTGGACGAGCGCCGGGTCGACGACCGAGCCGCCCCTCGCGACCCGTTCGAGGGTCTCGATGAACTCGGCCACGTCGCTCACCCGGCTCTTCAGCAGGTAGCCGATGCCCCGCCCGCTGGCCAGCAGCTCCATCGCGTGATCGACCTCGGCGTGGGCCGACAGGACCAGGATCCCGGTGCCGGGCCAGTCGCGCCGGATCTTCTTGGCCGCGTCGAGCCCCTCGGTGGTGTGGGCGGGGGGCATCCGGATGTCGACGATCACCAGCTCCGGATCGGAGTCGTGCACCAGCTCCAGGAGTCGCGTGGCGTCCCCGGCCTGTCCCACGACGTCGAACCCGCTGCGATCGAGCAGGCTGGCAAGCCCTTCCCGGAGCAGGACGTCGTCGTCGGCGACGACAACCCGCAGCGCGGTCATGCGGCGATTATCGGCTGTCGGGCGTTCGCTGCCCATACCGAGGTGGCGCCGGGTCCGTTCTGGCGACACGTCACTCGGCCGTCTGCACCGCGGCCGGGCGCGCGTGCTGCTCCCGTCGCGCGACGACCGTGGTCAGCGCCGCGGCCACTAGGCAGGCCAGCGCCCCGAGCGCGAGGCCGGCGCGACCGCCGAGGTGCTGGCTGACGAACCCGGCGATCGGGCCGCCGATGGGTGTGGAGCCGAGGAACGCCACGGCCCACAGCGCCATGACCCGGCCCCGCATGTGCGGGACCGAGGTGAGCTGCAGGGTGCTGTTGCCCGTCGACTGGAAGGCGACGCTCGCGGCGCCCACGAGTGCCATCCCCGCCAGCGCGAAGCCCAGGGTGGGGGCGAGCGCGGTGGCGAGCATCGCCAGGCCGAACGCGGCAGCCGCGGCGGCGAGCGCCGGGAGCCCGGTGCGGCCCCAGGCCGCCATGCCCAGGCCGCCGACCACGGCCCCCACACCCATCGCGGCCGTCAGGAAGCCGTACGTGCTGGCGTCGCCGGAGAAGGTCTCGCTCGCGAAGATCGGGAGTACGACCTGGAACTCGAAGGCGAGGCAGCCGACCAGCGCCATCGTGAGCAGTGGCACGGCCAGCGCGGGGGTGCGGCGGACGTACTCGAATCCCTCCCGCAGCTGGCCGGGCGCGCGCGGAGCGGGTGTCCAGGGGACGAGCGCGGTGAGGTCGAGGCGCAGCAGCGAGGCGATGACCGCCGCGAAACTCACCGCGTTGATCAGGAAGCAGACGGCCATGCCGCCGGTGGCGATCACGATGCCCGCGAGTGCCGGCCCGACGGCCCGGGCGACGTTCGCCAGCACCGAGTTGAGGCTGACGGCGTTGCGCAGGTTGTCGGGCCCGACCAGTTCGAGCACGAACGTCTGGCGGGCCGGGTTCTCGAGACTGCTGACCGTGCCGAGGAGGAGGGCGAGCACGTACACGTGCCACAGCTGCACGGTGCCGGTGGCGGTGAGTACGCCTAGCACGAGTGCCTGAGCGGCCATCAGGACCAGCAGGCCGATCATCAGCCTGCGCTTCTCGAGCCGGTCGACGACCACACCCGCGTAGGGGCCGAAGAGCAGGATCGGGAGCGTCTGAAGGGCGACGACGAGGCCCACGGCGGTCGCCGACCCGGTGAGCTGCAGCACGAGCCAGGACTGGGCGATGGTCTGCATCCAGGTGCCCGCCATCGAGACGGCCTGGCCACCGATGAAGCGGCGGTAGTTCGGGGACGAGAGGGAAGCGAAGGTCTGGCGGCGCAACGCGTCGAGCGGGGCGAGCGCGCGCTCGCCGATCAGCGTCATGAGGTCTCCGTATAGTTGCTTGCCAATAGGCAACTATACGCTTCACGCGGGGCGGGCCCCGTGCTTCCCCGCACGACGAGATGTGTGGCGAGTTCCACGCGCGGCGGCGGACCCGACGGCCGGTCGTCCGAGTCGAGCAGGAGCCGCACCGCCTCCGTGGCCATCCGGGCCATCGGCTGGCGCACCGTGGTGAGCGGCGGGGTCGTCAGCTCGCTGAACGCGATGTCGTCGAAACCCACGACGCTGAGGTCGTCCGGGATGCGCAGCCCGCGCGCCGCGGCCTCCTGGTAGACCCCGAACGCCTGCATGTCCGACCCCGCGAAGATCGCCGTGGGCGGGTCGGGCAGGTCGAGCACCGCGCGGGCGCCTGCCTGGCCGCTGCTGGTGCGGAAGTCGCTGAACTGCACCAGCCTCTCGTCCACCGGGATGCCGGCCCGGCCCAGGGCGGCGCGGTAGCCCTCAACCCGCTGCTGGCTGCACATCAGCTCCGGGCGCCCGGACAGCACGGCGATGCGGCGGTGGCCGAGCCCGGCCAGGTGCTCGACGGCGGACAGCCCGCCTGACCAGTTCGTGGCGCCGACCGTGGCGAACGACGGGTCGCTGCCGCCCACCGGGTCGAGCAGCACCACCGGCGTGCGCAGCGCCCTGAGCTGCTCGACCGTCCCCGGGGCCGCCTCGCTCACCACCAGCACGATCCCGTCGGAGCGCCGGTTGGCCAGCCGGTCGAGCCAGCGCCGGTCGCCCGCGGGGGCGTGCTCTGCCGAGGTGACGACGATCTGGCTGCCGACCTTGCGGGCCTCGGCCTCCGCGCCGCGCAGCACCTCGACGACCCACGGGGAGTCCAGGCCCGGCACCACCATGTCGATCAGTCCGACCGGGCGCTCGCCGCCGGGCGTGCGCCGCTGGTAGCCGCGATCGACCATGATCTGCTGCACGCGCCTGCGCGTGGTCTCCGACACGTCGGCCCGGCCGTTGAGGACCTTCGACACGGTCGGCACCGACACGCCTGCGGATGCGGCGATCTCGGCGATCGTCACGCGACGGCTGTGCATCACGGTCCTCCCGACGAAACTTTCGGCACTGCTGCTCCCCGTCGTGTGGTCTTGACGGGCAGCGAGGCCGAACCTACCGTCAGCGCGGCTGATCGCAAGTGTCAGAAACTTTCGAGAGATGAGTCCATGAGCACAGACCTGTCGTCGCGTGTCTCCTCCAGCGTCTCGTCCCGAGTCTCCGAGCTCGTCGCCGGGATGACCCTGGAGGAGAAGCTCGCCCAGCTCGTGGGGCTGTGGGAGGGGCGCGGCGGGACAGGCGGGGGCGGCGACGTCGCCCCGATGCAGGACGCGATGCAGGCCGACGAGGTCGGGTTCGAAACTTTCGCCGCTCACGGCCTCGGTCAGCTCACCCGCCCGTTCGGCACGGCCCCCGTCGACCCGGCGGCCGGAGCGCTGGCGCTGGCCGCCCGGCAGCGTTGGCTGGTCGAGCACACCCGGCTCGGGATCCCCGCGCTCGTCCACGAGGAGTGCCTCACCGGCCTCGCCGCCTGGAAGGCGACGACGTTCCCGGCGCCGCCGTCGTGGGGTGCGAGCTTCGACCCCGCGCTCGTCGAGGAGATGGGCGCCGCGATCGGCGAGTCGATGCGCAGCCTCGGCGTGCACCAGGGCCTCGCGCCGGTGCTCGACGTCGTGCGCGACGCCCGCTGGGGCCGCGTCGAGGAGTGCATCTCGGAGGACCCGTACGTGGTCGGCACGGTCGCCGCCGCGTACGTGCGGGGCGTGCAGTCGACCGGTGTCGTCGCCACGCTCAAGCACTTCGTCGGCTACTCCGCCTCCCGCGCCGGGCGCAACCTCGCGCCCGTGCACGCCGGGCCGCGCGAGGTCGCCGACGTACTGCTGCCGCCGTTCGAGATGGCCGTGCTCGACGCAGGCGTCGACTCCGTCATGAACTCCTACGCCGAGATCGACGGGCTGCCGGTCGCGGCCGACGCCGGCCTGCTCACCGGCCTGCTGCGCGATCGGTGGGGGTTCACCGGGACCGTGGTGTCCGATTACTTCTCCGTCGCGTTCCTGCAGACGCTGCACAAGGTGGCGGGCGACCTCGGGGACGCCGCCGCGCAGGCCGTCGCCGCCGGGATCGATGTGGAGCTGCCCACCGGCAACGCGTTCCTCGAGCCGCTGGCGCAGCAGGTCCGGTCCGGCGCGCTGCCGGAGGCCGTCGTGGACCGGGCCGTGGAGCGGGTGCTGCGCCAGAAGGCCCGGCTGGGCCTGCTCGACCGGCAGCCGCAGGACTACGCGGACGTCGACGTCGCGTCCATCGACCTGGACCCGCCCGCACACCGCGCCATCGCCGCCCGGCTGGCCGAGGAGTCGGTGGTGCTGCTGTCCAACGACGGCACCCTGCCGCTCGCGCCGCCGTCCCGTGTCGCCCCTTCACATATCGCCGTGGTCGGTCCGAACGCGCACGACACCGCGGCCCTCTTCGGCTGCTACAGCTTCCTCAACCACGTGCTCGCGCTGCACGACGGCGTCGAGCCCGGCCTGGAGATCGCGAGTGTGCTGGACGCGCTGCGCGCGGAGCTGCCCGCCATCGCGATCACCCACGCCCGCGGCTCGGGTGTCGACACCGACGACACCAGCGGCTTCGCCGAAGCGGTCGCGGCGGCGCAGGCCGCCGACCTGTGCGTCGCGGTCGTCGGCGACCGGGCGGGGCTCTTCGGCCGCGGCACCTCCGGCGAGGGCTGCGACGCCGACTCGCTCGACCTGCCCGGCGTGCAGCGGGCGCTCGTCGAGGAACTGCTGGCAACCGGAACCCCGGTCGTCCTGGTGCTGCTGACCGGCCGCCCGTACGCCATCGGCTGGGCGCTGGACCGGTGCGCGGCCGTCGTGCAGGCGTTCTTCCCGGGCCAGGAGGGCGCCGCGGCCGTGGCGGGCGTGCTGTCGGGCCGGATCAACCCGTCGGGCCGCTGCCGGTGAGCATGCCGCGCTGGGTGGGCGCCCAGCCCTACAGCTACCTGCACCCGCCGCTGGGCGGGGCGAGCTCGGTGAGCAACCTCGACACCGCCCCCGTCCGCCCCTTCGGCCACGGGCTGTCCTACACGACGTTCACCCACACCGACCTGCGCATCGCGGCACACCAGGTGCCCACCGACGGTGCGATCGTGGCGAGCTGCCGCGTGACGAACACCGGCGACCGCGCCGGGGCCGACGTCGTGCAGCTCTACGCCGGCGACCCCGTCGCGTCCGTGACCCGCCCCGTCGTCCAGCTGCTCGGCTACGCCCGCGTGCACCTCGAGCCCGGGCAGAGCGCAATCGTCGAGCTCGACGTGCCGACCCACCGGCTCGCGTTCAGCGACCGCCGCATGGTGCGGATCGTCGAGCCGGGCGCCGTGCAGCTGTTCGTCGGGCCCAGCTGCGCCGACCCCGTCCTCACGGCGGATGTGGAGCTCACCGGGCCCGTGCACGAGATCTCCACCGCCGACCGCAGGGTGGTGCGGGTGGAGGTCACGACCTGAACGAGCGACGCCGACCCCGGCCGGTGGCCGTAGCGATCAGGGCCGCGACGCCGACCCGTCCGACGGGTCCTGATCGCCGGAAGTGGTGCCACGACGACTGATCTGTCGTCCCACCACCACTACCGACGATCGACGTCCACATGATCGGCCGAAGTGGTGCCGGCGAGCCACATCTGACGCTCTCCGACCACTTCCGGTGATCACGCACATCGTGATCGATGGTGCGGGACGTCAGAAGCGGCCGCCGCCACCTCGGCGCCCGCGGCTGGACGAGCCGCCGAAGCTGCCCGACGAGAAGCCACCCCCGCCGCGGCGACGGCCCCGGTAGCTGCTGGCCGCGCCCGACAGGATCCCACCGAGGATCATGCCCCCGATGTCGGCGCCCATGCTCGTGGTCGCGCCGGGGCGCGACCACTGCGACACGTCGGCGCGGGCGAGACGCAGTGCTTCCCGGGCGAGCGCGTCGGCCTGCTGCGCCTCCCGGAGCCCGGTGACCGGGTCCGGCCCGCCGGCCTGCTCCAGGTGTCTGCGGGCCTCCGCGAGCGGGTGCGGGCCGGTGCCCCGACCGCCCCGCGCCGGGTGGCGACGAAGTCCTCGGCGGCGGCGACGCCCGAGCGTGCGGTGAGCACGGCCGTGCGGTGAGCACGGCCTGCTCGCGCGCGGTCCGCGGCCTTGCGTCCGGCGTTCCGCGTCGGCGCGGGCATCGGCGATCCCCTGGTCGAGTGCGGTCCCGGCCTCGCCGAGCAGCCGCAGCGCCGCGACGGGGTCCGGGAGCGGCCCGCCCGCCGCCTCGTCGGCCGTTTCCACCGCGGCCGCGGCGCGCGCGACGACCGGGGCGATCGCGTCACCGGGCAGCGCGCGGGCCTCGGCGAGGTCCAGCTCCACCTCCGCGCGCGCCGCAGGCACCTGCTCGGCGGCCGCGACCAGCTCCGACTCGAGGCGCGCGATGCCGTCGAGCAGGGTCTCGGCCTGCGTGATCGCGTCCTCCGCGGCCCGGCCGTCCACGACGGCGGCCGCCGGGCCGGTGCCGGCCAGGTTCTCCCGGGCCTCCGCCAGCTCCGCCGCGGCCTCCGCGAGCAGTTCCCGGGCCTGGTCGATGTCGCCGTCGACCGGTTCGAGCGCGGTGGCCGCGTAGCGGGACCGCAGCGCCGTCCACTCCTCGTCGGCCTGCGGGACCCGCGCGTGGACGCCGTCGAGGCGGGTCTGCAGCTCGTCGACGAACTCCGGCGCCCGCGCCTCCAGACCGCGCAGGGCGTCGAACGCCTCCACCTGGCCGTCGAGCCGGTCGTCCGCTCCGGTGGCGATGCGGAGGATCTCGGCGTGCAGGGCGCGTTTCGCCGGCTCGTCCTCGGGCTGGTCGTCGTCGAGCTGCTGGCGCAGTGCGAACGCGCGGAGCATGTCGGCCCGGGACTGCTGGAGCGCCGCCTCGAACTCCGTGACGGCGTCCGGCCCGAAATGGGCCCGTGCCGCGGCGAGCTCCTGCTCGGAGGTGCGCACCGCGTCGTCGACCTCGATCAGGGCCGCGTTGGCCCGGTAGGTGAGGTCGGCGGTCGAGAGGTCCGGGAACTCGTCCGGCGGGGCGTCGGGGGCCGCGGGCTTCGCGGCGGCGCCGCGGCGCCTGCGGTAGAGGATGTAACCGCCGACGGCGACCGCGCCGCCGACCACCAGCACGCCGAGCCCGGCTCCGCCACCGCCCCCACCGGAGCGCAGCCCGTCGGCCATCGCGACCGCTGCGCCGGCCCAGGCGTTCGCCGAGAGCCGCGGCTCGACGTCCTCCGTGCGGATCTCGTCCAACCGGGACTCGCCGACGGGGAAGCCGTCTGCGACCGACACGCCGTAGGCCCGGTCCTCGACGGCGACGGCGAGCAGTGCGTCCTCCTCGCCGAGCTGCGAGAGCTCGGCGGCCTGGTGGGCCCACTCCTCCCCACCCGCGCCGTCGAAGGACTCGACGAAGACGACGAAGAGGTCGGCGTCGTTCTCGGCCCGCAGCCGATCGATCGCCGCCTGGATCTCCGCGGCCTCGCCCGGCGCGAGCACGCCTGCCCGGTCGGTGACGCGGTCGTCGAGCCGCAGCGGTGGTTCGGCCGCGGCGCCGCCGGCACCGAGCACGAGACCGGCCAGTACCCCGATCATCACCACGGCCAGCTGGGACGGTCTGCGCACGGCGACTTCCGCGATCGACACACCTCCATCATCGCGCCCCGGCGCGTGCGCCGGTCCACCGCCACCGGATTGGCCATCTGCCGATGCGGATCGATCACGCACGATGGGTGGGTGCCAGTGCCCCCCGCCGATCTCCGCCCGCTCCCCGTCACCCGCAACCCCGGCCGCAGGCTCCCGCAGCTGATCTGCGGGCTCGTGCTCTACGCGGTGAGCATGGCGATGCAGATCCGCAGCGGGCTCGGACTGAACCCGTGGGACGTGCTGCACGAGGGGCTCACCCGGCAGACCCCGCTCAGCTTCGGCGTGGTCACCGCGATCACGGGGGTGATCGTGCTCCTGCTGTGGATCCCGCTGCGCCAGCGCCCCGGCATCGGCACGGTGGCGAACGTCGTCGTGATCGCGTCGACCATCGACGTCGCGCTCGCGCTGTTGCCGGCCCCGGACGCGCTCGCGCCGCGGATCGCACTGCTGGTGGGCGGCGTCGTGCTGAACGGGGTGGCGACGGCCGCCTACGTCGGGGCACGGCTCGGGCCGGGCCCGCGCGACGGCCTGATGACGGGGCTGTCGATGCGCACCGGGCGCTCCGTGCGCCTGGTGCGCACCTGCATCGAGGTGGTCGCGCTGGGCTGCGGGTGGCTGCTCGGGGGGACCGTCGGCCTGGGCACCGTGCTCTACGCGCTGGCGATCGGCGCGCTCACCCAGGCGTTCCTCCCGTTCTTCGCGGTGCGCACGGCCCGCGACGTGCCCTGACCCGACGTCAGGCGGTGACGGCCACCGGCTCCCGCTCGATGTCGCTCAGCTGCCACGGCCGCACGACCACCACGAGCACGAGGAGCGACATCACGAGCCCGCCCGCGATCGTGGTGCTCATGGCCACCGCGTCGTTGCCCAGCACACCGACGAGCGGTGAGACGAGCGCGCCGACGCCGAATTGGGTGGCGCCGAGCAGGGCGGCTGCCGTGCCCGCAGCCTCGCCGTGCCGCGACAGGGCGACGGCGGGCGCGTTCGGCAAGCCGAACCCGACCGACAGCAGCACCATCCAGAGCGGGACGAGCACACCGAACATGCCGCCCACCCCGGACGCGGCGACGGCGACGAGCAGCAGGCCTGCCGTGGCCGCGATGGTGATCGCGCCGAACAGCAGCTGCTGCGGCTCGAAGCGGCGCAGCAGCACCGGGTTGAGCTGGCTGGCCAGGATCAGCCAGATCGCGCCGCTGGAGAACGCGAGGCCGAACTGCTGCTGGTTCAGCTCGTACTGCTCCTGGAACACGAACGACGCGCCCGAGACGTAGCTCATGACGGCCGACATGGCCAGGCCGGCGACGAGCACCAGGCCGACGAACGTGCGGTCGCGCAGGAGCCCGCGGTAGGTGCGCAGCGTGCCCATGACCCCGGACGTGACGCGGCGCTGCGGCGGCAGCGTCTCGGGCAGCACGCGGGCCGCGACGGGCAGGAGGAGCAGGGCGTAGAGGGCGAGCACGCCGAACACGCCCCGCCACGAGGTGAAGGCGAGCACCCAGGCGCCGAGCGTCGGGGCGAGCACCGGTGCCGCACCCATCACGAGGATCAGCCGTGACAGCAGCGTGGCCGCGGCACGGCCGGTGTAGAGGTCGCGCACGATGGCCATCGCGGTGACGGCGCCTGCCGCCGCCCCGAGGCCCTGCAGCAGGCGCAGCGCGCCGAGCACCTCGACGGTGGGGGCCACGATGCACAGCAGCGAGGCGAGCACGTGCAGGGCGACGCCTGCCAGCAACGGCCGCCTGCGCCCGTAGCGGTCGGAGAGCGGGCCTACCACCAGCTGTCCGAGTCCCAGACCGAGCAGGGTGCCGGTGAGCGTCAGCTGCACGGCGGCGGAGGTGGTGAGCAGCTCGCCGGTGATCGTCGGGAGCGCGGGGAGGTAGAGGTCGATGGTCAGCGGGCCCAGCGCCGTGAACGCACCGAGCGTGAGAACGAGCCGGATGCGGTCCGCCCGGGCGCCCGGTACGGCCTGCGGGGCACGGGTGGGAGTCAGCGTCACTGATCGATCAAGATGGAACCGTGTCGAGTCATTCCGCTTCACCTGCAGGTGTGTGGCACGACACTGGCCACGTGCTGATCTCCGAACTCACCACACCCGCCCTGCTCGTCGAGCGTGACGTCCTCGACGCGAACCTCGCCACGATGAGCGCGGCACTGCCCGGGCCGCGGCTGCGCCCGCACGTCAAGGCGCACAAGACCACGGCGCTCGCGCGGCGGCAGGCGGCCCTCGGGCACACCGGGTTCACGTGCGCGACGGTCCGCGAGTGCGAGGTGATGGCGGCGGAGGGCCTCGGCGCGACCTGCTGCTGGCCAACGAGGTGCTGGCCACCGGGAGGATCGGAGCGTTGGTGGCGGACGGGGCTCGGGTCACGGTGGCGGTCGACTCCGCGGAGACGGTCGCCGCGGCCGCCGCGGGCGGGGTGCGCGAGGTGCTCGTGGACGTCAACGTCGGGCTGCCGCGGTGTGGCTGCCCACCCGAGAAGGCGGGCGACCTGGCCGCCGCGGCCCGTGCCGCAGGCCTGCACGTCCGAGGGGTGATGGGCTACGAGGGTCACCTCATGCTCGTGACCGACGCGGCCGACCGCGCCGCCAGGACCAGGGAGGCGATGGAGCTCCTGCTCCGCGCCGCCGAGGACGTGGGCGGCGAGATCATCAGCGCCGGCGGCACCGGTACGTACCGCGACAACACGTGGGCAAGTGAGATCCAGGCGGGCTCGTACGCGCTGATGGACACCGCGTACGCCCGGATCGGCCACCCGTTCGGTCAGGCGCTGTCGGTGCTCGGCACGGTGATCTCGGTGGCGCCGGACCGCGCCGTCGTGGACGTCGGGCTCAAGGCGCTCGGCATGGACCACGGCCTGCCCTCGATCGAGGGCGCCCAGGTCCGGTTCTGCTCCGACGAGCACACGACGTTCGCGCCGGAGACCCCGGTGCGGGTCGGTGACCGGCTGCGGGTCCTGCCGGCCCACGTCGACCCGACGGTGGCCCTGCACGAGCGGATGCACCTCGTGGACGGCGACACGGTGCTGGAGACGTGGCCGGTGGACATGCGCGGCTGGTGAGGCGTCAGCCCGTCAGATCGGCGGAGAGCCAGCGCTGCGGCCGGACGTGGTACACGACCTGCTCGCCGTGCTGGGCCATGGCGAACTCGAGGTAGGGCTCCACCTTGTCGGCCGGCAGGTACCGGGCCGTCATCGTGCGCACGTCCTCGACGGTGCCGGGCTCCGTGCGCACGATCGGGCCTTCCACCGACACGTAGCGGACGCGGGCGCCGGCCTCATCGACCATCAGCGAGACCCGCCCGGCGGCGTCGATCAGCTTCGCCTTCCGGGAGCCGGCCGGCGTGTGGAACCAGACGTCGCCGCCCGGCTCGTACTGGTACCAGATCGGCACGACCAGCGGGCCGCGAGCCGGGCCCGCCGCGACGGACAGCGCCGCCACGTGTGGCTCGGCGAGGAACTCCTGACGTTCTCGTTCGGACAGCGGCATGGGCGGAGGGTACGAGCGCTCCACGACAATCTCGCCGTACCGTGCACCCCATGCTGGTAGAACGCATGCGCGCCCACACCTCCACGATCTTCGCCGAGATGTCGGCGCTCGCTCTGCGGACCGGCGCGATCAACCTCGGTCAGGGCTTCCCCGACACCGACGGCCCCGCATCGCTGCTCGACGACGCCGCCACCAACATCAAGGCGGGGATCAACCAGTACCCGCCGGGCGTCGGCATCCCCGAGCTGCGCACCGCCGTGGCCGAGCACCAGCGCCGCTTCTACGGCCTCGACGTCGACCCGGACGCCGTGCTCGTCACCACCGGAGCCACCGAGGCGATCGCGTCGGCCGTGCTGGCGCTGTGCGAGCCGGGCGACGAGGTCGTGACGTTCCAGCCCTACTACGACTCCTACGCCGCCACGATCGCGCTGGCGGGCGCGTGATCCGCCCGGTGCCGCTGCGGCCCGACGGGGCGTCGTTCGGCTTCGACCCCGACGAGCTGCGCGCCGCGTTCTCCGGCCGCACCCGCGTGGTGCTGGTCAACACGCCGCACAACCCGACCGGCACGGTGCTCGACCGGGAGCAGCTCACGCTGATCGGCGAGCTGGCCGCCGAGCACGACGCCGTGATCGTCACCGACGAGGTGTACGAGCACATGATCTACGACGGGCGGCCGCACGTGCCGATGGCGACCCTTCCCGGGCTGGCCGAGCGCACGCTCACGATCTCCTCGGTCGGCAAGACGTTCTCGGTGACCGGCTGGAAGGTCGGCTGGGTGCACGGCCCGGCCCAGCTCGTGTCGGCGGTGCGTGCCGTCAAGCAGTTCCTCACCTACGTCAGCGGTGCGCCGTTCCAGCCGGCGATCGCGTCGGCGCTGGCCCTGCCGGACTCGTTCTACGCGCAGCTGGCCGGCGACCTGCAGCGCAAGCGCGACCTGCTGTCCACCGGGCTGCGGGAGGCGGGGTTCCGGGTGTTCGACACGGCGGGCACCTACTTCGTGGTCACCGACGTCACCCCGCTCGGGTTCACCGACGGCGCGGAGTTCTGCTGGAGCCTCCCCGAAAGGGTGGGGGTGGCCGCGGTGCCGGTGTCGGTGTTCTGCGCCGACCCGGAGCTGGGCCGATCGCTGGTCCGCTTCGCCTTCTGCAAGCGGGACGAGGTGCTCGCGGAGGCGGCGAGCCGGCTGGTGGCGCTGCGCACGGCGGCGGGCTGATCGGCGACCGTGGCCGGACCCCGGCGCTGCTGCTAGAAACCGATGATGGCTGTCACGGCGCTGTACCGGTACCCGGTCAAGTCGATGCTCGGCGAGCCGCTGGAGCGTTGCCGGATCGACGAGCGCGGGGTGGTGGGCGACCGCGCCTACGCCCTCGTCGACGTCGAGACCGGCACGGTGGCCAGCGCGAAGGTGCCACGTCTCTGGGGCGGTCTGTTGGGGTTCTCGGCCCGTTGCACGGGCGAGCCCGACCGCGGGGCGGCACCGACCGTCGAGATCACGTTCCCCGACGGTTCGGTGCACCACAGCGGCGACGCCGACATCGACACCGCGTTGAGCGCGGCGATCGGCCGCGACGTCCGGCTGGTCGCCACCCCGCCGGAGGCGCCGGGTTCGAGGAGGTGTGGCCGGACATCGAGGGGCTGGCCCCGGAGGCGGTCATCGCGGGCACGCATGTCCGTGACGAGGACACCGGCGAGCGGGTGAGCCGGTTCGACCTCGGCGCGATGGCCCCGCAGCCGACGTTCTTCGACCTCGCGGTGCTGCACCTGCTCACCACCGCCACGCTCGACCGGCTGCGCGAGCTGGCCCCCGACGCCACGTTCGACGTGCGGCGCTACCGGCCCAACATCGTCGTGGACACCGAAGGCGCCGGGTTCGTGGAGAACGAGTGGGCCGGCCGGGTGATCGCATTCGCCGGCGGCGCCAGCGTCACCGCCTCCATCCCGACGATGCGCTGCGTCATGACGACGCTCGCGCAGGGCGACCTGCCGCGCGACCCGGACACCCTGCGCACGATCGCCAAGCACAACCGCGTGGAGATCCCCGGCCTGGGCACGTGGGCGTGCGCAGGCGCCTACGCGGACGTGACGACGGGCGGCGAACTGGCCGTCGGTGAGGCCCACGAACTTGGTCATGGCGGCGATCAAGGGCTGTAGGTCGCTGTTGGAGATCAACTAACGACCATCTCGCCTTGATCGCCGAGCTCCTCCCGGAACAAGGACCGGCCGATTCGGCAACGCGCACCCGCGTGGCGCCCAACGTGGTCTCGGACCGATCAGCACCGCATGATCGATCCGGGATGGGCCACAGCGCCCTCGCGGCGGGGCGAGCAGCATGATCTCGCAACGATCAAGACATTGCGTCGGCCGGGACAGCAGCGCTTCCGGGACCCGCTGGGCGCCGGGCGACCGGCGTGTGATCACCGGAAGTGGTGGCAGGGCGCCGGATGTGACGCGCCGGCACCACTTCGGCCGATCATGTGTACGTCGATCGTCGGCAGTGGTGGTAGGGCGCCAGATCGGTCGTCGTGGTGCCATTTCCGGCGATCACGAGCCGCCGGCCGGTCTGTCATCCCGGCCCTGATCGTCACGGCTACCGGCCGAGTTCGGCATCACTCGACTACGTCGGATCGTGCAGGGCCTTGGATATGGCCGCTGCCCATGTGAGTACCTGCTCGTCGGCGCCGGGGCGGCCGGCGCACTGCAACCCCACCGGGAGTGCCGGTCCGCCCGGCTCGCGCGCCACCGTGCCCGCGGGAAGAGACAGCGCCGGTACGCCCGCCTGGGTCCACGGCACGCTCATCAGCGGGCTGCCGGTGGAGTCCAGCCCGCGTGGGGCGGGGCCGGTGGCCGACGGGCAGATCCAGACGTCGATCCCCGCGTCGTCCATCAGGTCGGGCAGCGTGCGCCGGAAGGCGTGCACCCCGTCGAGCGCCGCGGTGTAGGTCGCCTCGTCGATCGTGCGGCCCTCGCGGACGGCGGCGGCGGTCTGCGGCCGGTAGACGTCGGCGTGCCGGTCGAACCACGGCTCGTGGGTGCGGGCGAGCTCGACGAGGTTGACGACGGTCTGTCGCCGGTTGACCTCGGCGATGTCGCCGAGGGCCGCGACCTCGCGCACCTGGTGGCCCGCCGCGCGCAGCGCCGCGATCTGGGCGGCGAACGCCCCGCACGCACCGACGTCGGCCTGGTCGAGGTAGGGCCCGGAGGGGACGCCGAGCACCGGGAGGTCACCGGCGGGCCGGGTGCTCCAGCCGTCGGCGAGGGCGGCGCACGCCGCGACGGCGAGTGCGAGGTCGGCGGCGAACAGGCCCACCGTGTCGAACGTCGGCGCGTTCGGGATCACTCCGTCGCAGGGCACGCGGCCGTACGTCGGCTTGAACCCGATGCACCCGCAGTACGCGGCAGGCCGGACCACGGAGCCCACGGTCTGCGTACCGAGCGCGAGCGGTACGAGCCCCGCGGCGACCGCGGCCGCCGACCCGCTGCTCGATCCGCCCGGCGTGTGCTCGGGGTGGTGGGGGTTGCGGGTCGGGCCGGGGGCGAAGAAGGCGAACTCGGTGGTGACGGTCTTGCCCGCCACCACGGTGCCCGCCGCGCGCAGCCGGGTGACCGCCGTGGCCTCGGGGCCCGCGAGGAGGTCGGCGGGCACCGCGGAACCGGCGCGCGTGGGCAGCCCGTCGACCCGGAACACGTCCTTCACGCCCAGCGGGACGCCGTGCAGCGGCGAGCCCGGCTCGTGCGCGGCGAGCGCCTCGACCTCGGCGCGGACCCGATCGGCCCGGCCGGGTTCGTCGAGGAAGGCGTGCAGGTCCCCGTCGGTTCGGGCGATCCGGTCGACGACGTCGGCGAGCTCCGTGGCGATGGACACGCCCTCGACCGTAGATCGCGGATCGACGATCGGACAGGTGCGGCGTCCGCGTCCGGTCCGGCATCATCCGGGAATGCCCGACGCCGTGCCTCCTGCCGCCTCCACGTTCTCGCCCGACACCGCCGCCGCGATCGCTCGCGCTCGCCGGCACGGGATCGGTGACCTGCTGCGGCGCACCGCGTTGCGGTACCCGGACAAGCTCGCGGTGGTGTGCGGCGAGCGGCGGTTCGGCTACGCGGAGTTCGACGTCGCGGTCAACCGGACCGCCCACGCGCTCGCCGCCCGCGGGTGGCGAAGGCGACCGGCTGGCGCTGCTGTCGCGCAACTGCTGGGAGTACGCCGTGCTCACCTTCGCCACCGCGAAGCTCGGCGTGGTGCTGGTGCCGGTGAACTTCATGCTCGGGCCGTCGGAGATCGCGTTCATCCTCGGCCACTCCGGGGCCACCGGCATCGTGGCCCAGGACGGCTTCACCGAGACCGCGGAGCGGGCACTCGCAGAGGCCGGGCCGGCCGCGGGGGTGCGGGGCCGGATCGGCGGGGCCGCCGACGGTTGGGAGGACGTCGCCGACTGGTGGACCGCAGGCCCCGAGCACGAACCCGAGGTTGCCGTCGCCGACGACGACCCGCTCCGGCTCATGTACACCTCCGGCACCGAGTCCCGGCCGAAGGGCGTGATGCTCCCGAGCCGGTCGCTCATCGCCCAGTACGTCTCGTGCGTGATCGACGGCGGAATGAGCGTCGACGACGTCGAGGTGCACTCGCTGCCCATGTACCACTGCGCGCAGCTGGACTGCTTCTTCTCCGTGGACGTCTACCTGGGCGCACCAGCGTGATCCTGCCCGGGCCGGACCCGGCCACGCTGCTGGCCACGATCGAGGCCGAGCGGGCCACGAAGCTGTTCTGCCCGCCCACGGTGTGGATCTCCCTGCTGCGCCACCCCGACTTCGACACCCGGGACCTGTCCAGCCTGCGCAAGGGTTACTACGGCGCGTCGCGATGCCGGTGGAGGTGCTCAAGGAGCTGCAGCGCAGGCTGCCCGACGTCCAGCTCTGGAACTTCTACGGCCAGACCGAGATGGCCCCGCTCGCCACCATCCTGCGCCCGCACGAGCAGCTGCCGAAGGCGGGCTCCGCGGGCCGCGCGGCCATCAACGTCGAGACGATGCTGGTCGACGAGCTGGGCGAGCCGGTGCCGCCGGGTGAGATCGGCGAGATCGTGCACCGCAGCCCGCACGCCGCCCTCGGCTACTACGGCGACGAGGAGAAGACCGCCGACGCGTTCCGCGGCGGCTGGTTCCACTCCGGTGACCTCGGGGTGATGGACGCCGAGGGCTACCTGTCGGTCGTCGACCGCAAGAAGGACATGATCAAGACGGGTGGCGAGAACGTGGCGAGCCGCGAGGTCGAGGAGGCCATCTACCTCCTCGACGGCGTGGCCGAGGTCGCGGTGTTCGGGATCGGCCACCCGCGCTGGATCGAGGCGGTCACCGCGGTCGTCGTCCCGAAGCCGGACGCGGCGCTGACCACCGACGCCGTGCTCGCGCACGCCCGGGAGCACCTGGCGGGCTACAAGTGCCCGAAGTACGTGGTGTTCGCCGAGGCGCTCCCGAAGAACCCGAGCGGCAAGATCCTCAAGCGCGAGCTGCGGGCGCAGCACGCCGCGCTCGCGACCGCGTAGGTGGCAGCGACGAACGACACGTCACCCCAGCGCTCGTGATCGTTCCGAGGCCCGTCCGAGCGCCCCGGCCAGGGCTCAGAGGCGAATCTCAGAACGATCGATCATTCCGAGATCGCCGTGAGCGCCCTGTCCAGGGCGCTGATCTGCATCTCGTGCGTCAGGCCCGCAGCACCGCTTCGACCGCCTCACGCAGGCCCGTCGGCGGGCGGCCGATGAGCTTCTCCAGGTCGTCGGAGGGCTGGGAGAACAGGTCGGACGCGATCAGCTGGTGGACGAAGCCCGCATCGCCGACGGCCTCGACCGACACCGGCCGGTAGGTCACGGTCTTCCCGGACACCTCGGAGACGGTGCGGGCGAGGTCGCCACGGTGAACACCGGGCCGCGCAGTTCGTAGGCCGTCGGGTGGCCGGTGCCGGTGAGCGCGCGCGCCGCGGCGAGGCCGAGGTCGGCGATCGTCGCGAAGTTGACGGGGGTGCCCTCGTCGGCGCCGAGCAGCTCACCCGCGTCGACCGCGGCGCGCAGCCCGGGGTTGACCAGCGCCTCCAGGTAGAAGGTGTTGCGCAGCGCGGTGTACGGCAGGCCCGAGGCGCTGAGCAGTTCCTCGGTGACGGTGTGGTCGGCGAGGAACCCGGGCGTGGAGTCCGCGGCGCCGATGGCGCTGGTGTAGACGACCCGGCCGACCCCGGCGGCGACGGCGGCGTCGACGACGTTGCCGTGCTGGCGGGGTCGGGTCCCCGGGGTGATGTCCGGCGAGGAGACGAAGAGCAGCACGTCGCGCCCGCGAACGCCGTGCGCAGGGAGGCCGGGTCGTCGTAGTCGCCCTGGCGGACGTCCACGCCGCGCTCGGCGAGGTCGGCGGCCTTGCGCGGGTCCCGGGCCACCGCGGCGATCTCTCCGGCCGGCACCTGATCCAGCAACTCCTCGACGGCTACCCGGCCCAGCTTCCCGGTGACCCCTGTGATGACGTACATGCACTTCTCCATTCGCTGCCTGCCGGTATGGAACTGACTGTAAGCGCGGTACTCTCTTCCAGTAAGTACGTACCTCGAGGTAGGCACCGGAGGGTGACGTGAGCATGCAGGTCGTCGAGGCCATGGCTCTGGGCCGGGGTGACGTGTTCGACAGCCGGTGCCCCGCGCGCGGGGTGCTCGACCACGTCACGAGCAAGTGGGCCGTGCTCGTGCTCGTCGGGCTGCGGGCCCGGCCGCTGCGCTACAGCGCGCTGCGCCGGGCGATCGGAGGCGTGAGCGAGAAGATGCTCGCGCAAACGCTGCGCACGCTCGAGACCGACGGGTTCGTGCACCGCGAGGTCGTGCCCACCGCGCCGCCCCAGGTGACCTACAGCCTCACCGGGCTGGGTGAGGAGGTCACGGCCCACCTCGCCGGGCTGCTGGAGTGGATTGACACCCACATCCCGGACGTGCAGCAGGCCCGCGCGGAGAGGGCATCAGCCGACGGGCGCCACGGCCAGTAGGGCGGCCTCGGTCTCGTGCTCGCCGTCCAGCAGCGGGCACGCGAGCCACGGCTCCGGGATCCCGAAGCCGTCGACGAGCGTGCGGGCGTGCGGGCGCAGCCGCCCGCAGAGCCCGTTCACCGCCTGCGTGACGGCCTTGGCGCGGGCGGGCGTCAGGTAGGCGTGCTCGACGAAGAAGGCGCGGTCGCTCTCGATCACCGACAGCGCGTGGAGCCGGAGCACGTCTGCGAGCAGGCCACGCACGCCGGGGTCGGTGACCCGGTCGACGGCGGCGGCGAACGAGTCGAAGACGATCCGGTCCACGTGGGCGCGGGCGGCGACGAGCAGGTGGTCCTGGGCGCCGTTGAAGATCCCGAACTGGTCGGCGCCGGGGGCGAGCGCCTTGCGCATCCGCTGCGCGGCGTTCGCCAGCAGGTGCTGCTCGCGTTCGACGAGCAGCCACCGCTGGTACGCGCGGTCCCGGACGTCGCCGCGGCGTAGCACCGCGCGCAGCCCGGTGCGCTCGACGACCGTGTCGGCCACCATGTCGGCCGCGAACCGGGCCTTGCCCGCCAGGTCGAGCCGGGCGACGCGGCGGCCGTAGTCCGACAGGATCGTCTTCGCGACGAGCTGCATCAGCACGGTGTTGTCGCCCTCGAACGTGGTGAACACGTCGGTGTCTGCCTTGAGCTGCGGCAGCAGGTTCTCCGCGAGGTAACCGGCCCCTCCGCAGGCCTCCCGGCAGGTCTGGATCGTGGCGGTGGCGTGCCAGGTGGCCAGGGCCTTGATGCCGGCGGCGCGGGTCTCCAGGTCGCGCTGGCGCCACTCGTCGCCCTCGACCCCGGGCGCCTGCAGGTCGTGCATGTCGGACACCAGGTCGCTCTGCGCGAAGTGCAGCGCGTACGTGGTGGCGAGCGCGGGGAGGAGCTTGCGCTGGTGCACGAGGTAGTCGAGGACGACGACCTCCTCCCCGGTGGCCGGGTCGGCGAACTGCCGGCGCACGGCGCCGTAGCGGATCGCCAGCGCGAGCGCCTTCTGGGTGGCGGTGCCCGCGCCGCCCGCCACGCTGATCCGACCGCGCACGAGGGTGCCGAGCATCGTGAAGAACCGGCGCGTCTCGTTCGCGATCGAGCTGGTGTACGCGCCGTCCTCGGTGATGTCGCCGAACCGGTTGAGCAGCGCCTCGCGCGGGACCCGGACGTGGTCGAACGTCAGCCTGCCGTTGTCGACGCCGTTGAGGCCCGCCTTCCGGCCGCAGTCGCCGATCGTGACCCCCGGCACCGGTGCGCCGGACTCGTCGCGGATGGGGACCAGCAGGGCGTGCACGCCGTGCGACCGGCCCTGCGTGACGAGCTGTGCGAAGACCACGGCCATCCGCCCGTCGCGGGCGGCGTTGCCGATGTAGTCCTTGCGGGCGCCGGGTTCGGGGGTGTGGATCTCGAACTCGCGCGTGGCCGGGTCGTACGTGGCCGTGGTGCGCAGGTTCTGCACGTCGGAGCCGTGGCCGGTCTCGGTCATCGCGAAGCACCCGAGCAGCTCACCGTCCATGATCTGCTTCAGGTACGCGTCGTGGTGCCGGGACGTGCCGAGCACCTGGACGGCCCCGCCGAACAGCCCCCACTGGACTCCGGCCTTGACCAGGAGCGACAGGTCGCCGTAGCCGAGCATCGCGAACGCGGTGACGACCCCGCCGACGTCGCCCCGGCCGCCGTACGCCGGGTCGAAGCCCTGGTGGGGGCGTCCGGTGGCGGCGAGCCTGCGCAGGTTCTCGGTGGTGAGCGCGCGGTACTCCTCGGTGGAGAGGTCCGGGTCGGCGTTGAACGCGAGCTCGTCCATCTGCGCGCGGATCTCGTCGCGGACCTGCGCCCACCGCCCGTCGAGAACGCCGCGCAGCTCCTGCCGGTCGACGGTCATGACGTCTCCTCCTCCGTGCGGGCGACCACCCCGGACAGCCCCGCCCACGCGAGGTCCGTCAGGTGATCGGCCAATTGGTCCCTGGTCATACCCGCCGGACGGGCGATCCAGTTGTCGGCCGCGGAACGCACCATTCCCACCACCCCGTGGCCCCACGCCACCGCAGGCGCGGGATCGGCGCCCGCCGCGGCCAGCTGCTCCGCGATCGCGTCGGCGACCTGGTCCCCGATCAGGGAGACGAGGTCGGCGAGCGGGTCGGCGTCGAGCGTGCGGTCGACGAGCGGGCGGTGTACCACGAACCGGTACACCTCGGGGTCGTGCTCGATCAGCCGCAGGTACGCCGCGATCGCGGCGGCGGCCTGGGCGCGGGGCCCCGCGGCGCCGTCCACCGCCGCGCGCACCTGCCCGAGCAGCACCTGCGCCACGCGTTCGCAGACGGCGGCGTAGAGCTCGGTGCGGTCGGCGAAGTGCCGGTAGACGGCTGTTTTGCTGGTGCGGGCCGCCGCGGCGACGTGGTCCATGCCCAGGCTCGCGCCGTGGGTGCGGATGGCGGCGATCGCGGCGTCGGTGAGGGCGGCGCGCCGCGACCGCCGGTGGTCGTCCCACCGGCTCGCGCGTCGGTCGCGCACCGCACTCATGTAACCAACGGTACCGTGTACTCTGAGTACCGGCTACTCGTGGGTAGGAGACCGTCATGCCGGACACCCGGAAGGCCGCCGTCATCGGCGGCAACCGCATCCCCTTCGCCCGCGCGGGCGGCGCCTACGCGCGCGCGTCCAACCTCGACATGCTCACCGCCACCCTCGACGGCCTCGCCGCCCGCTTCGGTCTGGCGGGCGAGCGGCTCGGCGAGGTGGCGGGCGGCGCGGTGCTCAAGCACAGCCGCGACCGCGACCTCACCCGCGAGGCCGTGCTGGGCAGCACGCTCTCGCCGTACACGCCCGCCTACGACGTCCAGCAGCCTGCGGCACCGGGCTCGAGACCGTCGTCCTCGTCGCGAACAAGATCGCCCTCGGGCAGGTGGACTGCGGGATCGCCGCAGGCGTCGACACCGCGAGCGACGCGCCCGTCGCGCTCAACGACGACCTGCGCCGCGTCCTGATGGCGTTGAACAGCGCGAAGACGATGGGCGGGCGGGTTGCCGCGCTGCGCGGCCTGCGGCCGGCACAGGTCGTGCCGGAGGTCCCCCGCAACGCCGAGCCGCGCACCGGCCTCTCGATGGGCGAGCACGCGGCGCGGACCGCCCTGGAACGGCAGGTGGGCCGGGAGGAGCAGGACGAGCTCACCGTCGCGAGCCACCGCAACCTCGCCGCCGCCTACGACCGCGGCTTCTTCGACGACCTGGTGACGCCCTACCTCGGGCTCACCCGCGACCAGAACCTGCGCCCCGACACCTCGGTGGAGAAGCTCGCCACGCTGAAGCCGGTCTTCGGCAAGGGCGCGAACGCCACGATGACGGCCGGCAACTCCACCCCGCTCACCGACGGCGCCTCGGCCGTGCTGCTCGGCTCCGACGAGTGGGCCGCCGAGCACCGGCTGCCGGTGCTCGCGCACGTCGTCGACGCCGAGACCGCCGCCGTCGACTTCGTCCACGGTTCCGACGGCCTGCTCACCGCGCCCGTGTACGCCGTGCCGCGGCTGCTCGAACGCAACGGCCTCACGCTGCAGGACTTCGACTTCTACGAGATCCACGAGGCCTTTGCGTCCACCGTGCTCGCCACGCTGAGCGCGTGGGAGGACCCGGCGTTCGCGAAGGAGCGGCTCGGCCTCGACGCCCCGCTCGGCGCGATCGACCGGGCGAAGCTCAACGTCGCGGGCTCGTCGCTGGCCACCGGGCACCCGTTCGCGGCCACCGGCGGGCGGATCGTCGCCACGCTGGCGAAGCTGCTGCACGAGAAGGGCGCCCCGGCGCGTGGGCTGATCAGCATCTGCGCGGCCGGCGGGCAGGGTGTCGTCGCGATCCTGGAGGCGGCCTGATGCCGGGTGACGCACTGCGCGACCTGTCGCAGAACCGGCTCGTCCGGCGGCTGGGGGTGCCGCGGATCCCGGTGCTGCGCCGCTACGAGCCCGGACAGCCGCTCCTCGACGGGCCCGCGCTCCTCGGCGCCGTCGGCGGGGGTGGGCTCGTCGACGCGTCCGCGCCCTGCTCGCCGACGCCGGTGTGGCGGAGGCGGGCGAGGACGGGAAGGTGGCGGCGGCCGTCCTCGACGCCACCGGGGCGCGCACCCTCGACGACCTCGCCGCCGCGCGGGAGTTCCTCACGCCCGCGGTGCGGCGGCTCGGACCGTCCGGGCGGCTGCTGGTGTTCGGCCCGGCAGCCGATCCCGCGGCGTCCGATCCCGCCGATGCCGAGGCGGCGGCGTGGCGCAGGCGTTCGACGGGCTGATCCGGTCGGCAGGCAAGGAAGTGCGGGCGGGCGCCACGGCCAACCTGCTCGTCGTGGCGTCCGATTCCGCGCTCGCCTCCTCGCTACGCTTTTTCCTCTCCGCGCGATCCGCGTTCGTGTCCGGGCAGGTCGTGCGGATCGGCCCGCCGGTCGGGCCGTCCGAGCCGGTGGACCCGCCGCTCTCCGGGCGGGTCGCGGTGGTCACCGGCGCGGCGCGCGGCATCGGTGAGGCCATCGCCGAGACCCTGCACCGCGACGGCGCCACGATCGTGGCCGTCGACGTCCCGGCCGCCGGTGACGCACTGGCCCGCGTCGCCAACCGCACCGGTGGCACCGCGCTGCAGCTCGACATCACGGCACCCGATGCGTCCGAACGCCTGCTCGCGCACCTGCGGGAACGGCACGGCCGGGTGGACGTGGTGGTGCACAATGCCGGCATCACCCGCGACAAGCTGCTCGCCAACATGGACGCCGACCGCTGGAACGCCGTGCTCGCGGTCAACCTGCGTTCCCAGCTGGCGATCAACGGTGCGCTCCTCGGGGACGCCACTCTGCTCGGCACGAGCGCCCGGATCGTCTGCATCTCGTCGATGAGCGGGATCGCGGGCAACCGCGGGCAGACGAACTACGCGGCGAGCAAGGCGGGCGTGATCGGGATGGTCCGCGCGCTCGCCCCGCGGTTCGCCGAGCGCGGGGCCACGATCAACGCGGTCGCGCCGGGCTTCATCGAGACCGCGATGACGGCGAAGATGCCGCTCGCCACCCGGGAGGCCGGCCGGCGGGTCAGCAGCCTCCGGCAGGGCGGGCTGCCCGTCGACGTCGCCGAGGCGGTGGGCTGGCTCGCGCAGTCCGCGTCGGCGGGTGTCACCGGCCAGGTCGTGCGCGTGGACGGCCAGAACATGCTGGGGGCCTGATGACGGGCCTCGGCACCCTCTACATCAAAGCCGCGATCGGCGCCGTCGGCCCGCGCGGGCACGAGCTGCCCGACACCGTGCTGAGCAGGGACGTCGCCGTCGACCGCGACCACCTCGCGGAGTACGCGCACGTCTGCGGCTTCCCGGTGGCCGACACCCTGCCGGTGACCTACCCGCACGTGCTGGCGTTCCCGCTGCAGGTGGAGCTGATGGCGCGGCGATCGTTCCCGCTGCCGCTTCCCGGCCTCGTGCACGTGCGGAACCGGATCACCGCGCACCGGGCGATCGACGCCGCCGAACCGCTCACCGTGCGCGTCCACGCCGAGGGACTGCGGGCACACCCGAAGGTGCCCAGGTCGACCTCGTCGCCGAGATCGACGCCGCGGGCGATGTGGTCTGGGAGGGCCGCAGCACCTACCTCGCCCGCGGCGCCGCCGCGCCGGAGGGCGCGCCCGGCCCGGCCGAACCGCCCGGGATCGAGGACGCGGCGTCGGTGGCCACCTGGCGGGTCGCGCCGACACCGGCCGCCGCTACGCCCGCGTGAGCGGCGACGTGAACCCGATACACCTGCACCCGTGGGCGGCGAAGGCGTTCGGCTTCCCGCGGGCGATCGCCCACGGCATGTGGACGGCCGCCCGCGTCGTCGCCGTGCTCCAGGGCCGCCTCCCCGGTGCCGTCACCTACGACGTGGCATTCGGCAAGCCGCTGCTGCTCCCCTCCACGGTGGAGCTGCGCACGCGCGTGGAAGGCGACGCGTGGAACGTGGAGGTCCGCGGCCGCAAGGCGGCCCACCTGAAGGCCCACATCACCCCGCTCGTCGGAAGGCAACTGCCTCGATCGGCCTAGACTCGATGTCCATGGCGCGCAGCAGGCGGGTCCGGCGGTGGGTCATCGACTGGCCTGCCCGGATCGCGCTGGCGGTCGTCGTCGTGTTCGCGAACGTGGGCGGTGCGGCCGTCGTGTTCGTGCTCGCCGCATGGGTGCTGCCGGAGGGCCCGCTCACCGATCCCGGCCGCGTCCGCACGCTCAACCTCGTGGCGTTCGGGGTGTACCTGCTGCTGGCGGTGCCGATCGGGCTGGTGTGGGGCGGGCGGCGGTTCCGCCTGCGCAGGGGCGAAGCGGACGCCGAGCAGCGCCGCGAGCGGCGGATGGTGCTGTACGGGCCGCTGCGGCTCGTCACGGTGCAGGCGGTGCTGTGGGTGCTGGCCGCCACGGTGTTCGTGCTGCTCAACCTGCCGTATTCGGTGCGGCTGGCGTCGTCGGTCGGCGAGACGATCCTGCTCGGCGGCATCACGACGTGCGCACTGGCGTACCTGCTCAGCGAGCGCATCCTGCGCCACACGGCCGCGAACGTGCTGGCCGCCCACCCGCCGAAGCCGCGGCGCGGGTTGCCCGGCATCGTCGTGCGGTCGCTGCTGTTCTGGGCGCTCGGCACGGGCGTCCCGGTGATCGGGCTGATGCTGACGGCCGTATCGGCGCTGGTGTACGGGGACGTGCCCGCCGACCGGCTCGCGGTGATCGTGCTCGCGATCGGCGGCACCGCGCTCGGCGCAGGCCTGCTCGTGACCGTGGGCGCCGCCCGCGCCGTCGCCGACCCGGTGAACGCGGTGCGCCGCGCGATGCGGCGGGTGCAGCACGGCGAGCTCGACGCGGGCGTCACGGTGTACGACGGCACCGAGCTCGGGCAGCTGCAGTCCGGCTTCAACACGATGGTCGCGGGCCTGCGCGAGCGGGAGCGGATCCACGACCTGTTCGGCCGGCACGTCGGCCGGGACGTGGCGCGCGCTGCGGCCGCGGCCGGTGAGGTGCGACTGGGCGGCGAGGTCCGCCGGGTCGGCGTGCTGTTCGTGGACCTGGTCGGGTCGACCTCGCTCACGGCCGAGCAGCCGCCCGAGGAGGTCGTCGGCCTGCTGAACCGCTTCTTCGCCGTCGTCGTCGAGGTGGTCGAGGAGCACGACGGCTGGATCAACAAGTTCGAGGGCGACGCCGCCCTCGCCGTCTTCGGGGCCCCGGTCGCGGGCCGGACCCGGCCGGGTGCGCGCTCGCGGCCGGGCGGGTGCTGGCGGCCCGGCTCGCCGCCGAGCTGCCCGACGTCACCGCCGGCATCGGGATCTCCGCGGGGGACGCGGTGGCCGGCAACGTCGGTGACGTCCGGCGCTACGAGTACACGGTGATCGGCGATCCGGTGAACGAGGCGGCCCGGCTCACCGACCTGGCCAAGACCGTGCCCGGTCGGGTCCTCGCGGCCGCGGACGCCGTGGCGATGGCCGGGGAGGACGAGGCCGTCCGCTGGGGGCTCGGCGACACCACCGTGCTCCGCGGCCGCACCGCCCCCACCCGCCTCGCGTTCCCCGCGGAGCACGCCCCGCCGCAGCGGGACGAGGCGGCAGCCGCGGGCACCGGCTGACGCCGACTCGCGGGAAGGACCGGTCCGAGGGCGGGATCTTGCAGCTGCGCGGCCGAAATCCGCGTGGTCGGTGTCGGTGCGCGGAGTTAGCGTCGCGCTCATGACCTCACCGGCCGTCCGGCCCGTCGCTCCCGCCTCCCGCTACCGGTGGGGCGCGCTGCTGGCCGTCGGGTTCACGGTGCTCGCGTGGGCGTCGGCGTTCGTGGGCATCCGCGCCGTCGGGGCCTATTACGAGCCCGGCCCGCTCACGCTCGGCCGGCTGCTGGTCGGGTCGCTCGCGCTGGGGGCGGGCCTGCTGGTGGCGCGGCGCTGGGTGTGGCCGACGCGGCGCGAGTGGGCGTTGGTCGTCCTGTGCGCGCTCGCGTGGTTCACGGTCTACAACCTCGCCCTCAACGCGGCCGAGCAGCGCATCGACGCGGGCACCACGGCGATGCT
Organism: Pseudonocardia sp. CNS-004; assembly: GCA_001942185.1. GTDB lineage: Bacteria > Actinomycetota > Actinomycetes > Mycobacteriales > Pseudonocardiaceae > Pseudonocardia. The sequence continues at coordinate 160,217 of MKJV01000022.1, forward strand.
GGTGAACGTCGGCCCGATCCTCATCGCGCTGTTCGCCGGCCTGTGGCTCGGCGAGGGCTTCCCGCGGTGGCTGGTGACCGGTGCGCTCGTCGCCTTCACGGGCGCGGTGCTGGTGGGCGCGGCCACGTCGAACACCGATGGGGCCGACCTGCTCGGAGTGGCGCTCTGCCTCGTCGCGGCCGTGACGTACGCGGTCGGCGTGCTCGCGCAGAAGCCGGTGCTGCGCCGCTTGCCCGCGCTGCAGGTCACCTGGCTCGCCTGCACGATCGGCGCGCTCGCCTGCGTGCCGTTCGCGCCGGGGCTGGTCACCGACCTGGCCGCCGCCCCCGCTGGGGCGACGGCAGGCCTGGTGTACCTCGGCGTCGTGCCCACCGCGCTCGCGTTCAGCACGTGGGCGTACGCGCTCGCGCGGATGGACGCCGGGCGGCTCGGCGTCAGCACGTACCTCGTGCCGCCGATCACGATCCTCATGTCCGCCGGGCTGCTGGGTGAGCTGCCCCCGCTCCTCGCGATAGCAGGTGGCGCGGTCTGCCTGGTGGGGGTGGCGCTGTCGCGGCGTAGCTAGCGGTGGGGATGACCTGGGCAGGCCGTGCACATCTCCGGACCACCGTGCACATGTCCTGCGGTGTGCACGGTGGACCCTTGGTGTGCACCGCCGAGTTGTCTGCGCGGAGCCGGGCCGGCTACATGTGGTGGATGCGGTAGTCCTCGTCCTCGGCATCCGTGATCAGCATGTGTCCTGGCGCGTGGGAGATCGCGAGCGCGGGCTTCGACTCGACGACCGCGGCCTGCGGGGTCACCCCGCAGCCCCAGAACACGGGCACGTCCCCCGGCTCGAACCGCACCGGGTCGCCGTAGTCGGGCGCGTCCAGGTCACGGATTCCCAGCTCGCGGGGGTTGCCGACGTGGACGGGTGCGCCGTGCACGGCCGGGTAGGCGGCCGTGACGCGCACGGCCGTCTCGACGAGGTCCTTCGGCACGGGGCGCATCGACACCACCATCGGGCCGCTGATGGCCCCGGCGGGCCGGCACCGCACCGACGTCCGGTACATCGGCACGTTGACGCCCTGCTCCACGTGCCGCACCGGCACCCCGGCGGCGCCGAGCGCGCGCTCGAACGTGAAGCTGCAGCCGATGAGGAAGCCGACGAGGTCGTCGCGCCACGCGTCGAGGACGTCGGTGGGCTCCTCGGTCAGCTCGCCGTCGACGTAGACGCGGTAGCGCGGGATGTCGGTGCGGATGTCGCCCGCGAGCAGCGGGCCGGACACCGAGCCCGCCTCCAGCACGTCGAGCACCGGGCAGGGCTGCGGGTTCCGTTGGGCGAACAGCAGGAAATCCCATGCGATGTCCCGGGGCACCGCGATGAGGTTCGCCTGGGTGTAGCCGTCGCACCAGCCCGCGGTCGGGGTGACGAGACCGGCGCGGAACCGGGCTCTGGCGGCGCAGGGTGTCTGGGGTCCGTTCACGGCTTCTCCTCCCACGGGGGCGGCACGAGGACGAACCGCACGCGCTGGCCGGGGCGCACCTGCGCCGCCCGGTCGACGTCGGCGTCCAGGACCACGGCGGCCACCGGGTAGCCGCCGGTGACGGGGTGGTCGGCGAGGAACACCACCGGCTCCCCGCCCGGCGGCACCTGGACGGCGCCGCGCAGGATGCCCTCGCTGGGCAGCTCACCCGAACCGGCCCGCTCGAGGGGGGTGCCCTCGAGCCGCATGCCCACCCGGTCGCTGCGGCTGGAGGCCGTCCAGGTGGTGACGGCGAGGGCGTGGACGTCGGTGAAGAACTCCGCACGAGGCCCCGGGACGGCCCTGAGGACGACGTCGCCGCCCGGGGGGACCGCCACCGGCGCGACGTCGACCAGGGGCAGCGCGTCGGGCTCCGTCCCGATCGGCAGCATCGTGCCCGGTGTGAGCTTCTCAGGCCCGATGCCGGAGAGGATGTCGGTGCTGCGGGACCCGAGCACCGGCTCCACGGCGATGCCACCGCGCACCGAGAGGTAGGTCCGGAGACCGGTCGGCGGCACTCCCAGCCGCAGGACCTGGCCGGGGCGGAGCACGATCAGGGCGTGGTGGCCGACGGGGGTGCCGTCGACGTCGGCGGGGGCGGGGGCCCCGGAAAGCGCCACGGTGAGCAGGCCGTGGGCCCGCACGGCTAGCCCACCGAACAGGACCTCGATGCCGGCGGCGTCCTCGGGGTTCGCGACGAGCCGGTTGGCCAGCCGCAACGCCCGCCGGTCGGCGGCGCCCGAACGACCGACCCCGGTGGTGCCGAGGCCGGGCCTGCCGAGGTCCTCCACCAGTGCCAGCGCACCGGTGGAGACCACCTCCAGCTTGCGGGTCATGACACCGCCTTGAACACGACCGTGCATCCCGGCTGTAGTAGCGCACCGCGGTCGATGTTCCAAAGCTCCGCGTCGGTGTGGCCGATGAGCTGCCATCCGCCGGGCGACGAACGCGGGTACACACCGCTGAACTCGCCCGCCAGCCCGACCGAACCCGGCGGCACCGACGTGCGCGACACCTGCCGCCGGGGAACCACGAGCCGCGGGTCGCCGCCGACCAGGTACGCGAACCCGGGGGCGAAGCCGCCGAACGCGGATCGCCACGGCGTGCCGGTGTGCGCCGCCACCACCCCCTCGACGCCGAGGCCGGTGAGCTCACCCACCTCGGCGAGGTCGGGGCCGTCGTAGACGACCTCGATCTCCACCCGGTCCCCCTCGGGAGGCGCGGTGCCCGGCTCGACGTCCAGGTCGAGCACCGCGCGGCGGACCTCGGTGAGGTCGGTGCCGGGCTCGACGCACAGCAGCACCGTGCGGGCGGCCGAGATGACGTCCAGCACGCCGGCAGGTGGTGCCGCGCGCACGGCGTCGGCGAGCGCGAGCACCTCGGGCAGCCCGTCGACCTCGACGAGCAGCCCGCTGTCCCCGCACGGGAGCAACTTCACCCCGGCTCCTCCGTGAACGGGCGCACCGTGACGCCCGCGGCCTCCAGCCGGGCGCGCACCGCGGTGGCCATCGCGACCGCACCCGGTGAGTCGCCGTGCACGCACGCCGACTCGGCGCCGACCCGTACGTCGGTGCCGTCCACCGCGGTGACCTCACCGTCGGTGACCATCCGCAGCAGGCGGGCGGCCACCTCGTCCGGATCGTGCAGCAGGGCGCCGGCTGGGACCGGGGCACGAGCGTGGCCTGCGGCGTGTAGCCGCGGTCCACGAAGAACTCGCGCACCGTGCGCAGCCCCGCCGCCTCGGCGGCGGCGAGGAACACCGAGCCGGGCAGCCCGAGCACCGGGAGCTGCGGGTCGTACGCGCGGACCGCCGCCACCACGGCGGCCGCCTGGGCCTCGTGGTGCACGACCGTGTTGTACAGCGCCCCGTGCGGCTTCACGTACGTCACGCGGGTGCCCGCCGACCGGCAGATCCCGTCGAGCGCCCCGATCTGGTAGACGACGTCGTCGGTCAGCTCGGCGGGCGCGACGTCGATGAACCGCCTGCCGAACCCGGCGAGGTCGCGGTAGCCGACCTGCGCCCCGACCGCGACCCCGCGCTGCGCGGCCAGGGCACAGGTCCGCCGAAGTGTCGTCGGGTCGCCGGCGTGGAAGCCACAGGCGACGTTGGCGGAGGTGACGAGCGCGAGCATCGCCGCGTCGTCACCGAGCTCCCACCGGCCGAACGACTCTCCGACGTCCGAGTTCAGATCGATCGTGCTCATGCAAACAGCTTGCCGAGTCCGGACAGCGAGGCGTAGCCATGTAGAGGGTGAGCAGCCACGCGGCGACGCCGATGCCGAGCAGCCACGCCGGGTACTTGTAGCCACCGAGCAGGTCACGGCGCCGCCACGCCACCCAGAGCACCACGGTGAACCCGATCGGCAGGATCATCCCGTTGAACGCGCCCGCGAACACGAGCAGCGTCGCCGGGGCGGCGCCGAGCAGCAGGTAGATCACGGCCGAGAGGGCGATGAAGCCGACCGTGAGCAGGTTGCGGGTGCGGTCGCTCGTGGTGGAGCGCGTCAGGAACGACACCGAGGTGTAGGCCGCCCCGATGACGGACGTGATGGCCGCCGCCCACAGGATGATGCCGAAGAGCCGCAGACCGACCTCGCCCGCTGCCGCATGGAACGCGCTGCCGCCCGGGTCGGCCTTGGACAGTGTGACACCGCCCGCGACCACGCCGAGCACCGCGAGGAACAGCACCACGCGCATGATGCCGGTGACGATGATGCCGATGACCGAGCTCCTGGCGATGTTCCCCGCGTGCTCGGGCCCGGTCATGCCGGAGTCGAGGAGCCGGTGCGCGCCCGCGTAGGTGATGTACCCGCCCACAGTGCCGCCGATGAGGGTGGTGATCACCAGGAAGTCCACCTGGTCCGGCAGCACGAAGTTGCGCAGTGCTTCGCCAACCGGCGGCTGCGAGACGATCGCGACGTAGGTGGTCAAGAGGATCATCATGGCGCCCAGCACCACGACGATCCGGTCCAGCGCGACGCCGGCCTTCTTGCTGAGGAAGATCGCGATGGCGATCACCGCGGAGATCGCTCCTCCGATGGCGGGCTCGACGCCGAGCATGGCATCCAGGCCGAGCCCGGTGCCGCCGACGTTGCCGATGTTGAACACCAGCCCGCCGATCACGACGAGCGCGGCCAGTGCGTAGCCGACGCCGGGGAGCAACTTGTTGCCGAGCTCGTGGCCGCGCTGGCCGGACACCCCGATCACGCGCCACACGTTCAGCTGGACCGCGATGTCCACCAGGATCGACGCCAGGATCGCGAACGCGAACGCGGCGCCGAGCTGCGCGGTGAACGTGGCGGTCTGGGTGATGAAGCCGGGCCCGATGGCGCTGGTGGCCATCAGGAACATCGCTCCGAGCACCGCGCTGCGGCTCGTCGCCGAGCTGATAGCAGGTACCGCCTTGGTATCGCTCATCGCTGGCTCCCTCCAGGATGGTGACCGGCGGCACACCGCCGCCGGTTTGGATGGGAGCGTAAGTATTGTTCAACGATCCTGCAATACTCCAACGCTATGTTTTTGTAACGACTGTGTGAGCAGGCGGGCCCGGCAAACGGCCCTGTACATCGCACCGCCAGCAGGCGGACACTGAGCGCGACCGCGCTGCACCCGCGGTACGGGCGTGCCCGCCCGGCCCGATGCGCGGTCCGGGCCGTCGACCGATCCCCCCTCCTCGGTCGACGGCCCGCCCTCGCGCGCCGCGCGGTCTCACCGCGCCGCGGAGCAGAACCCGTTGGTGATCAGCCCGATCACGGTCTCGCTCGTGCCGTCCGTGGGCCGGACCGGGTTGTACGACAGCGTGAGCTGCCGCCCCCCGTCCGGAGCGGCCATCGCGTACGTGAGGAACCCCAGCAGCTCGCCGCCGTGCCCGAGAACCGTCGTGCCGCACGGCAGCTCGAACTGCTGCAGCCCGAGCCCGTACCGGAACATCTGGCCGGTCTCGACGGTGTCGCGCATGGCGGCGAGCGCGGCCGCGCTGGTGAGCTCGCCACCGAGCAGCGCCGACAGGAACCGGTCGAGGTCGCTCGCCGTCGAGATCATCTCGCCGGCCGCCCAGTCCAATGACGGGTTCATCTCCGTCGCGTCGACGAGCGTGCCCGCGACGTCCGCGTAGCCGTGGGCGTGCGGCCCGGGGACGGCCGGGTCGGCGCCCGGCACCGTCGTCGTGTTGAGCCGCAGCGGCCGGATGATCCGCTCGATGACGGCGTCGCCGTAGGGCTTCCCGGTCAGCTCCTCGACGAGCAGCCCGGCCACGACGTAGTTGGTGTTCGAGTAGTGCCAGCCCTGACCCGGCGGGAAGTACGGCGGCCGCGGGAACGCCACGTCGAGCAGCTCCCGCGGACGGTAGGTGCGCCACCGCGCCTCGCCGCGCCAGCGGTTGGTGGACCACTCGGGCTCGTGCGCGTAGTCGTAGATGCCGCTGGTGTGGTTCAGGATCTGCCGCACGGTGATGGCCTCGCCGCCCGGGACGACACCCGGCAGGTGCCGGGAGATCGGGTCGTCGAGCGCGAGCCGGCCCTGGTCCACCAGCTGCAGGACGACGGTGGCGACGAACGTCTTGGTCACGCTGCCGATCCGGAAGCGGCCGGAGGCGCTCACCGGCACCGTCGACCCGAGCTCCTGCACCCCGGCGCTCGCCGCCCACTCGTGCTCACCTTCGCGGATGCGCAGCATCGCCGCCGAGGCCGCCCCGCTGTCCACGAGGCGGTCGAGGCTCGCCTGCAGGGCGGAGCGGGGGAAGGGGTCGGGTAAGGGGGACGAGCAGGCGGCGGTGATCGTGACGATCCCGATGACCAGCAGCCCGACGAGGCGGTTCGATCTCACGGGGCGACGCTATGACGCCGCGGTCACCTGCCCATGGGGCGCTCGGCGGTGATCGTTGAGGTTCTCCACAGGGTGGAGCGCGATCACCGCAGGTCGCGCAGCGCCGCCATGGCCATCTTCTGCAGCAGTTCCGCGGCCTCCGGGGTGCGCCCGGCGTGCGGGGTGGAGTTGAGCAGCCCGAACGTCGCGTGGGCGGCCGTGCGGGCCGTGCCCGCCGGGACGCCGGGGTGGGCGCGCCGCAGCGCGTCCACCCAGATCTCGACGTAGGTGCGCTGCAACCTGCGCACCTTCCGGCGATCCGCGGCAGCCAGGTTCGCGAGGTCGCGGTCCTGCACGACGATCAGCTCCGGCTCGCGGTGGGCGAAGTCGGCGTGGAACTCCACGAGCGCGGCGAGCAGCCCGTCCGGGTCGGTGGCCTGCGCCGCCCTGGCCTGCCCGCCTGCCAGCAGGTGCTCGCTTATCCCGACCAGCAGCTCGGAGAGCAGGGCCTCCTTGCCCGGGAAGTGCCGGTAGAGCGCAGGCCCGCTGATGCCGACGGCCGCACCGAGGTCCGACATGCTGACGCCGTGGAAGCCGTGCCTGGCGAAGAGCTGCGCGGCCACCGTGAGGATCTGCTCGCGCCTGCTGCCGGCAGGGGGCGCGGCGGGCGTGGCCATGCGTCGTAGCCTAACCGTCGGTTAACGTCGGCTAACAGCGTTCGCCATCTCAGGCGGGCCACAGCGCGCGGTCGTTACCCTGTATCGATGCCCCGGCCCATGGGATGGCTGCGTGCGCGCATGGGTGTGCGCGCGGTGTCCGCGCTGTCCGCGGCCATCGTGGTCGCGCTCGCGCTCCTGGTCGCGGGCGCCGCGCTCGTGCTGCTCGTGCAGCAGTCCCTCCGCGCCTCGGTGAAGGCGGAGGCCGAGCAGCAGGCGGGCCTGATCGCCACCCGGCTGGAGCAGAACTGGCAGGGCGCGGCCAACGAGACGCCCGCGAGGCGCTGAGCGCACTCACCCGGGAGTCCGAGGACCTCGCACAGGTGATCGTCGAGTACGGCGACACCCCGACGCGGACCATCGAGGCGGGCACGGACCCACTGGGCGGCTACGGGGACGACGTCGCCCCCATCGCCGACATCCGGCCCGATGACGGCGAGACCGTCGTCCGGACCGACTTCCCCGTGCACAAGGCCGATGGCGGCGTCGTGGACACCGTGCTCGTGGCCACCGCAGGGCACTCGGGGGAGCACGACGTGCTCGTGCTGTACGCGGCGCCGCTCACCGCGGTCGACCACACGACCGGCACGCTGCTGTTCTACCTGCTCTGCGGCGTCCCGCTGCTCATCGTCGTCGCGGGCCTCACCACCTACCTGTTCTCCGGACGTGCGCTGCGCCCGGTGGAGGCGATCCGCGCGCAGGTCGCGGAGATGACGGAGAAGGACCTGGAGCAGCGGGTGCCGGTGCCGCCCGCGCGCGACGAGGTGGGCCGGCTCGCCGAGACGATGAACGCGATGATCGCCCGGCTGCAGGACGCGCAGGGGGTGCAGCGGCGGTTCGTCGCCGACGCGAGCCACGAGCTGCGCAGCCCGCTGGCCACGATCGCCACCGGCCTCGAGCTCATGCAGAACGGCACGGTCGACCGCAGCACGATCACCGCGCTGCGGGGCGAGACGTCGCGGCTCAACAAGCTGGTCGAGGCCCTGATCCTGCTCGCGCGCGCCGACGAGCGCGGGCTGCAGCCCCGGCGCGAGGAGGTCGACCTCGACGAGGTCGCCGAGGGCGAGCGCGGCCGGCCCGCGGACGGGGCGGTGGTCGCCGAGGTGCGTACCGTCCCGGTCCGGGTGGTCGGCGACCGCGGCCAGCTGTCCCGGGTGGTGCGCAACCTGGTCGACAACGCGCGCAGGCACGCCCGTTCCCGGGTGCTCGTCACCGTCGGGCGCGACGGCGACACGGCCGTGCTCGAGGTCTCCGACGACGGTCCGGGCGTGCCGCAGGCCGACCGGGCCCGGGTGTTCGAGCGCTTCGTCCGGCTCGACGACGCCCGCGCCCGTTCCGACGGCGGTTCCGGGCTCGGGCTGGCGATCGTGGCCGAGGTCGTTGCCGCCCACGGCGGCACCGTCGAGGTCGCCGACGGCCCGGCGGGCGGCGCGCTGTTCCGGGTACGCATCCCGGCCGCCCCCGCGCCCGACGCGCACCCCGAGAAGGCCGCGCCCGCCCCGGCGGCA
>MKJV01000023.1 GCA_001942185.1 Pseudonocardia sp. CNS-004
CCGGCTCCCGGCCGGCTCGGCCTCCGGTTCCGCGCGCCCGACCCGATCGGGTGCACCGGGCTGTCGGCGTCGAAGGCGGGGGCGGTGGCCGCAGCCTCCACGCCGGCGCCGGGTTCGGCCCCGGCTCCCTCGCCGTGCGCCGGGCGCTGCTCCCCGTGTTCCCGGGCGGCCTGCCCCTGGTCCGGTGCCCGGTCTTCCACCGGCTCCGGCGTTGCGCTCCCCTGATGCTCCGACACCGTCGTCCTCCTCACTCCGGCCCACCGCGAGCGGCGGCGCCCCGCCCGGGGGCGGGGCCGTGCACGTCGGCCTCGTCCGGTTCCACGGAACCGGTGGCCGTTCGCGATTCAAACAGCTCTGCGGGCCGACCGGAACAGCCCGGACGGGCGCTGCGCCCCGGACGGCCCGCCGGAGTCGACGAGGTGCGCCGCATACGCTGCGCTTCGTGCTCACGACGGTCGCCGCGCTCCTCGTGCCGCCGCTGCCCGCACGCCGGCGCGCGATCGGCGTGTCGGCCACGCTGCGCCGGTCCGAGGAGCCGGCGTGACCCGGCTGGTCGCCGTCGTGGGGCCCACCGCGACCGGCAAGTCGGATCTGGGCGTGGCGCTCGCCGAGGCGTTGGACGGCGAGGTGGTCAACGCCGACGCGATGCAGCTCTACCGCGGGATGGACGTGGGCACCGCCAAGCTCACCGCGCACGAGCGGGCGGGGGTGCCGCACCACCTGCTGGACGTCCTCGATGTCACCGACACGGCCGCGGTGGCCGCCTACCAGCGGGAGGCACGCGCCGTCGTCGAACGGTTGCTCGCGGCCGGCCGTACCCCGGTGCTGGTGGGCGGATCCGGGTTGTACGTGCAGGCGGTCGTGGACGAGCTGGAGTTCCCCGGCACCGATCCGGTGCTGCGGGCCGAGCTGGAGGCCGAGCTGGCCGCGCACGGGCCTGCCGCCCTGCACACCCGCCTCGCGGCCGTCGACCCGGCCGCGGCCGAGGTGGTGCTGCCCTCGAACGGCCGCCGCATCGTGCGGGCCCTCGAGGTCGTGGCGCTCACCGGCAAGCCGTTCCCGGCGCGGCTGCCCACCTCGGGCACGGCCCGCTACGACGCCGTGCTGCTCGGCATCGACCGCCCGACCGCCGAGCTCGACCTGCGCGTGGCCCGCCGGGTGGCCCTCATGTTCGCGGCCGGGCTCGTCGAGGAGACCCGCGGACTGCTCGCCCGCGGGCTCCGGGAGGGCCGCACCGCGTCGCGGGCGCTGGGATACCAGCAGGTGGTCGCCGCGCTGGACGGGCGGGGTGACCTCGCCGCCGCGGCCGCCGACACGGTGGTCGCGACCCGTCGCTTCGTCCGCCGCCAGCGCTCCTGGTTCCGCCGGGACCGGCGCATCCACTGGTTGGACGGCGCGGGCCCCGACCCGGTCGGGGCCGCTCGGAGCCACCTGGGGCGGCACGTAGGCTCGTGACGTGGTGCGATTCAGCAAGGGGCACGGCACGGAGAACGACTTCGTGCTGCTCCCGGACCCCGACGGCGAGCTCGACCTGACGCCGGCCAGGGTCGCCGCGTTGTGCGACCGCCGCCGCGGGCTCGGGCCGGACGCGTGCTGCGGGTCGTGCGCTGGCACGCGCTGGGGGACGGGCCCGCGCCGGAGCCCGCCGCGAGTGGTTCATGGACTACCGCAACGCCGACGGCAGCACCGCCGAGATGTGCGGCAACGGCGTGCGCGTCTACGCCCGCTACCTCGAGCACCTCGGCTGGCTGAAGAGCTCTGAACTGCGGCAGGGCGAGGAACTGCCGCTGGGCACGCGCGCCGGGGTGCGCACCGTGCGGGTGGCGGGCGACGAGATCTCGGTCGACATGGGCCCGGCCGCCGTCGGCGAGGAGGGCACGGCCAGCGTGGACGGGCGGGCGTTCGCCGGCGTGGCCGTGGACGTCGGCAACCCGCACCTGGCGTGCGTCACGGACGTGCCGCTGCCGTCCCTTGACCTCACCCGCCCTCCCGGCCACGACCCGGCACTGTTCCCGCACGGGGTGAACGTCGAGTTCGTCACCCCCCTGCACGGCGGCGGTCCGCACGGCGGCGAGGTCGCCATGCGGGTGCACGAGCGCGGGGTGGGGGAGACCCGCTCGTGCGGCACCGGCACGGTCGCCGCCGCGGTCGCGGTGCTGCGGCACGCGGGCCGGGACACCGGCACGGTCGCGGTGCGGGTGGCGGGCGGCAGGCTGCGGGTCACGGTGGAGGCCGCCACCACGTTCCTGCACGGCCCCGCCGTCCTCGTGGCGCACGGCGAGCTGGCCCCGTCGTGGTGGGATCAGGCCTGAGCCGGGGCCGGGAGGTCGCGCAGCCGGCGCAGCGGTGAGGCGATCAGCCACAGCGGGCACAGCGCCAATCCCACGGCGGTGACGAGCAGCGTGGCGCGCAGCCCGATCAGCTCGCCGAGCGCGCCGCCGAGCAGCCCGCCGAACGGGATCGTGCCCCATACGAGGAAACGGATGCTCGCGTTCATCCGGCCCAGGAGGTGATCGGGGGTGACCGCCTGGCGGAAGCTCACCTGCGCGACGTTGTAGACGACACCGCCGTAGGCGACCGTCCCCGTGCCCACGGCGAACCAGGCGAGTCCCGGACCGGCGGTCGCCAGGGGGAGCACGAACGCGACCGGACCCGTCACGAGCAGCGCGATGACGACCGTGCGGCCCTGCCCGATCGACCGGATCCACAGCCCCGCGGTGACGGCGCCGACGAGTCCGCCCACGCTGCCCGCGGCGAGCACCAGGCCGACGATGGCTGGTGGCTGCCCCAGCTCACGGGCGAGGAACAGGACGGAGACGGCGGCGAGCACCCCGCCGAACAGGTTGGCGGTGCCGGTGCAGAGCGCGATCGGGCGCAGCAGCGGGTGGCAGACGACGTGGCGCAGACCCTCGCCCATCTCGGCGCGCAGCGACCGGGCCGGGTCGGGCGCGGGCACCGTCTCCCGGGTGCGCATCCGCGCGAGGAACGCGACGGAGACGAGGTAGCCGATCGCGTCGACCAGCACCGCGGCAGCGGCCCCGGCGAGCTGTACCAGCCCGCCGCCCAGTGCGGGGCCGGCAGCCTCGGCCGCCGCCCGCGTCGACTCCAGCTTCGCGTTGCCCTCGACGAGCCCGGACCGCCCGACCACGGCCGGCAGGACCGACTGGTAGCCCACGTCGAACAGCACGGTGGCGATGCCGGCGAGCAGCGCGACGGCGAGGAGATGGGCGAACGTCAGGAGGCCCGCCACCCATGCCAGCGGGATGCTCCCGATCAGCACGAACCGCGCCAGGTTGGCGCCGATCATCACCGGCAGCCGCCGCACGCGGTCGAGCAGCACCCCCGCCGGCAGGCCGACCAGCAGGAAGGCGCCGCGCTCCGCGGCCACCAGCAGACCCATCTCCCACGGCGTGGCGCCGAGTGTCGTGGCCGCGAGGAGGGGGAGCGCGAGGTGGCTGACCATGATCCCGGCCTGGGCGACCGTTTCGCCCGCCCAGAGCAGGCGGAAGTCGTGGTGGCGCCACAGCGTCATCCACCGATCGTGGGTCACCGATTGGAAAGCGTCAATCGGTACGGTTCACGGATGTCCACGCAGCGCCGGCCCGCCACCGAGGCGGAGATCGCGACGCTCGCCTCCGCCGTCCGGCTGCGGATCATCCGGCTGACCCTGCAGGAACCGCTGACGAACGCGCAGATCGCCAAGCGGCTGCACCGGATCCCGCCACGACGCTGCACCACGTACGGCGCCTGGTCCGGCACGGGTTCCTGGAGGCGCTCCCGGCCCGGCCGGGGCCGCGCGGCTCCACCGAGCTCCCGTACCGGGGAACCCGGCTGTCCTGGTCCCTCGAAGGCGGCGAACGCGACCCGTCGCTGGCCGAGGCGGTGCTCGAGGCCTACCTCGACGAGGTCACCGAGGTCGGCGTCGCGTCACTGCAGCAGAGCAGGCTCGCCGTGCGGCTGGCCCCGGCCGATGCCGCCGCGATGCGTCGCGAGCTGTGGGAGTTGCTCGAGCGCTACGGCGCATGCCCGGAACCGCCCGACGGCGAGGCGGTGGCCGTCTACCTCTCGATCTACCCGGGCGACGCGCGGAATCAGACGCGACGTCCGGAGCGTTGACGTGGGAGCATGACTACCACGATGACTGAACCCGCCCTGTCCGTCCCCGCCGAGGAACTGCGCCCGACCCGGGGCGACTACGAGCTCGAGGAACGCAGCTCGTTGCGCCGGGTCGCGGGCCTCTCCACCGAGCTCGCCGACATCACCGAGGTCGAGTACCGGCAGCTGCGCCTGGAGCGCGTGGTGCTCGTCGGGGTCTGGACGGAGGGATCCTCCGAGCAGGCGAGCGCCTCGCTCACCGAGCTCGCCCGCCTCGCCGAGACCGCGGGCTCCCAGGTGCTCGACGGCCTCGTCCAGCGTCGCTCCCGGCCCGACCCGGCCACCTACGTCGGCTCCGGCAAGGTCGACGAGCTGCGTGACGCCGTGCACGCCGCGGGCGCCGACACCGTGATCGCCGACGGCGAGCTCTCGCCCGGCCAGCTGCGCCAGCTGGAGGACAAGCTCAAGGTCAAGGTCATCGACCGCACTGCGCTGATCCTCGACATCTTCGCCCAGCACGCCCGTTCCAAGGACGGCAAGGCCCAGGTCGAGCTGGCGCAGCTGTCCTACCTGCTCCCGCGGCTGCGCGGGTGGGGTGAGGCGCTGTCGCGCCAGGTCGGCGGCCGGGCCGCGGGCGGGGTCGGCATCGGCGGCCGCGGCCCCGGTGAGACCAAGATCGAGCTCGACCGGCGCCGCATCCGCAACCGGATGGCCAAGCTGCGCCGCGAGATCTCCGGTATGAAGCGGGTGCGCGAGACCCAGCGCGGGGTGCGCAAGCGCCAGGACGTGCCGTCGGTCGCGATCGTCGGCTACACCAACGCCGGCAAGTCGAGCCTGCTCAACGCGCTCACCGGAGCGGGTGTGCTGGTCGAGAACGCGCTCTTCGCCACGCTCGACCCCACCACCCGGCGCACCTCCACCGCCGACGGCCGCACCTACACGCTCACCGACACCGTCGGGTTCGTGCGCCACCTGCCCCACCAGCTCGTCGAGGCGTTCCGGTCCACGTTGGAGGAGACGGCCGACGCCGACCTGCTCGTGCACGTCGTCGACGCGTCCGACCCGCTGCCGGAGGACCAGATCAAGGCGGTCCGGCAGGTGCTCGTCGAGATCGGCGAGGAGTCCGGCGCGATGCCGCGCGAGCTGCTCGTGGTCAACAAGACCGACGCAGCGGGCGACCTGCAGCTCGCCCGGCTGCGGCACCTCCTGCCCGGCGCCGTGTTCGTCTCGGCCCACACCGGCAACGGGGTCGCGAAGCTGCGCGAGCGGATCGCCGAGCTGCTCCCGACGCCCGAGGTCGAGGTCGATCTCCTCCTGCCCTACGTGCAGGGCTCGCTGGTCGCCCGGGTGCACACCGAGGGCGAGGTGCTGAGCGAGGAGCACACCCCGGAGGGCCCCCGGCTGCGGGCCCGCGTCGGTGCCGAGCTCGCCACCGCCGTGCTGCCGTACGCCCAGGTCACGCCGGCCGCGCAGAACGGCACCGGCAGCTGATCGGGTTCCTCGTCGCTCTCGCCCTCACCGGCGTACCCGCGCCGGAGCCGCTGTGCGCGCTCGACGACCCGCGGCTCGACGAGCTGTCCGGGATGGTCGTGCACGACGGCGGCCTGTGGGCGCTGAGCGACGGTGGCCGCAGCGTGCAGGTCCACCGCGTCGACCGGTCCAACTGCCGCATCCTCGACACCCGCTCCGCCGACGTGGACCCCTACGACGTCGAGGACCTCGCCGTCGGGCCCCGCGGCGAGCTCTGGGCCGCCGACCTCGGAGACAACGAGCGTCGCCGCGACACCGTGGCGGTGGTCGTCCTCCCGGAACGGGGCGAGCCCCGCCTGCACCGGCTGACCTACCCGGACGGCCCGCACGACGCCGAGGCGCTCCTCGTGGACCCGCACGGCCGCCCGTTCGTCATCACCAAGGAGGTCGGGCGACCCGCGGGGCTCTACCGCACCGCCGAACCGCCCGAGGGAGACGGCCCCACCCCGTTGCTGCCCGTGGGAGAGCTGAACCTGCCCGCGTCGGACACCCTCGGCGGCCCGGTGGGCGGCATCGGGACGCGGGTGGTCACGGGCGCGGCGCAGAGCGCCGACGGCGGGGTCGTGGCGGTACGGACCTACACCGACGCCTGGCTCTTCCCGGTGAGCGACGGCGACCTGGTGGCCGCCTTCAACCAGACCCCCGTCCGCGTCCCCCTGCCGGACGAGCCGCAGGGCGAGGCGCTCGCCTTCGAGGCGGACGGCGCGCTGCTGTCCGGATCGGAGACGCGGGGCGGCGTGCACGGGGAGGTCCGCGCCGTGGCCGGCGCCACCGCGCTCGCGGGTGAACCGGTCGCCGTCCCCCCGCTCCTGCCGGCCCCCGAGGTCGTGGCCGATCCCGGGCCGCCCTCGTGGCTACCCGCTGTGCTGGGTGGCGGCGCTGTCGTAGGGGTGTTGCTGCTGGTGACGGCCGCGGCCGCCCTGCGCGGTCGGATGCGCCGCGGCTGACGCGGCCGGGGCGGAAGATGCGAGCCGCACGCCGGCGCCGCTGGTGCGGCTCGACGCGCGGCTCGCAACGATCTCGGCGGTTCCAGCGACTCAGAGCCGCCGGAGTACTGCCACCACCCGGCCGAGGACCGTGGCGTCGTCGCCGGGGATCGGGTCGTAGGCGGGGTTGGCCGGCATCAGCCACACGTGGTCGCCGCGGCGCTTGAACGTCTTGACCGTGGCCTCGCCGTCGATCATGGCGGCGACGATCTCACCCTGCTCGGCAACCGGCTGCTGGCGGACGACGACCCAGTCGCCGTCGGTGATGGCGGCCTCGATCATCGAGTCGCCGCGGACGTTCAGCAGGAACAACGTGCCCTCGCCGACGATCTCGCGGGGCAGCGGGAAGACGCTCTCGACGGCCTGCTCGGCGAGGATCGGCCCACCGGCGGCGATGTTGCCGAGCAGGGGGACGAGTGCGGGGGCGGGGTGCAGCTCGCGGGCCGCGGCGTCGTCCGGGGTGGCCGCCGCGGCGTCGGTGGTCTCCTCCGGGCTCCGCACGTCGACGGCGCGGGTGCGGTTGGGGTCGCGCCGCAGGTAGCCCTTCTTCTCCAGCGCGCGCAGCTGGTGGTGCACGGAGGACGTGGAGGTGAGGCCGACGGCGTCGCCGATCTCGCGCACGCTCGGCGGATAGCCGAACCGCTCCACCCAGTCGCGGATCACCTCGAGGACCTTGCGCTGCCGTGGGGTGAGGCCCGCGGCTTCGGTGGGCGGGTCCGGGAACGTGCTCACCTGCGCGGTCTCACCGGCCCCGTTGCCGGCCACGGTGCCCGGGTCGTCCCGTGCCATCTGTTGCGCCTCCTCCTCGTGGGCGGCGCGTGGTCCGCCCGCTGGTGCGGGGTGGGGTACCGCGGCGCGGCCGCCACCCTGCCGTCGTGCTCGATCGTCGGGTACGACGGTAGCCCCGATCGGGCCCCACGCCAAACACATGTTCGAACGACACGCCCGCGTTTCTCGATTCTGTCGGGCCGCGGTGGTAGACACTTCGCACAGACGTTCGTTCGAACACTTGTTCAGCTTGCGCCACAGCGGAAGAAGCGGAGGCGGCGGTATGTACGAGCGCAGTGGGCCCGAGCACGGAGCGGGCGCGGTGCCGGTGTGCGACCGGCGGGTAGGGGAGCGGCGCCGGGTCGCGCGCAGGCCCTCGAGCGGGCCGCGGCCGGTGCGCCCCGCGGTGAGCGCGGTCGCGGTCCGGCCGGCGGAGGCCGAGCGGCCGCCGGTGCCGCGATCGGCGGCCGGGCGCGTCCCGCTGCCCATGCCGGCGCTGCGCACTCTCGCGCGGGCACGCGCCGTGCCCGCGTGGCGGCGCTGTCGGCCGCGTGCGGCGC
>MKJV01000024.1 GCA_001942185.1 Pseudonocardia sp. CNS-004
CGGCGGCCGCCGCCGCGGCGCGCGCGGCCCGGGCCACGACGGGTGACCTCGAGGCCGCGGAGAACGTGCTGGGGCGCGAGCTCGCCTCCGTACCGCGCTCGGCTCTGCCCGCGGCCCTGCTCGACGAGCTGGTGGACGCCGAGGAGCTGCTGATGCTGGCGCGGCGGGTCCACAACGACGCGGTGCGCGACACCCGCGAGCTGCGTTCCCGGCGGCTGGTGCGCTGGCTGCACCTCGCCGGCACGGCGCCGATGCCGGAGTACTTCGAGATCGTCGAGGCCCTGCAGTGGGCGGGCGGGCGACGGGGCCGGGTGTGACCACTGCCGCCCCCGCACGTCCACCGGTGGCGCCGCCCCCCTGACGTACCATCGGTTGAACCGCCAGCAGAACCGAGAGGTAGACGGCCGTGTCCTCCCCCGAAAAGCCCACCACCGCCCCCACCGCGCCCGAGTCGGTGCTGGGAACCGCGCGCGTCAAGCGCGGCATGGCGGAGATGCTCAAGGGCGGCGTGATCATGGACGTCGTCACGCCGGAGCAGGCGAAGATCGCCGAGGACGCGGGCGCGTGGCCGTCATGGCCCTGGAGCGGGTGCCCGCCGACATCCGGGCCCAGGGCGGCGTGGCCCGGATGAGCGATCCCGACATGATCGAGGGCATCATCGGCGCGGTCTCCATCCCGGTGATGGCCAAGGCCCGCATCGGCCACTTCGTCGAGGCGCAGGTGCTGCAGTCGCTCGGCGTCGACTACGTCGACGAGTCCGAGGTGCTCACCCCGGCCGACGAGGCCCACCACATCGACAAGTGGGCGTTCACGGTGCCGTTCGTCTGCGGTGCCACCAACCTGGGCGAGGCGCTGCGCCGCATCTCCGAGGGTGCGGCGATGATCCGCTCCAAGGGTGAGGCCGGCACCGGCAACGTCGTCGAGGCCACCCGGCACATGCGGTCGATCCGTTCCGAGATCCGCAAGCTCGCCGCGCTCGACGAGGCCGAGCTGTTCGTCGCCGCCAAGGAGCTGCGCGCGCCGTACGAGCTGGTGGCCGAGGTCGCGAGGGCAGGCAAGCTGCCCGTCGTGCTGTTCACCGCGGGCGGTATCGCCACCCCGGCCGACGCGGCGATGATGATGCAGCTGGGCGCCGAGGGTGTGTTCGTGGGCTCGGGCATCTTCAAGTCCGGCGACCCGGCGAAGCGGGCCGAGGCGATCGTCAAGGCCACCACGTTCCACGACGACCCCGACGTGATCGCCAAGGTCTCCCGTGGCCTCGGCGAGGCGATGGTCGGCATCAACGTGGCCGACATCCCCGAGGAGCAGCGCTACGCCGCTCGCGGTTGGTGAGCGCGGGCCGCTGCGGGCGTCGCCCGATGCGGTCGAGTCGACACCCGGTGTGGTGACGCGCCCGGCCGAAATGATGATCGCTGCCTAGTGTCCGCCGTGTCCGAGTTGTGACTCGAGGTGCGGGGGAGACGGATGAGGCGATCTCTGACCATCGCAGCCATCGTCGGGACGGTGGTGCTCGGGAGCGCCTCGACGGCCGGGGCGTCGCCGGTCCCGAGCCCGCCGCCACCACCGCCGTCACCGCAGGCGCCGCCCGCGCCGGGCGTGTCGGCGGGCCACGAGACGAGCGCCGCCGCGCTGCTCGGCTGGGGTGAGCCCAACCGCGTCGACGAGTTCGACGGGAAGCTCGGGGAGGGCTGGAACGTCTACGACGGGCCCGGCCACGCCGACCAGGGCCGCCGCACCCCGGACGCGGTGAGCTTCGCCGACGGGATCATGACGATCACCGGCAGTCCGCAGGGTGACACGGCGGGCATGGCGTGGGACCCGGGGCAGCACTACGGGCGCTGGGAGGGCCGGGTGAAGGCGCCCGCGAGCGACGAGTCCTACAACGCGTTGCTGCTGCTGTGGCCCGACGCCGAGGACTTCCCCGTGGGCGGCGAGATCGACTTCATGGAGATGATGGACCACACCCGCCAGACCACGAACCTGTTCCTGCACTACGGCGAGGACAACGACCAGGTCGGCGGCGAGGTGCAGATCGATGCCACCCAGTGGCACAACTGGGCGGTGGAGTGGGCGCCGACGCACGTGGCCGCGTACGTGGACGGCAAACAGTGGTGGCGCACCGAGAACACCGACATCCTCCCGCCCCGTGCCATGCACCTGTGCGTCCAGCTCGACTGGTTCCCCGAGGACGGTGCGGGCGAGGTCCAGGAGTCCCAGATGCACGTCGACTGGGTGAAGCAGTACCCGCCCCCGGGGGCGGGGGAGGGTGAACCGCTGCGGGAAGGTGCCCCGGACCCGGACCGCGTGCTGCGTTCGGCCCAGCGGGCGCCGTCGGGCACCTGATCGTCAGACGTACTCCATCACCAGCACCGCCGTGCAGCCCGCCTCGAGCGCCTCGTAGGTGTGCGGGCGGTCGCCGGGGAAGCGGGCGTAGTCGCCCACGCCGAGCTCCACCTCGCCGCCGACGGGTCCGGCGCGCCACCGTCCGGCCGTGACGATCATGTGTTCGGTGGTGCCGGGGATGTGGCGGTCGGCGGCCCGTTGCGGTCCCGGTTCGGCCGCGATCACGTGCAGGTCGCGGCGCGCACCGGGCGGGCACGCGGCGAGCAGGGTACCGCTGAATGGGGCGTGCTCGGACGGGATCGCGACCCCTTCGCCCGCGCGCAGCACCTGTACGGGTGCGGCCGGCGGGTCGACGAGCCGGCTGAACGGGACGTCGAGTGCGACGGCGAGGGCCCACAGCGTCTCGACGCTCGGGTTCCCGGTGCCCGACTCGAGCTGGGAGAGCGTCGACTTCGCGATGCCGGCTCGGCGGGCGAGCTCGGTGAGCGAGACGTGGTGGCGTTCGCGTTCCCGGCGCAGCGAGGCGGCGATGACGGACAGCGGGCCTGTTCGGTCCATCGGTCTCCCTGTTCGGCTTGACGAACGCGGCTGGTGTCGTTCACTCTGTCGGACATGCGTTCGCTGACCCGAACACTACATCGGGACGACCTCCGCGACGCCCTGGCGCTGGCCGCGGCGGTCGGCGTGGTCGGAGCCTCGTTCGGCGCACTGGCCGGCACCGCGGGCGTGCCGTTCGTCCTCATGGTCGCGCTCTCGGTGGTGGTGTTCGCGGGCGCGTCGCAGTTCCTGGTGGTGGCCGTGGTGGCCGCGGGAGGCAACGTGTTCGCGGCCGTGGCCGCCGGGCTGCTGATGAACGCGCGGCACGTGCCGTTCGGGCTGGCCATCGGCGACACCATCGGCGGCAGCTGGCCGGCCCGGCTGCTGGGCGCACACCTGCTCGTCGACGAGTCGGTCGCGTTCTCCCGGGCCGGGGTAGCGGGCCGCGCGCTCGTGCGGCCTACTGGACCTGCGGGATCCTGCTGTTCGTCTTCTGGAACGTGGGCGCCGTCGTGGGCAGGCTGGCCGGCTCCGCCATCCCGGACCCGTCGGCGTTCGGCGTCGATGCCGCGTTCCCCGCGGCGCTGCTGGCCCTGCTCCTGCCCGCCCTGCGCCGCGCCGACGCCCGCCGGGTCGGCCTCGTCGCGGCCGTGGTGGCGCTCGCGGCCACCCCGTTCCTGCCCGCGGGCGTTCCGGTGATCGTCGGGCTGCTCGGCCTGCTGGCGGCGCGCACGGCGCGGGAGGAGCCGGCGTGAGCTGGGCGGCGGTACTGAGCCTGGGCGTCGGCACCTACCTGCTGCGGCTGGTCGGCATCGTCCTGCGCGACCGGATGACGGTGCCCGAGCGCGTCGAGCGCTACCTCGACCTGGGCGCCACCGCGCTGCTGGTGGCCCTCGTCGCCACCGCCGCGCTCACCGAGGGCGGCGGGTTCGCCGGGTGGGCCGGGCCGCGGGCGTTCTGGTCGGCGCCGTGGCGGCCTGGCGGCGCGTGCCGTTCGTGCTGGTCGTGGTGCTCGCCGCCGCCACGACCGCGGGCCTGCGGATGCTGGGCGTGCCGTGAGGGCTACCGCGGCGCCACGTCGTAGCGGGCGAACCGGCGGGTGAACGTCGCGGTGCCCGCGGTGAGCGCCCGCAGGTCGACGGCGTAGCGCAGCAGTTCCACGCCCGGCACCTCGGCCTGCACGAGGGTGCGGCCCTGGCCCGCCCCGCTCGGGTCGACGTCGGTGCCCAGCACGCGCCCGCGCTGCCGGACAGGTCGCCGAGCACCGCACCCAGGTGCTCGTCGGGCACCCGGACCGACACCTCGTCGTACGGCTCGAGCACCGTCACCCCGCAGGCCTGCGCCGCCTCGCGCAGCGCGAGGGCGCCCGCGGTCTGGAACGCGGCGTCGGAGGAGTCGACGCTGTGCGCCTTGCCGTCCACGAGCGTGGCCCGGAAGTCGACGACCGGGTGGTGGTCGTCGCTGAGGCCGCGCTCGGCCTGCGCCCGGATCCCCTTCTCGACGCTCGGGATGAACTGGTTCGGAACCGCCCCTCCGAAGATCTTGTCGACGAACTCGATGCCGGCCCCCCTGGGCAGCGGCTCGAACTCGACGTGGCACACGGCGTACTGCCCGTGCCCGCCGGACTGCTTGACGTGCCGCCCGGTGACCTTGGCCGCGGCCGCGAGCGTGGTGCGCAGCGGCACCCGGACCGGTTCGGTGTCGACCTCGGCGCCGCCGGCACGCAGCCGGGAGAGCACCACGTCGGAGTGGGCCTCGCCCATGCACCACAGCACGGTCTGGTGGGTCTCCTGGTTGCGTTCCAGGCGCAGGGTCGGGTCGGCGGCGACGATCTTGGCGAGCGTCTTGACCATCGCGTCCTCGTCGCCGCGCGTGCGGGCCACGACCGCGACCGGCAGCAGCGGTTCCGGCAGGTTCCAGCACGAGAGCAGCAGCGGGTGGTCCGCGGCCGACACGGTGTCGCCCGTCTCGGCGCTGCCGAGCTTCGTGAGGGCGCAGATGTCCCCCGCGATGCACGCCTCGACCTCGCGCAGGGTGGCGCCCATCGGCCCGTACACGTGGGCGAGCTTCTCGTCGGCGTCGTGGCCGTCGACCTCGCCGGTGCGCTGCGTGGGGATCCCGGTCGGGTGCCCGCTCACGTGCACCGTGGACTCGGGCCGCAGCGTCCCCGAGAACACCCGCACCAGCGAGACGCGCCCGACGTAGGCGTCCGCCGACGTCCGCACGACCTCCGCGGCGAGCGGGCCGTGCGGGTCGGCGGTGAGCGGCGCGTGCTCGGTGCCGTCGATGCCGCAGACGCCGGGCAGGGGGTGCTCCAGCGGCGAGGGGAACCCGCCGACCAGCACCTCCAGCAGCGCGTCCAGTCCGGTGCCGGACGCGGCGCAGACGGGGATGACCGGGTGGAACGTGCCCCGGGCGACGGCGGTCTCCAGGTCGTCGATGAGCGTGCCGACGTCGATGTCCTCGCCGCCGAGGTAGCGGTCCATGAGCGTCTCGTCCTCGGACTGCTCGATGATGCCCTCGATCAGCGTGGCGCGTGCGTCCTCGGCGCGGGCGGGGCCTGTCCGGCCGGGGTCTGGGAGAGCAACCCGTAGAGCCCGGTGAGGTTCTCCCCCTCGCGCACCGGGAGGTAGAGCGGGGCGACGCCGTTGCCGAACGCCTCCTGGCAGGCGGTGATCGTGGCCTCGATGTCGGCGCGCGGGTTGTCGCAGCGGGCGATCACGACCGCGCGGGGCATCCCCACTGCGGCGCACTCCTCCCACTGGGCCACGATCGTCGGGTCGATCGGACCCTCGCGGCCGGCGTTGGCGGGCACGACGAACAGGGCGGCGTCGGCGGCGCGCAGCCCGGCGCGCAGCTCGCCGACGAAGTCTCCGTATCCGGGGGTGTCGATCAAGTTGATCTTGGTGTCCGCGTGGAGGAGGGGCGCGACGGACACCGCGACCGAGCGCTGCTGGCGGACGGCGGCGGGATCGTGGTCGCACACGGTGGTGCCGTCGAGCACCGTGCCGGCGCGCGGGATCTCGCCGGTGTGCGCGAGCAGCGCCTCCACCAGCGTCGTCTTCCCGGAACCGGACGGTCCGACGAGCGCCGCGTTGCGCACCCTGGCCGGATCACTCACGGCGGGGGCCGTCCCACGGCTCCCTGCGCGCTGCCCGGCCTCTGCTCTGACCGCCATCGAGGACCACCTCCGCGACGCTGCGTGTGACGTGCCCGCCATCACACACCCGTGCCGGAAGGCTCACAACCCCTGCCGGCCGGCGTCGACCGGTCGGGCCGCGGCCGGGAACGCCGGTGCCCACCCGATCAGCAGGGCGGTCTGCATCCGGGAGATGTGGCGGACGACCCGGGCGAACAGCACGACGCACACCGCGGTGAGGACGAGTTCGGCGGTGGCGAACGCCATGCCGGAGGTCGCGACCGATGTACCGGCAGCCGGGGCGACCGGTCCATCGCCGCCGTAGGTCTGCGCGGTGAGGATCGCGATCGCGACATGGCCGACCAGACAGACGGCGGCGGTCCCGACGGTGCTGACCCAGAACGCCCGGATCAGCCGGGCCCCCCGCTCGTCGCGGCCGTACGGGCTGCTGCCGGCCCACACGTCCGCCAGCACCGTGCGCAGGAACCACACGTTCGCGACGGGGATCAGGAGCAGGCCCACCGCGGAGGCGGGCGTGTACCGCAACCGCAGGTGCGGCGACAGTGCCGAAGCGTTGGTGTGGGCCCGGTGGACCCACCCGAGCACCGTGACCGTCGCCGCGAGCACGGTGGGGACGAGCAGGAAGGTGGAGGCGAGCAGCAGGACCAGCGGGGTGTCCAGCCGGCGGGTGAACGCATCGAGGTCTCCGTCCGGCACGGTGAACAGGACCCGGTAGGACAGCCAGCTCGCGACGACGCGCAGAAGGTGGGCCGCCACGGCGGCGCCGAGGAGCACGATCACCGCGGTGCCGAGCCCGCTCACGGGACGCGGCCGGACCGGGACGGGCGGTGGCGGGGTGAAGGACATGGTGGCCTCCGGTGCGGGGGATCGGGGGTCGCGTGCGGCGACCGTGGGGGAGGACCTGCGCCGCACAGATGCGGTTGGGGGCCCGGTGCCGGTGTGATGCGCGCCACTGCGACCTGCGTGGATAGGGTGCGCGGGTGCCAGTTCCCGGTCCCGGATACGCCATCACCGCTCGCGTCGAAGTGCCTGCCTCCGCGAGTGCGGCGGGTGATCTCACGATGGCGGTCGGCCGCGTCGGTGGTGTCGTCACCGCGTTCGACGTCGTCGAGTCGCACACCGCGACGCTCGTGGTCGACATCAGTTTCAACGCGCTGAACGAG
>MKJV01000025.1 GCA_001942185.1 Pseudonocardia sp. CNS-004
GGCGCCCCGCCCACCCGGCCCGCCGCTTCCCGACACCCCGCGGCCGCAGTCACAGCAATCGGACCCACCGCGGCCGCCCGTCCCGTTGTCGGACACGTCGCGGCCGCCGGTGCCGCGGTCCGACCCTCCTCGACCGCCTGCACCGCGCCCCGTCCGCCCCTCGGGGCCGGCGCTCGTCGCGCGGCAGACGGCGCTGCGATGCCGCAGGTCGCACCGGCGTCCCGGCCCGTTCCCCCCCGGTCGACCGGCGGCGCCCCGTCGCGCCGCAATCCGGGCCCGGGGCAGCACCGCAGGCGGCGCCGTCGTCCGCGTCGTCTCCCGCGTCGTCTCCTGGGCCGTCGTCTCCTGGGCCGTCGTCTGCTGCCCCGCAGCCCGCGGAACGGCCCGCGCCGCGCCCCCTGCCCCGGACACCGGCGCCGCCGCAGGCGCGCCGAGGGCCCGAGCGGTCTGCGGGCCCGGCGTCGGTCCCGCTGCCGTCCCGGTACCGCGGACCGCCGCAGCGCCCCCGACGTCGAGGGGAACCCCGCGCTCGCCGCCCTCGACGGTGCCCACGCGCTCGCGGGCCCGGGGGCCGTCGCCGTGCTCGCGCGCCCGTCGGTGGGCACGCTGCCGCGCCGCACGCGGGCCACGGTGGCGCCGCGGGCCGCGATCCCACGGTCGCTCGTGATGCCCGCGGTGTTCCGGCAGCCGTGGGTGTCGGACGTCGGCACGATGCACCGGCTCGCCGCGGCACTGCAGCGGATCTAGCGGGGGATCGCGGAGACGAGTTGATCACGCTGGGCGTCGGTACCTCGGGCCCGCCGGGCGTGATCACCGGAAGTGGTCCGTGAGCGCCGGATCCGACGCCCTGGCACCACTTCCGCCGATCATGCGCACGTGATCGCCGTCAGTGGTGGCACGCCGACAGACCAGTCGTCTCGGCACCATTTCCGGCGATCACGAGCCATCACCCCAGCCCATCACCCAGGCCCATCGCCCCGGCCATCGCCCCGGCCCTGATCGCCGACGGCCACCGGTCGCGTCCGGCACCACCTGTCGGTGCCGGTGCGGCACTAGACACCGCTGCCGGAAACCCGCTCGCGGCCGGTGGCTAGCATCGGTGCACCCGGGCGGCTCGCGTCCGGGTCAGTCGCCAGTGGAGGTCCACCGTGTCCGCGCCCGCATCCCGCCCCGCGTCCGCCCCTGTCCGGGTGCCGGCCGGGACGACGGCCGGGGCCGCGGTACGGGAGGCAGGCCTCCCGACCACCGGACCGTCCGCGGTCGTCGTCGTGCGCGACGCCGACGGGAAGCTGCGTGATCTCGCGTGGGCGCCGGATTCGGACGCCGAGGTCGAGGCGGTCGCCGCCGACACCGACGAGGGTCGCAGCGTCATCCGGCACTCGGCCGCGCACGTGCTCGCCCAGGCCGTGCAGCAGGTGCGGCCGGAGGCGAAGCTCGGCATCGGCCCGCCGATCACCGACGGCTTCTACTACGACTTCGACGTCGACCAGCCCTTCACCCCCGACGACCTGAGCAAGCTCGAGTCGTCCATGAAGAAGATCATCAAGGCGGGGCAGCGGTTCTCCCGCCGCCGCTTCGACTCCCACGACGACGCCCGCAAGGAGCTCGCCGACGAGCCGTACAAGCTGGAGCTGATCGACATCAAGGGTGCGCCGGGGGAGGACCCCGGCGATGAAATCGTCGAGGTCGATGCGTCCGGCGAGCTCACGATCTACGACAACGTGCACGCCCACACCGGTGAGACCGTGTGGTCGGACCTGTGCCGGGGCCCGCACGTGCCCACCACCCGCTTCATCCCGGCGTTCAAGCTGATGCGCACGGCGGCGGCGTACTGGCGCGGGGACGAGAAGAACCCGCAGCTGCAGCGCATCTACGGCACCGCGTGGGAGAGCCAGGAGGCCCTCGACGCGCACCTGCAGCGGCTGGCCGAGGCCGAGCGCCGCGACCACCGCCGCCTGGGCGCGGAGCTGGACCTGTTCTCGTTCCCGGAGGAGATCGGCTCCGGTTTGGCGGTGTTCCACCCGAAGGGCGGGGTGATCCGCAAGGAGCTGGAGGACTACTCGCGGCGGCGCCACGAGGAGGCGGGCTACGAGTTCGTCAACACCCCCCACATCACCAAGGGACAGCTGTTCGAGACCTCGGGGCACCTGTCCTGGTACCGCGAGGGCATGTATCCGGGGATGCACCTCGACGAGGAGCTGAACGCCGACGGCACCGTGCGCAAGCCCGGCCAGGACTACTTCCTGAAGCCGATGAACTGCCCGATGCACAACCTGATCTTCCGGTCGCGCGGGCGGTCCTACCGCGAGCTGCCGCTGCGGATGTTCGAGTTCGGCAGCGTGTACCGGTACGAGAAGTCGGGTGTGGTGCACGGGCTGACCCGCGTCCGCGGCATGACCCAGGACGATGCCCACATCTACTGCACCGAGGAGCAGATGCAGGGCGAGATCCGCTCGCTCCTGCAGTTCGTGCTCGACCTGCTCTCCGACTACGGGCTCGACGACTTCTACCTCGAGCTCTCCACCCGGGACCCGGAGAAGTCGATCGGCTCCGACGAGGCTGGGAGCGCGCGACGAACGCGTTGCGCGAGGCGGCCGAGGCTCCGGCCTGGACCTGGTGCTCGACCCGGGCGGCGCCGCCTTCTACGCCCCGAAGATCAGCGTGCAGGTCAAGGACGCGATCGGGCGCAACTGGCAGATGTCCACCATCCAGGTCGACCTGATGCTCCCGGACCGGTTCGAGCTCGAGTACACCGCGGCGGACGGGTCGCGCCAGCGGCCGGTCATGATCCACCGGGCGCTGTTCGGCTCCATCGAGCGGTTCTTCGGCGTGCTCACCGAGCACTACGCGGGGGCCTTCCCGGCGTGGCTCGCCCCGGTGCAGGTCGTGGCCATCCCGGTCACCGACGAGCAGGTGCCCTACGTCGAGGACGCGCCCGGCAGCTGAAGGCCCACGGGATCAGGGTGGAGGTCGACGCGAGCGACGACCGGATGCAGAAGAAGATCCGCAACCACACGATGCAGAAGGTGCCGTTCATGGTGCTCGTGGGCGGCCGCGACGCCGAGGCCGGTGCGGTGAGCTTCCGGTTCCGCGACGGCACGCAGCGCAACGGCGTGCCGGTCGCCGACGCCGTGGCCGCCGTGGCGGACTGGATCGGCAGCCGCACCAACACCTCGCCCACCGCGGACTCCTTCGCCCCGGCACCCTGACGGTCGCCTTAGGATCGGCGGATGAGTGAGGCGGGCGAGCCCGATCTGGAGGCGCGGGACGGCGTCGGCACGCCCGACGGGTTCCGCAGGCTCTGGACGCCCCACCGGCTGGCCTACATCAAGGAGGCGGGCGCCGAGGGCTGCCCGTTCTGCCGCATCCCGCACCTCTCCGACGAGGAGGGGCTCGTGGTGGCGCGCGGCGACACCGTGTACGCGGTGCTGAACCTGCACCCGTACAACCCGGGGCACCTGATGGTGCTGCCCTACCGGCACGTCGCCGATCTGGAGGAGCTGGAGCCCGCCGAGGCGCACGAGCTGATGGTGTTCACCCAGGCGGCGGTGCGGGCGATGAAGCGGGTGGCGGCCCCGCACGCGTCAACGTGGGTCTCAACCTGGGCGCGGTCGCAGGGGGGTCGCTGGCGGAGCACCTGCACCAGCACGTCGTGCCGCGGTGGGGTGGGGACGCCAACTTCATCGCGGTGATCGGGCAGACGAAGGTGATCCCGCAGCTGCTGTCGGAGACGCGGTCCTTGCTGGCGGGGGCGTGGCCGGTGCCGGGGACGTCCGCCGAGCGGCAGTAGGCTTGGGGGTGTAGCGGCGGCCCCGCAGCCACCTGACCGGCGAACTAGCAGGAGTCCATGCTCAACGTCCTCGCCCGCGTGCAGGTCAACCGCGTGACCGAGCCCGTTGGCCGGTGGCTCGTCGCGCGGGGGGTGGAACCCGACGTCGTCACGGTCATCGGCACGGTCGGGTCGGTGGCGGCGGCGCTGTGGTTCCTCCCGCGGGACGCGCTGTTCGTCGGCGCGGCGGTGGTCACGCTGTTCGTGCTGCTCGACCTCGTGGACGGGGCGATGGCCCGGGCCCGCGGCCACAGCACGCCGTTCGGGGCGGTGCTCGACTCCACGTGCGACCGGGTGGCCGACGGCGCCTGTTCGCCGGGCTCACCTGGTGGTGCCTGGGCGTGGGCGAGGAGCGGGTGCTCGGGGTGGCCGCGTTGCTGTGCCTCGTGGCGGGCCAGATCGTGTCCTACATCAAGGCGCGTGCCGAGGGTGTGGGGCTGTCGGCCGACGGCGGGCTGGTCGAGCGCGCGGAGCGGTTGATCGTCGCGCTGGTCGGCACCGGGTTGCACGGCCTGGGCGTGCCGTACGCATTGCACGCCGCGCTGTGGCTGCTCGCGGCCGCGTCGGTGTGGACGGTGGGGCAGCGGATCGTGGCGGTGCACCGCAGTGCCCGTGATGCGCAGGCAGGCTCCGGTCGATCGGGCGCGGCGCCGCCACCCGACCCGGCGCCGAACCCGTGAACGAACGGCTGGCAGACCTGCAGTACGCGCTGGCGTGGCGGCTGGCCCGGTCCCTCCCCGGCGGTGTCACGGCGCGGGTGTTCCGGTTGGCCGCCGACCTGGCCGCGCGGTCCGGTGGTGGCCCGGCGGCGGGGCTGCGGCGCAACCTCGCGCGGGTCGTGCCCGCGGCGACCCCCGCCGAGCTGGACGGGCTGGTGCGGGCCGGTCTGCGCAGCTACGCCCGGTACTGGTGCGAGATGTTCCGGCTGCGTCCCGGCGACGCCCCGGCCGTGCACGCCCTCATGGACCGCGGGATGAGCGGCACGGGGCCGTTCTTCGCGGCGCTGGAGGAGGGGCGCGGGGTCGTGTTCGCGGTGCCGCACAGCGGCAACTGGGACGCGGCGGGCGTGTGGGTGGTGGAGACGCTGCGCGGGCTCGGTCATGAGCCCGTGTTCACGACGGTGGCGCAGCGGTTGCGGCCCGAGTCGCTCTACCGCCGGTTCCTCGCCTACCGGGAGGCGCTCGGGTTCGAGGTCGTCGCCGCGGAGTCGGGCAGCGAGGCCCACCGGGCGCTCACCCGGCGGTTGCGGGCGGGCGGGGTCGTCTGCCTGGTGGCCGACCGGGACCTCACGGGGACCGGCACCGAGGTCTCGTTCTTCGGCGAGCCCGCCCGGTTCCCGATCGGCCCGGCGCGACTCGCGGCGCTCACCGGCGCGGCGCTCATGCCGGCCTACCCGCACTTCGCACCCGACGGCTGGGTCGTGCCGATCGCCGCACCGGTGCCGGTCGACCGCACGCCGGAGTCGGTGGCGAAGGCCACGCAGGAGATCGCCGACACGTTCGCCTGCCTGATCGCGCGGGCGCCGCAGGACTGGCACGCGCTGCAGCCGCTGTGGACCGCAGACCTGGAGCCCCGGTGAACGGGCAGGTGCCGCTACGGGTCGGGATCGTCTGCCCGTACTCGCTGGACGTGCCGGGCGGGGTGCAGGCGCACGTCGTCGGCCTGGCCGCCGCCCTGGAACGGCTCGGGCACACGGTGAGCGTGCTGGCGCCCGCCGCGGACGGCACGCCGGTGCCGCAGTTCGTGACGCCGGCGGGCCGGGCGCTCGGGGTGCCCTACAACGGCTCCGTCGCACGGGTGACGTTCGGCCCGCTCACCTACGCCAGGGTGCGACGCTGGCTTGCCGCCCACACGTTCGACGTGTTGCACCTGCACGAGCCCACCACGGTGAGCGTGTCCGTCCTCGCGCTGCTCGCCGCGGAGGGCCCGATCGTGGCCACCTTCCACACGTCGATGGAGCGCTCGCGCACGCTCGCGGCGTTCGGTGGGGTGCTGCGTCCGCTGATGGAGAAGGTCACCGCGCGGATCGCGGTGTCCCCGCACGCCCGCCGGGTGCAGGTCGAGCACCTGGGCGGTGACGCGGTGGAGATCCCCAACGGCGTCGACGTCGACGCGTTCGCCGACGGCCCGCCGCTGCCGGGGTACCCGCGGGCGGGCACCGTGGGGTTCCTCGGCCGGTTCGACGAGCCGCGCAAGGGCATGCCGGTGCTGCTGGACGCGCTGCGCAGGCTCGCCCCCGTGCGGCCCGACCTCCGGCTGCTGGTGGCGGGCAGCGGCGACGCCGCGGGCCTGCACCGCCTGGCGGGCCCGCTCGCGGGCCGGCTGGACGTGCTGGGCCCCGTCGACGACGCCACGAAGGCCGCGCTGCTCCGGTCGGTCGACGTGTTCTGCGCGCCCCACACCGGTGGGGAGAGCTTCGGCATCGTCCTCACCGAGGCGCTGGCCGCAGGCGCTCCGGTGCTGGCCGCCGACCTGGACGCCTTCCGCGCGGTACTGGGGGAGGGCGTCCCCGCGGGCGTGCTGTTCCCGAGGGGCGATGCCGCAGCGCTCGCCGCGCGGCTCGGGGAGCTGCTCGACGACCCGGTCCGACGTGCGGAGCTGGCCGCCGCGGGCCGGGAGCGGGCCCGCGACTTCGCCTGGCCCACCGTGGCGTCGGCGGTGCTGCGGGTCTACCGCGCGGCGATCGCCGCCGACCCGCGGCGCGTGCCGCAGGAGGCGGGATGACGATGCGGCCGCACACATCGGCTGGGGACGGCACACAAGCCCGGCGCTGTGCGTCGTGCCACTCGATGTGTGCCGCGTGGGGGGCCGGTCGTGAACGGGGTTCTCTGGGGGGTTGGTGGGCTGCTCGTCGTGGGCGTCTGCGTGCTCGTGGTCTCGCGGGTGCGCAGGCTGGACCGGCTGCACGTGCGCACCGACGCCGCCCGGGC
Source organism: Pseudonocardia sp. CNS-004 (assembly GCA_001942185.1). Lineage (GTDB taxonomy): Bacteria > Actinomycetota > Actinomycetes > Mycobacteriales > Pseudonocardiaceae > Pseudonocardia. The sequence continues at coordinate 6,760 of MKJV01000025.1, forward strand.
CGGGCTGGAGACCGCGTGCGAGCGGCGGGCGGTCGCCGCGACGGCGTGCTCGTGGTCTCGCGGGTGCGCAGGCTGGACCGGCTGCACGTGCGCACCGACG
>MKJV01000026.1 GCA_001942185.1 Pseudonocardia sp. CNS-004
TGGCGCTGCTGCCCATCGCGGCCGCCACCACCGACCTCTCCGCGCTCGACGGCTGGGGCCTCGCGGCGGTCCTCGGTCCCGCGGCCTGGGCGTCGATGCTGTTCGCCGTGGCCGCCTGCGCCACCGAACTGTGGTCGCCGCGGCCCCGCATCCCCATGCTCGGCGCAGCCACCGCCGTACTGATCCTCTGCTCCTACGGCATCCCGTCGGTCGTCGAGCCCACCGCGCGGTTCTCCACCGCCTGGCTGATCTCCGGGTTCGTCGAGGCGATGAGCGGCGACGGCCGGCCCGTACTGGGCTACGACGCCCGCTTCTACTGGCCCGCGTTCTTCGCCCAGTGGGCATGGTTCCGCGACGCATCGGGCGGCGCACAGCTCGACGAGGTGCTGCGGTGGTTCCCGCCCGTCATCGTCGGGGTGTGGGCGATCGGGATCTACGCGCTCGCCCGCTCGATGCTCGGTGGCCACCGCGCCCCGTGGGCGGCTGCGTGGCTGTTCCTCGGCCTCAACTGGATCGAGCAGGACTACTTCTCGCCGCAGGCCACCGGCATCGTGCTGATGCTGACACCGCTCGTGTTCGCGCTCGGCCCGCTGGCCACCCGGCGCACCGACGCCGCGGGCGTGCCCGGCTGGCCCAAACCGCACACCGAGGCCAAGCGGCTGGCGCTGCCCCGCCGCTGGCTGGTGGCCGCACTGACACCGCCGAACCGGCCGACGCTGCCGCCCCGCCAGCTCCTGCTGATCTACTTCTGCGCGGCGCTCTGCCTCATCGCGGTGGCCCCCACCCACCAGCTCACCCCGTTCGCGATCATCGGCCAGCTGGCGGTGCTGGCGATCGTCGGCCGGTTCCGCGGCCGCGGACTCGTGCTGGTCGGGATCATCGCGGTGGCCGTCTACATCCTCATCGCGGGCCGCGACTTCTGGCTCAACCAGCTGGACATGATCATCGGGTCCGGCAACGCGGAGGACGCACTCGAAGCCGGTGTCTCCGACCGGCTGGCCGGCGACACCGGCCAGGTCGTGGTGAAGCTGCTGCGCATCATCGTCCCCGGCCTCACCTGGCTGCTCGCCATCGTCGGCATCTGGGTGTACTGGCGGCGCCGCCGCGACCTCACCCCCATCGCGCTCGCCGCGGTGCCCATGGCCTTCGCCGCCCAGGGCTACGGCAGCGAGGTGTTCCTGCGCATCGTGCTGTTCGGCCTGCCGATCCTCTCGATCCTCGGCACCGACGCGCTCCGCTGGGTGGTGCGCTGGAGACGCGGCATGGAGAAGGTGCTCGCCGTCGGCATGGCCGTGCTGTTCGCCTCGCTCATCCTGATCCGCGGCGGCAACGAGTCCTACATGATCGTCTACCCGGAGGAGGTGGCAATGTCCCGCGAGGTCTACGCCACCACGCCACCAGGGCTCGAAGTGGTGCCGCTGATCAGCGGTGTCGGCCCCTACGCCGTCGACGGCCCCGACACCCACAGCCGCGGCAACTCGATCGACGGCTGCTCCGACCTCGCCGACGACCCCGTCCGCTGCGTCGACCTGCAGGACCCCGACGTGATCCTCTCCTTCGAGTCCACGGAGGCCTACGGGCGCGACCTCAAGCTCAAGCCGCCGGGATGGTCACTCGACGTCGTCCAGCAGATCGTCGCCACCGGCGAGTACGTGATCACCTACCAGAACGGCTTCGACGTCGTGCTCCGCAAGGTCGAACCCACCGGCCTCCCGGGAGCACCACGATGATCGACCCCCGGCTCGACGTCATCGTCTGGGGCGCGGTCCTGCTGCTGCTCGTGTTGATGGGGGCACGCGCCTGGGCCGTGGAGACCGCCGAAGCGCGGCACTACCGCAGGTCGGCGCGGGTGCGGATGCTGGGCGGCGCCACCGCACTCGCGCTCGTCGCGCTCGTCGGCCTCATGGCGATGCAGGGCGGCGCCCTGCTCGTCCAGGCCATCGCCACCCGCACCGACCCCCAGACATTCGTGGTCGTCGTGGGGGAGGAGGGCATCTCCGACCCCGCCGTACCCGACCCGGACGACCAGCCCGCAGACCCCGGCGCCCCACCCGCTGGGGCGCCGGCGCCCGGCGCCCCGGACCCGAACGCGCCTGCGGACCAGGCGCCTGCCGGGCCTGGTGCAGGTGGAGCCGGTGCAGGTGGAGCCCCCGACGATGCTGGAGCCGGTGCGCCGGCACAGCGGGCTCCGGGAGCCGCGACCGGGCCTTAGGCCGGGCTCCCGCCCGGCACACACCTGAGTGCGACTCGCGATGCTCGTCGACCGGAACGGCGTGCGGCGGCCTGGGTGCAACAGGTGACGGCCAGAGGCTCCGGGCTATCACGGGCCGCTGGTGGGCGCGCCGCTGGTGGCGCCGCGCAACGTGCGGGGCCGCCTCTCACGCCTCAAGGGCGCCTTCGGCGTCGCTTCGCGGGCCTTGACCAGCCTCTGCGGCCCCTCCCGGGCAGATCGCAGGCAGGCCAAGGGGCCTGCCCTCCTGCGCGCGGCGCCACCATCGGTGGTGTCGCGGGCATGATCACGGCGTCGGCGCGAAAACGGGCGAAATCGACACGGGAACGCGCCCAACCGACGATCAAGACCCCGGTGATCGCCGATCGGGTGCACACAGCGGCCTCGGCCGCCAGTCGGCGGTGCCCGACCGCGAGCAGCCCGAAGGAGGAGCTCCGCGGGCCTGCCTGGTGGCGATCAAGGGCTGAAGGTTGCCGTTGAAGATCATTCGACCGCCTTCTCCCCTTGATCGCCGGGCCGGTGCTGTGGTCGGTCCGAGCAGGATCTGGGGGTCAGCCGCCGAAGCCGATCGCGACGTACTTCGTCTCGAGGAACTCCTCGATGCCGACGGAGCCGCCCTCGCGGCCGAGACCGGATTCCTTGATGCCGCCGAACGGGGCGGCCGGGTTCGAGACGAGGCCGGTGTTGAGGCCGATCATCCCGGCCTCCAGCCGCTCCGACACGCGCAGCGCCCGCGTGATGTTCTCCGTGTACAGATAGCTGACCAGGCCGAACTCGGTGTCGTTCGCGGCGGTGAGCGCCTCGTCTTCCTCGTCGAAGACGGTGATCGCCGCGACCGGGCCGAAGATCTCCTCGGAGGTGAGGCGGGCCTCGAGGGGCACGCCGGACAGAACCGTGGGCCGGTAGAAGTAGCCGGGGCCGTCGCCCGGCTCGCCGCCGACGTGCACGGTGGCGCCCCGGTCGACCGCGTCGCGGACGAGGTCGACGACCTTGTCGCGGCCCTTCGCGTCGACGAGCGGGCCGACCTGCACACCGTCGTCGGTGCCGCGGCCCACGACCAGTGCGCCCATCCGCTCGGTGAGGCGCCGGGCGAACTCCTCGGCCACACCGCGCTGCACCAGGAAACGGTTGGCGGCCGTGCACGCCTCACCCATGTTGCGCATCTTGGCGAGCATCGCGCCCTCGACGGCCTTGTCGAGGTCGGCGTCGTCGAAGACGAGGAATGGCGCGTTGCCGCCCAGCTCCATCGAGGTGCGCAGCACCTTCTCCGAGCACTGCTCCAGCAGCTTCTTCCCGACGGCCGTGGACCCGGTGAACGACAGCTTGCGCGCGCGGCCGTCGCGGATCAGGGGCTCCATCACGCCGCCGGCGTCGGACGTGGTGACGAGGTTGAGCACGCCGTCGGGCAGGCCGACCTCGGCGAGGATCGCGGCGAGCGCGTGCATCGACAGCGGGGTCTGCTGCGCGGGCTTCATCACCATCGCGCAGCCGGCCGCGATCGCCGGGCCGATCTTGCGGGTGCCCATCGCCATCGGGAAGTTCCACGGCGTGATGAGCAGCGACACCCCGACCGGCTGCTTCTGCACGAGGAACCGGCTCGCGCCGTTGGGGGCAACGGCGTAGCCGCCGTCGATGCGCACCGCCTCCTCGGCGAACCAGCGGAAGAACTCGGCGGCGTAGGCGACCTCGCCGCGGCTCTCGGCGAGCGGCTTGCCCATCTCGAGCGTCATGAGCAGCGCGAGGTCGTCGATCCGATCCATGATCACCTGGTAGGCGCTGCGGAGGATCTCCCCGCGGTCGCGCGGCGGCATCGCGGCGAACGCCGCCTGCGCGGCGACGGCGGCGGCGAGTGCCTCCGCGCCGTCCTCCGGCCCGGCGTCGGCGACCTCGCACAGCGCCTTGCCGGTGGCCGGGTCGTCGACGGTGAGGGTGCGGCCCGACGCCGCCGGACGCCACGAGCCACCGATGAACAAGCCGGTGGGGACGGCGTCGACCACCCGGGCCTCCGCGGTCGAACTGCTGGTGGTGGCATTGTTCGTCCCGGCGTTCGTCATGGCCGCGATGGTGCCACTCCGGGCGCCCCGGTGCAGCGGGCATCGCCGTGTGGGGCGCGCCACTCGGTACCCGCGCGCGTGATGGCCGAGGATGGCCCGGTGACCGCAACGCTGCATCGCCTACCCGAACTCGTACCACCGCCCACGGACCTGCCGTCCCGCACGGCCGACCTGCGTGCCGAGGTACGGGCGTTCCTGGCGGAGGAGCAGGCGGCGGGGCTCTGGAGCCCGCGCGCGGACGTCTGGCTCTCGGGCTGGGACGAGCGCTTCTCCCGCGAGCTGGGCCGCCGCGGGTGGCTCGGCATGACGATCCCGCAGGAGTACGGCGGCCACGGCGCGTCGGCGCTGGACCGCTATGTCGTCACCGAGGAATTGCTCGCGGCCGGCGCCCCGGTGGCGGCCCACTGGATCGCCGACCGGCAGATCGGGCCCACCCTCCTGCGGTTCGGCACCGACGCGCAGCGGCGCAAGTTCCTGCCGGGGATCGCGAAGGGCGAGGTGTACTTCGGGATCGGGATGAGCGAACCCGACGCAGGCTCGGACCTGGCCGCGGTGCGCACCCGCGCCGTCCGCGTCGACGGCGGGTGGGAGCTCACCGGCACCAAGGTCTGGACGTCCGGCGCCCACCACGCGCACGCGTTCTTCGCCCTCGCCCGTTCCGCGCCGCGCGACGAGCAGAACCGGCACGCCGGGCTGTCGCAGTACATCGTGCTGCTCGACTCACCGGGCGTGCAGATCCGCCCGATCCCCCTCCTCACCGGGGCGCACCACTTCAACGAGGTCGTCTTCGACGGGGTCTTCGTGCCCGACGACATGGTGCTCGGCGAGATCGGTGCGGGCTGGCGGCAGGTCACCAGTGAGCTGGCGTTCGAGCGCAGCGGTCCCGAGCGGTTCCTGTCCACGTTCCCGCTGCTCGTGGCGATGATCGGCGAGCTGGCCGGCACCAGCGGCGCGGAGCGGGAGGTCGGCGGGCTGGTGGCGCGGCTGTGGACGCTGCGGCGGATGTCGCTGGCCGTGGCCGGGTCGCTGGAGTCGGGGCAGGCGCCCGAGCTCGCCGCCGCCGTGGTCAAGGAGCTCGGCACGAGGTACGAGAACGAGGTGATCGACGTGGCGCGGCTGCTGGTCGCCACCCCACCGGATCCGGGCGCCGACTCCGGTTTCGCCCGCCTGCTCGCCGATGCCGTGCTGCACGCGCCGGGGTTCACCTTGCGCGGCGGCACCAACGAGGTGCTGCGCGGGATCGTCGCGAGGGGGCTGGGGCTGCGATGACGTCGGTGAACGCCGAACTCCAGGAGCTGGCCGATTCGGTCTTCGGGGATGCCGCGTCCAGCGACACCGGGTTCGACGCGGGGCTGTGGCGCACGCTGGAGGACACGGGGCTCGCCCGGCTGACGCTGCCTGCCGAGGCGGGCGGCAGCGAGGGCACCGTCGAGGACGCCGCCGTGGTGCTCATGGCAGCCGGGGCTCACGCGGCGCGTGTGCCGCTGGTGGAGACCGACCTGCTCGGCGGGTGGCTGCTGCACGCCGCGGGCGTTCCTGTGCCCGACGGTCCGCTCACCACGGTGGTGGGCAGCCTGTCCGTCGACGGGACGGCGGTCCGCGGCGAGCTGAGCCGGGTGCCGTGGGCGCGGGCCGCCGCGGGGATCGTCGTGCTGTCGGGGGCCGAGGTCGTGTTGCTCGACCCGTCCACGGTGGTGATCGCCGATGGCACCAACCTGGCCGAGGAGCCGCGCGACACGGTCACGGTCGACGGCGCCGCTGTCGCCGTCTCGGCGGCGCCGACGGCGCCGCAGGCGAGCTGCGCCTGCGCGGCGGGCTGGGCCGCGCGCTGCTGCTCGCGGGCGTGCCGCGGGGCGC
>MKJV01000027.1 GCA_001942185.1 Pseudonocardia sp. CNS-004
CGTGCTCGCGTTCCCGGGGGTGTTCCGGGGCCTGCTCGACGCTCAGGCCCGCGACATCACCGACGCCATGCTGATCGCCGCGGCCCACGCGATCGCCGATGTCGTCTCCGAGCCCAACCCGTCGTTCATCGTGCCGAGCGTGTTCGACTCCTCGGTCGCCCCGGCCGTGGCCGAGGCCGTGCGCGAGGCCACGCGGAAGAAGGACGTCGCCCCGGTCTGACCGCCACGCACCCGCGGCGCGACTCAACTGCACCCAGGGCGCGACTCGCGGAGGTGGGGCCTCCCGGTTCCGCGAGTCGCGGCCTCCGGGCGGGCGAGTCGCGGGCGGCGTGCGCCGGAATCGGGGTCAGGGGGCGTGGAACAGGTGCTGCTCGGGACGGGTGGCGGCTCACCGTCGAACGGCGGGACCGCAACCGCATCGCCGGGCTGCAGCTGGCCCGGCCGGGTGCCGAGGAGGATGGCGGCAGCGGCCCGCCTTGATCGGCGGTGGCGAGCAGCGCGCGGGCCGGTAGCGGGAACGCCGCGCCGTCCTCGGTGGGCTCGGCGCCGGTGGGCGTGCGGCGCAGCAGCGTGGCGGCGAGGTCGGTCTCGAGCTTCGCGATCCGCGTGGAGACGGCCCGCGACGTGCCGGTGCACGTCCGGGTCGGTGAGCGCCGGTTCGCGCTCGACGTCTACCCGGTTGCGGCCACCGCGGCGCTCGTGGGCGAGCTGAAGGGCGTACCGGGGATCGCGGTCCAGCAGGCGACGTACGCTGGAGAGCGTGGTTCCGGTGATCGGCGTACTCGCGTTGCAGGGTGACGTCCGCGAGCACGTGGCAGCGCTCGAGGCGTGCGGTTCCGCGGCCGGCGCGGTGCGCGCGGTGCCGGTGCGGCGCACCTCCGAGCTCGACGCGGTGGACGCCTGGTGATCCCGGGCGGCGAGTCCACCACCATGAGCCGGTTGCTGCAGACGTTCGACCTGCTCGACCCCCTCCGCAAGCGCATCGTCGACGGGATGCCGGCCTACGGCTCGTGCGCCGGGATGATCCTGCTGGCGGGTGAGGTGCTCGACGGCCGTCCCGACCAGCAACAGCTCGGCGGTCTGGACGTCGTGGTGCGACGCAACGCCTTCGGTCGCCAGGTCGACTCGTTCGAGACCGACCTGCCCTTCTCGGGCCTGGTCGACGGCCCGGTGCGCGCGGTCTTCATCCGGGCCCCGTGGGTGGAGTCGGTCGGACCGGGCGTCGAGGTGCTGGCCACCGTCCCGGAGCGCACGGTCAGCGGGGCGCACGCCGGTGCCGCGGCCGGGCGCGCCGTCGCGGTGCGGCAGGGCTCGGTGATCGCCACCTCGTTCCACCCGGAGCTCACCGGCGACCTGCGCGTGCACGGCCTGTTCTGCGACCTGGTGAAGCGCACGGTCATGGGGACCGGCACGCGCAGCTAGGGATGGACGGCTCTGATCTGGCGTTCCAGCAGATATCGGCCCTCGAGCGACCGGAATTTCAGCCGCAGTGCCAGATCCGGGTGCTGCACGGCCCAGTGAGCGTTCCTCGCTACCGCTGGATGCGGGCCAGCGCGGCGTCCAGTTCGGCGACGCAGGCCAGGGCGGCCGACACCGAGTAGCCGTCCCACCAGGCCACCGGGTCCAGCTCCACCGCCCGGCCGGCCTGCACGGCGGGCAGTTGCGCCCACAGCCCGCCGGAGAGGTAGCGCTGGGCGGTGTCCCCGGCGTCGAGCGCCGGCCCGCCGCCGCCGGTGAAGTAGAGAAGCACGTCCGCGTCGGCGGTGACGCCGACGGTCTCCTCCGACAGCGAGACGTAGGTGGTGCTGCTGCCCGGGGTGTCGGTGGACGGCGGGCGCCGGATCCCGGCGTGGGCCAGGATCGAGGCGCCGAAGATCTCGCCCCGCACGATCCGCAGCTCCGTCGCGGTGAACCGGAGCAGGGCGACCGTGGCCCCGGCGATCGTCGTCGCGTGCCGGGTCGCCACGGCCGCCACGGCCGCGGTGTACTCGTCGAGCCGGGAGTACCCGGGTGCGGACAGCTGTGCGGCGTTGGTCCAGCCGGGGCCTTCGGGTGTCGTGGCCGCGATCTCGGGCAGCGGCGCGAAGCCGAGCGGCGCGCACCGGGCCCGCAGCTCCTCGAGGCGTTCGCCCACGACCGTCGCCATCAGGGCACCCTATGCGCGCACACCGGCTCCGGCGCGTCGAGTCCCGACGGTAGGATCGCGGGGATCTGTGCACGGCGAAGGGACTAGACGGTGAGCGGCCACTCCAAATGGGCGACCACGAAGCACAAGAAGGCCGTGATCGACGCCCGGCGCGGCAAGATGTTCGCCAAGCTGATCAAGAACATCGAGGTGGCCGCCCGCACCGGCGGTGGTGATCCCGACGGCAACCCCACGCTCTACGACGCCATCCAGAAGGCGAAGAAGAGCTCGGTGCCCAACGACAACATCGACCGCGCCGTCAAGCGCGGCTCGGGCGCCGACGCCGGGGGCGCCGACTACCAGAACATCACCTACGAGGGTTACGGCCCGAACGGCGTCGCGGTCCTCATCGAGTGCCTCACCGACAACCGCAACCGCGCTGCCACCGAGGTGCGCCTGGCCATGACGCGCAACGGTGGCCAGATGGCCGACCCGGGCTCGGTCGCCTACCTGTTCACGCGCAAGGGCGTCGTGATCGTCCCGAAGAGCGGGCTCTCCGAGGACGACGTGCTGATGGCGGTGCTCGACGCGGGCGCGGAGGAGGTCAACGACCTCGGGGAGAGCTTCGAGGTCGTGTCCGAGGCCACCGACCTGATCGCGGTGCGCACCGCGCTGCAGGAGGCCGGCATCGAGTACGACTCGGCCGACCCCACGTTCCTGCCGTCGATGTCGGTGCCGCTGGACGCCGAGGCGGCGAAGAAGGTGTTCCGGCTCGTCGAGGCCCTCGAGGACTCCGACGAGGTGCAGAACGTCTACGCCAACTTCGATGTCTCCGACGAGGTGATGGCCGAGGTCGGCTGACGCCGCAGCACCTGACCAACGGCACCGTCGTCGGTTTCTGACCGACGGGAGTGCCGTTCGTCGTACGAGCAGCGGTCGACGAGCTCCTGGGGTCGCCCACCCGGGGGATCTTGTCGCTACTCTGCGGTCGTGGCCGTCCATGGCATTGATCTCGGCACGACGAACTCCGCCATCGCCCACACCGACGTCGACGGACGGCCCGTGGTCCTCGCCGGGCTGGAGGCTCGCCCACCACCGCATCGGTGGTGCTGTTCGCCGGACCGGACGAGCACGTCGTCGGGGAGGGTGCCCGCCGGGAGGCGCGGCTGGATCCCGAGCACGTGTGCACGCTCGTGAAGCGCCGGATGGGCGACGCCGAGTGGCGGTTCGTGGCGCACGGCAAGGCGTGGTCGCGCCCGCGGTGTCGTCGTTGATCCTGAAGAGCCTGGTGGCCGACGCCGCGTTCGCCACCGGCGAGACCCCCACGGCGGCGGTGATCACCGTGCCCGCCTACTTCGGTGACGAGGAGCGCCGCGCCACCGTGCTGGCGGGCACCTACGCCGGGCTGGACGTCGTGGACGTGCTGTCCGAGCCGATCGCGGCAGCGCTGGCCTACGGGTTCGGGCGCCTCGACGGCGCCCCGCAGGCCGGCGGGGACACCCACGAGACCGTGCTCGTCTACGACCTGGGCGGCGGGACGTTCGACGCCACCGTGATCGAGCTGGCCGACCGGCGCATCTCGGTGCTGGCCGTCGAGGGTGACCACCAGCTGGGTGGCGCCGACTGGGACGAGCGGATCGCCCTGCACCTGTCGCGCCGCTTCTGCGTGCAGAACCCGGACGCCGAGGATCCCCTCGACGATTCGGCGGGCTCGCAGGCTCTCGTCCTCGCCGCCGAGCGGGCGAAGCGGCGGCTCGCCGATGCCGACAGCACGGACGTGGTCGTCGTCCACGGGGGGCCCGCGCCATCGTGCGGCTCACCCGCGCCGAGGTGGAGGAGATGACGGCGCCGCTGCTGCGCCGCACCCTCGACCTCACGCGCGCCTGCCTCGCCGAGGCCGCGCGCCGTGGCGTCGACCGGGTCGACCGGGTGTTGCTGGTGGGCGGTTCCTCGCGGATGCGGGCCGTGTCCGCCGCGCTGCTCGGCGAGCTGGGGCTGGAGCCGCAGCTGCACGACCCCGATCTCGCGGTCGCCCGCGGCGCCGCGCTCTACGGGGAGAAGAAGGAGCTCGAGCGGATGGTCACCGCCGACCTGCGCACCCGCGGGCGGCTGCGGGACGGTGTGCCGCTCGACGAGGCCGCGTCCACCGACCTCGACGACGCCTGCCGCCGGATCGCCGACGCGTACGGGGTGCCGCTGGCGCAGGTGCGCCGTGCCGTGGAGATCCAGGTCGACACCGTGGTCTCGCGCGGGTTCGGCGTGCTCGTGATCGACGGGCTGACGGGGCGGCTCGAGCCGGCCTGGCTCGTGCACCGCAACGACCGGCTGCCGATCCGCACCAGCGAGTCGTTCGGCACGCAGCGCCGCGACCAGGACGTCATCGACGTCACCGTCGTCGAGCAGCAGGGCCAGGTCGAGTCGACGCGCCCCGAGGACGTCAAGGTGCTGGTCGAAGGTGAGATCACCGGCATCCCGCCCGGCTACGACGAGGGCAGCGAGGTGCGCGTGACGTTCGAGATGGGCTTCGACGGCGTACTGCACATCACCGCGTTCCACGTCGACGCCGGCATCCCGCTGCAGCTCACCGCCACCACCGGGGCCACGCTCTCGCAGGCGGAGGTGGCCCGGGAGCGCGACCAGCTGGGGAAGACGCGCCGTCGTGGGTGAGCCGGCCCCGTTCGACCCGAACGACTACCGCAAGCGGGTCCTCGCCGCGGTCGAGAAGCGTGGTGGGCCGGACGCGTCGGACCCGTTCGAGCTCTACGACCTGCCCCTGCCCGGCGACGCGGACGGCGACCCGGACGGCGATCTCGACGACGCCGCGGTGGCGGCGCGGATCGAGGAGGTCTGGGCGGCCTGGCAGCGCCAGCGCGACCACCCGAAGTACCGCGTGCTCGTCGCGTTGCTCGTGGAGCAGCACGCGGAGCGCAGCGCCGAGCTGCTCGACCCCGTCCGCAGGCGGCGCGCCGCGGCCCGGGTCCGCGCCGAGCGGGCGCGGCGCGACTCCGTCCGCCACGAGCTGCTCGACGGCGCGATCGACCGGTTGGTGCAGCGCCACGGCGGGATCCCGGCCGACAAGGTCGACGGCCTGTACGAGCTGGGTGCGCTGGCTGGGCTGAGCCGCGCCGAGGTGGACGAGCGCATGGGGCGCCACCGCGTGCTGCCGCGGCCGCAGGCGATCGGACCGGAGCGGCGGCGACAGGTGCGTGCGCTGCTGGACGAGTTCGGCAGGCTCACCGGCGACCCGCCCCGCCCACCCTGCTCGGGTTGGCTCGGCGTGGGCCCGGACGCCACCGCGGAGCAGGTGCGTGCCGCGGCCGCGTCGCGGCGGGCCCGCGCCCGCGAGCTGCCCCCGCAGCGGCTGCGTGCCGTGGTCGACGAGCTGCTCGTGCCGTGGTCGACGAGCTGCTCGTGCACGTCGCGGAGCTGATCGAGCCCGACCGCGCCGCGGTGGAGCAGTACCTGGAGGCGGTGGCGGCCGACGTCGCCGAGGCGCTGCGGCCGCGGGTGCGGGCCGCCGTGCTGGTGGAGGACCGGCTGGTGGTCGACGACCGGGACCGGCTGGTGGCGGAGGCGCTCGGGCTCGGGCTGGACCGCGCGCGGGCCGCTGCGGTGATCGCGGCGCTCGCCGAGGACCTCGGGGCGGCCGTCGACGGCCCCGCCCCGCCCCGGCTGCGGGAGTGGGAGGAGCCGTTGCAGGCGGCCCGCGCCGGTGATCGCGGCGCT
>MKJV01000028.1 GCA_001942185.1 Pseudonocardia sp. CNS-004
AACGACGCCGCCGACAGGTAGTCACCCGCGATCGCGACACCGTTCTGCGGACCCGTGAACGAACGACCCGCCGCGTAGTAGTCCGACGCGGTCTTGTTGTTCCGACTCGCCCGGAACACCACGACCAGGGTGACCACGACGAACAGGGCGAAGATGCCGATGTTCAGTACCGGGCTGCCGACCCCGGCGTCCGCCGGGGCCTGGGCGAGGACACTCACCGCGCTCCTCATTCTGCACCTTCGATCTCGTGGCGGATCTTCTCGGCGGCCGGGTCGAGGTGGACGTTCGCGTACCGCACGTAGACGGTGGTGATCACGAACGTCGTGACGAACTGCAGCAGCCCGATGATCAGCCCGAGGTTGATGTTCCCGAACACCGGGATGGCCATGAACGCCGGCGCGAACGACGCCAGGAGGACGTAGACCAGATACCAGATGAGGAAGGCGGCACTCATCGGAAAGACGAACCGCCGGAGCTTCCTGCGCAGGTCCGCGAATTCGGGAGTGGCTTGCATCTGTTCATAGATGGTGCCTGTAGATCGCTCGCCTGTGGCACTCACGGCGTCGTCTCCGTTCTCTTCCGTCCGCGCACTGCTTCATCGCCGCGCCTTCCGGGCACAACGGCGCGAACGATAGTTCAGTCACACTCCCACCCCGGAATACTCCAGTCGAGTGATGACGGGGGCGGTGCAACTGCAGCGACCAACTCGCGACCAACGATGCCGTTTCGGGACGAGTGGCGGACGAACGGTCGACGAACGGTCGCAGTCGGACGTACCGGACGGGTCGGAGGCGGGTGCCTCGCAGGACGGTGCTCGGGATCCCATCAGCTGGAATGCGGGCGGTCCTCCAGGCGATCCCTGCTCAACCCCAGTCGCTCCGGGGCGTGCAACCGCAGCAGCACCTGCTCGGCGTCGGCCGGGCGCTGCCGGACGGTCAGTCTGCTCACGACGATCATCGTGAGGAACGCGGCCGGCACCGTGACCAGCGCCGGCCGATACAGCAGCACACCCAGCCAGCCCGAATCGACGTACCCCCCGAGGCTCACCGCCACCGCGCTCGCCGAGCCGATCCCGCCGACCAACACACCCGCGATGCCGCCCACCGCGGTGAGCCCCCGCCACCAGATTCCCAGCACGAGCAGCGGGCAGAACGTCGACGCCGCCACCGCGAACACCAGCGCGACGGCCTCGGAGAAGTCCAGCCGGGTGAGCCCGACCGCCATCGCGAACGGCACCGCGCCCGCGAGCACGGCGGCGAGCCGGAAGTCGCGGACCTTGCTGCTGCCGATGAGGTCGGTGGACAGCACACCCGCGACACTCACGATCAGACCCGACGACGTGGACAGGAACGCCGCCCACGCTCCCGCGGCCACCAACCCGCCCAGCAGGGCGCCCGCCAGCCCGCTGCCGAGCACGGCCGTCGGCAGCAGCAGCACGGCCGCGTCCGTGTCGCCGCTGACGAGCAGCTGCGGGGTGTAGAGCCGCGACAGCGCGCCGAGCAACGTGACCGCGAGGTAGAACAGCCCGAGCAGGGCCAGCACGAACACCGCGCTGCGGCGCGCCGCCCGCCCGTCGGGGTTGGTGTAGAAGCGCACCAGCACGTGCGGCAAGCCCATCGTTCCCAGGAACAGCGCGATGAGCAGGGAGTAGGTGGCCAGCAGGCCGTGCTGGCGCCCCTCGGGGAACGGTGCGAGCCACGAGGAGTCCGACACCGGCGCACCGGCCACGACCGGCACCGCGGACCCCGCGACGAACTCGAGCTCGGTGCCGGCCTCGACCGTGTGGGTGCCGACCTCCCAACGGACGGGGGAACCGGCGACCCTCCTGCCGTCGACCACGCCGGTGGCCGTGAGCTCGACCGGCTCCGCGACCTGCAGCAGCACGTCGGTGCGGACGTCGACCCTCGCGTACTCGGGGAACTGCGGCGGGGCCTGCTCGTCGAAGGTGCGGTTGTCGCTGAGGAAGAAGATCGACGCCATGATCGCCGGCAGCGCGAGCGCAGTGAGCTTGAGCCAGTACTGGAACGCCTGCACGAACGTGATCGACCGCATGCCGCCCAGCACGACCGTGGCGACCACGACGAACGCCGCCACCGCCGCGCCGGTCCACGCCGGCAACCCGGTGACCGTCGTGACCGTGAGGCCGGCCCCCTGCAGCTGGGGCAGCACGTAGAGCCAGCCGATGATGACGACGAACACCGCGCAGACCCGCCGCAACGCGCTGGACCGCAGCCGGAACTCGGCGAAGTCGGGCACCGTGTACGCGCCGGAACGGCGCAGCGGGGCCGACACGAACAGCACCAGCGCCAGGTAGCCCGCGGTGTAGCCGACCGGGTACCAGAGCGCGTCGACGCCGTCGCGCAGGATGAGGCCCGCGATGCCGAGGAACGACGCCGCCGACAGGTACTCCCCGGAGATGGCCCCCGCGTTCACCATCGGGCCGACCGTGCGGGACGCCACGAAGAAGTCGGAGGTGCTGCGCGCCACCCGGACACCGAGCGACCCGATCACGGCCGACGCGAGCGCGACGAGGCCGATCGCCACGAGCGCGATGATGCCGGCCGTCGTCACGGACTCACTATGTCAACGCGCCGCCCCCACCACCACTACACCTTCGTCCGAAGTCAGCTGCGACCGGGTCGGTCGAAACGATCTCTGGAGAGTCCGAGCTGCTCCGGAGCGTGCAGGATCATCAGTGCCCGGTCGACGTCGCGCGGGATCGAGGCCCTGGTGAACCGGCTCACCACGACCATCGTCAGGAACGCGACCGGCACCGTGACCACCGCGGGCCGGTAGAGCAGCAACCCGATCCAGCCCTGCTGCACCACCGAGAACAGCGACAGCACGACGGCCACCGCGGACAACCCGCCCCCGACGAGCACACCCGTGATCGCGCCCGCCGCCGTGAGCCCCCGCCACCAGATGCCCAGCACCAGCAGCGGGCAGAACGTCGCCGCCGCGACCGCGAAGACGAGCGGCACGGTGAGCGCGAAGTCGAGCCGTGTGACGCTCAGGGCGAGCGCGAACGGCACGATGATCGACAGGACGGCCGCCAGCCGGAAGTCGGTCCACCGCCCGCGCAGCACGTCGGTGAACAGCACGCCTGCCAGGCTGACCACGAGACCCGAGGACGTCGACAGGAACGCTGCCGCCGCACCCGCGGCCACCAGTCCGCCGAGGAGCCAGCCCAGCCAGTCGTGCCCGAGCACCGCGGTGGGCACCAGCAGCACGGCTGCGTCGGTGTCGCCGCTCACCAGCAACTGCGGCGTGTAGAGGCGGGTCAGCGCGCCCAGCAGCGTGACGAGCACGTAGAACACGCCGATCATGCCGAGCACGACCACCGTGGTGCGGCGGGCGGCGATCCCGTCCGGGTTGGTGTAGAAGCGCACCAGCACGTGCGGGAGCCCCATGGTGCCGAGGAATCCGGCGATGAGCACCGAATAGATCGACAGGAGCTGGTCTGCTGCCCCGCCCGTCATCGGTTCGAGCCACTGCCGGTCGGTGGTGGGCGAGCCGTCGACGGTGGGGACGGCCGAACCCGCCGCGAACCGCAGCGTGGTGCCCTCCCCCACCTCGTACCGTCCGCTGAACCACGTGAGGTCGCCACGCTCCACACGACCGTTCACGACGCCGTCGACCCACACCTGCACCGGCTCGGTGACGTCCAGGACGACGTCGGTGCGCACGTCGACCGACGTGGCCTGCACGAACTGGGGGGACGTCGGCCGGTCCAGCGTGCGGGTGTCGTTGAGGAACAGGCTGCCCACCACGAGGGCGGGCACGAGGACCGCGGTGAGCTTCAGCCAGTACTGGAACGCCTGCACGAACGTGATCGACCGCATCCCACCGCCCACCACGGTGAGCAGGACGACGACGCCGGCACCGGCGATGCCGCTCCACGCGGGCAGACCGGTGAGCGTGGTGAGCGCGAGACCGGCGCCCTGCAGCTGCGGGAGCAGGTACAGCCAGCCGATCACCAGCACGAACACGGTGCACGTCCGGCGCAGGGCCGGGGACGCGAGCCGCAGCTCGGCGAAGTCGGGCACCGTGTGTGCCCCGCTGCGGCGCAGCGGGGCGGCCACGAACAACAGCAGCGCGAGGTACCCCGCCACGAACGCGACCGGGTACCAGAGCGCGTCGGCGCCCTCGCGCAGGATCAGACCCGCGATGCCGAGGAACGACGCCGCCGACAGGTACTCACCGGAGATCGCGCCCGCATTGGCCATCGGGCCGACGGTGCGCGAGGCCACCAGGAAGTCCGACGTACTGCGCGCCATGCGCACGCCGTACGAACCGATGAGGGCGGATGCGAGCCCGACCAGCCCGATCGCGCAGAGCGCTACGAGAGCCGGGGTGGTCACTGCGCGGTGCTGGGGAGGCGGCGGGGCGGCTCGTCCGTCCGAGGTTCCGCAGCCGGCACCGCTACCCGAGGCATGTCACACACCGTCTAGTCCTGCACCGTTTCGGCGAAGTTCTGTTCCAGGTGCTCCGCGGTGCGCGTGTGCCACAGCCCGAGCCCGAAGAGGAACGGGTAGACGAGCACGCCGAGCAGGAGCCACGGCAGGCGGATCCCGAGCACCTCGACCCGGCCGATCTCGGGGACGATCGCGAACAGCAGCGGCAGGAGACCGAGCGTGAGGCCGGCACCGATGGCGAACCGCAGCGCGATGGCGAGCTGCGAGCCGATCAGGTTGCGCCGCAGCAGCTCGCCGACCCCGCTGCTCTCCTGGATCGTGATGACGGTGCGGACCGGGCGGGCCACTCCCTTGCGCTCGGCCAGCACCACCCGGACCCGCCTGCTCTCCTGCGAGTCGGGCTCTCCGGGGCGGCCGGCCCCCGGACCGCGCAGCCCGCGCTGCTCGGGCACGGTGATCCCGGGGGACGGCGCGTCGGCAGGCTCCCGGGCGGCATCGGGTGGTGCAGCGACGGCCGGGACCGGCGCCGTGTGCTCGAGGGCCGGGTCGGCATCCGCGGTCGGTGGCGCGGGCAGCGGGCCCGTGGGTGCGAGCGGGCCGGAATCCACCACCGTCGGCGGTGCAGCTGGTGGCGGTGGCGTCGGCGGTGTCCCGGTCGTCGCCGGGTCGATCGGGGTGGTGACGGCCGGGTTGCTGGTGGCCTGCGGGCCGGCCGGAGCAGCTGTCTCCACAGGAGCGCTGTCGACGAGCGCCGTCTCGGGGACGGCGCTCTCCACGGGAGCGGTCTCGACGGGAGCGGCCTCGACGGGAGCGGGTCGGCAGGAGCGGGTCGGGCGGGAGCGGGCGCCACGCTGTCGCTTCCGCCGGAGCCGCATCCACTGGCGCGTCCGGCTGGGGCCGGGCGGCGGGAGCCGGGCGGGGGCGCGGTGGAGCGGCCTCGGGCGGCAGGGGCGG
>MKJV01000029.1 GCA_001942185.1 Pseudonocardia sp. CNS-004
CGGGCAGGGCGTCGTGATCGCGGTCGTCGGCGCGCTGATGATCGTCTACGTGCTGGTCGGTGGGATGAAGGGCACCACGTGGGTGCAGATCATCAAGGCGACCCTGCTGCTCATCGGCACCGCGATCATCACGGTGTGGGTGCTCGGCAAGTTCGGGTTCAACCTCTCCGCGCTGCTCGGCAGGTCCGTGGAGGCCAACCCGTCGCTCACGACAGCGTCGGGCACGGTGCGGGAGCTCGGTGAGAACCTGCTCAACCCGGGTCTCGCCTACGGCGCCTCGACCACGTCGAAGATCGACTTCCTGTCGCTCGGCCTGGCGCTGGTGCTCGGGACGGCGGGCCTGCCGCACATCCTGATGCGCTTCTACACGGTGCCGAACGCCAAGGAGGCCCGGCGCTCCGTGGTGTGGGCGATCTGGCTGATCGGGATCTTCTACCTGTTCTCGCTGGTGCTGGGCTACGGCGCGTCGGCGCTGGTCACCGGCGGTGCTCAGCGGATCGCCACCGCACCGGGAGGGACCAACTCCGCGGCGCCGCTGCTGGCCTACGAGCTCGGCGGCGAGATCCTGCTCGGGATCATCTCGGCGATCGCGTTCGCCACGATCCTCGCGGTGGTGGCCGGTCTGACGATCACGGCGTCGGCATCGTTCGCCCACGACGTCTACGCCAACGTCATCAAGAAGGGCAAGACCGAGCCGGACTCCGAGGTGCGGGTCGCCCGCATCACCGCGGTGGTCATCGGCATCGTCGCCATCGCCGCCGGCATCCTCGCCCGCAACCAGAACATCGCGTTCCTGGTGGCGCTGGCGTTCGCGGTGGCGGCGTCGGCGAACCTGCCGACGATCCTCTACTCGCTGTTCTGGAAGCGGTTCAACACCACCGGCGCGCTGTGGAGCATCTACGGCGGCCTCGCATCCTGCGTGCTGCTGATCATCTTCTCGCCCGCGGTCTCCGGCCGGGCCACCTCGATGATCAAGGATGTGGACTTCCACCTGTTCCCGCTGGCCAACCCGGGCCTGGTGTCCATCCCGCTCTCGTTCCTGCTGGGCATCATCGGCACCTACGTCGGCGGCAAGCAGCCGGTCGAGGAGGGCAAGTTCGCCGAGATGGAGGTCCGCTCCCTCACCGGGGCGGGCTCCGAGAAGGCAGTGGTGCACTGACCTGACCCGCACCCGCGAACGGCGCCCGGCCACCGGCCGGGCGCCGTTCCGTGTGAATTGCCTCCGCTTCGCTTCGGCCCGCAAGCTTGTTCACCGGAGCGTGACACCATCGCGTGCGAGGATGGAACCCATGACCGGTCCATCCGTCCCGGAGGTGTCGGTGGCGCAGCTGCCGCCCGACGCCACACTGCTCGACGTCCGCGAGTCCGACGAGTGGGCCGCAGGCCACGCGCCGAGCGCCACCCACCTGCCCATGTCCGAGCTCACCGGCCGGATGGGGGAGCTGCCCGACGGCGACCCGCTCTACGTCGTCTGCCGTTCCGGCGGCCGGTCCGCCCGCGTGGTGGCCTACCTCTCGGGCCAGGGCTACCCGGCCGTCAACGTCGGGGGCGGGATGCAGGAGTGGGCCCGGCAGGGCCGCGACGTCGTCGCCGACGGCGGCGCCGAGCCGCAGATCGTCTAGAGAGCTCATGAAGTGGCTGGTTCGCGAAGCGGTGCCGGTGGCGGCACCTCAGACCCGCGTCGGTGCCGGTGGCGTGCACCCTCGAAGCGGCTCCGCCACTTGTTGAACACGACGACCTAGGAGGCCACCCGTGCAGCCCCCGGGTTCCGGTGCGCAGGAGGTCAAGATGGGGCCCCGTGCCCGCGCTGCGGCCGCCAGGCCCCGGCCGGTGGCGGGCCCTTCTGCCCCTACTGCGGTCGTTACCTCGCCGCCCTGCGCTGGGTCGCCGAACCGCCGCCGGGCGTCACGCCGGCCCGCCCGGCCACGGTGCGGGCCCGCTACACCGGCCCGCCCCGGTACCGCATGGTGCCCCGCTGGGGGTTCCCGCTCGGCCCGTGGCGGCCACCCGAGCCGGCGCAGGCGGGCTCGGACCCGTTGCTCGGCGCACGGACGCTCGTGGGTTCGCTGGTGCCGTTGCTGTGGGCCACGGCGGCCGTGGCGCTGCTCGCCTCCGGCGCCGAGGTGTGGCGCTACGTCCTGCTGCTGGCGAGCCGCGAGGGCGCGCTCCCGGCCGAAGCGGTGGCGGCCTCCGACGCCCTCGTGGCATCGGCGGGCACCGTCGCGCCCGTGCTGACCCTGGTGGTCGGCGTCCTGATGGTGCTGTGGACCGTGCGCGCCGCGCGGGCGGCCGCCGACCGGGCGCAGGTCACACCGTCCCGGTCCCAGCGCATGATCGTCCTCGGCTGGGTGGTCCCCGGCCTGAACCTGTCGATACCCGGATCGGTGCTCGCCGAGATCGAGCACAGCGCCATCGGCCTGCCCGCGAGCCTGCGGCCCCGCCCTTCCCGCCAGCTGCTCGGTTGGTGGGCGCTGTGGGTCGTGAGCGTCGTGCTCTCCGCCGTCGTGCTGCTCTGGTCGCTGCGCGACGGGGTGCAGGCGCGCGCCGACGGCGTGGTGCTGCACGCCGCGCTCGACCTGGTGGCCGCGGTCACCGCGGGCGTCACGGCGCGGCTCGTGCTCCGGCTCACCCGCCTGCTCGCGCCGTCCGCCCCGCGCCGCCGCGAGGTGCTGATGCGCGTCAACCCGCCGTCGGTCACGTCGTCAGGCGCAGCTCCCGCAGCCCACGCATGACGAAGTCCGGCCGCCGCGGCGGGTGGGCCGCGAGCTGCGCGTCCGGCAGCGCGCGGCGCAGCGCGTCCAGCGTGGCCGCCACCTCCACCCGGGCGAGCGGAGCGCCCAGGCAGTAGTGCACCCCCGCCCCGAAGCCCAGGTGCGGGTTGGGCCGCCGGCCCACGTCGAGATCGTCCGGCCCGGCGAAGACGGCGGGGTCCCTGGCCGCGGCACCGAGCAGGGCGGCGATCTTCGTGCCGGCCGGCACCGGGTGACCCGCCACCACCGTGTCCACCACGGCGGTGCGCTCGAACAGCTGCAGCGGCGGGTCGTAGCGGATGAGCTCCTCGACCGCGGTGGCGTCCAGCCCCGGGTCGGCGACGAGCCGCCGCCACTGCCGGGGGTGGCGCAGCAGGGCCAGCACGCCGTTCCCGATCACGTTGACGGTGGCCTCGTGGCCCGCCATCAGCAGCAGTGCGGCCGTGCCGACGAGCTCGTCGCGTCCAGGTCGGCGTCGAGCAGGTCGCTGATGAGATCGTCACCCGGGTGCCTGCGACGGTGGGCGGCGAGCCCTCGCAGCGCCTCGACGAACTCCGCCGACGCCCGTTCGGCCGCCGCGCGCCGCACCCGGCCGGGGTCCGGCTCGTACATCGTGACGATGGTGTTGGACCAGCCGCGCAGCGCGGAACGCTCCGGCTCCGGCACCCCGAGCAGCTCGGCGATCACCTCGACCGGCAGCACCGCCGCGACACCCGCCATGAGGTCGGCGCTGCCGTCGGCGCGGATCCCCTCGACGAGCTCGGCGACGTGCGCATCGGCCAGCTCCCGCACCCGCGGCTCCAGCCGGGCGGTGTGCCCGCGGTTGAAGGCGCCCGCCACCAGCCGCCGCAGCCGGTCGTGCGGCGGCCCTTCGCGCTCGAGCAGCGAGTTGCGGTGCAGCAGGTTGAAGGCCGGGAAATCCGTGGCGGGCTCGGCGTCGACCCAGATGCGGCCGAGGTCGCGCCCGCGCAGCACCTCCGAGCACGCGGCGTGCGACACCGCGACCGGGATGCCCAGCAACGGGTGCTCGTGCACGGGGGCGAGCGCCCTCAGCGCGGCGAAAGTCGGGTACGGGTCGGCGAGGAATCCCGGGTCACCCGGGTCGAATGCGTCCATGGCGCTCCCATCCTGGTCCGGCCGACCCGCTAACGTCTGCCGGACCATGGGCAAGAAGACACGTACCAAGACGGCGGTGCCCGCGGGTGAGAACCCCCGCCGCCCCTGTCCCTGCGGTTCGGGCAAGCGTTTCAAGGCCTGCCACGGCGCGGGTGACGACGTCATCGTCACCCGCCCGTTCGAGGGCCTCGCCGCGGAGTGCGACCTCGTCGCGATGCGCGAGTTCCTGCCGTCGGCCACCGCCCCGCTGCCACTGCGCGAGCCCGGCGACGCACCCGTCACCCTTGCCACCGTGCTGCCCGGCGCCGCGGCGGCCGTCGTGCGTCCCGACGGGTCGATCCTGCTCGGCATGCAGGTGCAGACGCGCTCCGGTGATCTGTCCGCCGACCTGGCGCGGGCACTGCGCTGGGCGCGGGAGGCCGAGCCCGGCACCGCGCTCCCGGTCGTGGGGCCCGGCGTCGCGGGCGAGTTGGTGCGGCTGCAGGACGTGCTCGACCCGGCCGCCGAGCTCGACGTCACCGTCCACCAGGACTTCGGCTGGTGGATCCCGCCTGCCGAGGACGGCGCGGAGCTCGCTCCCGACGTCGCCGCGTCGCTGGAACGCGCCAACGACGTGATCATGCCGACCGAGCCGGTGCCCGCAGCGGGCGTCCGGGCGGCCTACTGGGTGGACACCGGGTCCAAGGCGCACTTGCGCTGGGTGCGTCCGGAGCCGGAGGAGGCACTGGTGGCGGCGCTGGCCCGGCTGCAGACGCGCGGCGAGCTGGCACTCACCGAAGACGCCCGCTACGCCGGGTCGTTCCGGGCCCACGGCCTGCTCGTGCCGGTGTGGGACCTCGACCGCGAGCTGCACGCCAAGGAGTGGAGCACGCCGGTGGCCGCCTTCGCCGAGCGCCTGGAGAACGCGCTCGCCGAGGACGCCCCGCTCACCGACGCGGAACGCCGCGCCCGCGACGCACTGGCGGGCAAGCAGGTCACGTTGCGTTGAACTGCCTCCGCTCCGCTCCGGCGGGAGCTAGGGCCTGTCCTGTAAGCCCAGGACCACGCTCTTCGCGCCGAGATCGCCCCTGGCGGCGTTGCCGGCACGACCGGGTACGTCCAGTACAACGGCTC
>MKJV01000030.1 GCA_001942185.1 Pseudonocardia sp. CNS-004
CAGGTAGAAACGCCGACGGGCGGCTCCCCCGCCGAAGGGAACCGCCCGTCTGTGCCGTCGGGACGACAGGATTTGAACCTGCGACCCCTTGACCCCCAGGCTCGACCGGAGCGTCCGGAGCCGTCTCTGTTCGTCTCTGACCTGCGCGTCGTCAATCGTGGCCGGCGCTGGCGGTGTTCCCTCGTTCGGGTCCGCTGCTATCAGCAGTCGCTGTCAGGTTCGCCGAGACCTCTCCGGCGTGAACTCGTGGCGATCAGGCTTCCGGAGGATACGTGCGAGGTCAGACGGCATGTCGAAGATCGGCTGAGCTGCGTCGACGGCTCGGGTTGCTGTACTTCGCTGCTGTACTAGATCAGGTCGTCCTTGGGAGAGATCTGTTCCACCAGGTCTGCAGCGGGGGACGCTCTGATGCCGGATAGATTTCGCTGTAATCATTCTTGAACAGCGTGTTTACAGGCGGAACATTCCAGGCAGAATGATCATCAGCCAACCACCGGTCGTGCCAGTCGCGCGATCCGCTCGCATCAACCCGCCATTCAGCGCTAACTCCCTTGATTGACATCTCATTGGCGAATCTTTGGAAGTCCCTGCCGGAACGTTGTGACAAAACATTCGTTGCGTCTCCCGACAGAATGCACACTTCAGTGACCGTGCTAACGTCGAGCTCTTCCGCTAATTCTTCTAATGCTCTTGCCCCGAAATGAGGGTCCGCCCACCACACTTTACCTCGAAGCTGACGGATAACTCGACGTAGCTTCACAACATTCAAGTACGGCGTTCTTGGCGAGATCATTGCAGCAATTGCCTTCACTTCGCCTGCGAGTGCTGCCTCAGGTGCAGGGACAAGACTCCGCACTGCCTTTAATTTCGTTGAATATGCAACTATTCCGACCTTGCTAAGCCAGCGAAGCCAAGGGCGTAACACAAAAACCGTAGTATCAGGTGGAGCGGCGCGATGCTGAATGAGTAGATCGAGCACACCCTCTTCTGGAACCGACCCCAAACCGCGCAACTCCTGCTCAATCACCTGGAACGGAGTTAGCTGCCGAAGGGCTTGCCCTAGTGCTTGTTCAGCGTCACCCTCTCTGCGAAGCACCCATGCTAGTTTAAATAGTGCGCGGCCAGCATCTGAAAGTTCATTGTCGTCAAGAAGCCCGCTTCGCGAAAGAAGATACGCGGCATCCGGATCGATGTCTGCACCAGTAGCGGCGGCTCGAATTGCTGCAAGAAGTTCAGCAGAATCAACCGAGAATATTGCGTCGTCAGAGATGGCGTCAGCCACGTTTAGTCAGCCCTAGCGCGCTCAAGATCTGAACCACGTCATCCGCGCGAAATCCCGAGAGGTCCAAAGTGACCGCGAGGAAACTGTAGTGCCCGCCGCTGTCGACTGAGCAGGAAACGATTGATGACTCAAGGTGTCAGCCGTATCATCTCCAACTGACTTCGATACATCTTCCGCTGCGGCTTCCTCGTCTTCGAACGCCTCGTCAAGCTCAGCCGCAGCCTGATCCGCGTCGTCTAGATCCTCGTCGTCGTCAATCCTATCCACAGGAGGCACTATCGACGGATCACCTGACGTTACAGCATGGGCAACTGCACCGTTCTTGCGCACGACATTGTGAGAGTCGAGCATATCGGCGAATTTCAAGCTATCAATCAGAGACTCCGCAGCCTGATTAGCAAAGTCTGCAGTCTTTCCATATTCAAATTGCAGTTTGCCTGCCAGCTTTTCCTTAGAGGGCAGCTCCGTACCATCGAAAGTTTCAACGACGTCGCGGTATGCCTTCAAGGACATAACCGCCTTCCGACGGGCTGCACGCTTCGCTTCCTCGTCAAAGCTCTGAACGAGTTGCAGTCCGAGTTCCGACAGTCCGACCTGGGCGTCATCCACTTTGACAAGACCGAAGCCGCGAAGGAGGGCAATACGCGTACGGAACGAGCTCGCCGTTATGCTTCTCATTCCGATGTTGTTTCCGAAGACCTGTTTCGCCGTCACGCCACGGCGGGCAACCTCCCAGAGCTTTTCTGCTGACGCCTCGGCTTGAGCAAGACCTGCAGTGGGAAGTCCTTTCTTGACTCCAGCATTGCGGGATGAGGTCACGCTGGGCGCTTCGGATTCGGCACCGGCCGTCATGCAGTTCCCCCATAAACTTCGAGATCGACGAATGCGAAGGGTGCACCGACTCTGCGCGGTACGGACGTCATGCTATCTCAAGATCCACATACGAAGGCGTCCATGTTGGCCGGTGGCTGCACCTGCGCTTCACGCGTGAACGGGCCAGGCTCCTCCATCCCCGCGATCCTGGCCGGCGCTTCGCATGATCGCGAGGTGTCAGCCCGGAACCCCCGATCCCGCTACCCGACCACGGGCTGAACCGGGACATGTCCTGCCAGCGTGGCCACTGGCGGGATCGGGGCGCGCAGCGGGGTTGACTCCCCGCGATCATGTAAGACGATCTGCGGCCAGCGGGGATGGCCACTACTCGACGTCGTCCAGCTTCCCCTTGCCGGTGCATGGCCGGCGGCCCATAGGCGCGCGGCCGCCCGTGAGCGGAGCGGCAAGGTCGGCCGCGCATGCCGTCCGGACGCGGTCCGGCCCGTCCCCGGCAGGGGACGGCTTGAAGACGTATAGAAAGTTCTCACCACCGCTGACCTGCGTGTTCACGCGTCCACGTCACCCGGATGCGGCCGAGAGGTAGTAGCGTCATGTTGATGAGTGAGCGTCGCAGACCTGTGGATGTCGTCCCCTCCGTCGAGGAGGCACGGGCGCTCGCAGGCGAGCTGCTGGAACCACTGGGGAATCGGTGGGCTCATGTGCGAGCTGTTGCTGCGCGGGCAGAGGAACTGCGTCCCGCCGTTGAAGGAGAACGGGAGCAACACCTTCTGGTCGTTGCCGCGTGGTGGCATGACCTCGGGTACGCACCAGGCCTCCGCCGTACGGGATGTCACCAGATCGATGGCGCTCGCTACCTCGCGTCCAAGGGGTACTCGTTCCGGCTCTGCGCACTCGTTGCCCACCACTCCGCCGCAACGTTCGAAGCGCGAGAACGAGGCCTCCTGGAACAGCTCAGTGCGTGGCCACTTGAGGAAGGAGCCGTCGCGGACGCGCTGTGGATGGCGGATATGACGACGGGACCGGCCGGTCAGCGATTGGAGTACTCGGACCGGCTTGCAGAAATTCTGCAACGATACGAACCTGACTCCGCCGTATACCGAGCGATGAGCGATGCCGAGCCTGACATCCGGCAGGCGATCGCCCGGACCCGACAACGCCTCGCCGCAGTTCACGCGATTTGAGGATCAACTCGCCCTTCTAACGCGTGCTCTATCCGTTTACGCATGGATGGGTGGATGTTCAGGTCCGGAACTTCGGATGGCCGTACCCAGCGAACCTCTTTGGTCTCCGAGCCATCCTCACGTGGAGTGCCACGAACCGGCACACCGTGGAAACAGACGGAGAACTCCTGGCGGACCTCGCCGTCGCTGTACTGCATCACATGGCCAGGATCGGTATAGATACCGACGAGGCCACCTAGCTGCACGACGACGCCAGTCTCCTCCTTGACCTCACGGATCGCCGCATCGGCGACCGACTCGCCAAGTTCCATCGCCCCGCCTGGCAGAGCCCACAAGTCGTTGTCGATCTTATGGATCAGCAGGAGACGCCCGAGCTCGTCTCTCACCGCGACGGTCGTCGACGGAACGAGACTGTTCGCTTGCGGTGCTGCCGGGTCATGGTAGAAGTCGGTTCGGGCCACGGTCCTAGCTCGCCTTCTCTGCGCTCGCGGGTATCCCAGCCGTCTCGGGTACCCCCGTCTCCCAGACATGTTCGAACGAACGCATGTAGTGGTCCCACATCCGACCGCCCGGTACACGCCGCAAGTGCAGTACCGGTGAGAATCCCGCCGGCGCACCGAACACGTGACCGTTGACGAGTAGGTCCTGGTCGAACCTGAACAGCGAGTTGTACAGCGTGGTGCCGTGCGTGCGGACCTCGACGCCTGGCAGCCCGAGGACGTCGCGCAGGTACCGCCTGTTGAGCTGGATGCGACCTTCTAGCCCACCGGCCGTGCCCTCCTCGACTGCGCGCTGTCGCACGGCCTCTGAGGTCTCATCGCCAATAAGGATTCGACAGTGCACTCCCTGGCGAGACTTCTCGTGAAGCACCTCGGCCAAGTTGTGCTGTTCGATCAGGAACGTTCCTGCGTACACGAGCACGTCCAGTGCCTCGCGCGACCCGTTGATCAACTGCTGCCACGTTGCGTGAGGCAGGGCGGAGCGACTCGGATGGATACCTAGCAGCTCCGCGGTACTCGCCGACTGCGTGACCTTCTCTGTCAGCACCTCGGGCCAGAGGTACGCCTCATCCACGTTGAGCAGCTGCGCAACTGTGACCCGATGTGTCCGGTGCGGTAAGCGCCCCTGCGTGATCCACCGCTCTACGGTCTTGGGGTCGACTCGGATTCTCTCGGCAACGTCGCAGGACGAAATCCCGCCGAGACGATCGAGCCGCGAAGACGTTCGTTCGTTGCCATTGGGACCCCCGAGGACGTTAGCAACTCGCAGGGACGTTTCTACCAAACCTGGGACGTCCTGTCACGTCCCTTCGATGCGGTGCTGGTGTCCCCCGCTTCAGATGTCTCCTTGTAGTGCGTCCCCGACCGGAGACGCAGAACCTGCAAGTTGATCCCTGAAGGAGCACAGCAGTTATGGATCTCATCCTCGACACGTCTGGCACGAAGTTCCAGGTTGGTGGCGAGTTCTCGCCGCGTCTGGACAAGGACCGTGTGCAGCGTCGGGACAAGAGTGGTGGCACGAACCTGCCC
>MKJV01000031.1 GCA_001942185.1 Pseudonocardia sp. CNS-004
CCGGGCGAGCCGCCGCGGCCGCGGCCCGTGCCCGGCGCCGGACCGGGCCGTCGGTCTTGAGCGCGAGGAACACCGCCCCGTGCAGCACGAACAGCCCGACGGTGGCGAGCCCGCCCAGCAGCGCGTACGGGTTGAGCAGGTCGACCAGGCTCGAGCGCACCACCCCGTCGGGGCCCAGCTCGACGCCGCGCACGACGTTGGCGAACACCAGCCCCCAGGTGAACGCCGGCACGGCGCTGCCGAACACGATCGCGGCGTCCCAGCGGGCCCGCCACCGGGCATCGTCGACCTTCCCCCGGTACTCGAACGCCACCCCACGCCCGATCAGCGCGACCACGACCAGCAGGACCGGCACGTAGAAGCCGGAGAGCAGCCCCGCGTACCAGGCGGGGAACGCGGCGAACATGGCCCCGAGCGCGGTGATCAGCCAGACCTCGTTGCCGTCCCAGACCGGGCCGATCGCGTTGATCAGCACCCGGCGGTCGGCGTCGGAGCGGCGCCCGAGCACCGGCAGCAGCATCCCGACGCCGAAGTCGAAGCCCTCCAGCACGAAGTATCCGGTCCAGAGCACCGCGATCGCGACGAACCAGACGGTGGGCAGGTCCACGGCCGTTCCCTCCTGGTAGGCGAACGCCCTAGTAGACGAACGCGGGGATGCGCTCGGGCTCCGGCTCGCCCGCGCGCGGATAGGGCATGACGTGGCCGGGGCCGGCCTCGACGTAGCGCAGGAGCAGCCGCACCTCCACGACGGCGAGCGTCCCGTAGAGCGCGGTGAACACCGCGAGCGAGAGGGCGACCTCGCCGAGGCTCACACCGGGGGAGACGCTCGCCGCGGTGAGCAGCTGCCCGACCACCGTCCACGGCTGGCGGCCCATCTCGGTGAGGACCCAGCCGAAGATGTTCGCGGCGAGCGCGGCGGGCAGGGCGGCGATCGCCACCCGGTACATCCAGCGCTGCGCGGGCAGCGCACCGCGCCGGGTGAGCCACAGGCCTACGACCCCGACACCGACGCCTGCCAGCCCGAGCCCGATCATCAGCCGGAACGCCAGTACAGGACCGGGATGTTGGGGGTGTAGTCGCCGGGGCCGAACTGCTCGGTGAACCGGCGCTGCAGGTCGTTGATGCCCTCCACCTCACCGGCGGGTGAGCCGGTGGCGAGGAAGCTGAGCACGTAGGCACCTCGAGGTCGACGACGTTGCGCCCGACGCCGACCTCGCCGATCTCGTGGTCCCCGATCGCGAACAGCGAGAAGCCGGCCGCGCCCTCGGTGTCCCAGATCGCCTCGGCCGCGGCGAGCTTCATCGGCTCGTACTCGGCCATGAGCTTGGCCTGGTGGTCGCCCGACAGCGTCACGACCGCGCCGGCGACTGCGGTGGTGACCAGCCCGGCGCGCAGCGTCCGGCGGAACATGCCTGGCTCGTCCGGGTGCGGCGCCCGGTCCCGGTGCAGCAGCTTGTACGCGCTCACCGCGACCACGAACAGCCCCGCCACCACGAACGACGCGCCGACCACGTGCACGTACGTCGAGAGGGCCTGCGGGTTGGTGAGCACCGCGACGATGTCGGTGAGGTACGCGCGCCCGGTCACCGGGTCGACCGCGAAGCCCACGGGATGACGCATCCACGCGTTCGCGGCGAGGATGAAGAACGCCGACAGGTTCGAGCCGATCGCAGCCGCCCAGATCGTCGCGAGGTGCACGCGGCGGGGCAGCCGGTCCCACCCGAAGATCCACAGCCCGATGAACGTGGACTCGAGGAAGAACGCGAGCAGCGCCTCCATCGCCAGCGGCGCCCCGAACACGTCCCCGACGAACGTCGAGTAGGCGCTCCAGTTCATCCCGAACTGGAACTCCTGGACGATGCCGGTCACCACGCCCATCGCGAAGTTGATCAGGAACAGCTTCCCGAAGAACCGGGTGGCACGCAGGTACTCCGCCCGGCCGGTGCGGTACCAGGCCGTCTGCAGCGCGGCCACCACGACGGAGAGCCCGATCGTCAGCGGGACGAACAGGAAGTGGTAGATCGTCGTGATCCCGAACTGCCAGCGCGCCAGGTCCAGAGCGTCCACCGTGTGTGCCTCCCCGTGAACTTCTACGTCCTGTAGTAGTTCTACCGGATGTAGAAGCTCGGTGCGAGGCCGGGTGTTCCGGATCTCCCCGATGTCTGCAGGCGCCGACCTGCCCCAGATCCATGATCAGCGAAAATGGTGCCCAGCCGACTGATCTGTCGTCGTGCCACCACTGCTGGCGATAGACGTGCCCGTGATCGGCGGACGTGGTGCCAGGGCGCCGTATCCGGCGCACACGGACCACTTCCGGTGATCATGCGTGCGGTTCGCCGGTGCCCAGCGGGCTGGGAAGCGCGGCTGCCCTGGCCGGTACGCCCGAGCGTCGTGATCGTTGCGAGATCACGCCGCCCGCCACTGCGAGGGCGCTGTGGCAGAAGTCGGAGCGATCATGCGGCCTTGATCGGTCCGAGACGGCGTCGAGCGCCGTGCCGCGGGCGATCCCGTGCGAG
This sequence comes from Pseudonocardia sp. CNS-004, assembly GCA_001942185.1. Taxonomy (GTDB): domain Bacteria; phylum Actinomycetota; class Actinomycetes; order Mycobacteriales; family Pseudonocardiaceae; genus Pseudonocardia. Next base: position 2,517 of record MKJV01000031.1, read on the forward strand.
CCGAACCGATCCGGCGCGACCCCTTCAGGCCGGCCCGGCACCCGGTTCCTGATCGCCGACGACCGGATCGGGACGTGTTCGTCAGGCCTGGGCGGTGACGAACTGGCGGCCCTCGTCGTTCTCGACGACCACCTCGGAGACCTGGTCGAGGGGCACCAGCGCGGAGCCGTCGAGGGTGAGCCCGTCGCGCCACCCCGTCTGCGGGACCAGCCAGCTCCCGGCGATCTCGCGGGTGCCGTCGCGGGCCACCACGACGATGTAGCAGCGCTCGCCCGCCGGGATCCCCTTCACGGTGGTCGTGACGCGCACCCAGCCCGCGGCCGGGGTCAACGTGGCGGTCATCGCGATGCCGGGGTCGCCGTCACCCGACAGCTGCACCGCGCCCGGCGCGGCGACGACCGCGGGCGGGGCTCGCGCGGGCGGGGCGCTCTCCCGCCCGATCAGAACCCCGCTGCCGAGCACGATCGCGATCCCGGCCGCTGCGGCGCCGGACAGCAGGAACCGCCGCCTGCGGCGGCCGGCCGCCGCCTCCGCGCGCACCTGCCGCACGGTGCGTTGCAGCATGAGGTCGGCGTCGGGCGGTCCGTCGAGGAAGGCCTCCGGTGGCACGTCGTCGAGCAGCTGGACCATCCCACGCAGTTCCTCCCACTCGCGCCGGCACGCCGGGCAGCCCGCGAGGTGCTCCTCCACGGCACGTGACTGCGCCGCGTCGAGCAGGCCCAGGGCGTGGGCGCCGAGCTCCTCGGGGTCGTGCGCCCCTCCGTGCTGATCTGACCAGTCGCCGTTCCCGGCGCGGTGGCGGTTCATGCCGGCACCTCCCGCCCCGCGGAGCTGTCGGACATCGTCCCCGCGAGCGCCTGGCGCAGCGCCCGCAACGCGTAGTAGGAGCGCGACTTGACCGTGCCTGCGGGGATGCCGAGCGCGGTGGCCGCCTCGCCGAGGCTGCGCCCCTTGAAGTAGATCTGGTCGAGTACCCCGCGGTGGTCCTCCGAGAGCCCGTCGAGCGCTGCCATCACGGTGACCGAGGCGACCACGCTGTCGGCGTGGTCGCGGACGATCGGTGGCGTGTCGGGGTTCTCCGCGACCTCCTGGGGACGCGCCGCTCTGGCCCGGTACCGGTCGGTCACGAGGTTGCGCACCACCGTGAGCAGCCAGCCCCGTGCGGAGCCCTTGCCGTTGGTGAGCACGTCGGGATGTCGCCAGGCTCGGATGAGCGTCTCCTGCACGATGTCCTCCGCGGCGGCACGGTCGCCGGTCAGTCGGGTGGCGTAGGCGAGCAGGGCGCGCCCGTGCTCGGCGTATACGGCGTGCACCAGTGCCTCGTCACGATCACGGGCGGGCGGCATGGTCGGTGGGCTCCCGGGGGCATGGGGTCGGGGGCGGAACCCTAGCTGAGAAGTTCCCACCCCCGACACGGCCGAGGGACACCGATGGTTCAGCCGGATTCCCGGACCGTCCCGGTGAACCGATCCCGCCCGCGAACCGTGTGTGAGGGAGCGCCCGGACCGACCGGGCCCCGACGATCTCGGGGGAACGTGCCGTGGCCAGGTTCGCACCACTGATCACACTCGGGACGGTGGCCGCCCTCGGCGGGGGGTTGCTGCTGGTCAACACCACGGTCGTCGGTCCGCCCGCCGTCACCGCGGGCGCGGCGACACCGGCCCCGCCCGCCGCGGCGGCCCAGGTCGTGCCGGATGCGGCAGCGCCGGATGCTGGTCAACACCACGGTCGTCGGTCCGCCCGCCGTCACCGC
>MKJV01000032.1 GCA_001942185.1 Pseudonocardia sp. CNS-004
CTGGCGGAACTCAGGAGGGTGAGGAGCGGGCACGAGGACATCCTTCCTGGTGGCTGACGCCACCTCAGGTGAGGTGTCCGTGCTACGGGGGGAAGCTCAATAGGCGCTGCGATCTGTGGAACGCCGGGACCGCAGGTTTGTGGTCGGTTCGTGGTGAGCGCCCGTCTCTGACGAGTTCGCTGCGCTGGTCGCGAGTCAGTCCGCGGAGATCGCGGCGTTGCGGGCCGAGGTGGCTGAGTGGAAACGCCGGCTCGGACAGGACTCGCAGGACTCGCCACGGCCGCCGTCGTCGGGCTCCCCGTTCGTCGAGCTCTTGCGCCCGCACCGCCCGCCACGCGCCGTGCAGCCTCCCGCCTCCGGCGGCATCCCGTCACCGGCAGCATCCTCACGCCGATCGGTAGCCGACGTCACCACGATTCCGAACACGTGCGCGCCGGGCTACGGATCCGTGGTGCGCTTCGTGCATTCGGTGCGCAGGTGTTGTTGCGCGTGGCGGAGGGTGTCTTTTGCGTGTTTGGTCGCCACCAGGAGGAATCCGTCGGCGTCGTTGCGGACGCGTGCCTTCGATCGGGTGCGGCTCGTCTCCAGCAGTCGCCTCCGTTCGGCGGTCAGGGTGGCGCCGCCCAGCAGGAGGGCGGTGGTGAGGGCGCCGGTCAGAATCAGCCAGGCCGGGAGCTGCACCCCGGCGAAGCGGGGCAGGATCAGCGCCATCATCAGGCCGCCGTACCCGGACATCACCAGGCTCCGGCTGCGCGCCGCCAGGGGGCGGCGGGCGCCTCTGGGTGCGTCGCGGGGCGGCAGGTGGCCGAGGACGTCGGGTGGCTCGGCGGGCGCAGGCGGCGGTAGCGGCTCCCCGCCGAACTCCCGCCCGAGCGCCGCGGCGACCTCCGCGGTGCGATCGGCCAGCAACGCGAAGGTCTGCTCGCCCTCGTAGGCGAGGCGGGCGTGCAGCCAGGTCTCGACGTCCGGCCAGTCACGCGCGGGGTCGCACTCCTCCACGACGCCTTCGGCGTCGGCCACCGCTGCGCGCACGCGGCTGCGCAGGTCGAACTCCACGTCGGACGACGCGGCGGACATCCCCTCGGTGAGCACCTGCTGCCAGCGGACGCGCTCGGTCGTGGTGCGGGGCCGGCGGGTGGCAGGGGTGTCGGTCGCACGCCCGGTGCGGGGAGCCGGCTCCGGGTCGCAACGGCCCGGGTGGAGCCGGGCGCGACCTGCCGGGCGATGTCGTCGAGGTGCCGGGCGAGCGCGGGGACGCCGGAGGCGGCGGCGAGCGCGCGGTCACCGGTGGCGACGGCGCGGTCGTGCATGTCGACCGACACCGCGAAGGGCGCGATGGTGGTGCCGGCGGCCCGCAGCGCGTCCAGGTCGGTGTCGAGCACCGTCCGCCACGAGGGATTCCGGTCGACGGCGATGAGTGCGAGCAGGATGTGGGGGGAGCGGTGGCGCAGGGTGCGTACGAGCGCGACTTCGGCGGGCCCGATCGCCTGCGCGGCGGAGGCGGCGAGCACGACGGCGTCGACGGCGGTGCCCAGCGGGCTGCCGGGCCGGCCCCCGGTGAACCCGACGCGGCCGGACCCGGCGCGCGTCAGGGCCGTCACCAGCGCGGTCCGGTCCGCTTGCGTGCCGCCGGCCACCTGGACGGTCACCGGGGTGTCCCCGTGGTGCCGCCGAGGTGCCGGAGGCCGGCCGGGGACGTCCGGCCGGCCTCCGGCTCGCGCCGCGCCGCTCGACGCCGTGGGGCGCCCGGGTCGCGGTGTCCGGCGAGGGCTCAACGTTCATGGTCTCGGTGCGAGGCTCAGGCGTACTCGTAGTCCTCGCAGTCCTCCTCCTCGTCCTCGTCCTCCCAGTCGACCTCCTCGAAGTCCTCGTCCTCGGAGTCGTCGTGCTCCTCCCAGTCGACGTCCTCGTGCTCGTCGTCGCAGTGGTCCGACATGGTTCTCCGCCTTTCGAAACGGGCCGCGGGACGGATCCCGCAGTTCTGGTGCCCAGATAGAGAATGGCGGCGAACGGGCGCCGGAAACACCGAGCAAACCCCACGACCCGGGGAGGCGGCACCCGTTTCCCGGTGGGGTGAACCCGCCCTCCCGGCGAGGGCCGGACACGCGCGAGCCGGCCGCACGGGAGGCGGCCGGGCTCGGGGAGGGTGGGACGTTCAGGGGCGGGGAGCGATGGTTGCACCGACCTCGCGCAGCCCTGTGGCGTGCGCGAGGTCGGGGCTGAGGGCGGCACCGATCTCGCGCAGCCGCGGGGCGTGGGCGCGGGCGTGGTGGCCGCAGAACAGGAGCTCGCCGCCGGCCGGAAGTAGTGCTCTGACCTGCGCCGCGGCGGCACAGCGGTCGCAGCGGTCGAGCCGGGTGTGCCGGAGGTGGCCGGTCATGCCGCGACGCCTGCCCCGATGAGCGCGCTGCCGGTTGCGGTGAGGAGCGCCCGCCCCGTGTCCGTCGCGGCGGCGATCAGGCCGGCCTCGGTGAGGCGGTGGCCCGCGAACTGGTCGGCGAAGAACAGGCCGTCGACGACGAGCACGCTGCCCTTCGGCGAGATCTGGCACCGGCCGGCCGCAACGGCCCGGAGAACGGCGCGGTCGCGATTGGTGATCGGGGCGGCGGTGGTGGTGCTCATCGTCGTTCTCCTTCCGGTCCTGAGATTTCGAGACCGTTGAAGGGTCCACCTCGCGGCGTCCGCGATACAGGACGCTGGCACTACGAAAGCCGGGGGGTGACCCGCCATTCCCCGCTGGGGGTTCACCCCACCCGGTTCAGCCTGCGAGGTTGAGCAGGGTGAGCGTGCCGTCGCGGAGGTTGCTGACGTAGCCGGTGCGGCCGTCGGGTGTGACCGCGACGGACGTGGGCGACGCGCCGGTGGGGATCGTGGCCGTCACGGTCATCGTGTCGGCGTTGATCACCGACACCGAGTTGGCCTCGACGTTGGCGGTGTAGGCGAACCGGCCGTCCGGCGACCAGGTGATGTCCTGCGGCTTGGTCCCCACCGGGATCCTGGCCACGACCTGCCGGGTGTCCGTGTCGATCATCGTGACGGTGCTGGAGTCGTAGTTGACGTTGGCCACGAGTGGCCTGGTCGGGTGTACCGCCACGCTGTGCGGGCTGACGTCGACGGGTACCTCGGCGATGACGGTGTTGTCCGCGGTGTCGAGCACCGAGACCACGTTGGACTCGTGGTTGGCGATGTAGGCGCGCGAACCGTCGACGGAGAACTCGATCCAGTGCGGGTTGGGGGCCACCGTGATCTCGGTGGTCACCTGGTTGGTCGCGGTGTCGATGAGGGACACGGTGCCCGAGTCGTGGTTGGGCACGTACAGCCATTTGCCGTCGGTGCTGACGGCGGCGAGGTAGGGCCGCGTGCGGACCGGGATCGTCGCGACCATCGAGTTGCTGGTGGTGTCGAGCACGCCGACGGCGGCGATCGTGCGGGCGTCGTCCCAGATGCTGACGTAGATGGTGCGGCCGTCGGGGGAGAACGCCATGAACTGGGGTGGGCCCGCCTCGACGGGGATCGTGGCCGTCACCCGGTTCACCGCGGTGTCGACCACCGTGACGACGCCGGCGGCGCGGTTCGCGACGTAGGCCTGCCGCCCGTTGGGTGCGACGACGACGAAACCCGAGGTGGTGCCCGCGGGGATCGTGGGTCCCAGCGAGGGCACCGGGACGGCCGACGCGGGCGCGCGACGGCGGACGGCGGTGCCACGGGTGCCACTGGCGGCACCGGTGGTGGGGGCGTCGGTTGCGCGGTGGGCGTGGCCCGGTCGGGGACGAGCCGGGTGGCCGCGATGTAGCCCACCCCGCCGAGCACGGCGAGCAGCGCGATCACGGCTGCCGCGACGAGCAGGGGGCGTCGGTTGCGCGGTGGGCGTGGCCCGGTCGGGGACGAGCCGGGTGGCCGCGATGTAGCCCACCCCGCCGAGCACGGCGAGCAGCGCGATCACG
>MKJV01000033.1 GCA_001942185.1 Pseudonocardia sp. CNS-004
GTCCTCCGCATCGCCCAGGAGCGGGCACGCCTCAGTCGGGCCGAGCGCACGCTCCTATCAGGCCACGCGTCCCGGGCGATCCGGATGCCTGGCAGGGCCACACATCGCCGAGAAGCCACCCACGGTCAGCCCCCGCGGCGGGCACCGAAGATAAGGAGCGAACCCTGCCAGGCGTGATCATCGTGGCACTGACCCGAAGAAACTCGCGGCCCTCTTCAAGATCTCGTTCGCCCGGCGCAGCTCGCGAACCTCCTGCTCGAGCTCGCGGACCCGGGCGGCCTCGTCGGTGCTCACGCCGGGTTCGTGGCCGTCGTCGATGTCGGCCTGGCGCACCCACAACCGCACCGACTCGACCCCGTAGCCGAGCTGGTCGGCCACCCGCTTCACGGTGCCGTGGTCGCTGCCCAACTCCGCCCGCAGGGTGCGGACCATCCTCACCGCGGCGGTCTTCTCCTCCTCGGAGTACCGGCGCGTGGTCGGCTTGCCCGGCGACTGCTCTCTCGGCATGACTCCATCCTCGTTTCCAAGGTCAGGAGCCTCCACAGGACCCAGGGCGAGTCACTTCAGCCGGTCACTTTGACAGAACCGAACCACCTGTCAGTCGACATCGATCTCTGAGAGCGCCTCGAACCACTCGCCGACGCGGTCGTGACGGGCCTGCGCCGCGTCCGTGTCGAGCGCTGCGACCGTGTTCTCCAGCAGGCAGGCGAGGCTGATGGCCGCGGTGTAGCTGGCCAGCCCGCCGACAGCGTCCATCGGCACCTCGAAGTAGGCCAGCGCCCTGGCGGCGTGCTTGCGCCCGGTCTGGTCGGCGATCAGGACGAAGGGGATCTGGTGAGCGCTCAGCTGCCGGATCATCCTGCCGAACCCCTCGAGACGTCGGAGCAGGCCGACGACGACCACGACGTCGTCCGCCCCGAGGTCAACGAGTTCCTCCCCCAGCGTGCGCACGGACGCCGGGGCGACCGACACGAGCGGACGCAGCTGCGAGAGCTGACCGTGCAGGTGGAGCGCGACCGGGAAGCTGGTGCGGAAGCCGACGACGAGGACGCGTCGTGCGTCCTTGATCAGGCGGGCGGCGCGATCGAGCGCCTCAGGGTCGAGTGCGTCGAAGACCGACCGAAGGTTGTCGATCTCGAGCGCAAGGTGCTTCGCGTGAGCGTCCTCCGGAAGCGGCCGGGCCTTCGGGGACCCGAGCTGCGAGAGGACCCGGACGTGGTCGCGCAGCTCGCGCCAGTCACGGAATCCGATCACCCGCACGAGCCTGCTCATCGTGGCGGTCGAGACGCCGCACACCGCTGCCAGCTCAGATGAGTCGTAGAGCGCGATGTCGGCCAGGTGGTCGAGCAGGAATCGGGCGGCGCGTCGCTGCTGCGGCGGCAGCCCGGGCAGCGCCGTCTCGATGCGCTCGCCGACGTTCACGAGTGTCCTTTCCCGAGGGGTGCAGGCGAGCTTCCCGCCTCGCAGGGCCCGTCGGTCACCGTGCGGGCCGGAGAGACGGTGGCTTCCCGGCCCCACGGTATCGAGCACGCTCACGCGGTCGCGCTCACCGCCGTGGTCGAGAACCACAAGGGAGTTGTGCCGCGTCCCGGACGTCCTGCTCGAAGAAGGGCAGGACGACGACGAGCCCGAGCCGTCGGGACACCTCCGCGACCGCACCGACCTCCGGCCCATCGACCGGCCGGAGCCCGCGTACAGCTCGGCCTCTCCCTGGCAGAAGTACGGCGTTTTCGACAGCTCGGGGAGGACGACGAGCCACGCCCCCTGCGCCGCCGCCTCGCGGACGGCGGCGAGGAGATCCGTGAGGTCCCAGGCCTGGGACTCGTCCGTGCCGACGAGCTGCACGGTGGCGGCCCGCACAGTGGCGGGCCGGATCACGCGCCCTCCTGCTCCGAGAAGGCGGCGTCGACCTCGTCGCTCATGAGGTCGTACAGCCGGTCGGTGAGCGCGTGCGTCTCTGGCGCGCGTGGGTCGCGCCGCCCGGCAGGTCGACGTCGACGACGGCCTTGATCCGCCCCGGACGGGCGGTGAAGACGACGATGCGGTCGGCGATCGCGACGGCCTCGTCGATGCTGTGTGTCACGAAGATCACCGAGACCCCGGAGTCCCTGCGGATCTGGCTGATGTACCGCTGCATGCGCGAGCGCGTCTGCGGGTCGAGCGCCGCGAAGGGCTCGTCCATGAGCAGGATCTCCGGGTCCATCGCCAGTGACCGGGCGATCGCCGCACGCTGGAGCATGCCGCCGGACAACTGCGCGGGCCGCTTGTCCCCGAACCCACCGAGCTCCATCCGCCGGAGGATCTCGCGGGCGCGCTGCTCGCGCTCCTTGCGCGGCACGCCCTTGAGACGCAGTCCGAAGGCGACGTTCTGCGCGACGGTGAGCCACGGGTAGAGGGAGGCCTGCTGGAAGACCATGCCGCGGTCGGGGCCTGGTCCGGTGACCGGGCGGCCGTCGATGGTGATGCTCCCGGAGCTCGCGTCGACCAGGCCGGCGATCATCGACAGCAGGGTGCTCTTACCGCAGCCGCTGGGGCCGAGTATGACGACGAACTTGCCGGGTTCGACGGTGAGGTCGACGTGGTCGACCGCATGCATCTCGTCGGGCCCGCCGTGGTCCCAGTACTTCGCGACCCGGCTGCAGACGAGTTCGCCGGTGCGGGAGGTGATGCCTGCCGAGGTGGTCCCTGCGGAGGTGACGGACGTGTGGCTCACTTCTCCGCACCCTTGTTTGCGACAGCGTCCCATCGCAGGATCCGGCGCTCGACGGCGCGGAAGACCGTGTCGAGGAGGAAGCCGCGACCCCGATGAGGAACATGGTCAGGAAGACCAGGCTCGAGTTGAACGTGTTGCGGGCGAGCATGATGACCTGGCCGAGTCCCTCGCCCACGCCGACAGCCTCGGCGACCAGGACCATGACCCAGGCGGCGAAGAGGTTGAGCCGCAGGGTGCGCAGCAGGCCCGGCATGATCGACGGCAGGACCACGAGGAACAGGGTTTGCGCCCGGGTCGCGCCGAGCGTCCGCGCGACGTTGTGCTGGGTCTGGCTGACGTTGTTGATGTCGGCGATGGTGCCGAGCGTCATCGTGAAGAAGACGCCGATGAACACCATGAAGAGGGCCGGGCCGTTGCCGACGCCGAGGATGATGATCGAGATCGGCAGCCAGGCCATCGGTGAGATGGGTGCCAGGAGCGTGACCATCGGCATGAGCAGGCGCCGCATCGGCGTGACCTGGGTGATGAGCACGGCCACGACGATGCTCGCGACGAACCCGATTGCGAGGCCGCCGAGCACGCGAAGCACGGTCGCCAGGACGGCGGCGAGCACTGGCTGGATCCCGCCGCCGGAGGCAACGTCGCCGGTGTTGAAGTAGGCCGACTGATCGGCGAAGTCGCCGATGAAGATGTGCGGCGGGGGCAGCGTGAGCTCCGGGGCGAGCCCGACGAGCCACGCCAGCTCCCACAGGGCGACGAAGAAGGCGATTGATCCCGCGAACCACAGGGCCTCGGCGACGGAGCGCCGGCGACGCCTCTGTCTCGCGGCGGCTGCCTGGGCGGCCCTCGTATCGGCACCGTGCGGTTCGGGCTCGCCGCGGGCGCCGCCGGTCACTGCACCGCGGGTCAACGTCCTCGTGCCGAGGCTCATGCGCTCTTCCTCGCGAGCGAGGCGTAGAGGTCGGCGTTCTCGGCGATGACTTCCTCGAGCAGGGACCAGTCGAAGACGTCGGCACTTGGCGCGGTCTTGATGTACCCCATATCCGTGAGGTCGGCGGCGCGCGCGAGCATGAACTCCTGTTGGTTGCGCTGGTCGACGACGCACGGCTGGCCGGCGCTGGCACGTTTCACGATGTCTGGGCTGGTCTTGTAGTACGGCTCGGCGGTCACGCGCACGGCCTCGTCGATGTTCGTCTCCATGAGCTGCTGGGCGAGCATCATGGAGCGGATGAGTTCCTTGATCTGGTCGCGGTACTTCTCGATCGCGCCATCGCTGGCGGCCAGCACGCAGTCGGTGTAGCCCTCGCCGTACATGTCGACGCCGTCGGTGAGCACCGTGGCCCCGGACTCGTCGACGACCTGGAAGGCGTGCGGCTCCGTCATGCAGACGCTGTCGAGGGCACCGCTGAGGAAGCCCTCGGCCAGCTCCTGCGGGGTGCCGAAGTACCTGGCGTCGATGTCGCGGAAGGACATGCCGGCCTTCTTCAGGTAGTTGTACGGGACCACCTCGAGCGTGTCGGCCTGGAAGGTCCCCATCGACTTCCCCTTGAGGTCGGCGGCGGACTCGATCCCCTTCTGCGCGATGAGGGTGAGCCCCTGGGCACCGCCACCGGCGACGACCTTGAGCTTCGCGCCCTTGTCGGTGAGCGTCATGAACTGCGTGTAGGGGATGAGCGAGACGTCGACCTGGCCGGCACCGAACAAGGTGACGGTGTCGGCGTTCGTGGGCGCGACGACGAACTCGAGCCTGACCGTGTCCGAGAAGTCCTTCTCGTGGACGAGGAAGAACGACAGGTTGCACAGACCGGTGCCGTGCGTGGCCTTGATCGTGGTGATGCCGCCCTGCTCGACGATGGTGGAGCCCGAGGACTGGTCGGCGCAGGCGCTCAGGAGCCAGCTCGGGAGCGCGACAGCGGCACCGGTGACGGCTGCGCGGCGCAGGAAGCCGCGCCGACTGGTGAGGGTGGGGGCTGCGTGGGTCGGAACAGACATGCGGACGTCTCCTTTTCAGACCATCTCGTGGTCGGGGGCGAGGGAGGAGAGGAGTGAGAAGTCGACGAGTCCTTCCGGACGGGGTGCGTCGGCGTCGACGAGACCGAGGGACTGCACGCTCGACCAGCGACCGAGGATGACCTCTCGCAGGTGGCGGATGTCGGTCTTGGGGGGCTGGCGATCGAGCGCGTCGACGAGCTCCGTTACGGACATCCCCGGGTACCAGTGGGCGGCGTGGGCCACCGCGGCGGCCGGGTCTTCGCGGATGAGCCGCTCGGCGTCGCGCATCGCGGAGATCGCGGCGCTGACCGCCCCCGGGTTGCGCTCGAGCAGGCCGCGGGAAACGACGAGCACCGTGTCGGGGTACTCCTCGGCCCACAGGTCGGTGCCGTCGGTCGCCACGTGGGCGCCCTCGGCGACGAGCCGGCCGACGAACGGCTCGGCGAGGCTCATGGCGTCCAGTTCGGCGGACTCCCAGGCCGCTAGGGCTCCGGCGATCGAACCCACCTCGCGCACGTCGACGTCGTCCATTCCGAGGCCGTGCGCGGCCAGCCAGTCGTGGACGAGGACCTCCATGGGATCGCCCCGGAACGTGCCGATCGCCATGCCGGCCCATGGCTCCGTCGCAGGCACACGGGCGAGGACGGCGAGCCCACCGACACCGCTGCCGGCGACGACGACAGGGGCGTACTCCTCGTACGCGTCGACCAGCACCTGGGAGAAGGCGGCCGTGCCGAGCTCGCTCTCACCGGTGCGCATCATCTCGCCGGTCTCGGTGAGCTGGTCGATCGGCGAGAGGGCGACGTCGAGGCCGTGGCGTTCGAAGAGCCCGGTGCCCGCCGCGACGAAGAGCGGCAGGTTGGACAGGGCGCACCCGTGGTGAGGACATGCGTGCTCATGAGGGCTTCTTTCGGAGGGTCAGGGGGTCGTCGGTGCGCACCCAGGGCCCGATGACGTCCGGGAGGTCCCCGGTGGCGTCGACGACGGCGTGGGTCACGACCCGGGTGGCCGAGTGCCGGGAGGCGAGCGCGATCCGGGTGACGACGAGGAGCGTGGTCAGCAAGGTCGGGGCGGCGAACGGCACGGCGCCGACGACCCTCGCGGAGACCCCGGGCGCCGCGATCCGGCTGCCGACGAGGTACCGGTGGCCTTCGTCGACGAGCACCGTGCTGCCCTCGGACGCACGCCCGGTCACCTCGTGGACCGGGTCGTGGGTGCCGACCCCGACGATGACGAGAGGCCGGTGTTCGGCCTCTGGGAGGTGGCAGCCGCACGCCGCGCCCTCCTCGGTCGGGAGCACCAGGCGGGTGCTGAGGACCGGGACCTCGAGTTGCGCGAGGTCGGCGTCGGTCGCGAGGCCGTCGAGGACGAGGCTGGCGACGACGGTGGTGACCGCACTAGTCATGCAAACGAGTTTTCATGCCTGAACTTCGCACGGGCTTACGTGGACGTGAAGTTCAGGTTTCGCAGTCCACAGTGCATTTCGATTATGAAATCATGGTTGCACCATGGCCTGAGGGATAGCCACCTGGCCGCCTGTCACAGCACGCTCGGGCGCGACCACGCCCAGGCAGGTCGACGCCGTCCACGCCCCGAGGAGAAACAGCACATGACCCAGATCGTCATCCCTCGTTCCGTCGTGACTGCCGACCCGGTCACCTCCGAGGTCACCTGCACTGCGGGGCAGGCCGTCGTCGTCGAGGGCGGCATCATCACCGAGGTCGCCCCTGCCGCCGAGATCGAGACCCGACACCCTGACGTCGAGCCGCAGCGGTTCCCGCGCGCGATCCTTACCCCGGGCTTCGTCAACAGCCACCACCACGTCGGGCTGACACCCTTCCAGCTCGGCGTCCCCGACTCGAGCCTCGAGACGTGGATCGCCGCGCGCGCGGCGCATCCCACCCTCGACCTCCGGCTCGACACGACCTACTCCGCCGTACAGATGCTCCGCAGCGGCGTGACGACCGTCCAGCACGTGCAGGGGTGGCACTCGACAGACGCCAGCGACCTGACGGCATCGGCACAGGCCGTCCTCGACACCTACGGCGAGATCGGCATGCGGGGCTCGTACTCGAAGATGGTGCGGGACCAGAACCTGCTCATCCACGACCAGGACGAGAGTCTCCTCGACCGGCTGCCCGTGGAGCAGCACGACCGGTTCAGTGCCTACCTCAAGGGTCTGCGCGTGCCCCTCACAGAGCAGCTCGGCCTCTTCGAAGAGCTCCACGCCGGCTACGCGGACGACCCGCTGCTCGTCGTCCAGCTCGCCCCCGCCAACTTCCACTGGACCAGCGACGAGGCGCTCGAGCAGCTCGGAGAGACCTCCGCCCGCACCGGCGTGCCCATGCACATGCACCTGCTGGAGACGATCTACCAGTCCATGTACATGGACCGCCGGGCCGGGGCCGAGCGCGTCTCGTACCTCGCCCGGTCCGGTGTGCTGAGCGACCGCCTCACCCTGGGCACGGCACCTGGCTCCAGGACACCGACATCGAGGCACTCGCGGAGGCCGGTGCGCACGTGTGCCACAACTGCAGCTCGAACTTCCGCCTGTCGAGCGGTCGGCTGCCCGTGCACGACCTCCTCGACGCCGGCGTCAACGTCGCCATCGGCATCGACGAGGCCGGCATCAACGACGACCGCGACATGCTTCAGGAGATGCGGATGGTCTGGACGGTCAACCGCGAGCCGGGTATCTCTCGCCGGCGGCTCACCGCGGAGGAGGTCTTCACCATGGCCACCGTCGGCGGCGCCCGGACCACCGGCTACGGGCCGGGCCACGGCACGATCACGGCTGGCGCTCCCGCGGACCTCGTGCTGTTCGAGGAGGACACGCTGCGTCACCCGTTCCAGTTGCCCGGCGTCTCCGGGGTCGAGCTGATCGTCCAGCGCTCGCGTTCGGAGGCGATCACGGACGTGATGATCGGCGGGGCCTGGGTGATGTCGGGATCGCGCCTCACCACGATCGACGAGGAGGCCTTCACCGCGGAGATGGTCGACGCGTGCGCGTCGGTCGACCTCGACGCCTTCGCCGAGGACACCCGGTTCGCCGCCGCCCTGAAGGATGCAGTCGGCGGGTGGTTCGTCGAGGAGTACGGCCTCTGAGCCAGCGCACCACCCTCACGGTGAGGGGGCGTGCCACCCGGACCCGGGTCGCACGCCCCCCTTCGGACACGCTCAGAGGCGGCGGCGAGTGCGCGCAGGTGCTGGTGCATCCCGCCGTAGGCCTGCACCGGGGGGAGCAGGTCCTTGGCGACCTTGACCACGGCCGTGAAGTTGGGATCGACCATGTTCGCGATGGGCGACTCGCTGATCTGGGTCAGCAGCTGGTAGGCGTCCATCTTGCTCAGGCCCATCAGGCCGCCCAGCCAGCCGACCATGTCGACCTGCGCGGCCCGCCAGGCGTCGTCGAGCGGCCGGCCGGAGCCCACCGTCATGATGTGGGTGTCGTCCTCGATCCGGGGCCAGGCGGGTGCCCCGCCCTTGATCAGCTCCACGATCATCGTCACGTCCATCGCGGCCTCCACGGCCACGCCGCAGCTCTCGCCCTCACCCTGCCGGGCGTGCCCGTCGCCGATGGAGAAGAGCGCGCCCTCGACGTTCACGCCGAGGTAGCAGGTGGCCCTGCTGCGCATCTCCGGGGTGTCCATGTTGCCGCCGAAACTGTCCGGGACAGCCGTGGAGCGCACCTCGCCCCGCGCGGGCGCCACGCCGACGGTGCCCAGCATCGGGTTCAGCGGGAGCGGGATCTTCAGGTCCGACTCGATCGCGGAGAAGGTGGCGGTGCGGGCGGCCGAGTCGATCTCGTACACCCAGGTGAGCTCGGGCAGCGGCTCCTGGAGGGTGGCCGTCCGGTCGGTGCCGGTGAGGCCGCCGAACAGCGGGATGGTGGTCGACACCCCCCAGTCCCTGGACGGCTCGATCGACACGAAGTGCAGCGCCAGCGTGTCGCCCAGCTCGGCACCTTCGACGTAGAACGGGCCGGTCTGGGGGTTGGTGTACCGGACGTCGATCAGCGCGCTGGCCCGGTCCTCCGTGCGGCGCAGCCGGCCGGCGAAGGCGTCGTCGGTCCACAACTTGAGCGCCGACCCCGGCCGGACCTTCCGGATCGGTGCGGTTCCGCCGAAGTTCCACCCGTACTCGTCGTAGGTCGGTGTGAACTCGATGACGTCCATGATCCTCCGTGCTCTCGGTGCTGTGCCCGGGGACTCGTCCCGCGGCAGGTCGTTCTCTGAAGCGTGATCACGCGTCGATGCGCTCGTAGTGCGGCGCGAAACCCAGCGACTCCTCCAGCGATCGGGCGAGCCGCAGCAGCCGGGCGTCTGTGCCGCGGCGGCCGACAAGCTGCACTCCGAGCGGCAGCCCGTGCTCGCCCAGCCGTGCAGGCAGGCAGATCGCCGGGGTGCCGGCCAGGCTCCACCGCGTGCAGAAGCGCGGGTCGCCGTTGTCCCCGGCGGGCGGGGCGGAGCCGGCGGCCGGTGCGGTGAGCAGGCAGTCGACGCCGGCCAGCACGTGGTCCAGCTCGGCCAGGAGCTCAACGCGCCGCTCCAGCGCCCCGTGGTAGGCCTCGGCCGTGACCGTCCCGGCGTGGTCGAGGAGTTCCCGGACCTTCTCGCCGAGCAGGGCCGGCCGCTGGATCCCCAGCGCTGCGAGGGCAGCCGCGCCCTCGAACTCCGAGATCGTGCGGTGCAGAGAGAGGCCCTCCTCGCCGCACAGCGGGGTGGTCAGCTCGTCCACTCCTGCCCCGGCGCGGCGAGCAGCTCGCCGGTGCGTCCACAACAGACCGCATCTCGGCGCTGGTCATCGCCCAGTCACTTGTGCGCACCACCGCGATGCGCAGGCCGGTGAGGGCGATCGGTGCCGGGTCTGCGGCGAACCCCAGGCGGCCGCCGGTCATCACGTCGGTGGCGGTGCCGGCCAGCTCGACGGTGCGGGCGAACGCCCCGACCGTGTCGACGGTCGGCGCGAACAGCCACAGCCCGTCGGTGGGGATCGTGCCGTATGTGGGTTTGAAACCGACCACCCCGCAGTAGGCGGCGGGACGGATGACCGAGCCGTTGGTCTGCGTGCCGATCCCCAGTGGCACCTGTCCCGCACCGACCGCGGCCGCGGACCCGGTGGAGGAGCCGCCCGGGCTGAACCCGTGGTTCCACGGGTTCCGGGTGGCGTTCGCCCCGAAGTAGGCGAACTCGCTGGTCACGGTCTTGCCCACCACCACCGCGCGCCACTGCTGGAGCGCGGTGACGGCCGCGGCGGAGCGCACCGCCTGCCGGGCAGGCAGTGCGGCCGTGCCGAGCGCGGTCGCAGTCCCGCGACGTCGAACAGGTCCTTGACGCCCAGCGCGAGGGCGTCCGGGCGCCGTCGGCGGGGCCCGGCGAGGTGCCGACGCACACGAAGGCGCGCGCGAGCCGGTCGGTCGCGCTCACCTGCTCGAGCTGTTCGGCCACGGGCGGCTGCACGTCACCCACCGGACAGCGCGAGGAAGCGCCAGCGCAGGATCAACCGTTCCAAGCGCCCGACCGCGCCCAGGAGCGCCAGCGAAAGCAGCCCGACCACGATTAGGTTCGCCAAGACGGTGGGGACGTCGTAGAGGCTCCCCGCGATCAGGATCGCGTGCCCGAGGCCCGAGTCGGACGAGATGAACTCGCCGATGATGGCCCCGATCAGCGCCAGCCCGGCGGTCAGCCGGAGGCCGCCGCAGATGCTCGTGACCGACGAGGGCAGCACCAGCAGCCGGAAGATCCGCCAGGTCGG
This sequence comes from Pseudonocardia sp. CNS-004, assembly GCA_001942185.1. Classification (GTDB taxonomy): domain Bacteria; phylum Actinomycetota; class Actinomycetes; order Mycobacteriales; family Pseudonocardiaceae; genus Pseudonocardia. Next base: position 10,460 of record MKJV01000033.1, read on the forward strand.
CGCTCCCATCGAGCGCAGCATCCGGATCTGCAGCGGATCGGTGCCGCGGGCCCCGTCGAAGGCCAGCACCAGTGCGGTCACCACCACCGAGGCCGCGGACATCGTCACCTTGGACGACACTCCGGTTCCGGCCCACACGATGATGATCGGCGCCAGCGCGGCGATCGGGGTGGCCCCGAGGAAGGCGATCACGGGGCGCAGCATCTGCTCCACCAACCGGGAGTACCAGAGCCCGACCCCGACCGTGGCGCCGATGACGTTGCCGATCACGAAGCCGACCAGCGCCTCGAGCGCCGTGGTGATCGCATCGCTGATCATCCCGCCGGAGCCGATGCCCCGGACGACGGTCTGCCAGATGAGCTCGGGACTGCCGTACAGCAGGGAGCTGACGGAGCCTGCGTCCACCGCGAACTGCCAGGCGGCGAGCCCGATCACCAGCAGCACGACGTCGAGCACGATCGCCACGGCGATCGACCGGTGTCGTCGCCCGGCCGCGTCCTGCTTGCGCGCGCGTCGCCGCCCGAGAGCTTGGGGTCCCGGCGCCGGGGGCCGCGACAGCTCCTGGTCGGTAGTCATCGCCCGGCCTCCCCGGGGCTCATGACTCGATCTCCTGCCAGATCGTGCGGACGTAGTGACCGAAGCCCTCGGCCTCGCGGACCTCGACCGGCGGGAGGCCGGTCGCGGCGAACGGGACCTCGTGGACCGCGGCGATCCGTCCCGGACGGCCGGACATGACGAGCACGACGTCCGACACCGCGACGGCCTCGTCGATGTCGTGCGTCACCATGACCGCGGTGCCCCCCGACCGGCGGAACACCAGCAGGAGCTCGGCCTCGAGCTTCAGTTTGGTCTGGTAGTCGAGGGCGGAGAACGGTTCGTCGAGCAGCAGCAGGGCGGGCTCCGTGCTCATCGTCCTGGCGAACGCCGCGCGCTGCCGCATCCCGCCGGAGAGCTGGCACGGGTAGAAGGACTCGAAGCCCTCCAGCCCGTAGGTCGGGAGCAGCTCGGCGGACTTCGCGCGGGCCGCCCGGCGCGGCGTTCCCTGTGCTTCCAGGCCGAGTGCCACGTTCTGGGTGACCGTGCGCCAGTCCAGCAGCAGGTCGCGCTGGAACATGTATCCGATGCGCCGGTCGCCCGCCAGGATCGCGTTGTGGACGGTGCCGCTCGCCGGCCCGCCCAGGCCCGAGATCAGGTTCAGCAGGGTGGATTTCCCGCAGCCGCTCGGCCCGACGATCGACAGGAACGCGCCCTCGGGGACCTCGAAGGAGACGTTCTCCACCGCGGTGTAGTCGCCGAACCGCACGGTCACGTCGTCCAGCGCCACGGCAGCGCTCGTCATGGTGCTGCTCACTGCCCCTGCACCGTGGACGCGGCCTGCTCGGCGAACGAGTTGTCGACGATCTCCTCGAACGGGACGTCGCACGAGCAGTTGCCGAGCTGGCGGCCGAGCGTCATCAGCGTGTCCCAGCCCTGCGGGGAGACGACAGTGGTGTTGGCGGGGATGTGGTTGTCGATCTGCCGCTGGATGGCCGCATCGACCACCTCCGGCGGGATGTTCGGGAACTCCTGGCGCGCGACCGCCTTGGCGTCGTCCGGGTTCTCGTACACGTGCTGCGCCCCCATCTCCAGCGCGTTGACGACTTTCTGGGCCACCTCGGGGTTGGCCCGGACGTAGCTCTCCAGGGCCTGCAGGCCGGTGTTGGTGAACGGGCCGATGGCGTCGGCCCAGCTGTAGAGCACGTGCGCGCCGTCCTGGATAACAGCCATGTCCACGTTGGGCTCATAGGCCACCGCCACGTCGCCTGGCCCGCCAGCACCGGCCCGATCTCGGTGCCGGGGGACACCGTGGTGATCTTGACATCCGTTGTGGGATCCAGCCCGGCCTGCTGGATGGTGTTGGTCAGCACGCTGTGATTTGTATTCGGAGGCGGTGAGGTGACGAAGGTCAGGCCCGCGAACTGCGAGGCGTCCGTGAACGGCGCGCTGATGTCCTTCGACACCGCGAAGTAATGGGCGCGCGACACCAGTTCGGCGATCACGATCCCGTCCCCGCCCTTTTCCCGGGAGATTTCCGCCAGCGTCGCGTCCCCGAGTGCGAACTGCGCCGATCCGCCCAGAACAGCGGCGAACGCCTGGGAGTCACCGCCCGCAGCGGCGAGGTTTACGGTGATTCCCTGCTGCTCGAAGTAGCCCTCGTGCAGGGCGACGTAGAGGTCGATGTAGCCGAGGTTGTGCACCGCCTCGGCCAGGTTCACGGTGGTCGTACCATCGGCCGAGGTCGCAGCCGGGGTTGCGCCCGATCCGCAGCCGGCCAGTGCCAGCGCCGGCACGAGCGCCAACGCGGTCAGCCACGACCGGCGAGGCGTGCGGTCGGACATCCTGCATGAATACATCGAATCCTCCACGAAGGCGGTTCTCCAGGAATCCCAGAGGTGAGACGGAGGTGTCAGTACGCGACGGCGCGGGCCTGCCCGGTGAACGGGTATCTGTGGCGGAAGTCGTCCGCGGCTTGTTCGTAGGTGAGGAAGCGGACGCCGTCGCGGCGGGTCCAGTCGTCGAGGAGCCGTTCGAGCATGAGCAGCACCTGCGGTCGGCCGGAGACGTCGGGATGCAATGTCACCGGGAACACGCCGTAGTCCAGCTCGCGGTAGACCCAGTCGAACTGGTCACGCCACAGCTGCTCGATGTCGTGCGGGCTGACGAAGCCGTGGCTGTTCGCGGCGTGCTTGTTGAACATCATCGGTGGCAGGTCGTCGACGTACCAGTTGCCGCAGAACTCCACGAGGTCGACCTCGTGGCCGTGGACGAGCGGCTTCATCCACTCACTGGCCCGTCCCGCGAAGTCGATCTTCGTCCATTGGTCGCCGACCCGGGCGTAGAACGGCACGAAGTCGTTGTAGTTCTGCGAGTGGTCGTACGTGAAGCCGAGCTCGAGCAGCAGCGCCGCGGTGTACTCGCTCATCTCCCACCAGGGCGCCACGTAGCCGCGCGGCCGTCGGCCGGCCAGCTTCTCGATCAGCTCGATGCTCCGCTCGACCACCTCGCGCTCCTGCTCGGGGGTCATGGCGACGGGGTTCTCGTGGCAGTAGCCGTGCGCGCCGATCTCATGCCCAGCGTCGGCGACGGCGCGCATCTGGGCGGGAAACGTCTCGATCGAGTGCCCGGGGATGAACCAGGTCGTCGGCAGGTCGTAGCGATCGAACAGCTTGAGCAGCCGTGGCGCGCCGACCTCGCCGGCGAACACACCGCGCTGGATGTCGTTGGGCGAGTCCTCGCCGCCGTACGAGCCGAGCCAGCCGGCGACGGCGTCCACGTCCACGCCGATCAGGATCTGGATCTCCTTGGTCACGTGAGCTTCCCCTCCGGGTGGTCGTCCAAGATGTCGTGCAGGGCGGCGACCGCGTCGCCGACGGCGGCGAGATCCGAGTCGGACCACGGCCGCTCCGCGATGCTGTGCACGGAGAGCCACCCGACCATCGCGTCGTCGCGCACGACGGGGGCGAGTACTTGCGCCTGCACGCCGTAGACATCGACGAGCGCCTGCGGCGGGCTGGGCTCACCGTGGAAGTCGGGCTGCGCCAGCAGCCGGCGGTGCTCCTCCAGCCAGGTCACCGTGTTCAGCCGGCGCTGGGGAAGCGATGAGTCCCTGCGGATCGAGCGAACCCCGGGCCGCAGTGCCTCGGCGGCGGTGAGATCGACCTGCAGATCATGGGCGGGGAGATCGACCCGCAGCGTCGTGCGATCGGCGCTCGTCCTCGCGAGAGCGGTCTCGCAGACTCTCTGCAGCTCGCTGCGCAGCGAGCCCGAGGCCAGCAGCGACCCCCAGCCCGCGAGACTTGCACCGCCGAGGGTGTGCCAGAGCGTCGCGGACACGCTGTCGAAGACCGGGATCGCGAGCTCCGCCTCCAGATCGGCCACGTGGACCGCGCCGGACACGTTGGTGCAGACCACGGCGATCGCGTGCGGCTCGGTCTCGGCGGCCGAGCGGATCAGCCGCGCACCTCCTGTGCCGGGACGCGGGCGAAGGACAGGTTGTCGGAGAGGCCGAGGCCGGCGGCCGTGGCCACCTCGACTCCGGCCGCGCGTACACCGCGGTGATCCGTTCGGTCACGTCCGCGGTGTAGGGCACCGCCAGCCCGATTCGGGTCGCGCCGTAGGCGCGGAAGGCGTCGAGCAGCGCCAGGGTCGACGTCGTGGCGGGGATCCCGGTGGCCGCGTTGATCCGCTCGCACAGTTCCCGGTCGTGCTCGACGCCGAGCCACGACCCCGCGGTCCCGTTCCAGGCGATGACGTCCACCGCGGCGTCGGCGAGGCACCGCGCGGCCTCGAGCATCGGGCCGTCGGCGAACTGGTTGTCCGCGCCGTCGTCCAGGGCTATGCGGGTTACCGGGATCCGGGCGAAATGCGCGGTGACGGCGTCGGTGCCGTCGAGGATCCGGTAGGTCGTCGGCTCGAGGCACGTGTTGGATGACGGAGTGATGATTCCGATGCGGCGCATCTGTCACACGCCCAGTCGGCGGCTGTAGTCGAGCACCACTGAGGCGGCCAGGAACAGGACTCCGGCGCCGACGAAGTAGAGCAGGCCACCGGTGTAGGACCCGGTGCCGCCCACGATGAAGCCCACCGCCAGCGGTGTGACGATCCCGGCGATGTTGCCGGACAGGTTCATGGCGCCACCGACGACACCGGCGTCCTGCCGGCCGGCCAGGATGGCCGGCACGCTCCAGTAGAGGCCGGCCCAGCGGAGGAAGAACAGCACCACCGACAGCAGTGCGACCGCGGCGAGTGGGTTGGGCACGAGCACAACCCCCAGCAAGCCGGCGACCACGGCGACCCCGGCGACGCCGAGCAGCGTGCGCATGACGAGGTTGGCGCTGCCGCCACGCTCCTTCCACCAATCCGAGGTCCACCCACCCACCAGTTCACCGACGAAGCCGGCGCCGAAGATCACCAGCGTCGACCAGCCGATCTGGCCGATGGCGAAACCCTTGGTCTCCGAGAGGTACAGCGGGCCCCAGGTGAGCAGCCCGTAGAAGACCCCGTTGAAGCCCATCCAGCGAGGCACATCGCCCAGAACGAGCGATGCCGCGCGTAGGGGAGGAGTCCCTTGCGGCCGGCAGCGGGCGCCGCGGCGTCCTCCTCGGCATGGGCTTGCTCGATGTAGGCGCGTTCGGCCTCGTTGGTCCCGCCGTGCTCGCGAGGAGAGTTGCGGATGTACCGCAGCGCGAAGAGCCCGGCCAGCACCGTGGCGACCCCGGCGATCACGAACGCGATCCGCCAACTGCCGGTCAGGACGATCAGCCCGGAGATGGCGGCACCGCCGACCGCAGCCCCGAGGGGTGCCCCGCCGTCGAGCAGGACGGCTCCGCGACCGCGTTCGCGCGCAGGCAGCCATACCGCGTTGAGCTTGCCGCCCGCCGGGTACACCGGACCCTCGGTCGCGCCAGCAGCAACCGGAAGCCCATCAGCGCAGGCACAGTCGTCGCGGCCGCGGTGAGCCCCTGCGCGATGCCCCAGCCCACGCACGCGCTGGCGGCCACGATGCGGGGTTTGAACCGGTCGGCCAGCCACCCTCCGGGGATCTGCATGAGCGCGTAGGTCCAGAAGAACGAGCTGAGGATCAGGCCGGTGACCTCCTTGGAGATCTCCAGCTCGTCGGCGATGAGGGGGAGCGCCACGGAGAGGGACCCGCGGTCGATGTAGTTGAGGGCCACGATGCCCAGCAGGACCAGGAAGATCTTCCAACGGACGTTGGTGGGGCGTTCTTGACGCGCCGCGGTTCGGATGGAGGTCATCGCTGGTCCCGTCGTGGGCAGAGTTGACGCTTTTGGTATCCCAAAGCTCCACCGATGCGCCCCGGGGATCAAGCGGTTTGGTATACCGTAACGGGGAATTTACGGGGGGCGCTGTAGATGACGATCGAGCGCGGGACGACGCTGACGGACACGATCCGGCTCAGGGACCAGCTGCGCGAAGAGATCAGGGACCGGATCATCTCTGGACGGCTACGACCTGGTCACCGGCTCGTCGAGCGCGAGCTGGCCGAGGAGTTCGGCGTGTCGCGGTTGCGGTGCGGGAGGCCATCCGCATGCTCACCGGAGAGGGCTTCGTGGAGGCGCTGTCCCCGAGGAAGATCATCGTGAAGCACCTGTCCCGCCGGGACGTGGAGGAGCTGTTCGACGTCCGCGAGTCGTTGGAGGTACTCGCCACGAGGCAGGCGACGAGCCGGGCGGACCGGGTGGGGCTGCGCGAGCTCGCGCGCTGCTCGAGCAGGCGAGGCTGGCGACCTCGTCGGGCGGCCCGGACACGCTCAGCCGGGCGAACGCCGCGTTCCATCACCACGTGATCGAGTTGGCGGGCAATCGGCTGCTGGCCTCATTGATCGAACCGCTGGAGGGCCGGCTGCGCTGGATCTTCCAGCAGATCGACGATCCTGCCGTCGTGTGGGAGGAGCACCGGGAGCTCTGCGACGCAATCATCTCGGGAGACGTGGACAGCGCCGTGGCCTGCTCGCTGCGGCACGTGCGGCGCAACCGGGCTACCGCTCTCCGAGTGCTGTACGGCGAGGGCTGAGAGTCGCGCTTCGCGGGCGAGGCCGGGCAACGACGTGTTCCGGGCCTCGCCCGCGAGATCCGATGCGGATCAGATCTGTGGCCGACGCGGCCGCCCGTCTACATGCACCCGCGTGGATCGACCCCGGCGGTCGGAGGCTTGTGCACCCCTGCTTCGCCGCTCGGGATCGCGCTGCCGGCTGCTTCTCCGGTAACTGGGTGACGAAGGCGGTGGTGATCACGTTGCCCGTGCGACCAGGTCGATCTCGACGACGGCGCTGTAGGGCAGCGCCGACACCTCGACCACCGTCCGGGCGGGTCGCGGCGCCGGCCAGAGGCGGCAGAACTGGGCGTTCGCTTCGTCCCGGAGCGTGATGTCGATCAGGTAGTACGTCGCCTTGACCACGTCCTCCAGGCGCGCGCCCACGGTGGCGAGCGCCGGCGGGCGGTGTCGATCGCCGCGTCGAGCGCGTCGATCCGGCCGCCGATGACCACCCCGTCCTCGCGGAGCGGCAGCGCGCCGGACACGAAGACAAGGCCCCCGGCCACGACCGCGTCGCTGTAGGGGTGCGCCTCGATCGCGGTCCAGTCCTGCGGGTTCATGCTGTGCTCCTTCCGGCCAGCACCGCGGACAGCAGTGCGGGGTCGACTGATCCACCTGATACGACCGCTGCGGTCGTCGGGCCCGCCGGCACGAGGTCGTGCATCCAGGCGGCCACTGTGGCGGCCCCGGCGGGCTCGACCACGAGCCGCCCCTCGATCGCGAGGTGCCGCATCGCCGCGCGGATCTGGTCGTCGGACACCGTGACGATCTCGTCGACGTAGCGGCGGACGTGCTGCCAGGGGTGGCCGCCGAGAACGGTGGTCCGAAGCCCGTCGGCGACGGTGCGGTAGGTGCGCTCGGGTCCCCACTCCACACGCCGTCCCGCGCGCAGGCTCTCGGCCGCGTCCGCGGCCAGCTCGGGCTCGACGCCGATCACACGGGCCCCCGGCCGCAGCGCCGTGACCGCGGCCGACATCCCCGCGATGAGCCCGCCCCCGGACACCGGTACGAGCACCACGTCGACGTCGGGCAGCTGTTCGACCAGCTCGAGGCCGACCGTCCCCTGCCCGGCGATGACCCGCAGGTCGTCGTACGGCGGGACGTGCACATAGCCGTGCTCGGCCACCAGCTCGAGCGGCCGGGTGTCCCGGATTGCCGCGGGCACCAGCTCGACCTCGGCGCCGAGTGCCCGGACGGCAGCCACTTTGGACGCCGGGGCGGCGTCCGGCATGACGATGACTGCACGCAGGCCGAGCCGGTGCGCGAGCCAGGCGACCGCCCTCGCGTGGTTGCCGGAGGACTGGGCGACCACGCCCCGCTCCCTGGCCTGGTCCAGCACCTGCAGGATCGTGTTGCATGCGCCTCGCAGCTTGAACGCGCCGGTGGGCTGCAGCGACTCCGCCTTACAGTGGAGCAGGTTGTCGGGCCGGCCGGGATGTGGCAGGGCGATCACCGGGGTGTGCAGGACGAAGTCGGCGATACGCCCGGCGGCTGCTCGGATGTCGTCGAGGCCGACCAGCTGGGGCGTCTCGGCCGGGTTTCTCGTGGCAGTCACAGCCCACCTCCCAGGACGGCGCGGCCGGGTAACGCGGAGGGGACGACTGCCCCGTCGAGCACCACCGGCGTGCCGCCGACGAGCACGTGCTCGACACCGGTGGAGGCCTCGGTGGGGACGTCGTAGGTCGAGCGGTCGGCCACCCGGGCCGGGTCGAACACGACCAGGTCGGCGTCGCTTCCGACCTGCACGCGCCCCTTGCGCGCCATTGCCGGGCTCGCGGCCTCCAATATCTGGGCGGGCAGCAGGGAACAGCGCCGCAGCGCCTCGGGCAAGGTGAGGGCGCCGGTCTCCCGGACCATGGTGCGCAGGAAGCGCGAGAACGTGCCCGTGGTGCGCGGGTGGGAGACGGCGTCGGCGGGCATCGGGCGGTCGCCCTCGACGACGACGCCGCCGGGAGTGGTGAACGGGATCGCGTCGGAAGCGATCGCGGTGTCCTGCAGCATCAGCGCGCGGCGGATCACCGACAGGTCCGCGTCCTGCTCCTCGTCGAGGTAGTGGATGACCACCAGGCCCCGGGGTCTCGCGGCGGATCTGCAGCAGCCGCTCGGCGTCCCGTGGTCGCTCGCCGGTGGCCACGACGACGAGGTTCGACGGCCCGATGCCGACCCGGCCCAGGGTGTCCGGGTGCAGGAACGGCACGCCGACCGCGGTCATGCCGGCGCCGTACGGGTAGGCCTCCGTGGTGACCCGCAGCCCGCGCGTGCGTGCCCCGCTGACCATCTCGCCCACCTCGTCGATCGCGCGCAGCGACGTGGAGTTCACGTGGCACAGGTGCATGTGGGCGCCCGTGCCTGCCGCGGCGGCGACCACCTCCGCCGCACCCTCGAGCGCCGTCCCCGGTTCGTCCGGGTTCTTGAAGCGCGCGTGCGTGAACGTCGGGACACCGTGGCGCGCGGCCGTGCCGGCGACCTGGACGTACTCGCGCCGCCCGGTCTGCGGCGCGTAGCCGACGAGGACGCCGATGCCCAGCGCGCCGGCGCCGATCTGCTCCTCGAGGCGACCGAGGATCTTCGCGAGCTCGTCGTCGTCGGCCGGGCGCTGCCAGCTCGTTCCGGCGATTCCTGTCGTGAAGTCGAGGAACCCGCCGCCGGGGGCGACACCGTCCAGCACGGCCATCCGGGCCTGTGCCCACGAGGCCGAGTACCCGTAGTTGACGGGGCGGCCATCGCGGGCCGCTCGCTCGAGCGCCCCGGCGACGTCACCGGCGCCCGACTCCAGCTCGAGGGCCGTTGTCACGCCGTCCAGGGCCTGCAGCCGCAGGGACGGGATCGTCTGGGCGTGGCTGTGGAGGTCGACGAAGCCTGCGGTGACGACCAGACCGGAGACGTCGATCGTGCGCGCCGCCCGCGGCGCGGTCCCGCCCACCGCGACGACCGTCCCCCCGGTGATCGCAATGTCCGTGACGGCATCGAGCCCGGTCTCCGGGTCGATCACCCGGCCGCCGGTCAGCAGCAGGTCGCACACGTCGTCCGATCGCGTCGCCTGACCGGGTTGCGACTGACTGGGCCGCGATCCCATCGCACCGTCCTCTCCGGCCCACCGGTCCCGGCGGGCAGCACTCGTCTGACCGCGCCGATCCTCGCCGACTAGAGTCACGACCCATGGACGGACGCCGCATCAGGACAGGCGAACGCGAATCAGCGCAGGATCCGGACTCAACTCTCCATGTACTTCTGTCCGAGACGGACCTCGAACTGATCGACGCCCTGCAGATCAACCCGCGCGCCACCTGGGCTCAGCTCGGCGACGTGCTGGGCGTCGACCCCGTCACTGTGGCGCGGCGGTGGCAGCGGCTCACCAGTGCAGGGGAGGCATGGGCCACCGTCGCGCTCGGGCAGCGGCAGCTGCACACGATGAGCGTGGCGTTTCTCGAGCTCGACTGTGAGGCGGGAGCGGCGGTCGAGGTCGCCGCCTCGCTGGCCGGTGCCGGTCACCTGATCTCGGTGCAGCACGTCGCCGGCAGCTACGACCTCTGGGTGCTCGCGGTGGCGGCGTCGCTGCCGCGCCTCGCGGACCACCTGCTCACTGACCTACCGCAGTTGCCCGGCGTCCGCAAGGTGCGCACGCACATGGCCACGCGCGTCTTCGACGCCTCCCGCCGGTGGCGCCTGCGGGTGCTCGCCAGGGGCTCGGCAGCGGCACTGAGTCCGGGTGCCACGCCCGCGGAATCCACGCGCCCGATGGACGACCTGGACCGGCGGCTGTTCTCGGCGCTGTCGGTGGACGGCCGGGCGCATATCCCGAGCTGGCGGACCAGGTGGGCACGACGGCCCGCACCGTCCAGCGGCGGCTGGCCCGGCTGGTCGCCACCGGTGACATCGACTTCCGCTGCGACCTGGCCCGTCCGCTCGCCGGGTGGCGCGCCGCCGCAGTGCTCTGGCTCGAGATGCCCGACGACCTGCTCGAGGCCACCGGCCGCGCGCTCCTCGCCTGGCCGGAGACCCGAACCTGCGCGGCGGTGGCGGGTCCCAGCAACATGCTGCTGACAGTCGGCCTCCATGGCGCGTCCGACTTGCACCCGCTGGCCACACGGCTGCGCCGGGAGTTCCCCCACATCCGCATCCTCGATCGGCAGATGGTGTTGCGGCAGTCGAAGCTCTACGGCCGCGTGCTCGACGCCTCCGGCCGCTGGGTGCGCGCCACGCCGATCGACCCCTGGGCGCTCGGGCGCCCAGGGTCGATGCGTCAGGGCAGGTAGATGGTCTGCCCGGGACCGGGCGGTAGCTCCGCGAAGAAGAACACCGCCAGGATGCCGATCCAGACGACGGCGAAGGCGGGGACGAAGGGCAGCAGCCGCGCGACGAGCGTGCCGAGCTGCAGGTCCGGCACGTAGCGGCGCGCCATCGTCAGCACCAGGTATAGGAAGATGTGCATCGGGGAGACCGCCTGGGTCACCGAGTCACCGATGCGGTGAGCCGCCTGGATCACCGCCGGCGAGAGGTCGAGGAGCATGAGGCCGGGCACCATCACCGTCGACTCCAGCGACCACAGACCGCTGCCGGAGGTGATGACCAGGTTCAGCAGCGCCGAGATGACCACCAGGAACACGAGGACCCCGAATCCCTGCAGCCCCACCCCCTCGGCGGCGTTCGCCAGGCCCACCGCCATCAGCGTGCCGAGGTTGGAGTACGAGAGCACCGCGAGCGTCTGCGACACGATGAAGATCAGCACGATGAATCCGGCCATGTCCCGGATCGCGTTCTGCATCAGCGTCCCGACCTGGCGGTCCTCCTTCGCCACCGGCAGGACACGGGCGTAGACGACCCCGAAGATCAGGAACGACGCGGCGATCGCGATGACGATGTTGCTGAGCATCGGCGAGGGGATGAGCGTTCCGCCCTCGCCCTGCAGTGGTGAACCGGGCAGCACCCATGCCGTGGCCAGGAGCACGGCGAACACGAGGACGGAGCCGGCCGCGACCAGTACGGCCCGCTTCTCCTCGCGGCTCACCTGCAGGTCGGCGGGCTCGCCGGCGCCCGTGGCTCCGTCGGCTGCGGAGTCGCGACGCCAGGGGCCGAGCCTCGGCTCGAGCACCCGGTCGATGATGAACCCGCCGACGAGCGGGAGGAGCAGGCCGGCCGCTGCCCCGAAGAACCAGTTCATCGCGATGTTGCCCGCGAAGCTCTCCCCGGCAGGCAGCAGCGAGGCGGCCTTCTGGGTGATGCCGGCGAGGGAGGCGTCGAGGGTGCCCATGAACAGGCCACCCCCGTACCCGGTGGCGGTGCAGGCGTAGGCCCCGATGAGACCCGCGAGCGGGTGGCGTCCCACTGCGAGGAACACCAGCGCCGCCAGCGGGGGAATCACCAGGAACGAGGCGTCCGACATCACGTGCCCCTGGCAGGCGACGAGGGCGACCACGTAGGGCACGGCACCTCGGGAGACGCGAGAGAAGACCAGGCGGACCGCGGACTCGAGTGCGCCAGTGCCCTGTGCGACACCGACACCGAGGACGACGGTCAGCACGGGCCCGAGGGCGGGGAACGTGACGAAGTTGTCGATGACGCCGTCCATCAGGGCGACGAGCCCGTCTGGAGTCAGGGCGCCGCGCACCGGCACGGGCTCCTCGACCCCGGGCACTGTCACGGTCACGCCGAGCGCCGCGACGATCGTCGACAGCACCGCGATCAGCACCAGCAGGACGACGAAGAGGATGAACGGGTTGGGCAGCCTGTTGCCGACACGCTCGACCAGGCCGAACACCCCGCCGAACCGACCCGTCCTACCATCGGTCATCGTCTCTGGCTCTGCTGTCATGAGGCCCTCGCATTTGTCCGGCGGTTCGTGTTGGCAGACATTCTGGTTGGACCTGTGCAGCTACCGGGGCGCAGTGCAGGATCCGGACGACTCGTCCCGATTTCCAGAAGTTCTGCGCCAGAGGTGCGAGGTGGCGTCGATCAACAACGGTGGGCCTATTGTTTCTGTCGCGTAACGCATTGTTGCGGCCCGTCGCGGTATTCGATGCAGCTCGCGGTACGGGCTTCGTACGGGCCAACTTCGCCACGCCCCGGGTGTGCTGTCCAACGCGCTCGACCGGATCATCGACGCCGTGCACGGTCGGCCCGCCCGGCTCGGCATGACTACGCACCGGCTGCCGGTGGCGGGATGTCCGGCCGGCGTCATGGGTCCGGACGCTGGGAGCGCCAGCAGGCGAACTACGTTGCGGACCGTGAAGCAAGCTTCGCGTTCATGCTCGACCTCATCGACCGGCTCGGTGCGGCCCCCGGACGGCTGGTCGACCTCGGGTGCGGTCCCGGCCCGATGCTGCGCGGGCACTGGGACGCTGGTCGTCCGCCGAGATCGTGGGTGTCGACCTTGACCCGTTCCGGATGGAGCTCGAGGCGAACACTCGGTGACCGAGTTGGTTGGCGCGAGGCCGAACTGGGGCAGCCGGGTGGAGTCGACAGTTCGATGGGTTCACGATGGGCTCTGTGGTGTCGGCCACGGCGTTGCACTGGCTGGACCCAAACACCTGCGCGAGGTCGCCCGCGAACTGGCCGAACTCGTGCGTCCTGGGTCTTCGTCACCTACGACACTATGCCGTTCGACCCGTCCGCTCCCCGTCTGCGTGCCTGAGCCACGATCTGCATTTCGCGCTCGTCGAGGAGGCCACGGCCGCCAGCGGTGACGGTCGCCCACCGTCGCCGGCCCTACTCTGCTGACCCTGGCCGTGGACTCGCTCGAACGCCGTCACCGCTCCGCGGAGCGCGCCCACAGGTTGATGCCGGCGTCCACCGCGTGCTGGTCGATCCCCGTCAGCTCTTCGGCGCTGAACTCCAGGTTGGCGAGCGCCCCGAGGCTGTCGTCGAGCTGCGCGACGCTGCTCGCGCCGATCAGCGCCGACGTGACGCGCGGGTCCCGCAGCGTCCACGCGATGGCCATCTGGGCGAGCGTCTGGCCTCGGGACCGCGCGATCTCGTTCAGCGCACGGACGTGGGCGAGGGCCTTGTCGGTGAGCAGGTCGGGTGAGAGCGACTTGCCCTGCGCGGCGCGGGAACCGGCCGGCACCCGTCGAGGTACTTGTTGGTGAGCATGCCCTGCGCGAGCGGGGAGAAGGCGATGCAGCCCGTCCCGGTCTCGCCGAGGACGTCGAGGAGGTCCTCCTCGATCCACCGGTTGAGCATCGAGTACGAGGGCTGGTGGATCAGCAGTGGTGTGCCCAGCTCGCGCAGGATCGCCGCGGCCCGGCGGGTGCGCTCCCCGTTGTAGGAGGAGATGCCGGCGTAGAGGCCTTGCCGGAGCGGACGGCCGTGTCGAGCGCGCCCATCGTCTCCTCGAGCGGGGTGGTCGGGTCGAAGCGGTGGCTGTAGAAGATGTCGACGTAGTCGACGCTCATCCGGGCGAGGGACTGGTCGAGGCTCGCGAGCAGGTACTTCCGCGAGCCGCCACCCTGGCCGTACGGACCCGGCCACATGTCGTAGCCCGCCTTCGTCGACAGGATCAACTCGTCCCGGTAGGGGCGGAAGTCCTGGGCGAAGATCGTGCCGAAGTTCTTCTCGGCGCTGCCGTAGGGCGGCCCGTAGTTGTTGGCGAGGTCGAAGTGCGTGACGCCCCGGTCGAACGCCCGGCGCAGGATCGCCCGTTGCGTCTCGATCGGCTTGTCGTCGCCGAAGTTGTGCCACAGCCCGAGCGAGATCGCGGGCAGGTCGAGGCCGCTGCACCCGCAGCGGCGGAAGTTCGGACGGCCGGAGCCGTCGGGGTCGTACCGCGTGGGGTCGGCCACGTAGGTCGTGAGCGCCATATTCGTCCTGACTCCTCTGTCGTGTGGAAGGGATTCGTAGTTGCCCTACTGACCGTGTGCGAGCGCCAGGTTGGTGATCAACATTGTCGGCGGGCACGACAGCAGGACCAGCCCTCCGCCGGTGAGCAGCCCTATGTCGCCGATGATTGCCCCCGCCGCCAGCAGCGCAGTCGCCACGGCCATGAACGCCCAGATCATGCGTCGGATGACTGGATTTGTCGGTCGAACCAGGTCAGGAGCGCCCGTCAGCGTTCGTGCGAGTGTCGGGTCAGCCGCGGCTGCAGCCCGTCCGAGCCTCCGCAGGGCCCGTTGTTCGGATCTGCTCAGAGGCATGACGAGCCACCCCGCCGTGTGGTTCGCGCCGGTTGCGAGATGTGTGGCCCCATGAATCCTCCGTGATCAATGCCGAGCAGTGGTGGGCTGACATCGGACGTCAACGTCCTATCCGGCGTCGAGTGCTTCGATCTGTCGTGGCGTGAGCTGGAGCTCGGCGGCGGCGGCGGAGTCGCGAATGGTGTCCGGGCGGCTGGAACCGGGGATCGGGATGATCACGGGCGACGTGGCCAGCATCCATGCGAGCGTGAGCTGCTGAGGGCTGGTCTCGAGGGCTCGGGCGACGTCGCCGAATGCCGAGTGTGCGGATCCGAGGGTCGAGGCGTTGGAGATCCCGCCCAGCGGGCTCCACGGCAGGAATGCGATGCCGAGTTCCTCGCATGCGCGCAGTTCGGGTTCGCTGGTGCGGAAGGCGGGCGAGTACTGGTTCTGCACGGAGACCAGACGCCCGTCGAGGGTGTGGTGGGCGAGCCGGATCTGGTCGACCGTGGCGTTGGAGATGCCGGCCATTCGGATCTTCCCGGCGTCGAGCAGGTCCCGGATGGCGCCGATGGAGTCAGCGTAAGGGACGGTCGGGTCGGGGCGGTGGAACTGGTAGAGGTCGATGGCCTCGACCTGCAGGCGCTTCAGGGACGCCTCGCACGCCTGGATGAGGTGGGCGGGTGATCCGTCGAGGGTCCAGCTGCCGTCGCCGGGGCGCAGGTGGCCGCCCTTCGTGGCCACGAGGACGTGTGAGGTGTCCGCCCCGTAGTTGGCGAGGGCGGCGGCGATCAGGGATTCGTTGTGTCCCACGTCGTCGGCGCGGAGGTGGTAGGCGTCCGCGGTGTCGATGAGGGTGATGCCGGCGTCGAGGGCGGCGTGGATGGTGGCGATGGAGCGAGCTGCGTCGGGGCGTCCTTCGATGGACATCGGCATGCCGCCGAGTCCGATCGCACTGACCTTCGTCTCGCCGATGTTGCGGAGTTGCACGGGAATCCTCCGGATGGGTTGTCAGGGCTGGTGGAACGTGGTCTGGCGGATGTTGTCGAGGGCGCGGGTCAGGTCGTCGACTGCGATCCGCCCGTCGACGGAGGTGGTGTGCGCCCAGTACGCGATGTCAGCGGCCAGGGCGGTGACAGCCAAGCGGCTGGCCTGCTCGGGGGTGAGCTCATGGGCGGCGTCCATGCGGGTCGTCCTCGATGGTCGGCTCGGGGTTGGTGACAGCAACGACGGTCGTCGCGGAAGACCCAGCTGTCCAACAGTAGAAAGCGTTGGCAGTCATGGGTCACGGTTCTGAATGTGTCGCCGCCGGTCGGTCAGGATCGGGCCGGGTGCCGCGTTTGCTCCAGCGCGGCGGGGTCGAGTTGGGCGATGATGCGGTCGCGGGTCGTGGTTCCGAGCCTGCGGGCTCTGGCCGCGAGGTCGCCGGTGAGTTCGCCGGCGTACTTGATCACCCGGCCGTCCACGAGGACGGCGTCCACCTCGTCGCGGGTCGCGTGCAGGACCGCGGCGCCCTGCGGGTAGTTGTCGGCATTCGCCATGGCCGGGCTCTCGGTGCTCAGCAGGACCAGATCCGCGCGTTTGCCGATCTCGATCGTGCCGATCTCGGCGTCGGATCCGAGCACCCGGGCGCCGCCGAGCGTGCCCCACTCGAGCACCGTGTCCACGGACAACCGGGGCGGGGAGATCGCGGCGCGTGCGTTCTGGGCCTCCAGGTTCTGCTCGGCCCGGTCGCCGTTGAGCACGGCGCGCATCGCGGACAGGACGTCCGCGCTCTGGTAGGTGACGGTGTCGGTGGACAGGCCGACGCGGATGCCCCTCGCCGCGACGTCGGCCGTGGGCGGGTAGCCCTGGCCGAAGTTGAACTCGCTCTCCGGTGCGATCGACACCGCCCCGCCGCTGGCCGCGATGAGGTCGTAGCTCTCCGGTCGCAACGTGCCGGCGTGCACGTAGGTGGTGCTCGGCAGCAGCAGGTCGTTCTGCTGTAGCTGGGTGATGAACTCGTCCTCGATCGCGCCGTAGAGGCCGGCGTGCGTCGTGACGGGCAGGCCCTGCTCGCGGGCCCAACGCCAGGCAGCGGCGTCGGGAAAGCCGGGCCGGCCGGACCAGTCGAGGGCGAGCTGCAGCGAGACCAGGCCGCCGACGAGCGAGGGGTCGCGCACGACCCGTGCCACGTCGCCCTCGAGCACCCAGTCGGGCACGACCGCGATCTCCGCGCCCGCGGCCCGACCCCAGGCGAACCGTACCCGGCCGCCGGAGTCGTGGGCGGCCTGAAGCGCTGCCTCGGCGTCGGCGGTGCTGCGCAGGCCGTGCGACCAGTCCACGGTGCTCGTCACGCCGGCGTCGAGGGCGTCCACGAGCCCCATGAAGGTGGCGTTGTAGAAGTCCTCGGTCGTGAACCGGAGCCCGAACTGTTCACGCATGTACTGGAGGTAGTCGGCGAAGCTCCAGTTGGCGCCGAAGCCGCGGAACGGCGTCTGCCACACGTGCCGGTGGGTGTCCACCATCCCGGGCATGAGGATCTTGCCGCGGGCGTCGACGACTGCGGCATCGGCGGGGGCAGCGAGGCCCGGCCCGAGTGCCGCGATCTTCCCGCCCTGCACGAGCACGTCGTGGTCGGGCAGCGCCTGCGTTGCGGGTGCGAGGGTGAGGACGGTCGCGCCCTGCAGCAGCAGTGGCCGGTCCGGGGCGAAGTCAGGGGTGGCCGGTGGCCGGTCGGTCGCGGCGGCTCGGCCGGTGACGTAGCCGCCCGCCGCTCCGAGCCCGAGGGCGACACCGGCGGCACCGAGGAAGCCACGGCGGGTCAGGGCCCGCGGCGGGGTCGCGGGGCGGGCATGGGGCTGGTTGTGCACGGTTCTCCTCGACACGGGTTGCGGTGGGGACGAGCTGATCGGTGTTCGCTTGCTGCGGCGGGTCAGTCCGCGGCCAGGCGGCGGGCGGGTGCGGTGACGACGCGCCAGCCCGCGAAGGCCAGCGCGGTCAGGAGCGCGCTGCCGAACGCGTACAGCGCGACGGTCACCGGAAGGCGCTGCGCAGCGAGGCCCAGGCCGAGGACCGGCACGGTGAGGCCCACGTAGGCGGCCAGGAACAGCGCGGTCGCGGTCTCCCCGCGCCGGTGCGCCGCCGCGGTGGCGAGCACGGTGGACATGCTGCCCTTGAACGCGATGCCGGCACCGGCACCGGCGAAGGCACCCGCGGCGAGGAACAGTGCGAGCAGTTGCAGATGCACCCCGAGGACCAGGCGAGGATGCCGACGGCCATGGCGGCGAGCCCCATGGTCTGCTGCCGTCGCCCACCGACGCGGTGCAACGGGATCTGGGCGACGGCGGCGCAACCGAAGACCAGAAGCGCCGCGAGGCCGGCTACGAGGCGGCTGCCGGTATCGAACAGCGTGGTGAGCACGACCGGCGCGAGCGAGGTGAAGAGGCCGAAGACCGCGAAGGCGACGACCGAGGACGCGGCGGCGCCGACGAACGTGTTCCGGTGCTCGGGGGCCACGCTGGTGCGTTGCGGGCGGTACGCCGGACGCGGGTCGGGTCGTCGGACGGTCTCCGGGACGAGCGTGAGCGCGGCCAGCCCGATCGCCAGCAGCAGCAGCGACACCACATACGGGACGTGCAACGGGGAGCTGGTGTGCTCGGAGAGCAGGCCGGAGATCAGCGGGCCGAGGCCCAGCCCGCCCAGGTTGGTCGCGGTGGCCACCACCTCGGCGCGCCGTGGGCCTCCGTCGGGGCGGGCGCGACCGTGCAGGTCGGCCAGGTGCGCGGTGGCGGTTGCAGTGACGAGCCCGACGCTCACCCCCGACAGCACCCGGCCGACCACCAGCGCGGGCAGCGCGGCCGACGCGACGAAGGTCGCGCTGGAGGCGATGCCGAACAGCAACCCCAACGCGAGCATCCGCTTGCGTCCTGCCCAGTCCGAGATGTGCCCGGCCAGGAACAGGGCGCCCAGCACACCGACCGCGTAGACGGCGAAGACCACAGTGACGATCAGTGCCCCGAAGCCGTCGGCGCGCTGGTAGAGCGGGTACAGCGGGGTCGGCAGCGTCGAGGACGCCATGACGACCGTGAACAGGTAGGCGATCAGCCAGAAGCCACGGTCGTGGTGGCGGCGCGACCGCGGCCCCGCTGAGGCGGCGTATGTGGTGTGCACCAGATCTCCCGTTCGTGGGCGCACGTCGCGCCCGGCATGTTGGCGGGCCGGGACGGCCCGTGTGAGGGGGTGGGCCGCCCCGGCACTGCGGTACAACCGGGTGCCGCAGGTGCGGCTTCCCACGTCAGCGCGATGGTTTGGGATTACAGTTATCTTCATCGGAGATATATTCGAGTGCGGCTGGGGGTCGGGTGGAGCTCAGGCAGTTGCAGGTGGTCGTCGCGGTTGCGACGCAGGGGGCTTCTCGGCGGCGGGTAGGCAGCTGCGGCTGGTGCAGTCGGCGGTTTCGGCGACAGTGCGCGCCGTCGAGCGGGAACTCGACGTGCCGCTCTTCGAGCGCACGACGCGCCGCGTCGTGCCGACCACGGCCGGTGAGGCGTTCGTGGCAGCGGCCCGCAACGCCCTGTCCGCCATCGACGAGGTGCGCGCCGCGGTCGACGCGCGCGGGGAGTACTGCGCGGCCAGGTCACCGTGGGTGTGCTGCAGGGGTTGGCCGGGGTCCCGCTGCGGGCCATCGGTGCACTGCGTCGCGAACACCCGGAGGTGGTGGTGCAGCTTCGCCAGACGCCCGCGGAGGAGATCATCGACGCGGTGCGGGACGGCACGGTCGATCTCGCCGTCGTCGCGTTGACCGGTCGCCTGCGCGGGCTTACCTCCGTCCCGTTGACGCGGGACCGGATGGTCGTTCTCGCCGGCCCGCGGTGCGATCTGCCGGACGCCCCGGTCACCCTCACCGACCTCGCCGGTCACCCCTTCGTCGACTTCGCGCCCGGCTGGGCCATCCGACAGGAGGTGGACCGCGCCTTCCGGACCGCAGGGGCGGATCGCATCAGTGCGTTCGAGACGAACGACATCCTGGCCGCGGGCGAGCTGGTACGCGCGGACCTGGGAGTGACGATCGTCCCGACCTCACTCGCCGCGCGATTCCCCGATCTCCGCTCGGTACCCATCGCCGGGCACGCGCCGGCCTGGACCATCGGGGTCGTGCACCGTCGCGACGTGCTCGTGCCGGCGGCGGTCGCGCTGCTCCAGCACGTCGAGCGCGGGCGCTCCGGTCGCGCGGGGCCCCGCGCAAGACGGCCGCTGCCGATGACTCCGCGGGTAGGAGTACGGCACCGCGGTGATGTTCGCGGGGGCCCCGATGGCGGTGCGAGGGCGGCCCGCCTTGGGAGTTCGATCGGTCGCAGTGATGGGAGCATGCGTATTGACCCATCTAGTCTCTGGGCATGGAGCTGCGCCAGCTGGAGTATTTCGTCGCCGTGGCCGAGGAACGTCACTTCACCCGGGCCGCGCAGCGGTCGCTGGTCTCCCAGTCGGGCCTCTCTGCCTCGATCCGGGCCCTCGAGCGCGAGATCGGCGCGCCGCTGTTCATCCGCTCGACGCGCCGGGTGGAGCTCACCGAGATCGGGGCAGCTGTGCTGCGCGAGGCCCGGCGCGCCCTGGCCGGGGCGTCAGCGGCCCTGGACGCCGCCGCAGCGGTCCAAGGACTGTTGCGCGGGTCCCTCTCGGTCGGTAGCGAGCAGTGCATCGCAGGGGTCGACGTCCCGGCGATCTTGGCCCGATTCCGCGCAACGCATCCCGGTGTGCAGGTCAGACTCCGCCACGACGGCTCCCAGGCCCTCATCGACGGGGTCGCCGGCAACCGGCTCGACGCCGCGTTCGTGGCGGTGACCGGGCCGGTACCCGAGACGGTGGCGCTCTCACCCGTTGTCAGCGCGCCGATGGTCGTGGTGGCTCACCCCGGTCGCGCTCTGCCCGCCGACGTCGTGACCTGGGAGGACCTCGCGGAAGAGACATTCGTCGACTTCCAGGTGGACTGGAGCGTCCGCCGCATCGTCGACCTCGCCGCGGCGCGCGCGGGCATCACCCGCTCCGCGACCATCGAGGTCAACGACGTCCACAGCCTGCTCGACCTCGTGGGGCACGACATGGGCGTCGCCGTCGTGCCGCAGCCCATCGCGGAGAAGGACAAGGCCGCGCACCTGATTGCTCGGCCGATGCCCGACGACCCCGAGGCACGCTGGCAGGTGGCGCTCGCCGTCGGCGCGGGCGAGCGATCGAGCCCGGCCGCCCGGCAGTTCTGCCGCCTCGCGGTGGAGGGCTCGTCGCCGGCACTGGCCTGAGTGCGCGACACGGTCGGGCCGAGCCGGCAACCATTCAGGAGCCGGTCATCGTGGGGCGACGTGCGCGACCGCCCGGCGAGCTCGCAGCGGCTCGGCCTCCGCGACGCCCGGAGATCGACGCGTGCGGGGAGCCGGCGACGAGTGGTGCCGGGCGGACTCGTGCGCAGCTCTACCCGAGCGCGGCGCCGTCCGGGAGGAGCCGGTCGCGGGAGGCACGGACGTGGTCGCGGACGTGCCGCAGGTCGTGGCTGAGCAGTTTCCCGTTGGCCTTCACCAGCCGTCCCGCCACGAACACCGCGTCGACGTTCTCGCCGTCGGCCAGCGTGATGGCGGCGGCCAGGTCGTTGATCAGCGCGAGGTTGGGCCGGTCGACCGCGAGCAGGATGATGTCGGCCTGCTTGCCGGGGGTGAGGGAGCCGATCCGGTCCTCCATGCCCAGCGTGCGGGCGCCCTCCAGGGTGGCGATCCGCACCGCGTCGCGGGTGCGCAGCTCCAGGCGGCTCGTCCACTCGCCCCGCTGCAGCGCGAGGTGGTTCTGCCAGCCGCGCTCGGCCTCCAGCATGCCGCGCATCTCGGCGAACAGGCTCCCGCCGACGCCGCTGACGACGTCGACGCTCAGGCTCGGCTGCACCCCGGCGGCGATCAGCCGCCCGGTGGCCGGGTAGCCGTGGCCCATCTGCATCTCCACCCGTGGTGAGATCGAGACGTGCCCGCCGGTGTCGGCGATGAGCCGCAGCTCGTCGTCGGTGCACGTGTTGCAGTGCACGTAGATCAGGTCCGGGCCGAGCAGGTCGCGCTCGTGCATCTCCGTCACGGCACGGGCCCTGCCGAGCAGGCCGCAGCCCAGGTGAACCGACGTCCGCAGGTCGAGCTCGCGGGCCAGCTGCAGGTCCACCTCGGCCTCGGGCATCGAGGCGAACTCGGGGCCGAGGCTGGCCAGCGCCATCGTGACCCGCTGGTCGTCCGAGCTGAAGTACGTCTTGCGCACGCGCGCGACGTCGGCGGTGTACCAGCTGGCGGCGGGTGTGCGGGGCAGGCCGTAGCCGTACACCCCGCGGATGCCCGACGCGACGAGGCCCTCGACCGCCGCGTCGGCGTGCTCCGGCGTGTTGACGATGTGCGACCAGTCGAAGATCGTCGTGATGCCGTTGTTGAGCGCCTCCAACCCGCTGAGCAGGTCGGCGATGCCCACGTCCTCGGCGCTGAACCTCGGTCCGAGCCCGCCGAGCATGTGCTCGACGTACTCGCCGATCGTCCAGTCCGCGGCCACCTGGCGCACCGCGGCCTGCCACATGTGGCGGTGGGTGTCGACCAGGCCGGGCATCACGATGCGGTCGGTCGCGTCGATGCGCTGGGCGTCCGGCGCGTCGATGTGCGGGGCGACCTCGCGGATGACGTCGTCCTCGATCAGGACGTCGCCGCGGCGCAGATCGCCGATCTCGGGGTCGACGGACAGGATCGTGCCACCGGTGATGAGGGTCCTTGCGGTCATCGGGAGAGCTCCTTCGCTCGTTCCGGTTCCGGCGCGGAGGCGGTGCCGTCGGTGGTGGTGCGGTCGGTGACGGCGCCGCTGGAGTGGACCGGCCGTCCCCCGACGACGGTCAGATCCGCGGAGATGGCGGGGATCGCGCTCTCGTCGACCGTGAGGTAGTCGGCGTCGAGAACGGCGAAGTCGGCGAGCGCGCCCGGGAGGAGGTGGCCCCGGTCATGTTCCTCGAACGACATCCAGGCGCTCCCGGAGGTGTACGCGGTCAGCGCCTCCTCACGCGTGAGCAGGTGCTCGGGCGCCCGCCGCTGCACCCCGTCGAGAGAACGGCCGGTGACCAGCCACCACAGCGCGAGCCACGGGCTGAACGACGACGCGCGGGTGGCGTCGGTCCCGGCGGCGATCGGGATCCCGGCGCCGCGCAGCTCCCCGATGGGGGGCGCCCGGTGGAGCGCCTCGGCGCCCCACACCTGCTCGGACGCGCCCGCCTTGAAGACGAGGTGGTCGTCGAGGACGACCCCCGCGCCCAGTGCCGCGAGGCGCGCGGTGTTGCGCGGGCTGAGCCGGTCGGCGTGGGCGATGACGAACCGCAGGTCCGTGAGTGGGGTCTCCGCGTGGACCTCCTCCCACACGTCGAGGATCACGTCGAGGCTGCTGTCGAGCACCGCGTGCACCTGCATCGGCCAGCCGCGCCGCGCCGTGGCCCGGGTGATCCGGAGGAAGTCGGCGCGTGCCTCCTCGCAGATCTCGAACGGCTCCAGACCCTCGAAGTCGTGGCACCCGAAGTGCACGACCTCCCCGACGCCGAGGATGCGCAGCAGGTCGTCGCCGAACCGGCTCTGCTGATGGCGCAGCCACGACTCGAGCTGCTCGGGCTCCTGGCCCGGGTCGACCGCGGAGAAGTACAGCCGCATCCGCATGGACAGCGCCTCGCGCCGCCACAGGTCGAACAGGCTGTCGTAGCGCTCCGGGCCCATGCCGAACCCGCCCGCGTCGACGAGGCCGGTCAGGCCGGCCCCGTGCAACTCGCGCATCATCGCCGCCGTGCTCGCGGCCTCCTGTTCGCGGGTGCGCCGCGGCATCGCCCCGAGGCAGTGCGAGAACGCGCCCAGCCCCGTCACCCGGCCCGTCGGGCGGCCGTCGGCGTCCCGCTCCACGGCACCGCCCGGCGGGTCACCGGCCATCCGGTCGATGCCGCTCGCCCGCAGTGCCGCGGAGTTGAGGACGCTGTACTCGTAGAGGACCTGCAGGTAGACGGGGTGGTCGGGCGCCACCGCGTCGAGCTCCTCCCGGGTCGCGCCCGGCCCTCGGTGAACTGGGTGGGGTGCCAGCCGCCGACCGCGCGGATCCACTCGCCGGGCTCGCACGTCGCGGTGGCCCGCCGGATGCTCTCCAGCGCCGACGCCACACTCGGCATCCCGGTCCAGTGCAGCTCCCGGTCGAACGACGCCCCGGCCCGCACCGCGTGGATGTGGCCGTCGATCAGCCCGGGCACCACGCGCCGGCCCCCGAGGTCGACGACGGTGGTGCCGGGACCGGCCAGGTCCCGGACCTCCGCGTCGGTCCCGAGCGCCACCACCCGGCCGCCCGACACGCCGATGGCGGTCGTCTCCGGTGCCCCGGCGCCTGGCGCCCCGGCCACACCCACCCGTTCAGGTAGACCGCCTCGGCCCTCACAGCTCGGCGCTCCAGTCCCGCTGCTCCAGGCCGTTCTTGACCTCCCGGAGGAAGCGGGCGGCGTACCCGCCGTCGATCGCGCGGTGGTCGAACGACAGCGCGAGGTTGCCGACCGGGCGCACCACGACGGCGTAGCCGCCGCCGGGGACCTCCACGGCGACCGGGCGCGGGGTCACCGCGTCGGTCGCGAGGATCGCCACCTGCGGCTGGTTGATCACCGCTCCGGTGAGCAGCGTCCCGTACGGGCCGGGGTTGCTGATCGTGAAGGTGCCGCCCGCGAAGTCGTCCGCGGTCGTCTTGCGCGCCCGCGCGGCCCGGGCCAGCCGGGTGACGTCGCGGGCGATCGCCCGCAGCCGCTTCCCGTCGGCGTCCTTCACGACCGGGACGACGAGGCCGTCGGCGTCGAGGTCGACCGCGATGCCGAGGTTGACCCGGTTGTACACGAGCAGCTCGTCGTTGCCGACGCTCGCGTTGACGTGCGGGAACTTCGCGATCGCGTCCACCACCGCCCGCGCGACGAAGGGCAGGTAGGTCAGGCTGCTGCCCTCGGTCGCCTTCCAGTCGTCGGCGACCGCCGCCCGGGCGCGGTCGACGGCCGAGTAGTCGGCCTCGACCACCATCAGGGTGTGCGGGGACGTGGCCTTCGACCGCACCATGTGCGCGGCCGTGACCCGGCGGATCGAGGTGAACGGCACCACCCGCACGTCGTCGAGCGTGAGGCCCGGCGAGAGGTTCGGGGCGCGTTCAGACCCGCTGCGGCGGGTTGGGGCGCCGCCGCGGCGGGCCGGGCCTGCTCCGGTGCCGGGGCCACCGCTGCCGGGGCGGGCGCGGGGCGCTCGGCCACCGCCACCCGACCGGCCGACCGGGCCGCCTCCGCCGCGGCCGCGACGTCCGAGCGCGTGATGCGTCCCTTCGGTCCGGTGCCGACGACGTCGCCCGCGTCCAGCCCGTGCTCGCGCAGCAGCCGCCGCACGAGCGGGGTGAGGTGGTGGCGGGGCCCGCCCCCCGGGCGCGCCCCGCCGGGTCCTCGTGGCGGGGCCGCGGGTGCGGTCGCCGGGCGGGAGCCGGGCTCCCGTTCGTGCTCCCGTTGCGGCTCGCGGTGCTGCCCCCCGCGGCCGGGGCGCCGCCGCCGATCACGGCGATCACGGACCCGACCGGCACGGTCTGCTCCACGGCCACGACGATCTCCTGGAGGATCCCCGTGAAGCTCGACGGGACCTCCGTGTCCGTCTTGTCGGTGCTCACCTCGAACAGCGGCTCGCCCTCGGCGACCTGGTCACCGACGTTCTTCAGCCAGCGGGTCACCGTCGCCTCGGCGACCGTCTCACCCAGCTGCGGCATCGTCACATCCACGACGACGATCTCCTTGAGTGTCTGGTCACCAGGACGTGGCGACGTACTTCGACTCGGTGAACTCGAACAGGCCCTCGTGCCCGCCCTCGCGGCCCAGCCCGCTCTGCTTCGTTCCGCCGAACGGGGCCGCCGGGTCGGACACGACCCCGCGGTTGAGCCCCACCATGCCGCTGTCGAGGGCCTCGCTCACGCGCATGCCCCGGGCAAGATCGGCGGTGTAGACGTAGGACACCAGGCCGTACTCGGTGTCGTTGGCCAGCGCGACCGCCCGCTCCTCGTCCTCGAAGACGACCAGCGGGGCCACCGGCCCGAAGATCTCCTCGCGGAGCACGGGGGCGCTGTCGGGGACCTCGGCGAGCACCGTGGGCAGGTAGAAGTACCCGTCGCGGTCGGGGCTGGCGCCACCGGTGAGCACCCGCGCGCCCGCGGCGACGCTGCCCTCGACCAGGGACGCCACCTTGCTGCGCGTGTCCTCGTTCACGAGCGGGCCCACGTCGCTGCCCGCGTCGAGGCCGCTGCCGATCCGCAGGGCGCCCATCCGCTCGGCCAGCCGCTCCGCGAACGCCCCGGCGATGCCGGACTGCACGTAGAACCGGTTGGCCGCGGTGCAGGCCTCGCCACCGTTGCGCATCTTGGCGACCAACGCGCCGTCGACCGCCTGGTCGAGGTCGGCGTCGTCGAACACGAGGAACGGGGCGTTGCCGCCCAGCTCCATCGAGCAGTTGACGACCGTGCGCGCCGCGGCGGCGAGCAGCACCCGGCCCACCTCGGTGGAGCCGGTGAACGACAGCTTGCGCACCCGCGGGTCGTCCAGCATCGCGCCGACGACCGCGCGGACCGGCGGGACGGCACCACGTTGACCACGCCGTCCGGCACGCCGGCCTCGGCGAGCAGGGCTGCGATCGCCAGGGCGGTCAGCGGGGTCTCGCTGGCCGGCTTGAGCACGACGGTGCAGCCGGCGCCGAGCGCGGGACCGATCTTGCGCGTGGCCATCGCCGCGGGGAAGTTCCACGGCGTGACCAGCACCGACACCCCGATGGGCTGGCGCAGCACGATGATGCGGTTCGCCCCGGACGGGCCGTCTGCACCGCGCCCGACAGCCGCACGGCCTCCTCGGCGTACCAGCGGAAGAACTCCGCCGCGTACGCCACCTCCGACCGCCCGTCGGCGAGCGTCTTGCCGTTCTCCAGCACGATGAGCCGGGCCAGCTGCTCGGAGCGCTCGCGCATCAGCTCGACGCCCGCCGCAGCACCTCGGCGCGCTCCCGCGGCGGGGTCGCCGCCCAGGCGGGCAGCGCGTCCTGCGCCGCGGTGACCGCGGCGAGCCCGTCCTCGACGGTCCCGCCCGCCACCGAGGTGACGCGCCGCGCCGTCGCGGGGTCGACGACGTCGAACTCGTCGCCGTCGGAGGCGTCGGTCCACCGGCCGCCGACGAACAGCCCGAGCGGGACGCCGGCGAGGATCGCGTCGGTCTCCTGGTCCTTCACGGGAGCGCTCATTCCTGCATCGCCTTCTGCACGCGCTCCGCGATCCGCTCGACCGACGGGATGGCCATGTCCTCCAGCGCGTCGGCCGCGGGGAGGGGGATGTGCGGGGTCGTGATCCGCACGGGGGCGCCGTCGAGGTCGTAGAAGATCTCCTCGCCGACGATCGAGACGAGCTCGCCGCCCCAGCCGCACAGCCGCGGGTTCTCCTCGACGGTGAACAGCCTGCCGGTGCGGCCGATCTCCTCCAGCAGGGTCTGCGTGTCGAGCGGTACGAGCGACCGGACGTCGACGACGGTGCAGTCGATCCCGGTGGTCGCGAGCTGCTCGGCCGCCTTCATCGCGCGCGGCACCATCGAGCCGAGTGCCACGAGGGTGGCGTCGTCGCCGCGGCGCAGCACCTTCGCCTTGCCCAGCTCGTCGTGGATGTCGCCCTCGGGCACCTCACCCTTGGTGGAGTAGAGGGCCTTCGCCTCGAGGAAGATCACCGGGTCGGGGTCGCGGATCGACGCGGCGAGCAGGCCGACGACGTCGACGGGGCTGGAGGGCACCACGACCTTGAGGCCGGGGACCGCCATCGCCCAGCTCTCGACGCTCTGCGAGTGCTGCGCGCCGAACCGCAGGCCGCCGCCGTTGCCGGACCGGATCACCAGCGGGAACGAGACCTGCCCGTTGGTCATGTACCGGCTCTTGGCGATCTCGTTCACCACGATGTCCCAGCACACGGCGAAGAAGTCGGAGAACATGATCTCCGCGACCGGCCGCAGGCCCGTCATCGCCGCGCCCATGGCCGCACCGAGGATGGCCTGCTCGCTGATCGGGGTGTCGCGCACCCGCTTCGGGCCGAACTCCTCCAGCAGGCCCACGGTCCCCTTGAACACGCCGCCGGCCGCGGCGACGTCCTCACCGAGGAACACGACGTTCTCGTCCCGGCGCATCTCCTGGGCGATGCCCCGGGCGATCGCCTCCCGGTAGGTCAGTTCCGCCACGTCCAGCCTCCGTCCGACCACACGTCCTTGAGCAACAGATCCTCGCCGGGCGCCGCCCCGGCCTTGGCGAACTCCGTCGCCTCGTCCACCGCCTTCGCGGTGGCCTCCTCGATCGCGACCAGCTCCTTCTCGGCCACGCCGTCGGCGATCAGCCGGGCGCGGTACATCGGGAGCGGGTCGCGCGCGAGCCACTCCTGTACCTCCGCCTCCGGCCGGTACTTGGCCGGGTCGGCCCGGGAGTGGCCGCCGTGGCGGTAGGTCGTGGCCTCGATCAGCGACGGGCCGCCGCCCGCGCGCGCCCGGTCCAGCGCCGCCGTCGCGACCTCGTGCATCGCGTCGGGGTCGTTGCCGTCGACGATGATCTTCTCGAGCCCGTAGGCCGCGGCCCGGTCCGCCGCGGGGTGCTCGACGGCGGTCACGTCCTTGATCGCCGTGTACTCCATGTAGAGGTTGTTCTCGCACACGAAGACGACGGGCAGGTCCCAGATCTTGGCGAAGTTCAGCGCCTCGTGGAACGCGCCGATGTTGGTGGTGCCGTCGCCGAAGAACGCCACCGAGACCTCGTCGGTGCCGCGGTACTGCGCGCTCCAGGCGGAGCCGCACGCGATCGGCAGGTGCGCGCCGATGATCGCGTAGCTGCCCATCATCCCGTGCTCGACGCTGGTGAGGTGCATCGAGCCGCCCTTGCCGGCCATCAGGCCGTTCTCGCGGCCGAGCAGCTCGGCGAGCACGGGCCCCATGGGCACGCCGCGGGCGAGGGTGTGGGCGTGGCCCCGGTAGGTGGCGAAGGTGTGGTCACCGGGGCGCATCGCGACGCCGAACGCCGCGGCGATCGCCTCCTGGCCCAGCGACAGGTGGCTGGTGCCCTTGACGAGGTTCTGCAGGAACAGGTCGTAGGCCCGCTTCTCGAAGTACCGCAGCTCCACGAGGAGCCGGTACATCGCGATGCGGGTGTCGGCGGTCGGCGCCGTGTTGCTCGCCTTCGTCGACGGGCGTGCCGTGGTCATCTCTCTCCCAGCGGGCGGTCGGTCAGTAGGGGTTCGCGACGAACAGGTCCTGCGCGGGGAACTGCGTGAGCACGCGCGGGCCGTCCTCCGTCACGACGATCTCCTCCTCGATACGGGCGGCGGAGAAGCCGTCGGACGCCGGGCAGTAGGTCTCGAGCGCGAAGACCATCCCCGGCTTGATCTCAACCGGTTCGGTCATGCTGTTGAGGCGGCTGATGATGGGCCGCTCGTGCAGGCCGAGCCCGAGTCCGTGGCCGAACTGCAGGCCGAAGGCGGCCATCTCGTCGGCGAACCCGAACTCCTGCGCGGTCGGCCAGACCTGCGCGACCTCATCGGTGCCCACGCCCGCCTTCACCATCTCGATCGAGGCGTCCATCCACTCCCGGGCCTTGGTGTACGCGTCGCGCTGGGCCGGCGTGGAGCTGCCGACGCCGAACGTGCGGTAGTAGCAGGTCCGGTAGCCGTTGTAGCTGTGGATGATGTCGAAGAACGCCTGGTCGCCCGGACGGATCAGCCGGTCGGAGAAGTTGTGCGGGTGCGGGTTGCACCGCTCGCCCGACACGGCGTTGATCGCCTCGACCTGGTCGGAGCCCATCTCGTAGAGCCGCTTGCTGGCCAGGGCGACGATCTCGTTCTCCCGGATCCCGGGCTTGAGCACGTCGACGATGTCCTGGTAGACGCCGTCGACCATCGCCGCGGCCTGGGACAGCAGCATGATCTCGTCGGAGGACTTGATCTCGCGGGCGTCGAGCATGAGCTGCTGGCAGTCCACGACCGTGAGGCCCTGGCGCTGCATCTCGAACAGGAACGCCGGCTCCACGATGTCGACGCCCACGGGAGCGTCGGCGAGGCCGGCGTCGGTGAGCATGCCCTTGATCTCGCGGACCGCGGACTCCATCAGACCCGAGGTCGGGCGATCGCCCCGCGCAGACCGAGCATCCCGGCGCGGCAGTCCTCCGGGCGCAGCCACGGCGAGTAGAGCTGGTGGTGCTTGGCCGCCGAGCCGAAGTCCCACAGCACCGGGGTGGTGTCGCGGGTGAGCAGCGCGTAGCGGGTCATCTTGTCCCCGAGCGCGCCGCCGATCCAGGTCTGCGTGGTGTAGCGGATGTTGTAGAAGTCGAACAGCAGGAACGCGCCGCACTCGCTGGACTCCAGCGACTTGTGGGCCCGGTCGAGCCGGTAGCGCCGCAGCCGGTCGAAGTCGACCCGCATCTCGTAGTCGACGCCGCCGTGGCCCGGCGCGGGGAGCGGACGAGCTGTCACTTGGCGTCTCCCAGGCCGTCGTCGACCTCGACGTCCTCCGAGGTCAGGTCGATGCCCGATCGGCGGGCCTGCTCCAGCAGCAGGGTGGCGAAGTCCTCGGTGCGGTGCCCGGCACCGATCGCCGACGCCACGAGGGCCGCGGCCGCCGACGCCACCGGCATCGGGGCCTCCAGCTCACGCGCGGCGGCGAGACCGAGGTCGAAGTCCTTCTGCAGCAGCGGCATGGTGAACGTCGGGGTGAAGTCGAGGTTCACCATCGCCGGAGACTTGTAGCGGGTGAAGATCGAGCCCATCACGGAGTTGTTGAGGAACTCCAGGAAGGCCGCGCGGCTGGTGCCGCCCTTCTCCGCGAGCACCGTGATCTCGGCGAGCGACTGCGTGACGACC
The DNA here is from genome assembly GCA_001942185.1 of Pseudonocardia sp. CNS-004. Taxonomy (GTDB): domain Bacteria; phylum Actinomycetota; class Actinomycetes; order Mycobacteriales; family Pseudonocardiaceae; genus Pseudonocardia. The sequence continues at coordinate 41,082 of MKJV01000033.1, forward strand.
CCGAGGAACACGTTGTGCAGATCTTGACCAGCCGGGCGGTCTCGTCCGGGCCGACGTGTGTGACGCCCCGGCCGAGCAGCTCCAGCAGCGGCCGCGCGTCCTCGAAGGCCGCGTCCGGGCCGGACACCGCCATCGTCATGAGGCCGGCGCTGACCACCTTCGGGTTGCCGCTCACCGGGGCGGCGAGGAACTCGCAGCCCCGCTTGGCGGCGGCGGCACGCACCTCGGCGGATGCGGCGACCGACACCGTGGAGCAGTCGATCAGCAGCGACGGCGCGACTCGGCGGTCAGCACGCCGCCGTCGCCGGTGGTGATGTCGAGCAGGTCCTTCGACGCCGACACCATGCTGAACACGACGTCACGGTCGGCGAGCTCGGCGGGGGAGTCGACGGCGGTGCCGCCGCGCTCCACGAGAGGGGCCGTCTTGGCCTTCGTCCGGTTGTAGATCGCGACGTCGTGACCGGCCTCGACGAGCCGGTCGCGAGCTGTAGACCCATCCGCCCCGCGCCGATCCAACCGATGCGCGGGCGTTCGCTCTGCACCATGTTCCGATCCTTCCTGTGCGACCGATCGCATAGAACCTTCTATGTCAGTTGGGGCATTGTCAACGGCTGTGGTGCGACCGATCGCACATCGCGCTACGCGCGCTCGGCACCGTCCTCGCAGAGCCCACGGACCCTGCGAGGACCACAGCGGGCGCGCGGATCGCGCCGGCGTCGGTCAGGTGGGCGGGGCCGTCGAGTCCCGCACCACCAGCTCGCACTGGAGGAGGAGCGTCTTCGGTGGGGTGTCCGGGGCGTCGATGCGCTCGAGCAGCAGGCGCGCCGCCTCGATGCCCAGCAGCCGGTGCGGCACGCGCACGGTGGTCAGCGCGGGGGACAGCGCGTCGGCGAAGCGCATGTCGTTGAACCCGACGACGGAGACGTCCTGCGGACAGCGCAGCTCGCGCGCCTGCACCGCGCGCATCGCTCCGAGCGCGATGAGGTCGTTGCCCGCGAGCACGGCGGTGGCGCCCTGACGGGCGTCCATCACCTGCTGCATCGCGTCCGCGCCGCCCTGCTCCGTGTAGCCATGGCACTCGACGACCGGCGTCGCTTCCGGTGCCAGCCCGTGCTCGGCCACGGCCTCCCGGAACGCCGACGCGCGCACCGCGGCCGTCGAGACGCCGCTCGGCCCCGCGAGGTGCGCGATGTGGCGGTGGCCCAGTCCGACGAGGTGCGCGACGGCGTCCCGGACGCCCTCCCGGTCGTCGCCGGCGACGAGCGGGAACGTTCTGCTGCCCGTGCCGCGGTTGACCAGCACGACGGCGACGCCTCGGCGCTGCGCCTCGTCGAGCATCGGGTCGTGCTGTCGAGCGGTGGCGACGATCAGGCCGTCCACCTGGCGGGCCAGCAGGGCGTGGAAGTTGGCCGTCTCGCGCTCGGGGTCGTTGTCGGTGTTGACGATCAGCGCCGTGTAGCCCAGCGGCATGATCGCCTCCTCGATCCCGCGCAGGATCGGGGGGAAGAGCGGGTTCGTGAGGTCCGGGATGAGCGCGCCGATGGTGGACGAGCGGTTCGTGCGAAGCCCCCGCGCGATTGTGTTGGGCGTGTACTGGAGCCGCTGAGCGGCCTCGAGCACCCGCGCCACTGTCTCGCGTTTCAGCAGCCCGCTGGTCGTGGGGTTCAGGGCCCGCGCCGCGGTCGAGCGATGCACGCCGGCGAGTTCGGCGACATCGGAGACCGTGGGCCGTCGGGACACGTGGCAGACGATATCCGCCGCGCCGTGGCGGTGTGCAATGTCGCGGCGGCGCAGGACTGCGCGCGCATCCCGGCAGGCGCCGGCACCGTCCTCCGCGAAGCACAGGTGCTCGAGCATCACCTCGTGGTGGCGCTCGACGGCCATGTGGGCTGCGTCGACCTGGCGGTCGAGCACGGACTCGAGGATGGGTTCGTGCAGCGCGAGCTGTTCCTCCGGGTCGGCGTCCCGCAGTCAGGCCGGGACGGAGTCGGTGTTCCACCCAGTGCTTGTACTCGTAGGTGAGCCCGGCGGTGTGCACGCCCTGTTCATCGCGGTGAATACGGGTCCCGGCCGTGCGCACGATCGCGGCGTGGAGGACGGTGTCCGCGGCGATCCACTCCGAGGCAGTGCAGGCGGCGGCCCCAACCGGTCAAGGGCCGCGCGCAGGCTCGCGACCTCGGCGTCGCGGCGCCGAGCAGCGGCAACCCGCACGTAGTGGTCGATGGCGGCTCGTGCATCGTCGCTTCCGGACCGGCGGAGGTCTTCCGGCGGGTGAAGCCGCACCCCGACTGGATCGCCCAGGTGGCGGTGCATACGGCGTAGGAGGAGCAGCAGCGCGCCACCCCCGGCCGCGCCGGCCACCTAGGCCTGAGCTCCGCCCGTCCCGTCCGTACGTCACGTCGCCGTTTTCGAACGTCGGAATGGGAACGTTTCATTACGAGACGGCCCCCGGATGGCGACCTCCTGTGGTGATCACCTGGGGATTCTCTCCTTGGTGCCGATGTCCTGCGGATCAGACCTTGACAGGACGCGCGGCCTACAGCAGCCTGCTGGAAACCTTTCCAAGGAGCGGCGATGAGTCTGACGACGTGGTCGAGGCGGGGAGCCGGCGCGCTGGGAGTGTCCGTCTTCCTGCTGCTGAGTGGTTGTGCGGCGGCCGAGGTGGAGCCCGGCGGGCAGGCAGCGGGAGCGGACGGGTCGAACTGCGGCCAGATGTCCTTCACGGCCCCCGGTGGGAGCGCGGACCTCTCCCAGCTGCCCGACAAGCTACGCGAGGGCTACAGCGGGTACTTCGCACCCGTCAACACCTCGGAGTACCAGAACTTCCGGTCGTCCTCGGACGGCCCGTTCACCATCGGCTACAGCGACTCGTTCTCCGGCAACTCCTGGCGCGCCGGCGCGCTCGCGCGCCTCCAGCAGGACGTCGCCACGTACAAGCAGGCCGGTCTGACCGACAACCTCGTGGCGATGAACTCCAACCTCGACAACACCCTGCAGATCCAGCAGATCAGCGCGATGATCAACGAGGGTGTCGACGCGATCATCGCGATCCCCAACTCGCCGACGGCGTTCAACGACGTCATCGAGCAGGCCCACCGGGCCGGCATCCCGTTCATCACGCTGGCCTCGCACGTCACCTCGCCGTACGCGATCAACGTGGACTCCAACTACGTGCTCACCGGCGAGATGGTGGCCGGTGGGGTCGCCAAGGCGCTGGGCGGGCAGGGCAACGCGATCATCGTCGACGGCATCAACGGCGCCCCGGCCAGCGCGGCCCTGCACGCCGGGTACGAGGCGGCGTTCGCGAAGTGCCCCGGCATCAATGTGCTCGGCTCGGTCGAGGGCCAGTGGAGCGAGGCGACGACGAAGACCGCGATGCTCCAGTTCCTCTCCACCCACCCCACCCAGGTGGACGGCGTGGTCAACGGCGGCGGCGAGACGCTGGGCGTGATGCAGGCGATGGAGCAGGTCGGCCGGCCGCTGCCGTTCATCGGTGACTCGAACCCGGACAAGGGCTCGCTCGTCGCGCTCCAGAAGAGCCTCGCCGACCGCTACGCGGCCGCGAGCTTCCCGCCCGACCAGGCCATCGACGCCGCCTTCACGGTGGCCATCGCGACCCTGCAGGGGCAGGGCCCGCGGTTCGACGCCGTCGTCGGCGGCCCGCCGCTGGTGACCGGTGCCGACGCGCTCGGATCCTGGGTGCAGCCGGACTGGTCCGAGTCCTCCAGCGACCAGGCCCCCGCGTCGCCCGGGGCGGAGTTCCTCCCCGCCGCCGACCTCGGCGCGTTCTTCACCTCGCCCCAGCCGCTGCCCCCGCTGCAGGCCGCGCCGTGACCGGTCGTTCCGCCCCGGACGCCCCCACGAGCACCACGCTCGTGGGGCGCGTCCGGCCGGCGGCCGAGCGGCGGCCGAGTTGCTGGCCGTCCGCGGGGTGGCCAAGGCCTTCGGCCCCACGAAGGCTCTCTCCGACGCCTCGCTGGCCGTGCGGAGCGGGGAGGTCGTCGCCCTCCTCGGCGAGAACGGCTCCGGCAAGAGCACGCTGGTGAAGGTGCTCTCCGGGGTCGTCCGGCCCGACGCGGGCGAGCTCGTCCTCGACGGCAGGCCGGTCCGGCCGGGCTCGCCCCGCGACACGCTGCGCGCCGGGATCGTGACCGTGTACCAGGAGATCCTCGTCGCGCCCGACCTCACCGTGCTCGACAATCTCTGGCTCGGCTCCGCCGCGTTCACGGAGCGCTCCGAGCGGGCGCGGCGACGGGCCCGGGCGCGCGAGGTGCTGGACGTGCTGAGCCCGGACCCGATCGCACTGGACGGGCCGGTCTCCGCGCTCGACCTGATGCAGCAGCAGGTGTGCGTGATCGCGCAGGCCCTGCTGCGCGATCCGCGCCTGCTCGTCCTCGACGAGGCGACCTCGACGCTGGACGTCACGCTGCGGGACCGGCTCATGGCCGAGGTCCGCCGCCGCTGCGACGAGGGCGCGGCCGCGCTGTTCATCTCGCACCGCATGGACGAGGTGCTCGCCCACGCCGACCGGTTCGTCGCCCTGCGGGGCGGGGTGACCGTGGGCGAGCTGCCGCGCTCCGGCGCGGACGCGGAGACGCTCGTGCGGCTGGTCTCGGGTGAGGAGGCGACCGCGCAGCGGCGCTCCACCCGCCGGGGAGGCCACGGGCTGCAGCGGACCGTCCTCGAGGTGTCGCAGTTGCGCATCCAGCCGTCGTCGGAACCGCTCGACGGGATCGTGCGGGCCGGGGAGATCATCGGCCTCGCCGGTCTGGAGGGCCACGGCCAGGACGAGTTCCTGCAGTGCCTGGCCGGTCTGCGCCGACCGGCGGCGGGCGAGGTGGTGCTCCGCACCGGCCCGCACGGCGCCGGGACGACGGTGCGGAACTACCGGCAGGCGGTGCGCGCCGGGATGGCCTACGTGCCCCGCAACCGCAAGACCGAGGGCATCGCGGGCGTGCTGTCCAACCTGGACAACTTCACCGCGCCCACCCTGCGCCGGGACGCCCGCCTCGGCCTGCTGGGGCGGGCCCGCCGTGCCGCGCGTTACCGGCGCTTCGCCGAGTTCGTGAACCTCACCGCGCCGCCGGGGAAGGCCGTCGTGCACCTCAGCGGCGGGAACCAGCAGAAGGTGATCGTGTCGCGCTGGCTGGCGAGGGAGCCGTCGGTCCTGCTGCTCAACGACCCGACCCGCGGCGTCGACCTGCGCACCAAGCAGGAGCTCTACGGCGTGCTCGAACGGCTCGCCGACCAGGGCACCACGATCGTCATGCTCTCCACCGAGGTGGAGGAGCTCATCGGGCTCATGGATCGGGTGCTCGTGTTCCACGGCGGGAGCTGCGCCGCCGTGCTCGACCGCTCCGAGGCCACGCGGGAACGCCTGGTCTCGGCCTACTTCGGGCACGGGTCCGGCGCGACCGGTTCGGAGGAGGTCCGATGACCGCAGCGGTGGCGGTTCCCCGGCGACGGGCCGTGGGACTGCGGATGCCCCGGTCGCCGCTCGCGGTGGTCGTCGTCGTGACGGCCTGCCTGCTGGTGGCGAACCTGGTCGTCACGCCCGGGTTCCTCGCACCCGACAGGCTCCCGGGCACCGCGGAGCTGTTCGTCCCGCTGGCGCTGGCCGCGATGGCGAGCGTGCCGTCGATCCTGTCCGGCGGTGGCGGGCTCGACCTGTCGGTGGGACCGCTCCTGGGCATCGTCAACATCGTCGCCGTCGCCATCCTGATGCCCGCCGGGCTCGTGGCCGCGGAGGTGTCGATCCCGCTGTGCGTGCTCCTCGGTGCCGCCGTCGGCGCGATCAACGGCGCCGTCGTCGCGTTCGTGCGGCTGCAGCCCATCGTCGTCACGCTCGGCACCTACCTGGTGCTCGACGGGCTGGCGCTGGTGCTGATGCCGCAGCCGGTGGGCACCGCTCCGCCGTGGGCGGCGTGGCTGTCGGGCAGCTGGCTGGGCGGGTTCGCTCCGCGGTCCCTGCTGCTGCTGGTCGCCGGGTGCCTGCTCTGGGTGCTGGCGCGCCGGCTGGGGTTCGTGACCCTGGTGCGCGCGGTCGGCAGCGACGCGCGGGCCGCCTTCACCTCCGGCGTGCGGGTCGGCCTCGTCCGGTTCGGCGCCTACGCCCTCGGCGGCGCGCTGGCCGGGCTGGCCGGGCTGGCGCTCACCGTGCTGATCAACTCCGGGGACGCCACGGTCGGCCCGCAGTACACGCTCGCCGCTGTCGCCGCCGTCGCGCTGGGCGGCAACGCGCTGTCCGGGGGCCGCGGCGGGATCGCCGGGCCGCTGCTGGGCGCACTGACGCTGTTCCTCATCCAGAGCCTGCTGTCGGCGCTCGCGGTCTCGTCGCTGTGGATCCAGGTGGTCCACGGCTCCGTGCTGCTCGCCGCGGTGTGCATCAACTCGAGCATCGGCGCCCGCGTCGGCAGGCGCGCCGCCGCGATCCAGGGAGGCTGACGTGGTCGACGTCTCAGCTCTGCCGACCCGCCTGCGAGCGGCGAGCCGCGGGGTCGGCGCGTCGGGCGCCGGCCTCGTGCTCGTGGTGGTCCTGGTGTTCCTCGCGGGCCGCTCGCTCGTGCCGGGCTACAGCCAGCCGTCGTCGATCCGGGCGATGGCGGTGCTCGCCGCTTTCCTCGGCATCGCCGCCATCGGGCAGGTGCTGGTGGTCCTCAACGGCCACATCGACCTGTCCGTACCCGCCCTGATCGGCGCCGGGAACGTGATCGCCGCCCGGCTCGCCGGCGACGGGGTGAACCCGGTCGTCATCGTGCTCGTGGTGCTCGCCACCGGGTTCGCGATCGGGCTGGTGAGTGGTGTGGTCATCGCGCGCTGGAACGTGCCGTCGCTCGTGGTGACCCTGGCCGTCGCGTCCGTCGTCGGCGGAGGGGTGCTGGTGTGGACCAAGGCCCAGCTGCTGGGCGAGGCGCCGTCGTGGCTGCCCGGGTTCACGTCGTCGGCCGCCTCGACCGGGCCGCTCCCGGTGCCGCCGGTCGTCGTGCTGTGGATCGGGCTCGTGCTCGTCGGGGCCTACCTGCTGCGCGCCACGCCCGCGGGGCGCAAGCTCTACCTGGCCGGGGTCAACCCGCGCGCCGCGCGGCTGATGCTGGTCGGCGACCGCACCGTCACGGCCGTGGTGTTCGCGCTGTCCGGCATGTTCGCGGCGCTGACCGGGATGCTGCTCACCGGCTTCACCGGCGGCGGCCTCTACACGGTCGGCGAGGCGTACCTGTTCAGCTCGATCGCCGCCGTGGTCGTGGGCGGCAACTCCCTGCTGGGCGGTCGCGGCGGCATCGTGCGCGCCGCGCTCGGCGCGATCGCCCTGACCGAGCTGACCACCCTGCTGGTCGGGTTCTCGCTCGACTCGTCCGCCCAGCAGGCCGTGCTCGGTGCCCTGATCGTGGTCGTGGTGGTCACGTACGGGCGCGAGCAGGCGCTGCGCGACCAGATCTGAACAACGGAACATCGGGGATAGAGGAGGAACGATGAGGGCAGCGGTCTACCACGGCGCTCGTGACCTGCGACTGGAGGACGTCCCGGACGCGCCGGCACCGGCGCCGGGGGAGGCGCGCATCCAGGTTCGCCGGTGCGGCGTCTGCGGGACCGACGCTCACGAGTACGCGCACGGGCCCGCGCTCGTGCCGTTGCACGCCGAGCACCCGGGGTCGAAGCACTCCGGCCCCACGATCCTGGGCCACGAGTTCACCGGCGTGGTCGAGGCGGTGGGGGACTCCGCCGGCCGGTTCGCGGTCGGTGACCGCGTCGTGGCGGGGGCGGGCAGCTGGTGCGGGACGTGCTCGCGCTGCCGGGCCGGGCGGACGAACCTGTGCGAGACCTACTTCACCTTCGGGTTGCAGACGCACGGCGGCCTCGCCGAGTTCGTCACGGTGCCGGAGCGCATGTGCCACCGGGTGCCGACGAGCTCGACGACGCCCAGGCGGTGCTGGCCCAGCCGCTGGCGATCGCGGTCCACGCGCTCAACCGGGGCGGGACGCAGCCGGGCGACGAGGTCGTCGTGATGGGTGCGGGCGGGATCGGGCGCCTCGTCGTCGCCGCCGCGGCCGCTCGCGGCGCGGTGGTGCACGTGGTCGACGTGGATCCGGCCCGGCTCGACGAGGCCCTCGAACTCGGGGCGACGACGGGCCGGCTCGCCGGTGACGTCGCAGGCACCCCGGCCGGTGCCGCTCCCGACGTCGTGATCGAGGCGTCCGGTGCAGCGCCGGCGCTGCGGTCCGCGCTCGACCTGGTGCGCCCCGGCGGCCGCGTCGTGATGCTGGGGCTGCCCGGCGCCCCCGTCGAGCTCGCCGTGCGACAGGCCGTGATCGCGGAGGTGGACCTGCGGTCCTCGTCGGCCCACGTCTGCGACACCGACATCCCCACGGCCCTCGAGGTCCTCGCGGCCCGCCGGATCGACCACCTGGTGGTGGAGCGCGTGGTCCCGCTGGACCAGGTCGTGGAGGAGGCGTTCGACCCGATGGCCGCCGGCTCCCTGACCGGCAAGGCCGTGATCGCGATCTGAGCCCGGCCCGAACCAACGGCGCTCCCCGTCCGGATCCACCGGGGGGAGCGCTGTTTCGTCGTGCCCGGCCCGCGGGCTCGCCGGTCAGCGGGTGGGGGGAGCGGTGGATGCCCGGTGCACGATCCGGCCCTCGCAGCGGATGCGGCGTGCTTCCGGCGGCGTGGTCTCGGCCAGGTTGGCGCGGATGCGGCTGAACAGCAGCTGGGCGGCCATGGCTCCCATGTCGCGCAGGGGGAGCTCGTAGGTAGTGATCGGTGGGGCGGCGACCTCGAACCACTCCGGGTTGAGGAAGCGACCACCGACACGTCGTCGGGGGCGCGCCTGCCGCGGGCGGCCAAGGTTCGTAGCAGCCCGAGGACCGCGCGGCTGCTGGAGGCGAACACCGCCGTGACGTCCGGGTGGTCGTCCAGGAGACAGGCCATGGCGGTGGCGCCCCAGGCGACTGTGTACTCGCCGTGCAGCACGGGGCACTCGCGCTCGGACAGCCCTGTGTCGCGCAGCCCGCGGACGAAGCCCGAGGTGCGGGAGCGGGTCGTGCTCAGGTGCTCAGGTCCCGCGATCATCGCGATCCGGCGGTGGCCCTGCGATGCGAGGTGTTCCACGAGCGCCGCCGCGCCGGTCTCCTCGTCGCCGGTGATCGAGTCGACCTGGTCGTCGCTGGACCGGCGGGCGTACTCCACCACCGGAAGGCGCGGGTTGGCCTCGCGCACGACGGCGGACCCTGCCGCGCTGCACGGCACGTGCGCGATACCGTCGACGCGGTGCTCGACGAGCGAGCGCAGCAGCTCGGCGTCGGCCTCCGGGTCGTTGCCGCTGCAGCAGAGCAGCAACCGGTAGCCCTCGTCGGCGAAGACGTCCTGCAGGACGGTGGCTCCGGCGTTGTAGAACTCGTTCTCGAGATCGGGGATGACGAGGCCGATCGAGCGGCTCTGGCTCTCCCGCAGCCCGCGCGAGGGCGTTCTGCTGGTAGCCGATCCGCTTGGCGGCCTCCTGCACGCGGCGGCGCGTCTCGGGCCGGACGCTGGGATGCCCGCTCAGGGCCCGCGAAACCGTGCCCAGGCCGTATCCCGCGGCCTCGGCGACGTCCTTCAGGGTGGCCACGATGGGAACGCTACCAGGAAGTGACCGTCGGAACGCGCTGCCGGTCGGCGCTGCTTCGGGGGGTTGACACCAAATCGGGAAAGGGCTCATCCTGGGCGACACCGGTGGAAACCTTTCCATCAAGCACGCGGTCGTCCCAGCGGAGGGAGTGCTCAGTGGGCAGCACCAGGTTCAGGTCCCGTCGGCCCGGTCGGGCGAGCAGGACCACCACCGAGTCCGGCGGCCGGTGGGGTGAGGTCGCCCCCACCGGCGCCGTCCACGGTGGGAGCCCGGCGTGACGGCCGAGCCCGCGGAAGCGCTCGACCCGGACGTGGCCGGACCCGCCCGGGGCGGGTCACCCGCCCACCTGATCGACTCGCGGCTGCTCGGCTCGCTCTTCGCCTCCGCCGCCGTGCGCGAGATCTTCTCCGACCGCGGCATGGTGCGCGCCTGGCTCGACGCCGAGATCGCGATGGTGCAGGCCCAGGCGGAGGTCGGGATGGCGCCGCGGGAGGCGGTGGCCGACATCCGCGCGGGCGCCGACCTCGTGGAGCGCGACTTCACCGAGCTCGCCGACGAGATCGAGCGCACCGCCCACCCGCTGGTGCCGGTGGTGCGCATGCTCGCCGACGTGAGCGGCGCCTCGGGCGCCTACGTCCACCTCGGCGCCACCACGCAGGACATCACCGACACCGGTCTCGTGCTGCAGTGCAAGGAGGGCCTGGCGCAGGTCGAGGGGCTGCTGCGCGGCCTGATCGACGTGCTGGCGGATCTGGCCGCGCGCTACCGCGACCAGCCGATGGTCGGCCGCACCCACGCCCAGCACGCGCTGCCCATCACGCTGGGCTTCAAGTTCGCGGTGCTGCTGGCGGAGTGCGAGCGCCACCTCGAGCGGCTGCGCGATGTGCGGCCGCGGGTCCTGGTGGGCCAGCTCGGCGGGGCCGTCGGGTCGCTGGCCTCGTTCGACGGCCGGGGCATCGAGGTCCGCGACCGCATGATGGCGCACCTGGGGCTCGAGTCCCCGGACGTCGCATGGCACACCGCGCGCGACGGCTTCACCGAGCTCGTGTGCGCGCTGTCGATGCTGTCGGCGACCTGCGGGAAGATCGCCAACGAGATCCGCGTGCTGCAGCGCACCGAGGTGGCCGAGCTCGAGGAGCCGTTCACGCTCGGCAAGGTCGGCAGCAGCACGATGCCGCACAAGCGCAACCCGATGTTCGCCGAGTTCGCCGTGTCCAACGCGATCCTCACCCGGCAGTCCCCGGCCGCGATGCTCGCCGCGATGGTGCAGGAGCACGAGCGGGACATGTCGATGTGGGGCGTCGAGTGGGCGGTCGTCCCGGAGACGTTCGTGCTCACGGCGGGGCTCGTCGAGCGGGTGACCGAGCTGCTGAGCGGGCTCGTCGTGCACCCGGAGGCGCTGCACCGCAACCTGCACCAGCTGGGTGACCTGCTGCTCTCGGAGGCGGCGATGATGATGCTGGCCCATACGATCGGCAAGCGCGAGGCGCACGACGTCGTCTACGAGGCGGCGATGCAGTCCTGGGAGACGGGGCGCACGCTCCGCGAGACCCTGCTCGAGAGCGAGCAGGTGCGGCGGGCGGACATGGACCACGAGGCGCTGACCGCCGCTCTCGTCCCGGAGGACTACATCGGCTCCTGCCGGGAGATGGTCGACCGGGTCGTGGAGCGCACGGCCCGCCGGGTCGCCGCGGAGGCCGCCCATGAGTGAGAACGCACGCACGAGACGCCCGCTGCGGGTCGGCGTACTGGGCCTCGGCGCGATGGGTTCGCGGTTCGTCCGCCGCCTGCGCGACGCCGGGTTCGACGTCTACGTCTGGAACCGGACGCCCGCCCGGGCCGCCCGGCTGGCGCCGACGGGTGCGCGCCCGTGCCCGAGCCCGCGGGCCGTGGCCGAGTCGAGCGACGTCGTGCTGATGATGCTGTGGGACTCGCCCGCGCTCGACGCCGTCGTGCACGGCCCCGACGGCGTGCTCGCGGGATTGCAGCCGGGTGCGGTCGTGGTGGACGCGAGCACGGTGGAGCCCGAGGCGTCGGCCGCGGTCGCGCAGGAGGTGCGCGCGGCGGGCGGGGACATGCTGGACACCCCGGTGTCGGGGAGCCTCGACGCGGCGGAGGCCGGCCGTCTCCTGATCATGGTCGGCGGCCCGTCCGCCGCGCTGGAGCGCGCCCGCCCGGTGCTCGACGTGCTCGGCGACCGGGTGGTGCACGTGGGTGAGCGCAACGGCAGCGGCCTGGCGCTCAAGCTCGCGGTGAACATGCAGGTGGCGGCTCAGGCGGTGGCGTGGGGCGAGGCACTGACCCTCGTCGAGGGGTACGGCATCGGCCGCGACCGCGCGACCGAGGTGATGCTGGGCAGCGTCGTCGCCTCGCCGATGCTGCACTACCGGGCGCCGTTCGTGCTCGAGCCGCCCGCGGAGGTGTGGGCGAGCGCCGACCAGCTGCGCAAGGACGTCGTCTACGCCGTGGCGCGGACCCCGGAGACCGCGGCCTCGGCCCGCCACGCGCTCGCGCTCCTCGAGCGCCTGTGCGCGGAGGGCCGTGGGGACCGGGAGGCGGCGGAGCTGATGGTGGCCGCCGCGGAGCGGCGCATCGATACCGCCGACGAGCCGGTGCCGGGGGTGTCGGGCCGATGAGCACCGCGACGGCCCCCCGCCTGTCCCCGCTGGTGCGGCGGCTCGCGCGGGAGCACGCGATCGACCTCGCCGAGATCGCCGGGAGCGGGTCCGACGGCCGCGTGACCGGCCGTGACGTGCAGGCCTTCCTCGCGGCGCGGCCCGCCGCCCGGCAGCGGACCGGCGCCGCGGGACCCGCGGCCGGGCCGCACCCCGGTTTCGCGGTGGTGGAGGCCGAGCTCGACGGGCGGAACAGCCGCGGCGCGGGCGTGCTCGCGCAGGTGTGCGTCGCGGTGGCGGCGGCGCTGCGGCGGTTCCCCGCGCTCGGTCCCGGTGGGGACGGGGTGCGGCTGGCGGTCGGGACGCCGGGCGGCTCGCCCGCCGTCGTCCCCGACGCGCACGACCTCGTCCCGGCCGCCGTGGAACGGCGGCTGCTCGGTGCCGAGGAGCCGCCGGGGGCGGCCGCGTTCACGGTCGCCGACTGCAGCGACTCCCCGGTGTTCGTGCTCCCGCGCGTACCGGCGGGCCAGCTGGCCGCGATCGCGGTGGGGCGCCCGCGGCGGCGCCCCGCCGTCGTGTCCGTGGACGAGGGCGAGGCGATCGCGATCCGCGACGGCGTGCCGCTGGCGCTGGCCTGGGATCCGGCGGCCGTCCCGGACGCCACGGCCGTCGAGTTCCTGGCCGCAGTGACCGCCCGCCTGGAGCACCACGAGACCCGAGATCTGTGTGAAGCAGTACCGCGAGTGGAGGACCAACGATGAACTTCCCGACGTACGGCGCGACGACCGTCGACTGGGAGACGCGCATCGACACCGACCGGCTCCGCAAGGAGCGTCTGGCCCGGCTCAAGCAGCAGCTGGAGCAGTCGGAGTTCGGGGCGCTGCTCGCGTTCGACTTCTCGAACATCCGGTACATGACCGCCACCCACATCGGCACGTGGGGCATCGACAAGCTGGTGCGCTTCTCCCTGCTGGTGCGCGGCGCCGAGCCCATCGTGTGGGACTTCGGGTCGGCGGCCAAGCACCACGAGCTGTATTCGCCGTGGCTGTCGGACCAGGTGGTGGACCCGGTCACGGGCGTGAGCTCGGCGGTGCCGGGCACCTTCCGCTCGCACTCGGGCGTCTCGACGCTGCGTGGTGCCGTGCACCCCGGCGCGGACCGGGCCGGGCACGTGGCGAGCGTGGTGCTCGCGGAGCTGCGCAAGCACGGCATGGAGAACGAGCCGCTCGGCGTCGACATGATCGAGCTGCCGGTGCACCACGCGCTAGTCTCGGCCGGCGTCGACGTCGTGGACGGCCAGCAGCTGTTCCTCGAGGCGCGGCGGATCAAGACCCAGGACGAGCTGCTGCTGCTCACGCACGCCGTCTCGCTCGCCGACATGGCCTACGAGGAGCTGTACTCCTTCCTCCGCCCGGGGATCAAGGAGAACGAGATCGTCGCGGAGGTCAGCAAGCTCCTCTACGCGAACGGCTCGGAGTTCGTCGAGGGCATCAACGCGATCTCCGGCGAGCGCTGCAACCCGCACCCGCACCTCTACTCCGACCGCATGATCCGGCCGGGGGACCCCGCCTACTTCGACATCGTCCACAGCTACATGGGCTACCGGACCTGCTACTACCGCTGCTTCGCGGTCGGGAGCGCGTCGCGGTCGATGACGGACGCCTACAAGCGGGCCCGCGAGATCATGGACGTCTCGATCGCCGCGGTGCGGCCCGGCATCTCGACCGCGGACATCGTCTCGCTGTGGCCGCGCGCCGAGGAGTTCGGCTTCCCGAACGAGGAGGCGGCCTTCGCGCTGCAGTACGGCCACGGCCTCGGCCTGGGCGTGTGGGAGCGGCCGATCTTCAGCCGCCTCACCTCGCTGGACCACCCGGAGCCCATCGAGGAGGGCATGGTCTTCGCGCTGGAGACCTACTGGCCGGGCACGGACGGGTTCTCCGCGGCGCGCATCGAGGAGGAGGTCATCGTGACCGCCACCGGCTGCGAGGTGATCACGCGGTTCCCGGCAGAGGAGCTGCTGGTCGCCGGGCAGCGCTACTACGGCGTGAACGGCACGCTGCCGCCCGTGCGGGAGCGCCAGTCGCACCTCAACAACCCCTCGGTCAACGGCCAGGTCGCGCCCTCGACGCTGGGGGTCCGATGAGCACGCCCCTGGCCCGGCACCCCTACGGGGAGCACGAGCCCGTCCACCCGCCGGCTCCCGGCCCGGCCCCCGCGGAGCTGCCGGTGGACACCCGCCTGGCCCTCTACCGCAGGCTGGAGGAGCTGCGGCAGGTCGAGAAGCGGGCCTACGACCTGTTCATGCAGCAGCTCGTGAAGGGCACGAGCCACCTGTCGCTCGGCATGGAGGCGGTGTCGGCGGGTTTCGGCGAGGCCATGCGGCCCGACGACTACACCTTCGCGACGTACCGCGGGCACGCGCACACGCTCTCCCGCGGGGCGCGATGGGCGGCGTGCTGGCCGAGCTGCTCGGCCGGTCCAACGGCCTCTTGGGCGGCAAGGGCGGCTCGATGCACCTCACGAGCGTCGAGCACGGCGTGCTCGGCAGCTTCGCGATCATCGGGGCGCACCTGGTGATCGCGAACGGGGCCGCCTGGTCGGCGAAGATGCGCCGCAGCGGCCAGGTGGCCGTCTGCTTCTTCGGCGACGGCACTACGAACATCGGCGCCTTCCACGAGGCGCTCAACTACGCCGCCGTGTACTCGCTGCCGGTCGTGTTCGTCTGCGAGAACAACCTGTACATGGAGTACACGCCGATCAGCGACGTGACGGCCGTGTCCCGGCCGGCCGCCGACCGGGCCGCCGCGTACGGGCTCGAGTCGATCTGCATCGACGGCAACGACGTCGACGCGGTTTTCCGCACGGCGAAGCTGGCGCTGGAGACGTGCCGGCGCGGGGAGGGCCCCGTGCTCGTCGAGGCGGTCACCTACCGCCACGGCGGCCACTCGCGGGCCGACCCCGGCAAGTACCGCCCGGCCGAGGAGGTCGCGGCGTGGAAGGACTACGACCCGGTGGCGCTGTACCGGCGCCGGCTCACCGGGCTGGGTGTGGAGCAGCGGGACCTCGACCGGATCCGGGACGACGTCGCCGCGCGCGCGACGCCGCGACGGAGGAGGCGAAGGCCGGCCCGCTACCGGACGTGGAGGCCGCGATGACCGACGTGTGGGCCGACGGAGGTTCGGAATGGCGCAACTGAGCTACCGCGATGCCGTGGCGCGCGGCATCGCGCAGGAGATGCGGCGCGACGAGCGCGTGGTGCTCGTCGGCGAGGACGTGGCGGGCGCGGGCGGGGTCTTCAAGACCACCGCCGGGCTGCTGACGGAGTTCGGGCCCGAGCGGGTGGTGGACACCCCGATCTCGGAGCAGGCCATCCTCGGCGCGGCCATGGGCGCGGCGATGACGGGCTTCCGGCCGATCGCCGAGATCATGTTCTCCGACTTCTACGCGGTCTGCTGGGACCTCGTCGTCAATGAGATGGCGAAGATCCGGTACATGACCGGCGGTCAGGTCACCGTCCCGCTGGTGATCAAGTCCGCGAACGGCGGCAGCCTGCGGATGGGTGCCCAGCACTCGCAGTCGGTGGAGAACTGGGCGATGGCGGTGCCCGGGCTGAAGGTGATCACGCCGGCCACGCCCGCCGACGTCGTGGGCCTGATGGCCGCGGCCGTGCGCTGCGACGACCCGGTGCTGTTCTTCGAGCACAAGGGCCTCTACGCGAGCAAGGGCGAGGTGCCCGACGGCGTGATCGTCGACGAACTGGGGAAGGCCGTCGTCCGGCGCCCCGGCAAGGACGCGACCGTGGTCGCGCTGGGCCTGATGGTGTCCCGCGCGCTCACCGCCGCTGAGCAGCTCGCCGCGGAGGGCGTCGACGTCGAGGTGATCGACGTCCGGTCGCTGGTGCCGCTGGACACCCGCACGATCCTGTCCTCGGTGTCGCGCACCGGGCGGCTGTTCACGGTGGAGGAGAACCCGCGGCTGCTCGGCTGGGGCGCGGAGATCGTCTCCATCGCGGCCGACGAGTGCTTCTGGGACCTCGACATGCCGTGCCGGCGCATCACCACGCCGCACATCCCGCTGCCCTCGGCCGACCGGCTGGAGGACGCCGTCATCCCGTCCGTGGAGCGGATCGTGCAGGAGATCAGGAAGGGCGTCAGTGCATGACCGCGGGCACGATCGAACAGCTCGCTACCTACCGGATGCGGATCGGGGGGCGCTGGGCCGACTCCGTCACCGGCGCCACCCTCGACACGCTCAACCCGTTCGACGGGCAGGCGTGGGCCACGGTCCCGGACGCGAGCCCGGCCGACGTCGACGCGGCGGTGGCCGCGGCCGACGCCGCGCAGCGCGGCGCCTGGGGTGCGACCAGCGGGTTCGAGCGGGCGCGCCTGATGCAGCGCCTCGCCGACCTCATCGAGCGCGACGCCGACCGGCTCGCCGAGCTGGAGACCCGCGACAACGGCAAGCTGCTGCGCGAGACCTCCGGGCAGATGCACTACCTGCCGGCCTGGCTGCGCTACTTCGCGGGCGTGGCCGACAAGCTGCAGGGCGAGGTGATCCCCTCCGACCGGCCGAACTACATGGTCTACACCCGGCACGAGCCGGTCGGGGTCGTCGGCGCGATCGTGCCGTGGAACTCGCCGCTGATGCTGCTGACCTGGAAGCTCGCCCCGCTGCTCGCCGCCGGGTGCACCGTCGTGGTGAAGCCGTCGGAGCACACGCCCGTCACCGCGCTGGAGTTCGCGGCTCTCGTGGAGGAGGCGGGCTTCCCCGAGGGCGTGTTCAACGTCGTCACCGGTCTGTCCGCGGAGGTCGGCAAGGCCCTCGTCGACCACCCGCTGGTGCGGCACGTGGCCTTCACCGGCTCGCCCGCCGTAGGCGCGCAGGTCGCGCAGGCCGCCGCCAAGCACTTCGCCCGCACCACGCTCGAGCTGGGCGGCAAGTCCGCGCAGGTCGTGTTCCCGGACGCCGACGTCGACCACGTCGTCAACGGCGTGATCGCCGGGATCTTCGCCGCGACGGGGCAGACGTGCGTGGCCGGCTCCCGGCTGCTGGTGCACCGGTCCGTGCACGACGCGGTCGTGGAGCGGCTGGTCGAGCGGGCGCAGCGGATCGTGCTCGGGGACCCGATGCACCCGGCGAGCGAGATGGGCCCGCTGGCCAACGCCGCGCAGCTGAAGACGGTGTCCGGGTTCGTCGAGCGCGCGGTCGCGGACGGCGCCGGGTGCTCACCGGCGGGTCCACGGCCGAGGCCGGCGGGCTGTTCTTCGCCCCGACCGTGCTCACCGACGTGCGCGCGGACATGGAGATCGCCCGCGAGGAGATCTTCGGCCCGGTGCTCTCGGTACTGACGTTCGAGACCGAGGACGAGGCCGTCGAGATCGCCAACTCCACCGACTTCGGACTGGGCGCGGGCGTCTGGACCACCGACGTCCGGCGGGCCCACCGGGTCGCGCACCGGCTGCGGGCGGGCAACGTCTGGGTCAACTGCTACCGCGTGGTCGCGCCGAACGTGCCGTTCGGCGGCACCGGGGCGAGCGGCTGGGGCCGGGAGAGCGGCCTCGACGCCGTTCGCGAGTACACCGAGACCAAGGCCGTCTGGCTGGAGCTCGGCGGCGAGACCCGCGACCCGTTCGTGCTGGGCTGAGGGGGCCGGCATGGGTTACCCGATGGGCGGGACGGACATCGTCTCGGTCGAGACCGTCGCGGTGCGGGCACCGCTCGTGCGGGAGTTCGCCGGCAGCCACTACCGCATGACCCACCGCGCCACGCTGGTGACGCGGGTCCACACCTCGAGCGGCATCGTCGGGGAGGCCTACGTCGGCGACGAGGACGCCGGCCTCGCCGACATCGACGGGATCGTCCGCACCGAGATCGCGCCGCTCCTGCCGGGCCAGGACGTGCTGGCCGTGGAGCGCTGCTGGGAGCTGGCCCACCGGGCCACGTTCGACATCCTGCGCGACCGGCGGCTCGGCCTCGTCGCGCAGGCCGCGCTGGACACCGCGATCTGGGACGCCGTCGGCAAGGTCGTCGGGCAGCCGCTGTGGCGGCTGTGGGGCGGCTACCGCGACCGCGTCCCGCTGATCGCGATCGGCGGGTACTACGGCGAGGTCCTCGGCACGATCGAGGACGAGGTGTCCTACTACCGCGACGAGCTGGGCCTCGCCGGGATGAAGTTCAAGGTCGGCGGACGCTCGCCCGCCGAGGACGCCGAGCGGGTCACGCGCGCCCGCAAGGCGGCCGGGCCGGACTGGCTCCTCGCGGTCGACGCCAACCAGGGCTTCACGGTGCCGGAGGCGCTGGAGTTCGCCCGCCGTGTCTCCGACCTCGGGCTCGCGTGGTTCGAGGAGCCGGTGCGCTGGGCGAACGACCGCAGGGCGCTGCGCGACGTCCGTTACGTCGGGGGCATCCCGGTGTGCGCGGGGCAGAGCGAGATGTCGCCCAGTGGCTGCCGGGACCTGATGGAGACCGGGGCGATCGACATCTGCAACTTCGACGCCTCCTGGTCGGGCGGTCCGACCGCCTGGCGCCGCGCCGCGGCCGTCGCGCACACCTACGACGTGCGCATGGGCCACCACGAGGAACCGCAGGTGTCCACCCACCTGCTCGCGAGCCAGCCGCACGGCGGCGTCGCCGAGTGCTTCCACCCGGACCGCGATCCGTTCTGGTGGTCGCTGATCGGAAAGGGCCGGCGCATCGAGGACGGCGAGGTCGTCCTCTCCGAGACGCCGGGCCTGGGCTGGGAACTGGACCAGGACTACCTGGAGGAGCACCGCCTGCCGCTCGCGTAGCGGCCGCGCTTCGGCGCATCGATGTAGGTCGGGGACCCAAGTCGGAAGACACAACGCCGCGTTCTTCGGGAGACGAAGTGGTCAACAGCGAACGTGCAGGTGCAACATCCCTACGGCGCGGCCGGAACCGGTGGCTCGCCGCCCTGGTCGCAGGTCTCGGTCTGCTGCTCGCGTCCTGCGCGGGCGGGCCCGCCGACGGCGGCGACAGCGGTGACGGACCGATCGTCATCGGCGGCACCCTGGGCCTGACCGGTGCCTACTCCGGACCCTCTGCGGGCTACAAGGCCGCGTACGACATGTGGCTGCAGGACGTCAACGCCTCGGGCGGACTGCTCGGCCGGCAGGTCGAGATGAAGATCTACGACGACGAGAGCAACCCGACCACCGCGCAGCAGCTCTACCAGCGGCTGATCAACGAGGACGGCGTCGACCTGCTGCTCGCGCCCTACACCACGGCCGTCGGCGGCGCGGTCGTGCCGCTGACCGAGCGGGCGGGCAAGGTCCTCTTCAACGGCGGCTTCATCAGCCGGAAACTGCACTCCACGTCGAGGATGATGGTCACGTCCTGGCCGAGCCAGGAGGAGGACGTGCCGCGGCCGTTCTTCGACTACCTCGCGAGCCTCCCGGTGGCCGAGCGGCCCACGACGATCGCGGTCGCGACGCTGCAGAACCCCTTCACCCTCGGCGAGCGCGACGGGTTCGAGGGCAAGGGCGGCGTGCTGCGCATGGCCGAGGCGGCCGGCATGAAGGTCGTGCTGAGCGAGGAGTACGACGCGGGCGCGACCGACCTCACCGGGCTGATCGAGCGGGTGCAGCAGTCGGGCGCCAGGCGTTCGTCGGGCTCACGCTGGCCGGCGACGGGGCGCTGCTGGCCAAGGCGGTCAACCAGGTCGGCTACCAGCCGCGTTTCTACTGCTCGTGCGGGTCGCAGGTGACGACCCTGCCGACGTGGCCGGACCTCGGCCCGGCGGCCGAGAACGTCTTCGCCACCACCACGGCCTGGCCCACCCAGGACAACGCCGGCATGGCCGAGCTGTCGAAGCACATGATCGACGAGCTGAAGGTGCCCGCGCTGCCCTCGTACGCGGCGGTCGGCTACTCGATCCTGCAGGTCCTCCAGCAGTCGGTGACGGGCGCGAACACGCTCGACCAGGAGCAGCTGCGCGCCTACATCGGTGAGAACACCTTTGACACGGCGGTGGGGCAGCTGCGCTACCAGCCGGACGGCACGGTCGATCCCGGCGGGCTGCTGCTGCAGTTCCAGCAGGGCGCGAACGCGGTCGTCTGGCCCGCCGCGGAGGCGACCGGGCCCGCCCGGCCGTTCCACCCGTGACCGCACCCGTCGCTGCACCCGTGATCGAGGTCGACACCATCGCGAAGTCGTTCGCCGGCCTCACCGCCGTCGACGGCGTGTCGTTCGCGGTGGAGCCGGGCTCGGTCGTCGGCCTGATCGGGCCGAACGGGTCGGGCAAGACCACCACCCTGAACCTGGTCAACGGCGTGCACGCGCCCGAGCGCGGCACCGTGCGCGTCGCGGGCCGCGAGGTGCAGGGCCGGGGCAGCCGGGCGGTCGTCGAGGCGGGCGTGACCCGGACGTTCCAGAACGCCCGCGTCTTCTCGACGGTCACCGCGCTGGAGAACCTCATGGTGCCGGTGCTGCACCGGCCCGGCGGCCGGCGGCACTGGCAGCGGCGGGCCGAGGAGCTGCTGGCGTTCGTCGGGCTCGCTGCACACCGCGACACCCCGGCGAGCGAGCTGTCCGGCGGCCAGCAGAAGCTGCTGGAGTTCGTCCGGGCGCTGGTCACCGACCCGCACGCGGTGCTCATGGACGAGCCGTTCGCGGGCGTCCACCCGAGCGTCAAGGAGGTCATGCGGGCCCGGATCGCCGACCGCAACACCGAGGGCACCGCCTTCGTGATCGTCAGCCACGAGATCCCCGACCTCATGCGGCTGTGCTCGCGGGTGATCTGCATGTGCGAAGGGCGGGTGATCGCCGACGGGACGCCCGCGGAGGTGGTGGCCGAGCCCCGGGTCGTCGAGGCGTACCTGGGGCGCGGCCCGGCCGGGCGGGGGGAGCGCGGATGAGCGCCGCCGTGGAGACCATCGCGCCCGTGCTGCGGATGACCGAAGTCGTGGCGGGCTACCACGCCAACGACCTGGTGCTCGACCGCGTCAGCATCGAGGTCCGGCCGGGGAAGGTCACGGTGGTGCTCGGGCCGAACGGGTCGGGCAAGTCGACGTCGCTGCGGGTGCTCGCGGGGTTCCTCGAGGCCCGGTCCGGCTCGGTGACGCTCGGCGAGGACCCCCTCGACGGCCTGCCGCCGGCGGAGCGGCTCCGCCGCGGCGTCGCGCTGCTGCCGCAGGGCCGCTCGGTGTTCCCCGAGCTCGGCGTGCACGAGAACCTCCGGCTCGGCGCCTGGGCGCTGCGTCGCGACCGGAAGAAGCTCGACGCGGCCGTCGCGGGGGTCTACGAGCGCTACCCGCGGCTGTGGCCGATGCGGGACCGTCCGGCCGGGTCGCTGTCAGGCGGGCAGGCCCGGCTGCTGGAGTTCGGCCGGACGCTGATGCTCGACCCGGCGGTCGTGCTGATCGACGAGCCGTCGGTCGGGCTCGCGCCGGTCGTCGTCGACGTGGTCTACGACGAGATCGTCCGGCTGAAGGAGGACGAGGGCCGCACGATCCTGCTCGTCGACCAGAACGTGGCGGCGGCGGTCGACCTGGCCGACCACGTCTACACCCTCGCCTACGGCCGCAACCATCTCGACGGCCCGCGCGGCGAGTTCACCGGTCGTCTCGACGACCTGATCACGCAGTGGCTGAACCTGTGAAGGGGGGACGGAGGTGACCGGACAACTGGCTCAGGCCCTGGTCAACGGTGTGCTCCTGGGGTGCGTCTACGCCGGGTTCGCCCTCGGGCTCACCCTCGTGATGGGCGTGCTCCGGATCGTCAACGTCGCGCACAGCGCCGTGCTGGTGATGGCGGCGCTCGTGTACTGGGAGCTGGTGAACTCTGCGGGCCTGGACCCGCTGCTCTCGGTCGTGCCGGTGGTCGTCCTGTTCTACGTCGTGGGGCTGGGCGTGCACCGCGGGCTGGTCGCCCGGCTGGCCCGCGAGCACGACTCGACGGTCCTGCTCGCGACGTTCGGCCTGATGGTCGTGATCGAGAGCGTGGCGGTGCTGATCTGGGCCACCGACCCGCGCAGCGTGCGGCTGGGCTACCTGGACGGCGTGCTGCGGTTCTGGTCGCTGGACCTGCCGCTCGGGCGGGTGGTGGCGGCGGCGGGCACGCTCGTGCTCGTCCTGGGCCTGCACCTGCTGCTGACCCGCACGCTCACCGGCTCGGCGGTCCGCGCGATCGCGCAGAACCCCGATGTCGCGGGAATGGTCGGCATCGACGTGGCGCGGCTGGCGCGCACGTGTTCGCCGCGGGCACCGCGCTCGCGGCCTTCGGAGGCACCGCGCTCGCGATGGTCGCGCCGTTCAGCCCGCAGGAGCACATCCGGTGGCTCGCCTGGGCGTTCCTCGTGGTGATCATCGGCGGCTTCGGTTCGGTCGTCACCACGCTGCTCGCCGGGCTGGCGGTCGGCGTCGTCGAGTCGTTCGTCGGCGTGCTGCTGCCCTTCCAGTACACCTACCTCGTCCTGTACCTGCTGCTGGCGGTGGTTCTGCTGGTGCGCCGCGAGGGTCTTGCCGGTTCGACGTTGAGGACGGTGTGACGATGGCCCGCGACACGACGCTCGGTGACATCTCGCAGGACCTGCCGCAGGACACCGCGCTCGCCCCCGCCGTCGCCTCGGCGGCGGCCGGGCGGCGGGTGCCGCGGTGGGTCGGCCCGGCCGCCACCGTCGCCGTGCTGGCCTGCCTCCTGTTCATGCCGCAGGCCCTCGGGCTCGGCGGCCTCACGACGGCGACGACCGTGCTGATGTACGCCGTGGTCGCGCTCGGCTGGAACCTGCTGGGCGGGGCCGGCGGCTACCTCAACTTCGGCATGGCCGTGTTCTTCGGCGCGGGCGTCTACACGGCGGCCGCGCTGAACGCCCTCGGCTGGGGCCTGTGGGCGGGGCTGGTCCCCGCGGTGGTCGTCGCGACCCTGATCGCCGTCCCCGTCGGCCTCGTGACACTACGCCTGCGCGGCTACTTCTTCGCGATCTTCACGCTGGTGCTGACGTTCCTCGCGCAGATCGTGGTGCGGAACTCGCCGTGGCTCGGCGGCGCCGAGGGCCTCTACACGACCGTCGACACCACCGGCGGGCCGCGGGCGCTGGCCGCGACCTTCTACTACGCGCTGCTGGGGCTCGTGGTGCTGGCCGCCGCCGTCGCGTTCCTCGTCGAGCACTCCACGCTCGGCCACGCGCTGCGCGCGATCCGCGAGGACGAGGACGCCGCGGTCGTGCTCGGCGTGCGGACGGTGGGCGTCAAGATGCGGGCGCTGCTCATCGGGGCGGCGCTCGCCGGGGCCGCCGGGGCCGTCTACGCCTTCCTGACCGGCTATGTGGAGCCGAACGGCGCTTTCGACGTGTCGTTCTCCCTCGACATCGTGCTCGTGTGCGTCATCGGCGGGCTGGGCACGTGGCGAGGGCCGCTCATCGGGGCGGCCGTGGTCGTGCTGCTGGAGCAGTGGCTGCGCACCGCGATCGTCGACCTCGGTGCGTGGGGCCTCGACATCCCGGCCGAGGCGAACCGCGTGGTGCTCGGGGTGCTGCTGATCGTCTTCGCGCTCTTCGCCCGGCGCGGGATCGCCGGGCTCTTCCAGCGCCGGCGCGGCCGGGTCGTCGGCGTGTGAGACCCCGTTGCGGCGGACAGACCTGAACGAACACGAAGGAGTGGGACTGGTGGATGCGCAACGGGTGCTGTTCAGGAACGGCACCGTGATCACGATGGACCCGGCCCTCGGGGATCTCCCGACCGGCGACGTCCTGGTGAACGGCCAGGTCATCGAGGCCGTGGGTCCCGACCTCGGCGACGTGGACGCCGAGGTCGTCGACGCGACCGGGAAGATCGTCATGCCCGGCTTCGTCGACACCCACCGGCACACCTGGCAGGCCCCGCTGCGGGGCATCGCGGCGGACTGGACGCTCGGCCAGTACATGACCGGCCTGCACCTGGGGCTCAGCGGCATGTTCCGGCCCGAGGACACCTACGCGGGCAACCTGCTGGGCGCGGTGGAGGCGCTGGAGAGCGGCATCACGACGCTGCTCGACTGGTCGCACAACGTCAACACCGCCGAGCACTGCGACGGGGCCGTCGCCGGGCTGCACGACTCGGGCATCCGCGCCGTCTTCGCCCACGGCGGCGGGGCGCACATGTACCAGGTGCCGAGCACCGTGAAGCACGACGAGGACGTCCGCCGCGTGCGCGACGAGTACTTCTCCTCCGACGACCAGCTGGTCACGATGGCGATGGCCCTGCGCGGCCCGCAGTTCGCCACGCTCGACGTCACCGTGCACGACCTCGCGCTGGCCCGCGAGCTGGGCTTGCTCGTCACGATGCACGTGGGCGACGGGGAGTGGGGTCGCAGCCGGCCGGTGGCGCGGATGCACGAGCGCGGCGTGCTCGGCTCCGACGTCACCTACGTGCACTGCAACACCCTGGCTGACGATGAGCTGCAGATCATCGCCGACACCGGCGGGACCGCATCGCTGTCGCCGGACATCGAGATGCAGATGGGCCACGGCTGGCCGGCTACGGGACGGCTCATGGCGGTCGGCGTACGCCCGAGCCTCTCGATCGACACGTGCGTCTCCAACGGCGGCCACATGTTCGGGACGATGCGCGTCACCCTCGCGACCCAACGGGCGATCGACAATCAACAGCCTGGGGCCAGCGATCGCTCTGCCGTCACGCTCACCGCCCGTGATGTGCTCTCGTTCGCCACGATCGACGGGGCCCGCGCGTGCGGCCTCGAGGACAAGGTGGGCAGCCTCGTACCGGGCAAGCAGGCCGACGTCGTCGTCCTCGACGCCTGCACTCCCGCCCTGTCGCCGCTGAACAACCCGATCGGCCAGGTCGTGTATGCGGCGCACCCGGGGCTGGTGGACATTGTCATGGTGGCCGGGCGGTTCGTGAAGCGCCGCGGCGCGATGATCGGTGGCGTTGCACAGCGGGCCCGCGACCTCGGCATCGCGTCCCGGGATGCTCTCTTCGAGCGTGCCGCGGCGGCCGACGCTCTGGCGGCAGCGCGCATCGGTGGTGATTGGCACCCTGAGCCCCTGGTGACCTCCTCATCGTCCCCGGAGCTCGCGTGATGACCCCGTCCGTCCCCAGAAGATCCGGCGTGGCGATCGATTTGCATAACCGATTTGCTCTTGTGACCGGCGGCGCGGGTGGCCTCGGCCGCGCCTGCGCCGCTGCGTTAGCCCGGGCGGGCGCCGCTGTGTTGATCGCGGACCTCCCAGGTGAGCGACTCGAGTCGACCGTCGCGGCTCTCGCTCCGATGGGCGAGGTCACTGCATTGCCGATCGACCTCTCCGACATGGCCAACTGTGAACTGCTCCCGACTCGTGCCGTGCACGCGGTGGGAGCTGGACATCTGGACGTGCTGGTCAACGCGGTTGGGGTCATGCGGACGCAGCCGATGCACACCGTCACCTCCGAGCAGTGGCGCAAGACCATGACGATCAATCTCGACGGGGTGTTCACCACCATCCGCAGCGCCGCACCGATCATGCCGTCGGGCACCGGCAGCATTGTCACGTTGTCGTCGGTCGCCGGCCGCTCGGGCCGGGCCAATGCTGTCGACTACGCGGCCTCGAAGGCTGCCCTGCTGTCCCTGACGAAGTCAGCGGCGCTCGCCTACGCACCTGCGGTCCGGGTCAACGCGGTCTGTCCCGGCGTGGTTCTGACCGACATGTGGTCCGGTATCGTCGCAGACGCGACCGGGAGTTCGGTCCGGGCGCGGGGCACGCGTACCTGACCGACATCGCGGCCCGCACCCCGATGCAGCGGGTCGGCGAGCCGCGTGAGGTCGCGGATGTCGTCGCGTTCCTCGCAAGCGACCTTGCGTCGTTCGTCACCGGGCAGGCGTTGAACGTCGATGGTGGCTTCGAGATGGATTGACCACCCGGGCGTTTCTGTGCTCCGTAGACGGTCGGGCAGGCAGGCGTGGCGAGGACCTCGGTCGCGCCCCGGGGCCGCACCCGGTCGCGCCGACGGCCGCGACGACGTTGCGCTGATGCGGGAGTTCGGAATCGGCTCGCACTGGTTCTCGACGGCGTGGCCGCGGCTGTAGCCGCAGGGGCGCGGCCCGCTGCACCCCGGCGGCGTCGACAGGGTCAGCTGTTGGACCGACTGCGCCCTCCTGGCCATCCACGACGCGGGCGGCCACGACCTCGTGGTGGGCCGTGGTGGGACTTGAGTCGTACTGGCTGCAACCTCCGATGGTCTGCGGCGGCAGCTAAGAATGGCACCACCCATTGTGAGGCACCGCGTGGGAGGGACGCCGGATCGCCCCGGGCATCGAGACGACCTCGTGGTGCGAGGAGGCCGGCACTCTCGTCTCCATCATCTGGTATCTGAATTCACAGACCAGACCACGCACCGCAATGAGGTGGCGGCGGATGTCCTGTTCCCCCCTGGTCGACCGGCACCAGGAGCTGCTGACGGCCGGGGCGGGCAATGCCGAGATGGTCGCGTGCGACCGCGCCTTCCACATCGCGATCGTCAGCGCGGTCGGCAACACGGAGCTGACCGACCTCTACCGCTCGATGGGGGATCGCCAGCAGCGCACCGGGGTCACGTCGTTCAGCCTCATCCCCGGCCGGGCCGAGATCGCGGTCCCGCACGACCGCCGCATCGCCGAGGCGCTCAAGCGGTTCGACCTCGACGAGGCCGAGGAGGCGCTGCGCGAGCACCTCGAACGGCTCGCCCCGGACCTGGAGCGGTACCTGCCGTGACCGGTCGGGTCCAGGCAGGTCGGTCAGGGCAGGTCGACGGCGACCCGTGCGGCCCGCCCGGCGCCGCCCCCGGCCGGCACGACCCGGCTGACGCAGGTGCACAGCGACCTGCCGCTCGCCTGCTGGCGCCGGCTGAGGAAGACGTCGCGGTGGTCGACTACCCCGTCGACGTCCAGGATCGTCACCTCGCAGAGCCCGCACTCGCCCTTGCGGCAGTCGTACATCATCTCGCGCCGGCGGACTCGAGCGCCTCGAGCAGTGACCGCTCGGGCGGGACCTCTACCTCGATCCCCAGCCGGGGCACCTGGACGACGAACCGGTCCTCCGGCGACCGCCCGCCGTCGCCGAAGGTCTCGAACCGGAGCCGGACCGGGTTGTGCCCGGCCGCGTCCCAGGCCTCCGTCACCGCCCGCATGAGCGGGATCGGCCCGCACATGTAGAGGGTGGTGTCGTCGCCGCAGCCGCCGACCAGCGCGGCGACGTCGAGGCGGCCGTGCTCGGCGTCCACGTGCGTGACGAGGCGGTCGCCGTGCTCCCCGGACAGCCGCTCCAGGTAGGCCATGGCATCGCGGCGGCGCCCGGCGTACACGAGGCGGTAGTCGGCGCCGCGGCGGCGCAGCCGGTCGGCCATGCCCAGCAGCGGGGTGATCCCGATGCCACCGGCGAGCAGGAGTACGCGCCCGCCGGTGTGGCGGAGCGGGAAGTCCTGCAGCGGGGGAGTGACCCGCAGGACGTCCCCGGGGCTCAGGCCGTGCATGAATGCCGAGCCACCGCGGCTGGTCGGCGAGCGGTGGACGGTGAGCGCGAGCGTGCACCGCGCCGGATCGGCCTCCACCACCGAGTAGGACCGCACGTCGGGCCGCCCGCCGATCTCCACGCGGACGTCGACGTGGGTACCCGGGTCGGCGGCGGCCGGCTCGGGCAGCTCGAGCTCGATGCGCCGGATGCCGGTCGCGACGCAGGCGACCGCGGCGACCCGCGCCTCGATCCACGTCTGCCGCTGCCCCCTCATCCGACCGCGGCCCGCGTCGGCACCGCCGCCGGCCCGGCCGCGCGCGGGTCTCCTCGGCGACCATCCGGTCGAGGATGCGCCGGACCCACATGCTTCCGGCGTCGATGTTGAGGTTGTAGAAGGTGTGGTCGGGGTTCGCGTCCATCGCCTTCTGCTGCGCCTCGAGCATCCGGACGTCCTCTCCGAACACCCGCCGCACGCCTTCCCGGTGCAGGGTCGTGATGCGCTGGTCACGGAGGTGGTAGTCGCGGACGAACGCCCAGAAGTAGTGGCAGGTCCCGTCCTCGGCCGGGGTGAGGGTGTTGAGGACGTAGCACGAGACGCCCTGGCTCCGGTCGCCCTGCGGCGCACCCGTGCCGGCCTTCGCGACGCCGACGTCGATCCGGATGGTCGAGGGCGCCTCGAAGGTGATGATCTGCCACCGGTCGACGCGGCCCCGGTAGTCGGGGAAGCGGTGCCCGAGGTTCGTGACCCAGAACGGCGGCGGCTCGATGTCGAGCATCCAGCGGCTGATGGTCGCCGTGCGGTCGGAGTGGCCGGACTCGAACCCCGACGTGCTGATGGCGTCGCTGCCGATGCTCGTGCTGTGGACGAACTCCTCGTGGGTGAGGTCCATCAGGTTGTCCAGCACCAGCCGGTGGTCGCAGGCGAGGGTGAGGGTGTCGCCGTCGCCCGCCCACTCCGGGTCGTCGTTCCAGTGCATGTCCGGCACGAGGTCGGGGTCCGCGGCGTCCGGGTCGCCCGGCCACACCCAGACGTAGCGGTGCCGCTCGACCACCGGGTAGGACCGGACCGACGCGCTCGGGTTGATCGTCTCCTGGGCCGGCATGAAGGTGCACCGGCCGTCGCCGTCGAAGCGGATGCCGTGGTAGGGGCACTGCACCTCGTCGGCGCCCACGAGCGTGCCGAGGGACAGCGGCGCGAGCCGGTGCCAGCAGGCGTCGTCGAGGGCGAGGCCCGGCCCTGCGCGGTGCGGTAGAGGGCCAGTGGCCGGCCCGCGATCGTGCGGGCCAGCAGCCTGCGCCCGAGCTCGTGGTCCCAGGCTGCGACGTACCAGGCGTTGCGGGGGTACGCCGGGGTGCTCGTTCCCGTTCCGGTGCTGGACGGGGTCGTCGGCATCGCGTCTCCTCGGTCCGGGGTCAGGAGCGGTCGGCGGGGAAGGGGAACGGGACGGCGC
Organism: Pseudonocardia sp. CNS-004; assembly: GCA_001942185.1. Classification (GTDB taxonomy): domain Bacteria; phylum Actinomycetota; class Actinomycetes; order Mycobacteriales; family Pseudonocardiaceae; genus Pseudonocardia. The sequence continues at coordinate 70,170 of MKJV01000033.1, forward strand.
CGTCCGCGGTGACCGTCACCGACAGCCGGCCGACCCGCTCCAGCTCCATCGTCACGGTGTCGCCGTCGACGATCGGGCTGACGCCTGCCGGGGTGCCGGTGGAGATGACGTCGCCGGGGAGCAGGGCGTGACGCTCGACGCGTACGCGACGAAGCGTGCGGCGCTCCAGATCAGGTCGCGGGTGTTGCCCTTCTGCCGGACCTCGTCGTTGGTCCAGAGCGTGAACCCGACGGCCTCCGGGTCGCCCAGCTCGTCGGGCGTGACGATCCACGGGCCGAGCGGGGTGAACGTCTCGTAGGACTTGCGCATCGACCGTTCCTCGGTGCCCCGCATGGTGACGTCGATGAGCGCCGTGTAGCCCGCGACGTGGTCGAGCGCCCGTTCCGGAGTGACGTTCCGCGCGGTGCGCCCGATGACGAGGGCGAACTCGGCCTCGTGGTCAATCCGGCGGTCGTTGAACGGGAGGCGGACGGTCCCGCCGTGCCCGATGAGCGAGCTCGGGGCCTTGAGGAAGAAGCCGAGCGCGTTGATGTCGCCCTTGAGCTTCATCTCCTCGCGGTGGTCCACGTAGTTCACCGGAGCCGCGAGGATCTTGCTGGGGTCCGGGACGGGGGGCCTGCAGCTCGACCTCGGCCAGCGGCAGCCGGGGCCCGCCTGCGGCCAGGCGCGCGGCCTCGGTGAGCAGCGCGGGGCCCGCCGCGAGCAGCCGGCGCATCCGGCTGATGCCCTCGGCGGCCGGGACGAGGTCGGAGACGTCGACGAGGTGGGCGTCGTCCACGACGACGCCGATCCGGTCGTCGGCGAAGGTCGCAAGTCGCATGGTGTCGTTCCTCGGGGTCGGGGCCGTCAGTCGGCCGTGGTGAGGGATCGGTTCTTGGTCTCGGGGGAGAACAGCAGGGCGACGGCGCCGAGCAGCGCGAGCGCGGCCGCGTAGAGGCCCAGCAGCAGCGGCGGGCGTCCGCCGGAGACCAGCGCGGTGCCGATGAGCGGCGCGAACCCGCCACCCAGGACACTGGCGATCATGAAGGCGCTGGACGCGCCGCAGTAGCGGACGCGGGTCGGGAAGAACTCGGCGAGCCACGGCCCGACCGGGGCGAAGACGAACGTGAACGGGATCATCGTGAGGCAGAACCCGAGGCCGATGAGCACCGCGTCGCCGGTCGCGAGCAGCGCGAACGCGGGCACGGCGAACACCGCGAGCCCGACCGACCCGATGAGCATCGGCAGCCGCCGGCCGAAGCGCTCGGCGACGAGCGCGACGGGGAAGACGAGGATGCCGTGCGTCGCGGCGGTGGCGCACGCGACGAGGACCATCGCCTGCGGTGAGACGCCCTGCACGGCCGAGCCGTAGGAGACGCTGAAGGTGGTGATCAGGTACCAGGTGGCGAGCCGCCGAGCGCCGCCGCCGTGCCGATGACGATGCGGCCGGGGAACTCGCGGAACACGGCCACCACGGGGGCCTTGACCAGCTCCCGCTTCGCGACGGCCTCGTCGAAGACGGGTGACTCGGTCACCCGCAGCCGCACCCACAGCCCGACAGCGACCATCACGACGCTGAGCAGGAACGGCACGCGCCACCCCCACGCGAGGAAGCCCTCCTTGCCGGCCAGCGAGGTGGTGGCGGTGAACACGATCGCGGCCAGCACGAAGCCGAGCGGCGGCCCGATCTGCGGGAAGGCGCCGTAGATCGCCCGCGCCCGGGGGGCGCGTGCTCGGTGGCGAGCAGGACCGCGCCGCCCCACTCGCCGCCCAGTGCCAGGCCCTGGAGGATCCGGCACGCCACCAGCAGGACGGGCGCGAGCACACCGGCCGCCGCGTAGGTGGGCAGCACGCCGATGGCGATGGTCGCGCCGCCCATCATCAGCAAGCAGATGAGCAGTGCGCGGCGGCGGCCGACCCGGTCGCCGATGGTGCTGAAGAGGGCGGAGCCGATCGGCCGGGCGATGAACGCGACGGCGAACGTCGCGAACGCGGCGAGCGACGACAGCGTGGGGTCGCCGGACGGGAAGAACAGCGGGCCGAGCGCGAGGGAGGCGGCCATGCTGTAGACCGAGAAGTCGTAGTACTCGATCGTCGTCCCCACCAGGCTCGCCGACGCGACCTGGCGGGCGGTCACCGGCCGCGCGATGGTCGACGTCCGGGGGACGGACGGTAGTGCGGGGCTTGCGCTGGACATGATCCCTCCATTGGGGCCAGTGCCGGATCAGGTGCCGCGGTAGAGCCACTCCATCTCGGGGTGGGCGTCGTGGGGGCGGGGGGACAGGTAGCGGTCGCGGAGGTCGGCGCCGACCCCGCCGAGGTGGATCAGCTCCCCGAACGCGTGGGCCGTCCGCTGGACGCGGCTCGCGCGGGGACCCGGACGTCCTTCGTAGCGCGCAGCGCCTCGTCCACGTCCGCGGGAGTGCCGGTGATGGTGCCGCCGAGCGCCGTCTCGAGCGCCACGGCGTCCTCGAGGGCCTGGCAGGCGCCCTGGGCGACGTACTGCAGCATCGGGTGCGCGGCGTCGCCGACCAGGCGACCCGGTCCCGCACCCAGTGAGGGATCGGCTCGCGGTCGATCATCTGCCAGCGGCGGCCGCGGTCGATGAGCTCGGCTCCCGCACGCACGGTGTCGCAGGCGCCGGTGAACCGCTCGTCGAGCTCGTCGGAGGTTCCCCAGCCGGCGTCGGGGCGCTCGGGGTCGTAGCGGTCGCTGGCGAAGCAGACGACCTGGTTGTACAGCTCGCCGCGGCGGATCGGGTACTGCACGAGGTGCATCCGCGGTCCGGCCCACAGGAGCATGTCCTCGCCGCCCGCGAGCGCGGCGACCCGGTCGAAGGGCAGCGTCCCCCGGTAGGCGACGTACGGCGTGCCCACCGTCGCGGTGGGGCCCGCGACGGCTTCGCGCAGCACGGAACGCAGGCCGTCCGCGCCGATCACCAGGTCGGCGGCGAACTCCTCGCCGTCGGCGGCCCGCAGTTCGGCACGGGGGCCCGTCCGCAGGACCGACTCGACGGCGACGCCGCTGCGCAGCTCGATGACGTCCTGCTGCTTGACCTCGTCGAGCAGCAGGGCGAGCAGGTCGCTGCGGTGCATGACCACGTACGGGGCGCCGAACCGGTCGCGGAAGCCTGGCCCAGGTCCACGGCGGTGATCATGTCGCCCGTGACCGCGTTCATCATGACGAGGCGGCGCGGGTAGAACGCGTAGTCGTCGATCGCCTCGTCGATCCCGAGCGCCCGCAGCGCGCGGATCGCGTTCGGGCCCAGCTGGAGACCCGCGCCCACCTCGCTGAACTCGTCGGCCCGCTCCAGCACCCGGACGCGCCCGAAGGCGCCGGAGCGCTGCACGGCGAGTGCTGCGGCCAGGCCACCGATGCCGCCGCCGACGACGATCGCCTCCGCGTCCCCGGTGGCCATGTCAGTCCTCCGTCCCGGGCTGCTCGTCGCGGAGCAGGCCGAGTGCGCGCAGGGTGGGGCGGTTGCTGTAGGTGAACAGCACGGCGTCGTCCGTCGCGGAGCCGTTCACGAACCGGTAGGGCTGCCAGCCGGGGATCGCGAGCACGTCCTTCGTGGCGAAGTCGAGCGTCTGCTCGCCGACCTCGATGCGGCCCTCACCCCGCACGACGTGCACGATCGTGCTGGCCGTGGTCCGGCGCGGGCGGCCGTGGAAGTGGGGCCGCAGCCGGCTGACCCGGCAGTCCGTCGTCGGCAGCACGGGCCCGCCGGTCCAAGGTTGGTGTACTCGAGCACGATGCCCTCGGAGTCGCTGCCCTGCGCGTCGTCGGCGATCGCGGCGAAGGCGCGCTCGGTCTCGTGCCACGGGTAGTTCCCGACCGGCGAGGACGGGCCCGTCGCCTGTTCCCAGGCCGGGTTGAGCCGGCCGTGGATGAACCGGCGGGTCGACAGGTCGTCGGGCACGAGTGCCTTCTGCGTGCGGTCCTCGAACAGTTCGAAGAATCCGGCCTCGAAGGTGTTCGTCAACGGGAAGTCGAGCCCGTCCAGCCAGAGCATCGGTTCGGTGCCCTCGTGCTGGTGGTCGTGCCAGTGCCAGCCCGGCGTCATCAGCAGGTCGCCCGGGCTCATGTGCACCCGCTCGCCGTTGACCGTCGTGTAGGCCGAGCTTCCCTCGATGATGAAGCGGAATGCGTTCGCGGTGTGCCGATGGGCCTGTGCGGTCTCGCCGGGCATGATGATCTGAATGCCGGCGTAGAGGGTGTTCACGGTCGCCGGCGGCTCCTGCATGCCCGGGTTGACCAGCATCAGGACCCGCCGCTCGGCCTCCTCGAGGGAGAGCGCCCCGGCGAAGTGCATCATGTGCGGGCGCAGCGCCGAGTAGTCCCACCGGTACGGCACGGCGGCGCTTCGGGGCTCGGCGAGGAAAAGATCTCCGAAGTACCTCCACAGCGGTGCCGCCCCGAGTTCGCGGATGGCCGAGTAGGCGTCGTGCGGTGCGTCGGTCGTCAACGGTGACCCCTTTCGCGTAGAGATGCTCAGTACACTGAGCATCAACGATGAGAAGAGTTGCTCCGTGTACTGAGTATTGTCGGAGAATAGGAGGCCGGGCGGGCGGGCGCAAGGGGCTGGGTGGGTCCCGGTCGCCTAGACTGTGGTTGTGTCCATCGAACGCGCCATCGGATCCGAGCCGGGGCCCGGCACCGTCGCGGAACCCTTCGAGCTCCGGGTCGCGCCCGGGCACCTCCTGCGCAGGCTGCAGCAGGCGCATCGCGAGACGTGGTCGCGCACCGTGCCCGGCGATCTCACGTCCGCGCAGTTCGCGGTGCTCAGCATCCTCGAGCAGAAGCCGGGGATCGACCAGCGGATGTTGGGAGAGCTGGCGGGCATGGACCGCTCCACGACCGCCGAGATCGTCCGCCGGCTCACCGCCCGTCGGCTGCTGCTGTGCGTGCGCGACGCGGGCGACGGGCGGCGCAACCTCCTGCGCCTCACCGACCAGGGGGTCGAGACGCTCCGCGAGGCCGTCCCTGCCGCGCACGCGGTGAGCGAGCACCTCGTCCACGCACTGAGCGAGCGGGAGCGTGCCGAGTTCGTGCGGCTGCTCAACATCGTCGTCGACAGCACGGCGAGCGACATCGACTGACGGTCAGGCGCCGGCTGCCGTGGCCTCGACGGTCCGCACGGTGAACCTCTGGAGGGCGTCGGCGTCCCACACCATCCCGTGTCCCGGCGCTCCGGAGGCGCCACCATCCCGTCGACCGGTGCGAGCACCTCGCCCAGCAGGTCGTCGAGGAGTGGGAAGTGCTCGAGCCACGTCGCCGGCCGTGCGGCGGCGACGAGGTGGACGTGGAGCTCGGGCAGGAAGTGCGGGGTGACGGTCGTGCCGTGCGCCTCGGCCAGCGCGGCGATCCGGAGGAACTCCGAGACCCCGCCCGCGAGCGGGGCATCCGGCATCCACACCGGTGCAGCGGTCGTGAACGGCACGTAGGAACTGACGCCCAGCAGGTGCTCCCCGACGGCGATCGGGGGCCCGCCTGCCGCGGCGAGCGTGCGGTAGGCCTCGAGGTGCCGCGACGGGAGCGGCTCCTCGAACCAGGAGACGCCGAGGTCCGCCAGGCGCGGCGCGAGCCACTGCGCCGACGGGAGATCGAGGCGCTCGTTCGCGTCGACCATGATTCCGACCTCGGGGCCGACGGCGTCACGGACCGCTGCCACCCGGGCGAGGTCCGTCGCGGGCGGGTGGACACCCGCCCGCAGCTTCACCGACCGGTAGCCCTCGGCGAGGTAGGAGAGCGCCCCCTCGACGAGCTGCTCGGTCGACATCGCGTGCGTCGCCCGGCCGCTGCCGTACACCGGAACCTGCTCGCGCTGGGCGCCCAGCAACCGGAACAGGGGGAGGCCTGCCTGAACCGCCCGCAGGTCCCAGATCGCGATGTCCACGGCGGAGGTCGCCAGCAGCGGGACGCCCGTGCCGAGGCGATGGGTCTGCTCGCCCATCGAGTACCAGACGCGGTCCCAGTCGATCGGATCGAGTCCGCGCAGAGCGGGGACGTGCAGTGCTTCGAGCAGGGCGACCGCGGCCTCCATGCCGGGGCCCAGCGCGTAGGAGAACCCGGTGCCCACCGCACCGTCCGAGGACGTCACCGTCACATGGGCGAGCTCGAGGCGCGTGGCGCCCGATCCTCCTCTGGCCGCGCCGAGTGGCATGTCCACGAGTCGTACCTGCACCCGGTCGATCCGCGACCGCGCGGTCTCGGCATGGGTGGCGTGGGGTGGTGGGACGTGAGCCACGGGACCTCCTCGTCAAATGCTCAGTGTACTGAGCAATTTAGCGCACGATGGCCGGGAGCGTCCCGGTCAGCACACCGACCGCTCGTCAGAGGCCGCGGCTGATGATCGTCTTCTGGATCTCCGAGGTGCCCTCGCCGACGAGCCCGAGCAGCCGGGGGGCTGCGCGCCGGACCGGGGAGATGTCGGTTCGCTGCCGCGGGAGCCGGGCCGTCGCTGACCCGACCGTGGTGCTCGCCACCGGCCCGCGCCTCACTCCGACCGGCGGGCGATCTCGTACTGCAGCTCGCCGAGGCGGGTCGCGGCGACGGCCGGGATGTCCGGCGGCTGGTTGGTCGCGCCCGCGTCGATCGCGAAGTCCGTGCCGGTGATGTAGCGGCCCTCGTCCGAGGCGAGGAAGACCGCCGCGTGCGCGACGGCCTCCGGCCCGAACCACGGCACGGGCAGCAGGTTGGCCGCCTGCGCCGGGAACCTGGCCTCGTCGACGGTGCCGCCGGGATGGCCGGCGTACATGTCGAGGACATGCGGGTTGTGGAGCATCTCGGTCGCCACGTTCCCCGGGCAGAGGGCGTTGACGCGAATGTCGTGCGGGCCCAGTTCGACGGCGAGCGCGCGGGCCAGCCCGACGACGCCGTGCTTGGCCGTGACGTAGGACAGCAACCGGTGGAAGGGGCCGCGCCCGGCGGCCGAGGCGGTGAGCAGGAGCGATCCGCCGCCCCGGGTGACGAGGTGTGGGATCACCGCCCGGGCGGCCCGCCACACCGAGACGAGGTTGACCTCGATCATGGTGTCGAAGTCCTCGTCGGTGATGGTGTCCCAGGTCGCTCCCTTGGCGATCCCGTGATTGATCACGGCGACGTCGATGCCACCGAACTCGGCCACCGCGCGGGTGGCATCGGCCCGCATCTCGGTGCTGCTGCGCGCGTCGCCGATGACCGCGATGCAGTCGGGCGCCTTGCTCGGTCACCAGTCGCCGGGTCTCGACGAGGTCGTCCGGCGTCGCGAGGTCGTAGGGGACCCGTCGATCTGCGCGCAGATGTCGACGACGTCGGCGCTTCGGCGGCCATGGCGACGGCGTGCGCGCGGCCCTGACCGCGCGCGGCGCCGGTGATGAAGGCGACCTTGCCCTCGAGTCTGCCGGACACGGGTCCAGCTCCTTTCGACGATGGCCCTCGGCGGAGCGAGGTGCACCGCATTCGACGGCCGGTGTCAGGTCCGGGCGAGTACGTACTCGTTCAGCGGGCGGAGGCGGTAGCGAAGTGGTGGCAGATCGGCCGGGGTGACGAAGCCCGGCGCGGCGTTGATCACGTCCGCGACCCGGTTCACCATCTGGGTACAGGTCGTGCGCAGCGTGTCGACGTCGGGGTTGACGACCCGGACGTCCGGGTCGCCCTGCACGGCCCACTCGCACCGGTCGGTCTCGCCCGGCCGGTAGATGTGGCCCGACAGCTCCATCTGCAGGATCGGCCCCTCGCCGGTCGTGACCGTGTCGACGGTCGTGAACCCGATGAGCAGGCCCGGCTCGACGACGGTCGCCAGGCTTCGGGACTCGATCGGGACGGTCGCGATGTCCGGGCGGAGCTCGACCGTGCTCGCCGTGATGGTGAGGCCCGCCGACGAGGCGATCGCGGCGAGGATCGGCAACGCGAAGCTGGGCGGGCGAGTGCTCGACGTCTGCCACTCCGCGAAGTCGTCCGGGGTCGTCCCGATCCGCTGGTCGCGTGCGACCTCAGCGCCGTAGTCGTCGACGTTGAACGACTCGCGGCCGACGAGGCGGTCGAACCGGTTCACCGCTCCCAGCAGCCCGGCGACCTGGTTGACCAGGAAGAAGTCCTGGAAGCCGCCGCCCGCCAGCGTGACGCCGTGCTCGCGGGCGAGGCCGTCGAGCTCACCGGTGCGCTCGGGGGCCGTGTGCCACGGGAACAGCATCTCCTCGCCGATCGTGATCGCGTTGACGCCGTGGCGGGCACATGTCGCGAGTACGTCGTACTGATCGGCCATGAAGCTCGACGTCGCGACCAGGGCGATGTCGGGCCGGACGGAGTCGTAGAGCCTCCCTGCGTCGGCGGCCACCTCGACGCCGAGCGGGTGCGGCAGCCCCATGACCTCGCCCGCGTCGCGGCCCACCTTCTCGGGGCTGCGCCCGACCGCGCCGACGACCTCGACGCCCTTCTCGGCAAGCAGGTGGGCGACGATCGCGTTCATCGCGCCCACCCCCACCAGTACGGCCCGGATCGTGGTCATCCCGCCGGGTCCCCGGCCGCGGCGGCACGGCGCCGGAACCGGGCCTCATGAAGCGGCTTCCGGGGCGGCGACGCCGTGGATCGCCGGGAACTGGCCCGTGAAGGCGTGCTCGGCATAGCCGAGGTCCCGGGCGTGATCGAGCGCGGCGAGTACGCCGTTCATGACGAAGGCGGGCTGGCCCTGCCCGACGATCGCGTCGCGGTACTCGACGATCCCGTGGCGCCAGACGTCGAGCGTGGCCTGGTCGGTGGTGAATTCGCCGGCGGCGATCTCCTTCGCCGCCTTCACGATCTCGTTCTGCAGCACCCGCAGGATGCGGCTCGCCCCGGCGACCACCGTGTCCAGGTCGACCCCACGGGCCGTCGCGTACGCGGCACCCTCGATGAAGGACGCCAGCCCGACGCCCAGCGTCGAGCCGGTCAGCGCGACGTCGAGCACGGCGGGCAGGTCGAGGTCCTCGCCGAGGTAGAGCGTGCCTTCGGGGGCGAGGGCGGTCAGAACGTCCTTGGTGTCGGTCCACGCGGCGTTCGCGCCGGCGTACTGGATGACGGCGTTGGGGGTGCCGATGTCGACCGGGTAGACCAGGATCGTGCCGTCGAGGTACTCGCCGCCGCGTGCGGTCACGAGCTCGCCGATCGACCGGGCCTCCTCGGCGGCACCGGTGGACAGGTTCACCAGGCAGCGTCCGGACAGGTCGAGGTCCTCGGGCAGACCCTTCACCAGGTCGAGGACGTCGCCCGAGCTGCTGATGCAGATCACCGTCGTGCTGCTCCCGACGATCGCCTCGGCGGCGGATGCGGCGACCGTCGCCCCCTTCTCGGCCAGCGGGGCGCACTTCTCGGGCGTGCGGTTCCACACCACGGCGGGCCGGCCGGATCGGAGAAGCTCCTCGGCCAGTGCCGACCCCATGAGCCCGGCGCCGATCACGGCGGTTGTCGACTGCATGGCGTTCCTCCACCTGTTGCTGCGGTGATGAATGGGACGTTCGGAATTGACGCGCAGACGTCGCGGTAGACCGGAACAACGTCGGATCACTCGACTTGGTCAAGCGACCTTGTCAGCTTGGCGCAGATCACATCGGGTGTCAACGCCCGACCGGTCGGATTTGATTTCCGGCGCGGTGGAACGCCGCACGGGCTACGGCAGAAGCGAGGTGCGGAGGAAGCGCGCCGCTTCCGAGACCGCCGCGTCCGTCGCCCGGAACGTCCCGATCTCGGTGAAGAACCCGTGGAAGACGCCCTCGTAGCGCGTGGCCGACGCGTCGACCCCGTCCGCGCGCAGCCGGGCCGCGAACGCCTCGCCGCCGTCGCGCAAGGGGTCGACCGCGGCGGTGATGACGAGTGTCCGGGGGAGTCCGGCGAGCGATGCGGCGGCGGCCGGGACGGCGAGCGGATCGCAGCGGTCGCCTTCGTCCCGCAGGTAGTTGCCCCAGAACCACACCACGTCAGGAGTGGTGATGAGGGGTCCGTCCGCGTGCTCACGCCAGGACGGGCGATCCACGGAGAACTCGGTCGCCGGGTAGACGAGCACCTGGCACGCGAGCTCGCACAGGACGGTGTCGCGGGCCATCAACGCCACGGCTGCGGCGAGGTTGCCGCCTGCGCTGTCGCCGGCCAGGGCGATCCGGGTGCCGTCGACGCCGAGCTCGCGCCGCGGCGCGCCAGGTGTGCGACGACGTCGGCGCAGTCGTGCAAGGGGATCGGGTACTTGTGTTCCGGAGCCAGCCGGTAATCGACGGAGACGACCGCGCAACCGCTGCGGTTGGCAATCGCGCGGCAGACCGCGTCGACGCCGTCGAGCGATCCCACGGTCCATCCGCCGCCATGGAAATACGTGACGACCGGCAATTCCGCGACGCTTCCGGCCGATAGAGGCGAATCGGTACCGGACCGTTCCGTCCCGGGATCTCCCCGTCCCGGACCTCATGGACCGGTTCGGGTTCGCCGCTCGGCCGGAGGTGCCCGCGACCGCCCGCGCGCCGGCGACGCCGAGCTCGTGGAACGGCCGCGGGAGGATCCGCAGGAGCGACCGGGCGACCGCCAGTGCGTCCGGGTCGAGTCGTCCGGTCGCGGCGGTCACGTCGTTCGCACCAGGCTTTCCGGTGCTGCTCGACGAGGCGGTCGACGCAGTCCGCCTGGATGCGTGCGTAGTGCCGCGTCCGCTCGTCGTCACGCTGGTAGAACCACTGCAGGGTGAGCCCGTCCATCGCGGCGATGGCCATCCAGGCCGCCTCCTCGAACAGCTCCCGGGGCTCGCCGTGTTCCTGCGCGAGCTGCTCGATCCACGCGTTCGCGAGGATCTCGTACGGCCTCGGCGCCTGGTCCGAATCGGTCCGCAACAGCCAGAGGTACAGGTCGACCTGTGCGATCGCGTAGTTCTCGTTCGCCAGCAGCCATTCCATGCCGCTGAGCAGGAACGAGCCCACCGTGCGTGGGGACCTCGTCCCGACCGGGCCGGCCGGATCGGCCGGGACGAGGAGGACGCCGATCCTGGTGAAGACCTCCACGAAGAGGTCCTCCTTGCGGGTGAAGCAGTAGTGGAGCGAGGCGAGCGGTGCCCCCGCGGCTTCGGCGATGCGCCGAGTCGTCGCGCCGCGTACGCCGTGCTCGGCGATCACGGCGACGGCGGCCTCGACGAATTCGTCCTTGCGCTGCTCCACCGGGATGTGTGGCATGACGACCTCTCCTGCATCTGACTTGGTCATCTGATCGTAACAAGTGGCCCAGTCGGAGCGGTGCTGGTCGTGGGGGGCACGGCGGCCGTCGCTAGGAGTTGCGGCCGATGCGCCGGTAGACGTCCGGCCTGACCCGGCGCAGGACCAGCGCGTACCCGGCGCCTGCGAGGGCGAGGCCCCACGTGACCGCGATGAAGGTGACGGCGATCGCGGTGCTCCCGCCGCTGAGGATCGTGAAGTTCGTCGTCCCCAGGTAGCAGATGACGGAGAGGGCGACCAGTGCGATGCCCGGCGACAGGTAGCGCGCCCAGATCCCGGCCTCGAGGTGCCGGTTCCGAAGGAAGAACACGAGGATCGCGAGGCTGGTGAGCGTGATGATCAGCAGGAGTCCGTAGAAGAGCAGCCCGCCGAACTGCGCATAGATCATGGCGGCATCGCCGCCGACGGCGACCAGGACGGCGAGGAACGCGAGGACGACACCCGACACGAGTACGGCGGCGCGGTGCGGCGACCCGTGCCGGTCGTGCGCCTGCCCGAACCGGGTGGGCAGGATCCCGTCGACCCCGAGCGAGTACAGGTAGCGGGCGAGCACGTTCTGGCAGGAGAGCTGGCCGGCGAGAGTGGACGTGACCAGGAGGACCGCCGTCACGTCCTGGGCGATCCGTCCAGCGTACTGCCCGACGGTCGTGCTGAACAGGCCGGCAGGGTCCGCCGTCGCGGCGGCCGTGATCTGGTCGGTGCCGACGGCCATGACCAGCACCCAGGCCGCGATGGCGTAGAGGACGCCCATCAGGACGACGGCCGAGTAGGTCGCCCGCGGAATGGCACGGTTCGGGTTCCGCGTCTCCTCGCGGTAGATCGCGGTCGTCTCGAACCCGACGAACAGGCCCATCGCGAAGAGCATCGCGAGCCCCACCGAGCCCTGCGAGAACTGGCCCCAGGTGAAGGGTCCGAGGTCCAGGCCGGCCGCTCCGCCCTGGCTGATCGTCGCGATGTCCCAGACCACGATGATCGCGATCTCCAGGGTCAGGGCCACCATGAGGACCTTCGCCGACAGTTCGATCTGCAGGTAGCTCAGCACCGAGACGGCGACCCAGCAGGCGAGGCCGTAGATCCACCAGGGGAGCGCCGGCCCGCCGAGGGTGTTCTGCACGAGGTCGTCGGTGATGAGGCCGAAGAACGCGTAGACCCCGACGAGGAAGGACCCGTAGGTGACGATCGCGAGGCATGAGGCCGCCAAACCGGCCGGGCGGCCGAGCCCGGCCGTCACGTACGCGTAGAGCGCCCCGGGGTTGGTCATGTAGCGGGTCATCGCCGTGTACCCCGCGGTGAAGACGATGAGGAGCAGGGCTGCGGCGACGAGTGCGGCAGGCGCCCCGGATCCGTTGCCGTAGACGATGATGAGGGGGATGTAGCCGCCGACGGCGGCGATCGGCCCCGAGGCCGCCACGACCGCGACGATGACGTCGATGGTGCGGAGCCGGCCGGACAGGCCCCGGCGGTGGACCTCCCGGGCCTCGTCGGCGGCTGCCGCGATGCCTGGGCTGGACGGGACGACGACGGGCGTCGCCGACAAGGCGTCGGCTTCGAGCTCGGCCATGCGCGATCTCCTCCTGGGGGGGAATCAGGTGTCGCGTTTCGAGAAGGCAACGAGACGATCAAATGACCGACTTGGTCAGATGACCGGGCAGTTTGCACTGGTGGGAGGCTCGGGTCAAGGCTTTCGGCGCATCGCAACGGCAATGTCCGAGTCGCCCGGTTGAGCGTTCCGCCGATCGGAGCGCTTCATGGCCGCCCTCTTGACGCTCCTGGCGAGAAGTGGCTACGGTCACACGACTTGGTCAGTTGACCGAGTCAGTTGATCCGACCCAACCGGCTGCTGGAGGCTGCAGATGGGACTCACGACCCTCGAACCCACGGCGAGCGTGGAGGAGGTCGTCGCCGTCATCGACCGCGACGGCGGCGTGATCATCCGGGACTTCCTCGACGCGGAGACGACCGCCGGCCTCGAGGCGGACCTGCGTCCCATCCTCGAGGGCCACGGCTTCGGCGACGAGGACTTCATGGGCAAGCGGACGCGGCGGCTGGGCGGGCTGTTCAAGCACACCCGCCACGGCGCGGCGATCGTCCGGCAGCCGCTGTTCCGCGGGGCGGCCGAGCACTACCTGTGCCCGCCGATCACCGTGTGGACCGGCGAGGAGCCCCTGGAGGTCGCCCCCCGGATCCAGGTCGGCGCGACCCAGGTGATCGACATCTACCCCGGCGAGGGGGCCCAGATGCTGCACCGTGACGACATGGTGTGGCTGTGGCGTCACCCCGTCGGCTACCGGCAGGCCCGGGTCCAGACGATGTTCGCCGTCACCGACTTCACCGCGGAGAACGGCGGCACCCTGGTGGTCCCCGGCTCCCACAAGTGGCCGGACGACCGGGCCCCGAAACGGGAGGAGGCCGTGTCGACGGAGATGACGGCGGGATCGGCGCTCATCTGGATCGGCGCGACCTACCACGGCGGTGGCGAGAACCGATCCGACTCGTCCCGGACCGGCATCACGGTCACGCTCGACCTCGCCTTCCTCCGGCAGGAGGAGAACGCCTACCTGACCTATCCGCCGGAGGTCGCGGCGACGCTGGACCCGGACATCCGGCGCCTGATCGGGTACCAGGCGAGCGAGCCGTTCATGGGCTACATCGAGGTCGACGGGGCCTGATGGACCCATCCACCCTGTTCGGCGACGCCGACGCCGAGACGATGAAGCTCGGGTGACCCCCCGGACCGTCGAGCTGATCCGTGAGGGGGTCGAGCCCGCAATGCCCAGGAGCCCCAGGCCGATCGTCGGCGTGACGGGACGGAGATCGCACGGCTCGCTGGCCGCGGGTCGCGACCCGCGCTTCGCCGGCGCCGACTTCGACGCCTTCCTCACGGACTTCGCCCGCAGCATCGACGCGGCCGGTGGCGTGCCCGTGTACCTGCCGTTCGAGGCGACGTCGCCCGAGGTGCTGCGCGCGGTGGACGCCGTCGTGCTCAGCGGGGGACAGGACGTCCACCCGCGGCGCTGGGGTGGCGACGCGCACGTCGACGACGCACTCTCCGGCGACCCGCGCACCAGCTTCACCGCCTACGACCCCGACCGGGACGCCCACGAGATCGCGCTCGTCCGGGGCGCGGTCGCTGCCGGGGTTCCCGTCCTCGGGGTCTGCAGGGGGATGCAGCTGCTCAACGTCGCCCTCGGCGGGACGCTCGTGCCCCACCTGGACGGCACCGGCGTCGAGCACGTGTCGCCGGCCGCGGCTCCGCACGACGGGTCGGCCGGCCACGTCGTGCGGACGGCGGAGGGGTCGCTGGCCCGGGCCCTGTTCGGCGCCGCTGTCGTCACGAACTCCTGGCACCACCAGGCCGTCGCCGAGCCCGGCGGGGAGCTGGTGGTCTCCGGGCGGACGGACGACGGGGTCGCCGAGGTCGTCGAGCTGCCGGGGCGTCCGGTGCTCGGGGTGCAGTGGCACCCCGAGTGGCAGGTCACCGCGGGCCCGGCCTTCGCGTGGCTCGTGGACGAGGCCACTCGCGCCACCGCGCGGCCGGTCGGGCTGCAGGATGGGGCGTGACCGCCGTGACCCTCACCGAGGCCGCGCTGCTGCGCACCCCGGGCGAGCCACTCGTGGTGGGGCCACTGGTCGTCGACGAGCCGGAGCGGCACGAGGTCCTCGTCGCGGTCTCGCACGTCGGGCTGTGCCACAGCGATCTGCACTACCTGCGCGGGACGCTGGAGGTCGAGCTGCCGGCCGTCCTCGGCCACGAGGTGGCCGGGGTCGTCGAGCGGATGGGCGCCGACGTCACCGGGCTCCGGCCGGGCGACCGGGTCGTGGTGAGCCTGGTCCCCTCCTGCGGGCGCTGCGTGCACTGCGAGGGCGGGCGGCCGACCATCTGCTCCCGGTCCGCGCAGGTCCGCAGGCGGGCCCGGCCCGCGTACACGCTGCCCGACGGGACGCCGGTGGCGCGCCTCGCCGACGTCGGCGGGTTCTCGCGGCACGTCCTCGTGCGGGAGAACGCCGTCGTGCCGCTGCCCGGCGACGTGCCCACGCGGGTCGGCTGCCTCCTCGGCTGCTGCGTCGCGACCGGTGTCGGCGCCGTGTTCCACGGGGCGGGCGTCCGGCCGGGCAGCACCGTCGCGGTCGTCGGCTGCGGCGGGGTCGGATCGGCCGTCATCCAGGGCGCGGCTCGCCGGGGCCTCGGAGATCGTCGCGGTCGACCTGTCCGCCGACCGCCTGCAGGCCGCGCTGTCCTACGGCGCGACCGCAACGGTCGACGGCGGCGTCCCCGACGTCCTCGCGGCCGTTCACGCCGTCGTGCCGGGCGGAGTGGAGTTCAGCTTCGAGGCCGTCGGGAGCGGGCGGACGGCCGAGCTGGCGGTGGCGCTCCTGCGGCCCGGTGGTACCGCGACCGTCGTCGGGATCGCGCCGTCCGGGACGACGGTCGCGGTACCGGCCGACGCGCTGTTCTTCGAGGAGAAGCGCGTCATCGGGTCCTACATGGGGTCGAGCCGGATGCACGCCGACGTGCCCGAGTACGCGCGCCTCTACCGGCGCGGCGCGCTGCTCCTCGACGAGATGGTCGGGGAGGTCGTCCCGCTCGCGGGGATCAACGACGGGTTCGACCTCATGGGCCACGGAAAGGCGACGCGCGTCGTCGTCGACATGGACGCGTAGTCGGGCAGCCCGCCCGAATCCCTCGAGATCTCCTGGCCGGCGACGCCGGTGCGCGTACCCCGGGCCAGTGGAAGGTGTGGACGGACAATGACGACCAGTACCCACGACGGCCGCGACGTCGTCGACATCATCTGCATCGGTGCCGGTTTCGCCGGTCTGTACGTGAGCCACCGGGCGACCCGGGCCGGCTTCACCGTCGCGGGCTTCGAGCGGGCCGAGGGCGTGGGCGGGACCTGGTACTGGAACAGGTATCCCGGCGCCCGCTGCGACATCGAGAGCATCTACTACTCGTACTCCTTCTCCGAGGAGCTGCAGCAGGAGTGGGAGTGGAGCGAGCGGTTCGCGACCCAGCCCGAGATCCTGCGCTACCTGAACCACGTCGCGGACCGGTTCGACCTGCGGCGCCACTTCACCTTCGGCGTGAGCGTCGTCGCCGCGACCTGGCTCGAGGACGTGCGGCTCTGGCAGGTCGAGCTCGACTCGGGTGAGGTCCGGCGCGGCCGCCACCTCGTCTCGGCCGTCGGTTGCTGTCCACCGCGAAGACGCCGGACGTGCCCGGCATCGAGGAGTTCACCGGGACCACGGTCTCCACGAGCAACTGGGACCTCCCGATGCAGGAGTTCGCCGGCAAACGCGTCGCGGTCATCGGGACCGGCTCGTCCGGGGTGCAGTGCATCCCGCTGATCGCCGAGGTGGCCCAGGAGCTCACGGTGTTCCAGCGCACTCCCAACTACGTCATGCCGGCCCGGAATGCCGCGCTCGATCCGGAGTTCGTGGCCCGGATCAAGACCGACTATCCCGCGGTGCGGGAGGAGTGCCGCCGCTCCACGCGCGGCTTCCCCGATAGGCCCACGACGCAGCGCGCGTTCGACGTCTCCGAGGAGGAGCGGCGCCGGCGGTACGAGGCGGCCTACCTGGTCAGCGGCTTCACCTCCGTCGGCGACGAGTTCGCCGACCTGCTCACGGACCTCGAGGCCAACGAGACCGCGGCCCGCTTCCTGCGGGACAAGGTCCGCGAGGTCGTGAACGACCCGGGGAAGGCGGCCCTGCTCGAACCGCGGTACCACCCCTTCGGCGCCAAGCGCACCTGCTTCGGCACCGACTACTACGAGACGTTCAACCGGCGCAACGTCGAGCTGGTGTCGCTGCGGCACGAGCCGATTGTCGGCATGACCGCCCGAAGCATCCGCACGGGCAGCCGTGAGGTCGAGATCGACGTCCTGGTCCTCGCGACGGGTTTCGACGCCGTCACCGGATCGCTGCTGAAGCTCGGCATCACGACCTCCACCGGCAGGTCGCTGGCGACCGAGTGGGCGAGCGGGCCACGGACCTACCTCGGGCTCATGACCGCGGGCTTCCCGAACTTCTACATGATCGGCGGACCGCAGAGCCCGGGCGTGCTGAGCAACTTCGTGGTGTCCATCGAGCAGCACGTCGACTGGGTGACCGACCTCCTCGTCCACATCCGCGAGTGCGGGGTGGACCGGGTGGACGTCGACCCCGGTGCCCAGGACGACTGGGTCGACCTGGTCGACAAGGTCGTCGGCGAGACGCTCTACGCCACGACCGACTCGTGGTACCGCGGCGCCAACATCCCGGGCAAGCCCGCGTCCTTCCTCGCCTACGCGGGCGGCGTCGGGAACTACCGCGAGATCTGCGACGAGGTCGCGACGCACGGCTATCGCGGCTTCCGGCTGACACCCGCGGACGAGGACCCGAGCCCCACCCGAACGGCCCCCACCGCAACGAGGACAGGAGCGGCCCGATGAGCGCAACGACCGATCTCGGTATCCGGCTCGACGAGCTGGGCATCCGCACCCTCCGAGCCGGGGGCGTCGACCTCGACGGCCTCTGGCGGAGCAAGCAGCTCACCGCCGCGAAGGTGGGCGGAGGCAGCCTCTCGCAGTGCAACTACGTCTTCGGGATCGACCTGCAGGACCAGCTGTACGACCCCGTGAGCAGCTACACCGGCTGGGAGACGGGGTGGCCGGACATCCGCATGCGCATCGATCCGGACACCGTGCGCCCGCTGCCGTGGGAGGCCGGCGTCGCCACCGCCATCTGCGACTACGTCGACTGGGACGGCGCGCCGGTCCACCTGTGCCCGCGCGGCATGCTGCGCCGCATCTCCGAGGAGACGACCGCGGCAGGCTTCACCCCCGACGTCGCCATGGAGCTGGAGTTCTTCGTCTTCGAGGGCAGGCCCGAGCCGCGCAACAGCCCGATGTCCGTCGCGGCGAGCCCGGTGTTCGCGGGCAACCACGGATACCACCCGCACCGCGGGATGGACCTGATGGAGCGCTGGTCGCGCCAGCTCCAGGAGTACGGCATCCCGGTCGAGGGTGCCCTCACGGAGTGGGGCGCGAGCCAGTTCGAGATCAACATCGACCACGGCGACCCGCTGCGCGTGGCCGACGACATCGTCATGACCAAGCACGCCCTCAAGGCACTGGCGGCCCGTGAGGGGCTCACCGTCTCGTTCATGGCCCGGCCGAGCGCGACCGGTCCGGGGTCCAGCGGACACGTGCACGTGTCGCTGTGGGGGAAGGACGACGAGCGCAACGTCTTCTTCGACGCCGACCGGCCGGACAACGCGTCCGACGACCTGCTCCGGTTCGCCGCCGGGCTGGTGCGGGACCTGCCGGAGACGGCGCTGGTCGCCCTGCCGTTCGTGAACTCCTACCGCCGGGTCGGCGACTACCTGTCCTCCCCGACGCGGATCAACGTCGGCGTCGAGAACCGGACCACCGGGTTGCGTCTGATCACCCACGACGACCGCGGCGCCCGCCTGGAGCTGCGCGTGCCGGGGGCGGACGTCAACCCGTACCTGATCCTCGCGAGCACTCTGGCCTCCGGGCTGGCGGGCATCCGCGACGGGCTCGACCCGGCTCCGGCCCTGCGCGGGGACGGCTACGCCGACACCGCCGCGCCGCCGCTGCCTCGGTCGCTCGAGCAGGCCATCGCCGCGTTCGACGCCTCCAAGCGCGCCCGCCTCGTCTTCGGTGACGAGTTCGTCGCGCACTACCTCCACACGCGCCGGTGGGAACTCGCGAAGTGGCAGGAGGCGGTCACGGACTGGGAGATCGACCGGTACCTGGAGATGACGTGATGAGCGGTCCGGGGGAGGTCGGCGTCGTGCACCGGCGCTACGTCCCGCACGCCGAGGCGCACTACGGCGGGAACCTGGTCGACGGTGCGTTCGGGCTGGCGCTGTTCGGCGACGCCGCGACCCACCTCTCGATCGTCCACGACGGGCACGAGGGCCTGTTCGCAGGCTACTCGTCGGTGGAGTTCCTCGCGCCGGTTCGAGGCGGGGACGTCGTCGAGGTCGAGGCGCGGCTCACCGGGGCGGGCGCGCGCAGCCGGAGCGTGGCCTTCGAGCTGCGCGTCCTGTGCCGGGCCGAGGGGCCGGACGGGTGCTCGACGGTGCTGGGGGAGCCGCTCCTCGCGACCCGCGCCCGCGGGACGGTCGTCGTCCCGCGCGACTACCGGAAGCGCGGATGAGCGGCCACCCCGCCGGCCCCGAGCGGCCGTCCTCTCTCCCGGGGATGCTCGCGAGCTCCCTGCGCGAGCATCCCGACCGGGTGTTCCTGCGGACCACCGCAGGCGAACTGACCTACGCCGGCTTCGCGGCGGAGGTCCACCGGGCCTGGCACCGGCTCGCCGGAGCCGGTGTCGGCCCGGGTGACGCCGTCGGCCTGATGATGGGCACCGGCATCGACCAGGTCGCCGCCTGGTTCGCGCTGACCTGCAACGGCGTGCTGCACGTCCCGGTCAACCCGGCGCTGATCGGTGACCAGCTCGCGCACGTCCTCGACATCGCGCAGGTGTCGACGCTCGTGGCCGGGGCGTCCTGCCTCGACCGGGTGCGCGAGGTCGCGCCGCGCGTGCCCGGCCTGAAGCGGGTGATCGTCCACGGTGGCGAGCCTCCGGCCGTCCCCTCGCCGTTCGAGGTGTCGCGCTGGGCCGGACCCGGCTGCGGGGAGGGGCCCCCGGCGGCGATCGCGGACGTCGCCGACGACCTGGCCGTCGCCACCCTCCTGTTCACCTCCGGCAGCACCGGCCGCTCGAAGCCGTGCGCGCTCTCGCACCGCTACATGGCGAGCCAGGGCCGGCTGCACGCGAAGTACCTCGGCATCCGCGCCGACGACGTGCTCTACACGCCGTTCCCGCTGTTCCACATCGACGGGGCCAACCTGACCGTCTCCGCGGCGCTCGCCGCCGGCTGCACCGCGGCGCTGGGCGAGCGGTTCAGCGCGTCGAACTTCTGGACCGAGGTGCGGGACCTCGGCGCCACGGTCTTCAACTTCATGGGCGCCACCCTCACGATCCTGTTGCGGCGACCGCCCTCGCCCGACGACCGGCGCCACGGCGTCCGTCTCGCCTGGGGTGTCCCGATGCCGGAGTGGTACCGCGAGTGGGAGCCGCGCTTCGGCTTCCCGCTGGTCGAGGTCTACGGCCTGACCGATGCGGGAGTGCCCGTCTACGACCCGCTGGGCGAGCCGCACCGCGAGGGGTCCTGCGGGCGGGTGATCGACGAGTACGAGGTGATCACCGTCGACGAGCGCGGGGTCCGGAACGATCCCGGCGGGGTCGGGGAGATCTGGGTGCGTGGCCGCGTGCCCGGCCTGGTCATGAGCGGCTACCACCGCATGCCGGAGGCGACCGCGACGGCCCTGCACCCCGACGGCTGGGTGCGCACGGGCGACCTTGGCTCCCTCTCCGCCGACGGCCGGCTCTCCTTCCGGTCGCGGCTGTCGGACACCATCCGCCGCCGCGGGGAGAACATCTCGGCCCACGAGGTCGAGCGCCTGGTCGAGACGCACCCGGACGTCGCCGGGTGCGCCGCGGTCGGTGTCCCCAGCGAGCTCACCGAGGAGGACGTGAAGATCTTCGTGGAGCCGCGGCAGGGGGCCGCCCCGACGGCGGCGGCATTGGTGGCGTTCTGCCGCACCGTGATGCCGTCGTACATGGTGCCGCGCTACGTGCAGCTGGTGGACGCCCTGCCGCGCACCCCGACGGAGAAGGTCGACAAGCCCGTGCTGCGCGGGACCGGCGATCCCGCGCGGACCCACGACGCCGAGGCCGACCCGCCAGCGCGAACGGACGGAGCACCGCGATGACGACCCTCCCCACACCCACCCTCGCCACGTCCGCCCCCGGCGCCCCACCTCTCGCGCCCCCACCCTCGGCGCCCCGCGCACGCTGATAGCGGGGCAGTGGCGGCCCGCGCCGGTGATCCCCGGTCGGTGGAACACCGACCCGAACACCGGCGAGCCCGTGCACCCGATGGCGACGACCGCACCGGCGGACGTGGAGCGCGCCCTCGCCGCTGCGGACGCGCTGCACCGCGACGGGACGTGGCAGGACGTGTCCTCGCCGGAGCGGGCGGCGTTGCTCGATCGGGTCGCCGACGCGCTCGCCGACCGGGTCGAGGAGATCGCGGTCACCGACTCCCTCACCAGCGGCGTACCGATCGCGACGACCCGCATCGTCGCGGGGTTCATCCCGGCGCGGTTCCGGGCCGCGGCGCAGGACTGCCTCGCGAACCCGCGAACCCTTCGGCTGCCCGCCGGCGGGCGCGACGTGCGGCTGCTCCGGCTGCCCTGGGGGCCCGCGGCGGTGCTCACGCCGTGGAACGCGCCGTCGTTCATCGCCGCGAGCAAGGTCGCGAGCGCGCTCGCGGCCGGCTGCCCCGTGCTGTTCAAGCCGTCGGAGTACGCCGCCGCCACGGCCCGGCCGCTGGCCGAGGCGGTCGCCGGGGTGATCGAGGGCGCCGGCCTGCCGGCCGCGGCGTTCCAGGTCCTGCACGGTGCCGGGGACGTCGGCGCGGCCCTCACCGGCGACCCCCGGGTGAAGGTCGTGTGCTTCACCGGAGGACAGGCCGCCGGCCGCAGCATCGCCCGCGCCGCCGCCGAGCACTTCACGCTGCTGCAGCTCGAACTGGGCGGCAACAACCCCGTTCTCGTGCTGCGCGACGCCGACGTACCCGCGACGGCGGCGTCGCTGGCGCGGGGGATGATCCTGCTCAACGGGCAGTGGTGCGAGGGCCCGGGCAAGGTGCTCGTCCACCGCGACCTCGCCGCCGACCTCGTCGACGCGCTGGGCGCCGAGCTGGCGCAGGTCCGGATCGGACACTCGCTCGACGCCGGGACCACGCTCGGTCCGTTGGCGCACCATGCGCACCGCGACCTGGTGCGCGACCGCATCGAGGAGCTCCGCGACCGCGGCGCCGGGATCGTGCGGCCCGTCGCCGCCCCGGACGGGGACGGCTGCTTCCTGGCCCCGGAACTCGCCGTGGGCGCCGACCCGGGGGACGCCACCGACGAGCTCTTCGGGCCTGCCGTGTCCGTCCACGCCGTGGACTCCGACGACGACGCGCTCCGGCTCGCGAACGCGCACCCCTCCGGGCTCGACGCCTACGTCTACGGCACGGATCTCGACCACGCCCTGCGGATCGGCGAGCGCGTCGCCTGCGGCGAGGTCCGGATCAACGGAGCGCATCTCGCCGACCTCGGCGACGGCTCCGCGCAGGGGTTCTGGGGCGGGTCGGGCATCGGCGGGCACGGGCCGGCCGAGTCCGTCCGCGTGTTCAGCGGCGACCGCGTGGTGGGAGTGGACAGCGATGACCTCGTCATCTGAGAGCGGGATCCCCGAGGCCGTCGGCATCCTCGGCGGCGGGCTGATGGGTCGGGGATCGCCGAGGTCTGCGCCCGCCACGGCCTCGCCGTTGTGCTCGTCGAGCAGGACGCGGCCGGCGTGGACCGGGCCCGCGCGGCGGTGTCCCGCTCGCTCGACCGGGCCTTGCGGGGCGGCGCCCTCGACCGGCCCGGCGCGGAGCGTCTGCTCGGGGCGATCAGGTTCAGCGACCGGGTGGAGAGCCTGGCCGACCGCACGCTCGTCGTCGAGGCGGTCGCCGAGAACGAGGCGCTCAAGATCGACGTCTTCGCCCGGCTTGATGCCGTCGTGGAGGACCCGGACGCGCTGCTCGTGTCGAACACCTCGGCGATCCCGATCATCAAGCTCGCCATGGCCACCTCGCGCCCGCAGAACGTGGTCGGCGTGCACTTCTTCAACCCCGTCCCGGTGATGGCCCTCGTGGAGATCGTTCCCACGCTGGTCTCCGGCCCGGCGGCCGAGCGGCGCGCGGTCGAGTTCGCCGCGGACCTGCTGGGCAAGACGACGATCCGCTCCCCGGACCGCGCCGGTTTCGTGGTGAACGCGCTCCTCGTGCCCTACCTGCTCTCGGCCGTCCGGATGCTCGAGTCGGGCTTCGCCTCGGCCGAGGACATCGACACCGGGATGGTGCTCGGCTGCGGCCATCCGATGGGCCCGCTGGGGCTGATCGACCTCATCGGCCTCGACACCACCGCCGCCGTGGCGGAGTCGATGTACGCGGAGTTCAAGGAACCGCTCTACGCGCCCTCGCCGATGCTCGCGCAGATGGTCGCGGCCGGCCGGCTGGGCCGGAAGAGCGGGCGGGGCTTCTTCACCTACGCCTGACGTCCGGACGTTCTTCTCAGGAGTGGCCATGGCATCACCCACAGACACCTTCCGCGCCGCTCGGGACCTGCTGCTCGAGCACCGCACCGACTACGACAAGGCCCGGCTCGCGTTCGCCTGGCCCCGGCCGGAGCGGTTCAACTTCGCCCTCGACTGGTTCGACGCGGTGCTGGCCACGGAGACGCCGGACGCGGTCGCGCTGCGCCTCGTCGGGTCCGGCGGGTCGGAGAGCCGCACCTTCGCCGAGCTCTCCGCCCGGTCGGACCAGGTGGCCGCCCGACTGCGCCGGGCGGGCGTTACCCGGGGCATGCGGGTGCTCGTCCTGCTCGGCAACCAGGTCGAGCTGTGGGAGACCGTGCTCGCGGCGATGAAGCTGGGCGCCGTCATGATCCCGGCGACGACGTTGCTGGCCGAGGCGGACCTGCGCGACCGGGTCGACCGCGGCCGGGTGGGCGCCGTCGTCGCCCGCTCGGAACTGGCGGAGCGGTTCGCGTCCGTCCCGGGCTCGTACGTGCGGGTCGCGGTCGGTGCGCCGGTGCCCGGCTGGCTGCCCTACGACGAGGGCCGGACGACCGATGAACCCTTCATGCCGGACGGCCCGACGAACGCGGACGACCCCCTGCTGCTGTACTTCACCTCGGGCACGACCGCGCTGCCGAAGCTGGTGGAGCACACGCACGCGAGCTACCCGATCGGGCACCTGTCCACGATGTACTGGATCGGCCTCCAGCCCGGCGACGTCCACCTCAACATCTCCAGCCCTGGCTGGGCGAAGCACGCGTGGTCGTGCGTGTTCGCCCCGTGGATCGCGGCGCGACGATCTGCGTCTTCGCCTACGAGCGGTTCGACGCGGCCGCGTTGCTGCAGGTCCTTGAGTCGGAGCGGGTGACGACGTTCTGCGCGCCGCCCACCGTGTGGCGGATGCTCGTCCAGCAGGACCTCGCGGCGTGGCGCGACCGGCTGTCGCTCCGCGAGCTCGTCGGCGCCGGCGAGCCGCTCAACCCCGAGGTCATCGAGGTCGTCCGGAGGGCGTGGAACCTGACGATCCGCGACGGGTTCGGGCAGACCGAGACGTCGCTGCAGATCGGCAACCCGCCGGGGCAGCCGATCATCGCCGGTTCCATGGGCCGGCCGATGCCCGGGTTCGAGATCGACCTCGTCGACCTGGTGTCGGGCGAGCCCGGTGACGAGGGCGAGATTTGCGTGGTGCTCCGGCCGGAGCGGCCGGTTGGCGTCATGACCGGCTACCACGCGACGCCGAGCGCAACGCCGAGGTCTTCGAGGGCGGCCGCCGCTACCACACCGGGGACGTGGCGGCCCGGTCGTCGGACGGCTACATCACCTACGTCGGCCGCGCCGAGACGTGTTCAAGGCCAGCGACTACCGCGTCAGCCCTTTCGAGCTGGAGAGCGTGCTGATCGAGCACCCGGCGGTGGCGGAGGCCGCCGTGGTCCCGGCGCCGGACGAGGTGCGCCTCGCGGTGCCGAAGGCGTACGTGACGCTCGCTCCCGGGCACGAGCCGAGCCGGGAGCTCGCCGGCGACATCCTGGCCCACGGCCGGGTGCACCTCGCCGGGTACAAGCGCGTCCGCCGCCTGGAGTTCGCCGACCTGCCCAAGACGATCAGCGGCAAGATCAGGCGCGTAGAGCTGCGAGCGAACGAGCAGGCCGGCCCGGGCCGGCGCCCGGGGGAGTACCGCGAGGAGGACTTTCTGATGCGGCCACGGGACCCCGTGGGGAACGCCGGACGAGGAACCACGAGGGAGACATGATGGCCTTGACCGAGAACGACCGCGCCGAGCTGCTGGCCGAGCCGCTGTCGGCGGTGCTGTCCGTCGCCGCGGGGGAGAGCCGGGGGCCGCTGTCCGTGCCGCTGTGGTTCCTGCACGACACGGCGAGTGGCGATCTGCTCATGACCACGGAGGAGGCGTCGCGCAAGGTCGCGCTGCTGCGCGCATCGCGCCGTGCGACGGTCCTGGTGCAACGGTCCGCGCCGACGATGCGCTATGCCGCGGCCGAGGGTGCCGTGTCCTTCTCGCCGACGGACCGGGATCTGCTGTACCGCATCGTCGACCGGTACCTACCGGCCGAGCACCGCGATCACTACGTGGCTCGGAGCCCGGTCGACACCTTCGTCACCGTGCGTCTCACCCCGCAGCGCTGGATCGGCGGTGACCTGGGGCCTGCGGCGTCCCTCCCGCCCGTCGAGGGCTGACGCCTGTCTGCTGGCCTGACGCTCGTGATGGTCGGGCCCGGCGCTCCCTCAGGCGGCGGCCGTCCCCGTCACTCCGCCGTAGGGGAGACCGAGGTCGTTCGCGACCTCGCGGCTGACGAGGCGGCCCTCGTGCGTGGACAGCCCCCTGCGAGAGCGGTCGGCGGCCGTCGCATCCTCCCAGCCGAGCTGTGCCCGGTGCAGGACGTTGGGCGGGGTCGCGTTGGCCAGGGCGTGGGTGGAAGTGCGCGGGACCGCTCCGGACACGTCGGCCACGCTTAGAAGACGCTCCCGTGCACCGTGTAGGTCGGATCGGCGTGGGTGGCGGGCCGGGAGTCGGCGGAGCAGGCACCCTGGTCGGTCGAGATGTCCACCAGCACCGACCCCGGGCGCATCCGGCCGGCGAGCTCGTTGCTCACCAGTCGCGGGGCGCGGACGCCGGGGACGAGGACCGTGCCGGTGGCCAGGTCCGCCTCCAGACAGGCACGCTCCAGCTCGTAGGCGGCGGTGCGGACGCGTCCGGCGTAGCGCTCGTCGCCGCGGCGCGCGTCCCGAGATCCAGCGGGGTGCGGAGCGGTCAGCGCCCGCGGTGGCCGTGGCGCCGAGGAGACCACGACAACGCAGACGACGACGGCGAACCCGGGTCGCTGGCCGCTCGGCCGGGACGGCTCCCTGGCGGTGGCGACCGTCGGCGTGAATACTCCTGGAGAGCAGTCCTGCATCTGACTCCTCCTCCAACCCAGATGCCATACTACGGCTTCGGTAGACATATAATGTCGCTGGTGAAGCTGGGTTCACCCCTTGTGCAAGTTGGTCCGGCCGCGGGTGCGGCGGGCGCGGTCGAGCTGGAGGAGTGCGGTGGCCAAGCAGGCGACTGGTCAACCACTACGGTCCGCCGAGCGGATGCTCGACGTGCTCGAGACCTTCACGATCACGGAGCCGTCGCTGTCGGCCACGGAGATCAGCGACAAGCTGGGTCTCGCTGCCAGCACCGTGCGCAGGTTGCTGCACGCCCTCGAACAGCACGGCTTCGTGCGCTCGGACCAGCAGACGGGACGGTTCGCGCCGCACTACCAGATCGTCCGGCTCGCGGCGGTCGCGGTCGCCGGCAACGACCTTATCTCGGCGGCCGCCGCGCCGATGGACGAGCTGCGCGACCGCGTCGACGAGGCCGTGCAGCTGAGCGTCCGGTCCGGCCCGGACATCGTGTTCATCGACCGCCGGGAGAGCCGCAAGGTCATCAAGATCTTCAGCGAGATCGGCAGCCGACATCCGGCTTGGGACGGGCGAGCGTCGGGGAAGGTCATGCTCGCCTGGCTGCCGGAGGACGAGGTCGACGGGATGCTGCCCGCCCCGGAGGCCTGGCCGGTCTCCCCGGGTCCGCACGCTGCCGCGTCCCGGGACGACTTCGTCGCCGGTCTGGCTCGGGTCCGGGACCGTGGCTTCGCCGTGAACGACGAGGAGACCGCTCAGGACGTCTGGGCAGTCGGTGCCCCGGTCCGTGACCACACCGGGAGCGTCGTCGCCGCGGTCACCGTCCCGGTGCTGAAGGTGCGCGCGGTGGAGCAGGACCGAATCGACGAGCTGTGCCGGGCCGCGCTCGACGCGGCCCGCCGGATCTCGGCATCCCTCGGCCACCACGAGTCGTGACCGGCTGTGGGAGGCGGCACTGCCGCCCACAGCCGCCTCCGGCGGTCCAAACCTCAGGCGACCCAGACCTCGTTCGACGGGCCGACCAGCGCCCCGTCGTAGGGCAGGCCGGGCTCCCGGTCGTGTGCCAGCAGCAGCGGCCCGTCGAGGTGCACGAACTCGGCCAGCTGCGCCGGGACGAGCCCCGGTGCCATCGACAGCGAGGTGGCGACCATGCACCCCAGCATCGTGCGCATCCCGGCGTCGCGCGCGGCGGCGAGCGTGGCCACGGCCCCGACGATCCCGCCCGTCTTGTCGAGCTTGACGGTCACCGCGGCGTAGCGGTCCGCGAGACCGGCGACGGACGCCGCGTCCTGGCAGGACTCGTCCGCCGACAGCGGCAGGGGACCGTCGTAGCCGGCCAGCGCGTCGTCGAAGCCCGCGGGGAGGGGCTGTTCGAGCAGCTCGACGCCGAGCCCGGCGAGCACCGGGGCGAACGCGCCCACCTGCTCCGGGGACCAGGACTCGTTGGCGTCGGCGATGAGCCGGGCCCGCGGTGCCGCCACCCGGACCGCGCGGACCCGCTCGAGGTCGCCATCGCCCCCGAGCTTGAGCTTGAGCAGCGGCATCGCGCGGCTCGCGGCGGCGGCCGCGCCCGCGGCCATCCGCTCGGGGGTGTCGAGGCTGATCGTGAACGCGGTGACGAGCGGGCGGAGCGGTGCGTGCGCGGGGAGCAGCCCGCTCGCCCGCGACCCGCCCGTCCGCGCCTGGAGGTCCCACAGCGCGCACTCGACGGCGTTGCGCGCTGGCCCTGCGGGAAGGAGGTCCTGGACGTCGTGCACGCCTGCGCCGCCCTCCAGCGCCGGGCGGACCGACTCGATCTCGGCGACCACCCCGTCCACGCTCTGCCCGTACCTCGGGTAGGGCACGCACTCGCCGCGCCCGCGCGCGCCGTCGTCGCCGACGACCACGCGGACGACGTCGGCGACCGTCTTTTCGCCCCGGCTGATGCGGAACACCCCCCGGATCGGGAAGCGCTCGTGGAGTACCTCGACGTGCCGGCCCACGACCTCCCCTCCCGTCAGTGCCCGGCGACGGGCTCGGTGTCCCGCGCCCGCAACCGGGCCCGCCCCAGGACGGCGGCCACGGCCGAGATCACGGCGACGACCGCGATGTAGACGCTGAACGTCAGGCTGCTCCCCGTCGACGCGTTGAGCCAGATCCCGATCGTGGGCCCGGCGGCCCCGAACGCGATGGTGCAGACGTTGTAGGCCAGCGCGCCCGCGGTGACCCGGACGTGGGCGGGGAACATGTGCGACATCGCCATCGCGCCGGCGACGGCGACGATGCCCTTGCCTGCGGAGAGCAGGGCGCCGCCGAGGAGCGCCCCGCCCACGCCCTGGGTGGCGACGGCGAACGACGGGACCGCGAGTACGGCGATGAACACCCCGCCGAGCACGAACGTGCGCTGCAGCCCGTAGCGCGCCATGAAACGGCCGGTGAGCAGCGTCGCGGCGATCATGACGACGTTGATCGCGAGCGAGATGTAGTACGACTGGCCGCTGCTCAGGCCGCCCTCGCGCTGCATGAAGGTGATGAAGTAGGAGGACAGCACCGGGGTGATCAGCGCGTAGGCGGAGACGACGAGGAAGAACAGCACCATGGTGGGCAGCTGCGAGCGGAGGGTCTCGCGGATCGGCGCCGCCTTGTGCTCCTGGCCCTGGCGCTGCTGCGCGACCTTCTCGAACGTGGGCGTCTCGGCGACCCGCTTCCGCAGGTAGACCCCCGCGAGGCCCAGCGGGGCCGCGAGCAGGAAGAGCAGGCGCCAGCCCCACGCCTCGAAGGCGGCCTCACCGAGCACGGTCGAGAGCAGGCCGGCCGCGAGGACCGCCGCGGAGATGCCGACGAAGGTCGTGGTGACCAGGTAGCTGACCCGCACGGCGCGGTCGCGCGGCGCGCTGTGCTCGTAGACGAAGCTGATGGCCGAGCTGTACTCGCCGCCCGTGCCCAGGCCCTGCAGGAGCCGACAGAGGGTGAGCAGGATCGGTGCCCCCACGCCGATCGCCGCGTACCCGGGCAGGGCTCCGATCAGCGCGGTCCCCGCGCACATCAGCAGGATCGTGAACGACAGCGCGCGGCGGCGGCCGAGGGTGTCGCCCAGCCAGCCGGCGAAGAGCCCGCCCAGCGGCCGGCTCACGTACGTGATCGCGAAGATCGCGTAGGCGCCGATCAGGCCGACCGTCGGGTCCTCGTTGGGGAAGAACTGGGTCGCCATGACCGAGGCGACCACGCCGTAGACCGCGAAGTCGTACCACTCCGCGAAGTTGCCGACCGCGGCCGAGATGACGATCCGGCGCGTCGACCGGCCGCCGCCGGTGCCGGGCGGAGGTCCCGCGTCGCCGCCGCTACCAGGTCGGACGGTCTGGTGCGGGCCGGGTCGTCGCTGACGCTCATGGGGCTCTCCTCGCTGCTCTGCGCGGGCCGTCCGATTGTGGACGAGCCATATAATGGCTCTAGATCGGCAAAACCGACCACATTATGGATCGGAAGGGTGCGGGCGCGGGCGGCGATTGTCAAGGCTCCCGTTGAACCCGGGCCGCTTGACTGTCATCGCTAGCAACCATAATGTGGCGCTATCGACCAGATAATGGCTTGGAGGTCATCGGTGACCCGTTCCCCCTCCCGTCCACCGGACGCCGCGGCCCGGCGCACGTCGAAGCTCGTGTCGCTGTCCGAGGCGGCGGCCCTCGTGACGCCGGGGTCGTTCGTGGCGGTCGGCGGCCTGTGGTTCCAGAACAACCCCTCGGCGCTCGTGCGCGAGGTGGTGCGCCGGGGCCCGGGCGAGCTGACGATCGTCGCCGCCCCGCCGTCCAGCTACGCCGTCGACCTGCTCATCGGCTCCGGGCTCGTCCGCACCGCCTACGTCGCGCACGTGTCGTTCGACCACCTCGGTCTCGCCCCCAACCACCGGCGCGCGGGCGAGACGGGGACGGTCGACCTCGTCGACTGCGACGAGGCCACCGTGCTCGGCGGCCTGATGGCGACGCTGGAGGCGCTGCCGCACCACCCCGTCACATCGATCGCCGGCACCGACCTGACCCGGACCTCGCCACTGGCCGCGCCCCGCGACGTCGACGGCCGGGGCCCGGTGCCCGCACCACCGGCGATGCGCCCCGACGTCTGCCTGCTGCACGCGCAGGAGGCCGACGAGTACGGCAACGTCCGGAACCTGGGCACGCCGTTCTGCGACCCGCTGCTCGCGAAGGCGTCCCGCACGGTGGTGGTGACCGTCGACCGGATCGTCACCAACGACGAGATCCGGTCCGCGCCCCACCGGACCGTGCTGCCGGGCTACCTGGTCGACGCGGTCGTCGAGGCGCCCTATGGCGCGCATCCCTGCGCGAGCCAGGGCCACTACGTCCACGACGAGGAGCAGCTCCGCGCGTACCTCCACGCCGGGCGGACGGCGGAGACGTGGCGGTCGGAGTACCTCGAGCCCCGGGTCCTCGGCGTCGCCGAGGGCCCCGACTACCTCGCCGCCGTCGGCGGTGCCCAGCGGATCGACGGCCTCGAGGAGAGCGTGCGATGACGAGCGTCGAGACGCAGACCGGCACGGCGGAGGCCGGGCCCGGCTCCGGGATCAGCTACAGCCCCGACGAGCTGATGACCGTCGTGATGGCGCGCGAGATCCGGAACGACGACCTCGCTGTCACCGGGGCGAGCTCACTGGTCCCCGTCGCGGCCTGCCTGCTGGCGCAGCAGCTGCACGCGCCCGACATGACGCTGATCCTGCCGTCCGGGGTCGTCAACCCGCGGCCCGGCAGGCTCTACCGGTCCGCCTCCGACGGCCGCTGGGTGACCGGCGCCGAGGCGGTGGGCACGGGCTACGACCTGTTCGAGATGTCGGAGAACGGCCGGCTCTCGGTGATGTTCTACGGCGGGGTCCAGCTCGACCGGCACGGCAACGTCAACCTGCACGGCACGGGGTACCGGGACGGCCGTCCGAGCTTCCGTGGCCCGGGACTGGCCAACACCTCGTTCGCCGTGGTCTCCGGGCGGATCATCCTGTTCTCGGCGCACCACACCCGCCGCACGTTCGTCGACCGGGTCGAGTTCCTGACCGCGGCCGGCCACCTCGACGGCGGGGACTCCCGGGCCCGGGCCGGGATCACCACCGACGGACCCGTCTGCTGCATCACCCCGCTCGTGACCTTCGGCCTCGACGACGGCGCGATGACCGTGCGCAGCATCCACCCGGGCGTCGACCCGGAGACCGTGATCGACCGGACCGGCTTCGCGCTGCCCACTGCGCCGCCGTGGCCCGTCACCGCCGGGCCGACGCCCGACGAGCTCGACGTGCTGCGCCGGGTGGTCGACCCCACCGGCGAACTCGCCCGCTGATCAGGAGGAACCAGTGTTCGACAAGACCGCACTCAAGGGGCTGCGGGTCATCGACTTCTCCCGCGTCGTGGCGGGCCCCTACTCGACGATGCTGCTCGGCGACATGGGCGCCGAGGTGATCAAGATCGAGCGGCCGGGCGTCGGTGACGACAGCCGGAGCTGGGGGCCGCCGTTCCTCGGGGAGGTGAGTACCTACTTCCTCGGGCTCAACCGCAACAAGCGCAGCGTCGCCCTCGACCTCGCGAGCGAGGAGGGCGCCGAGGTGGCGCGCGCGCTGGTCCGCGACGCCGACGTGGTGGTCGAGAGCTTCCGGCCCGGGGTCATGGACCGGCTCGGCCTGGGCTACGAGCGGCTCCGGGAGCTCAACCCGGGGCTGATCTACTGCGCGATCTCCGCGTTCGGCCAGGACGGGCCGTACCGGGAGCGGCCCGGCTACGACCTGATGATCTCCGCCCTCGGCGGGATGATGAGCATCACCGGCACGCCCGGCGGCGAGCCCGTCAAGATCGGCGTCGCGATGATCGACGTCGCGACCGGGCTGCACGCCGCCCTCGGCGTGGTCTGCGCGCTGCACCACCGCACGGTCACCGGGCAGGGCCAGCGGGTCGACGTCTCGCTGCTGAGCACCGAGCTCGCGGTGCTCATCAACGCCGCCAGCCAGTACCTCATCGGCGGGAGCGTCGCGGAACCCCAGGGGTCCGCCCACGCCAATGTCGTCCCCTACCAGGCGTTCCCGACCAGCGACGGGCACGTCCTGCTCGGCTCGCCCAACGACAAGCTGTTCCGGGTACTGGCCGACGCGCTGGGCAGGCCCGAGTGGAAGACCGACCCCCGCTTCACCACCAACGACGCCCGGATCGTCCATCGCGACCTCCTGATCCCGATGATCGGCGAGATCACCCGGACCGAGTCGGCGGCGCACTGGGTGGACGTCCTGTCCCGCACGGGTGCGCCGGTGGCACCGATCAACCGCATGGACGCCGTCTTCAAGGACCCCCAGGTCCAGCACCTGAACCAGGTCGCCGAGGTCGAACACCCGATGTTCGGGACGCTGCCGGTCGTGACCTCGGCGCTGCGGCTCTCCGAGACCCCGCCGGTCGTCGGGGAGGCGGCGCCCCGCCTGGGGCAGCACACGCGCGAGGTGCTGGAGCGCTGTGCCGGGCTGGCGCCGGAGGACATCGACCGCCTGGTCGAGTCCGGGGTGGTCGAGCACCGCCCGCCGACCGACGACCCGTCCGCGCCCCCGCCCGTGGTGTCCGACGAGCGGCTGCCGTCGCCGTCGCCGATGCCGGCTCCCAACTCCGGTGCGCTGTGAGCGGCGCCCGGGACGGCGGCGATCCGCTCGCCGAGGTCGTGGTGGTCGACATGTCGACCTCCTACGCAGGACCCACCGCGGCGATGTACCTCGCGGACCTCGGGGCCCGCGTGATCAAGGTCGAGCGCCCCGGCCACGGTGACGATGCCCGGAGCTGGGGCCCGCCGTTCGTGGACGGGGGCTCGGCGTGGTTCGCCTCGGCGAACCGCAACAAGGACAGCATCGTCCTGGACCTGCGGACCGAGCCGGGCCGGACCGAGCTGGACGGGCTGCTCGAGGGCGCGGACGTGCTCGTGGAGAACCTCAACCCGACGAAGCTCGCCGGGCTCGGGCTCGACCCGGAGACCGTGCGGCGCCGGTTCCCGAAGCTGGTCTACTGCGCGCTCTCCGGGTTCGGCCTCACCGGGCCCGACGCCGGTCTCGCCGGTTACGACCTGATCGCCCAGGCCCGCTCCGGCCTGATGTCGGTGACGGGGGCGGCCGGTGGTCCGCCGCAGCGGGTGTCCACGGCGCTGTCCGACGTCGTCGCCGGCATGTGCGCGGCGCTGGCGGTCTCCGCGGCACTGGTCCGCCAGCGCACGACCGGGCAGGGGGAGCTGGTCGACGTCTCGCTCCTCGACGTCGACCTCGCCCTCATGGCGCCCCGCCTGGCCGCCTACCTCGCCGGCGGCCCCGAACCCGCACCCAGCGGCGGGACGGACTCGGTGCTCGCGACCTACCAGACGTTCCCCACCGCCGACCGGGACATCGCCGTGGCGATCGGGAACGACGCGATGTGGCGGCGGTTCTGCTCGGTGGTCGAGCTCGACGCCCTCGCCGACGACCCCGGTCTGGCCACCAACGCCGACCGCCAGGCTCGCCGGCCGGAGCTCGTCGCGGCGATCAGCGTCCGGCTGGCCCGCCGGCCCGCCGTGGAGTGGACCGACGCACTGCAGGCGGCCGCGATCCCGTGCTCGCTGGTGCAGAGCCTGTCGGAGGTGGTCGAGGACCCGCAGGTGCGGGCCCGGGGCGCCTGATGCCGGTGCCCGGCTCCGGCGGGCGGCTGCACACCGTGCACCCGCCGTTCCGGCTCGGGTCGCAGTCGCACCCGCGCAACGAGCGCTTCCCGGACCTGGACTCGCTGCGCGCCGGCACCGAGGCGGTGCAGTCGTGACCGGCGCCCGGACCTCGCTCCGGCCCGCCCCCGATTTCGTCGCCGTCGAGCGCCGGGGCGCGGTGGCGGTGCTGATGCTCGACCGGGCGCACGCCCACAACGCCCTCAACCGGCAGCTGCTCGACGAGCTCGACGCCGCCGTCGCCGCGGCGGCCGCGGATCCCGCCGTTCGCTGCGTCGTGATCACCGGCGCGGGGGAGAAGGCGTTCAGCGCGGGCGCGGACCTCGACGAGCTGAGGGACCTCACGGTCGCGCAGGCCACCGAGGTGCTGGCCCGCGGCCAGGCGGTCCTGCGGCGCATCGCGGCCGCCCCGGTCCCCGTGATCGCGGCGGTCAACGGGCACGCCCTCGGCGGGGGCTTCGAGCTCGTCCTGAGCTGCACGTTCCCCGTGCTGTCGGCGCGCGCGACGCTGGCGCTGCCGGAGACGGGCCTCGGGCTCATGCCGGGCTACGGCGGCACGCAGCGGCTGCCCCGGCTCGTCGGCCGCTCGGCGGCCGCGCACCTGATGCTGACCGGCACCCGCATGGACGCCGACCGCGCCCACCAGCTCGGCCTCACGCCGCTGCCGCCGGTGCCGGGCACCGCCGCGGACGTCGTCTCCGCCGCGGTCGAGGTCGCCGACACGATCGCCGCCCGCGGTCCCGCCGCCGTGCGCGCCGTCCTCACCGCGATCGGCGCGGACGGCCCGCTGGAGGCCGGCCTGACCCTGGAGGCGGCACTGGCCGGCGCGGTGACCGGCGGGACCGAGGCGGCCGAGGGCATCGCCGCCTTCCGCGCCCGGCGCCCACCCCGGTTCGCCGACCTCGCCGACGCCACCGGCACCACCCATCCCCACCGAACACCAGCAGAGGAGCCGCGATGAGCACGGCCACCAGGACATCTCCCACCGACGGCGGCACCGTCGCGCCCGCGACGGTCGAGCGGGTCGCGGTCGTCGGCGCAGGCACGATGGGATCGGGCATCGCCGTGGTCGCCGCGCGGGCCGGCCTGCCGACCACGATCTACGACGTGGACGCCGACCGCGCCGCGGCCGGGCTCGCCACGGCCCGCCGCTTCCTCACGAAGAGCGGCGAGCTCGGCAAGCTGCCCGCCGCGCTGGTCGAGAGCGCCGTCGAGAACCTCACCGCCACCGCCGACCTCGCCGACCTCGCCGGGGCCGACGTCGCCGTCGAGGCCGTGTTCGAGGACCTCGCGGTCAAGCACGAGCTGCTCGGCCGCCTCGACGACGTCGTCGCCCCCACCGCCCTGATCCACACCAACACGTCCACGCTCTCGGTCACGGCGATCGCGTCCGGTTCGCGGCACCCGGAGCGCGTGGTCGGCACCCACTACTGCAACCCCGCGCCGATGATGGACCTGGTCGAGGTCGCGGTGGGTCCGCGGACCTCCGAGGACGCGCTGCGGCGCACCCGCGAGTTCCTCGCGCTGGCCGGCAAGACGACCGTCCTGACGAAGGACCGCCCCGGGTTCATCGTGAACCGCTTCCTCATCCCGTGGGAGAACAACTGCATCCGGGCCCTGGAGTCCGGCGCCGGAACGGTCCAGTCGATCGACGCCGCCGTCACCGGGGCGCTCGGGCACCCGATGGGCCCGTTCCGGCTGCTGGACATCGTCGGGCTGGACATCCACCACCAGGTCGCGTCCCGGCTCTACGAGCAGCTGCGCGACCCCCGGTTCGCCCCGCCCCCGCTGGTCGAGCGGATGGTCGCCGCCGGCGACCTGGGACGCAAGACCGGGCGCGGCTTCTACGACTACGGCGACACCGCGCTGTTCGGCTCATGACCCACCCACATCCCGGAGGACGGACATGTCCACCCACGTCAGAGAACCCCGATCCGACTTCCGGTCCGTCGCCGTGCTCGGCCTCGGCCTGATGGGCCGCGGGATCGCCCAGGTGATCGCCCAGGCCGGGATCCCGGTCGTCGTGCTGGAGACCGGCGAGGACCGGCTCGCGGCCGGCGTCGGGGCGATCGCCGACTTCCTCGCCGAGGGGGTGCGCCGCGGCAAGGTCACGCCCGAGCAGCGCGAGCGACGCTGGGCCGGATCACCGGCACCACCGACGTCGCGGACCTCGCGACCGCCGACCTGGTGATCGAGGCCGTCGTCGAGTGGGCGGAGGTGAAGCGGGAGCTGCTCGCGGCGGTCGGCGCGCTCGTCGCCGCCGACGCGGTCGTCGCGACGAACACCTCGGCGCTGTCGGTGACCGACCTGGCCGCCGCCGTGCCGGGCCCGCACCGCGTGGCCGGGCTGCACTTCTTCAACCCCGCGCCGCTCATGCCCCTGGTCGAGGTCGTCGCCGCGCTGCAGACCGACCCCGCCGTCACCGCGGCGCTCACGGCGTTCGTCGAGCGCATCGGCAAGGTCGCGGTGCCGGTCAAGGACCGGCCCGGATTCCTGGTCAACAAGCTGCTGATGCCCTACCTCAACGACGTCGTCGCCGAGCTCGACGCCGGCCTGGCGTCCGCCGAGGGCATCGACACCGCACTGCGCCTGGGGCTCGGCTACCGGATGGGCCCGCTGGAGCTGCTCGACCTGATCGGCCTTGACACCCACCACCACGCGACGACCAGCGCCTACCGGGCGACGCTCGACCCGCAGTTCGCTCCGCCGCCCCTGCTGGGGCAGATGGTGGCCGCGGGCTACCTGGGCCGCAAGAGCGGGCGCGGCTTCCGCGTCGGGCGCCGGCGGGCGAGACCGCGGAGGTGGCGGTGCCGTGAGCTACCCCGACATCCTCACCGCGACCGACGGCCCGGTACGCACGATCACGATCAACCGTCCCGAGGCCGGCAACAAGATCCGTTCCGAGACTGCGCACGAGCTCATCGCGGCCCTCCAGGACTTCCGCACCGACAGGTCCCTGCGTGCCGCGGTGCTCACCGGTGCCGGCACGAAGTTCTTCTGCATCGGCGGCGAGCACGACGAGCTCGCGTCGCTCGACTACTCTGCCGTCCTGCCGATGGTCGACCTGTACCAGATCATTGACACGACATCGAAGCCCGTCATCGCGGCGGTCAACGGGTACGCGGTTGGCGGCGGCAACGTCCTGCACACCGTCTGCGACCTGACTGTCGCCGCCGACACCGCGGTGTTCCGCCAGGTCGGTCCGATGGTCGGCAGCTTCGACGCCGGGTACGGCACCGCGTACCTGGAGGATACGATCGGCCGCAAGCGCGCCAAGGAGATGTGGTACCTCAACCGCAAGTACACCGCGGCGGAGGCGCGGAGCTTCGGGCTGGTCAATGAGGTGGTGCCCGCCGCCGAGCTGCTCGACCGCGCCGTGGCCCTCGCCCGGGAGATCTCGACCCGCAGCCCGCTCGCGATCGGCGGGCTGAAGGCGGCGTTCTCCGCCCGCCACAACGGCGTGTCGGGGCAGGCCCGCCTCGCGCACGACCAGCTGCTCACCCTCTACCTGACCACGGCCGAGGCCCACGAGGTCGCGGCGGCGTTCGGCGAGCGCCGCACCCCCGAGGAGGAGACCTTCTGGTCCTGACGCGCCCGGGTCACGTCCACCCCGTACCGCCGCCCACACCGCGAGGAGACCCACGATGGCCGACCACGTGTCTGACGACCTGGGCGGGCGCGCCGGCCCCGCGGGGCCGTTCCACAACCGCTGGCATCCCGGGATCGGCCCGGTGCTGCGCGGCGCCCGGGGGACCGGGTCCGCCTGGACACCCGCGACGCACTTGACGGGCAGCTCACCCAGGGCAGCACTCGCTGCCGGCACCGGCTCCTCCCGATCAGGTCGAGAGCGCCATGGCGACCTCGCTCGACCACCTTGAGGACGTCGACGTGCTCGTGAACACGCGGCCGACGACGCGCGGATCCCGCTCGAAGACCTGACTTTCGAGCGTTGGCAGGAGCAGCTCAGCGTGAACCTCACGCCGCACTTGCTGACCGTCCGCGCCGTCGCACCCACAATGCGACGGCAACGGCGTGGCTCGATCATCAACCTGGGGTCGATCACCTGGCGCGCCGGCTTCGGCGGCGTCACGGCCTACGCCACTGCGAAGGCCGGCATCGAGGGCTTGACCCGGTCCCTTGCCCGGGAGCTCGGTCCGTACCTGATCCGGG
Source organism: Pseudonocardia sp. CNS-004 (assembly GCA_001942185.1). GTDB lineage: Bacteria > Actinomycetota > Actinomycetes > Mycobacteriales > Pseudonocardiaceae > Pseudonocardia. Next base: position 108,296 of record MKJV01000033.1, read on the forward strand.
TCAACTGCATCATCCCCGGCTGGGTGATGACGGAGCGACAGCTGCGTGACTGGGTCACAGCCGCATGTGCACGAACCAAACCTGGATCGTCGATGGTGGGTGGCTCTGACGGGTCAGGCCGTGGAAGTCCCCTCCGTGGTGCGGGCAGCCTCGTCGTAGCTGGGGCGCAGTCGCTGGTGGTAGGAGCGCTCGAGGTGCTCACGCATGGCGAGGTCGGCGGCTTCGCTGTCGCCGGCGAGTACGGCATCTGTGATTCTGCGATGTTCGGCAAGCGTCTTCGGCCCGATGCCCCGGTCGTAGTGGAGACGGAAGATGTGCAGGTGGCAGTGGGTTCGCTCGAACGCCTGCCGCACCTGGTCGCTGCCGGCGAGGCTGGTGATGAGCAGGTGGAAGCGCGCGTCGTGGGCGGCGAGGGCCTTGTAGGCCTCGTAGGTGGCGGCGTCGGGTATGTCGGCCGAGTCCAGCTCGTCGGTAAGCCGGGCACGGCCCTCGTCATCAGCTCGCTCCGCAGCCTTGCGCGCGGCCCACGGCTCGATGAGCAGCCGGAACTGGTACAGGTCGTCGAGCTGGTCGAGGGTGAGCAGCGGGGTGGTGTAATAGCCGCGCAACGGCTCCTTGACGACGAGGCCTGCGGTCTCGAGCCGGGCCAGGGCCTCACGCACCGGTGTGGGGGAGACCGCGAGCTGTCGGGCGAGACCGTCGATCGAGATCCGCTCCCTCGGGGCGAGCACGTGATCCATGATCATCGCTTGGATCGCCTCGCGCACGTCGTCCGCGAGCATCTGTCGTCGCGGCAGGGGAGACACCGGTCGAGGATCCCGTGGGGCGCCTGTTGTAGCCTCGCTCATGGTTCTTCCTTGGTCGGGGTTTGACGGGCGGTAGTCCGGTCGGGACCGACCGCTCCGCGGCTCCAGTATCCTGACATCCCGTGTCACACGGTCGTGGTCGGCGGGTGCGCGGCTCGCGGTGCGCCGACGCTCGGTAGCCCGACCGGCGCCGGGTCATGCGGGACCGCGGTGGACCTCCGCCAGTCGCAGCTCGGTGCCGGTCAGGTTGTTCGGCCGGTACTCGATGCCGGGAGCCAGCCGCACCAGGCTGAACAGCTCGGTCACCGGTACCAGCGCAGCGTCCCGCTCGTAGGTGGTCGAGGCCGCGTCCTGGAACAGTTGCGCCCGTTCGTCACCCTCGGCGCTGAGTGCGCGGTTGATGAGGTCGTCCGCGACGGGATCGCGGATGGTGGAGCAGCAGCCGTCGGTCTCGATGTACTTGGGGAAGGTGAACGCCGCGTCGCCCCCGATGTTGTCGTGCAGGGTCGCGACGATGTTGACCTGCTGCTCCGGCGGGAACGGTGGGTAGAGGAACTTCAGCCAGGCCCCGGTCTCGAGCGTTGAGATGCGGACCCGGAGGCCGACGTCGCCGAGGTTCGCCGCGATCGCCTGCACCACCTCGTCGGAGCCAGGGAACAGCGGGCGTGTGACCAGTTCGATCTCGGTGTCCACCGGCACGCCGTCGGCCGCGGCCGCCGCGACGAGCTGCCGGGCGCGTTCCGGGTCGTAGGACGGCCCGGTGAAGCCCGGCACGTAGCCGTTGTTGGTGTCGGTGACGATCTGGCCGGTGACCTTGCCGGTCTCCGGCATCAGCTTCGCGACGATGGTGTCCTTGTTGATCGCGTGCGCGACGGCCTGCCGGACTCGTACGTCGTCGAACGGCGGCTTGTTCGTCTGGGTCCGCAGGAACACGACGGCGTTCTCGCTGTAGCGGCGGGTGCGGTCGTCGGACGTGGCGTCCTGCGGGGCGATCCCGACGGCGATGTCCGACTCGCCGGTGGCTGCCGTGGCGGCGCGGACCGAGCTCTCCGCGCGGAAGACGTAGCGGGCCTCGGCGACGTCGGGCTTATGGCCCCAGTAGCTGTCGAACCGGCCGAGCTGGATGTCGATGCCCTGGTTGCGCTCGACGAACCGGTAGGGACCGGTGCCGATCGGGGTGTCGGTCTTCTGGCCCGCGGGCGTCTTCGGCGACGGCAGGTCCACGAAGCTGAGCCGCCGCGGCAGGATCGGGTCCGGCTGCTCGGTGACGACCTGCAGGGTCGTCGGGTTCAGCGCGGTCGCCGTGACGCCGCCGGCGAACTGCTCGGCGTTCAGGCAGGCCAGCGCCTTGTCGACGGTGCGGTTGATGCCGAAGGCGGCCGCGGCGGCGTCGAACGGGGTGCCGTCGTGGAACGTCACGCCGGTGCGCAGGGTGAAGGTCCAGGTCGTCGGGTCCAGCCTGGTCCAGGAGTCGGCGAGCAGCGGGACGACCTCCTTCGTGTCCGGGTCGAGGTCGGTGAGCGACTCGACGACGTTGTTCCGCAATATGATCCCGTTCTTGCCGGTCTGGTCGTCGCACGGGTCCATCGAGGTCGGCTCGTCCGACAGTGCGATCGTGAGCGGGCGGCCGTCGCCGCCGGCGGGTGTGCCGCCGCACGCGGCGAGCAGCAGGCACGCGCCCGCCGCGAGCAGACCGGCGAGGCGGCCCGGGTGTCGTGAGGTCATGACGGGTCCTTTCTCAGCGCACACGCCGTCGTGGCGGCGGGCCCGTGCTCGCGAGGTCGCGGCCGGCTAGCGTTCTTCGGACACGACGGGGTTGGTGAGGGTCATGAGGCCACCGAGCCGACAGCTGACCTCGTCGCCGTCGGCGAGGGGCACGGCCCCGGGCGTGCCGCAGGACAGGAGGTCGCCGGGGTACAGCGGCATGACATGGCTGTGGAAGCTCAGAAGCTCGGCCGGGGAGAAGATCATGTCCGAGACCGGTGCGGAGCGGTGGACCGTGCCGTTGTGCACGGTCGCAACCTCGAGCTCGTCGAGGGAGCCGACGTGGTCGAGTGTCTCGTCCAGGGTCACTACCTGGGGGCCGAAGGAGAAGAACGTCGGGTAGTTCTTCACCCGCGTCAGATAGCGCGGGTTCTCCAGCAGCACGGCCTCCGCGGTCTGGTCCAGCACGGCGGTCACTCCGAACACGTGGTCCAGTGCCTCCTCGGGCGAGACCCGGTAGCACTCCCGACCGATCACGAGCGCCAGCTCGGCTTCGGCGGTGACCCGCCCGATACCGGCGGGGAGCACGATGTCCTCACCGGGGCCGATGATCGTGTGATCACCCTTGAGGAACGACGCGGGCGTCGCGCGCGGGACGTCGGCGCCCAGGTCGGCGGCGTGCTCCCGGTAGTTGAGGCCGATGCCGAGGATCTTGCGCGGGTGCCGGTAGGGGGCGTCGTACCCGACGTCGAGCGGGTCGAGGGCGGTCGCGGCGGGGTCGGGCTCGGCGAACCGGCCGGCCGCCAGGCCCTCGAACAGCCCGCCGGGAACTGGACGGACCGTGCCGTCGGGGGAGACGACGCCCGTGACGACGGCGTCGCCGCCGGGCGGTCGCAACGTACACACGCGCATGCCGGGATCTCCTTCGGGGTCGGGTGGGGCAGCTCAGGGAGCGGGTACGGGGGGTGTCGCTCGGGCGGGCTCGCCGGAGGCCGGGAACGGCTCGCCCGTCGCGGTCATGAAGTCGAGGTCGGCGCCTCGTGTGCCTGCAGCACCGACCGCGCGTGCAGGGCAGCCCACCCGCGCTGCGGGCGCTGCGCGGGCACGAGCTCGGCGCGGCGACGTTCCAGCTCATCGACGGGAACGAGCAGGTCGAGCCGGCGCTCGTCGACGTCGATCTCGATGAGGTCGCCGTCGCGGACCAGTCCCAGCGGGCCGCCGACCGCGCTCTCCGGGCTGCAGTGCAGCACGACCGTGCCGTAGGAGGTCCCGCTCATCCGGCCGTCGGAGACGCGCACCATGTCGGTCACGCCTCGCGGGCCAGCCGCCGCGGGATCGGGATGGAGGCGGCCTCGGGCATGCCGGAGGCGACCGGTCCGGCCTGTCGCAGCACGAGGACGTGCTCCGAGGTGACGTCGAGGTCGGGGTCGTCGAGCCGGTGGGCGGCGTCCTCGGGAGAGTCGAACACCAGAGCCGGGCCGCGGTGGCGCAGCAGGTGCGGGCTGGCCGCCGCTACCTTGATCACTGCGCCGTCCGGCGCGAGTGTGCCCCGCAGCACGGCCAGCGCACCGGGCGGGCCGAGCGGGTCGTCCACGGTGTGGACGACGGTCTGCCAGTCGCCCGGCGCACGGGTCTCCGCGACGAGGTCGCGCAGCGGCCGCCCGCTCACCCCGACCTGGTCGAGGTGGAGGCGGTCGGCGAGGGCCGCGAGGAGCGTGGGGGATGCCACCGGCCTCGTCGAGGTCCTGCATGTACCGGGTCCCGGCGGGTTTGAGGTCGACCAACAGCGGGGTGGCGGCAGCGATGCGGTCGAAGTCGTCGAGGGTCAGCGCGACCCCGACGCGACGCGCGACGGCGAGGAGGTGGACGACGGCGTTCGTGGAGCCGCCGACGGCCGCGAGCACGGTGAGGGCGTTCTCGAACGCCTCGGGGGTGAGGATCTCGCGGGGGGCCGGGCCGCGCGCCAGCTCGCCGCGCGCCGCCCGGTGGCGGCGGCGTGCCGCAGTCGCTGCCCGGTGGGGGCCGGCGGCGTCGCGCCGCCGGGCAGCATCATCCCGAGCGCCTCGGTGACCGCGGCCATCGTGGATGCGGTACCCATCACCATGCACGTCCCGGCCGTGGTCGCCAGTGCGCCCCGCACCTCGGTGATCTCCTGCTCGTCGAGCTCACCCGCGCGGTGGCGGGCCCACATGCGCCGGCAGTCCGTGCAGGCGCCGACGCGCTCGCCGTGCCACGAACCCGTGATCATCGGTCCGACGACCTCGACCAGCACGGGCACCTCGGCCGATGCGGCCGCCATGAGCTGCGCGGGCACGGTCTTGTCGCAGCCGCCCAGGAGCACGACCGCGTCCATGGGCTGGGCCCGGATCAGCTCCTCGGTCTCGAGGGCGGCGAGGTTGCGGTAGTACATCGCGGTCGGCGACGTCAGTGTCTCGCCGAGCGACATGGTCGGGAAGACCAGTGGCAGGCCGCCGGCGTGGAGAACACCGCGTTCCACACGGGCGCGCAACTGGGGCATGGCCCGGTGGCAGGGGTTGTAGTCCGACGTCAGGTCGGCGATCCCGACCACGGGCCGGGAGAGGTCCTCGGTGTCGTGCCCGGCGCCCGAGAGGAACACGCGACGGAGGAACGCGCTGAACGCGCCGTCCCCGTACGAGGTGCTGTTGCGGTCGACACCGGTCGGGACTCCGCCACCTCCGGAGACCGCGTCTCTTTCGGAGACCACGTCACCTGCAGGAACTCTGTCGGGCACAAGGCGCTCCTCCCCGGTCGGACGGCTCTCCGGTGCCAGGGCGCCCGGGAGTCCGTCCACCCGCACAGCGCCGCCGGCAGGCTACTATTTCCTACCTGAGACAGGATACTTTGTCTATCAAGATGCTTGACCAGCAAATGGCTCCGGTCTAGCGTCGGCGCGGTTCGAGGCCCCGGAGCGGAGGAGACCGATGACGGACAGCGGCGGCGTGACGGTCGAGGGCTGGCTGGTTGCGCGTATCCCCAAGCCGCGGCCGGCGGAGGGCGACGTCCTCAGCGTGCTCGGCGACCTCGACTGGATCCCGGCGAGCGTGCCGGGCGCGGTACACTACGACCTGCTCGCCGCGGGGCGGCTGGCCAATCCGTTCGCCGGGACGGCCGCAGCGCAGTCCGCGCTGTGGGTCGCGGACAGCGACTGGGTCTACCGGGCGGGCTTCGACGCGCCGGACTCCGCGGCCGAGGCGGTGGAGCTGGAGTTCGCGGGCGTCGACACGTTCTCGACCGTGTACGTCAACGGCGAGCGCGTCGGCACCACCGCCAACGCCTACCGTCCGCACGTCCTCCGGATCCAGGCCGATCGGCTGCGCGACCGCGGCAACGACCTGGTCGTGCACGTGCGCGGCCACCACGGCGCGATCGCGGACGACCTGGTGGCCGCCCGGGAGCGGCTCGCGGTGCAGGACCGGTCGGACGCCCGGCTCACCAAGTCGCTCATCCGCCGCTACCAGCGCAACTCCTACAGCAACTCCAGCCTGCTCAACCTGGGTGTGCACGTGTGGGGGATCGGCCTGAACGGGCCCGTGCGCGTCCGGCCCGTGCCCGAGGTGCGCATCGAGGACGTCCACGCGATATTCCTCGGCCTCGACGAGCAGTACGCCGACGTCGCCGTCGAGGTCGAGCTCGGCCGCGAGCGTGGCTGTGGCGACGGCTCCGACGTGGTTGTCCACATCGATCTGACGGATCCGGAGACGGGTGCGACCTGGGGGACCTCGTGCGACCTGGCGGACGGCGATAGGGCGGCACGCACCCGGTTGCGCGTACCCGACCCGCAGCTGTGGTGGCCGCGCGGCTACGGCCGCCCGCACCTGTACGACCTCGAGGTCACGCTGGAGCGCGGTGGCGCGGTGCGGCAGCGGGTGCGGCAGCAGGTCGGATTGCGGACCGTGGAGCTGGTGCGCGCCGACGCGGACGGGCGGGCCACCTTCCACCTGCGCGTCAACGGCGAGCGGATCCACGTCCGGGGCACCAACTACGTGCCCGTCGACTATCTCAAGGTGCACGGCGCCGCCGAGCAGTACGACACCGTGTTCCGCCTGATCGAACACGGCGGCCACAACCTCGTCCGGATTTGGGGCGGAGGTGCCCGCGAGAACAGCGACTTCTTCGACCGCTGCGACGAGCTGGGGATCCTCGTCTGGCAGGACGTGTTCCTGCACAGCAACACCTACCCCGAGTACGACCCCGCGTTCGTGGTGGAGTTCGAGGCCGAGACCACCGAGCTGGTCCGGCACGTCCGGTCCCACCCGAGCCTCGCCGTGCTGTGCGGCGGGAACGAGCAGTGGGAGGGGTGGGAGGAGTGGAACTGGCAGGGCGACGTCGACGCGTTCTACGGCGCCGCACTTTCCCGCGACATCGCCGGGACCATCGCGGAGAAGCTGTGCCCGCAGGTCCCGTTCGTCGTGAACTCGCCGCACGGCGGACCGCGCGCCCAGTCACCCCTCGAAGGGGACACCCACACCTGGGGCAACTTCGTCAACGCGGGCAACGACCCGCAGTTCGTGACGGAGACGTGCTGGACACAGGAGAGCTACTCGCGCCCCGAGACGCTGCGCGAGCACATGGGGCTGGATGTCGACACGCTGACCGGGCGGGGCTGGCACCGCCGGTGGACCGAGCTCACCGGGCGGCCCATGCTCACGAAGTTCCCCTACAGCGCCCACAACGAGATGGACAGCCTCCGGTCCTACCTGCACAGCCTCGAGATCGAGCAGGCGGTGGCCGACCACAAGGCGCTGTCGATGCTCCGATCCCGCAGCAGCGACTGCAGCGGGATCGTCTACTGGTCGTTCAACAAGGGCGGCCCGTTGTTCCAGTTCGGCGCGGTCGACTACGGACTGCGTCCGATGATGAGCCACTACGTGGTCCGACGCCTGTTCCAGGACCTCGTCGTCACCGCGTACCGGGACATCGACGACGTCCGGGTGGTCGTCTCCAACGTCTCTCCGCGCGACGTCGAGGGTGAGCTGCGGCTGCGACACCTGCGCACCGGTGGTGAAGTCCTGCACGAGCAGACCGTCCCCGTCCGGCTGCCCGCGGGCGGGATCACCCGGGCCCTGGACGTGGCCGGCCTCTACCGCCGGGTCGGGAACCGGGCGGGCGAGGTCGTACACGCGGAGTTGACGGTCGACGGCGTCGTCCGTGCCGAGGACACGCTGTTCTTCTGCCAGCTCGCGGACGTCGAGCCCGGGACCGGGTACCTGCGTTGCGAGTTCGAGCGTGACGAGGCGGGGCGCGTCGTCCTGCACTTCGATCCGACGTCGGTGGCCACGCTGGTGGAGATCGAGGCGGATCGACGTTTCCTCGCGAGCGACGACTACTTCCCCCTGGTGCCGGGCAGGAGACGCACGATCGTGCTGGAGCCGCTGGAGCCGTTCGACGGCGCCACCGTCACGGTCACCGCGCTCGGCCGGCCGGGAATCGAGGAGTTCCGGCTGTGAAGGGCCCAAGGCCCGTTCGAGAGACCCGGAGGTGTGGCGTGACGGGAGGTACGGCGTGAAGCGTGTGGGAGTGATTGGGCTGGGTGTGATGGGCGCCCCGATGGCCCGCAACCTGTTGAAGGCGGGCTACGAGGTCAGCGGCTACAACCGAAGTCCGGCTGCCGTGCGGCGCCTGGAGGAGGACGGCGGCGTCGGCTGCGCGTCGGTGGCGGAGCTCGTCGCCGGAGCGGACGCGGTGGTGACCGTGCTACCCGACTCGCCCGATGTCGAGGAGGTCGTGCTCGGCCCGGACGGCGTACTTGCGCACGCCGCGCCCGGCCTGCTCCTCGTCGACTGCAGCACGATCCGGCCCGAGACCACTCGCCTGGTGGCAGCCCGGGCCCGGGAGCGCGGTGTCGCACCGCTGGACGCCCCGGTCAGCGGCGGTGAGAAGGGCGCCGTCGAGGCCACGCTGTCGATCATGGTGGGCGGCCTGCCGGGCGACGTCGAGCGCGCCCGGCGCCTCCTGGAGGCCATGGGGCGCACGATCGTGCACGTCGGGCCGGACGGCGCGGGTCAGACGGTGAAGGCCGCCAACCAGCTCCTCGTGGCCGGGCACCTGGCGCTCCTGTCGGAGGCCATCGTCCTGCTCGGCGCGAGTGGGGTGGATCCCACGCCTGCGCTGCGGGTTCTCAACGGAGGACTGGCCGGGAGCCGGGTGATCGAGCTGAAGGGGGAGGCGATGCTCGAGCGGCAGTTCGTCCCGGGCTTCCGCATCGACCTGCACCACAAGGACCTGGGCATCGCCGTCGCCGCAGCCCGCGAGGCGGGTGTGGCGCTGCCGATGACCGGTCTGGTGGCGCAGCTGATGGCCGCTTCCCGGGCCCGCGGCGACGGGGACAAGGACCATGCTGCGCTCGTCGAGCTGGTCCGCGCCCTCGCCGGGGGAGCGGCAGCCGTGACGTGATGTTCGTGCGATGCCGGCCGGTGTCAGGTCCGGGAGTCCTCGGCCTGCTCGGTGAGATGCGCCGTCAGCCGGTCACGGGCCTGTTCGAGATGGGCGTTCATCCTCGTGACGGCCTGCTCGGCGTCCTGCGCCCGGATCGCGTCGAGGATGCCCGCGTGCTCGTCGGCGATCCGCCCCGGGTGGAGCAGGCGGTGCTTCTGCACCTGTGCCATGCACAGGTGCACCTCGCCCATCAGGGAGTCGTACAGGCGGGACAGCCGCGGGCTGCCCAGCGAGTCCACGAGGGCGCGGTGGAAGTCGAGATCGGTTTGGACCACGTCGGGGACCGTGAGCTCGTCGGCGAGCTCCTCGAGGCGGGCGAGTGACTCGCGTGCGCCGCGCGGTACGTGGCCGTGGTCCGCCGCCGCCGTCACGACCTGGCGCTCGATGAACCCGCGGCTGTAGTAGAGGTCCAGGACGTCGGCGACCGTCAGTAGGGGAACGGTGGCCGTCTTGTTCGTGGAACGACGCAACAGTCCTTCGTGGACGAGGCGTTCCACGGCGGCCTTGGCCGTCGGTCGAGCCACCGAGTACTGCTCGGCGATGTCCTTCTCGGTCAACCGGGCACCGCCCGGCAGTTCGTTGTTGAGGATGCGCGCACGGATCGCCTCGTGCAGCGCATCGACCAAGGAATGCGCCGTCAGGGCAGGCGGGGAGCCCGGGCCGGCGCCAGGCCCCGGCCCGTCCGTCGCGTCGCGTAGCACGTGTCGACATTATCACGTGTCAGACAAGAACGATTGTCAGGCAACGTACGCTGCCTGGTAACCAAATCTGATGCCGGATATCTTGTCAGTCCAGAACGCTTGACGAGCAACTGAACCGATGTCTAGCGTCACTCGCGTCATCAGGTCTTCCGTCGACGCCCGGCCGCTCTCGCGCTCTTGCAAGCAGGCATCGGGCTCCGGAGCGAGGAGCAGAACCCGTGCAGGAACCAGCCGAGCAGCGGTCCGGCGCTTGGTGGACGACGCCCTTCCGCGTCTTCCAGACGAACCTCCGCGAGACCGACGCCGACCTCGATGTCGACGAGGTCCTCGACCACATCGTGGGAACCGGGGCCGACACGTGGCTGCTGAACACGGCCGGAATCGTGTCGTTCTATCCGTCGGACCTGCCCTTCCAGCGGCCCAGCCCGTGGCTGTCGGGCCGGCCATCAGGCGACCTCGTAGGTGACGCGATCCGCGCGGCGCACGATCGCGGGGTCCGGGTGATCTGCCGGGTGGACCTGTCGAAGGTCGACCCCGACATCGCCGCCGAGCACCCCGACTGGTGCTTCGTGGGCCCGACGGGCAGTCCGCAGATCTACAACGGCCTGCACAGCACGTGTCCGAGCGGCGACTACTACCAGTACCGGTCGATCGACATCCTGGGCGAGGTCCTCGACCGCTACGACCCCGACGCTTCTTCTTCAACATGTTCAAGTTCAAGCAGAAGGACTACTCCGGCGGCCAGCACGGGATCTGCCAGTGCGGCAACTGCCAGACCCGGTTCGAAGAGCGGTACGGCCACGCGCTCCCCGTCGCGGAAGACCACTGCGACGAGAAGTACCAGCACTGGCTGGCCTACGCCCGCGAGACGATCAACGAGGTCAGCAACCGGATCCACGTGTTCGTCCGGGCCCGCAGGCCCGACTGCGCGGTCCTGCTGAAGGAGATCAGCGACGTCACCTTCCGGGAGGCGAACAACGCGGTCGACCGCCCCGAGCCGCTGTGGGCGCACTGGGCGGGTGAGCTGGTTCAGGAGGTCAAGGGCTCACGCCCGGACAAGCCCGTCTGCGTCAACTCGGTGATGTTCGTCGACATCCCCTACCGCTTCACCCCGGAGCAGTCCGGGCTCATGGCGCTGCACCTCCAGCAGACCGCGGCGCACGGCGGGAACCCGATGGCCTACATGCTGGGCACGCCTCCGGAGTTCAAGGCGGCGGCCTTCGACGTCGTCCGCGACTTCTTCACCTTCCACCGCGACAACCGGCGCTACTACACCGACGTCACGCCGGCGGCCCAGGTCGCGTTGGTCTCCACGCAGACGCGCGAGGAGTTCTTCGGCGAGGCCAGCACCTCCACCCACACCCAGCGTGAGCGTCGTGGCACCCACATCGCCCTGATCCGCAACCACATCCCGTTCGACATCGTCAGCCCAGAGTTCCTGGAGGCGACGGGCCCCGAGCCGCTGCTCGACCGGTTCCGGGCGATCGTGCTGCCGAGCGGCGCCACGTTGACCCCCGGCCAGGCCGCCACGATCGACGAGTACGTCCGCCTCGGCGGCGGCCTCGTCGCCACCGGCGGCGGTGGTGCGGCCCCGGAGGCCGCCGAGCTGCCGCTCGCGAGCCTGGGCGCTACGACGATCCTCGACCGGTTGTCCGGATCGGCGGTGCGCGCGGCGTACCTGCGCCCGGACGCCGAGACCGACGCGGTGCTGGAGACGGCCAAGCTCGTCGCCCTGGACCGGGCCTTCACGGTGGTCCGTCCGAAGGAGAGCGCCACCGTGGGCCTCACCCTCGTGCCGGCCGCGCGGTACGGGCCGCCGGAGAAGTGCCACTGGGACGCCGAGTCCGATCACCCCGGCCTGCTGTGGTTCGACCACGGCGAGGGCCGCACCGCGTACCTGCCCTGGCCCGTGGGTGAGCTGTTCCACGACCTGCGCATGCCGGAGCACAGCGCGCTGCTCGCGCACGCCGTCGATGGGGTGGGCCGGGGGCGGCAGGTGACCACCTCCGCCCCGGAACAGGTCGAGATGGTCGTCAGCGGCCAGCCGGGAGCCGGACGCACCCTCGTGCACCTCATCAACTACTCCGGCCACAACGGCCGCACCTTCGGCTCGCCCCTCGACATCCACGACATCACGATCACTCTGCACGGACTGACCGGTGTACAGCGCGCCACCGCCCTGCGCGCGGGCCGGACGCTCGCCGTCGACGTGTCGGGCGATGACACGGCGGGCGCCGTCTCCGTCACCCTGCCGGTGCTCGCCGGCTACGAGCTGATCGCCCTGGAGTCCTGATGACTGTCAGCGAGAGCACCGCGACCGGCCCCGCCGGGGGTCCCCGGCGGCTGGACTCGGTCCTCATGACGGTCCGCTGGCCCGACGAGTACCTGGAGCGGCTGAAGAAGGCCTTCGCGCCCGCGACCGTGCACCACGTGGACGCCGGCGACCACGCTGGGATCGTCGAGGCGCTGCAGCAGGTGGATGCGGCGGTGCTGGCCGCCGACCTGGACGAACGATTCCTCGCCGCGCCCCGCCTGGGCTGGGTGCACTGCGACCACGCGGGTCTGAACAAGAGCGCGCTGCCCGGGGTCTCGAGAAGGGCATCGTCGTCACCGGGTCGGCGGGGCGGTCCGCGCCGGCGCTGGCCCAGCACGCGTTCTTCTTCGCCCTCGCGCTCACCTACGACGCCCACGGGCTGCACGACGCCCAGCGCGCGCACGGCTGGCGGGTGCTGCCCGACTACGACGACCGGCGCGCTCTCTGGGGCAAGACACTCGGTGTCGTCGGGCTGGGCCACACCGGAGCAGAGGTGGCCCTGCTGGGCCGTGCCTTCGGCATGCGGGTGCTGGCCTACCGGCGCAGCGCGGGGGAGTCGCCCGTGCCGGTCGACCGGCTCTACCGGCGCGAGGCCGGCGACTCGCTCGACGAGCTGCTGGGCGAGAGCGATCTCGTCGTGCTCGCCACCAAGCTCACCGACGAGACCCACCACCTCATCGGGGCTCGCGAGCTGGGGATCATGAAGCCGTCGGCCTACCTGGTGAACATGGCTCGCGGCGGCGTGGTGGACGAGCAGGCGCTGGTGGCCGCGCTGGAGGCCGGCGAGATCGCCGGAGCCGGTCTCGACGTCTTCGAGCAGGAGCCGCTCCCGCTGTCCGCGCCCATCTGGTCGGCGCCGAACGTGGTGATCACCCCGCACGCCACCCCCGCGGTGCCGGACAAGCTCGACCGGTCGCTCGGGGTCGTCGCCGAGAACGTGCGGCGCTTCCGCGCCGGCGAGCCGATGCTCAACAAGCTCGAACCGACCGACGTCTACACGAAGGGTTCGACCGCGGCGGCCCACCCCGATCCGTCCGCCGCGCCTACCGCCGGTCCCCGGCAGTAGCCCGCCTCGACAGTCCACCACACCCCGGAGACGACCATGAGCAGATCCAGGCGACGTCGCCTGCTACCCGTCCTCGGCATCGCCGCGTCGCTGGCCCTGGTGGCCTCGTGCGGCGGGGCCGGAGCCGGAACCGGGGACTCCGGCACGACGGTGACGATCGCGTTCCAGACCGAGCCGGAGAACGTCGAGCCCTGCAACAGCCAGGACGCGCGCGCCGTCGTCCTGCGGCACAACGTCGTGCAGCCGCTGACGGACCTGGACCCGAACACGAGCGACCTGATCCCGGAGCTCGCCCTGTCGTGGGAACGCCAGGATCCCACGACCTGGATCTTCAAGCTGCGTCCCGGCGTGACGTTCCACGACGGCGCGCCGTTCAACGCCGCGGCCGCGGTCTTCGGGCTCAACCGCACCCTCAACGAGAAGGCGCTCGAGGAGTGCACGACGCGGGGCAAGGTCAACACCAAGGTCACGCCGTCGGTGGTGGACGACCTGACGCTCAAGGTCGTCACCGACGAGCCCGACCCGATCCTCCCGCGTGAGCTCAGCTATGTGGACCTCGTCTCGCCGAACACCCCGGCCACCGAGTACACCGATCACCCGATCGGCACCGGGCCGTACACGTGGGGCAGCTGGAACCGCGGGCAGTTCCTCGAGATCAACCGCTGGGACGGGTACTGGGGTGACAAGCCCGCCGCGACGAAGGTCCGCGTCGTGGCGCGCACGGAGGCCTCGGTGCGGGCGAACATGGTCAAGACCGGTGAGGCCGACATCGCCTTCCCCGTGGCCGAAGCCGACGCCACGCAGGACGACCGCACTCGCCCGTTCACCGAGAACCGGGTCTTCTTCCTGCGCCTGCCGATCCAGACGGCGCCGTTCACCGACCTGCGGGTCCGGCAGGCGGTCTCGTACGCGATCAACAAGGACCAGCTCGCCTCGGCGATCATGAAGCGGACCGGCCGGCCCGCCGCCCAGATCGTCACGGAGACCGTCAACGGGTTCGTGCCCGGCTACCAGGGCCTGCCCTTCGACCCGGCGAAGGCCAAGGAGCTCGTGGCCGCCGCGAGGGCCGACGGGGTGCCCGTGGGCGCCCCCGTGGACCTCGTGACCGAGGCCGGCAAGTTCGCCGGGTCCGACGAGATCGTGCAAGCCGTCCAGCAGATGCTGCGCGACGCCGGGCTCAACGTGAACATGCGGGCGGTGGAGCTCGGCGCGTGGCGGGAGCTGCTGTTCAAACCGGCCGGGCCGGAGCCGAGCACGTTCGGCCCGTTCCCGCCGCACCAGACGCCCACCATCCTCACCGTCTCGCACGACAACGTGGCGGGCGACGCAGCCTTCACCTTCCCGACCTACCTCACCAGCAGGGGCTGCTGCACCACGGCGAACTCGCCCGCGGTGGACCAGCTGGTGGCCCAGGCGCAGGCGGCGGAGGGCGACGAGCGCGCCCGGCTCTTCCAGCAGGCGGCGCAGACCGAGTACACGCAGGAGAACGCGCTGGTGCCGCTGGTCGAGCAGCTCAGCCTGATGCTCGTCTCCGACCGCATCGAGTACCAGCCCAACGGACTCACCGGCGCGCAGCTGCTGCTGAAGGACGTGTCCTTCACCGCGCCCAGCCCCTGATCGGACGCTCTCGACGGAGACGAGCTCATCATGGTTCTGTTCCTGCGACGACGGGTGCTCTCCAGCGTGGTGGCGCTGCTGGGGGTGACGATCGTCGTCTTCTTCCTCGCCCGGCTCACCGGCAGTCCCGCGCTGGTGTACCTGCCCCAGGGCGCGTCGGCAGAGGCGATCGCCGACTTCAACGCCGCCAACGGCTACGACCGGCCGCTGGTCGAGCAGTTCTTCTCCTTCCTCGGGGGGATCTTGCGGCTCGACTTCGGCGAGTCCGTCTGGCAGCAGCGGCCGGCCGCGACCGTCGTGCTGGAGTCGATGCCGCAGACCCTGCTGCTCGCCTTCGTCGCGATGAGTCTGTCGCTGGTGGTGTCGGTGGTGCTGGGCACGCTCTCGGCCTGCACGCCTTCAAGGCCACCGACAAGACCATCTCGTTCGTCTCGCTGGGGCTGGCCAGCATCCCGGAGTTCTGGTTCGCGCTCGTCGGGATCCTCATCGTCGCGGTGAACCTCGGCCTGGTGCCGACGTCGGGTCAGTCGGGCCCGAGCTCGTGGGTGCTCCCCGTGGCCACGCTCATGCTGGGCCCGGTCGGGGTGCTGACCCAGGTGGTGCGCGCAGCGATGATCGAGGCGATGCACTCCGGCTACGTGCAGAACGCGCGGGCCCGCGGCTACACGCGCTGGCGGCTGGCCCTGCGTCACGCACTGCGCAACGCCACGCTGCCGATCATCACCGTCGCCGGCGACAAGGCGTCCGGCATGGTCAACGGCGTCATCATCGTCAGCACGGTCTTCGCCTGGCCCGGCGTCGGAGCGGTCATGGTCCGCGCCGTGCTCAACCGGGACTTCGTCGTCATCCAAGCGGGAGTCTTCGTGATCGGAGTGGCGGTCATCCTCCTCAACGTCCTGGTGGACACCTTGTACGCCGTCGCCGACCCGCGGATCCGGGTGTCGTGATGGACCGATCTGTGACACGCGACGAACCGCAGGGGACGGCGCGGAAGGAAGCAGTGCCGGACCGACCGCTGTCCACCGCGGCGCCGGTGGGCGAGGCCGCGGTGGACAGCGGCCAGCACGCCGAGGAGGGCGGACAGCCGGCGGAGCGGATGTCGCGGTCCGGCGCTCCTCGGTGGGCCCGGCTGCGGATCCTCGTGAAGATGCCGCTGCCGCTGACCGCGGCGATCCTGCTGGTGCTGCTCACCGTGGTCGCGGTGGTCGGCCCCATGCTGGCGGCCGACGTCGCCGAGCGTCAGGACCTCGACCTGCGGTTCGTCGCGCCCTTCGACCTGTCCCACGGGTGGCTCTACGTCCTCGGTGGCGACGCGCTCGGGCGCAGTGTCCTCGCGCAGCTCGCCGTCGGGGCCCGGGCCACCTTCCTGGTGGCGGGCTGTGCCGTGGCGCTGGCGGCGGTGATCGGGTTCCTGGTGGGGCTGGTCTGCGGGTACCGCGGCGGCTGGCTGGACGCGTCGATCATGCGCATCGCGGACGTGCTGGCCACGCTGCCGTCCCTGCTACTGGCCCTCGCCGTGCTGTTCGTGCTCTCGCCCGACATGACGAATCTGATCGCCGTCCTCGCCGTGACCAGGCTGCCGGTCTACATGCGCGTGGCGCGAGCGCAGGCCCTCGAGGTGCGGGAGCGGGTGTTCATCGAGGCGGCCCGGGCGATCGGCGCCACGCCGTCGCGGATCATCCTCCGAGCGTCCGGCCGCTGGTCACCCCGACCATTCTGACCGTGTCCATGCTGGAGCTGGCACAGGTCATGCTCGCGGCCGCCGGCCTCAGTTTCCTCGGCGTCGGGCTGCAACGCCCGGACATCGACTGGGGCACGATGGTCGCCGAGGGCCGCAACGTGCTGGCCGACGCCTGGTGGGTGACGGTCTTCCCCGGTCTCGCGGTGGTGGTCACCGCGCTCGCGGCGAACATCCTCTCGAACTGGATGCGCGCCGCCGGCGACCCGCTGCAGGGCGGTCTGCTGGCCGCCTCGACCCTCAAGCAGGAGACGTGATGGCCGCCATCAGCGGGCTCGTCCCGCGCACCGCCGGAGCGCGCCAGGAGGCCGCTGGACCACTGCTGCAGGTGGCTGACCTCGAGGTCGACTTCCGCACCGCCCGCGGCACCACCCACGCCGTACGGGGAGTGGATTTCTCGTTGGAGCCGGGGGAGAGCCTCGCGATCCTCGGCGAGAGCGGCTCGGGCAAGACCGTCACCGGCCGGGGCATTCTCGGCCTGGTCGACCCGCCGGGCCGGGTGCGCGGGTCCGTCCGGTTCGACGGGCGCGAGATCGTCGGCAGCAGCGACGCCGAGCTGCGCGAGATCCGTGGGCCGGGGATGGCGACGGTGTTCCAGGACTCCCTGGACAGCCTCAACCCCGTCTTCACCGTGGGGGCACAGCTCGCGGAGATCTTCCGGGTCCGGCTCGGCTGGTCACGCCACGATGCGCGGGGCGAGGCGGTGCGCCTGATGGCGGAGGTCGGCATCCCGGCGGCCGAGGACCGGCTGAACGACTACCCCCACCAGTTCTCAGGGGGCATGCGCCAGCGCATCTGCATCGCGATGGCCATCGCGCTCAAGCCGCAGCTGCTCATCGCCGACGAGCCGACGACCGCCCTGGACGCCACCGTGCAGGCCGGCATCCTCGAGCTCATCCGGCGCCTGCAGGTCGAGCACGACATGGCGCTCATCTTCGTGACCCACGACCTCGCGTCGCCCGTGCGGTGGCCGACCGGCTCGCCGTGATGTACGCGGGGCAGATCCTCGAGGAAGGGCCGATCGAGGCGCTCTACACGCGCGCGGCGCACCCGTACACGCGGGCGCTGCTGCACTCCCACCCGGCGGCCGTGTCGTCGTGGCGGGACCTGCGGCCCATCGCGGGCAGCCCGCCCAACACGACCACCACGATCCCCGGCTGCGCGTTCCACACCCGATGCCCGATCGCGCGGGAGCGGTGCCGCGACGATGTCCCGCCGCTCTACGACGTGATCGGAGGCCTGCCCGTGGTCCCCGCCGCGCCCCGCCGCAGCCGCTGCCACTACTTCGAGGAGGTGCTCGATGACCAGCGGTGAGCGCGCGCCGTCGGACACCGCACCGCTGCTCGTGGCCGAGGGCCTGACGAAGACGTTCACGCTCGGCCGCGGGCGTGGCAAGAACCGCGTGCTCACTGCGGTGGACGGGGTCGGCTTCGAGCTGCGCCGCGGGGAGACCCTCGGCATCGTCGGCGAGTCCGGCTCGGGCAAGTCGACCCTCGCCCGGCTGGTGCTGCGCCTGATCGAGCCGACCAGCGGCAGCGTGCGCTACGACGGCACGGACCTGCTCGCGCTCTCCGAGCGCGACATGAGGCAGATGCGTCGCGACATCCAGATGATCTTCCAGGACCCGTACGCGTCGCTGCACCCGCGGCGGACGGTCACCGAGATCGTCAGCGAGCCGTGGAACGTGCACCGGGGGATGGTGGAGCGCCACCGCTTCCACGACCGGGTCGTGGAGCTGCTGGACCAGGTCGGGTTGCCGAGCCGCTACGCGGGGCTCTACCCCAGCCAGATGTCCGGCGGCCAGCGGCAGCGCGTCGCGATCGCCCGGGCGCTGGCGCTCAAGCCCACGGTCCTCGTCCTCGACGAGCCGGTCTCCGCGCTGGACGTCTCGGTGCAGGCCCAGGTGATCACCCTGCTCATGCAGCTGCAGGAGGAGCTGGGGCTGGCGTACGTCTTCATCTCCCACGACCTTCCACTGGTGCACCTCGTCGCCGACCGGGTCGCAGTGATGTACCGCGGGAAGTTCGTCGAGACCGGGACCTCCGACGAGGTCTACGCGAACCCGCAGCACGAATACACACGCAAGCTGCTGTCGGTGTCCGCCCTCGCGGCCGACCCGGCCACGACCGGTGTGCTGGCGCCGGTCGCCCCGTCCCCGGGGCCCAGCGGCTAGCCGCTCCCCGCACGGCTCGGCCCGGTGCGGTTGCACAGGGCCGAGCGTCCACCTCACCCCGAGCTCCACCCCGTCTCCGTGATCCCCAGGAGGAGCGTTCCGTGACCGGTGCACCCACGACCATCCGCGCGGTGCTCGCCACCGTGCCCTACACCGGCTGGCACCTGGCGGAGCTGCGCGCTGCCTTCGACGGCGCGGAGTTCGTCCACGCCGACTGGCGGGACGACGCGGCGATCGCCGAAGCGCTGACCTACGTCGACGTCGCGGTGCTCAAGGCTGACCTCGACGCGCGGTTCCTGACCGCGCCCAAGCTGAAGTGGGTGCACTGCGACCACTCCGGCCTGAACCGCTCGGCCCTGCCGGAGGTGTTCGAGCGCGGGCTCATGGTCACCGGGTCCGCGGGCCGGGCCGCGCCCCGCGCTCGCGCACCACGCCTTCTTCTTCATCCTCTCGCTGGTCTACGAGGGCCCCGCGCTGTACGACGAGCAGCGCCGGCACTCCTGGCGGGGACTCCCGAGCTACCGGGACCTGCGCGGTGTGTACGGCAAGACGCTCGGCGTGGTGGGGCTCGGACACACCGGCGCGGAGGTCGCCGCGCTGGCGAAGGCGTTCGGTATGCGCGTGCTCGGCTACGGCAAGCGGGCCGATGTCGAGCCGCCGAACCTCGACCGCTACTACAGCGCGGAGGCGGGTGACGGCCTGGACGGCCTGCTGTCGGAGAGCGACTTCGTGGTGCTCACGGTCCGGCTCACCGATCGGACCCGGGGGATGATCGGCGAGCCCGAGCTGACGATCATGAAGCCGACCGCGCGGCTGATCAACCTGGCCCGCGGGCCCGTCGTCGACGAGGCGGCCCTGGTCACGGCCCTGCACGACGGCACGATCGCCGGCGCCGGCCTGGACGTCTTCGAGCAGGAGCCGTTACCTGCGGACGCGGCCGTCTGGGACGCGCCGAACACCGTTCTGACCCCGCACGTCACCGCGGAGATGCCCGACCTCACCGCGCGCTCGCTCGAGATCATCTCCGAGAACGCGCGGCGCTACCGGGCGGGCCACCCCCTGCTCAACCTCCTGACGCCGGACGACGTCTACACCGAACCGGCTCCCGCGGCCCGTGCCGGGCACTGATCCTCCGCCCGGCCCGCCGCCTCGACCGCACCCACCCAGCGAGGAGCCACCATGACCGGATCCGCCTTCCCCTGCCGCACGCTGGGTCCCGACGGCCCGGAGTCTCGGCACTCGGCCTGGGCTGCATGGGCATGTCCCAGCCTACGGCACCCGCGACGACGAGGAGTCCGCGGCCACGATCCGGACCGCGCTGGACACCGGCATCGTCCACATCGACACCGCCGACGTGTACGGGGCGGGGCACAACGAGGAGCTCGTCGGGCGCGCCATCGCCGGCCGCCGCGACGAGGTGTTCCTGGCGACCAAGTTCTCGCTCACCCGCGTGCCCGGGAGCCCGGCCCCGCAGATCGACGGGCGTCCCGAGAACGTCGTGCGGTGCTGTGACGCCAGCCTGCGCAGGCTCGGCGTCGACCACATCGACCTGTACTACCAGCACCGGGTCGACCCGACCGTCCCCATCGAGGACACGGTCGGCGCCATGGCCGAGTTGGTGGCCGCGGGGAAGGTCCGCCATCTCGGCCTGTCCGAGGCGAGTGCGCGGAGCATCGAGCGCGCGGCGGCGGTGCACCGCATCACCGCGTTGCAGAGCGAGTGGTCGCTGTGGACGCGCGAGCTGGAGGACGAGGTGCTCGACGCGGTCCGGCGTCTCGGCATCGGGATCGTGGCGTACAGCCCGCTGGGCCGCGGGTTCCTCTCCGGCGCGATCACCCGCCCCGAGGACTTCGCGGAGGGCGACTCGCGTCGCACCAACCCGCGCTTCACGGGTGAGAACTTCTGGCACAACCTCGCACTCGTCGACGCGGTGCGCGAGGTGGCCCAGGACAAGGGGTGCAGCGCCGGCCAGCTCGCGCTGGCTGGGTGCTCTCCCGAGGCCCGGACGTGACCGCGATTCCCGGTACCAAACGCCGCCGCTACCTGGAGGAGAACGCAGCCGCAGCGACCGTGCGCCTGGAGCCCGCGGACCTGGAGCGGCTGGAGGCCGCCGTCCCGGCCGGGGCAGCCGCAGGCCAGCGCACCGCGGCGGTCCGCGCGTACGGCGACAGCCCGGAACTCGTCACCCAGGACGAACGCCGCCAGCTCTAGGAAACCCGCCCTTTCGTCGACCGTCAAAGGAGACGTCGCGCATGGCTTCGCAGGGCATCCTCCGAATGACCTTCCCGCGGGATCCAACTCGTCGCGGTGTCACAGGTCCGGTCGGGAGCACGGTGCGCTCCGGCGCGTGGCATGGCTCTTCCTGATCCCGTGGCTGGTCGGGATCGGGGGAATCACGCTCGGGCCGATGATCGCCTCGCTCTACCTCTCGTTCACCGACTACAACCTGCTGGGACGGCGCAACTTCGTCGGTCTGGAGAACTACGTCCGCGCGTTCTCCGACGACCCGCGCTTCGTTCACGCCGCCACGGTGACGCTCGAGTACGTTCTGATCTCCGTGCCGTTGCAGCTGGCGTTCGCATTGGCGATCGCCGTGCTGCTCAACAGGGGCCTCCGCGGCCTCGCGCTGTACCGGTCGGTGTACTACCTGCCATCGCTCCTCGGGTCGTCGGTTGCGATCGCGCTGCTGTGGCGCCAGATCTTCGGTTCCGAGGGCCTGGTGAACCAGGCGCTCGCGGCCGCCGGGCTCACCGGGATGCCGAACTGGATCGCCACCCCGGAGTTCGCGCTCGGGACTCTCATCGTGCTGAACGTCTGGACGTTCGGCTCTCCGATGATCATCTTCTTGGCCGGCCTGCGACAGGTCCCTCACGAGCTGTACGAGGCTGCGGCCGTGGATGGGGCGGGAGCCTGGACGCGGTTCTGGCGGATCACGATCCCGCTGCTCAGCCCGGTCATCTTCTTCAACCTGGTACTGCAGATGATCCACTCGTTCCAGGCGTTCACGCAGGCCTACATCATCAGCGGCGGAACGGGACAGCCCGTCGACTCGACCCTGTTCTACACGCTGTACCTCTATCAGAAGGCCTTCACCGACTTCGACATGGGATACGCCTCCGCGATGGCCTGGATCCTGCTCCTCGTCATCGCGTTGTTCACCTGGCTGGCGTTCGGAACATCCCGAAAATGGGTGTTCTACGCGGGGGAGAAGTGATGGCCCTGACCTTCGCGCGGCCGCCCGCCCGTACCACCGCCGCCCCTTCCGCGTCCTGGCTCGGCGGCCGGCGGCTCGGCGCGCATGTCGTGATCATCCTCGTCGGAGCGGTCATGATCTACCCGCTGCTGTGGATGCTCGCGAGCTCGTTCAAGCCGGAAAATCTCATCTTCTCCGAGCCGGGCCTCATCCCAACCGGGTTCACCTTCGATAACTTCGTGCACGGCTGGACCGCGCTCGGCTCACCGTTCACCCTGTTCTTCCTCAACTCCGCGATCGTGGCGGGGCTGTCGGTGATCGGGAACCTGTTCTCCTGCTCGCTGGCGGCCTACGCGTTCGCCCGCCTGGAGTTCCGGTTCAAGCCGGTGCTCTTCGCCCTGATGCTCGGCACGATCATGCTGCCGTTCCACGTCGTGCTCGTGCCGCAGTACATCCTGTTCCAGAACCTGGGCTGGACGAACACGTTCCTGCCGCTCGTCGTGCCCAAGTTCCTCGCCGTGGACTCGTTCTTCATCTTCCTGATGGTGCAGTTCATCCGCGGCCTGCCCCGCGAGCTCGACGACGCGGCCACCGTCGACGGCTGCGGACCGATCTCGGTGTTCTGGCGGATCATCCTGCCGCTGATGCGGCCGGCCCTCGCGGTCACCGCGGTCTTCACGTTCATCTGGACCTGGAACGACTTCCTCGGCCCGCTGCTGTACCTGACGCAGCGCGACAACTTCACGGTGCCGATCGCGCTCAACGCGTTCCTCGACTCCACGGGCGCGTCGGCGTGGGGCCCGATGTTCGCCATGTCGCTGCTCTCCCTGGTCCCCCTCTTCGTCGTCTTCCTGGTCGCGCAGAAGCACCTGATCTCCGGCATCGCGACGACCGGGCTCAAGTGAATTCCCCCCGTCCCTCGCAGTTCAGCACTCTCATTGGGGAGAGAATGAACATCACCACCACCGGCGCCGGGCTGTCCCGCCGCGGTTTCCTGGGCGGCCTAGGTGCCCTCGGTCTCGGGCTCGGTCTCGCCGCGTGCTCCTCCGGCGGCTCGGCGTCCTCGACGTCGACGGACCTCACGGTCGCGCTGTGGGGCGACGCCAACCGCGCGAAGCTCTACCAGTCGGCGATCGACCTGTACGTGCAGAAGCACGAGGGCACGACCCTGTCGCTGGAGTACCTCGACCTGACCGCGTACCTGGAGCGGCTCGCCACGTCGGCCGCGGCCGGGAGCCTGCCGGACTTCATCTGGATGCGCGACACGCACATCGGCCGGTACGCCGCCTCGGGCGCGCTGCTCGACCTCACCCCCGAGCTCGGCAACGGCATCGACACAGCCGGCCTGGGGGACGCCGGAGTCGCGACGGGCAAGGTCGGCGACGGGGTCTTCGCGCTGCCGTCGCACTACGTCGCCAACTGCACCCTCTACGACCAGACGGTGCTGCAGTCGAAGGGCGTGGACTACTCCCAGGTCAAGACCTGGGACGACTACGCGGACGCCGCGACCGAGCTGACGGACAAGACCGCGGGCTTCTACGGCAGCTACGACCCCACGCTCGCCGCCACCCAGAACCACTTCGAGGCGTGGATCCGCCAGTACGGCGACGACGTGGAGGTCTACTCCGCCGACGGCACCGCGCCCGGCTTCGAGCCGGTGGTGTTCGAGGAGTGGCTCTCGTACTGGGACAAGCTCCGCAAGGCCGGTGTCCTGCCGGCCGCGGACATCCAGATCGAGAGCCAGAGCTCGGGCTGGACGAACGACCTGCTCGTCACGAGCCGCGCGGCGCTGCGCCTGGCCAGCGCCAACCACCTGACGATCGTCCAGGGCCTGCGCCAGACGCCGGTCGGCATGGGCGTGATGCCGCAGAAGGCCGGCGGCACGACCGACACGTGGCGGTTCTTCGTACCGATCCTCGTCAGCATCGCAGGCAACACCGACGGCGCCGACACGGCCGTCTCCCTCATGGACTTCTTCATCAACGACACCGCGGCGGCGGAGCTCACCCGGCTCAACCAGGGTGCGCCGAGCTCATCCACCGTCCGCGACGCCCTCGTCCCGAAGCTCAAGCCACAGGAGGCACAGTTCGTGCAGCTCATCTCCGACGAGATGGCCTTCCCGAGGAGGCCCTTCCCGATCCGGCCGGCCGGCTCGGAGGCCTTCAACACGGCCATCGCCCGCACGGGCGAGGAGGTCGCGTACGGCCGGCAGTCCGTCTCGGCCGCGGTCGCCTGGTTCATGGGCGAGGCACAGCGGGCGCTGCGGGCATGACGAGCGAGATCGCGTCCCCGGCGCAGCAGGACCGGTACCTGGACGGCTGCACCCTGTGCGAGCAGAACCGCGATCTCGGCCCGGGCATCCCAGACCGCGAGCTGGTGCAGGTCACGGACCACTGGCGGGTGCTCGCGCACGCGAGTGGCCTCCCGGGCTGGCTCCTGCTCTTCCCCCTGCGGCACGTCGGTTCGCTCGCCGACCTGACCCCGGCCGAGGCCGCCGAGCTGGGCCCGCTGCTGCAGCAGGCCACCGCGGCGATGGCGGCGGGTCTCGGGGCCGAGAAGTCCTACGTGCTGCTGTTCGCCGAGGCGCTCAAGCACGCGCACTTCAGCCTCGTCCCCCGGATGCCCGACCAGCCCGCGGACCGCCGCGGCCCGGCCGTCGTCGCCTACAACTCCGAGGACGAGCCGATCTCGGACGAGCGGCGCGACGAGGTGGCCCGCGTCCTGCGAGCTGCCTGGCCCGCCTGAGTGCCCCTCCACCACCGACCGAGAGAGAACGGGAGCGCATGAGCGCCGCAGAGCACACCCCGACCGAGATCCGGGCCGTACTGGCCACGGTCGACTACCGCGACGAGCACCTGGAGCGGCTGCGCAAGATCTTCGCGCCTGCGCCGGTCCACACGGTCGCGGCCGACGACGCGGACGGCATCGCCGCGCTGCTGCCCGAGGTCGACGTCGCCGTCCTGCGCGGCGACCTGGACGGCCGCTACGTCGCGGCCGACGGGCTGCGCTGGATCCACTGCGACCACGCGGGCCTCAACGGCAGCGCGAAGCCCGAGGTGATCGCCCGCAGCGACCTGGCCGTCACCTCGTCCGCCGGCCGGGCGCGCCCGCGCTGGCCCAGCATGCGTTCTTCTTCGCCCTCGCCCTCACCTACGACGCGCCCGCGCTCGTCGAGGTGAAGGACCGCCACGCCTGGCGAGGTATCCCCGGCTACGAGGACCGCCGGGGCCTCTACGGCAAGACGCTCGGCGTGATCGGGCTCGGCCACACCGGGCGCGAGATCGTCGCGCTCGGCCGGGCCATGGGGATGCGCGTGCTCGGGTACGGCCGTGGCGACGCGCAGGCGGCGACCCCCGGCCTCGACCAGTTCTACGACGCGGGCGCGGGCATCGACGAGCTGCTACGCGAGAGCGACTTCGTGATGCTCGCCATCCGGCTCACGAACGTGACCCACCACATGATGGGCGAGCGCGAGCTCGGGCTGATGAAGCCGACGTCGTACCTGATCAACCTCGCCCGCGGCGCGGTCGTGGACGAGGCGGCCCTGGTCGCCGCCCTGCACGCGGGCACCATCGCCGGCGCCGGGCTCGACGTGTTCGAGCAGGAGCCGCTGCCCGCCGACGCGGCGATCTGGGACGCCCCCAACACGATCATGACCCACCACGTCACGGCCGAGGTGCCCGACCTCAAGGCCCGCTCCCTGGACATCATCGAGGAGAACGCGCGCCGCTACCGGTCGGGGGAGCCCCTCCTCAACCAGATGGTCGCGGGAGACCTCTACACCCACTGAGGCACGCACCGACCGGTCCGACCACCCACGAGACACGAAGACGACGGAGAAGAGTGGACACCAAGCAGGAGACCCTCCCCGTGGTGCGCGAGCTGGACCTGAGCGGGACGTGGCGCGCCGCGCGCCTCGACCCGCAGCACCGCACCCCGGACGGCCCGCCCGCCACGGACGCGCTGTCCTTCCTCGACGCGGTGGTTCCGGGTGCCGTCCAGTACGACCTCGTGCGGGCGGGCGAGCTCGAGAACCCGTACGGGGGCACCGAGGCGGCCTTCGCGGCGCAGTGGGTGTCGGACAGCGACTGGGTGTACCGCACCCGGTTCGACGCCGACCCCGCCGCCGCCCCGCGCTGGGCCCTGGAGTTCGACGGCATCGACACGTTCGCGGACGTGTGGCTCAACGGCGTGCACCTGGGCAGCACCGCCAACGCCTACCGGCGCTACCGCTTCGAGCTGTCCCCCGGCGACCTGCGCGCCGAGGGCAACGAGCTGCTGGTGCACGTCAAGGCGCACGGTTCGATGATCACCGACATGATCCCCGAGGCGCGCGAGCGGCTGGGGCACACCGACGGCGTCGAGGGCAAGCTCGGCAAGTCGCTGATCCGCCGCTACCAGCGCAGCTTCTTCAGCGGCAACAGCAGCCTGCTCAACGTGGGCACCGGGATCCTCGGGATCGGCGTGCACCGGCCCGTGCGGCTGCTCGCGCTCGGGCCGGTCGAGGTCACCGACGTGTTCCTGCGGACGCTCTCGCTCGACGAGCACCTCGCTTCGGTGGAGGTCGAGGTCGCCGTCGACACCGCGGGGGCCGACCCGGCCGGGCTCACCGTCGAGGTCGAGCTCGGCGGCCCGGACGACGCCGCCGTGGTCGTCGCGACCGCCGCGGTCCCCCTGGGCGGGAACGGGCCCGAGCGCGTGCGCCTGGAGGTCCCGGACCCGCGGCCGTGGTGGCCGCAGGGCTACGGCGACCCCACGCGCTACCCGCTGCGCGTGCGCGTGGCCCGGGGCGCCACGGTGCTGGCGCAGGCCGAGCGGCAGGTCGGCATCCGGACCGTGGAGCTGCGGGAGGCCGAGCCGAGCGGCCGCCCCACGTTCCAGCTCGTCGTCAACGGGACCCCGCTGTACGTCCGCGGGACCAACTACATCCCCGTCGACTACCTGAAGGTGCACGGCGGACCCGCCGACTACCGGCGCTTCTTCGAGCTCATCGTGGCCGGGAACAACAACCTGGTCCGGATGTGGGGCGGCGGCGCGATCGAGTCCGACGACTTCTACGACGAGTGCGACCGCCGCGGGATCATGATCTGGCAGGACGGCTACCTGCACAGCAACACCTACCCCGACTACGACCCGGACTGGGTGGAGGAGTTCCGCCAGGAGTCGCGGGAGATGATCGTCGGGATGCGCCGACACCCCTGCCTCGCCGTGCTCTGCGGTGGCAACGAGCAGCGCGAGGGCTGGGACGAGTGGCAGTGGAAGGACCAGATCGACCGCTTCTACGGCGAGAAGCTCATCACCGAGACGATCCCGGAGCTGGTGGCCGAGCTGGAGCCCGGCGTGCCCTACGTCGACAACTCCCCGCACGGCGGCGCCTGGTCGCAGTCACCGGTGTACGGCGAGGGCCACATCTGGGGCAGCTTCTTCAACTCCTACAAGGACCCGCTGTTCGTCACCGAGACCTGCTGGAGCCTGGAGAGCTACTCCCGCCCGGAGACGCTCGAGGAGGTCATGGGGCTGGACGTCGACGCGTTCAGCGGGCGGGGCTGGACCGAGAAGTGGACGAAGCACACCGGCCGGCCGATGCTCACGAAGTTCCCCTACACCGGCTACCACAACACCGGCGGGCTCCGGCCGTACCTGCGCGGGCTGGAGCTGGAGCAGGCCTTCGCCGACCACCATGCCCTGACGAACTTCCGGCTGCACGGCAGCTCCTGCCACGGCATCGTGTACTGGTCGTTCAACAAGGGTGGCCCCCTGTTCCAGTTCGGTGCGGTGGACTACCGGCTGCGGCCGCTGATGAGCCACTACTTCGTGGCGCGGCTGTTCCGTGACGTGGTCGTGGACGTCTACCGCGACGTCGATGACGTGCGGGTGCTGGCGTCGAACGCCTCCACGCGGCCGGTGCAGGCCGAGCTTGAGCTCGTGCACCTCACGACCGCCGGCGAGGAGCTGGGTCGCTGGAGCTCGTCGAAGGAGATCCCGGCGGGCGGCCTCGTACGCCTACTCGACCTGGAGGGCCACTACCGCACGGTCGTGCACCGCGATCGCGAGGTCGCGTTCGCCCGGCTCACCGTGGACGGGGAGCCGGTCTCGGACCAGATCCTCTTGTTCTGCCCGCTCGTCGAGCTGGTGACACCGCAGGCCGGGCTCTCGGTCGAACCGCGCCGCGTCGCCGACGGCGACTGGGAGCTCGAGATCCGCACCGACGGCGTGTCCAAGCTGGTGCAGATCGAGGGGACCGACGGACTGATCCTCGACGACGACTATTTCCCACTGGTCACCGGACTGCCCCGGACGGTGCGCGTGCGGGCGCTGGAGCGGACCGGCCTGCCGGTCACGCTGCGCGTCTCCTCGTTGGATGACGAGGTCGTGCAGGAGGTTCACCTGACCTGAGCCGGGACCAGCACCCGACTCATGGTTTTGGACAATTCCGGACCATCGTCCCGGATGTCGGAACGAGCCGTAGATACCGGTTTCGCCCGATGGAAAAGTCCCCAAGCACCTGCTGTGCCCTGAGAACGCGCGCCGCCCCTGCAGTTCAAGGAGGAACTGTGGCCCTGGACGATCTGCGACCGTTCCGACAGCCGCCATGCCACCGTCGGTGGCGCCGTTCTTCTGCGTCTTCATGGGCGCCGCACCGCTCTGCCCGACGTCTCGTGCGGCTGCGCACGGCGTGATCGCCTGAGGAGAACAACGAATGCACAGAAGGAAGCGATCGATCGTTGCGGTGCTCGCGGTCGCCGCCGTCACCGCCTTGGCCGGGTGCTCCGGCGGTGGCGCGGGCGGCGGCGGGCCGGTCACCCTGACCTTCGCGACGAACCTGATCAGTGCCGAGGAGAACGGCACCTCCCCGGTCGTGAAGGAGCTGATCTCGCAGTTCGAGGCCCAGCACCCGAACGTCGAGATCGAGGAGCAGACGTCGCAGGCGACAGCGCTGCAGCAGGTGATCCAGCTCGCCTTCGCGAGCCAGAACGTTCCGGACGTCTTCAACTTCTGGCGCCCGCAGCCGGCCTTCAACATGGACAAGTACATCGCGAGCGGCCAGCTGGCGGACCTGACCGATCTCGCCGGCGAACCGAGCGTGAAGAGCGTCTTCCCTGACAGTTCCTGGGAGACCGCGACCGTCGACGGGAAGGTGTGGGGCCTTCCGCTCTACAACTTCTCGGTTCCCCTCGTCGTCAACAAGAAGGTCTTCGCCGACGCCGGCGTCCCGCTGCCGCAGACCTGGGCCGATCTCGAGGCGGCCGTTCCCGCGCTGAAGGCGGCCGGCTACGTCCCGTGGACCCTGAGCACCCAGGACGCACAGCAGAGCGACGACCGGCTGCTCGACTACGTGCTCGATCGCGCGTTCGGCAACGACGGGGCGCTCGCGCTGTTCCGCGGGGAACGGTCGTTCACCGATCCCGCCGTGGTCCAGGTGCTCGACGAGTACCTGTCCATCTCCTCGGGCTTCGGCCCGGATGACGCGGCAGCGCTCGACAACAACGCCGCGATCGCCAAGTACTTCAACACAGGCCGGTCGGCGATGCTGCTGACCAACAGCGGCTACCTCCCGACGATCGACAAGACCATCGCGCAGGACATGGCGGTGATCCCGTTCCCGACGATCCCCGGCGGCGCGCAGATCGACCCGCACATCGAGAAGGACCTCACGAACCTGATGTACGCGAGCGCCGCGAGCATGGAGGACGACACGAAGGGGCCGGTCGTCCGCGACTTCCTGAAGTTCATGACCTCGCCTGACGCGCAGAAGATGTTCGCCGACGAGTCCATCCTCGTGGCGGGTGTGAACATCGAGCCCGACACCGCCAAGACCGGCGATCTGTTCGCCGCGGTCCAGGAACAGACCTCCTCTCTCGACGGTGACAAGTGGCTCGGCAACGGGCGCACCCCGAGCCAGCAGCAGACCTTCTACCCGCTCATGGGCGAGGCCTGGACGGGAGCGTTCACCGCGCAGCAGTTTGCCGAGCGGCTGGACGCGATGTTCCGGAAGTGAGCCCACCCGCGGCGGCGGCCCCACGTCGCTGCCGCCGCGGCCCCTCGGAGGAAGGTCCCCCGCTCATGGGAACGTTGAGGTTCCGGCACTGGTACGCGGCGTACCTGGTGCCGGCTCTGGTGCTGTACCTGCTGTTCTTCGTCTACCCGTTCATCCAGACGTTCATCAGCAGCTTCACGAGCTGGGACGGCATCTCCGACCCGGTTTTCGTGGGTCTGGACAACTACGCGGAGTTCTTCCGGGACTCGGTGCTGGTCGCCGGCATCGGCCGCATCCTGCTCTGGGCCGCGCTCGCGGTGCTCGTCAAGGTCGGGCTCGGCCTGGTGTTCGCGGCGATGCTGCGCGACCGCCTGCGCGGGTACAAGTTCTTCACGAGCGTCTTCTTCTTCCCGGTTGTGATCTCGTCGTCGGCGATGTCGCTGATCTTCACGCTGATGTACGACAACGACATCGGCATCATCAACAAGGGACTGGGCGGGATCGGGCTGGGGTTCCTCGAGCATTCGTGGCTGTCGGATCCGAGCACCGCGTTCCTCGCGGCGATCGCCGTCCCCATCTACCAGGACATCGGCTTCTTCTTGGTGATCTTCCTGGCCGCCTTGCAGGATATCCCGAACGAGTACTACGAGTCCGCGCGCATCGACGGCGCCAACCCGTTGCAGATCTTCTTCCGGATCACGTTGCCGCTGTGCCTGGGCAGCCTGCGGGTCTGCACCGTGCTGGCGGTCACGTCGGCGTTCAAGACGTTCGACTACATCTTCCTGCTGACCAGCGGGGGACCGGGGACGTCCACGCAGGTACCCGCCACGTGGATGTACCTGCAGACTTTCCAGTCGTTCCGCTACGGCTACGGCGCAGCGATTGCGATGCTGATCTTCGTGCTCAGCATCCTGGTCTCCGTCGTGGTGATGGGGTCGGGCCCGCTGGGCCGCATGCGCCGCCGCCCGGAGAACGTCGACCTCGAAGGAGCCGTGGCGTGACCACCGCACTGCGATCCCGGTCGGCCCCGACCGCACCGCCGCCGTGGCGCGTGTCCCACACGGTCGAGCGCCTGCGCCGCAACCCGACGATTGTCATCTCCTACGCCGTGTTGGCGCTCAACAGCGCCAGCTGCCTGGTGCCGATCCTCTGGACGCTCAGCAACTCGTTCCGCTCGAACACGCAGATCTTCGGCCGGTTCTCGCTCGTCCCCGAGCAGTTCGACTTCTCCAACTTCGTCTCGATGTTCTCCAACACGAACATCGTCTCGTCGTTCCTGAACTCGGTGATCATCACGGCGCTGAGTCTCGTGTTGCTCATGATCTGCGTGCTTCCCGCCGGATTCATACTCGCGCGGTTCACGTTCCGGTTCTCGCGCGCGGTATACGGGCTGTTCCTCCTCGCGATCTTCGTGCCCGGAATCGTGCTCCTCCAGGCCACGTACCAGATGTACTCCGAGCTGGGCCTGCGCGAGGTGCCCTACGCGATCTCGCTGATCTTCGCCGCAGGTCAGATGCCGTTCTGCCTGTTCCTGATGGTCGCCTACATGCGCGAGATCCCGCACGAGATCGAGGAGGCGGCCATCATCGACGGCGCGAGCACGTGGACGATCTTCACCCGCATCATCGTGCCGATGAGCCGCAACGGCGTGGTGACCATCCTGATCCTGTCGTTCGTCTCCATCTGGAACGACTACATCTACGCCCTCGTGTTCCTCCCGAGGCCGGAGGACCAGACGCTGACAGTGGCCCTGGCCTCGGCGAAGTCCGAGTTCGCCGTGGACTACGGCCTGTTGTCGGCAGCCGCGATCCTCGCGATCGTGCCCGTGTTCATCTTCTACCTGTTCACGAAGAACTTCCTGATGTCGGGCATGTCGTCGGGCGCGATCAAGGTTGATGCGCAATGGAGACCTCCAGGTCAGCGGGGCAACGCGGCACGCAGGACGTGCTCGATGTAGCCGCCCAGCGTGCCGCGCAGCGGACCGCCCCAGGCGAGCCAGCCTCGCACCATCCGGGCGGGCAGCGAGGGGTCGAGGCCGAGGCCGTGCGGCCACATCTGGGCGGGTGCTGCCACGACGTGGTCGAACGGGTCGAACGGGACGTGGAGCGGTGCGCAGGGGGCGGTCGGCCGATCGAGGATGCGCTCCTCTGCGGTGCGCGCGAAGAACGCCTCGCGCTGCGCGGCGGTGGGCGCGAAGCGGTCCACCCACCTGACAGCCGAGGCGATCGTCTCCTCGCGCCAATGCAGCACGGGTGCCTCCGACCCCCAGACGAGCCGGTCCCAACCCACAAGCGCGACCACGCTGCTGGCCCACTGCGAGATCAGCGGTTCGGGGAACAGGCCGTGGCGGGAGAACACCACGAGGAAGCGGTCATGGGTGAACAGCGCGTGCACGTCCTCGTCCCGGTCCAGCACCTCCGGCTCGCGGGGCCCGGCGAAGTGTCCGCCGACGACGAGGCCGTCCGGGTAGCGGGAGAGGTGGGCGAGCAGCGTCGTGGCGTTGTCCGCGAGCCCGTTCGACCCGCAGACGATCGCGAACCCGTGGTGCTCGCCGATCACATCGAGCACCCAGGGGCGGTCGCGCACGTCCTCGCCGGACAGGCGCATCCCGGCGAAGCCCGCCGAGAACTGCGCCCGCATCCCGGCGGTCACCTCGTCCCGGTCGACGCCGACGGGAAGGCCCGCGGCGACGAACCGGTCCGGCCAGCCGGCGATCGCACTGTGCACCGTGGCCAGGTCGGGGCAGGTCGTGAAGGGGCACACGAGCGCCTTCTCGATGCCGGCGGACTCCATCACCGCGATCGCGTCCGAAACGGTCTGGAATCGCGGGACCCCTACGTGCACGTACGCGTCGACCAGCATCGGGCGAGCATCACGGCAGCGCGCAGACGACGGCAAGTGTCGTCCCGCTCCGCTGGACGCCCGCTCTTCCGGTGCGCCCTCGGCCGCCCGGCCCTACCGGGGCGCCTACGTTGGGCTCAACTGCAGGTGCATGGCGCCGGCGAGCGCGCGGGAAAGCGCCAGCGCGGTCATCCGCACGGCAGGTGCGAAGCGCTGGGCCTGGGACAGCTCGGTCGCACCGGTGACCGAGATGGCCCCCACGAGCACGTTCCGGCGCGCGAAGACCGGGGCTGCCACGCAGAACAGACCTCGCTGCGACTCCTCGACGTCGAAGGCCACCTTCGTCTCGCGGACGGTGGCGAGCTCGTGGCGCAGCGCCCCGGGGTCGGTGATGCTCCTGGGGGAACGCGGCCTGAGCTCGCCGGCCAGCACGGACTCGATGAACACCGGGTCGCTGTTGGCGAGGATCGCCTTCCCGAGGGCGGTGCAGTGCAACGGCAGCCGCCCGCCCGCCCGGGAGTGCGGCACCAGCAGGTTCCGGCTCGACACCTTCTCGACGTAGACGATGTCCTGCCCGTCCCGCACCGCGATGTTGCTCGTCAGCCCGGTGACCTCGTTGAGGTTGTGGGCGTAGGGCACGGCCAGCTCGCGCAGGCTGCGCTGCGTCGGCACGAGGTGTCCGAGCTCGAACATGCGCACACCGAGCCGAACCCCGCCGGGTGCCCGCTCCAGCGCGCCCCACGCGAGCAGGTCGCCGACCAGGCGGTGTGTGGTGGACTTCGGGATCCCGGACCGGCGAGCCATCTCGCTGACCGACAGCTGGCTGTCCTCGACGGTGAACAGCTCGAGCAGGGACAGACCGCGTGCGAGTGAGGACGTGCCGTCCCTGGCCGGGTCTCCGCCCTGCGGTGCGGCGTGGCGCTGGCTCTCGTTCCGGTGGGGTGTGTCCTGGAGAGCGGGACGGTCCATGGTGCGCTCCTTCGCAGCTTGCCACGATCCGCTCGTGCCTCAGGATGCCGACGGACTACTCACGCAGCGTGACGGCCACAGTCCGGAGGACGAGGTGGTGATCGTCGAAGCATCGCGTCTCCGCGAGGTCGTGACAAGTGTCCTCGAGTGCGAAGGGGCCACCACCGACGACGCGACCACTCAGGCCGAGCTGCTCGTGGAGGGGGACCTTCGAGGGCACCATTCACATGGTGTGCGCAGGTTGTCCGTTCTCGTCGGGCGACTACGCAACGGGCTCGTGCGCTCCGGCGAAGGGCCCGTGCACCGGTGGCGCACCGATGCGGTGCTCGACGTCGACGGGCGCTCCGGGTTCGGTCCCGTGGTTGCCCGATCAGCGATCGATGCGATCACGGAGCGTGCCCGGACGGCAGGCGTCGCTGTGGCGACCGTGCGCAACGCCAACCACATCGGGATGCTCGCGCCGTACGTCGAGCAGATCGCGGGTACGGGCCAGATCGGGATCGCCCTGACCACGAGCGAGGCGCTGGTGCACCCCTGGGGTGGCGCGCGTCCGATGATCGGGACGAACCCGATCGGCATCGGCGTCCCGACCAGCGGGTCGCCGCTCGTGTTGGACATGTCCACGGCAGCGGTGTCGATGGGCAAGGTCCTCGACCACGCCGCGCAGGCGCGTCCGCTCCCGCTGGGTTGGGCGGTCGACGGGTCCGGCGCCCCGACGGCGGACGCGCAGGCGGCCACCCGGGGGGCGGTGTCGCCATTCGGCGGCCCGAAGGGCTACGCGCTCGGACTCGCCCTCGAGGTGTTGGTCGCCACCCTCACGGGCTCGGCGCTCGGCACGCGGGTCCGCGGCACCCTGGACATCGAGTACGAGTGCACCAAGGGCGATGTCTTCGTCGCCCTCTCGGTGGAGCGCCTGGGGCTCGTGCACATGCTCCCGGCGGTCGACCGGTACCTGGACGAGGTCCGCGGTAGCGACAGCGACCCGCACATTCGGATCGACGTGCCCGGTGACCGTGCGCGCCGTACCCGAGCGGACCGACTGCGCAGCGGCATCCCGCTGCCCCCCGATGTCTGGGCGGGCGTGCTCGCCCTGAAGGAGGCGAGAAGTGTCTGACGAACCCGGTCCCTTCGGTGTGCTGCGACTGCCGGACCAGATCATCTTCGGGACGGGCAGCGTCGCGTCCCTCGCTCCGGAGGTCGCCGCGCTCGGACGTCGCGTGCTGGTGTGCGCCGACCCCGTCGTCGCCACCGGCGAGACCTTCGCCGCGGTCATGGATGTGCTGGTGGACCTCGGGGTCTCGGTGACGGTGGACACCGGCATCGTTCCCGAGCTGCCCGTCGACGGCGTCCACGCCGCTGCTGAGCGGGCTCGCGAGGCGCACCCCGAGGTGGTGGTCGGCTTCGGTGGGGGCAGCGCGCTCGACCAGGCCAAGCTGGTCGCGCTGTTGCTCGCCCACGGTGGCCCGCTCGCTCGGTTCTACGGCGAGAACCGGGTGCCGGGGCCGGTCCTGCCGCTGGTCGCGGTGCCGACCACCGCCGGCACCGGCTCCGAGGTGACTCCGGTGGCTGTCGTCTCCGACCCCGACCGCGAGCTCAAGGTGGGCGTGTCCAGCAGGCATCTCGTGCCGCGGGCGGCGATCGTTGACCCCGGCCTGACGTTCGGCGCCCCGCCGTCGGTGACCGCGCACGCCGGGATCGACGCCTTCGTCCACGCGGTCGAGGCGTACACGGCCGGCACGCGGTCCCCGGAGTGGGCACAGGAGCTGCCCGTCTTCGTCGGCCGCAACCGGCTGAGCTCGCTGCTCGCGCTCGAGGCGGTACGGATGATCGCCACGAACCTGCGGACCGCCGTGGCCGACCCGCTCGACGAGCCCGCGCGCACCGCCATGGCGCACGGCAGCCTGCTGGCGGGCATGGCGTTCGGGTCGGCGGGCACGCATTTCTCGCACGCCCTGCAGTACCCGGTCGGCGCCCTGTCGCGCACGCCGCACGGGCTGGGCACCGGGATGCTGCTGCCGCACGTGCTGGCAGCCTGCCGCACGGTCACCACAGCCGAGCTCGCCGACATCGGCACCGCGATGGGCGTCCCGCCCGGCTCGCCCGACGAGCGGGCCGACGCCGCGCTCGCCGCCGTCTCCTCGCTCGTGGCCGACATCGGCCTGCCGGCGGGTCTCGGCGCCATCGGCATACCGAAGAACAGCCTGCCGCGGGTGGCCGAACTCGCGCTCGGCGTGGCTCGGCTGGCGGGCAACGGCCCGGTGCCACCGACGCAGGAGCGCTTCGAACAGATCCTCGCCGCTGCGTCCCGCAGCACGTCTGCTGCCCCTCAGGAGGTTCGGCGTTGACCCTCACGACCCCGCCCGCGAGCCCGGTGCTCGACGGGCGCCACGAGGACATGTACATCGGGGTGGAGCTGTAGATGGAGTACACGACGCTCGGCGGGACCGGTTCGACGGTCAGCAGGCTCGGGTTCGGCGGCGCCGCCCTCGGTCTCACCAACTACCTGGAGCGCTTCGACCCGGCCGACCCCGACGACCGGCGCGGCTTGTTCGAGGCGATCGACGTCGCCCTCGACGTCGGGATCAACCACTTCGACACGGCCGCTGGGTACGGGAACGGCGAGAGTGAGCGCGTGCTCGGGGAGGCGCTCGCCGGCGTCGCGGAGAGCGGCGGCCTGCCGATCGTGCTCTCGACGAAGGTTCAGCCGCGGACGCACGCCGATGACGTGCGGGGCTCGCTGGAGGGGAGCCTGGAGCGGCTGCGCCGCGACCGCGTGGACCTGCTGCAGATCCACGGCGACAGCATCACGACCGAGCAGGCGGACCGCTACCTCGCACCCGGCGGGATGGTCGAGCAGTTGCTCAGCTCAAGCGCGAGGGCCTGGTGGGCGCGATCGGCTTCACCAGCGAGGACAACAACGACACCGTGTACCGCTTTATCCGCAGCGGGCTCTTCGACACGATGCAGGTCTGCTACAACTTGATCTTCCAGCACCCGTACGAGACGAGCCGACCCTTCGGCACGCTCTACGAGGCCGAGAAAGCCGGGCTCGGGATCCTCACCATGCGCGGCCCCACCTCCGGCACGTTCCAGCGCTGGATCCAGGCCGTCAACCCGGCGAACACGTTCGATTACACGCCGGCGCTCATCCAGTTCGTGCTCTCCAACCCGCTCGTCGACGTCGCGCTCGTCGGGATGCGCACGCCGGAGATCGTGCGGGCCAACGCCGCCATCGTCGCCGACCTGGACGGGCGGATCGACATCGCCGCCGTCCAGGAGCGCTACGTCTAGAGGTCGGAGGACCATTGAAGATCACCAGTATCGAAACGTTCCAGCGTGACGCCAACCTCGCGGTCGTCCGCGTGCGCACCGACGAGGGCGTGGAGGGCTACGGGCAGACCTCGCCCTACCTCGCCGACCAGAGCGTGCCGGCCCTGCACAGCATGGTCGCCCCGGCCTTCCTCGGGCAGGACCCGTGGGATCTCGAGGCGACCATCGACCGTGTCGTGCGCAGCAAGTACAAGTTCTACGGCACCGTGTTCTGGCGGGCGCTGTGCGGCGTGGACACCGCCGTGTGGGACCTCCTCGGCAAGATCACCGGCCAGCCCGTTCACAAGCTGCTCGGCGGGACCCTGCGCGAGCGCGTGCCGGTCTACGGCTCCAGCATGAGCCGCACCATCTCCCCGCAGGCCGAGGCGGAGCGGATGGTGGCCTTGGTCGAGAGCAACGGCTTCCGCGCCTTCAAGCTGCGTGTCGCCGAGGTCATGAACCGCGACGTGGACGTCTACCCCGGGCGCAGCGAAGAGATCGTGCGCACCCTGCGCGAGGCGCTCGGCCCGGACGTGGTGCTGCACGCCGACGCGAACGGCGGCTACAGCGTTCCCGCCGCGATCCGGCTGGGCCGGCTGCTGGAGGAACTGCGGTTCGGGCACTTCGAGGAGCCCTGCCCGTACCCGGAGATCGAGAACACCGCCGCGGTCGCCGCGGCGCTCGACATCGCCGTGGCGGGCGGCGAGCAGGACAGCTCGCTTGAGCAGTTCCACCGGATCATCACTGGCCGCGGGGTCGACATCGTCCAGCCCGACATCGGGTACATCGGCGGCGTCTCCCGCGCTCGGCGCGTGGCACGGATGGCCGAGGCCGCCGGGATCCCTTGCACACCGCACTGCGCCAACGTGTCGATGCTGCAGGTCTTCACCCTGCACCTGGCCGCGGCGATGCCGTCGGTCTCCCAGTTCCAGGAGTGGAGTATCGAGGACGTGACCTGGCCCCACGGCGTCTACGGGCCGACGCCCGAGGTCGTCGACGGGCACGTGCAGATGACGACGGCGCCCGGCTGGGGCGTGGAGATCGACCCCGGCTTCCTCGCCTCGGCCAGCTCCCGCACCAGCTCGTGACGCCGACGCGCATCGGGCTGATCGGACTCGGGAACCACGCCTACCAGGCCTACTACAACTCGACGCGCTGGGCGCCGGCGCACGAGCTGGTCGCCGTCTGCGACGTGCAGCCCGAGCGAGTCGAGCGCTTCACCCGGTTCTACGCCGTGCCGCGCAGCCACACCGACTACCGGGAGATGCTTGCCGCGGAGCGGCTGGACGCCGTGCTCGTCCAGATCGGCCACGCCGGCAACGGCGGCGCGATCCGGGCGGCGGTCGAGGCTGGGGTGCATGTGCTCGTCGAGAAGACGCCGGTGGCCACCACGGCGGAGGCCGACGAGTTGGTCGAGCTGCAGCGAAACCGCGGTGTGCACGTGATGGTGGGGTTCAACCGCCGGTTCATGGCCGGGTACTCCATGGCGAGGGAGATCATAGGGCGCGCAGAGTTCGGTGGGGTGCACCTGTACCAGTCGCAGTTCCACGCAGGTCCGTATACGGAGGGTGCGTTCGCGATCAACCACATCGTCCACCACCTGGATCTCGCACGGTGGCTACTGGGGGAGATCGAGCTGATGCACGTACAGCGCCGGGTGGTGGGCGAGCGGCAGGAAGCCTGGTCGATCGCGTTCGAGGCGGCGACCGGGACGATCGGCACGATCCAGGCCGCCTCCACACTCGACGTCCGTTATCCGATGGAGAGACTGGAGCTGGTCGGCTCGGGCCGCAACGTCGTCGTCGATAACATCACGAACCTTGTCTACAACCGTCCGCCGCAGCAGCGCGACGAGGATTTCGGGACCGCGGTTCTCCGCGAGGGCGGTGACGCGCTGGTATGGAACCCCAGCAACGGCGACTACCCCCGATTCACGCGACAGGGCTACGAGAACGTGATCCACGCGTTCGTCACGGCGCTGCGAAGGGGTGTGCAACCGGGACCCTCCTTGGCGGACGCCCGACGCAGCATCGCCCTCGTCGAGCGGCTCGAGGAGCACGTGCAGTAGGAGCACGTGAAGTGCGGTGAGGCCGCGCAGTGGCTGACGCCGCGGGCTGGCTCGACGCCGAGATCGCACCGGTCGAGGTGTAGGCCGAGTTCGGCATCGTCCTGCGACGTGGTGGCGCCCATCCGGGTCGGCTCGTGGAGCGCGATCTCGCCGACCGAGCGCACCGCGCACTCGCCTGGTGCCCGTTGTTGCGCGGCTTCGCCAACGTCACCGGCGCAGGACCTCACGGCCACCGGCCTCGTGCTCCGGTACTGCGACGGCCTGGAGCGCGTCGAACGGCTGCTGGGCGGCCTGATCTCAGAGCTGCGGACTTCGGCATGCGCCTCATGGGTGTCGGTGGATTCCAGCGGTCCCGCTCGTTCGCGACGTTTAGCCTCGACACCGTCCCGGCACCGGCCAGGGATGCGGTCCGGGCGGAGCAGTTCGCCGCGGCGCGCTCGGCGAGCTGCATGCCGTCGTGCGCGACGT
This sequence comes from Pseudonocardia sp. CNS-004, assembly GCA_001942185.1. GTDB lineage: Bacteria > Actinomycetota > Actinomycetes > Mycobacteriales > Pseudonocardiaceae > Pseudonocardia. The sequence goes on from MKJV01000033.1 coordinate 147,697, forward strand.
GGTGACGCGGTGGCCCGGGTAGACGAGGCGGGGGTAGATCTCGTCCACGACCACCGTGTCACCGTGGCGATTGGCGATCGTGGCGATCTCGTGGAGCTGCTCGGCGCCGTGGAGCACGCCCGTGGGGTTGTTCGGGTTCGACAGGACTAGGGTGCGGACCCCGTCGCGCGCGGCGGCGCGCACGGCCTCGACGTCGAGCCGGGCGGGGGTAAAGGTGTCCTCGTAGGAGAGCCGGATCGGGACGACGTGCCCCGCCCAGGTAGGTCACGATCCGGCGGTTGGCGAAGTAGTCCGGTTCCACCACCATCACGTGGTCGCCGGGTTCGACGAGCGCGACAGCGCGAGGAACAGCCCCGCCTGGATGCTCGGGGTGATGCCGAGTTGGCGGTCCGGGTCGACGGGCGCGCCGGTGAACCGGGCGAGCCGCTCGGCGAGCGGCGCCCGGACCGACCGGTGGCCCGCGGTAGCGGGCATACGCCTGTTCGCCGCCGTCGTCGATGGCGCCGAGCACGGCCGACACCGCTTCCGGCGCGGGCGGCAACGCGGCGACATCGCCGTGCGCGAAGTCGACCCCGGCCGGGGCGCCCGCCCCGTCCGGGCGGTGCTGTCCGGGGGCGTTGCGGACGTCGATCGCGGCGAAGCGCCCGGGGCCGTGGTTGAGCCGTGCGAGGTCACGAACTGTCCTTCCTCACCGCTCGTCGGATCGCACCGGCGCGCGGTCCGCCTCGCGGGACGACGTGGTGATGGTGGCGCGGAACGTCTCGGGCAGGAGGGCGACCGCGACCAGGGCGATCCGGCGTGCGCAATTCCTCGGATGGGGCCGGGCGACCGTTCCGAATAGCGTCGCGGCGGGTGCGGGAGGCGGGTGAGTCGGCGCGTCGCTGGCATTCGGCCGCTGTCCCGCCGCCGCTGCGCCGCCCGTGTCGCACCGGCGCCGTTGATCGGTGGAGGACCGGATTCAGTCGCATCAGTGCACGTCATCGGCCTGGTCCGGGCACCTCTGGGCAGGAGAGCCGAACGGTGGGTACAGTGTGGCGCGGACGCCCCAGAACCCTCCGCGGCCCGTGACCGCGCCCCGGGTGGCTGGGGTTTCGCCTTTCTCGCAACCAACGGGTCCGGGAGAGTGCGCGGGGTCGATGTCGAGAGGTTGACAGTGCCGAATAACAGCCCGGTGGAGGGTGCTCATTCGAGCCGTTCAACTTCCGGTGTCCATTCCATCCAACGCGTTTTCGAGCTCCTCGAGGCGATGGCGGACGCCGGCGGCCGGGTCGGACTCTCCGAGCTCGCCGAGCGGGTCCACCTGCCCAAACCGACGGTCCACCGGCTGGTCCGCACCCTGGCGTCGATGGGGTACGTGCGGCAGGAGCCCTCGCGCGACTACGCGCTCGGCCCGCGGCTGGTGCGCCTCGTCGACGCCTCCAGCAGGCTGCTCGGCCTGTGGGCCACGCCGCACCTGCAGCAGATCGTCGACGAGCTGGGGGAGAGCGCGAACCTGGCCATGCTCGACGGCGACCGGATCGTCGAGGTCTCCCAGGTCGCCGGCCGGCACTCGATGCGCATGGTCAGCGAGGTCGGCGGGCGCGCCCTGCCGCACTGCACGGCGGCGGGCAAGGTGATGCTCGCCGAGATGCCAGAGGAGCAGGCGCTCACGATCATCCGCCGTACCGGGATGCCCCGGTACACGCCGGCCACCATTACTGAGCCCGCCGCGTTCGCCGCCGAGCTCGATCGAGTGCGTGCCTGCGGCTATGCCACTGACGACGAGGAGCAGGAGCTCGGCGTCCGCTGCGTGGCCGTCGCGGTGCCGGGCGAGCCGGTCCGGGCGGCCGTGTCGATCTCGGCGCCCCTGACGCGGATGACCGACGAGCTGGTGGAGCGGGCGGTCCCGATCCTCACCTCGGCCGCGAGCAGGCTCGCCGGCGAGCTCTACCTGGTCCGGCCGGCCCCGGTCGACTGACCCGCCGCCCGGCCCGGCCATCGACGCCGGCCCGGCCCGATCCCTGCCCTGTCCGATCCTGCCTCCGGGTGGCCGGTCGGGGGTTCCGGCGCGCTCCCGCCGACCCGGTCCGCCGGCGCGGCGGCCCGCGCGAATGTTTCGGCGTCGTGGCGCGGACGCGCTGCTCGGCGCGTCCGCAGGCTTGTTTGAAGGCCTGGTTACGGCGCTGTAAATCCACGTTCAGCGGCTTGACCCTCCCCAGTGGTGTTCGTAGCTTGTTCCGCGACGGGGACCATGTATTCCGCAGAGTGGACCGAGAGGATCGAGACGGTGGCTGAGACGGGTGCCGGGCCGAGGCTCACGGTCGCTTTCGTCGGTCTGGGCATCATGGGTGCGCCCATGGCGGCCAACCTGGTCCGCGCCGGCTTCGGCGTGATCGGCCACAGTCGCACTCGCGCTTCGGTCGACCGCCTCGTCGAGCACGGCGGACGTGCGGCCACCGGTCTTGCCGACGCCGTCGCCGAGGCCGACGTCGTCGTCACCATGCTCCCCGACAGCGGGGACGTGGAGGCGGTCGTCCTGGGTGACGGGGGTCTCTACGCCCTGGTCAAGCCGGGGACGCTGCACATCGACTGTTCCACCGTCGACCCGGGGGTGAGCAGGGAACTGGCGGGAGCGGGCACGGAGCGGGGTCTGCGCGTGCTCGACGCCCCCGTCAGCGGCGGCGAGTCGGGCGCCGTCGAGGGCACGTTGTCGATCATGGTCGGGGTGCGGCTGAGGACGTGTCCGCCGCACGGCCCGTGCTGGAGGCGATGGGCACGACCGTCGTGCACGTCGGTCCCTCCGGGGCGGGCCAGACCGTCAAGGCGGCTAACCAGCTCATCGTCGCGGGAACGCTCGAGCTGGTCGCGGAGGCGCTCGTGTTCCTGGAGGCGCACGGTGTCTCCCTGGACGCTGCGGTCTGCGTCCTCGCCGGCGGGCTCGCCGGCAGCACCGTGCTCGACCGGGAGGCGGGCGCGATGCTGGCGCGCGACTTACCCCGGGGTTCCGGGTCGATCTGCACCACAAGGACATGGGGATTCGTTATGGCCGCGGCACGCCGGGCGGGCGTCGCCGTGCCGCTGGGCGCGCACGTCGCCCAGCTGATGGGCGCGGCGCGCGCGAGGGGCCACGGCGCCCTGGACCACACCGCGCTGCTGCTGCTCGTCGAGGAGCTGGCCGGCCGGTCGGCCGCTCCCACCGGGGCCTGACCGCACACACCGCCCCCGACGTCCCCGACACCACCGATCACCCGCGCCCGGCGCGGGCGATCCCCGCTGCGGCGTGCCCGACGGCCGCCGCCCCCTCCCCGAGGAGAGCAGACCATGCGAGCGAACGACACGACCGCCCCCGACGAGCCCGAGTCCTCCCACCAGGCCGAGCGCGGCCTCTCGCGGCGTCGCCTGCTGCAGGTGCTCGGCGGCGGCGCGCTCGCCGTCGCCGGGGGTTCGGTGCTCGCCGCGTGTGGCGGGTCCGCAGGTGGCGCCGGCGCGTCCGACCCCGGCAGCGGGAAGGTCGCGCTCCAGTTCGTCTTCATCAAGAACGTGCAGTTCGCCGGCAGCTACTTCGCGGACTCGAAGGGGTACTGGCGCGACCGCGGTCTCCAGGTCGAGCTCCTGCCGGGCGGCCCGAACCTCACGGTCGAGCCCATGGTGGAGTCCGATCGCGCACTCGTGGGCATCACGCACACCGCGCAGGCGGTCAAGGCCATCCTCAACGGCGCCGACCTCAAGATCATCGGGGCCGGTTTCCAGAAGAACCCGTTCGTCCTCATCTCGCGGGCGGTCGCCGCGATCCGCACCCCGCAGGACCTGGCCGGCAAGAAGATCGGCGTCCAGGCCCTCGACCTCCCGGTCTTCACGGCCTTCCTGTCGGCGTCCAACGTGGACAAGTCGACGTTCACGATCGTCCCGCTGCAGTCCGACCCGACGCCGCTGGCGACCGGCGAGCTCGACGGCATCATGGGCTTCTACAGCAACGAGCCCAACTTCCTGCGGATCAAGGGCGTCGAGCCGTACACGATGCTGCTGGACGACTTCGGCTACCCGCTGATGGAGGAGTGCTACATCGCCAAGCAGTCGAGCCTCGACGACCCCGCGAAGCGCCAGCAGATCGTCTCCCTCATGCAGGGCGAGTCCCTCGGCTGGACCGACGCGCTGGCGAACCCCGAGGCCGCCGCGGACCTCGCCGTGAACAACTACGGCAAGGACCTCAACCTCGACATGAACCAGCAGATCATGGCCATGAAGTCCGAGATCGACGTCGTGCAGACCGACGACACGAAGGCGCACGGCCTGTTCTGGATGTCCGACGACCTGATCGCCGGCACCGTTAACTCCCTGAAGCTGGGCGACGTGAACGCGAGCCCGGACATGTTCACCCGGGAGATCCTCGAGGAGGTCTACCAGGGCAAGGCCACGGTCTGACATGCCCGCCCACGCGATCGAGGCCGACACCATGAACGCCCCCGTTCCCGACGCCGACGCTGCCGCCGCGGGCCTGCTGGTCCGCGGCGTCACCAAGGAGTTCGCGGTCGCCCGCCGCGCCGTCGTCGCGCTCGCCGACGTCGACCTGGAGATGCCCCACGGCGGGTTCCTGTCGCTGCTCGGGCCCAGCGGCTGCGGCAAGTCGACGATGCTGCGGATCCTGGCCGACCTGGAGCAGCCCACCCGCGGCACCGTCCTCGTGCACGGCGAGAAGCCCGCGGTGGCCCGGCGCAACCACCACCTCGGGATCGCCTTCCAGGACTCGGCGCTGCTGCCGTGGCGCAGTGTCCTGGACAACCTGCGGCTCCCGCTGCAGGCGGCCGGCACGCAGGTCCCGGAGAGCACGCTGCAGGACCTGGTCGCGCTGGTCGGGCTGACCGGCTTCGAAAAGGCCAAGCCCGCGCAGCTGTCGGGCGGCATGCGCCAGCGCGTCGCGATCGCCCGTTCGCTCGTGCACGAGCCGCGGTTCCTGCTGCTCGACGAGCCCTTCGGCGCGCTCGACGAGATGACGCGCCAGCGGCTCAACCTGGAGCTGCTGCGGGTCTGGGCGGAACGGCGGACCACCACGCTGATGGTCACGCACTCGGTGTCGGAGGCGGTCTTCCTCTCCGACGAGGTGGCCGTGATGGCGCCGCGGCCGGGGCACATGGTGGAGAAGATCCGCATCGACCTGCCCCGCCCCCGCACGCCCGACGTGCTGCGCTCGCCGGAGTTCCACGCCTACACCGACCGGCTCAGCGCCCTGCTGTTCGACCCGCGCTCCGCACCCGGCGCCCCGGCGGGTGCCTCGTGACCACGGCCGTGGGCACGGCGGCGCGGCTGCCGGTCGCCGGGTGGCTCGGGGCGAAGCAAGCCAAGCGGCTCGCACCCGTGGTCGGCATCGTGGTGCTGCTCGCGCTGTGGCAGCTGATCGCGGTGACGGTGGCGTCGGGCCGGCACGTCGTGCCGACCGTGCCGGAGGTCGTGAACGCGCTGGTCGCGGACGGGTTCTACCTCGTCCACGTGCAGACCACGCTGTGGGAGGCGGCGCAGGGCTTCTTCTGGGGCAACCTCGCCGCGTTCGCCGTGGCCGGGGTCTGCCTGGTCGTGCCGCCGCTGCGCACCGTGCTGACCCGGGTGGCGATGACCACCTACTCCACGCCCACGATCGCGATCGCGCCGCTGCTCATCGTGCTGTTCGACCCCGAGCAGACCAAGGTCGTGATGGCCGGGCTCTCGGTGTTCTTCCCGACGCTCCTGGGCACCTGCTCGGGTTCGAGGGCGCCCGAAGGGGGCGATGGAGTTCGCGCACGTCTGCGGCGCCCCGCGGTGGTTCGCGCTGCTGCGCGTGCAGCTGCGGGCGGCCGTCGTGCCGATCGCGGGTGCGCTCAGCCTGGCGGCCCCGGCCGCCATGGTCGGCGCGATGATCGGGGAGTACCTCGGCGGCGACGCCGGCCTGGGCGCGCAGCTCGTGCAGGCGCAGCAGGCGCTCGAGGTCGAGCGGGCCTGGGCCGTCGCGATCGAGGCGACCGTGCTCTCCACGCTCGTCTACCTCGGCATCGGCCTGCTCGCCCGATGGCTGACCTACACCGACACCACCACCGAGCTGACGGGTGCGGCCCCCTCCGGCCCCGCCGGACGCCGCGGGTGGCGCGGGCGTCTGGAAGGCGTCCTGCGGGGCCTCGTGACCCTCGCCGTGGTCGTCGCACTCTGGTACGCCCTGGTGGAGGGGCTGGGCAACAGCTACCTCGCGAAGACACCGGACCAGGTGCTGCGCTACCTGTTCGCCGGCACCGGTGACGGCCCGCAGATCGGCGGGATCCTCGGCGATCTGGGTGAGACGCTCTTCGACGCCGCGATCGGCTACGTCGCGGGCACCGTCGCCGCGATCGTGGCGGCCGCGCTGTTCCTCAGCTCGTCGCTCCTGGAGGGCATGTTCCTGCCCATCGTCATGACCCTGCGGGCGGTGCCCCTGGTGGCGATGACCCCGCTGATCGCGCTGATCTTCGGCCGGGGCGTGCTGACCGTCGCGGTGCTCGCGGGCGCGGTGACGTTCGTGCCGACCCTGGTGATCGTGCTCGCCGCGCTGCGGGCCGTCCCGAAGCCGGCGATCGACCTCACCCACGTCTACGCGGTGGGGCGGGTGCGGGCGTTCGGCATCCGCATGGTCTACGCCGTGCCGGCGCTCGCGGCCAGCGCCCGCGTGGCGCTGCCGGGCTCGATCCTCGGTGCCGTCCTCGTCGAGATCCTGGCGACCGGCTCCGGGATCGGCAACGTCGTGGCGATCAGCATCGGCAGCTCGGAGTACCTCACGTTGTGGTCGGCACTGGCGGTCCTCACGACCGTCACGGCCGTCCTCTACGCGCTGCTGTCGATGCTGGAGTCGACGGCACTGGCTCGGCTCACCCGATGAACGGGCGGGCGAGCGAACCCTGGGCAGCACGCCCGAGACAGGAGGAACGTCCGCGATGAACCCGGTGACCGACAGCGGCACCGCGCGGTGGTGGGGAACCGCCACGATCAGCGACGAGCAGGCGCAGGCCTGGGTGGCGAAGGCCCGCCGCCTGGCCGCGCCGCTGCTGGACCTCGCGGGGCCGGTCGCGGATCCCGCGCCGGTCGAGCCCCGCCGCGTGGCGTCCGCCGCCGCGGGCGTCTACGGCAACTTCATGCTCGCGTGGCTGGAGCCGGAGCCCTCGCCCCGGCGCGTGCGGCACCTGCCCGACGGCGGCTTCTTCCTCGAGCTGGTGCGCCGCACCTACGCGCCGGTGCTGGAGCGCCGCCCGGACCTCGCGGAGCTGCTCACCGACGAGAGCCGCCCGGAGATGTCGCTCACCAACGACGTGCTGCAGATCCAGCTGCGCACTCTGGAGCCGGGCTACAGCATGATCCGCCACCACGCGCTGATGCTGTTCGTCGCGGCCCTGTGGCTCGACGAGCCGCGCAGCAGCCAGTGGCTCGACCTCTACGACGAGCTCGTCGTGCACGTGGACGAGCACGGCGGGCGCCCGGCCTCGACGAGCTCGCCGCCGTGGAGGAGCGCGCCTTCGCCGACTTCACCACCCTCGCGCCGCGCACCCTCACCCCGGACGGCGCGGCCGAGCTGTTCGCGACCCCCGGCCTGCTGGACGACGTCATGGCCTACCAGCTGTACGCGGCGGTCGCGATCGGCCTGCTCTGGCGGGAGTACCGGGCGCAGCCCGAACCCGACCGGGAGGCGTGGCTGCGGGAGCACCTGTCCCACGGCTACGTGCAACCGGACTACCTCGACGAGAAGTGGACGGCCCAGCAGTGAGCACCAACCCGACCGACCTGCAACTGGTCATCCGCAACGCGCGGATCGCGACCAACGACACCGCGCTGCACACGATCGCCGTGCGCGACGGCGTGATCGTGGCGCTGGCGAGCCGGGACGAGGACCTCGGCCCCGCCGAGACCACCGTGGACGCCGAGGGCCGGTGGGTGATCCCCGGCGCGATCGACACGCACTCGCACATCAACCAGCGGGCGCCGGAGTTCGAGCACGTCCCGGGCCTGGGCAAGGACGACAACTTCGCGGTGGAGAGCCGCGGCGCCCTCGCGGGCGGTTGCACCACGGCGCTCAACTACGTCGAGTTCGGCCTGCCCTCGATGCTCCAGTCCTACCGCACCGGGCTCGCGACCGCGTCGGTGCAGTCGATGATGAACGTGTTCTTCCACGGCTGCCTGATGAACATGGACCAGGTCGCCGAGATCCCGCAGGCCGTGGCCGAGGCGTCCGGACCTTCAAGATCTTCATGCCGTACCGGGGCGAGGAGGCGCGCAACCTCGGCGGCATCGGCAGCCTCGACCACGCGCAGATGCGCACCGCGTTCGCCGAGATCGCCAAGCACGGCGCGCACGCGCTCGTGCACGCCGAGGACGGCGACATCGTCGGGCACTGCATGGCGCACGAGGCGGCGCTGGGGCTCGATTCGCTGGCCGGGTGGGAGCGTTCGCGGCCGACGATCGCCGAGGGCGACGCGGCCTGGACCGCGATGTACCTGGCGGAGGAGGCCGGCTGCCCGGTCTCGATCGTGCACGTCTCCAGCCTGGAGGCGATCCGCGCCCGCCGGGCGGTCGGCTGGCCGGGCGCGACGCTCGAGTCGTGCGTGCACTACATGCTGCTCACGACGGCCTCGGACATCGGCCCGGAGGGCAAGGTCGCGCCCCCGTTGCGCGACCCCGGCCTCGCCGAGGAGATCACCGCCGCCGTGCTGGCCGGGGAGATCGACTTCTTCGGCTCCGACCACAACGTGTGGCCGGCGGCGGCGAAGGCGGACTGGGTGAACGCCAAGCCCGGTCTCCCGGGCATCGGGCTCATGCTGCCGCTGCTGCTCACCCACCTCGTGTACGAGCGCGGCATGAGCATGGAGCGGGCGGTCGAGCTGACCTCGCGCAACGCCGCCGTGCGGTTCGGGCTGCCGAGCAAGGGGATCGTCGCGGTCGGTGCCGACGCCGACCTCGTGATCCTCGAGGAGGGCGAGCGCGCGATCCGCGCCGACGAGCTGCACTCGGCCGTCGACTACTCGCCGTACGAGGGGATGACGCTGAAGGCGTGGCCGCACGCCACCGTCTGTGGCGGGACCCTCGTCTACCAGGACGGCAAGTTCCCGAACCCGGACTCCCGCGGGGAGATGCTCAACCTGCGGTTCACCGGTGCCTGAGGCGGCGGTCTTCGTCGGGCCGAAGCCGGCTCCCGAGCTGGTCGAGGCCGTGCGCTCCGCGGGCGGGCGGCTCGCCGCCTCGCCCGCGGAGGCGTCCGCGCTGGTCTGGTACGGCGGCGGGCCCGCCGAGTTCCCGGCGCTCGCGCACCCGGGGATCCGCTGGGTGCAGCTGCCCAACGCGGGCGTCGAGCCGTGGTTCGAGGCCGGGCTGGTGACGAGCGAGCGCGTGTTCACGTCGGCGGCGGGCAGCTACGCCCCGGCGGTCGCGGAGCACACCCTCGCCCTGCTGCTCGCCGCCGCGAAGCAGCTGCCCACGCTGGCCAGGGCGCGGACCTGGACGAGGCCGTCACCGGCGACGCTGCGCGGGGCGACCGTCGGCATCGTCGGGGCGGGCGGGATCGGCCGGGCGCTCATCGCCATGCTCGCACCGCTCGGTGCGGACGTGCTGGCGGTGACCCGGTCCGGCCGCGAGGTCCCGGGCGCGCGGCTGTCTGTGGGGCCGGACCGGCTGGCCGAGGTGCTCGCCGCCGCCGACCACGTGGTCCTCGCGGCGCCGACGACGGCCGCGACGCGCTCGCTGATCGGCGCGGCGGAGCTCGCGTCGATGAAGCCGACCGCCTGGCTGGTGAACATCGGGCGGGGAGCGCTCGTCGACACCGACGCGCTGGTCGCGGCGCTGGCGGAGGAACGGATCGGCGGCGCCGCGCTCGACGTCACCGACCCGGAGCCGCTGCCCGACGGCCACCCGCTGTGGACCGAGCCGCGGGCGATGATCACGCCGCACTCGGCCAACAGCGAGAGCCTGCTGCTGCCGGAGCTCGCGAAGCGGGTGCGGGAGAACACCGAGCGGTTCCTCGCCGGCGGGCCGCTGGTCGGGGTGATCGACCCGGTCGCCGGTTACTGACCCGGAGACACGACGAGGGCCCGGACGCAGCACGGTGCGTCCGGGCCCTCGTCGTGCGGGGAGCGGGTCAGGCGGCGACGGCGGACGGGGCGGCCGTCGCCTCGCGGGGGCGCAGCCGCCCGTAGGTCAGCAGGGCCAGGCCGCCGATGATCGCCATGACGCCCAGGACGACGAAGCCCGGCAGGTACGAACCCGTCGAGGCCTGCAGCTGCCCGACGACGAACCCGGCGACGATCCCGCCGCCGCCGGCTCCGAAGCCGTTGATGATCCCGGTGGCCGGCCCGACGAGGTGCGGGGGCAGGTCGGTCACCGCGATCGCCCACAGGTTCGACGTGAACGTCGCGGTGAAGTAGCCCATGCCCACGCAGATCAGCACGAGCTTGCCGACCGGGCTCTCCATCAGCGGCAGCGCGCCGACCAGCGCCCCGCCGACCAGCAGCCCGGAGGAGGCGATGAGCACCCGCTTCCCGGTGCGGTCGCTCAGCGCCATCATCGGCACGGTCAGCGCCAGCGACAGCACGTACGGCAGCGCGGCGAGCAGGCCCCGGCTCGCGCCGGTGAACCCGAGTGACTGGATGACCAGCGGGATCCACAGCGTGATGCCCCAGAACAGCATCCCGTTGGAGAAGTAGCTGAACACCAGCAGCAGGAACCGCGGGCCGCCGAAGTCGGCGAACCGGATCCGGGCGCGGGTGGTCGCGGCGGGCACCGCGGGCGGGGTCCCGGGGGGCGCCGAGCGCAGGAACGTGACGTAGAGCGGGATGACGAGCACGATCCCGGCGAGGCCGGTGATCCAGAACAGCGGGCGCCAGCCCAGTGCGTCGTAGAGCGGGGTGAGCAGGAAGAAGCCGAGCGCGAGCGCCGCGTACTGGCCGTAGTACTGGATGATCGCGGTGCCCTTGCTCATCTCCTTCTCGGAGAACCAGCCTTGGCCACGCGGAACTGCTGCGGCCAGTAGATCCCCTCGGCGAAGCCGAGCACCACCCGCAGCGCGATGAGCAGGCCGACCGAGTCGACGAACCCGGCGAGCAGCGTGCAGACCGAGAACACCGCGACCGTGACGATCAGGGTGAGCTTCGGGTCGATCCGGTAGGTGAGGAACCCGCCGAGCAGGTTCGCGGCGAGGTAGCCGAACAGGAACGCCGTCAGCGCCCAGCTGGAGGTGTCGGCGAACGACGGCCCGGCGAAGCCCATGTCCTCCGACAGCCCGGGTAGGGCGATCGACAGGTTGGACCGGTCGAGGTAGGCGATGAACAGCCCGAACATGAGGACGGCGCCGATGCGCCACCACTTGGCGGAACCGGAGGGACCCACGGCGTGCTCCTGGTGCGGCTGGGAAGGGGACGGGGGAGTGGAGGGAGTCACGGCCGGTGCCGCTCGATGACGGACCGGTCGATCTCGACGCCGAGCCCGGGCCCGTCGGGCACGGTCATGACCGGACCGCAGACCAGGTCCGACAGCTCGTCGCGGAACACGTTGGGGGCCTGGTCGAGCTCCACGTGCGGGCGCTCCCGGGCCATCGACGGCACGACGGTCGGCAGCGCGGTCATCAGGTGCAGCCCCGCGGCCACGGTGATCGACGAGCCCCACACGTGCGGCATGGTGGGGATGCCGTGCGCGCTGGCCAGGCCCGCGATCAGGAGGGTCTCGCGGATGCCGCCGCACGCGGTGGCGTCGGGCTGGAGGATGTCGACCGGGTTGCGGGCGAGGAAGTCGCGGAAGCCCCAGCGGGTGAACTCCGACTCCCCGCCCGCGATCGGGACGTCCAGCGCGGCGCGGACCTGCGTGTAGGCGTCGAGGTCCTCGGGGAGCACGGGCTCCTCGAAGAACCACAGGTCCTCGTCGGCCAGGGCCCGGCCGAACCGGATCGCCTCGGCGGCGGTGAAGGCGCGGTTGGCGTCGACGGCCAGCCGCACGTCCGGGCCGAGCGCCGCGCGGACGCGGCGGACCCGGCGGACGTCCTGGTCGACCGGCAGGCCGCCGACCTTCATCTTGAACGCGGTGTAGCCCTGCCCGAGCAGGTGGGCGGCCTCGGCCTCCAGGTCGCCGTCCCACGGGCCGGCGTAGTAGAAGGCCGACGCGTAGGCCGTGAACGCGGCCGGCTTCGAGCCGCCCAGCAGCCGGTGCACCGGCAGCCCGGCGGCCTTGCCCGCGATGTCCCACAGCGCGATCTCCACCCCCGAGATCGCCGCGATCGAGATCCCCTTGCGGCCCCACTCGCGGTTGCGGTTGTACATCGCCTCCCACAGCGCGATGTGCTCGCCCGCGTCCCGGCCGACGAGCATCGGGCCGTAGAGGGACTCGATGAGCCCGCGGTTGGCCTCGGCGGGGCCGAAGCACTCGCCCCAGCCGGTGACGCCCTCGTCGGTGCGGATCTCGACCAGGCAGCTGGCGCGGGAGTCCCAGAGCCATTGCGACATCCCGAACGGCTGGTCCAGGTGCTGGACCACGACGTGCGGGACGACAGCGGTGATCTTCACGGGTGTGTCTCTTCTCGTTCGACGCGACGCTCAGGTGGTCGCGGCCGTCATCTCCGGCGCGGTGTCGGCGCGGCCGATGGGGGACCGCGTCATGGTCAGCGCGATCGTGGTGCCGAGCAGGAGGAAGATCCCGGCGACGACGAACGCCGTCGTGTAGCTCCCGGTGGCCTGCACGACGTAGCCGGTGACGATCGGTGCCGCGATGCCGAACGTGTTGCCGCCGACCATCGCGATGCTGTTGGCGCGCCCGGCGAGGCGGGGCGAGCGCAGGAGGTCGGCCAGCAGCGCGAGGTTCATCGACACCGCGCTCGACACGCAGGTCAGGGAGATGCTGATCAGGACGATCACGACGGCGAGCGACTCGACGAACGGCGTCAGGAGCACGACGGAGGAGACCAGGAGGAAGACGGCCACGACGATCCGGCGGCGCCCGGTGGCCCGGCCCTGCGCGCTCAGCATCCGGTCGACGACCACCCCGAGCGCGATGCCGAGCACCATGGCGACGATGTAGGGGACCGCGGTGAACGCGCCCGACTTCAGCACCGACAGCCCGCGGGCCTGCTCCAGGTACCCGGGGAGCCAGGTGAGGAAGAGGTACTGGGTGTAGACGGCGGAGGACTGCACGAGCGCGACGCCCCACATGCTGCGGTGGCGCAGGAGCTCGAGCACACCGACGCGCGGCCCGTCGGGAACGTCGGCCACCTGTGCGAGGCCGCGTTCGCGCAGGATCTCCTCGCGCTCGGCCGCGGGGAGCCACTTCGCCTCGGCCGGGTCGCGGAACCAGATGAGCCACGCGGCCAGCCAGACGAAGCCGACGAGGCCGAGCACGACGAACGCGGTGCGCCAGCCGTAGGCGGTGACCAGGGCCGCGGCGACCAGCGAACCGAGTGCGGCCCGGCGTAGGCGCCGGAGTTGTAGGTCGCCACGACGCGGCCGCGCTCGGCGGCGGGCACCCACTCCTGCACCACGCGCCCGCAGGCGGGGTAGGTCGTGGACTCGCCCACGCCCATCAGGAGCCGCGCTCCGACGAGCGCGCCGAAGCCGCGGACGAGGCCCGCGAGGATGGTGGCGAGCGACCAGACCGCGATGCTGATCGCGTTGGTCCACCGGGTGCCCAGCCGGTCGGTGAGGATCCCGGCCGGGATCAGGCACAGCAGGTAGGTCCACAGGAACGTGGACAGCAGCACGCCCATCTGGCCGGGCGTGAGCCCGAACTCCTGGGAGATCGGGGTGGCCGCGACCGACAGCGCGGACCGGTCCATGTAGTTGATCGCGACCAATAGGAACAGCAGGGTGTAGACCCACCACCTGCGCCGTGTCGTCCGCATGCCGAGAACCTCTTCGTTCGTGGGGGAAGGGGGAAGGGGGAAGGGGCCGGACGCTCAGGCGCCGAGGTCGATGGTCGTGGTCGGCTCCGCGCGGCCGGGGAGCCACGCGCGGATGCCGGCGGCGAGCTGCGAGTGCGCGACGACCTCGCCGTCGCGCAGGGACAGCAGCCGGTCGTGACCCGGCACCAGCACCAGGCCGGGGTCCTCGGCGAGCAGGGTGCGGACCTTCTCGATGCTGCGGCGGCTCTCCGCGGCGTCGAGCGTCATGTCCACCTCGCCGGTCCGGAGCTCGTACTCGTTCTTGACGGCGTCGCCCGCGAACAGCACCGGGCCGCCGATGGTCTCGACGCGGTAGGCGAAGTGGCCCGGCGTGTGCCCGGGGGTGGCGAGCGTGTGCACCTGCGCGAGCGGCTCGGTGCCGTCCTCGACGCGGAGCACGTGCTCGGCGCGCGCCAGCTCCTCCACGTGGAACTCCGGGAGTTCCCACGTGCCGATCGGCTGGGCTGCGGCCCACTCCAGGTCCGGGCGCGGGACCACGACCTGCGCGTTCGGGAACAGCGCGAAGTTGCAGATGTGGTCCCAGTGGCAGTGGGTGAGCAGCACGGCCGTCACGTCGGAGCGCGCGACGCCCGCTCCTCCAGCTGCGCGAGCAGCGGGGCGCGGTAGCCGTAGCCCCCGGTGTCGACGAGGATCGTGCGCCCCTCGCCCTGCAGCAGGGCGACGGTGCTCCAGCCCAGGCCACCGTGGCAGGTGCTCCGCCCGGGGAAGCCCTGGAACAGGATGCTCATCTCGTACACCGCGTACCTCCTCGTCGAGTGGGTCTGTCGAGCGCTAGCGGACGGGGACCGAGACCGCCACGCCGTGCGCGGCGAAGGCCTGCAGGACCGCCGGGATCCCGGCGGTCGGGAGCACCTCGAGCACCTCGTAGGTCACGAGGCCCGCGGTGCTGAACGGGTCGGTGGCGGCGATCCGCTCCAGTTCCCGGCGGTCGCCGTCGGCGGCCAGGATGAAGCCGCCGTCGCGGGGCACCTGCCGGCCGGCGAGCAGGAACCGGCCATCCGCGCAGTGCCCGTCGAGCCAGTCGCGGTGCTCGTCGAGCAGGGCGTCGACCTCCTCGAGGGGCGCGCGGTAGGTGGGGAGCAGGACGAACACGTGAGCCTTCCGATCAGTGGTTGGGCCGGTCGGTGGTGGGGGTG
>MKJV01000034.1 GCA_001942185.1 Pseudonocardia sp. CNS-004
CCGCTCCGGCAAGATCATGCGCCGGCTCCTGCGTGACGTGGCGGAGAACCGCGAGATCGGTGATGTCACCACGCTGGCCGACTCGTCGGTGATGGACCTCATCTCGGCAGGGATGCACGTGGATGGGGCGGAGAGCTGAGAGGCGTGGTGTTGTTGGTTGTCGTCATGCATCCTTTTGGGAGGGGCCGCGGCGCAGCGGCTCGTGGGCACCACCTCGTTCACCGGTGAAGGAGGTCCGTCGGCATGGCCGCCATCCACGAGCACGACATCCTCGACTTCTTCGACCAGCAGATCGTCGAAGGTGCCCGAATGGAGAACGTGGTGGCCCCTTCGGCAGCCTTCCTCGACTGCACCCTGGGCATCCGGCTGGCCGACGGCACGGGTGTCGCCTACGCCGCGGACGGGCAGGAGGTCAGCCCGAACGCACCCGCGACTGCGTTGACCCGCCAGCTCGCCCGCGGCGGCGAGGTCTGGCTGGCCCGCTCGGAGCGCCTGCTCGACACCGACGAGTTCGCACTCCGCCGGTTCGCGGTCACCACCCAGGCGATCTCGAGGGCGGTCCGGCCGGCGCCCGGGGTCCCCGCTCGCACCTCCCCCCTGCAGACCCTGATCGACGGGTCGGCCGACGGCGCTGCGACGTCCATGGCGCTCCGCAGGCTCGGGATGCGTGCCGCCGAGCCGATCCGGGTCGTCATCGCAGCAGGACCACCGGGGTGCTGGTCCCAACTCGCCCAGCACCTCGCCGAGCGCAACCGGGTCGTGGGCCGGGCCGGGATCAACCTCCGACACGTCGCGCTGGTCTCGGTCGAGCCCGACTCCATCGTCGACCTCTGCGACATCCCGGCCGGGCTGCGGGTTGCGCAGAGCCGCACGTTCCAGGCGCAGTACGCCCGCGACGCCTACCTCACGCCCGGATGGCACTGCACTTCGCACTGGCCTCACCGCGCGACACCGGCCCCTACCTCCCCATCGAGGGAACCTTCGCCAACGCGGAGAACGTCGGCTGCTACGAGGCGATCACGGCCCTGCCCCCCGAGTACATCTCGAGCATCAACGACATCAAGGCACTCGACATCCTGGTGGAGGAACACGGCACCGAAATCCTGCACGTCCTGGAGGCGTACGCGGCGACCGAGTCGCTGCGCAAAGCCGCAGCGCAGGTGTTCATGCACCACAACACCGTCGCCTACTGGGTCCGCAAGTCCGAGCGCGTACTGGGATTCCAGTCCGACGCCCCCTATCGGCGGTCCCGGCTGATGCTCGCACTGTGCCTGCGCCGGGTTCGCGAGAACACCGAGGAGCTCTGACGGAGCGGATCCCCGGCGCGCTCGCGGGGAGAGCGGGGATGGCGCGATGACCCGCACTGCCCCGGTCAGGGTGCACCCGTGGGTGCCGATCGTCGTGCTGGCGCTCTGCGGAATGCTCACGTCCCTGCAGTTCACCCTGGCGATCCCGGTGCTCCCGATGATCCCGGAACTGCTGTCGGTCAGCCCGGACGACGCCTCGTGGGTGGTCACCGCGACGTTGCTCACCAGCGCGGTCGCCACCCCCGTCATCGCGCGGATGGCCGACATGTACGGCAAACGACGGCTGCTGACGACGTCACTCGCAGTACTCACAGCCGGATCGGTTGTCGCCGCGCTCGGCGGCAGTTTCCCGGCGCTCATAGCCGGCCGGGCCATGCAGGGCTTCTCCGCCGCACTCATCCCGGTGGGGATCAGCCTCCTGCGCGACGCGCTACCGAAGGAACGTATCGGGGCGGCGGTCGCGCTGATGAGCGCCACCCTGGGGACCGGGTCCGCACTGGGAATGCCACTGTCGGGACTGCTCTACGAGCATCTCGGCTGGGAGTCGCTCTTCTGGTTCACCGCAGCCGGAGGCGGCCTGCTCATCGTCGCCGTGCGCATGGTCGTTCCGGAGTCACCGCTGCGGGTACCGGGCCGGTTCGACATCGTGGGCGCCTCCTCCTGTCCGCCGTGCTGACCGCTGCCCTGCTCGTCGTGTCGAAGGGCAGCCGCTGGGGCTGGTCCAGCACGGTCGTCATCGCCCTCACGGTGGGCGCCGCCGTCGGGCTGGCCGCCTGGGTGCCGCTCCAACTGCGGACCGCGGAGCCGATGGTCGACCTACGCACGGCCATCCAACGGCCCGTGCTCCTGACCAACATCGCTTCGATCTTCGCGACATTCGCGATGTTCGCGAACATGCTGATCACCACCATGCAGGTGCAGGCCCCGCCCGAGACCGGGTACGGCTTCGGCCTCGGCATCGTCGGAGCGGGACTGGTGATGCTGCCTTCCGGACTCGCGATGGTCGCGCTCTCCCCGATGTCCGGCGCCCTGCTGAACCGGTACGGGGGACGGCCGGTCCTCGTGCTGGGCGCCGCGACGATGGCGGCCACGTTCGCCTGGCGCCCACTCGCCGACGGCAACCTACCACTGATAGTGATCGGCACCACACTGGTCGGGATCGGGACGGCCTTCGCCTTCGCAGCGATGCCCACGCTCATCATGGCCTCGGTCCCGGTCACCGAGACCGCGTCGGCGAACGGGATCAACTCGCTCGTGCGATCACTGGGCACGTCGTCCTGCAGCGCGCTCGTCGCGCTGATCGCCGCCACACTCTCGATCAGTGTCGGAGGTGTCGACTACCTCTCCCATGCCGCGATCCAGATCTGTTTCTGGGCGGCCGGCGCCTGCGCGGCGATCGCCGTCGTCGTCGGACTGTTCATACCCAGAGGCGCTGGCGGGACATCCAGGTCCTGTGCGGCGTCGAGCGGGTCCGCATCCAGCCCGGGCTGACGATCGCGCAGGTCAACGCACGCCTGGCACCCACGCTCCCCGGCGGGCCCTGACCCGTCGAGCGCCACCGCGTGCACCGTGGGAGGGATGCGCCGGTCAGGTCGCCGCGTGGTGGTCCGCGGAGTCGGTGGAGGCTTCAGTCACCCCGCCCCCGTAGCGACCACGGGAGAACTTCCGGTGTGCCCGCACTGCGGTGCGGATCCTGGGCGTAGACCATGACGCTCGGGAGGTATGCCCATGACCATCGCAGAGCTCGATGCCGTCGAAGACCGGATCACGGTGCCGGCCTCGGCGATCAGATCGACCCGACCCGGCGGGCGTCGTCGGCGGCGGCGGCGTCCCAGGCCTCAACCTGGGCGTTGTGCTCCGCGAGTGAGTCGACCTCGGGGACCTTCTCTGAACTTGTTAATTGATCTTGTTAGGGAGCCGTCGACCAGTGGAGCTCGTCGTGGTCACGACTGAGCTCGATCCGTGCCGAGCAGTCGACGCTACCTGAGCTTCCCCCCGTAGCACGGACACCTCACCTGAGGTGGCGTCAGCCACCAGGAAGGATGTCCTCGTGCCCGCTCCTCACCCTCCTGAGTTCCGCCAG
>MKJV01000035.1 GCA_001942185.1 Pseudonocardia sp. CNS-004
TGGTGTGTGGCCCGGGGGTGAGAGTCGCCGTCAACAACCGAAGGTGTGTGGCTCTGCGGTTGTCGGAAGGGTTGCGAGGGTGGCGGTTTCGTGGTGGTCGCACGAATGGCAGAAGCGGAACAGTCCGCAGCCGTAGAGGGCGTGATCCGAGATCTGGCCTTTGCAGTGGCAGGGGTGCCAGGGGCTGTAGTCGTGGCCGTCGCGGTCACAGTGGATGCGGGTGGTGCAACGGGCGCAGCGTGGGTGGCCGTCGGTGGTGAGGGTCCAACCGTGTTCGGTGACGTAGCTGATGGCCTCGTCAGGTGTGTCGAAGTGGACGATGTAGTCGGCGCCGGTTTCGTCGAAGACCACGCGGCAGGTGTCGCAGGTGACGACGTAGCAGCGGGTGTGGTCGATGCTCATGGCTGCATCTCCACGAGCTTGGGTTCTCCGGAGCGGTAGCCATCGCGGGTCATGACCGCGCAGGGCCCTTCGCCATCCCAGTGGGAATAGATCGGTGGAGGTCCCCAGGCGGGAGTCCATTCCCGTGGTGGTTTCAGGACCGCGGGTTCGTAGCATTCTGAACAGACCAGAACGAGCGGCTGATCCGTGGCTGTGTGCTGGGTGTCGGTCATGGGGTGGTCTCCGTTCCGAACAGGGCGTCTTGGTGTTGGCAGGACAGGCAGTACCGGTCACCGTTTTCGGTGTTGGTGATCAGTTGGTGGCAGCCTTTGCAGAACCGGCGATGCCCGGTGCGGCATGCGGTGCAATGCGCGAGGCCGGTGTGGTCGTCGATGAACGGTTCTTTGCAGTCGGGGCAGCGGCGGATGCCGGGTGCCCGTGATTTGCGGCCGGTGCGAACCAGCATGAGGTTGTGTTTCAGGTAGTCGTCGTGGATGTAGTGCGGGGTGGTCGGGGTCATGTCAGGCCCCTTCTGCGGTGGAGAACTCCACGCAGCCACACACGAGTGGGCCCTCGAAGCTGTGTCCGTGGAATCGCTCGACAGTTCCGGCGTGCGTGCAACTGCGCCAGGAGTTGCCGCCGTAGCGGCCCTTGGGAGTGCACTCGACGTGGACGCCGTTGTAGTGGAGGTCAGCCTTTCGCTGTTCGGCCCGTACGTTGGACTCCGCCCGGCGGATGCGGCATTGCTCCTGGTAGGGCAGCCCGTGCAGGTGCTCGGGCAGTTCGATGTAGGTCATGACAGGTTGCCTCCCCAGCGTTGGTGAGCGGCTTGGCGGGAGACGTCCAGGCGGGTGGCGATGTCGTTCCAGGAGAAGCCGGAATCGCGCAGGCCATGGATGGCGTGTTCGAGGACGTCGTCGAGTTCGTGGGCAAGTTCGGCGAGGGTGGTCAGGCCTTCGATGTCACCAGCGGCGATGCGCCGGCCGTAGGCGGTGATGACGCGACGGACGAAACGGGCGTAGTCGTCGTTCTCCACGACGCTGCGGCGGGCCCGGGTGTCGCGTGTAGGGCGAGCCGTGTTGGGCCGGTTTGGTGTCAAGGCTGGGTTGACGGTCGGGCCGCTCATCGGGTGGCCCTGATGTGAGCGGAGGCGTGGAGCGTCTCGGCGTCCCTAAGGGCCGTTGAGGCGCGGTTCGGTGACGGGGTCTGGGTGCTGGTCGTCGTGGTGTCGGTAGTGGTCGAGTCGGCGATCCGGAACAGGAACCCGAGCACGACCACGACCGCGAGCACGGTCACGATCAGGGTGAACATGGGCAGACTCCTCCTGTGGTTCGAATAGCGGGCGCTATCCGGTTGGGTTTCTTGCTAGATGGGTAGGGTTTATGCAGCGGGGTCGATGCCGCGCATGCGCAGGGCGGTGGCAATGACCGCTTCAATCTGCGCGTCGGTCAGATAGGCGGCCTTGAACCGGCGCGGGATTCCACCCTCGGCGAGGATGAATCCGACTCCGATGTCCTCGGGGCGGATGTTGCGGGCGGAATAGCCTTCCTTGGCCCAGCCGACGGCGAGGATGATGTCGCTGGATGAGTCGGTGGTGCAGCGGAAGGCGACACGGAACCCGAACAGGTCCCGCAGGCTGGTAGGGATGATGTCCGCTGACGGGCGCTGCGTAGCGGCGATGACGATGATTCCGGCAGCCCTACCCCGGGCGACCAGGTCGCGGACGAGGGTGCGGAACTCTTCCTGCTCTTCCTTGGTGCCGATGGTGACGGAGTAGAAGGCGAGTTCGTCGATGACGCAGACGATGACGTCCAGTCCGTCGGCGCGGACGATCTTCCGGCGCTTGACGGCGTGGAGTTGCCGGTAGCGCATGTCCATCTCGGCTTGGAGCTCGCGCAGCTTGTCCAGGGCGTGGCCGATGTTGTTGCCGACGAACACGTCGGCGACGTCTTCCCACAGGCCCAACTCGACGGTCTTGCCGTCGAACAGCCAGAGTCGGGCGTCGGAGCAGAGGGCGACGTGGGCGATGATGGTGTTCAGCAGGGACGACTTGCCGGAGCCGGGTTCGCCCCCGTCCAGCAGGTTGCGGTACATGAGGGTGACCTCGACGGGGAGGCCGTTCTCGTCGATGCCGAAGTGGATCGGGTCGTAGATCGACAGCGGTGCACAGGCGCGGCGGTTGCGCCGGCGGCGGAATGGGCGGGTCATCGTGATCGTGTCCTTCACAGGGTTTCGTGTCGTGGTGTCGTCGGTGGTCTCTCCTTGCTGGCGGGAGAGCGGGGTGCGGGCGCAGGTCCCCAAGCTGGGGTGCGTGGTTCTCGCGACCCCGTTCCCGTCCGATGTGGACGATCAGGCGAGTTGTGCCCGGTGTGGGCGGTGATGCGGTTAGACGTAGTCGCTGACGTCCACTCCTCCGAACCCGGTCACGGTCGGCTCGGAGTCGTTGGCGGTGCCGGTGTTCTGGCTGCCGTTCTGGCTGCCGGTGTTCTGGCCGTTGCGCGGTTGCGGGTGCCTGCACGGTCGGGAACTCCGACGGTGCGTTCGGCTTCAGGGTGGCTCGGTCCGGGGAGCGGCGCCGTGCCGTTCGGGGATGCCCTGCCGTTCCGGGATGGTGTGTAGTCCCGGTTGGTGTCGTCCTCGTCGATGTCCTTGAGGACGGATGGAGTGAGCACGGTGCGTGCCGCGAGTGGGTCACGTCGAATCACGTCGACGACCACCAGGGCGGCCTGGTGACGGGTGGGTGTCACGCGGGTCTCGTGGGCCCAGCAGGCGGCGGCGAGGCGTTCGCCGTCGTCTTCGATGTCCTTGACGGAAGCCGGCTGGGAGCCAGACTCGGACTCGTTCCCCCACGGGGGAGGGCCGGGACCACAGCAGGAACGGCATTCTGC
>MKJV01000036.1 GCA_001942185.1 Pseudonocardia sp. CNS-004
GCCGCGCCCGGCGCCCGGTGCCCCGGGTTGCGGAGGCCCCCCGGCTGCGTCGTACGAGTTCGGGTTCGAGGCCGGGTTCGACGTCGGAATGGCGTCGGGTTCGACGCGAGCCTCGGCAACGGGCACTCGAGCAACGGCAACGGCAGCAACGGCACGGGCGACCACAACCGCGAGAACACCAACGGCAGCACCAACGGCAGCACCAACGGCAGCACCAACGGCACCAACGGCAGCACGGCGCCGTCGCTGTCGTTCGAGGACGCGCCGGTGTACTCGCCCTCCTCGTCGTCGCAGGTGGACGAGCTGTTCGGGCCGCTGCTCGACCTGCCGCTCGAACCGATCGACGACCGCTACGCCACCCCGATCTTCGAGGCGATCGCCTCCGCGTGGTTCCGCGAGGACGAGACGGGCGCGGGCAGCGGCCGGTCCGACCCGCTCGACTGGCAGACCCCGCAGGACGACGAGTGGCGCGAGGCGGCGGCCCGTGCCGCCCGCTCCGAGCCGGAGCCACCCACCACGCCAGCGGCCTGCCCCGCCGCCTGCCCGGCAACCAGCTGGTGCCACCGCCGCGCACCACCGAGCGCACCGGGCAGAACGGCTCGACACCCACGGAACGCGCGCCCGACCGCGTCCGCGACCGGCTGTCCACCTACCAGCGCGGCCTGAACGAAGGACGGCACCGGGCGGTCGGGTCCGAAGGCGCCCGGAGCCCGAGGACTGGTGATCCGGGCGGCGTCCCGTGGCAGGGTGACGGGGTGATCTACGACGTCGCCGCCGTCCGCGCCCAGTTCCCGGCCCTGCAGGCGGGTTACGCCCACTTCGACGGCCCCGGCGGGACCCAGGTGCCCGCACCGGTGGCGGACGTGGTGGCGCGCACGCTGGTGTCCCCGCTGGCCAACCGCGGCCGGGTCACCGCGGCAGAGCGCACCGCCGACGACATCGTCGTGGCCGCCCGCCGCGCCGTGGCCGACCTGCTGCACGCCGACCCGGCAGGCGTCGTCTTCGGCCGCAGTATGACCCAGATCACCTTCGACGTGGCCCGCACGCTGGCGGCCACCTGGGAGCCCGGCGACGAGGTCGTCGTCACCTCGCTCGACCACGACGCCAACGTCCGGCCGTGGGTGCTGGCGGCCGAGGCGGTCGGGGTCCGGGTGCGGTGGGCCGAGTTCGACCCGGCCACCGCGGAGCTGTCCGCCGAGGCCGTGGCGGAGGTGCTCTCGCCGCGCACCCGGCTCGTCGCCGTGACGGCCGCGTCGAACCTGCTGGGCACCCGGCCGCCGGTCCGCGCCATCACCGACCTCGCCCACGAGGCCGGCGCCCTCACCTACGTCGACGCCGTGCACGCCGCCGCGCACGTGCCCATCGACGCCGCGGCGCTGGGCGCGGACTTCCTCGCCTGCTCACCGTACAAGTTCCTCGGCCCGCACTGCGGTGTGCTCGCCGCGGCCCCCGCCCTGCTGGAGACGCTGCACCCGCAGAAGCTGCTGCCCTCGCCCGACGTCGTCCCGGAGCGCTTCGAGCTCGGCACCCTGCCCTACGAGCTGCTCGCCGGCACCACGGCGGCGATCGACTTCCTCGCCGGGCTCGGGTCCGGCGACACCCGGCGGATCCGGCTCGTCACCGCGCTGGGCGCGATCGAGACCCACGAGGACCGGCTGCGCGAGCGGATCGAGGACGGGCTGTCGCAGCTCGACGGCGTCACCGTGCTGTCACGGGCGGCGCACCGCACACCCACGTTGCTCGTCACGTTCGCCGGCCGGGGGCCCGCCGAGGCGTACGCGTTCCTGGCCGAACGCGGCGTGCACGCCCCCGCGGGCGCTTCTACGCGCTGGAGCCCTCCCGCCGCCTCGGTCTCGGCGACACCGGGGCGCTGCGCATCGGCCTCGCCCCCTACGTCGACGACGGCGACGTCGACCGGCTGCTCACGGGCCTCGGGGAGTTCCTGGCCTCGTCGTAGCGGCTGGGCGCCCGGGAACGGCACGGACTGCGCCGGTTCTCCGATCGCCACCTCATGAGGACAGATCTTGTCCGCAGTGCTCCCTACGGTGGTGGCACCAGGTGAGGAGGAGCTGCGATGTTCGATCCGGTCAACTTTCCCGAGGCCACTCCTGTTGCGGTCAACGGTGTGGAGCTCGAAGTCTTCGAAGCGGGCCGACGAAATGCCGGAAAACCCATCGTGCTCTGTCACGGCTGGCCGGAGCACGCCTATTCATGGCGCCATCAGGTGCCTGCCCTTGCTGCAGCGGGCTACCACGTCATCGTCCCGAACCAGCGGGGTTACGGCAACTCGTCCCGTCCGGCCGAAGTGACGGACTACGACATCGAACACCTGTCGGGTGATCTCATCGCACTTCTCGATCACTACGGATACGAGGACGCCACCTTTGTCGGCCACGACTGGGGTGCATTTGTCGTGTGGGGAACGGCCTTGTTGCACCCACGCCGGGTGAACAAGGTGATCAACCTGAGCTTGCCCTACCCCGAGCGCGGAGAACGGCCCTGGATCGAGCTCATGGAGGATGCGCTCGGCGGCGACTTCTACTTCGTCCACTTCAATCGACAGCCAGGTGTCGCGGACGCCGTGTTGGACGACCATGTGTCCCAGTTCCTTCGCAACATGTACCGGAAGAACGTGCCCCCTGCGGAGCCTCGGCCAGGCATGGCGCTGATCAACCTCGCCAGAGCGGAAGCGCCACTCGGCGAGCCGGTGATGAGCGACGGTGAACTGGCGATTTTCGTCTCCGCCTTCGAGTCATCGGGGTTCACGAGCAGTATCAATTGGTACCGGAACCTCGACCGCAACTGGCGCTTGCTGGCGGACGTGAACCCGATCATCCACCAGCCCACGCTCATGATCTACGGCGACCGGGACGCGGTACAGCGGTCTGAAAACCTGGCAGTGTTCGTGCCCGATGTCGAAGTGATCGATCTGGATTGCGGTCATTGGATCCAGCAAGAGAAGCCGGAAGAAACGAACCGGGCGATTCTGGGATGGCTGGGCCGGCAGGGTGTCACCTAGGGCCTGTCCTGTAGGCCCCGGGCCGCGGGCTTCGTGATCGAGATCGTCCCTGGCAAGCGCCGGCACGAGCCGTTGTACTGGACGTACCCGGTCG
>MKJV01000037.1 GCA_001942185.1 Pseudonocardia sp. CNS-004
GGCCAAGGTCACCCGGTCGGCGCTGCAGAACGCGGCCTCGATCGCGGCGCTGTTCCTGACCACCGAGGCGGTCATCGCCGACAAGCCGGAGAAGAACCCCGCGGGCGGGGGCGACCGGCCGGGGCAATGGGCCTTTGAGATTCGACGGCGAGGTCCCGGATGCGCTGGACACACTGTTGGCCGCCCGGCGTCGACCGCAAGACCGCGAACGTCATCCTGGAAAGCGCGTTCGGCGCCCGCGTGACGCCGGGTTGGGCCTGGACGAGCGATAACGACCCGGTCGAGATCGGGGCAGCCGGGGTGGGTCGCCCGCTGATCGCCACATGACAATGAGGAGCTACGGATGAGCGACATCATGCCGAGCGGGCTGCATCACGTGACGGCGATCGCGTCGGACCCCCAGCGAAACGTGGACTTCTACACCCAGGTGTTGGGGCTGCGACTGGTCAAGCAGACGGTGAACTTCGACGCACCCGACACGTACCACCTCTACTACGGCGACGCCGTGGGGCGCCCGTCGACGATCCTGACGTTCTTCCCATGGCGCGGAGTGCCGGCCGGACGCAACGGCACGGGCCTGACCACGGCGACCGCGTTCAGCGTGCCGCCGGAGTCGCTGGGCTGGTGGCAGCGCCGGCTGGCGCAACTGCAGGTGGATACCGAGCATCCGGTGGACCGTGGCGGCGAGGAGGTCCTCACGCTGCGCGACCCGGACGGCTTGGTGATCGACCTGGTTGCCTCTGCCGGTGACACGCGCTCGGGCTGGGACGGCGCGGGACGGGTGCCGGCGGAGCACGCGGTGCGAGGGCTGCACTCGGTGACGATGTCCGAGGCCACGCTCGAGCCGACGCAGCGGATGCTCGCCGACCTGCTGAACATGCGACTCGGCGAGGACGACGGCAACCGGACGCGCTTCAGCATGAGCGAGACCGAAGGCGCCGTCGTCGACGTGATCGCGAAACGTGGGGACCCTGGCCTGCAGGCCGGTGGCACGGTCCACCACATCGCCTTCCGAGCCCCGGACGGCGCGACCCAGAGGCGGTGGCGGGGGGAGCTGGTCGAGGCGGGAGTGTCGGTCACCGAGATCATCGACCGGCAGTACTTCACCTCCATCTACTTCCACGAGCCTGGCGGGGTCCTCCTGGAGATCGCGACCGACCAGCCGGGGTTCACCGTCGACGAACCGCTCCTGGAGCTCGGCCGGGAGCTGAAACTGCGCCGTGGCTGGAGCCCAGCCGCGAGCAGATCGCCGCCGCACTGCCGCCGCTGCGGCTGCCCGATCACAGCGCCGATCACAGCGCCGATCACTGGGCCGATCACTGGGCCGACGACGCTTCCGGCAGCACCGGGGCACCGACGTGAACACGGTCGCGCGCGATCCTGATCGACACGCCGGCAGGGCGGACGGCGGTGACGAACAGCGCCAAGGGCGTGGGGCGATCCGCCCCCTGGACCGTCCTCACGTATGGCTGCCGGGCCCGGGCGGCCCACCGCTCCTGCTGCTGCACGGCACGGGCGGCGACGAGAACGACCTCCTGCCGCTGCGCGCGCACCTCGCCCCGGACGCACCGGTGCTCTCGGTGCGCGGCACCGTGCTCGAGAACGGGATGCCCCGGTTCTTTCGTCGGCGTCGCGAGGGTGACTTCGACGAGGACGACCTGCGCGCCCGCGTCGACGAACTCGCCGAGTTCCTCGCCACCGCCGAGCACGCGTACGGGATCGCTCCGGGAGCCTGGACCGCGGTGGGGTTCTCCAACGGCGCGAACATCGCCTCCGCGCTGCTGCTTCGCCGGCCGCCTGCGCTCACGGCCGCGGTACTGCTGGCCGCGATGGTGCCGTTCCGTACGGCCCCGCCCACCGACCTCACCGGCAAGCGGGTCGCCGTCGTCAACGGCCGCCGCGACCCGATGGCCACGGCCGAGCACACCGACGTCCTCGCAGCCCAGCTCCGTGACCGCGGTGCCGACGTCACCGTGCTACGGCACGACGGCGGCCACACGATCGATCCCACCCAGCTGCCGGCCATCGCGGCGTTCATCAAGGCCGGCCACATCGACAGGCGACCCTCCGACGGTCGCTGATCCGATCCTGGTGCTCGGGACGCGACCGGCGGACAGGGCGGCGCTGTGACCGGTGCCCTGCTCGACCGCAGCGCACCAGTGGGCGCGCCGGTCGCCCGCCCGGCTCGTCCCACGCGCCACGACTCGCCGCACACGACGTCGAGACCGTCACAGGAACGCTCGACGACCGCGCCTCGCTGACCGCGGCGATGCGGGGTGCCCGCGGGGTTTCGCGCTGACCACTCCGTTCGAGGCCGGTGTCACCGCCGAGGTCGCCCGGGCCGGGCCATCAGTGCCGCCACGCACGACACTCCCCCAGCTCGCCGGGGAGGACCTGTGCCCGCCCCGCGGTGGTCGTGAAACTCACCCGCCGGTTCGCCCGGCTGCCCGCGAGGCTCACCTCACCCGGAACCTGCACCCACGGACGGACCGGCGGCTGAGCCTCATCCAACACGATCTCGAGCTCGAAAAGATCTTCGTCTTCGCAATCACACGAGGCGCGGGCATACACCGATGCTGTCGACCTCGCCGACGGCCGCAGGACTGGGCCTGCCACTTCTGACACCAGGTCTAAAGTGCGGAGGTGCCAGTTCCCGGTCCCGGATACGCCATCACCGCGCGGGTGGAGGTGCCTGCTTCCGCGAGTGCGGCGGGTGATCTCACGGTAGCGGTCGGCCGCGTCGGTGGTGTCGTCACCGCGTTCGACGTCGTCGAGTCGCACACCGCGACGCTCGTGGTCGACATCAGTTTCAACGCGCTGAACGAG
>MKJV01000038.1 GCA_001942185.1 Pseudonocardia sp. CNS-004
CAGTGGGATTTCCTACGCCCGGACGGCACCCCGATCCCCGAACCGGTGGTGCTGAACGGGAACACCGAAGGCCTCATCGAAATGCACACCTGGGATCGGTTGCGGATCGACCGCAAGACCCTGTCCCCGCAGTGGTACGGCGAACGACTCGACGTGGATCCGGTCCTGGGCGCCCTGCTCCCCAAGAGGATCCCGGCGGCTGCCCGACCGGGCGGGCGGCCCGCACCTCACGCACGTTCTTGGCGGTCGTCGACGACTTGTGGAACGTCGAGCACCTCGACCAGCTCGGCCGCCAGCGCGTCGGCTGCCGGCTCGTAGCGTGCCCGCAGCCTCAGGGCCACGTGCTCGGCGCGCACCGCGGGCCAGTCGGCGGGCAGGTACTCCACCGGCAGGCCCGGGTCGCGGCGGGCGAGGAGGCTCCACTCGCCGTGCAACCACAGCTGGCGAGCGAGGTCGTCCGGCGCGGTGGGCAGCGGGTCGTCGCGATCCCAGCGAGCCAGGAAATCCTCGTAGCCGCGGGCGATGCCCGTGACATCCCAGGCGTCCTCCACGAGCTCGGCGACCCGGGTCGGGGCGTCGACGTGGGCCCGGAACACCTTCACGTGGCCCAGCACATCCAGCTCCTGGAGCAGCCGCTCCACATCGACCGCACGCGGGGCCACCCACAACCCGCTCTGCAACATGCCGAAACCCGCCCACTGCAACCGCGACCTCAGCAGGTGGCGGTCCGCCCGCCTGCTCTCCGGGAGGGAGAAGCCCAGCAGCGTCCACCGGCCGTCCCACGTGCGGTTCACCGGCGACTGCCAGGCACGGACACCGCCCTCCGCGAGCGCGGCGCGCGAGGACGGCGTCGGCGACAGGTAGACACTCCGACCCCGGCGGCTCCGCTCGAGCACACCCCGCGCCGTCATCCGCGCCACCGTCGCACGCACCGCGTGCTCCCCGACCCCCACCCGGCCCAGCACGTCGATCAACCCGGCGGTGGCGATCGCGGTGCCCGGGCGGATCAGGTGCTCCCCGCAGAACATCAACACATGGGTCTGCGGACGGACCTGCGGCGGGTCGTTCGCACCACCGACCGGGCCGATGGGCAGGGCACTGCTCGTCATCCCGCCATCATCGCAGCTCACCGAGCCTTCATACGTTAGTCAACTTCTTGACGGGCGTAGCAGGTGTGCATAAAGTCTGGCCCCACCCATCCGAGAGGGCATCGCAATGGCGCATCCCGCCCACTCCCCCGTCCAGCTCCGGCGGGCCGTGGCATCGAGCTTCATCGGCACGGTCATCGAGTACTACGACTTCCTCCTCTACGCGACAGCGTCGGCGGTCGTGTTCAACCGGGTCTTCTTCTCCGACCTCGACCCGATCACCGGCACCGTCGCGAGCTTCGGCACCCTCGCCACCGGCTACCTCGCCCGCCCGCTCGGCGGCATCATCTTCGGCCATTTCGGCGACCGCATCGGCCGCAAGCGGATGCTGATGGTGACGATGTCGATGATGGGCGTCGCCAGCGTGCTCATCGGGCTCCTGCCGACCTACGCCCAGATCGGTGCGCTCGCCCCGATCCTCCTGGTGCTGCTGCGCATCGTCCAGGGCCTCGCGGTCGGGGGAGAGTGGGGCGGGGCCGTGCTGATGTCGGCCGAGCACGCCACCTCGCGCCGGGGGCTCTGGGCGAGCTTCACGAACGCGGGCGGGCCGGCGGGAATGGTCGTGTCCACCCTCGTGCTCGCGGTCGCCGCGGCCGCCTCGGGCGAGGAGCAGTTCCTCGTCTGGGGATGGCGGATCCCGTTCCTGCTCAGCGCCGTGCTGCTGGCCGTCGGCCTGTTCATCCGGGCCCGGGTCGACGAGACGCCGATCTTCCGGGAGGCTGCCACCACCGCGCCGAGCAGGCCCCCGCTGGTCGAGGTGCTGCGCAACCACCCGCGGAGCCTCGCGCTGTCCATCGGGGTCGGCTTCGGCTCGTTCGTCGCGCAGGCCACGCTGACCACGTTCGTGATCTCCTACGCGGTCGAGGCCGGCTTCACGCGGCAGGCCGTGCTCAACGCGCTCACCGTGTCGTCGGTGGTGGCGGTGATCGGCGTGATCGGCTACTCCGCCCTGTCCGACCGGGTCGGGCGCAAGCCGGTGGTGCTCGCCGGGGCGATCGGCTCCGGCGTCTGGAGCTTCCTGCTCTTCCCGATGATCGACAGTGGCTCCACGCTGCTGCTCTGGCTCGCCGTCGTGATCGGGCAGGGCGTGCTCCACGCCGCGCTGCACGGCCCCCTCGCCGCGCTCTACTCCGAACTGTTCGCCACCCGGGCGCGCTACACGGGCGCCTCGCTCGGCTACCAGATCGCCGGCACCGGCGCAGGCCTGGCCCCGCTCGTGTTCGCGGCGGCGCTCTCCGCCGGCGCCGGCACGATCCTCGTCTCGCTGATCATCGCCGCGTGCTGCCTGCTGAGCGTCATCTGCATCCTGGCGCTGGGCGAGACGTCGCACGCCGACCTGCGCTCCGCAGGCGAGACCCCGCCGGCGGACCGGGCGCCCGCGAGCGACCGCGGCTAGTGGCGCGCTGCTAGGACGACTGGAGGTAGTCCTTCACCTCGGAGCGGTCGGCGTCCTCTTCGTCGGTGATCACGTAGAAGACCATGCCGGCGTCGGAGATGTCGCCGTTGCCGACGATGTCGAGGCGGGAGTGCAGCCATTCCCAGTTGTCGTCG
>MKJV01000039.1 GCA_001942185.1 Pseudonocardia sp. CNS-004
CCCGCCGCCGAGGCCCCCGCGGCAGCACGACGCCACCCCCGCGCGCGCCGCCGCGGCCGAGGCCCCGGCCGGTGTCGGCAGCATCGTGCTCACCGGGCTGCGCGAGGACGTCCGGGCCGGGCTCACCTACCCGCTCATCCTCACCTTCGAGCGTGCCGGGGAGCTGCGCTTCGACGTGCCGGTCGCCAACCCGGAGACGCTCCGCGAGGACGCGGCGCACTAGTGCTTCCTCACAGTTGACCGGACGCACCCGCACAGCACGCAGCGGGGGCTACCGCTGCACGGAATGCGGCCACCAGACCGCGCAGTGGGTCGGGCGCTGCCCCGGGTGCCAGGCGTGGGGCAGCCTCGAGGAGGCCGCCCCGGTCGCCGCCGCACCCCGGCCGCGCCAGCGCGTCGCCGCCGGGGCACCGAGCGCACCGGCCCGAAGAATCGCCGACGTCGCGCTCGACTCGGCCCGCGCCCGGCCCACCGGCGTCTCCGAGCTGGACCGGGTGCTGGGTGGCGGTCTCGTGCCGGGCGCGGTGGTCCTGCTGGCCGGCGAGCCGGGCGTCGGCAAGTCGACGCTGCTGCTCGAGGTCGCCGCGCAGGTCTCGCAGCGCGGGCGTGTGCTGTATGTCACCGGGGAGGAGTCGGCCGGGCAGGTGCGGCTGCGCGCCGAGCGCACCGGCGCCGTGCACGACGAGCTGTACCTCGCCGCGGAGTCCGACCTCGGGGCGATCGTCGCCCACATCGACGAGCTGCGCCCCGACCTGCTGATCGTCGACTCGGTGCAGACGATGTCGAACGCCGACGCGGACGGGGCTCCCGGTGGCGTCACGCAGACCCGCGCGGTGACCGTGGCGCTCACCGCGCTGGCCAAGGAACGCGCACTTCCCGTGCTGCTCGTGGGGCACGTCACGAAGGACGGCGGCATCGCGGGCCCGCGCGTGCTGGAGCACGTCGTCGACGTCGTGCTCGCGTTCGAGGGCGACAAGCACTCGACGCTGCGCATGGTGCGCGGCGTCAAGAACCGCTTCGGTCCCGCCGACGAGGTGGCTGCTTCGAGATGCGCGACGCCGGCATCGTCGGCATGCCCGACCCCTCGGGGCTCTTCCTCGCGCGGTTCGGCGGGCCACCGGTGCCGGGCACCGCCGTCACGGTGGTCATGGACGGCCGCAGGCCGCTGCCCGCTGAGCTGCAGGCGCTCGTGACGGGTAAGGACATCCCCAGCCCGCGCCGTGCCGTCAGCGGCCTCGACAGCGCCCGCGTGGCGATGCTCCTCGCCGTGCTCGAGAAGCGGGCGGGGGTACGGCTGCACGACGCGGAGGTCTACGCGGCCACCGTGGGCGGCATGCGCGTGGTCGAGCCCGCCGCCGACCTCGCACTCGCCCTCGCGATCACGTCGGCCCGCCGCGACGTCGCGCTCCCCGCCGACGTCGTCGTGCTCGGCGAGCTCGGACTCGCGGGCGAGGTCCGCCGGGTGGCCGGCGTCGAACGCCGCCTCGCCGAGGCCGCGCGGCTCGGTTTCACCCACGCGCTCGTCCCGCCCGACAGCGGCGACGCCCCCGCGGGCATGCGGCTGACCGAGGTCCGCGACGTCGGCGTGGTCCTCGACGCGATCCGCTGAGCACCCGGACGAAGTCCGAAACGATCAGTGGTCGTGGGCGATCGGGGATCGGGTGCCGGGTCGGCACCGGCCGACCGACGGTGTGATCACCTGAAGTGGTCCGAGGGCGACAGTTCTGCCGTCCTGGCACCACTTCCGCCGATCATGTGCACGTCGATCGTCCACAGTGGTGGCGAGACGGCAGATCAGTCGTCCCGGCACCATTCCCGGCGATCAGGAGCGAACGCGCCGACTTGTCATCCCGGCCCGATCGCCGACGGCCACCGGCCGAGTTCGGCGTTGGCTCGTCCAGGTCAGGGCACCCGGACGATCAGGACACCCGGACGAACTGCGTCGGCCCGCTGATCACGTCGTCCACCCGCGACAGGAGGCGGTACTCGCCCGCAGGCACGGTCGCGCGCCGCGCCGGGCAGCCCGGCTCCGACGTCCGACCGGCCCAACGCACCGAGGACGCCACGGGCTCGCCCGGCGCGAGCGTGCGGGGCTTCGCCCCCTTCGCCGAGGAGCAGTCGTTGCTCGACCACAGCCGCGTACCCCCGTCGGCGCTCCAGACGACGATCTCCAGACGCTCCGGGTCGAGGTCTCGCACGCACGGCCGGTCCGAGATGTTGATGACCACCAGCCGCAGCAGCACGCGCTCACCGACACGGTGCTGTGGCACGTCCACCTCGGCCCGGACCTCGAGCATCTCGTTCGTGCACGCCACCGGTTCGGCGGGCGGTGGAGCCGCCGGCGCGCGGCCGGCCGGCGGACGGCGACTCCAGGGTCGCGCCGGGGTCGGCGGTCGGGGTCC
>MKJV01000040.1 GCA_001942185.1 Pseudonocardia sp. CNS-004
GCCCTCCAGCGCCGATGGTACTGCACTCGGTAGGGTGTGGGAGAGTAGGTCGCCGCCGACATTCAACGTGTAGAAGTGGCCCCCGCCAGCAGGCGGGGGCCACTTTTTTGTATCCTCTACAGGTGAGTATCGCGGATGGTTCCGGCGATGACCGCCCGCGAGAAGATCGCGACAGCGGCAGCCGTGGAACCCATGATCGAAATGGTCGGCCACGTGGTGGCGCGGCACGAGGCCGTCAGGGCGACGAGCGTGGCCGCAAGGCGGGAGCGCCGCGGACCGGCTCCGGATGGAGCGGTGATCGCGGCTCGGGCCGTGACCGGGGCGGCGACGCCGGACGGGACCGGGGCGAGCGGCGACCGTACGAGCAGCGCGAGCGGCGCGGCGGCCAGGGCGGCGTCGGGCGCGAGCGCTCCGGAGACCGCCAGTGGTCGGACCGGGACAACCGCAGGTCCGGCGGGAGCCGCGACTCGGGCAGCCGGCAGGGCGAGCCGCGGCCGCAGGCACGCGGGAACGACACCGACCGCACCGAGCGGGGTCCGCGGCGTGGCGACAGCCCCCGCGGCGAGTACCGCGGTGGCCGCGACCACCGCTCCGGCCGCGCCTATGGCGGTGGTCGGCCCGACCGCGGCGAGCGGCGTGACGATCGCGGCTCTGCTGAGCGACGGCCGTGGGAAGGGCGGGACGACCGCCGACCCCGGGTGGATCGTGGCGACTCCCGCGGCGCCGGGGGCGACCGTCGTCCTCGGGCGGACCGTGCGGACCCGCGCGGCGGCCGCGACGACCGGCCCGGTGGGGATCGCCGGAGCTGGGGCGGTCGTGATGACCGTTCGGGCGGCGACCGCCGTTCTCCGACGGCGCGCGGCGATCGGGATGCGCGCTCCGGTGGCGACCGGCGTTCCTGGACGGATCGCGGAGCTTCCCGGGGTGGTCGCGACGAGAGGACCGGCGGCGACCGCCGGCCCTGGGCAGATCGGGCAGGTTCGCGGGACGACAGGTCGGGCGCGGATCGGCGGCCTTGGGCGGATCGCGGCGACTCGCGGGGCGACCGCGATGACAGGTCCGGCGGCGACCGCCGGCCCGCTACCGGCCGTGGAGATTCCCGTGGCGACCGTGATGGCGGCTCGGGCGCGATCGTCGTCAGTGGACGGATCGGGGCGACCGTGGTGACCGTCCCGGCGCTGACCGGCGTTCCTGGGCGGATCGGGGTGGCCGGGACGAGCGGGCCGGCGGGAACCGGCGGCACACAGACCGTGAGGGGTCGCGGGGCCGGTCCGACGAACGGTTCCGGGGCGATCGACGCCAGGACGGCGGCCGCGGCGGCGAGCGGGATGACAAGGCCGCTGGGCGTCCGGCCGGTGCTCGCCGCGACGACCGGCGCCCGGACCGTCGTGAAGGTTCTGCTCAGGGCGGGCGGCGCGGGTTCTCCGACGCGGGCGACCGGCCCCGTCGCGGCCCGGATCGGCAGCAGCGGTCCGACGGGCCGGCGGCGCCGGTCACACCGAGGGTGCCGGAACCGGCCCTGAGCGAGGAGATCACCGCCGCAGGCCTCGACGCAGAGGTACGCCGCGACCTGCGCGGCCTGCAGCGTGACACCGCCGATTCCGTGGCCCGGCACCTGGTGGCCGCCGGTCGGCTGGTCGACGAGGACCCGGAGCTCGCGCTCGAGCACGCCCGGTTCGCGCGGGCCAGGGCGTCGCGGATCGCGGTCGTGCGGGAGGCGGCGGGTATTGCCGCCTACCACGCCGGGGAGTGGGCCGAGGCGCTCGGCGAGCTCCGTGCGGCGCGCCGGATGGGTGGCGGCCCGGGCCACCTGGCCGTCATGGCAGACATCGAGCGTGCCCTCGGCAGGCCGGAGCGTGCGCTGGAGCTCAGCCGCGGCCCGGAGGCCCGGGAGCTGGGCCGGGCCGAGAGCATCGAGCTCGCCATCGTCGCCGCCGGGGCGCGGCGGGACCTCGGCGAGCTGGACGCCGCGGTCGTGAGCCTGCAGATCGCCGAGCTCGAGCCGGGTCGCAGGGAACCGTGGAGCGCGCGGCTCTTCTACGCCTACGCCGACAACCTGGTTGCGGCCGGTCGGGAGTCGGAGGCGTTGCAGTGGTTCCTCCACGCCGCCGACGCCGACGACGACGGCGAGACCGACGCCGCCCGCCGCATCGCCGAGCTCACGGGCGAGGAGTTGCCGGACGAGGAGGACGACTTCGCCTTCGGGCTGGAGGACGTCCCGGTGACCGGACCGGAGCACGACCGCGTCGCGGCCGACGCCGACCCCGCCGCAGCGGATGGCGCGGTATCGACCGGTGACGCCGACGAGAGCGACGCCGACGAGAGCGACGCCGACGAGAGCGACGCCGACGAGGGCGACGCCGACGAGGGCGACGCCGACG
>MKJV01000041.1 GCA_001942185.1 Pseudonocardia sp. CNS-004
CGGTGGCGGCGGCCGCCCGACCCCGTGCCCGCACCCGCCGCCGACCGGCAGGCACTCCTGCAGCGCACCGCCGACGCGCTCGGGCTGCACCTGGCCGCCGTGAGCCCGGCCGTGGTGACGACGGTCCTCGACGACGTCGCCTACGCGGTGCTGCCGCTGGCGCCGCGCGCCTGCCGGCCGTCCGAGCTCGTGCAGCAGGCGCTCGAGCGCCTCGCCGAGCGCCGCGAACCGCCGATCACCGTCGGGCTCGGCCGGCCCGCCGGGCGCCCTGCGGAGCTCGACGTCGCCCGGTCCGCGCCGACGCCGTGCTGGCCGTCCTGCCGACCGCGGCCGGCGCGTCGCCCATCTGGACGACGTGTGGGCGCGGGTCGTCCTCTCCCAGGTGCCGGTGCCCGCGGGCCTGCAACGCCGGTTCCGCACCGGCCCGCTCGCCGACGTCGCCCGCTACGACGCCGAGCACGGCACGCCGCTGCTGCCGTCGCTGCGCACCTACCTGGACTCCTTCGGCGACATGGTCGCCGCGGCCCGGCAGCTGCACGTCCACCCCAACACCCTGCGGTACCGGCTGCGCCGGATCCGCGAGCTCACCGGCCTCGACCTCGACGACGCCGACGCCCGCCTCGCGGTCAGCCTGCAGCTGCGCCTCGCCGCGACCGACCGGATCGACCCCGCAACGGAACAGGAGTGACATGCACGTCCCGGACCGCCCGCCGCGGCGCGTCGCCGTCATCGGCGCCGGCATGGTGGGGCTCGCGACCGCCTGGTTCCTGCAGGAGCACGGCGCCGAGGTGACGGTGCTCGACCGATCGGGCGTCGGCGCGGGTGCGTCCTGGGGCAACGCGGGCTACCTCGCGCCGGTGATGGCGGTGCCGCTGCCCGAGCCGGGCCTGCTGGCCGAGGGGCTGCGCGGGCTGCCCGACCCGGCGGCGCCGCTGCACCTGTCCCCGCGGCTGCAGCGCTCCACGCTCGCGTTCCTGCTCCGGTTCGCAGCGAGGTCCACCCCGCGCGCGTGGCGGTCCGGGATGGCCGCGCTCACCCCGCTCGACCGGGCCGCATTGCCCGCGTTCGACGACCTTGCGGCGGGCGGCGTCACCGCACCGACGCACGAGGCGCCCATCCTCGTCGGGTTCCCGCGCCCGGGCGCGGACGCGGCACTGCGCCACGAGCTGGCGGGGGTGGCCGCCGCGGGCCAGGACGTCCGCCTGAGCACCCCGACCGCCGTCGGCCCGCCGTTCTCCGACCGGATCGCCACGGTGCTGCGCGTCGACGGCCAGCGCCACATCGACCCGGGCGGCTACCTCGCCGCGCTGGCCGACTCGGTGCGGGCGCGCGGCGGACGGATCGTCGCGGGCACCCGGGCGCGCGCGATCCGGTTCGGTCCCGGTGGCCTGCAGGTCGACACCTGGACGCAGCCGCCGGAACCCGCCGACGCGGTCGTCGTCGCCACCGGCGCCTGGCTGCCGGAGCTGGCCCGGCCGCTCGGTGTGCGGCTCCCGGTGCAGGCGGGGCGCGGGTACTCGTTCAGCGCGGGCGTAGACCGGCCGTGGACGCACCCGGTCTACCTGCCCACCGCACGCGCGGCGCTGACACCGCTCGGGGACCGCGTCCGGGTGGCCGGCACGATGGAGATCGCGGATCGCGACGCCCCGTTCGACGGGAGGCGGGTCGCCGCGATCGTCGGTTCGATCGCGCCGTACCTGACGGGCGTCGATCTCTCCGACCTCCGCGACCCGTGGGTCGGCCCGCGCCCGCTCACGCCGGACGGGCTGCCGCTGATCGGTGCCACCCGCATGCCCGGGGTGCACGTGGCGGGCGGGCACGGGATGTGGGGGGTCACGCTCGGGCCGGTGACCGGCCGACTGCTCGCCAGGAAGATGATGACCACGGACCCGGTGCCGGAGCTGACGCCGTTCGACCCGCTGCGGCGCCGGATCGCCTGACGGCCGCTCGGCCACCCGTCAGCGGGACTTCGGGTCCTCCCCCGGCCCGCTCCCGCCGACCGCGTCCGCCGCCGCCTCCGACATCGCGTGCGTCCGCCCGTAGTGCGCCTCCGCGCGGAAGCGCTCCACCAGGTGCGGGTAGTGCAGCTCGAACGCCGGACGCTCCGACCGGATCCGGGGCAGCTCGGTGAAGTTGTGCCGCGGCGGCGGG
>MKJV01000042.1 GCA_001942185.1 Pseudonocardia sp. CNS-004
GTCCTGACCGGGCCGCCAGACGTCCTGGCGGTTCGACTCACTCATCGGTCCATCTCCTCGTTCTCGGCCCCGACATCATCGCCGCCGACCCCACACGGG
Organism: Pseudonocardia sp. CNS-004; assembly: GCA_001942185.1. Lineage (GTDB taxonomy): Bacteria > Actinomycetota > Actinomycetes > Mycobacteriales > Pseudonocardiaceae > Pseudonocardia. Next base: position 100 of record MKJV01000042.1, read on the forward strand.
GGTGCTCGGGGGCGGCCTCCGCCCTCGTGCCGATGTCGGTTGGCGCACCGGGCACGATCACGGCATGGCTGCCAGCAGATCTGCCTCCGACGGCGAAATCGACCTCGAGGGGCTTCGGTTCGCGATGGTGTCGTCGACGGCGAGCGAGGTGGACCCGACCTCGCCCACGATCTTCGACTACCACGAGCGCGACGGGATGATCTGGGGCGAGTACGTGGGCGACACCGTGCGCATCGGTCGTTTCGTCGGCACGCGTGCGGGCCTGCGGATCTCGGTCCGCTTCACGCACGTCGTCGCGGCCACCGGCGCGGTCGTGAGCGGTGCCGCGGAGAGCCGCATCGAGCGGCACGCGGACGGTCTGCGGCTCGTGGAGGACTTCCGCACGGCCGACGGTGACCAGGTCAGCGTCTGCGCGCAGATCGGTCATGGAGGAGCCACCGCCTAGGGGTGTGACACCGATCACGTCGCGTCACAGTCCGCCGGGCTGTGGCGTCTTCTGTGCATGCCGAACGACGCGGACGCACTGGTCCGGGGGGCGCGGGCGCGGGGGTGCGCCCCATGAGCGCGATCACGACGCCCACCGGTTCGGGTGGCAACGCGAAGGCCGTTGCCGCCCTCGACGGCCTGGACCAGCGCTACCACCCGGCGGCCGGGCTGCGCAGGCAGTTCAACAAGGTCTTCCCGACGCACTGGTCGTTCATGCTGGGCGAGGTCGCGCTCTACAGCTTCATCGTGCTACTGCTGTCGGGCACCTACCTGGCGCTGTTCTTCGACCCCTCGATGGAGGAGGTCGTCTACGACGGCCCGTTCGACAACCTGCGCGGCATCCACATGTCGCGGGCCTACGAGAGCGCCCTGGGGATCTCGTTCGAGGTGCGTGGTGGGCTGTTCGTCCGCCAGGTGCACCACTGGGCGGCGCTGCTGTTCCTGGCCGCGATGGTCGTGCACATGTGCCGCACGTTCTTCACGGGCGCCTTCCGCAAGCCGCGCGAGGCCACCTGGGTGATCGGCGTGCTGATGCTGTTCACCGGCTTCTTCGCCGGTTTCACCGGCTACTCGTTGCCGGACGACCTGCTGTCGGGCACCGGGCTGCGGATCGCTTCCGGGTTCACCCTCGCCATCCCGGTGGTGGGGACGTGGCTGCACTGGATGCTGTTCCGCAGCGAGTTCCCCGGCACCGAGGTCATCCCGTTCCTCTACATCACGCACGTGCTGGTCATCCCGGCCATCCTGCTCGCGTTGGTCTCCGTGCACCTCGGCCTGGTCTGGTACCAGAAGCACACGCAGTTCCCGGGCCGCGGCCGCAGCGAGCGCAACGTCGTGGGCGTGCGGATCCTCCCGACGTTCGCGGTGAAGGCCGGGGCGTTCTTCGCGGTCACGGCCGGTGTGCTCGGGGTGATGGGCGGGCTGTTCCAGATCAACCCGATCTGGAACTTCGGCCCGTACAACGCGGCCCACATCTCCGCCGGGTCCCAGCCCGACTGGTACGTGCTGTTCACCGAGGGAATGCTGCGGATCTTCCCGCCGTGGGACATCTACCTCGGCGACTACAACATCCCGCCCGCGTTC
>MKJV01000043.1 GCA_001942185.1 Pseudonocardia sp. CNS-004
AGCTCGCCGTGGCCGAGGACGAGCCGGTGGACGACGAGCCCGACACGGAGGTCCGCGACGCGGCGGCGGAGTCGGTCGCGGCCGCGCGCGCCGAGGAGGTGGAGGCCCGGCTCACCCTGCGCACGGCGGAGGAGCGGGCCCGCGCGATCGCCGGGCGCGCCGAGTCGCTGCGCCGCCAGGCCGCGTCGGAACGCCAGGCGCGGGCCCGGGCCGCGGCCGCCCGGGAGGCACGCGAGCGGGCGCCCGGATCGCCAGGGCGGTCGTCGCGGCGGGGGAGAGCGCGAGCGAGCGGATCGCCGAGTCCCTCTCCGCGGCCGCCACCGAGCGCGACGCCGCCGCGGCCGCCCGTGACGCCCGCGAGCGCGCACTCGGGGAGGCCCGTGCCACCACGGGCCGGCTGTCCGCGCTGATGGACAAGCTCACTGACGCCGTGCACCGCGACGAGGTGCTGCGCGCGCAGAACCGGCTGCGCCTCGAACAGCTCACCGAGAAGGTGCTCGGCGAGCACGGCCTCGCCGTCGACGACCTCGTGGGCGAGTACGGCCCCGAGGTGCCGGTGCCGCCGTCGGCCGCCGAGATGGCCGAGTACGAGGCGGCGAAGGAACGCGGCGAGGAGGTCGTCGAACCCCCGCCGATGCCCTACGACCGCGGCACCCAGGAGCGGCGCGCCCAGCGTGCGGAGAAGGACCTCACGCTCCTGGGCAAGGTCAACCCGCTCGCGCTGGAGGAGTTCGCCGCGCTGGAGGAGCGCTACCGCTTCCTGTCCACCCAGCTCGAGGACCTCAAGAACACCCGCCGCGACCTGCTCACCGTCGTCCGCGAGGTCGACGACAAGATCCTCGAGGTGTTCACGACGGCCTACGCCGACGTGGCCCGCGAGTTCGAGATCGTCTTCAGCACACTGTTCCCCGGCGGCGACGGCAGGCTCGTCCTCACCGACCCCGACGACATGCTCACCACCGGCATCGAGGTGGAGGCCCGCCCACCGGGCAAGAAGGTCAAGCGGCTGTCGCTGCTGTCCGGCGGCGAGCGGTCGCTCACGGCGATGGCCCTGCTCGTCGCGATCTTCCGGGCCCGCCCGTCGCCGTTCTACGTGCTCGACGAGATCGAGGCCGCCCTCGACGACGTCAACCTGCGCCGGCTCATCTCCCTGATGGAGGAGCTGCGGGAGGCGAGCCAGCTCATCGTCATCACCCACCAGAAGCCGACGATGGAGGTGGCAGACGCCCTCTACGGCGTGAGCATGCGCGGCGACGGCATCACCACGGTGATCAGCCAACGCCTCCGCGCGGTGAGCTGAGGCCCGCCGCCGTACGAGCGGCACATCCGTACGGGTCTATCGGACGAAGGTGCCGTTCGTACGTGCTCGGCAGGGCGTGACAGGGTGGAGCCGTGACCACGCAGACCCTCTGGATCGTCGTCGCCGTCGTGGTGGCGGTCCTGATCATCGCCGTCGCGCTCGGCCTGGTGCTGCGTCGCAGGCGCCAGATCAGCCTGCGCGAGCGGGAGCAGGTCGAGCGCGGGACCGACACCGCACCGCCCCGGCGTGGTGGCACCTACCAGGCCGGGAGCGGGATCGCCTTCTCCAGCGGCACGGAGACCGCACCGGCCGAGCCGGAGACGCCGCCCGCGCCCGTCGAGCCCGCCCGCCGCCGCG
>MKJV01000044.1 GCA_001942185.1 Pseudonocardia sp. CNS-004
GCGCCGACCAACAGCGCGATGGCCGACGCCCTGCGCCGGGCCGGCCTGGCGGGCGGCGACCGGCGGGGACCGCCGCGGAGACGACCGCCGCGGTGGGCAGCGCCAGGGTGCCCCCGCGCCGACCAACAGCGCGATGGCCGACGCCCTGCGCCGGGCCGGCCTGGCGGGCGGCGACCGCAAGCGCTGACGGCGAGCGAGATCCGCGGTATCGGGCTTTCACCGACGGGGTGTGATCACCGGGAGTGGTTCGAGAGCGCCGGATGTGACGCCTGGCGCCACTTCCGGCGATCACGATCCACCGGCCGGCTCGTCACCCGGGGCCTTGATCGCCGACGGCCACCGTCCGAGTTCGGACCTGCTGGTCTACGGCTTGCGGCCGATGCCCCCGTAGGCGTCGACGCCGCGCGCGTCACCGAACGGGTGCGGCTCGGGCCGCCACATCGGGCAGCTGACCACACCCGGCTCGACGAGCTCCAGCCCCTCGAAGAAGCCGGTGATCTCCGCCGGGGGCCGCAGCTGGTACTGCACGGCGCCGCGGTCGTTGTGCTGCCGCTGGGCCGCGATGAGGTCCTCGTTCGTGCTGGTGCCGTCGCAGACCAGCAGGTGGCTGCCCGCCGGGAGCGCGGCGAGCAGCCGTCCGACGATCGCGCGCGCTCCTGGTAGTCGGCGACGTGGCCGAGGATGCCGCTCAGGATCAGCGCCACCGGTTGCGCGAAGTCCAGCGTGTCGGCGGCGTCGGTCAGGATCGACTCGGTGTCGTGCAGGTCGGCGTGCAGGTACGCGGTGGCGCCTCCGGGCGGGAGATCAGCAGGACGCGCGCGTGCGCCAGGACGAGCGGGTCGTTGTCGACGTAGACGATCCGCGCCTCGGGCGCACGCCTGTGCCAGCTCGTGGGTGTTGCCGGCGGTGGGCAGGCCGGTGCCGATGTCCAGGAACTGGCGGATCCCGGCCTCGCCCGCCAGGTGGCCGATGCCACGGCGCAGGAAGGAGCGGAAGGCCCGCGCGTTCTCCCTGATGTCGGGGAAGTCCGCCACGAACATGTCGCCTGCCGCCCGGTCGGCCGCGTAGTTGTCCTTCCCGCCCAGCCAGTAGTTCCAGATCCGCGCCGAGTGCGGCACCGTCGTGTCGACGGCGGGTACCTGCGAACCGGAGGAGGGGGTGTCGTCTGCCACCCGGCCATCCTGGCCGACCCGTGCCCGGTGGTCACGCCGGATCGTGAGCGGGCCCGGTGTCGGCGTGATCGCGATCACCTGGGACTATGTGTGGTCGGTGGTGCGTTGGACCACCTGAGACCGCACCGGCCAGGTAGTTGTCGTGCCGCAGGCCCCGCGGGCTCATCCCGCGGGAGCGCCGTCCGTGCTCCCGTCCCTGCGACGGAAGACGATTCTTGAGCGAGAACGAGCAGCCGCTCGACCTGCCCCGCTTCTCCGACCTGCCGCTGCGCGACGAGCTGCTGCGCGAGGTCGAGGAGCTGGGCTATCAGCACCCCAGCCCCATCCAGGCCCAGTCGATCATCCCCCTGGTCGAGGGCCGCGACCTGCTCGGGCAGGCCGCCACAGGCACCGGGAAGACCGCCGCCTTCGCGCTCCCCATGCTGGAACGCCTCGCCGAGCAGCGGCCGGAGCAGGCGAGGGGGGACGCGCCGTTCGGGCTCGTCCTCACCCCCACCCGGGAGCTCGCCCTGCAGGTCGCCGAGGCCGTCACGCGCTACGGGCGCGGCGTCGGCGCGCGCGTCGTCACCGTGTACGGCGGGGCGCCGGCCGGCCCGCAGTGGCGGGCCCTGCAGCAGGGCGTCGACGTCGTCGTGGCCACCCCGGGCCGCGCGATCGACCTGATGAACCGCGGCGCCCTGCGCCTGGACGCGCTCGAGACCGTCGTGCTCGACGAGGCCGACGAGATGCTCGACATGGGCTTCGTCGAGGACATCGAGACCCTGCTGGACGCCACCCCCGACACCCGGCAGGCCGTGCTGTTCTCGGCCACCATGCCGCGGCGCATCGAGACGCTCGCCCAGAAGTACCTGCGCGAGCCGGTCACGGTCCGGATCCGGCGCGAGGCCGTGCCCGAGGGGGAGGCCCCGAAGGTCCGCCAGACCGCCTACCTGGTGCCCCGCAGCCACACCACCGCGGCGCTCGGCCGGGTGCTCGAGGCGGAGCGGCCCACGGCGGCGATCGTGTTCTGCCGCACCCGCCTGGACGTCGACGCGGTCACCGAGACGCTCACCGCCCGCGGGCTGCGCGCCGAGGCGCTGCACGGCGGCATGGACCAGGAGCACCGCACCCGCGTGGTCGAGCGGCTGCGCAGCGGGCGCACCGAGCTGCTCGTCGCCACCGATGTCGCGGCCCGCGGCCTGGACATCGACCTGCTCACCCACGTGGTCAACCACGACGTGCCGCAGTCGTCGGAGGCGTACGTGCACCGGATCGGCCGGGTCGGCCGTGCCGGGCGCGAGGGCGTGGCGATCACGCTCGTGCCGCCGTCGAAGGTGCACGCGATCCGCGCCGTCGAGCGGCTCACCGGGCAGCCGATCGAGTTCGCCCCCGTTCCGACGGCCGCCGACCTGCGCGCCGCCCGGCTGGAGCGCACGTCCGCCGCCCTGCGCGAACGGCTCGTCGACGACCTGCTGGACACCGGGTCCGGCACCGACGACGGGGTCGCGGCGATGATCGCCGGGCTCGCGGCCGAGTTCGATCCTGCGGACGTCGCCGCCGCGACGGTCCGGCTCCTGCAGGCTGCGACCGGCGCCCCCGACGACGCCGAGGACATCCCGGTCGTCGCGGCCCCGCGCGCGGGCGAGCGGCGTGAGCCCCGGGGCCGGGGTGGCGCCGCGGGCACCCGCCCGCCGAAGGCGGGCACCACCCGCCTGTTCGTCAACGCGGGCCGTGCGAGCGGCGTGCGCCCGCAGGACATCGTCGGTGCGCTGGCCAACGAGTCGAGCCTGTCCGGCCGCGACATCGGCGCCATCCAGATCCACGAGCGGCACGCGCTCGTGGAGATCCCCGAGCACGCGGCCGACGACGTGCTGCGCAGCCTGAGGGGCGGCACCACGCTGAAGGGGCGTCGCACGAACATCCGCCGCGACCGCGGCTTCGCCACGGCCGGCCGGGGCCGCCGCGACTGATCACGTGGCGCGTGTGCGCGCCGCCACGGAGCGTTCCGATCGCACGAACGGCACGGTCGTCCACACCTACCGGACGGACGTGCCGTTCGTCGCATAAGGGATACGGTGTTGATCGTGTGCGCGCGGCCGGGTTAGGTGTGGTCCTCTGATGAGCTCGAGGAGGAGCCATGGCGGACGCGGGGACCGCGCAAAGCGGAGTGGTACAGGGGGCCGTGCGCAAGGCCATGTGGCGGCTGCTGCCGTTCCTGGGGTTCTGTTACCTGCTGAACTACCTGGATCGCGTCAACGTCGGGTTCGCCGCCCTCACGATGAACGCGGACCTCGGCCTGTCGGCCGCCGCGTACGGCCTCGGCGCAGGGCTGTTCTTCGTCGGCTACTTCTTCTTCGAGGTGCCGAGCAACGTCATCCTGCACAAGGTCGGTGCCCGGCTGTGGATCGCCCGGATCATGGTGACCTGGGGGATCATCGCCTCGGCCACCGCGTTCGTGCAGGGCGAGGTCAGCTTCTACATCGTGCGGTTCCTGCTGGGCGTGGCCGAGGCGGGCTTCTTCCCCGGGATCATCCTGTACCTGCCTACTGGTTCCCCCGCGTGCAGCGGGCGAAGGTGGTCGCGCTGTTCTTCCTCGCCGTGCCGATCTCGTCGGTCGTGGGCGCGCCGATCTCCACGCTGCTGATCCAGTACGGCGACGGCGCGATGGGCTTCGAGGCCGGCTGGCGGTTCATGTTCTTCGTCGAGGGCCTGCCCTCGATCCTCGTCGGGTTCCTGGTGCTCCTGCTCCTGCCCGACCGGCCGCACAAGGCGCGCTGGCTCACCGGCGACGAGCAGCAGGCGCTGGCGAAGCAGATCGCCGACGAGGACTCGGCGCAGGTGCCGCACACCACCGGCATCCGCGAGGGGCTGCGTGACTCCCGCGTCGTCGGGCTGTCGTTCATCTACTTCGGGATCGTGTTCGGCAACTACACGCTGGCGTTCTTCCTGCCGCAGGTCGTGTCGGACCTGCAGGAGCGGTTCGGGGTCGAGTTCTCGCTCGTGCAGATCGGCCTGATCACGGCAATCCCGTACGTGATCACCTGCGTCGTGATGATCCTCAACGCCCGGCACTCGGACCGCACCGGCGAGCGCAGGCTGCACGTCGCGGTCCCGGCGTTCATCGGGGCGGCGGGCGTCGCGTCGGCGCTGTTCATGGAATCGCCGTTCCTCGTCATCGCCGCGATGACGCTGTGCGCCGCCGGGGTCAACACGGCGATCCCGGTGTTCTGGCAGCTGCCCAGCACGTTCCTCACCGGCGTCGGCGCCGCCGCCGGTATCGCGATGATCAACTCGTTCGGCAACATCGGCGGGTTCGCCGGGCCGTACCTGACGGGCTGGCTGCGCGACCTCACCGGCAACAACGAGGCAGGAATGTTCGTCGTGGCCGCGTTCATGGTGATGGCGGGGATCCTGGTCCTGGTGGTCGGCCGCAGGCAGGAACGCGAGGTCGTGCGGGCCGCGCCGGTCGTCGCCCCCGAGGAGCATCGGTGATGAGGAACCTCCGGCCCCGCAGCGGGTGAGCCGCACCTCGGGGCCGCATGATCATCGGTTCGGTGCATCAGCGGCCACATGTGGCCGCCCGTGCACCGGGCGGCCGATCAGGGCGGCCAGGCCTCGGGCGTGATCAGCGGATGGGTGCACCCGCGGCCACATGTGGCCGTCCCCGCACCGAAGCGGTGATCATGGCCGCCGCAGGACCCGGCGGCCACAGGCCCGGTCAGATGCTGCAGGAGCCGTCGGCGCAGGCGTCCGCATCACCGGCCGGGGTGAGGACCTGGAGCGGGTGGGCCTCCGTCCACGCCGTGTCGAGGACCTGCAGCAGCGCCTCCGGCGGCTGGGCGCCCGCCACCCCGTACTTGCGGTCGACCACGAAGAACGGCACGCCGGTGATCCCGTAGGCCCGGGCCTGCTGCTCGTCGGCCCGCACCTCGTCGGCGTAGCGGTCGGAGGCGAGGACATCGCGGGCCTCGTCGGCGTCCAGGCCGGCCTCGGCGCCCAGCCGGGCGAGGGTGTCGTGGTCGGCGATGTGCTCGCCGTCGGTGAAGTAGCCGCGGAACAGGCGTTCCTTCACCGCGTCCTGCACGCCGCGGTCGGCGGCCAGGTGCAGGAGGCGGTGGGCGTCGAAGGTGTTGCCGCGGCGGGCGCGTTCGAAGTGGAAGTCCCAGCCGTCGGCGGCGGCCATCTCGGTCATCTGCCGGTGCTTGGCCACGGCCTCCGCGCGGGACATCCCGTACTTCGTGGCCAGGTGGTCGTTGAGGTCGCCGTCCTGCTCGTGCGGGGCCTCCGGGTCCAGCTCGAAGCTGTGGAAGCTCACCTCGACCTGATCCCGATGGTCGAACCGGGCCAGCGCCTTCTCGAACCGGTGCTTGCCGACCGCACACCACGGACACACGACGTCGGACCAGATCTCCACCTTCACGAGCAGGTCAACCACGGGTGCGCGGCACCTGTTCCCCCGTGGTCCCGACACCGGTTCCACCCGTACCCGCACCGGTGGCCGCGGCTCGTGATCATCAGTTGGGAGCGTGGGCGGCCGGATGCGGCCGCGTGTGCACCCGACCGGCGATCTTGCCCGGGGCGCTGCGGGGTGAGTTCGGCTACTAGCGTGGCGGCATGGGCGACCTCCCCGCGGACTGGAACAGCTGGCGTGAACAGGAGGACCTCGGCGCCTACGACGAGCGCTTCCGCCGGTTGGCCGCGGCGGGCCTGAACCCGCACGGTGAGGCCGACCTCGTCGCCTCCTACACACCGGCCACCGTGCTCGACGGCGGGTGCGGCACCGGGCGCGTCGCGATCGAGCTGGCCCGGCGGGGGATCGCGGTGCTCGGAGTGGACGCGACCCCGACATGATCGCCGCCGCCCGGGCGAAGCGCCCGCGCTGGAGTGGGTCACCGCCGATCTCGCCGACCTCGACCGTCGGGAACGGTTCGACGTGGTGCTGCTCGCCGGGAACGTCGTCCCCTACATCCCGGCCGAGCGGCGGGCGCGGGCCGTGGCGGCGTGCGTGGCGCACCTCGTGCCCGGCGGCCTGCTGGTCGCGGGCTTCCGGCTGCGGCCCGGCTGGCCCACCCCCGACGACCACGACCGGTGGTGCGCCGCGGCGGGCGCCGCGCCCGTGGACCGGTTCGCCACGTGGGAGCGGGCACCCTACGACGGCGGCGACTACCTGGTGGCGGTGCACCGGCGGGATCAGGGGACCGCCGCGACCTGATCGTCGCGCGGGCCGAGCAGCAGCGTGGACGGCCGGGTGGAGAAGGAGTGCTCGAGCACGAGGCACCCGGCGCCGATCGCGCCGACGTCCGGGCCGAGCGCGCTGCCCAGCGCCGTGACCGGGTGCACGTGCCGGGCCTCGGTGGTGGTGAGCAGCGTGTCGCGCAGGATCGGGAGGTAGACGTGGCCCACCCGGTCCCAGGCCGGGCCGCCGAACACGACCGCGCGCACGTCGAGGAGGTTGGCGATCGCGGCCGCGGCGCGGGCCAGCCGGGTGGCGCTGCGCTCGAGGACGGGGCGGGCCGCGGGGAGCCGGCACATCGCGGTGAACAGCTCGTCGATCTCGCGGTCACCGGCGCCCGGCGCGGGCCGGGGCAGCAGGCCGGCATCGGCGGCCTCGGTGACCAGCGTGCGCGGCATGATGGCCGGGCCGACGCAGCCGCGCCGCCCGCAGCCGCAGACCGGCCCGTCGGTGTCGACCATCAGGTGGCCGATCTCGCCCGCGTTGTCGGTGCTCCCGCCGAGCAGCTCGCCCCCGCTCACGAGCCCCGCACCCAGCCCGGTGCCCAGGTAGACGAACACGAAGTCGGCGAGGGTGGCGGCCGACCCGCGCCACAGCTCCGCCAGCGCCGCGGCGGCCGCGTCCTTGTGCAGCACCACCGGGTAGCCGGTGGCCTCGTGCAGCAGCTCGCGCAACCCGACTCGGGTCCAGGCCGGCAGGAGCGGCGGCTCCAGGACGACGCCGGTGCCCTGGTCCAGCGGGCCGGGCGCGGCGATGCCCAGGCCCAGCACACGGCCCGCGTCGATCCCGGTGGACGCGACGAGCCCGGCGGCCGCCTCCGTGATCGCGGTGACCAGCTGCCGAGGGGGTGTGGCCGAGGCCGGCAGCGTCCGGACCGACGCCACGACCTCGCCCAGCAGGTCGAGGAGGGCGACGGTGGTGACCGTCGGGTCGATGTGCACGCCGATCGCGAAGTGCCCGGTGGGGTGCAGCTGCAGCAGCGTGCGCGGCTTGCCCCGGCCCACGGACACGAGTGTGCCCGCCTCCCTGATGAGCTCACGGTCCAGCAGCCGCCGCGTGATGTTGGAGACGGCCTGCGCCGACAGCCCGGTGACCTCGGCCAGCTCCACCCGGGACAGGCCGTCGGGGGCATGCCGGACGGCGTCGAGGATCACCGCCTGGTTGAAGTCGGCGACGCGCGGCAGATTGGTGCCCCGCCTGCCTTCCATGGCCGGATGATAGGCCTCTGATCAGGTGCGGGCAGCCACGGCGGCGTCGAGGGCGTCGCGCATGGCGGCGACGGGCGGGGTCCGACCGGTCATCAGCTCGACCTGCGCCACGGCCTGGTGCAGCAGCATCTCCAGCCCGCTGACGACGCGCGCCCCCGCGGCCTCGGCGGCCGCCGCGAACGCGGTGGGCCACGGCGCGTAGACCACGTCGAGCACCACCGCGCCGGGCCGGACCCCGGTGAGGTCGTCGGCGGCTCCCTTCGGGAGCGTCGACACCACCACGTCGGCCTGCGCGAGTGCGGCCCGTGCGCGTGCGGGGTCGAGCAGACCGTCGCTGATCGCGGGTGTGACGCCGAGCCGGTCGGCGGAGGCCCGCAGCTCGCCCGCCCGCGCCGTGGAGCGCACGAGCACGTCGATGTCGCCGATCCCGAGCCGGGGCAGCGCGGCGAGCGTGGCCTGCGCCGTGCCACCCGCGCGAGCACCACCGCACGTCCCGCCGGAGGCGCCCCGGCTCCGCGCAGGGCCGCGACGATCCCGGCCACATCGGTGTTGTCGGCGTAGCGCCGCCCGCCGGTGAGCACCAGCGTGTTGGCCGCGCCGGTGGCGGTGACCAGCGGCGACACCTCGTGGGCCACGTCGAGCGCCACCCGCTTCAGCGGCATCGTCAGCGAGAGGCCCGCCCACTGCGGCCCCAGCCCGTCGACGAACGCCGCGAGGCCGCCCTCGTCGCACTCGTGCACGCCGTAGTGCCAGTCGTCGAGCCCGAGCGCGGTGTACGCGGCGGAGTGCAGCACCGGCGACAGCGAGTGGGCGACCGGGCTCCCCAACACTGCTGCGCGCATGCCCCCAGTATCTCGCCCGCCCGTCGCGGGATGCGCGCGGCGCCGCTGTGCGACGCTCGTGCGATGGCGGAGACGATCCTCGTGCTCGGTGGACGCAGCGAGATCGGGCTGGCGGTGGCGCAGCGGCTCGCGGCCGGGAACACGGTGGTGCTCGCGGCGCGGCGCAGCGGCGACCTCGACGCGCAGGAGAAGGTGCTGCGCGAGGCGGGGGCGGCCGCGGTCGACCGCGTCGAGTTCGACGCCGACGACCTGGACGCCCACCGCGCGGTGCTGCTGGACGTGGTGCGCAGGCACGGCCGCCTCGACGTCGTGGTGGTGGCGTTCGGGATCCTCGGTGACCAGGCCCGCGCCGAGCGCGACCCGGCCCACGCCGCGCAGATCGTGCACACCGACTACGTCGCGCACGTCACGGTGCTCCTGCACCTCGCCGCGATCCTGCGCGAGCAGGGTGGCGGCAGGCTGGTCGTGTTCTCCTCCGTCGCCGGGGCCGGGTGCCCCGGGCCAACTCGTGTACGGCTCGGCGAAGGCGGGGCTGGACGGGTTCGCGAGCGGGCTGGCCGACTCGCTGCACGGCAGCGGTGTGCGGTTGCTGCTGGTCCGGCCGGGGTTCGTGATCGGGCGGATGACGGAGGGGATGAGCCCGGCCCCGTTCTCGTCCACCCCCGACCAGGTCGCCGATGCCACGGTGGCCGCGCTGCGGGCGGGCCGCGGCGAGGTGTGGGTACCGAAGGTGCTGCGCCCGATGTTCGCCCTGCTGAAGCACGCCCCCCGCGCGCTGTGGCGCCGGATGCCGCGCTAGCCGGCCCGGCCCCACATTCCGCGCGGGTGGCATCGCGCGTTCATGCCCTGTTGGGAACGCGTGCGTAACGCTACGGTCATGCCCTGCTCAGAGGATCATCCGGTCCGAGGGGAGTGCGGGATGGTCGGTCGGGCGCGCGGGGTGGGCGCCGCCGTGGTGTCGTTCGTGCTGTTGGTGGTGCTGTGGGAGCTGGCGAAGCTCCTGCTGCCCGACGAGGGCGTGCTGGTCGGCGACACGCGGGTGCTGCCGCGCACCGACGAGGCGGCGATGCCGCACGTCTGGACCGTCTTCGGGCGGCTGTTCGAGCCGGAGGTGGCCGGTGCGGCCGACCCGCGCACGGTCGGTGCGGCCGTCGCGTCCGGGGCGCTGTTCACGCTCGGCCTCGCGCTGGGCGGGCTCGTGCTCGGCGGCGTGCTCGGCATGCTGTTGGCCCTGGCGATGCAGCGGTTCGGGCTGCTGGAGCGGGCGGCATTGCCCTACGTCGTGGCGTCGCAGACGGTGCCGCTGATCGCGATCGCCCCGCTGGTCGCGGGCTGGGGCGGCAAGATCGCGATCATGGGCTGGTCGTGGCAGCCGTGGGCGAGCGTCATGGTGATCGCGTCGTACCTGGCGTTCTTCCCGGTCGCGGTCGGGATGCTGCGCGGGTTGAACGCGCCGGCGAAGGCCGACGTCGAGCTGTTCCGCACGCTCGCGGCCGGTTGGTGGACCACCCTGGTGCGGCTGCGGCTGCCCGCGTCGGTGCCGTTCCTGATCCCGGCGGCGCGGCTGGCCGCTGCGGCCGCGGTGGTCGGGGCGATCGTCGCGGAGATCTCCACCGGCACCCGCGGCGGGATCGGCCGCTTGATCATCGAGTACCAGCAGTCGGCCACGGGCGATCCGTCCCGCCTCTACACCGCGATACTCGGGGCCGCCGTGCTCGGGCTCGTCGCGGCGGGTGCGGTCGGCCTGCTGGACGTCGGGCTGCGTCGCTACCGGGGGAGTGTCCGATGACCACCGTCCACCTCGACGAGGTGCAGAAGAGGTTCGGTGACGTCCACGCACTGGACGGCATCGACCTCGAGGTCGCCGAGGGCGAGTTCGTCTCGCTCATCGGGCCGTCGGGGTGCGGGAAGTCCACCCTGCTGCGCGTGGTGGCCGACCTGGAGCAGCCGACGTCTGGCGGTGTGCTGGTCGGTGGGAAGTCTCCGCACCAGGCCCGCGTCGACCAGGACTACGGGATCGCCTTCCAGCAGGCGGGCCTCCTGGAGTGGCGCAGCGTCGTCGAGAACGTCGAGCTGCCGCTGCACGTCCACGGGGTCGACAAGGCGACGCGCCGCTCCCGGGCCATCGAGCTGCTGGAGCTGGTCGGGTTGGCCGACTTCGCGCAGTCCCGGCCGAGCGAGCTGTCCGGGGGCATGCAGCAGCGCGTGGCGATCGCCCGTGCGCTCGCGCCGAGCCCGCGCCTGCTGCTGATGGACGAGCCGTTCGGGGCGCTCGACGAGATGACCCGCGAGCGGATGCAGGCCGAGCTGCTGCGCATCGCCCGCGAGACCGCGGCCGCGGTCCTGTTCGTCACGCACTCGATCCCGGAGGCGGTCGTGCTGTCCGACCGCGTCGTCGTGATGTCGCCACGGCCCGGCCGGATCACCGACGTCGTCACCGGGGAACGGCCCGGCGTCGACCGGGACGTCGACGACGTGCGGGAGTCGAGCGCGTTCTTCTCCGCGATCACGGCCGTGCGCGAGGCGCTGCGCAAGGGGCACCCGTGACGCGGGCGGTTCCGGGGGCCGCCGGGGTGGATGCCGGCCCGCGGCGGTCGGGGAGCGGGTGGCCTCCGGTGGCGTTCGGGGTCGGGTTGCTCGCGCTGTGGGAGCTGGTGGTCCGGCTCGCCGGGGTGCCGGAGTTCCTGCTGCCGGCGCCGAGCGCGATCGCGGAGCAGGTCGGCGCGCAGTTCTCGGTGATCCTCCCGACCACCGCCGTCACCGGGGGCAACGCACTCGTCGGCCTCGTCGCGGGCTTCGTGCTCGGGGTGGCGCTGGCGCTCTTGGCCGCCGGGGCACGCGTCGTCGGCGAGCTCGTCACGCCGGTCGTGCTGGCCGCGAGCGCCGTGCCGATCGTCGCGCTGGCGCCGGTGTTCACCACGATGTTCGGCTCGACCACCGAGATCCCGCGCCGGCTGGTGGTGACGGTGGTGGTCACGGTGCCGGTCTTCGTCGCCACCGCACGGGGGCTGCGCCAGGTGCGGCCGGTGCACGACGAGCTCATGACGGCGCTCGCCGCCACCCCGTGGCAGCACGCCCGGTTCGTGCGGCTGCCCGGCGCCGTACCGCACATCATGACCGGTCTGCGGCTCGCGGCCCCGGCCGCGGTGATCGCCTCGATCGTCGCCGAGTACTTCGGCGGCCCGCAGAACGGGCTGGGCAGCCGCATCACCTCGGCCGCCGCCAACACCGCTTACGCACGCGCGTGGGCCTTCGTCGCCGCCTCGATCGCGCTGGGGCTGCTGTTCCACTTCGCCGGGCTGCTGGTCGAACGCCTGGTGACCCGCAGCCGCACCACCTGAAATCCCGGAGGTCTCCCATGCACCGCTCCGTCGTCCGCCGCCTCGCGCTGGCGGCCGCGTTCCTCGTGGCGGCCGCCGCGTGCAGCGTCACCCCCGAGGGCGGCGGCACCGCGCCACCGGGCGAAGGTCCGCAGCCGGTCAAGCTGCAGCTGCAGTGGTTCAAGCAGGGGCAGTTCGCCGGCTACATCGCCGCCGTCGAGCAGGGTTTCTACGCCGAACGCGGGCTGGACGTGGAGATCCTGGAGGGCGGGGTCGACATCGTCCCGCAGACCGTGCTCGCGCAGGGGCAGGCCGACTTCGCGATCGCATGGGTGCCGAAGGCGCTCGCGTCGCGGGAACAGGGCGCGGGGATCACCGACGTCGCCCAGATCTTCCAGCGCTCGGGCACCTACCAGGTGTCCTTCGCCGACAAGGGGATCACCACCGCGGCCGACCTGAAGGGCAAGAAGGTCGGCAACTGGGGCTTCGGCAACGAGTTCGAGCTGTTCGCCGGGATGACGGCGGCGGGGCTCACCCCGGCCACCGACGTCACGCTCGTGCAGCAGCAGTTCGACATGCAGGCGCTGCTCTCCGGTGAGATCGACGCCGCGCAGGCCATGTCCTACAACGAGTACGCGCAGGTGCTGGAGGCGCCCAACCCCGCCACGGGGCAGCTGTACCAGCCCGGCGACTTCTCGGTTATCGACTGGAACGAGACCGGCACCGCGATGCTCCAGGACGCGATCTGGGCGAGCACGCAGCGGCTGGAGGACCCGGCGTACCAGGACCTCACGACCCGGTTCATCGCCGGCTCGATCGAGGGCTGGGCCTACTGCCGCGACAACGTGCAGTCCTGCCGGGACATGGTGGTGGCGGCCGGGTCGACGCTGGGCGCCAGCCACCAGCTGTGGCAGGTCAACGAGGTGAACAAGCTGATCTGGCCGGCGCCGTCGGGTGCCGGTGTGATCGACGACGCCGCGTGGGCCCAGACCGTGCAGGTGGCGCGCACCGCGGTCAACGCCGACGGGCAGACGGTCCTCACCCGCGACCCCGACGCCGAGGCCCACACCAACACCTACGTGCAGCAGGCCCTCGACCAGCTGAAGGCCGAGGCGTCGACGTCACCGGTGACGGCTACACGCCCATGGAGGTCACGCTGAACCCCGGCGGGGCCTGAGCCGCTCGTACCACACACCGTCGTCGAGGGTGCGGTCCTCGCCGACGCCGACCAGACCGTCCTGGTGGACCTCACCGACGAGGGTGAAGCCGGCCCGCTCCGCCACGTGCCTGCTCGCCGCGTTGTCGCGCGACGCCCCGATCTGCAACCGGTTCCGGCCCAGCCCGCCTGCCTCGACCGGCGTGAACGCGTGGGCGACGACGAGGTCGACCGCCTCGCCGACGACGCCGCGGCCACGCGCGTCCGGGTGGGCCCAGTAGCCGATCTCGCCGCCGGTCGGGTTCATCGTGTCGTCGAGCTGGAAGACGGAGACGTTCGCGAGCAGCCGGTCGTCGTCACGGTCGGCGACGGCCCACGTGACCCGCTGCCCGAGTGACTCGCCGAGACGGCAACCCAGCACGAACTCGCGCGCGGTGTCCTGGGTGTAGGGGTGGGGCAGGGTCGCCAGCCAGTGCCTGCTGCGCGGGTCGGAACAGGCCTCGACGATCCGCGGCACGTCGGCGTCGGTGTGGGCGCGCAGGCGCACCCGCTCGCCCACCAGCTCGCGAGCCCGCCACCACACGGTGCGCGGGGTCAGCTCCTCGCCGGGGACGAGCGAGGCGAACCAGCCGTCGACGAGCCTGCCGGGGCGGCGCAGCGCCCGGCGGCGGGTGCCCTCGAACGTGAACCCGCAGGCGTGCGCCACCCGCCAGGACGTGAGGTTGCCGACCTCGGCCCACCAGTGCAGCACCGGCAGCGCCGCCTCGGTGAACGCCCACCGGGCCGCGAGCCGCAGCGCCCGGGACATGAGCCCGCGCCCCCGCGCGTCCGGGACCAGCCCGAACCCGACGAACGGCGGGTGGTCGACGTGCACGTCCACCTGGCCGGCGAAGCGGCCCGCCTCCTCCACGACCCAGCGGGCCGCCGTGCCGTCACGCCACCCGGCCGGCACGGTGTGCTCGATCCAGCGCCGGGCGTCGGCAGGCCCGTACGGGTGCGGGATCGCGGTCCAGCGGCGCGTCTCCGGGTCGGCCGCGAGCGCCACCAGCCCGTCGACGTCGGCCGGGGTGTGGGCGCGCAGCGTCACGACGCCGTCGGTCAGGGTGGGCGCGGAGACGGGCAGCGGCATCGCGCAATGATCGCCGAGAACGTGGGGGCGGCGCGCGCCGATTTCCCCGATGATGGTCGGCATGAGCGCCGCCCTCCCCACCGCGTACCTCGACCGGATCGGCAACCCCGAGATCACCGGACCGGACCTGGCGTCGCTGCGGCGCATCGTCGCGGGCCACGCGCAGTCGATCCCCTTCGAGAACCTCGACGCGTTCACCGGCCGGGAGGTGGCCCTCGCCCCGGACGCGCTCACCGCGAAGCTGGTGCGCGGCGGCCGCGGCGGGTGGTGCTTCGAACAGAACCTGCTGCTCCACGGCGTGCTCGACACGCTCGGCTACGCCACCACCTGCCTCGCCGCCCGGGTGGTGTGGACCCGCCCGGCCGACGCGCCACCGACGCCGCGCAGCCACATGCTGGTGCGCGTCGACCTGCCGGAGGGACCGCACCTCGTCGACGTCGGCTTCGGCGGGCTCACGCTCACCGGCGTGCTGGCGCTGGAACCGGGCGTCGAGCAGGCCACCCCGCACGAGACGTTCCGGCTGCTCCCGGCCGAACGCTCGGGCTACCACATGCAGGCGCTCGTGGGCGGCGAGTGGAGGACGCTCTACTGGTTCGACCTCACCGAGCAGCTCCTGGCCGACTACGAGGTCTCGAACTGGTACCTCTGCCACCACCCGCAGTCCCACTTCCGGAGTGGGATCATGATCGCCCGCCCGGAGCCGGACCGCCGCTACGCGCTCGGCGGCACGAGGCTCGCCGTGCACCACCTCGCCGGCCCCAGCGAGCGCCGGGACCTGCAGTCGCCCGCGGAGATCCGCAAGGTCCTCGAGGAGACGTTCCGGCTCGACACGTCCGGCCTCCCCGACCTGGAGACGGCGCTGGGCCGGCTCTTCGCGGCCTAGCGGTCGGTGTCAGCAAAGCCACTTTCACGACGTCTGGTGCCATGGAAGTGGCTTTGCTGACATCCCGTATCTTGGGCCCGTGTCGGGCAGCGTCGTGGAGATCTACACCGACGGGGCCTGCAGCGGCAACCCCGGTCCCGGTGGCTGGGGTGCGGTGCTGCGGTACGGCGGCGTCGAGAAGGAGCTGCACGGCGGCGACGCCGGGCCCACCACCAACAACCGCATGGAGCTGATGGCGCCCATCCGGGCGTTGGAGTCGCTCACCCGGCCCGTGGAGGTCCGGATCTACACGGACTCCACCTACGTCCGCAACGGCGTGCTCAGCTGGATGCCCCGGTGGAAGTCGAACGGCTGGATGACCTCGGCGCGCACCCCCGTCAAGAACGCGGACCTGTGGCGCAGGCTCGACGAGGCCGCGGCGCGCCACCAGGTCGAGTGGCACTGGGTGAAGGGTCATGCCGGGCACCCGGAGAACGAGCGCGCCGACCGGCTCGCGGTGCGCGGGGTGGCCGAGGCCACCGGCGCTCAGCCCGCCACCGGCTGACCGGCCCGGCCGTCGGAGGTCAGGAACCTCCGGGGCTGTCGGGCGGCTCCTCCGCCATGCGGAGGCGGGGCTTCAGGTCCGCGTCGGAGAGACCGGCCAGGCCGTCGTGCTCGATCCGCCGGGCCAGCGCGTCGGCGTGCGCCTGGAGCCCGGAGATGTCCAGGCCTGCGGGTGCGGGCGCGGCCCAGCACCCGATCCGGTGGGCGGCGCGCTGCAGCAGCGCCGCCGCGCCGCGGGCGTTGCCGCGCTGCGCGTGCGTCAGCCCGACGGCGAGCTGGGCGAGGCCGCGCCACAGCTCGCGCTCGTGGTCGGGCGCCGACTTCCACACGGCCTCCAGCACGTCGTGCGCCGGGAACGGCAGGCCGGCGTCGAGGAGGCGCTGCGCCTCGGTGACGCCCTCGTCGGCGCCGAGCACCAGGTCGTCGGGCACCCGTTCGCGCCCGTGGTGCCGCGGGGGAGCGGGCGCCCCGCCGCGTCGCGCGGGCGGGCGTTGCGGGGCCGTCCGGCAGGGTCGCGGTCGCGCGCGCTGTCCACGCCACCACGGTAGCCACGATCACCGCGGTCGGCGGCAGGATGGCCACGTGGATCACCTTGCCCGCGCCGAGGCGCTGCTCACCGTCCACCCGATCGTCGACGGGCACAACGACCTGCCGTGGGCGCTGCGCATCACCGGCGGGCCGGATCCCTCCGCGGCGGATCTCGCGGGCGGGCTGCCGGCGCTGCACACGGACCTGCCGCGGTTGCGCGGCGGGCGGGTCGGCGTGCAGTTCTGGTCGGTGTACGTACCGTGCTCCTCGAACGGCGGCCCCTTCGCAGGAGCCGACGCCGTGACCGCCGTGCTCGAGCAGATCGACCTCGTGCACCGGCTCGCCGAACGCCACCCCGCCGACCTCGCGTTCGCCGACACGGCCGACGCCGCGGAGGCCGCCTTCGCGGGCGGGCGGGTGGCGTCGCTGCTCGGCGCGGAGGGCGGGCACGCGATCGACGGTTCCCTCGGCGTGCTGCGTGCGCTGCGCAGGCTGGGCGTGCGCTACCTGACGCTCACCCACAACCGGAACACGAGCTGGGCGGACGCGGCCACCGACGAGCCGGTGCACGGCGGGCTCACCGGGTTCGGCCGCGACGTGGTGCGGGAGATGAACCGGATCGGGATGATCGTCGATCTCTCGCACGTCGCCGCCACCACCATGCGCGACGCGCTCGCCACGACGAGCGCCCCCGTGCTGTTCACGCACTCGTCGTGCCGGGCCGTCACCGACCACCCGCGCAACGTCCCCGACGACGTGCTCGGCGCGCTGCCGGCCAACGGCGGGGTCTGCATGGTCACGTTCGTGCCGCCGTTCGTCTCGGCGGCCGTCGCGGACTGGGACGTGCAGCTGGGCGACGCGATGGCCGCGGCGGGCCGCGACCACCGGGACCTGGACGCCCGGGCGGTGTTCGCGGCCACGTGGGACGGCCCGCCGTGCCCGCGCGCCACGCTCGACGACGTGGTCGCCCACGTCGAGCACGCCCGCGAGGTGGCGGGCGTCGACCACATCGGCATCGGCGGCGACTACGACGGCACGCCGGAGCTGCCCGTCGGGTTGGAGGACGTCTCGCGCTACCCCGCGCTGTTCGCGGCCCTGCTCGAACGGGGGTGGAGTGAGCAGGACTGCGCCAAGCTTGCAGGCCGCAACGCCCTGCGGGTCTTGCGGGCGGCCGACGACGTCGCCGCTGCCCGTTGAGAACCACCAGGCGGAGTACACGCTGCTGGGTCGCTGCCACCATGATCGGTCCGAGCAATACACCACGCTGTCCCAACCGCTGTGCAATGCGGCTCGGACCGATCACGGGCCGGGCGAGCATGGGGTCGCAGTGCACGCGCTCATTCGCCGCGCAGCAGCTGCTCGAACGGCACCGGCGACTCGAACGGGTCCGCCGCGGCAGCTGCCGGCCGACCGACGACCAGGTCGGCGAGCTCCCCCGCGGCCCGGGCGATGCGCCGGTCCAGCGCGGGCACGCCCGCGGCGCCGCCCGCCCAGTCCTCGGGGGCCGCGAACACCGCGGTGGGCACGACCACCGCGTGCAGGTACGCCATGAGCGGGCGCACCGCGTGTTCGAGCGCGAGGGAGTGGCGTCCGGTGCCGCCGGTGGCGCCGATCAGCGTGGGCTTCCCGTCGAGCACGCCGTCCTCCAGCGCGTCGAAGAGGAGCTTGAACAGACCGTTGTAGGACGCCGAGAACGTGGGCGTCACCGCGATCAGCCCGTCGGCGCCGGTCACCGCGTCCACGACCGGGCGCAGGCCGGGTGCGACGAAGCCGGTGAGCACGGCGTCCACCAGCTCGTGGGCGTGCTCGCGCAGCTCCACGACCTCGACCTCGGCGGTCACGCCGTGCTCGGCCAGCGCCGCGGTGGTGGCCGCGGCGAGCCGGTCGGCCAGCAGCCGGGTGGACGACGGGACACCGATCCCGGCGCTCACGACGGCGATCCTGCGGCTGGTCATGCCGACACCTTCTCCTGTGCGGCCTTCAGGCTCTCGTGGGTGGGGGCGTCCGGGACGTGGGCCGGCGTGCGCGCCGCGAACTCCTCGCGCAGGACCGGGATGACCTCCTCGCCCAGCACGTCCAGCTGCTCGAGCACCGTCTTGAGGGGCAGCCCGGCGTGGTCCATGAGGAACAGCTGGCGCTGGTAGTCGCCCGCCATCTCGCGGAACGTCAGCGTCTTGTCGATCACCTGCTGCGGGCTGCCGACCGTGAGGGCGGTCAGCTCGGAGAAGTCCTCCAGCGACGGGCCGTGCCCGTAGACCGGTGCGTTGTCGAAGTACGGCCGGAACTCGCGCACCGCGTCCTGGGAGTTCTTCCGCATGAACACCTGCCCGCCGAGCCCGACGATCGCCTGGTCGGCCGGGCCGTGACCGTAGTGCTCGAACCGGCGCCGGTACAGGCTCACCATCCGCCGGACGTGCCCGGCGTCCCAGAAGATGTTGTTGTGGAAGAAGCCGTCGCCGTAGAAGGCGGCCTGCTCCGCGATCTCCGGGCTGCGGATCGAGGCGTGCCAGACGAACGGCGGCACCCCGTCGAGCGGGCGCGGGGTGGCCGTGAAGCCCTGCAGCGGCGTGCGGTGCCTGCCCTCCCAGTCGACGACGTCCTCGCGCCACAGCCTGCGCAGCAGCGCGTAGTTCTCGACGGCCAGCGGGATGCCGTCGCGGATGTCCTTGCCGAACCACGGGTAGACCGGCCCGGTGTTGCCGCGGCCGAGCATCAGGTCGACGCGCCCGTCGGACAGGTGCTGCAGCATCGCGTAGTCCTCGGCGATCTTCACCGGGTCGTTCGTGGTGATCAGCGTCGTCGCCGTCGACAGCTGCAGGCGCGTGGTGCGCGCCGCGATGTAGCCGAGCATGGTGGTGGGGGAGGACGGCACGAACGGCGGGTTGTGGTGCTCGCCGGTCGCGAAGACGTCCATGCCCACCTCCTCCGTCTTCAGCGCGATGGCGACCATCGCCTTGATCCGCTCCGCCTCGGTGGGCGTGCGGCCGGTCGTCGGGTCGGGCGTGACGTCACCGACGGAGAACACACCGAACTGCATCCCCATCTCGATTCCCCTGCCTCTGGTAGTTGCGCCTGCAATTACCTGCCCCAACGCGCCGGCCCCCGGGTTCATGCCCGCACTGTGCTCGGGGCCACCCCCCGCTCGCGCTTGAACGCCGCGCTGAACGTGAACGCGTCGGAGTAGCCGACGCGCCGCGCCACCGCGCCGACGGTGACCGCCGGGTCCACGAGGTACTCGGCTGCGAGGGTCATCCGCCAGCTGCGCAGGTAGGCCAGCGGTGCGGACCCGGTGAGGTCGCGGAACCGCTTCGCGAACGCCGCCCGTCCCGACCCGCCCCGCGCGGCCAGCTCCGCCACCGTCCACTGCCGCGCGGGATCGGCGTGCATCGCCTCGAGCGCGGGCCCGACCACGGGATCGGCGAGCGCGGCGAACCAGCCCGGCCGGTCGGGCTCGCGCATCGCGAACCACGCGCTCAGCGTGCAGGTGAGCAGCCAGTCCAGCAGCCGGTCCGTGACCACCGCCGGGCCGTCGCAGCCGCGGTCGAGCAGTTCGAGCAGGACGATGCAGTCCTCGCCGTCGGGAGGGACGACGGCGGAGGAGGGCAGCGCGCTCGTCAGCCGGACCCCGCCACCCCGGGACCGGTACCCGCACACCAGCAGGGCCGCGCCCGCATCGCCCGCCCGCACCGTCACGGTGGCACCCGGCTGGATCATCGCGACGCCGCCCGCGGCGAGCGGCTCGCCCGCCACGCCGACGTCACCCGACACCACGCCGCACAACACCAGCGGTGAGCCCACCGGCACGGCGTACTCCTCGCCGGGGGTGAGCAGCGTGCGCAGGATCGCACCCTCGTGGGTCCGGATCCCACGGAGCAGGGTCTCCAGGACCGTCACAGCCGCCGAGCATAGACGCGCACGCATCTGGCGCGGACGCGCGAACATGGCCGCGACCGGCGGCCACGAGATCCACTCGTGGGCATGGAACCAGACATCTCGGTGCTCGGCGCCAGTGGAAAGTCCGGCCGTCGGGTGGCGGCCGCCCTGCGTGCCGACGGCCACCCGGTGCGTCCCGCGTCCCGCACCGCCGCGGTCCGCTTCGACTGGCAGGACGACGACACGTGGCCCGCCGTGACCGAAGGAGCGGGAGCGCTCTACCTCGTCGCACCCGAGGACCCCACCCCGCTGCCGTCCTTCGTCGAGCTCGTGGCGGAGGCGGGGGTGACGCGCGTCGTGCTCCTGTCCGGACGGGGCGTCGAGACGTGGAACGGCCGCTTCGGGCACGCCATGGCGGCGGCCGAGGACGTCGTGCGAGGAAGCGACCTGAGCTGGACGGTCCTGCGGGCCAACAACTTCATGCAGAACTTCACCGAGGACGTGTGGCACGAACCGATGCTCACCGGCCGGCTCGCGCTGCCCACCGGCGGAGTGGCCGAGCCGTTCATCGACCTCGACGACCTCGCCGCCGTCGCGGCCCACGTGCTCACGACCGACCGGTACGCGGGACGGGTCCTCGACCTGTCCGGCCCCGCGGCCCTCACCTACGACGACGCGGTGGCCATCATCGCGGCGGCCGCGGGACGACCGATCCGGTTCGAGGAGATCAGCCCCTCCGCCTACGCGGACGAGCTGCGCGCGGGCGGTCTCCCCGAGGAGTGGGTCGCCGAGCTCGGCGGCATGTTCGACGTGACGAGGGAGGGCGCGGTCGCCGACCCGACCACGGCGGTCGAGGACGTGCTGGGCCGCCCACCGCGCGCGTTCGCCGACTGGGTGGCGCACGTCGCACCCACGGGGGTGTGGGCGAGCTGATCTCTGTCGGTGCGTCCCGGCATGATGCCACCGTCGAGTGAAAGGAGCGGTGGATGACGGACGCACCGGCAGCGCTGTCGGAGAAGGACCTGGCGGCGGCACGCGCGGAGCTGGCGGGCGGGCGGCCGTACCCGGTGTGGTTCACCGCGGCCGCCGTCGGTGTCCCGGTGGGTGGCTCGGCGAAGATCGTGTCGATCGGTGAGCCTGCCGAGGGCGACTTCGTCGAGGTCCGGCCCACCGGCACCAAGGACACGGTGTTCTGTTCCCCGAACGAGCTCACGGGCACCCGCCCGCCCCGGCGGCGGGCGAAGCAGACGGCTCCACCCGCCGGCCGGGAGGCCGCCGCGCCGCAGCGAGAGGTGCCCGCACGCGCGGTGTCGGCTCCGCCGCCGGCAGCCCGGAAGCCGGCGCCGGCGGTCGTGGAGAAGCCGGAGAAGCCGGTCGTGGACAAGCCGGTCGTCGGGGAGACCGTCGCGGAGGAGAAGCCGCCGCGTTCTCGTGCGGCCGCCCGTCCGGTCGAGGTCACCGTCACGCTGAACAGCACCGCCGAGGGTGAGTGGACGGTGGAGGTCACCACGGGCCGCAAGCGCTCGGTGCGGCCCACCCCGGTGCAGCCCGCCGACGTGGCCAAGGCCGCCCGGTCCCTGCCCTCGGCCGTGGCCGAGGCGATCGAGTCGTCGCTGGCGGCGGCCCGGCAGCGCCAGATCGAGCGGGTGGAGCGCCTGCGCGCCGAGCTCGACGCCGCGCAGCGGGCCCTGCAGGACCTGTCGGGCTGACGGCGGCGAGCGCCCGGGGGTCAGGTGTTCGGGCCCACCGGCTTGCGCAGCACGGTGCCCTGCGCGCGGCCCTTGCGGGCGAGCCTTGCGGCCGTGCGGAGGGTGCGCTTCGGCAGCTCGAGCACGTCCACCACGGCGCGGTAGCGCCACCCGGGCACCGAGAGGGTGCGGCCCTTGGCGAGGTCGGCGAGGCAGGTGTCCACCACCGCGGCGGGGTCCAGCCCGTCGCGCGACGCGTCGGCGGCGCGGGGAACATCGCGTTCCGCAGCTGCCCCGCCACCAGCGCGATCATCCGGACGCCGCTGCCCTCGAGCGAGGCGCCCACCGTGTCGCTGAACGACAGCACCCACGCCTTGCTCGCGGCGTACGCGTCGCCGCGCCCGGCGAGGTAGCCGGCGAAGCTCGCGACGTTGATCACCGCGCCGCGGTGCCGGTCGATCATCCCGGGCAGCGCGGCACGGGTCAGGCGCATCAGGGCCGTGATGTTGATGTCGATCTCGGCCTGCAGCTTCGCGACGTCGGCCACCGTGAACTCGGTCTCGCCGCTGACGCCCGCGTTGTTCACCAGCAGGTCGACCGGCCGGTCCCGGTCCTCGAGCCTGGTCTGCACCGCGGCCAGGCCCTGCTCGCCGCTCAGGTCGGCCACCAGCACCTCGACCGACCTCCCCGACGCGCGGATGAATCCCGCGACGCGTTCCAGCCCGGTGTGGTCGCGGTCCACCAGCACGAGGTCGTGCCCGTCGCGGGCGAGTCGTCCGGCGAAGGCGGCACCGAGCCCGCGGCTGGCACCGGTGACGAGGGCAGTAGGCATGCCGGGAGGCTAATGCCCACGCGCAGGCGCCCGGCCGTGCCCCCGGAGCCGGACCACGCCGACGTACGCCGCGACCGCCAGCTGCACGATCGCGTATCCCGCCGCGACGGGCAGCAGCGCCTCGTCCGGGGGGCCGCCCGCCGCAGGCACGAGGACGACGGTCGCCAGCACGAGGAGTGTGCTGGTGAGGTGCAGCCCCGCGTACGCCATGCCGCGTCCCGCCGCGGTGCGCACGGCGAGTTCGTGCACGACGATCAGG
Organism: Pseudonocardia sp. CNS-004; assembly: GCA_001942185.1. Classification (GTDB taxonomy): domain Bacteria; phylum Actinomycetota; class Actinomycetes; order Mycobacteriales; family Pseudonocardiaceae; genus Pseudonocardia. The sequence goes on from MKJV01000044.1 coordinate 22,646, forward strand.
CGGAACGCCTGCCCGATCAGCAGCACGCGCAGCACGTCGGCGGCCGCCGCGTACCCCGTCCCGAAGATCGACAGCCCGGGCCCGGCGAGCAGCGCACCCACCGCGAGCAGCGGCAGGAAGATCACCAGGAGGCGCTTGCGGGACGAGGACGTGAGCTCCGCGGCGCGTTCGGGTGCCCTGGCCCACGCGGCCGAGATCGAGTGGGTGTAGTAGGTGGCGGCGGTCTCCACGACGACGGTGGCCTGCCACGCGATGAAGAAGGCCGCCCCGGCCTCCGGCCCGAACCGCAGGATCACGACCAGCGGCACCTGGTTGAGCAGCAGCGTGTACCCCATCTGGGCCGCCGCCGTCGGCCCGAGGTAGCGCACCACGTCCGCCCGGTAGGGCATGACCCCGCCGCAGGCCGTGCGTGCGTACCGGCGTACCGCGACCAGGAGGACGACGGAGCCGCCGACGATCCACACCACGATGGGCCCGACCCACGACAGGACGATCCCCTTCGCACCCAGCGCGCTTCCCAGCACGACGAGCAGCGTGATGCGCACGACCGCGAACAGGCCGTTGCGCCACACGCACCACCACGGCTTGCCGATCGCCATCAGGACGTAGTCGTGGACGACGAACGCGCCCCAGCCCGCGGCGGCGAGCGTGAACAGGAACACCCCGACGAGGTGCGGCCACTCCGCACCGGCGGCGGTGCGGGCGAGCTCGGGAACTGCCGACACGTAGCCGAAGCCGACCAGCCCGGCCAGCGGCATGATCAGGAGCAGGCTCCGCCACACCAGCGGCGGGGCGTGGCAGCCCGCGGCCGGGAGCCAGCGCATCAGCCCGAGGCCGAGGTTCAGCTGGGTCATGCCGGCGATCAGGATGAACGCGGACACGACGGCGGCCGCGAGCCCCACCTCGGCCTGGGGCAGGAGTCGCGCCGCGATGAGCCAGCTCGCGAGCCCGGCGAGCGCGCCCAGCGCCGAGCTGATCGACATCGCGGCTCCGCCGCCTGCCCCGTCGGCCGGTCGCGCGTCGTCGCCCCGCACCTTCGAGATGGGTCGCGTCGGCGGCCCGCTGACCACGAACCAGCTCTCCGGCGTCCACGACGCACCGCAGACGCGGATCGCGTCGTCGCCACGTCGTGCCCGGGATCGGGCCGGCGACGCACCGCCGCGGTCGCGAATGCGACGTCACCGGAGACACGATCAGACCAGGCGTAGCCGGATCGGGTGACGCCGTACGGCGCGTGGGATCGGTCACGAGGCCGCGTCCAGGCGCGACGGCATGTTCTGGGCCTCCCGATACGTGCCCCGCAAGAGCTGTTGCGGCACCCTATCGGGGGAGCCGGGATGGTCTCAGTGGACCCTCAGTTATCAGGAGGAGAGCTCGGCCACGCATGCGAGTGGCCGGGTTCAGGCCTTCGGGCCGACCGCCGCATCCAGCATGGCCACGGCCTCCCGGCGGGCCACCGAGATCGTGTCGGGGCGGGGAAGCGGTGGGCGATGCCGAGCCGATCAGGCGATGCGCTGCAGAGCCCGAGGATGTCGGTGGACTTGTTGGTGAAGAACCAGCGCGGTACTCGTAACGCCTGGTGACCCCGGCCACGGTACGACGGGTCCAGTCGGTCATCCGGCAGCCGTCGGAGTGGAACAGGCCGCGGAGGAACGCTCCCGTGTGCTCGGCGACGAGCTCCTCCTGCCACGGCTCGAGCACGATCGGGCGAGTGTGCTTCATGCCCGGGCCGTGCTGGGGGAAGAGCCAGGGCCAATGCTTCCAGCGTGCGGTCACGTACGTGCAGCCCTGTCGGCGCAGCCGGCTCACCGTGTGGTGTGGCCGGAGCGACCGGATGGCCTCCGTGCATTGGGCCATGATCGCCGGCCATGCATCGGGACATGCGATGCGCAGGGACCACACGTTCCCGCGCCCCCGGCTCAGCGTGCCATCACCGGGGTACTGCACGAGGAGGTAGGAGTATGCCGGCCCAGGGGTGGGGAGCATCGTCGCCGGGCCGCAGCGCGGGCAGTCGAACGGATCGAACCCGGCGCGCTCCGTCGCGCCGGCTGCGCAGGGGCCGACCGGCTGATCCCGGTGGACCTGCTGACAGCCGAGATGCTCTGACCGGAGCGGATGGCCGCCACCGTGGCCCGGCGCACCTCAGCGTCGTACGCGGGATCACTCTTGCGGACGGCGCCGACGATTCCGTGACCTTCTGGTGCCCCCGGTGCGATTCGAACGCACACTGAACGGGACTTGAATCCGTTGCCTCTGCCGTTGGGCTACGGGGGCTGACCGGTCACAGACTTTAGCGCCTGCCTGCGGCCGAGACGTTCTCGACCCCGTGGGGGATCGGCGGGATCACAGTTCGGCAGCGCGACCAGCCGGTATTCTGAATCCTTCCGGTACAACCCTCCGGCGAAGGAGAGCAGCCCTGTGAGCCAGCAGGTGTCCGAGCAGCAGTCCGCGGACGAGGCCCGACCGGCCGCCGGTCTGCGGGTGCTCGTGGTGGAGGACGAGGCACTGATCCGTCTCGACCTCACCGAGATGCTGACCGAGGAAGGCTACGTCATCGCGGGCGAGGCCGGTGACGGAGAACAGGCGGTGGAGCTCGCGCGCGAGCTCAAGCCCGACCTGGTGATCATGGACGTGAAGATGCCGAAGGTGGACGGCATCGCCGCAGCGGGCTCGATCGTGGAGGAGAAGATCGCCCCGGTCGTCATGCTCACGGCTTTCAGCCAGCGCGACCTCATCGAGCAGGCCCGCGACGCGGGTGCGATGGCGTACCTGGTGAAGCCGTTCGCCCGGCACGAGCTGGTGCCGGCCATCGAGCTCGCGGTGTCGCGGTTCGCGGAGAAGCGGGCGCTCGAGGACGAGGTGGCCACGCTCACCGACCGGCTCGAGACGCGCAAGACCGTCGACCGCGCCAAGGGCCTGCTCATGACGCGCCAGAACATGAGCGAGCCCGACGCGTTCCGCTGGATCCAGCGCACCGCGATGGACCGCAGGACCACGATGAAGGCGGTCGCCGAGGCCGTCGTCGACGGGCTCGCCGCACCGAAGTCCTGACGGGCCCGTCAACGTTGCGGTCCGGTAAAGGACCCGCCGTTGATGATGACTCTGTTGGTCGCTTTCCCTTAACGTCCGCCCGTCTCCCGGATCGGGAGTGGTCCCGCGGGGAGTCCGGGGGCGGCAGGGAAGGACTGAGGACATGAGTCGGAATCGGAAGGTGCTCGCGGTCGCCGCGGCACTGGCGGGGGCCATGGTGCTCTCGGCGTGTGCTGGTGGCGGCGACGCCGGTGGGTCCTCCGCCGGCGGTACCACCTCCGCGCCACGTGCGGAGCCGACACAGGCGCCGTTCACGCCGCCCGCCGACGCCGAGCTCCCGGCCGGTGACGGTCAGGGGCAGTGCAGCGGTGACCCGTCGATCGCCTACGTGGGCACGATCGCCGGTGCGAACGCGGGGCTCGGCATCGCGATCAAGCAGGCCATCGAGCTCGCCATCGAGGAGCACAACGAGGCCAACGCCGGGTGCCAGGTCACCTACAAGGAGTTCGACACCGCCGGCTCCCCGCAGACCGCGCTCGCTCCCACGGTCGCCGCGATCAACGACCCGTCGATCCTCGGGGTCGTCGGCCTGCCGTTCTCCGGTGAGTCCGAGGCCGTCGGCCCGGCGCTCACCGAGGCGGGCCTCGTCGGGCTGACCCCGTCGGCGACGCGGCCCGACCTGTCGCAGAAGGGCTGGACGCACTTCTTCCGCGGTCTGGGCAACGACTCGGTCCAGGGCCCGGCTGCCGCGAAGTTCATCACCGAGACCCTCGGTGCGCAGAACGTCTGCGTGATCCGCGACGACAGCGCATACGGCCAGGGCCTCGCCACCGAGGTGACCAAGGCCCTCGGCGAGGGCGCCTCGTGCGAGGAAGAGATCAAGACCGGCCAGACGGAGTTCTCGGCCGCGATCGGCACGATCGAGTCGGCGTCGCCCGACGCGATCTTCTTCTCGGGCTACTACGCCGAAGGTGCGCCGTTCGCCCAGCAGCTGCGCGACGCCGGCATCGAGGCCCCGCTGGTCGTGCCGGACGGCGTCAAGGACCCGATCTTCGTGCAGAACGCGGGGGAAGCCTCCGAGGGCGTCTACATGACCTGCCCGTGCCTGCCCGGTGAGGTGTTCCCGGAGTTCCTCGAGGCCTACAAGGCGCGGTGGAACGTCGACCCGCAGACGTACTCGGCCGAGGCGTACGACGCCACGACGATCCTGCTGCGCGGGCTCGACCAGGGCATCTCCGACCGTGCGGGTCTGCTCGAGCACGTCCGCAACTACCAGGGCCAGGGCCTGACGAAGCAGTTCGCGTGGAACGCGCAGGGTGAGCTGAACGAGACACCCGTGTGGAGCTACGTCGTGAAGGACGGCCAGATCCAGCGGCTGTCGCCGATCGACTAGGAATACGGGTCGAAGCGCTAACACTGATGGTGGCGGAACGCGGTCCAGGGGGTAGTCCCGGGACCGCGTTCCGTCACGTGAAGACGGGAAACACCCTGTGATCACCCACGTCACGAGCGTGCTTGCGCAGGACAGCCTGATCGACTTCAACTTCGAGTTGCTGATCGACCGGTTCTGGGCCAATACCATCGACGGCCTGTCCTACGGCTCCATCTACGCACTGGTGGCCATCGGCTACACGCTGGTCTACGGCGTGCTCAAGCTGATCAACTTCGCGCACAGCGAGATCTTCGTCATCGGCATCTTCGCCGCCTATTTCACGTTCTTCGCCCTCGGGTACGCGCCGGGTGAGACGGCCGACCTGGGTTTGTTCGCCCTGATCGGGTCGCTGCTGCTCGCCGGCGTGGTGGCGATGGCCGCCTCGGGCGGCTCCGCGGTGCTGCTCGAGCGGGTGGCCTACCGGCCGCTGCGCAAACGCGGAGCGCCCCGCCTGGTCTTCCTGATCACCGCGATCGGCGCGTCGTTCGCCATCCAGCAGCTGTTCTTGATCTTCCTCGGTGGCAACGCGCAGCCCTCGATCCGGCTGCTGCGCCCCACCGAGGCCTTCGAGATCTTCGGCGCGCGGGTCACGAACATCCAGATCATGACGGTCGTCGCGGCCGTCGTGCTGATGTTCGTCGCCGACACGTTCGTCAACCGCACCCGGCTCGGGAGGGGGATCCGGGCGGTGTCCCAGGATCCCGACACGGCCACGCTGATGGGCGTCAACCGCGAGCGGGTCTTCATGCTCACGTTCCTGCTCGGCGGGGTGCTGGCCGGCGCTGCGGCCCTGTTCTACCTGATGACGATCCCGGCGGCCGCGATCTTCAACGGCGGCTTCCTGCTCGGCATCAAGGCGTTCACCGCCGCGGTGCTCGGCGGGATCGGGAACCTGCGCGGCGCGCTCGTCGGAGGGCTCCTGCTGGGTGTCGTGGAGAACTACGGACAGTCCTTCTTCGGCGGGGAGTGGCGCGACGTCATCGCGTTCGTGCTGCTGATCGTCGTGCTGATGTTCCGGCCGACCGGCATCCTCGGCGAGTCGCTCGCGAAGGCCCGCGCATGAACGCCGCGCCCGCCGCCGCCGTGCCGTTCGGCACGCGCCTCCGGAACTGGTGGGGATCGCTCGACCGCTGGCAGCAGTGGGCGATCCTGATCCCCGCGGTCGTGCTGATCTACCTGTTGCCGGTGCTCAACCCGCCGCTGCTCACGACCGAGCCGGGTACCGACTTCCAGATCACGCTGTTCAACGCAGCGAGGATCGCGCTGATCGCGATCGGGCTGAACATCGTGGTCGGGCAGGCCGGTCTGCTCGACCTGGGCTACGTCGGGTTCTTCGCCGTGGGCGCCTACACCACGGCGGTGCTGTCGAGCCCCGACTCGTTCCTGGACTCGCGGTACCCGTGGCTGATCTGCGTGCCGATCGCGATGGCGGTCACGGCCGTATCCGGGCTCATACTCGGGACACCCACCCTGCGATTGCGCGGCGACTACCTCGCGATCGTCACGCTCGGCTTCGGCGAGATCGTCCGCCTGCTCGCGGACAACCTCGACCCGCTGCGCGGGCAGCGCGGCTTCTCCGCGGTGCCCGGGCCCACGGTCACTCGTGAGGACGGCTCGGCGGTGTTCACCTCGTCGGACGGCACGCCGTGGTACTGGCTGACCGTCACGGTGATCATCGTGGTGCTGGTGCTCGTCGGGAACCTGGAGCGCAGCCGGGTGGGTCGCGCGTGGGTCGCCATCCGCGAGGACGAGGACGCGGCCGAGGCCATGGGCGTGCCGACGTTCCGGTTCAAGCTGTGGGCCTTCGCCATGGGCGCCCGGTCGGCGGCTGTCCGGATCGATCTACGCCGGCCAGGTCGGCTTCATCAACAGCCAGGGCTTCGACGTCATCACGTCGATCCTCTTCCTCGCCGCGGTGGTGCTCGGCGGGTCGGGCAACAAGGTCGGCGTGATGTTGGGGGCCTTCCTCATCGTCTACATCCCGGACCGGTTCCAGGTGATCGCCGAGTACCGGTTCCTGATCTTCGGTATCGCCATCATGGTGCTGATGGTCTTCCGCCCGCAGGGCCTGCTCGGTGCCCGGCAGCGGCTGCTCACCTACGGCCGCCAGGCCTACCAGCGCCTGATCGGCAAGCCCGAGCAGATCAGCAGCGAGAGCGCGCTGGCGACGCACGAGAACGGGGTGGTCCGGTGAACCCGCAGGAACCGCCCACCGAGGAGATCGGTGCGGGGGCGGCGGACGGTGGACTGGTCGCCGAGCTGCAGCGGATGTCCCCGCAGGAGCGCGCCGCGCACGAGGCCGAGGTGGCCGCGGTGGCCGCCACCGATCGGGAGATCGCGGTCGAGGTCGGTGACACGCTGCTCGAGCTGCGCGACCTCACGATGCGCTTCGGCGGTCTGACCGCGCTCGACGCCGTGTCGTTCTCGATCCGCCGCGGTGAGATCCTCGGGCTGATCGGGCCGAACGGCGCCGGGAAGACCACCTGCTTCAACGCGATGACCGGTGTCTACCGCCCGACGTCGGTGACGTGCTGCTGGAAGGGCGGTCGCTCGCCCGCCGCCAGCGCTTCGAGATCACCCAGCTGGGCATCGCACGGACGTTCCAGAACATCCGCCTGTTCGGCGAGATGACGGCGCTCGAGAACGTCATGGTGGGCACCGACGCCCGGCACCGCACCAGCGTGCCGGGCGCGCTCTTCCGCATGCCGCGCCACTACGCCGAGGAGCGCGCCGCCACCGAGAAGTCGATGGCGCTGCTCGAGTTCGTCGGGATCGCCGACCGCGCCGCCGACAAGGCCCGCAACCTGCCCTACGGCTACCAGCGCAGGCTGGAGATCGCGCGTGCGCTGTCCACCGAACCGAAGCTGCTGTGCCTCGACGAGCCGGCTGCCGGGTTCAACCCCGCGGAGAAGGACGAGCTCGTCGCCCTCATCCGCAAGATCAGGGAGGACGGGTACACCGTGCTCGTCATCGAGCACGACATGCGGGTGGTCATGGGTGTCACCGACCGCATCGTCGTCCTCGAGTTCGGACGGAAGATCGCCGACGGGGAGCCGGAAGCGATCCGTGAGGATCCCGCCGTCGTGGCGGCGTACCTGGGGGTGCCGACGATGGCCTTGCTTGAGCTGGACGGTGTGGCCGTGCACTACGGCCGTATCCAGGCGTTGGCCGGCGTCTCGGTCAGCGTGGAGGCCGGCGAGATCGTCGCGCTGATCGGGGCGAACGGCGCCGGCAAGACCACCACGATGCGCGCGGTCTCCGGGCTGCGGCCGCTCAGCGAGGGCCGCGTGGTCTTCGACGGGGAGGACATCACCCGGCTGCGGGCCGACCTGCGCGTCCGTCGTGGCATCTGCCAGGCCCCCGAGGGGCGCGGGGTGTTCCCGGGCCTCACGGTGCTGGAGAACCTCGACATGGGCGCCTACACCCGCAAGGACCGGCGCTCGGCGGCGTACCGCGATGACCTGGACCACGTGTTCGAGCTGTTCCCCCGCCTCGCGGAGCGGCGCGACCAGGCGGGCGGCACGCTGTCGGGTGGCGAGCAGCAGATGGTGGCCATCGGCCGCGCGTTGATGGCCCGGCCCCGGGTGCTGCTGCTCGACGAGCCGTCGATGGGGCTCGCCCCGCAGATCATCCAGCAGATCTTCCGGATCATCAGCAGCATCAACGAGCAGGGCACCACGGTGCTGCTCGTGGAGCAGAACGCCAGCCAGGCACTGGCGCTGGCCCACCGCGCGTACGTGCTGGAGACGGGGCGGGTGGTGCAGCACGGCACCGGCCGCCAGCTGCTGGACGACCCGTCCGTGCGCAACGCCTACCTCGGCGTCGCCTAGGAGCTTTCGCTGAACCACTTCTGGAGTGCCAGGGCCGTGGCTCGCGCGGACTGGCACTGGTGATCGATCCGAGATGCGGCAATCTGCCCTCACGAGGGCATTGAGGGCGTTCTCGCAACGATCAATGCCGCATGATCGGTCCGAGGTGCGGCGGATCGTCCCGCCTCGGGCGCTGAGCGTGCTCTCGCAACGATCATGCCCCGTCCGCACCGCCACGCGCCCACATGGTCACATGCCGTCCGGGCCTCGCGGTGAGCCGCCGACCGGCTGGGTGTCGCGGTGCAGGCAGGTGAGCCTGGCCGTGCAGGTGCGCCTGCCCTCCGCGTCGGTGATCACGATCTCGCAGGTGGAGGTGCTGCGGCCGACGTGGATCGGCCGCGCCACCCCGGTGACGAGCCCCTCGGTGGCCGCGCGGTGGTGCGTGCACGAGAGCTCGAGCCCGACCGGGAAACGGTCGGGCAGGGCGTGCAGTGCCGAGAGCGTGGAGCCGAGCGTCTCGGCGAGCACGGCGTTGGCGCCGCCGTGCAGCAGCCCGAACGGCTGCCGGTTGCCCGCCACCGGCATCGTGCCGACCACCTCGTCGAGGCTCAGCGAGACGTACTCGATCCCCATCAGCTTCGGGAGCTGCTCGGGGGCGTCGGGGAGTGTCAGGTCAGCGGGGTCGATCGGCACCGCGCGACTGTATGTCAGCCTGGTCGACACGGACGGTGGTGGCGCCGAGCAGTGCGCCGTAGCGCTCGGCGTGCCCCCAGCGCCGCGTCCCGGACCCGCGCGGGGAGCGGAGGCTCCTGACCGTCGGAAGTGGTGCCGCGACGACAGATCTGTCGCTACGGCACCACTCGCGGCGATCAGGTTCGCATGATCGGCAGAAGTGGTGGCTGAACGGCAGAGCCGTCGCTCCGGCACCACTTGCGATGATCACGGCTGGCGACTCGGCGAAGCCTTGATCATGGGCATGGGACCGCCTTCGGTGGCGTCGCGCGTCCGGAGGGCAGGTTGCTACGGCTTGTGCGTCGCGAAGATCGCGGTGCCGGGGAAGAGGCGGCCGCGCAGCGGTGACCACTGGCCCCACACCGTCTCGCGGTCCTCCGGCCATTCCGGCTCCACCAGGTCGTCGAGCACCAGGCCCGCGGCCACGAGGTCGCGGACGCGGTCCCCGAGCGTGCGGTGGTGCTCCACGTAGGTGGCGTGGCCCGCCGCGTCGATCTCGACGTAGGGGGTGCGGTCGAAGTACGACTGCTGGACGGTGAGCCCGCCGGGGCCGGGGTCGTCGGAGAACATCCAGCGCATGGGGTGGTTGACCGCGAACACCCACCGCCCGCCGGGGCGCAGCACACGCGCGACCTCGCGCATCACCCGCTCGGGCTCGGCCACGAACGGCACGGCCCCGAACGCGGAGCAGGCGGTGTCGAACGAGGCGTCGGCGAACGGCAGGCGCTCGGCGCCGGCCTGCACGAGTGGTACCCGGAGCCCGGTGGCGGTGCCGAGGGTGGCGGCGTGGCGCAGCATCGCGGCGGACAGGTCCAATGCCACCACGTGCGCTCCCTGCGCGGCGAGCCACCGCGCGCACGGCGCCGAGCCGCAGCCGACCTCGAGCACGCGCCTGCCCGCGACCTCGCCGAGCAGCCGGGCGTCGGCCTCGCGCAGGCCCTCCGGCCCCCAGACGAAGTCGGCATCGCCGATGTCGCGACCGTGTTCTGCCAGGTAGTCGTCGGCGTCGGCGTCCCACCACAGCCGGCTCGCACGCTCCGACTCCGCGCTGCCGACGGCCCGCCGGGCCACCCCGGCCGTGCCCAGCAACTCTTCAGCACTCACCGTACGGCCTCGCGGGCGCTCGGCCGACCCAGAGAGAAACAACGCAGCGCGCACACGCTGCGCCGATGGTTCACTCGCTGCCGCTCGCTCACGTGGGAATCATGGGGGAGCAGCGGCGGTTGAGCACGAGGTACCCGCATTGCCTGGCTGATCGAGCGGGGCGTAGCATGATACTCGCGGTGTGGTCCACGTCGCGGGCACGACTCGCGCTTCGGTCCGGCCAGTCATCGCGTTGTTCTCCACGATCCACAAGCAAGGGTGACAGCACCACGTCACGAGACGCACCCCACACAGACCGCACCACCAGCCCATCCACCACCGGAGCACCCCACTACATGTCCACCGACACCACCGCCGCCCCGACCACGCCGCAGGTCGCCGTCAACGACATCGGGTCGGAGGAGGATTTCCTCGCCGCCATCGACCAGACGATCAAGTACTTCAATGATGGTGACATCGTCGAAGGCACGATCGTCAAGGTCGACCGGGACGAGGTCCTGCTCGACATCGGCTACAAGACCGAGGGTGTCATCCCCTCGCGCGAGCTCTCCATCAAGCACGATGTCGATCCCGCCGAGGTTGTGTCGGTCGGTGAGTACGTCGAGGCCCTCGTCCTCCAGAAGGAGGACAAGGAAGGCCGGCTGATCCTGTCCAAGAAGCGCGCGCAGTACGAGCGCGCCTGGGGCACGATCGAGGCGCTCAAGGAGGCCGACGAGCCGGTCGAGGGCACGGTCATCGAGGTCGTCAAGGGTGGCCTGATCCTCGACATCGGGCTCCGTGGCTTCCTCCCGGCCTCGCTGGTCGAGATGCGTCGCGTCCGCGACCTGCAGCCGTACGTCGGCCGCAAGATCGAGGCCAAGATCATCGAGCTCGACAAGAACCGCAACAACGTGGTCCTGTCGCGCCGCGCCTGGCTGGAGCAGACCCAGTCCGAGGTCCGCAGCGAGTTCCTCAACCAGCTCAAGCAGGGCCAGGTCCGCAAGGGCGTGGTCTCCTCGGTGGTCAACTTCGGTGCGTTCGTCGACCTGGGCGGGGTCGACGGCCTGGTGCACGTCTCCGAGCTGTCCTGGAAGCACATCGACCACCCCAGCGAGGTCGTCGAGGTCGGCCAGGAGGTCACGGTCGAGGTCCTGTCCGTGGAGATGGACCGCGAGCGCGTCTCGCTGTCCCTCAAGGCCACGCAGGAAGACCCGTGGCGGCTGTACGCCCGCACCCACGCGATCGGCCAGATCGTGCCGGGCAAGGTCACCAAGCTCGTCCCGTTCGGTGCGTTCGTGCGCGTCGAGGAGGGCATCGAGGGCCTGGTGCACATCTCCGAGCTGGCCGAGCGCCACGTGGAGATCCCGGAGCAGGTCGTGCAGGTCGGCGACGACGCCATGGTCAAGGTCATCGACATCGACCTCGACCGGCGCCGCATCTCGCTGTCGCTCAAGCAGGCCAACGAGGGCATGACGGTCGACACCGAGTTCGACCCCACCCGCTACGGCATGGCGGCCGAGTACGACGACCAGGGGAACTACATCTACCCCGAGGGCTTCGACGTCGACAGCGGCGACTGGAAGGAAGGCTTCGAGTCGCAGCGCGAGGCGTGGGAGAAGGAGTACGCCGAGGCGCACGCCCGCTACGAGCAGCACATCGCGCAGATCCGCAAGACCGCGGAGGCGGAGGCCGAGGCCGCTGCCGACGGCGGGGCTGCCAACTACTCGTCCGGTGGTGAGGCGGCTCCGGTGCAGACCGGTGGCTCGCTCGCCAGCGACGAGCAGCTGGCCGCGCTGCGGGAGAAGCTCTCCGGCGGCGCCTGACCCGAACGGGTCGACAGTACGACGGGGCGGCCCCGGTGACCGAAGGCACCGGGGCGCCCCGTTCTCGGGGGAAGCATTGTCACGGTTCGGTGAGCGGGCGGGCGCGTCAGGTGATTCCCACTCGATTCCGATCTACCGTGGAACCATGCGCGGGGCGGGAGGCGGCCGCGGCGTCGGGCGGATCGCAGGGGCGCTGCTGGCGGCCGCGATCGTGATGGTGTCGGCGGCGTGCGGTGATCCGGACGCGAGCCGACGGCCGTGCCCACGTTCCCGACGGCGTCGGGGAGCAGCCCGTCCGCCACGGCTGCCGACGACGGCCGTGTCATCCCCGTCGACTGCGGCCGGATCCTCGGGCCCCCCGATCTCGAGGCCGTGATGGGGCTCCCGCTGGGCTCCGTCGCGGTGCGCACCACGATCGGTATCCCACAGCCGAAGGTGGGCCGCACCGAGCGCGTGTCCTGCCGCTACACCCGCTCCGGCGAGGGCGGCGGGCGGGTACTGCTGGACGTCAACGCCACCGCCTACGTCGACGCCGCCGCGGCGTCCGCGCAGTGGGAGGTGAACGCCCGCGCCGAGTCCGGGGAGCGGCGCGACATGCGCCTCGGCAGCGCACCGGGCGCGCTCTTCGAGAAGCGCGGCCAGGCCGTGCTCATGGTCGCCCACTCCACGAGCAACCTCACGCTGGTGCTGCCCGACCAGCCGCTTCCCGGCGGGAAGAGCCGCGCCGACGCGCTCGTCGACCTGGCGCTGCGGGTGCTGCCGGCCGTCGCGATCATGCCCACCAGCGCGCCGGCCCCGCAGCCGGCGCCGCCGTCCGGGCCGATGTCCCAGGCGGGCGCCGCCGGGTGACCGACCGGGTGATCGAGTAGCCTCGGTCGTCGTGCTGCGGGTGGGACTCACCGGGGGAATCGGGTCGGGCAAGTCGACGGTCGCGCGCCGTCTCGTGGCCCGCGGCGCGGTGCTCGTCGACTCGGACGTGCTGGCGCGTGAGGTGGTGGCCCCCGGCACCGAGGGGCTCGCCGAGGTGGCCGCCGCGTTCGGTGACGGCGTGCTGGACGGGGCGGGTGCTCTCGACCGGCCTGCGCTGGCGGCCGTCGTGTTCGGCGACCCGGACGCCCGGGAGCGCCTCAACGCGATCATCCATCCCCGGGTGCGGGCGCGGTCCGCCGAGCTGATCGCGGCGGCGCCCGCGGACGCCGTTGTCGTGCAGGACGTCCCGCTGCTCGTCGAGGGCGGGATGGCGGCCCGGTTCCCGCTGGTGGTCGTCGTGCACGCGGACGTGGAGGAGCGGGTGCGGCGCCTCGCGCTGCGCGGTACGCCGGAGGCGGATGCCCGCGCCCGGATCGCCGCGCAGGCGAGCGATGCCGAGCGCCGTGCCGCCGCCGACGTCTGGCTGTCCAACGACGGCTCGGAGCGGGAGATCGAGGCCGCGGTCGACGCGCTGTGGGAGCGGCGGCTCGTCCCGTTCGAGGTGAACCTGCGGGAACGGCGGATCGCGCAGGCGGGGGCGCCGCGGCTCGTCGAGCCCGATCCGGAGTGGCCCGCGGCGGCCGGGCGGCTGAAGGCGCGGGTCGCGGCGGCCGCCGGAGAACTGGGCCGCGGGGTGGCGCACGTCGGGTCGACGGCGGTGCCGGGGCTACCCGCGCAGGACGTCATCGACCTGCAGTTGGGCGTCGAGTCGCTCGCCGACGCCGACGCCGTGCGGGACGCGCTGCAGGACGCGGGCTTCCCGCGGCATCCGCGCATCGACCACGACGACCCGCGGCCCGCCGGCTCGCCGCCGCGACCCAAGCGCCTCCACGGCAGCGCCGACCCGGGCCGCGCGGTGAACCTGCACATCCGTGAGGTCGGATCGCCCGGGTGGCGGGACGCGTTGCTCGTCCGCGACTGGCTGCGTGCCGACGCCGCGGCCCGCGCCGAGTACCTCGCCGCCCATCGGACGGCGGCCGAGCGCGACCCCGACGACCCCGGGGAACCGTGGCTCGACGCATGCTTCGATCGAGTTGGCGCATGGGCCGCAACTTCCGCATGGGTCCCGTCGTTGGACTGAACGGAGGACACTGCCGGTAACAGACCGGAGTAGTCCGGCGATGGAGGAGGCAGAGCGATCTCCGTTCGGGTGATGATGGGGCGGTCGGGGAGGGCCGAGCTGTGACGGCATCGGTCTCCCAGCGTGCCGACCTCGACGACGTGTCGGACGGCACCGAGCTGGTGCGCAGGCCCACCGCGGGCACTCCTGCCGAGCTGAGGGCCGACTTCGGCGCGCACCTCGAGGCCAACTACCAGCGGCTCGTGGCCCAGCTCTACGCCATCACGCTCAACCCGGGCGAGGCCCACAACGTCGTCCAGGACGCGTACTCGCGGGCATGGCACAGCTGGGTGGCGATCGGCCGCACGCCCGACCCGAGCGCGTGGATCCGCCGGGTGGCGGTCCGTTCCACCATCCGCAGCTGGCGGGGGGCGATGGCTCGCTTCGGCATCGGCCGCCCCCGGGCCATCGTCGCCGGGGTCGACGACCGCACGCGCGCCATCCTCAAGTCGCTCGCGCGGCTGTCGCCCGCGGAGCGCCGCGCCGTCGTGCTCCACCACATGGCCGGCGCCTCGATCGAGGAGATCGCGGCCATCGAGCAGGCCTCCGAGACGCTCGTCAACGCCCGCCTGACCCGTGGCCGGCACGTCGTCACCGAGGGGATGGCCGACGTGCTGCCCGACGTGCTGGGCGACGCGGCAGCCACCGGTTACGCGCCCGGCCTCGACGGCGCGGGCTCCGGGGCGTACGGCAGCGAGCACGGATCCGATGACTACGGGCTCGACGACCCCGACGCCCGCGACTACGAGGGAGGTCGTCGGTGACGGACGGCTACGAGCGCATCACTGATGAGCTGCGCAGACTCGACGACGAGCTGGCCGCTGCCGTCTCCCTGCCGTCGGTGGACACCGTCATCCGCAGGGCGCGCACGCTCAGCCGCGCCAGCACGGCGGCCGCTGCGGCGGTCCTCACCGTCGGTGCGCTCGGCGCCACCACCGCGGTCGCCCAGCTCACCGCGCCCGCCCCGCAGATCGACCCGGCGGCTGCGATCTCGGCGGAGCCCGAGCCGTCGACGCGAGTCGGGGTGGGCGCGTCGCTGCCCGTCGTCGAGGAGGGCACGCCTTCCGTCGAGGAGCAGACCTCGGAGGAGGAGCCGGTGCCGGTCGTCGACGACCCGGTGGCGGGCCCGGCGCCCGACCCCGCGCTCGCAGCGCCCCCGCCGCCCGTGCTCCCGCCGCCGCCCGTGGTGGTTCCCACCAGCGAGCGGCCGGAGCGCACCACCACGACGTCCGAGAAGCCGGACAACGACGAGGGCGAAGAGGACGACGACAAGCCGACCAAGCCGACGAAGCCCGAGAAGCCGACGACCACGCGGACGACCGAACCGGACCCGACCGAACCGGACCCGACCGAGACCGACACGTCCGAGCCCACGAGCCCGGGTGACGGCGGTGGCGGGAACGAGGACGACCCGCCTCCGTCCTCGTCCTGACCGCAAGATCATCCCAATGGCTCGGAGCGGTTCCTCCACGTCAGGGTGATGCCGAGCGTGGCGAGCCATGCGTCGAGGTCGTGGTCGTGGCTCGCGAGGCCGTCCACCGCGCGGTAGGCGGTGTGCATCGCCGACTCGGCGGCCGCCGGGGTCAGCAGCCCGAGCGCGACCGCCGCCACGAACTCGTCGACGTCCACCACGGTGGCGTCGCGCCCGGTGCGCACCACCAGGTCGAGGTAGTGGTCGGTGAGCACCCAGCGCCCGCCATCCCGGACGATCTCGCAGACGTCGAGGTAGAAGTCCTGTTCACGGGCGTGGCCGGGGTTCCACCACCAGTCGGTGACGCACAGCCCGAGGTCGGGCAGGAGCCACGACTCGACCCAGTGCGCCGTCGGCCGGTCGACCATCGGGCGGCTCATGTACAGGCCGAACGGTGTCACGCGGTACTCGTCCACCGGGCGCTTCACGCCCTTGGTATCGGTGTTGACACGGGCCGGGACGTCGAAGATCGCGAGCTTCGGCGGGTGCACGGAAGGTGATGCTGCCAGTTCCTGTCGGGCCCGGCTCGTACCCTGGACGGCGTGGCATTCGCGACTGAGGTCCCCGGCAGCGCCGCGCTCCCGGACGTTCCGGTGGCGCACTCGGAGTTCCGTCCCGTCGGGGAGATCCCCCGCACGGGCGGGCGCTTCGAAGTGGTCAGCCCCTACCAGCCCGCAGGCGACCAGCCGGCCGCCATCGAGGAGCTGGAGCGCCGGGTCAAGGGCGGCGAGCAGGACGTCGTGCTGCTGGGCGCCACCGGCACTGGCAAGTCGGCCACCACCGCGTGGCTGATCGAGCGCGTCCAGCGGCCCACGCTCGTGATGGCGCCCAACAAGACACTGGCTGCGCAGCTGGCCAACGAGCTGCGCGAGATGCTGCCGAACAACGCCGTCGAGTACTTCGTCTCGTACTACGACTACTACCAGCCCGAGGCGTACATCGCGCAGACCGACACCTACATCGAGAAGGACTCCTCGATCAACCAGGACGTCGAGCGGCTGCGCCACTCCGCCACGATGAACCTGCTGTCGCGGCGCGACGTCGTGGTGGTCGCCTCGGTCTCGTGCATCTACGGCCTCGGCACGCCGCAGTCCTACCTCGACCGGTCGGTGAAGCTGGAGGTCGGGGCGAGCGTCGAGCGCGACGCGCTGCTGCGCGCCCTCGTCGACGTGCAGTACACCCGCAACGACGTGGCGTTCAGCGTGGCACGTTCCGGGTGCGCGGCGACACCGTCGAGATCATCCCGGCCTACGAGGAGCTCGCCGTCCGGATCGAGTTCTTCGGCGACGAGGTCGAGGCGCTCTACTACCTGCACCCGCTCACCGGCGACGTCCTGCGCCAGGTCGACGAGGTGCGGATCTTCCCGGCCACCCACTACGTGGCGGGTCCCGACCGGATGGAGCGCGCGGTCCGCGACATCGAGGCCGAGCTCGAGGAGCGGCTGGCCGAGTTCGAGCGGCAGGGCAAGATGCTGGAGGCGCAGCGGCTGCGCATGCGCACCCAGTACGACATCGAGATGATCCGCCAGGTCGGGTTCTGCTCGGGCATCGAGAACTACTCGCGCCACATCGACGGCCGCGGGCCCGGCTCGGCCCCGGCCACGCTGATCGACTACTTCCCCGACGACTTCCTGCTGGTCATCGACGAGTCCCACCAGACGGTCCCGCAGATCGGTGGCATGTACGAGGGCGACATGTCGCGCAAGCGCAACCTCGTCGAGTTCGGGTTCCGGCTGCCGTCCGCGGTCGACAACCGCCCGCTCACGTGGGAGGAGTTCACCGACCGGATCGGGCAGACGGTCTACCTGTCGGCCACCCCCGGGCCCTACGAGCTGTCCCGCACCGGTGGCGAGTTCGTGGAGCAGGTCATCCGGCCCACCGGCCTGGTCGACCCGAAGGTCGTGGTCAAGCCCACCAAGGGCCAGATCGACGACCTCGTCCACGAGATCAGGGAGCGCTGCGAGCGCGACGAGCGGGTGCTGGTCACCACGCTCACCAAGAAGATGGCGGAAGACCTCACCGACTACCTGCTGGAGCTGGGCATCCGGGTGCGCTACCTGCACTCCGAGGTCGACACCCTGCGCCGGGTGGAGCTGCTGCGGCAGCTGCGGCTGGGCGAGTTCGACGTGCTGGTCGGCATCAACCTGCTCCGCGAGGGTCTCGACCTGCCCGAGGTCTCGCTGGTCGCCATCCTCGACGCCGACAAGGAGGGCTTCCTGCGTTCCGGCACGTCGTTGATCCAGACGATCGGCCGCGCGGCCCGGAACGTGTCGGGCGAGGTGCACATGTACGCCGACAAGGTCACCGAGTCGATGCAGTACGCCATCGACGAGACCGACCGCCGCCGCGCCAAGCAGGTCGCCTACAACGAGGCCAACGGGCTCGACCCGCAGCCGCTGCGCAAGAAGATCGCCGACATCCTCGACCAGGTCTACCGCGAGGCGGAGGAGGTCCCGGTCGGCGGGTCCGGGCGCAACCAGTCGCGTGGCAAGCGAGCCGCGGGTGAGCCCGGCCGCTCCCCGGCCGCGGCGAGCTCCGGCATCGTCGCCCGCCGCGACACCGCCAACATGCCCCGTGCGGAGCTGGCCGACCTCGTCCAGCAACTGTCCGACCAGATGCTCGCCGCCGCCCGCGACCTGCAGTTCGAGCTCGCGGCCCGGCTCCGCGACGAGATCGCCGACCTCAAGAAGGAGCTGCGGGGGATGGACGCGGCCGGGATCCGCTGAGGCCGTCGCCGCTCGGGAGGGGTGCCGGGCCGGCGCCTGATCGTCGGGTGGGTGCCGGTTCGGCCGGATGCGGCCGTGTGTGCGCCGGGCTGGTGATCTTGCCGGCGTGCATGCCTGTGTGATCGTCGCGTGGGTGCGCCGACGGCCGGATGCTGCCGCTTGCGCACCAGGTCGCTGATCATGGTCAGCGAACCGGGGCCGGGAGCCCACAGGGGTGGGGGTCGTGCGGGCACACGGTCGGGCTACCGTGGCAAGGGGAGAGGCGACGGGGAGGGGATCGGCGTGACGGTTGTCGGCGCCTCGACCGCACGCACGCCAGCCGCCCCACGGTTGCTGCAGGTCCTCCGCACGCCGTCGCGCGTCCTGCCGGTCACCGTGCCGCTGCTGGCGCTCGTGCTGGCGGGGCTCATCGCGCACACCGGTGGCCGGCACATCGACCTGGAGGTCTACCGGTTCGGGGTGCAGGCCTGGCTGGCCGGCGGCGACATGTACGGGTCCCTCCCCGAGACGTCGGGGCACATCGCGCTGCCGTACATCTACCCGCCGTTCGCGGCGCTGCTGATGGTGCCGCTCGCGGTGGTGCCGTGGGTCGTCGCGTGGGTGGGCCTGCTGGGGCTCTCGACGCTCGCCTGGGTGCCACGCTGTACGCGTTCGCGCGGCGGCTGTGGCCGTCGGGCGGGTGGGGTGGGGCGCTGTCGGTGGCGTCGATCGGGCTGCCGCTCGCGCTGGCGGTCGAACCCGGCCGGGCCATCGACTTCGACCATCCGGTCGCGGGCCGGCCCGCGCTCGGGCTCGAACCGGTGCTGCAGACGGTCGAGTTCGGCCAGATCAACCTGGTGCTGATGGCGCTGGTCGCCCTCGACTGCCTCGTCGCCCGGCCGAAATGGCCGCGCGGCATGCTCATCGGCATCGCCGCCGCGATCAAGCTGACGCCGGCCGTGTTCGTCCTGTACTTCCTGCTGCGCCGCGACTACCGGGCGGCGGTCACCTCGGCCGTCTCCGGGGTGGTCGCCACGGCGATCGGGTTCGTGGTGGCGCCCGCCCAGTCGTGGGCGTTCTGGTCCGACCCGGCCGGTGGGGTGAGCGGGTCGCCGTTCTTCACGAACCAGACGTTCGAGGCGATGCTGGTCCGCGCGGGCGTCGACGGCATCCCCCGCACCGTCGTCTGGCTCCTGCTGTCTGCCGGGCTGCTCGCGCTCGCCGTGCCGGCGATCCGGCGGGCACCCGCCCCGCTCGCGCTGGTCACGCTCGCGGCCGTCGGGCTGCTCGTGTCCCCCACGTCCTGGTCGCACCACTGGGTGTGGGTCGCCCCGGCGCTGCTCGTCGCCGCGGCCACGGCCTGGTCGAAACGGTCTGCGGCGTGGACGGCGGCCACGGTGGCGATGGCGGCGGTGTTCGTGATCGCCCCGCACCAGTTCGTCCACCCGCGCGGCGGCGAGCAGGAGCTGACGTGGACGCCGTTGCAGCAGTTCGTCGACGGCACGTACGTCTGGTTCACGGTGCTGCTGATCGTCCTGTTGTGGTCGGCCCGCCGGTCGTGGCCGCCGGTCGCCCGGTGACCCACGACGAGCTCGTCGCCTACTGCCTGGCCAAGCCGGGCGCGGTCGAGGACGAGCCGTGGGAGGGCGACGTCGTCGCCAAGGTGGGCGGGAAGATCTTCGCGTTCCTCGGTGGCGGTGGTCTGGGCGTCAAGTGCGGGCGCGACGCCGACGAGGCGGCGGAGCTGCGCCACCGCTACCCGGACCACGTCACGGTGATGGCCTACATCGGTCGGCACGGCTGGAACAGCGTGCGTCTCGACGGCACGATCCCGGACGAGGAGCTGCGCGAGATCGTCGACGTGTCGTACGACGCGATCGTCGCGAAGCTCCCGAAGCGGCTGCGGCCTTAGCCCTGCAGGTGCTCCCGCGCCCAGTCGGCGAAGCCGGTGAGCGGGATGCCGAGGTCCCGCGCGTACTGCGGGCGGGCCGGCTGGGGGGCCGCGTTCAGCCACTCGTGCGAGGCGCCCATCGGCGGCATCCCGGCCGCGAGGGCCTCCTCCTCGGTCATGTCGGGGGCGGACAGCCGGGTGTCCAGGGCCCGGGAGAGCACCTCGACGATCTCGGTCATCGACAGCCAGTCGCTCGCCAGCTCCAGCTCGACACCGTGGAACCGGTCGGGATCCGCAATGGCCGCCGCGGCGGCACGCCCGATGTCGTCGACCGCGACGAGGGACAGCCGGGTCGCCGGGTCGAGCACGCTGACCAGGCCGCCTTCGACGCGCGCGGGAACAGGAACGCCATGGACGGCAGGAAGTTCACCATGAAGAAGCCCGGCTTGAGGATCGTCCACCGAGCGAAGCCCGCCGAGCGGACCCGGTCCTGGATCGCGGTCTTCGCGGTCAGGCTGGGCTCCACCGACCAGCGGCCCTCGGCCCACGCGGGGTGGTGGACGTGCTGGCCGGCCCCGGTAACGGACGTGTGCACGAACTGGGGCACCCCGGCCGCCCTGGCCCCCTCGACGAGGTTGACGCCCTGGGCCACCTCCCCGTCGAAGTCGAACCCGTCGGCGGTGAAGCCGGGCATCTGCACCGAGAAGACGGCTCGGGCGCCTCGGCCGCCCGCGTCACGGAGTCGCGGTCGTGCAGGTCGCCGGTGACGAGCTCGGCGCCGAGCGCCTCGACGGCCCTGGCTCGTTCGGTGGTGGGATCGCGCACGAGTGCGCGGACCGGTACGCCCGCCGCGAGCAGGGCGCGGGCGGTGGCGCCGCCCTGCCTGCCGGTGGCGCCGGTGACCAGGACGGGTGCGGGTTCGGTGGACACGGGTGTCTCCTCACAGTAAACGGCGGGGGCCGCCGTTTCTTCTCCGCTACGATATGGCGGACCCCGCCACTTAGCAACCGGCCACCGAGCAACCAGGAGATCGCGCCATGCCCGGCCACCAGCGCGCCGACGCCCGGCGCAACTACGCGCGGATCCTCGCCGTGGCCGAGGAGGAGGTCGCTGCACACGGGGCCGCCGCCTCCCTGGAGCAGATCGCCCGCGTCGCCGGCGTCGGCTCGGCGACCGTGCGCCGCCACTTCCCCACCCGGCACGCGCTGCTGGAAGCGGTGTCGAGGCAGCGGATCGACGCCCTGTGCGTGCGCGCGCAGGAGCTGGCGGGCGCCGGCGACAGCCGCGACGCCCTGCTGTCCTGGCTGGGTGAGGTCGTCGCCTACTCCGCCACCGCACGGGGCCTCGCGGCCGCGCTGTCCTACCCCGACGTCGGGGACGGCGCGGTGCACGCCAACTCCTGCTCCTCGGCGATCGTGGAGGCGGCGGGTCCGCTGCTGCGCCGCGCCGCCGCGGACGGCGTGGTCGCGGCGCACGTCACGGCCGATGACCTGATCACGATGATCGTCGGCCTCGTGCTCGCCACCGAGCACCACCCCGACCCCGCAGCGGGTGCCGACCGGCTGTTCCGGCTGGCGGTGGAGGGCGTGAGCCCGGCCCGTGAGAACCGGCAGGATGCAGCCATGGCGATCCCACTCCAGATCACCGTGGATGCGCGCGACCCCCGGCGGCTCGCTGCGTTCTGGGCGTTGGCCCTCGGCTACGTGGTACAGCCACCACGGCCCGGATACCTCGTGAGCAGCGGCGACGGTGCGGGGGAGGCGCAGTACACCGCGGTCGTCGACCCCGCGGGGTTCGGGCCGCGGATGTTGTTCCAGCGCGTGCCCGAGCCGAAGGCGATCAAGAACCGCGTGCACCTCGACGTCAACGCGGGCCACGGCGCGATCGACCGGCGGGCCGCCGTCCGAACGCACGTGTCGCGGCTCGTGGCGGCGGGCGCCACCGTCGTGCGGGAGATGCAGGAGGAGAGCGGCTGGTGGGTCGTGCTCACCGATCCCGAGGGGAACGAGTTCTGCCTGCAGTGATCGCGCCGGCCTCGGCCCGCAGCGCATCGAGCACGGTCGCAACCGCCGGTCGCTCGGCTGTGGTCGTGCGCATCACCGCCTCGATGAGCCGGCCGGCGCGCACCCCGGAGAGCGGCCGGCGCACCAGCCTGCGGCCGCCCCGGTCGCCGGTGGAGTAGCGGGGCAGCAGTGCGATCCCGTGCCCCGCCGCCACGAGCTCCTCGGTGACGCCGAAGTCGTTGATCCGCTGGACCACCCTCGGGGTGGCGCCGGTGGCCACGGCCAGCGAGCGCAACACGTCGTCGACGGGCCAGCCGACCGCGACGCTGATCCAGGCCTCGTCGGCGAGCTCCTCGAGCCGCAGCGACCGGCGGCGCGCGAGCGGGTGCCGGGGCGGGAGCGCCACGTCGAGGGGTTCGCGCAGCAGCGGCACCACCCGCCACCGGGTCGTCCCCGGGGCGGGCGCCGTCTCGTCGCGGTGGCTGACCACGACGTCGAAGTCGGCCGCGAGGGCGGGCAGGTCGGCCGGGGTCAGGTCGACGTCGCGGCACACCACGTCGATGCCGGGAACCGCATCCAGTCGCTCGAGCAGCCCGGGCAGCAGCATCCGGGCACCGGACGGGAAGAGCGCCAGCCGGACGAGCCCGCGCGGCTCCGTGCGCAGTCGTTCCACCGCGGCGTCGGCCCGGGCGAGCGCGGCGAGCACGCCCTCCGCCTCGGCGACGAGGGCGTGGCCGGCATCGGTGAGGCGCACACCCCTGCCCGCGGGCTCGGTGAGCGGCACCCCGACCTCGTCGGCGAGCGTCCTGAGCTGCTGGGAGATCGCCGACGGGGTGAACGACAAGCCGCGGCGACGGCCGTGACCGAGCCGCGGTCGGCCAGCTCGCGCAGCACCCGCAGCCGTTGGACATCCATGTAGCCAGCCTAAACAGTCGTTTCAGAACATTTCGCTGGTCTGAGCAGTCCGCGCCGGGGACCGTGGGGACGTGACCACCCGAGACCGCCTGCTCGCCGGCGTCGTCGCCACGCTCTGGGGCGGGAACTTCATCGCCATCCACTTCGGGCTGGAGCACTTCCCGCCGCTGTTCCTCGCGGCGATCCGGTTCGTCGTGCTCGCGGTGCCCACGCTCCTGCTCGTGCCGCGGCCGCAGGTGCCGTTGCGCTGGCTGCTCGCCTTCGGCATGGGGTTCGGCACCGTGCAGTTCATCTTCCTGTTCATCGCGATGGACATCGGGATGCCGACCGGGCTCGCGTCCCTGGTGCTCCAGGCGTCCGCCCCCTTCACGGTGCTGCTGGGGGTGCTGTTGCTGCGCGAGCCGATCTCGGCCCGGCAGGGGATCGGGATCGCGATCGCCATGCTCGGGCTCGCGGCGATCGCGGTGTCCCGCGCGCAGGTCGCGGCCGTGCTGCCGGTGCTGCTCACCCTCCTCGGGGCGCTGTCCTGGGCACTCGGCAACCTCGCGGGCCGGCTCGCCGCGCCGCCGAACCCGATGCACCTCACCTTGTGGATGTGCGTGGTGCCGCCGATCCCGCTGCTCGCGATGTCACTGGTGTGGGAGGGGCCCGCGGCAGGCTGGGAGGCGCTGCGCACCGCCATGACCCCCTCGGGGCTGGTCGGCGTCGCGGCGGTCGGGTACATCGCCCTGCTGGGCACGCTCGCCGGTTCCGGGATCTGGGTCGGGCTCATGCGGCGCTACCCGGCGGGTGTGGTGGCGCCGTACTCGCTCCTCGTACCGGTGGTCGGGATGGCGCTGGCCGCCGCGCTGCTGGGGGAGCGGCCGAACGTCGTGGAGCTGGTGGCCGGGGTCGTCATCGTCGGCGGGGTGCTGCTGGGCACGCCGAGACCGGCCCGGGCCGACGTATCGACTCAGGCGCCGTCTCTGCCTAGTGTGGCCGCAGGTGATGCGGATGACGGACGAAGGTGTCTGCGCGGTCCGGCCCGGCACGGACATCGGCCGGCACGCCCGCATGCTCTCCCGCGTCCACGACGCCCTGCTCTCCGGCGACCGACCGCCCGCCCGGCCGCGCAGGCTCGTCGCGCGGTCGTGGGAAAGGGTGCGTGCGCAGGGGGTCGACCCCGAACGCGGCCACCCCACCGGGCCGCTGCCCACCGCGGAGGTGGAGCGGCTGCGGGTTACGAGCCCGCTGCAGCGGGTGCTGCCCGAGCTGCGCGCGGCGCTCACCTCGGTGGCCGACGACGCCTCGCACATCATGGTCATCACCGACTCCGCGGGCAGGCTGCTGTGGCGGGAGGGTCGGCGCAGGTGCGCCGCCGCGCCGACTCGCTCGGCTTCACCGAGGGCGCCGACTGGTCCGAGGGCAGCGTCGGCAGCAACGCGATCGGCACCGCGCTCGCCGAGGCGGCCCCCGTGCAGATGTTCGCCGCCGAGCACTTCGTGCGCTCCCACCACGTCTGGACCTGCACCGCCTGCCCCGTGCACGACCCGCGTTCGGGTGAGCTGCTCGGCGTCGTCGACGTCAGCGGGCCGGCCCACACCGTGCACCCCACCACGGTGGCGCTCGTCGGCACCGCGGTGAAGCTCGCCGAAGCGAGCCTCTGGCGCCAGCACGAGGGCCGCCTCGAGGCGCTGCGCGGGCTCGCCGCCCCGATCCTGTCCCGCCTGCACGGGGCCGGGCTCGTCGTCGACGAGCACGGCTGGGTCGCCGCCGTCACCGGGATGCCCGGCGTGGAGCGGGTCGCGGCGCCGCGCGCGGACCGGCCGATCTCGGTGCACGGCGTCGGCGTGTTCCTGCCCGAGCCGGTGCCCGGCGGCTGGCTGCTCCGGGTGGAGGACACCGCGCGGATCCGGCTCACGCTCGATCTCGACGCCCGGCCGCCCCGCGCGGTCGTCACCGGGTCGTCGCGGTGGGTGCACCCGCTGTCCACCCGGCACGTCGAGGTGCTCGTGCTGCTCGCCGCCGCCGGTACCGACGGCATGGACGCGGGCGCCCTCTCGACGGCGCTCTACGGCGACCGCGACCACCTCGTCACCGTGCGCGCGGAGATGTCGCGGCTGCGTCGCTCGCTGGGTGGGCTCCTGCTGGCGCGGCCCTACCGGATCGCGCCCGACGTGGACGTGTCGGTGCCGGATCCCACCACCTCGTCGTTGCTGCACCGGTCCACGGCCCCGGGTGTCCGCCGTCTCGCGACGGGCGGCTGATCGGCGCTCCCTTCGGAACGTCCCCGGCGGAGACTCATTGCCTGTGATTGTCGGACAGCCATACAATCAGACAGCACCCGACCCGATGGAGCAGAGATGCACGGCGCAGGCCTCGAAGTCGTCCAGGTCAAGTACGGCGAGCGGATGGTCAACCGCAGCGTCGTGTTCCACGACTACGGCCAGTACGGGCTGCCCGACGCCGAGCTGCACATGGAGTACAACTTCTGGGTCATCCGCGACGGGCAGACCGTGATGCTGCTCGACACCGGCTACGACATCCCGGCGCGCGACTGGCTCGGGGAGATCCCGCTCGTGTCGCCACCCGACGGGCTGGCGTTGCTGGGCATCGACCCGGCCGACGTGTCCATGGTGATCACGTCCCACTTCCACTACGACCACATCGGTTATCTGAGGCTGTTCACCAACGCGCGGGTCGTCAGCGGTCAGGCGGAGTACGACTACTGGTTCGGCAAGTGGCGGCGCGACGAGCTCGAGGGCGAGTTCACGATCGCCGAGCACCTCGAACCGGTGAAGCGCGCCGAGGACGAGGGCAGGCTGTGGCTGATCGGTGAGGAGACCGAGGTCCACCCCGGGATCACCGTCCACCCGGTCGGCGGCCACTGCCCCGGTGAGCTGCTCACGACGGTCCGGGGCCGCTCCGGCCCGTTGATCCTGGCGGCCGACGCCGCGCACTTCTACGAGCAGATCGAGAACGAGTGGCCGTTCTTCGCCCACACCGATCTGCAGGAGATGCGGGCCGCGCTGTCGTTCATCAACAAGCTGGCCGCCGAGACCGGCGCCACGGTCGTACCGGGCCACGACGGCCGCGTGCGAGACAGGTTCCCCGCGGTCGAGGGCGAGGCGGCCCGGATCGCCACCGTTCTCGGCTGAGTAGACGACGGTTGAAGAAGACGCGAGGAGACGAACGATGACGCTGACCGCGGAGCAGGAAGCGCTCAAGAAGGAGTTCATCGAGGTGCGCGGCACCTGGGGAGAGCACTGGGAGGGCATGCTCCGGTTGGATCCGGCGTTCCTGCGCTCGTACCTGGAGTTCTCCGCCGTCCCGTGGCGCAAGAACCACCTCGACGACAAGACCAAGGCGTTCATGTACATCGCCGTGGACGCCGCCGCCACCCACATGTACCTGCCCGGCGTCCGGCAGCACATCAAGGCGGCACTGAAGTTCGGCGCGACGCCGCAGGAGATCATGGAGGTGCTCGAGCTGACCAGCACGCTGGGCATCCACGCGATGAACATCGGCGTGCCGATCCTGGTGGAGGTGCTCGAGGAGAAGGGCCTGCGGGACGGGCCGGCCGCCCTGGACGACTACCAGGAACGGCTCAAGGCCGAGTTCACGAAGACGCGCGGCTACTGGCACTCGTTCTGGGACGAGATGCTCGAGCTCGACCCCGAGATCTTCGACGCCTACACCGAGTTCAGCTCCGTCCCGTGGCGCGGTGGCACCCTCGAACCGAAGGTGAAGGAGTTCGTCTACATCGCCTTCGACACGGCCGCCACGCACCTGTACGTCAAGGGGCTGAAGCTGCACATCGAGAACGCGATCGGCTACGGCGCCACGCCCCAGGAGATCCTCGAGATCATGGAGATCGCCTCGGTCATCGGCATCCACGCCGCGACGTCGGCGGTGCCGATCCTGATCGAGGAGGCCGAAGCGGCGGGGGTGGATCTCCCGGACGGGAGGTCCTGACTCCGGTGGCGGACCGTCTGCAGGGCAAGGTCGCGCTCATCACGGGCGCCGCCCGCGGCCAGGGCCGGGAGATGGCCGAGCTGTTCATGCGCGAGGGGGCGAAGGCCGTCGTGTCGGGCGACGTCCTCGATGCCGCCGACACCGCGGACAGCGAGGTCACCTTCGTGAAGATGGACGTCACGCAGGCCGGCCGGTGGAAGGCCGTCGTGGCCGATGTCGTCGCCGAGCACGGGCGGATCGACATCCTGATCAACAACGCGGCGGTGTGCGAGTACGAGCCGATCCTCGAGACCACCGAGGAGCAGTACGACCGGCTGCTCGACATCGACCTGAAGAGCATCTTCCTCGGCATGCGCGAGGTCCTGCCGCACATGATCCGGCAGCAGGCCGGCTCGATCATCAACGTCTCGTCCATCTGGGGACTGGCAGGTGTGCCCAACTCGTACGCGTACCAGGCCGCGAAGGGGGCCATCCTCAACGTCAGCAAGAACGTCGCGGCCACCCACGGGAAGGACGGGGTGCGCTGCAACTCCCTGCACCCCGGCTACATCCTCTCGCCGATGAACGAGCACCAGGCGCCCGAGATCAACGAGGCGCTCATCGCGGGCACCGTGCTCAAGCGTCCGGGCGTGCCGATCGAGACCGCGTACGCGGCCTTGTTCCTCGCCAGCGACGAGGCCAGCTACGTCACCGGCACGTCCCTCGTCGTCGACGGGGGGTACCTCGCGCCCTAGCGACCCTGCCGAACGTGGCCCCGGTGGACGATCAGGGCCGGGGTGATGAGTCGGCCCCTACTCATGATCGTCGGAAATGGTGCCGGGGCGACGTATCTGTCGTCGTGGCGCCATTGGCGGCGATCGACGTGTGCATGATCGGCGGAGGTGGTGTGAGGGCGTCACATTCGGCGCCCTCGAACCATTTCCGGTGATCATGCCGCCCGGGCCCTGCCACGCTCCCGCCGCCGGGAGGCTGAGGGACCGGCCGGATCGATCATGCGGTCGTGCGCGGTCCGAGCGCCCGCGACCGCTGATCGGTTCGGAGTCACCCGTCCGGCGCCGCCTCCCGCCCACGCGTCCTCAGCACGGGTGCAACCCCGCTGCAACTGTTGCCCCATCCCGCCGACCGGAGTGAAGTGGGTCACGCGGGGCGACGCGGCCTCGCGTGAGCACGGAGGCGCGGGTGCAGCAGGGCGGGTCGAACGGGCGGGTGGTGCCGTCCGGGAGCACGGAGCTGCCGGTCACACCGGGCTCGTGCATGGGCGTCGTCGCAACCCCATGTCGGGGCGCGACATCCGCAGGCTCGTCGCGCAGGCCTCGGTCTTCCCGAACGCGGAGAAGACCAACATGGCGCTGCGGCTGATCGCCGCGGCGGGGGCAACGGGCGTGGACCGCGTGCTGATGTCGACCGACGCGATGGGTGTCGCCGCCGGGGTGCTGCGTGCCCGGGACAAGCGCCGCCCCGGCGCCGCCCGCTGGCCGGACCTGGGGTTCGTCGAGCTGGCCGAGATCAGCGGCACGGCCGACGACACCCGCGAGCTGGTGCGCCGGATGGTGGACGCGGGGGCGTCGGTGATCGTGCTGCTCGGCGGGGACGGCACCGTGCGTGCGGCCGCCGCGGCGAGCGGGGACGTAGCGCTGCTGCCGCTGTCCACCGGCACCAACAACGCGTTCCCCGAGATGTGGGAGGCCACGGTCGCGGGCACGGCGGCCGGGCTCGTCGCGACCGGCCGCGTGCCCGTCGACGAGGCCACCTACCGGGCGAAGGTGCTGCACGTGGTCGCGGGCGCGCAGCGCGAGCTCGCACTCGTCGACGTCTGCGTCTCCACCGTGTCGCACGTCGGCTCCCGCGCGCTGTGGCAGCCTGCCACGCTGCGGGAGCTCTACTGCGCGTTCGCCGAGCCGCACGCCATCGGCCTGTCCAGCATCGCGGGGCTGCTGCACCCGGTCGGCCGCACGGCCCCGGACGGGGTGTTCGTCCGCCTCGCCGAGCAGGCGCCGCAGACCGTGCTGGCCCCGATCGCGCCCGGCGTCGTCGCGCCGGTCGGGGTGCGGCACGCCGGTCCGCTCGCCGCCGGGCTGCCGCACCCGGTCGAGCTCGAGCGCGGCACCGTCGCCGTCGACGGGGAGCGGGAGATCGAGTTCGGGCCGTCCACACCCGTCACGGTCACGCTCGCGCCGGACGGGCCGCGGGTGCTCGACGTCCGCACCGTCCTCGCCGCCGCGGCGCAGCGGCGGCTGCTCGACCCGGACGCGATCACGCAGGAGGTCCGATCATGAGGGCGGCGCGCTTCCACGGCAGGGGCGACATCCGCATCGAGGACGTCCCGGACCCGCAGGTCGGGCCGGGCCAGGTCGAGGTGAGCGTCGACTGGTGCGGGATCTGCGGCACCGACCTGCACGAGTTCCTCGAGGGCCCGATCTTCATCCCGCCGAAGGGTGCACCGCACCCGATCACGGGCTCCGAGCTGCCGGTCGTCATGGGGCACGAGTTCGCGGGCGTCGTGTCCGCCGTCGGCTCCGGGGTGAGCGGCGTACGGGAGGGCGACCGGGTCGCGGTCGAGCCGTACTACGTGTGCGGCGAGTGCGTCGCCTGCGCGGCAGGCCGCTACAACATCTGCCGCAAGCTCGGTTTCGTCGGGCTGTCCGGGCAGGACGGCGGGTTCGCGGAGCGGTGCGTCGTGGACGCGCGGTGGGTGCACCCGCTCGGTGACCTCCCCACGGACATCGGGGCGCTCGTCGAGCCGCTCGCGGTCGGCTACCACGCCGTGCGGCTGTCCAGGCTGGCATCCGGCGGCACGGCTGCGGTGTTCGGGGCCGGCCCGATCGGCCTGGTCACCACAGCGGCGTTGAAGGCCGCGGGCGCCGGGCGGGTGGTCGTGGTCGAGCCCGCCGCCGCGCGCAAGGCCAAGGCGGTGGGTGCGGGTGCCGACGAGGTCATCGACCCGACCGGCTCCGACGTGCCCGACGCGATCCGCGACCTGACCTCAGGTGTGGGGGCCGACGTCGCCTTCGAGTGCGCGGGCGTCGACGCCGTGCTGGCCGCCGCGATCGGCTCGGTGCGCCCCGGCGGCACGGTCGTGAACGTCGCGATCTGGGGACACGTGCCGCAGGTGTCGATGAACGAGCTGGTGTTCTCCGAGGTCAACGTCATCGGCTCGCTCGCCTACTGCGGCGACCACGCCGACACCATCGCCCTGCTCCGCGACGGCACGGTCGACGCGCAGCAGTTCATCACCGGCCGGATCGGACTCCCCGACCTCGTCGACGGCGGCTTCCGCGAGCTGATCGACAACAAGGAGGAGAACGTGAAGATCCTCGTGTCGCCGAAGGGCCTGGCGTGAGCGCGGCTGTGGTGACCGGGGCCGGCCGGGGGATCGGGCGCGGGATCGCGCTGCGGCTCGCCCGCGACGGGCACGCGGTCGCCGTCAACGACGTCGACAAGGCCACGGCGGAGGCGGTCGCGCGCGAGATCACCGACGCGGGCGGGCGCGCGATCGCCGTCCCGGTGGACGTCACCGACCGGGACGCGGTGTTCGCCATGGTCGACCACGTCGCCGCCGAGCTGGGCAGCGTCGACGTCATGGTCGCCAACGCCGGGATCGCCCAGGTCAAGACGCTGCTCGAGGTGGCGCCCGCGGACCTGCAGCGCATGTTCGAGGTGAACGTCTTCGGCGTCGTGTACTGCCTGCAGGCCGCGGCGGAGCGGATGATCGCGCAGGGCACCGGCGGCAAGATCATCAATGCGGCGTCGATCGCCGCCCACAGCGGGTTCGACCACCTCGGGCACTACAGCGCCACCAAGTTCGCCGTCCGCGCGCTGACGCAGGCGGCCGCCAAGGAGCTCGCGCGCCACCGCATCACGGTGAACGCGTACTGCCCCGGGATCGTCGGCACGGAGATGTGGAACCAGATCGACGAGGGCCTCGGCGCCTACCTCGGCACCGGGAAGGGCGAGGCCCTCGCCCAGTACTCCCAGCTCATCGCGCTGGGTCGGGTGCAGACACCGGAGGACGTCGCCGGGTTCGTCTCGTACCTCGCAGGACCGGATTCGGACTACATGACCGGGCAATCGGTCATGATCGACGGAGGGATCGTGATGTCATGACCGGAACTCTCCCCACCCCCACCTCGCAGGAGCTGACTCCGGACCAACTCCTCGACGCCTACCGCGTGATGCGCACGATCCGCGACTTCGAGGAGCGGGTGCACGAGGAGTTCGCAGGCGGGGACATCCCCGGGTTCGTGCACCTCTACGCGGGCGAGGAGGCCTCCGCGGCGGGCGTGTGCGCGCACCTCGACGGCCGCGACGCCATCGCCTCCACCCACCGCGGCCACGGCCACTGCATCGCCAAGGGCGTGGACATCGTCGGGATGATGGCCGAGATCTACGGCAAGAGCACCGGCTCGTGCCGCGGCAAGGGCGGCTCGATGCACATCGCCGACCTGTCCAAGGGCATGCTCGGCGCCAACGGCATCGTCGGCGGCGGGCCGCCGCTCATCTGCGGCCGTGCGCTGGCGTCCAAGCACAAGGGCGACGGCGGGGTCGCCGTCGCGTTCTTCGGCGACGGCGCCTCCAACCAGGGCACCACGCTCGAGTCGCTGAACCTCGCGACGGTGTGGAACCTGCCCGCGATCTTCGTGGCGGAGAACAACGGCTACGCCGAGGCCACGTCGTCGAGCTGGTCGGTCGCCACCGACGACATCGCCGACCGGGCCGCGGCGTTCGGCATGCCCGGCGTGATCGTCGACGGCTTCGACTTCTTCGCGGTCCACGAGGCCGCGGGCGAGGCGGTGGCCCGGGCCCGTGAAGGCGGCGGCCCGACGCTGATCGAGGTCAAGTTCACCCGCTACTTCGGCCACTTCGAGGGCGACCAGCAGCTCTACCGCGCTGACGAGGTCGCGAACGCGCGCGAGAAGCTCGACTGCCTCAAGCGCTTCCGCGCCAACGTCACCAGCGGCGGGCAGCTGACCGGCACCCAGCTCGACCAGATCGACTCCGAGGTCGCCGCCGCCGTCGACGAGGCGGTCGTCGCGGCGAAGGCCGCGCCGAAGCCGGACGCCGCCGACCTGCTCACCGACGTCTACGTCTCGTACTGAGGGGAGAGCCCGACATGGCACGCAGCATCACCTACCGCGAGGCGATCAACGAGGCGCTGGCGAGTGAGATGGAGCGCGACGAGCGCGTCATCGTGATGGGCGAGGACAACGCGGGCGGCGAGGGTTCGCCCGGCGAGCAGGACGCCTGGGGCGGTGTCCTCGGCGTCACGAAGGGCCTGTACAGCAGGTTCCCCGGCCGGTCCTGGACACCCCGATCTCGGAGTCCGCGTTCATCGGGGCCGCCGTCGGCGCCGCGACCGGCGGCCTGCGCCCGGTGGCCGAGCTGATGTTCATCGACTTCATGGGCGTCTGCTTCGACCAGATCTTCAACCAGGCCGCGAAGTTCCGGTACATGTTCGGCGGACACGCCGTGACACCGGTCGTGGTGCGCACGATGTGGGGCGCGGGCCTGCGCGCCGCCGCGCAGCACTCGCAGTCGCTGCTGTCGGTGTTCACGCACGTCCCGGGCCTGAAGGTCGCAGCGCCGTCCAACGCGTACGACGCGAAAGGCCTGATGATCGCCGCGATCCGCGACGACGACCCGGTGATCTTCGCCGAGCACAAGATGCTCTACGACACCTCCGCCGACGTGCCGGAGGAGAGCTACGTGCTGCCGTTCGGCGAGGCCAACGTCGTACGCGAGGGAGGCGACGTCACGATCGTCGCGATCGGCCGGATGGTGCACACCGCGCTGGAGGCCGCCGAGGAGCTCGCGGGCTCCGGCGTGCAGGCGGAGATCATCGATCCGCGCACGACCAGCCCGCTCGACGTCGAGACGATCCTGGAGTCGGTCGAGAACACCGGGCGCCTCGTTGTCGTGGACGAGTCGAACCCGCGCTGCTCGCTGGCCACGGACGTCGCGGCGACGTCGCACAGGACGCGTTCGGGTCGCTGCGGGCGCGAGTCCAGCTGGTCACCGGCCCGCACACCCCGGTGCCGTTCGCCGACCCCTCGAGGACCTGTTCATCCCGGACGCGCGAAGATCGCCGGTGCGGTGAAGACGGCGGTGGACTATGCCCGATGAGGACCGCATCCAGCGGGTGACGATGCCCAAGTGGGGCCTGTCGATGAAGACGGGCAAGATCGTCGACTGGTTCGTGTCGGAGGGCGACACGATCGCCAAGGGCGACGACATCGTCGACATCGAGACCGACAAGATCGCCGGCACCCTGGAGTCGTCGGTGGAGGGGCCGCTGCGGCGGATCATCGCCGAGCCGGGGTCGGACCTGCCGGTCGGGGCCGTGCTCGCCGTCGTCGCGCCCGCGGACGTGCCCGACGCGGAGATCGACGCCGTCGTCGAGGAGGCGAAGGCCGCCATCGAGTCCGGCGCTCTCGAGGAGGGGGACGAGCCGGAGCCGCAGCTCGTCGAGGTCGGCGGACGGACGATCTCCTACCTGTCCCTCGGCCCTGAGGAGGCGGGCGACCCGGTCGTCCTCGTGCACGGCTACGGCGGGGACAAGAACTCCTGGCTGTTCGTGCAGCAGCCGCTCGCCGAGGACGGGCACCGGGCGGTCGCCCTCGACCTGCCCGGGCACGGGGCGTCCGGCAAGGACGTGGGCGACGGGTCCCTGCAGACGCTCGCCGACACCGTCACCGGGTTCCTCGACGCGCTCGACATCGGGCGGGCCCACCTCGTGGGGCACTCGCTCGGCGGGGCCGTCATCGCCGCGGTCGCGAAGGCGGCGCCGGGGAAGGTGGCGTCGCTGACGCTGATCGCCCCGGCCGGGTTCACCCCGGAGGTCGACGCGGAGTACCTGCGCGGGTTCGCGTCCGCGTCGTCCCGGCGAGAGCTGAAACCGCTGGTCGGGAGGCTGTTCGCGGACGAAGCCCTCGTCACCCGCCAGCTCGTCGACGACCTGCTGCGCTACAAGCGGCTCGACGGCGTCGACAAGGCGCTCACCGCCGTGCTCGGCACCCTGCTCGGCGAGGGCGACCGGCAGGCCATCGACACCCCGGCCATCCTGGCCGGCGTCGACGTGCCGGTGACGGTGGTGTGGGGCGAGTCCGACCGGATCGTCCCGGTGCCGGACGGTGTGGAGCTGACCCGGGTGCGGGCAGGCCACATGCCGCAGATGGAGGCGGCGGGCGAGGTCCTCGGGCTGGTGAAGGCCCGCCTCTGACGGTCGTGAGTGGATACGAGTGCTCCGGCACTCGTATCCACTCACGGGCGTACGTAGTTTTCCGAATACCGCGTCGATCTCGGCGGCCCTACTCTGCGCATCCTCGATGGAGGGGGTGTGCCATGACGGCGGAGACCGTGGCGACGACCTACGACCTGGAGGGCAGGCTGCTCGAGGTCTGCACGTGCAACGTCCTGTGCCCGTGCTGGGTGGGCGAGGACCCCGACGGTGACGGCACCTGCGACTCGATCCTCGGCTGGTACGTCGACCGGGGCACCGTGCAGGGCGTGGACGTGTCGGGCCACTGCATCTGCGCGTCGAGCCACATCCCCGGGAACGTACTGGCCGGCAACTGGAAGGTCGCCCTGTTCGTGGACGACCGGTGCAGCGACGAGCAGCAGACCGCGCTGCTGAACGTCTTCACCGGCCAGCTCGGCGGTGCGGTGGCCGACCTCGCGGCCTGATCGGGGAGGTCGTGACGGTCGAGCGGGTGCCGATCATCTTCGACGTCGTGGAGGGCAAGGGCTTCATCAAGATCGGCGACGTCGCCGAGGCGCGTCTCGTGCAGTACCTGGGGCCGACGGGCAACCCCACCACACTGCACGAGTCGATCTTCTCCACGATCCCCGGCGCGCCCGCGTACGTCGCAAGGCCGAGAGCTTCCGGCGCGACGGCGGCCGGTACGGCCTGCCGGACGTGGCGGTCGCCGGGCAGAACGCCATCCAGGGCCTCTTCCACTTCGCGGCCTGACCGTGCCGGGCATCGCTTCCGCGGCGATGCGCGCCCGTCACGATCCGGGGGTCGTTCTCTGGGTCGTGGCGGGAGTGTGCTGGGTCGCCGCCGTGTCGCTCGTCGTCACGAGCCCGGACGGGGCGGGCCATCACGGGGTCGCGTCCGCGGGCTCCGCACCGCCGTGGCGGCTCGGCGCCTCGCTCGCCGTCTGGCTGGTCATGATCGGCGCGATGATGCTGCCGACCGTGGTGCCGATGGTGCGGATGTTCGACGTCGTGACCGCGCGGGCCCCGCGGCCCGCACCCGCGCGTGCGAGCTTCCTGGCCGGGTACCTCGCGATCTGGACCGCGTTCGCCGGGGTCGCCCTGCTCGGTGACGCGGCGGTGGACGCGCTCGTCGCCGGGTGGGCGTGGCTCGCGGCCCGGCCGGGGCTCATCCTCGGGGTGGCGCTCGTGGTGGCCGGGGCCTTCCAGTTCAGCCCCCTGAAGAACGCCTGCCTGACGGCGTGCCGCAACCCGGTCGGGTTCCTGTGGCAGCACTACCGCCGCGGCGCCGCCGGCGCATGGCGGCTCGGGCTCCGGCACGGCATGTCGTGCCTGGGTTGTTGCTGGGCGCTGATGCTCGTGATGGTCGCGACCGGCGTCGGCAGCCTCGTCTGGATGACCGGGCTCACCGCGGTGATGGTGATCGAGAAGACGGCCAGGCGGGGCGCCCGGCTGGTGGTACCGGTGGGGGGCGCCTTGCTCGCGGCCGGGGTCTCGCTGGCCCTGTCGGCTCTCCTCAGCTCGTGACGTCCTTGTGCTGGAAGCGCCAGATCGCCGCCGTGCCCAGGACCAGGGCGTAGATCATCGCGGAGAGGGTGCCCCGTGTCATGCCGTCCCAGTCGACCGGGTCGCCCAGCAGACCGGCCCACGCGTCGCCGAAATGGGTGGGCAGGAAGTCGCGCAGGCCCTCCAGCGCGGTGATCTGGTCGAGGATCTGCGACACGATCGACACCATCACCGCCCCGCCGACGGCACCGAGCGGGGCATCGGTCGACACCGACAGCAGCAGCGCGAGCGCGGCGACCCAGCCGAGGTGCACCGCGAGGTACACCGCGCCGGACAGGACCCGGGCGACGCCGGGCGCGTAGTCGAGCGAGACGCCCGTGGGGCTCACCATGTCGCCCGCGCCGTAGGCGAGCGTGCCCACGGCGAG
This sequence comes from Pseudonocardia sp. CNS-004, assembly GCA_001942185.1. Taxonomy (GTDB): domain Bacteria; phylum Actinomycetota; class Actinomycetes; order Mycobacteriales; family Pseudonocardiaceae; genus Pseudonocardia. Next base: position 58,727 of record MKJV01000044.1, read on the forward strand.
CGACACGACCGGCAGCAGGAGCAGCGCCGCCAGCGACAGCGCTGCCGCCACCACGGCCTTCTGCCGCAGCAGGCGTGCCCGCGGCACCGGCGCCGCCAGCAGGTAGCGCAGGCTCGACCAGGACGCCTCGGCTGCCACCGTGTCGCCGAAGAACAGCGCCACGACCACGACCATCAGGAACGACGACGACGCGAACATCGCGAACACCGTGAAGTTCAGCCCGCTGCTCGTGGCCAGGTCGACGAGCGAGAGCGACCCCGTCGGCGGGGCGTCCGGGGCCAGCTCGAACGCCACCCACAGCAGCACCGGCAACAGCACGACCAGGCCGAACACCACCTGTGTCCGGCGGCGCCGCAGCTGGCGTTCCAGCTCCACCCGCAGCGGCAACGTGCGTTCGGGCCGGAACGGCCTTCGCGTCACGGGGGAGGGCGGCCTCGTGCTGCTGGTGGGTGGGGTGCTCGTGGGTGGGGTGCTCGTGGGTGGGGTGCTCATGGTGTGCGGTCCTCCCCGACCAGCTGCAGGAACGCGTCCTCGAGACGGCGGCGCGGACCGGCCGCCGCCACCTCCACCCCGGCGTCGACCAGCGCACGCACGGCCTCGGCGCGCGGCGTGCCGTTCAGCTCCGCGTGCACCGTGCCGGTGCCGGGGCCGTCGACCACCTCGACCGAGCGGACACCCGCGAGTCGGCGAGCACGGCAGCGGCGCGCTCCGGGGCGTCGACGGTGAACGTGGCGGCCCCGCCGCCCGCGATGATCTCCTCGACGGTGCCGTCGGCCACGACCTCCCCCCGGTGCATCACGACGACGTGCGTGCACGTCTGCTCCACCTCGGCCAGGAGGTGGCTCGACACCACGACCGTGCGGCCCCGCATCGCGTAGCGGCGCAGGACGTCGCGCATCGTGAAGATCTGGGGCGGGTCCAGCCCGTTGGTCGGCTCGTCGAGGACCAGGAGGTCGGGGAGGCCGAGCATCGCCTGCGCGATCGCGAGCCGCTGACGCATGCCCTGGCTGTACGTGCCGACCCGGCGGTCGAGTGCGGAGCCGAGCTCGGCGATCTCGAGCGCCTCCTCGACGTGGGCTTCGGCGGCCGGGCGGCCGGTGGCGGCCCAGTACAGGCGCAGGTTCTCCGCGCCGGACAGGTGCGGGAGGAAACCCGGGCCCTCGACGAACGCGCCGATCCGGGCCAGCACCGGGGCCCCGGGCCCGATCGGCTGCCCGAACGCGCTGACCGAGCCCGCGGTGGGGCGCACGAGGCCCATGAGCATGCGCAGCACGGTGGTCTTGCCCGCCCCGTTGGGGCCGAGCAGACCGAGCACGACACCCTCCTCGACGGTGAAGGACACGTCCTTCACCGCCTGGAAGCCGCCCGCGTAGGTCTTGGCGAGGCCGGTGACGCGGAGCGGCGGCCCGTCGCCACCCGCCGGGTGGGCCGCCGCGCGCCGGCCGCGCAGCCGCGCGAGGAGCCACCCGAGCACGGCGAGTGCGAGCACCACGACGATCCCGACGAGCGGCCCGAGCGGCACCGTGGACGCGGTCGCGCTGCTGCCCGGCACGACCGGCACCGTGAGCTCACCGGTGACGCCGACCTGCCACACAGCGGGCTCGACCGGGCCGCTGAAACCCTGGTCGGTCGTCGCCACGGACACCGCGAGCCGGTTGCCCGACTCGACCGGTGCCACCACACCGGGCAGCGCCACGGTGACGGTCACGGGGGTGCCGTCCGCGGGAACCGCCACCCGCATCGGCGCGACCGCGCCGCCGAGCACGGTGCGCCGCCCGTCCGGCGACAGCTCCGCGATCCGCGCGAACAACACCGCCTCCGCCGGGGCGGGCTGCCCGGGCACGCGGGCGACGCTCACCTGCACCCGTGGCGCGCCCGCCACCACGAGGGACGCCGCGAGCGGCGCCGTGGTGAAGGTGGCGGACTGGCCCGCGGGGTCGGCCGCGAACGCCGAGATCCGCCCGGCGGCGGAACCCAGCGCACCCCCGATCCCGGGCAGCGAGGTGATCGCCGCCGGATGACCACCCGCGGGGTGCACGACCTGCTGCGCGTCGCCGTCCAGCGGGATCGGGGTGGTGAGCAGTGGTGCCGTGCCGGGCAGCCCGGGTAGGCGGGTGCGGACAGGGTGCGGCTCGTGGGGGTGTCCGACCCGGCCCGCACACCGCTCGGCACGACGTAGGAGAAGCCGTCGCCCGGGTCGTCCCCGGTGCCTGCGAGGTGGAAGTCGAACCAGTCGCCGACGGCGTCGCGGACGGAATCGCCGGGGACGCTGCCGTCGTGACCACCCCCGAACCACTGCACCTTCACCCGGCCACCCGCTGCCGCGATCTGCCGGGCCGTCGCGTCGGCCTGGTCGAGCCCGAACAGCGTGTCCTGCTCGCCCTGCACCAGCAGCGTCGGGGCCGTCACCCGGTCGGCGACGGAGGCCGGTGACGAGCGGCGCAGCAGGTCGGCGGTGGCAGGCGAGATCCGCCCGGTCGTGGCCGCCTCGGCGTACGCGGCGCAGATCTCGGCGGTGAACCGGCCGCACGGGTCCGCGGGCGTGGCCGGCGCGGGTGGTGTGGGCGTTGTGGCCGGCGGGGTCTGCCCGGACGGCTCGCCGCCCGCGGAGAACAGCAGCCCGGCCCAACCGCTCTTGAACACCCCGTCCGGGCCCGCGACGCCGTGAGCGGGCGTCTCGGCCGGCGGCGGTGCCGCCGCGGCCGAGTTCGGGAACAGCGCCTGCCCGAGATCGTTCCAGGCGATCACCGGGGCGAGCGCGTCGACGCGCGGGTCGTACCCCGCCAGCAGCAGCGCGAGCGCCCCACCGTACGAGGCGCCGGTGACCCCCACGCGCGGGTCGCCCGGCCCGTCCTGCTGCACCTCCGGGAGCGTGGCGAGCCGATCGACGAGCAGTCGTGCGTCGGCCACCTCGTGGTCGGGCGAGTCGAGCGCGATCCGGCCGGTGCTCGCGCCGAACCCGCGTGCCGACCAGGTGAGCACCGCGAACCCGCGTGCGACGAGCGCGCGGGCATCGGCGTCGACCGAGGCCTTGCTCCCCCCGAAGCCGTGGGCCACCAGCACCGCCGGGGCCGGGGTGACGGCCGGGAGGTAGAGCGACGTGTCCAACTCGACGCCGTCGGTGGTGGTGACCCGATCCTCGGTCACCCGCACGTCCGCGGGCGCCGCGCCCGTCAGCAGCAGGCCACCCACCACGGCGAGCACGACGCTGAGCGCGAATGATGGCCGGGCGCGCGGGCGGGGTGCACGGGACGACGTTACGGGGTGGCTGTCGGTGACGCCCTCAGTCGGCTCTCAGCCCGCCGCTGGACCGGGCAGCGCCACCTCGTGGAAGTGCTCGACGCGGGGTTCGCCCGCCAGGTACGGGCCGATGTACTCGCGCCAGCGTCCGAGGTTCTCCGACTCCCGGAAGCCGACCGTGTGGGCCTCGATGTTGTCCCACTCGATCATCAGCACGAATCGGTCGGGCGACTCGATGCTCCTCGTCAGCCGCGCGTTTCCGAAGCCGGGCGTGTCGGCGACGTACCGGATGCCGGTGCGGACGGCGGCGGCGAAGTCCTCGCCGGTGCCGGGGTGCACCGCGATGTCTGCGATCTCCAGGACCATGCCCGGGATCCTCCCACGAGTGGAACCGCGGCGATCCGGGCACAGAATCGGCATGGAGCACTTCACCATCGCCACCGTCGCGGAGCGGAGCGGCGACTTTCGCCGCGTCCTCTGGACGGGTGAACACACCCAGCTCGTGATCATGACGATCCCGCCAGGCGGGGAGATCGGCGAGGAGGTCCACGACGGGATCGACCAGATCCTCACGTTCGTCAGCGGCACCGCCGAGGCACGGGTGGCCGGCGAGTCGAAGGCCGTGGAGGCGGGCGACCTGGTGGTCGTGCCGGCGGGCACGAAGCACAACTTCGTGAACACGGGCCCGAACCCGCTCGTCCTCTACACCGTCTACGGCCCGCCCGACCACGCCGACGGCGCCGTGCACCGCACGAAGGAGGAGGCGGACGCGGCCGAGGAGTCGGGGGCGGACGAGCCGCCGACCTCGTGACCGGAGACCCGATCCAGGTCACGTGATGTCCACGGGCGAGCTGCCCCCCGTGCCCGACCCGTCGGGCCAACCCAGGCCGCCGGCCGCGCCGCGGGTGGAGGGTGCTTGGCAGGGCGATCGTTGCCGGTTGAGGGTCGGTCACCACCAGGTCGTCGACCAGTTGTTCGTGGGCCCGAGAGGGCAGCGGCACCCTCTTCTGGAGAGCGTTGGGGCCCGGCGCCGCCGCTGTGGTCGCGCTGTTGTTCTTCTGGCGCAACACCTCGGACACCACCGTCGTGCTGCGGGCCGGGGCTCGCGCCGTCGCCAAGGTCAACATCGAGGCTCCGGCCTCGACCTGCCGCTCTACGAGCTGCGCTCGATCAGCGTGAAAGGCCCACCGCGAGGCCTGGTGCTGCGGCTGGTCGGGCCCGACAAGCACCGCCTCACGCTCCCGTTCGGGTTGCTGGAGGCCAACCAGCAGCTCTGGGACCTGGTGTACAACGGCATCCGGCACTCGGAGGCCGCCGGAGCCGAGATCGACGCACGAACCCGCCAGTTGCTGGTCCTGCCGCCACGCGAGGGGTAACCGCACCGGCGACCGTGACGTGCTGCTCGGTGGGACCACTACGCCGGCGGCTGCTCGGTCACCCGGATCCGGAGCGCGTCGAGCAGCGAGGTGGCCAGCGGGAGGATCTGGTCCGGGCTGATCCGCGAGCCGCGCAGGGAGAGTGCGCCCCGGACGTCGTCGACGGTGGAGCCGTGCAGGTCGACCTCGCGCAGCCGGGCGGCGTCGAAGCTCGCCTCGCCCAGGTCGCACCCGAGCAGCGCGCAGTGCTCGCCGTCGAACTCGTAGAGGTCGGCGCCGTGCAGCGAGGTGTTCTCCACGAGGAGGAACCGCGCCTCCGCCATCCGGAACCCGGCGAGGTCGGCGGTGCTGTCGGTGATGCGGACGTCGGTGAGCCGCGCCCCGTCGAACGCGGTGCCGGTGAGCCGGCAGTCGGTGAACACGACCCGGGTGAGCTGGGCCTCCTCGAGCCGGGCACCGGACAGGTCGCACTGGACGAACTCCACGTCGCGGCACTCCAGGCCGGTGAAGCGGACGCCGGCCAGCTGCCCGCCCACCCAGCGGCTCTCCTGGATCCGCAGGTCGGCCACCCGCTCGGGCACCCGGACCTGGGCGTCGGCCTCGACGCAGTCCCACAGCTCGCCGCCCTCCACCACCGGTGGAGCGGCGTCCAGATCGGCGGGAAGGTCGGGCGACTCGGGGCGGCGCTTGGCGGGGCGGGTCCTGCGTCCTCGGGGAGCCACGGGGCGACCGTACGGGGCGGGTCCGACGACCGGTCGCGGCCCGCGACGGCGCCGCCCGCGGTGTGGGCCGGGTGCTGGATGCGCTGGACGACGGCGTCGCCGTCCGTGCGCACGACGGCGTCCGCGTGACCCGATCGTGCGGGCCGGTCATCCCTGCGCACCTGGCGGACGTCCGGCGGGGACCACTAGTTTTCCTGGTCGTGGTGCAGCGGGGCGTGGTCGCCGCGGGGCACCCGGTCTCGGCCGCCGCGGGGGCTGCGGCGCTGCAGGCCGGGGGTAACGCCGTGGACGCCGCCGTGGCCGCGGTCGTCACGTCGTTCGTGGCGGAGCCGCTGCTCACCGGCCTCGGAGCGGGCGGGTACCTGCTCGTCGCCCCGCCCGGCGCGCCGCCGGTGCTGCTGGACTTCTTCGTGGCGACCCCCGGTCGCGGCGCCACCGCGGCCCCGGCGCGATGACCCACATCGTCGTGTCCTTCGAGGACGCGACCCAGATCTTCGACATCGGGGCCTCCTCCTGCGCCACGTACGGGGCGCCCGCGGGCGTGGCCGCCGCCGTCGACCGGTTCGGCCGGATGCCACTGGCCGAGCTCACCGGCCCGGCGGCCCGGCTGGCCCGCGCCGGGGTGCGGGTGAACGCGATGCAGGCGTACCTGTTCGGGCTGCTCGCCGACGTCGTCGGTTCGACGCGCGAGGCCGCCGCGCACTTCCTGGTGGACGGCCGCCCGCTGCGGGAGGGTGAGCTGCTCCGCGACGCGGAGCTCGCCGACGCGCTGGACCGGCTCGGGTCGGAAGGGGCTGCGCCGTTCTACACCGGCGACATCGGTCGCGCCGTGTCGGAGCGCGTGTGCGCGGGTGGCGGCGTGCTGACCCCGGCCGACCTCGCGGAGTACCGGGTCGTGCCGCGAGCGCCGCTGCACCGGGCGTACCGGGGGCGGGAGGTCTTCACGAACCCGCCGCCGAGCGCTGGCGGGCGCAGGCTCGTCCGCGCGCTGGCGCACCTGGAAGCCACCCACGGCGCCCCGGACGTCGCCGGCGTCGCCGCGGCCCTCCGGGCGGGCGACCGCGACCCGACGCCTGCCGCCGCGGACCGGCTGGGCTCCACCACCCACGTCTCGGTGCTCGACGCCGACGGCTGGGCGTGCTCGGTGACCTGCTCCAACGGCACGGGGTCCGGCGTCACCGTCCCCGGCACCGGCATCCACCTCAACAACATGCTCGGCGAGCACGACCTGGTCGGCGCGTACGCCGTCGGCGAGCGCTTGTCGTCGTCGATGGCCCCGACGGTGGTGCGTCGTGACGGCACCGCCGAGCTCGTCCTCGGTTCCGCGGGCTCGAACCGGATCCGCAGCGCGCTCCTGCAGGTCCTCGTGAACGTGGTCGACCGGGGCATGTCTCCGCAGGAGGCCGTGGACGCGCCGCGGCTGCACGTGGAGCGGGGGATCGCCTACGCCGAGCCGGGCGTCGACATCGCCGCGCTGGAGGCCGCTGCCGGCCCCGTGATGCTGTTCGACGCGCCGAACCTGTTCTTCGGCGGGTGCCAGGCCGTCCGGCGTGACGTCCGCACCGGCGCGCTCGACGGAGGGGCCGACGCGCGGCGGTGCGGGGGAGTGGTCGTCAGCTGAGGGGACGGGCTACTGCTCCCGGGCCCGCTTCCGGCGTTTGCCCTCGTGCATCGCCGCGACGCGTGCGATCGGGATGGCGTGGCCCTCCTCCAGCAGGTCGGCGGTCAGCCCCTGAGGGGCCGGCATGCGCTCGCGCCACGGGTCCGCGCCGTCGAGGAGCCCGACCGCGGTGCGCACGGTGAAGTCGTGGGGCGTCACGTTGTCGAGGTCGTCCCACGCCACCGGGAACGACACCGGCACCCCCGGCCGGACCCGGGGGCTGTAGGCGGCCACCACGGTGGCCCCGCCCGACCGGGTGGAGTCGAGGAACACCTTCCCGCCCCGGTCCTCCTTGATGTAGGCGGTGGTGGCGACGTCGGGGTCGACGCGCTCGGCCCGGGCGGCGATCGCGCGAGTAGCAGCGGCGGCGTCCTCGAAGCCGACGTCGGCGGCGAGCGGCACGAAGATGTGCAGGCCCTTCGAGCCGCTCGTCTTGACGGTGCCCGCGAGCCCGCTGTCGGCGAGGGCCTGCCGCACGAGCCCCGCGGCGCGGACCACGTGGGCGAAGTCGTCGCCCTCCGGCGGGTCGAGGTCGAGGATCAGGTGCGTGGGGTGCGGTTCGCCCAGCCGCATCAGCGTCGGGTGGTACTCCACCGAGCGCTGGTTGGCGAACCACAGCAGCGTGCGCCGGTCGTTCGCCAGCGCGTAGCGCACCTCGCGCCGCGACGCCTCCGCCCACACCGTGGTGGTCTCGACCCAGTCCGGCGTGTACTTGGGCACGTTCTTCTGCATGAACGGCTCCTGCCCCGGCCGGATCCGGATCACCGAAAGGGGCCGCTGCCGCAATTCGGGCAAGATGTGGTCGCGGACCGCGTCGAGGTAGTCGACGAGGTCGCGCTTGGTGGCGTCGGCGCCGTCGAAGAGCGGCTGGTCGAGGTTGGTCAGCTCCACCCCGTCCCGCGTCTCCACGGTCTTCGCGCGGCTCACCGGGCACTCCTACCACGGCCGCGGCGGACGAGCCAGGCTCTGCCGATTGGACTTCACACACCTGAGCCCGGCTTCACACAGGGCGGGCCTTGTGCGAAGCCGGTGCTGGATGTGTGAAGTGGGCCGCAGGGCCGAAGCCGGTCGCTACGACTTCAGGTGGTGCAGCTCGACCGCGCGCAGGCCGCCGTCGACGACCTCGGCCGTCATCCAGGTGAAGGTCGGCTGCCGCCGCCGGTCGGTGGGGGATCCGGGGTTGAGCAGGCGCAACCCCGTGTCGGCCGTGGAGTCCCACGGGATGTGGCTGTGGCCGAACACCAGCACGTCGACGTCCGGGTACTCCCGCGCACAGCGCCGCTCCCGCCCGGCCGCCGCGCCGGTCTCGTGCACCACGGCGAACCGGACGCCGCCCAGCTCCACGCGTGCCACCTCGGGCAGCCGGGCCCGCAGTGCGGCGCCGTCGTTGTTGCCGTACACCCCGACGAGCCGCCGCGCCCTGGCCTCGAGCGCGTCCAGCAGGTCGACCGACACCCAGTCGCCCGCGTGGATCACGACGTCGGCGGCGTCGACCGCGGCCCATACCGGTGCGGGCAGGTCCTTCGCCCGCACCGGCAGGTGGGTGTCGGAGATCAGGAGCAGCTTCAGGGTCAGTGCACGTTCACGAGGTCGACGACGAAGATCAGCGTCTCGCCGGGCTTGATCGCGCCACCCGCGCCGCGGTCCCCGTAGCCCAGGTGCGGCGGGATGACCAGCCGGCGCCTGCCGCCGACCCGCATCCCGGCCACGCCGCGGTCCCAGCCCGCGATGACGCGCCCGGCGCCAGCGGGAACCGGAACGTCGAGCCGCGGTTCCAGGAGGCGTCGAACTCCTCGCCGGTGGACTGGGCCACCCCGACGTAGTGCACCTCGACGGTGCGGCCGGGGGTCGCCTCGACGCCGACGCCGGGGCTGAGGTCCTCGACCAGCAGGTCGGCGGGTGCGGGGCCGTCGTGCGGGTCGACGTCGGGTCGTTGCAGAGCCACGTTCTTCCTCCTGATGGTGGGCCTGCTCAGCGTGCCAGACGGCAGGCAGGCGAGTAGACAGGGCTCGTGGCCAGGCCTGATGTGCCGCGTCCCGTCGCCGACGCCCCGGACCCGAACCGGTGGCGGGCGCTGTCGGTCACGCTCGTCGCCGGATTCATGAGCCTCCTCGACGTCAGCATCGTCGCGGTCGCGCTGCCGTCGCTGCAGCAGAGCCTCGGCGCCGAACCCACCGCAGCGCAATGGGTCGTCTCGGGGTACGCGCTCACGTTCGGCCTCGCGCTCGTGCCCGCGGGGCGGCTCGGCGACGCGCTGGGCCGGCGGCGGATGTTCCTCGGGGCGATGGCGGGGTTCGTGCTGTTCAGCGGGCTGGCCGGGGCGGCGCCGAGCATCGGTCTGCTGGTGGCCGCCCGGCTCGCGCAGGGCCTCGCGGCGGGCGCGCTGGCGCCGCAGAACTCCGGGCTGATCCAGCAGCTGTTCAGCGGTGAGGAGCGCGGGCGGGCGTTCGGCCTCTTCGGGGCGACCGTCGGGATCTCCACCGCCGTCGGCCCGATCGTCGGTGGCGTCATCCTGGCCCTCGCGGGTGGCGCCGACGGGTGGCGCTGGATCTTCCTCGTCAACGTGCCGATCGGGGTGGTCGCACTGGTGCTCGCCGCCCGGCTCATCCCGAAGGCGCCGCCCGGGCCCACCGGGCACGTCGACGTCGTCGGCGGGCTCCTGCTCGGCGGCGCCGTCCTGGCCGTCCTGCTCCCGTTCGCGGAGGCCGACTCCGGCGGCCTCGCCCGGCTGTGGTGGCTGTTCCTCGTCGGGGCCGCGCTGACGGCGCTGTTCCTGCGGTGGGAGCGGCGGGTGATGCGCCGCCACGGTGCCCCCCTGCTCGACCTGCGCCTGCTCTCCGGCACCCGCGGTTACGCCCCCGGCGCGGCGCTCGGCACCGTCTACTTCCTCGGCTTCTCCGGCATCTGGCTGGTGTTCGCGCTGTTCCTGCAGTCCGGGCTGGGCTTCACCCCGTTGCAGTCGGGGCTCTCGGTCACGGCGTTCGCGCTCGGGTCCGCGGTGTCGGCCGCCGTCGGAGGGCGGCTCGTGGAGCGCTTCGGCCGCAGGCTGACCGTCATCGGGCTGGCCGGCGTGCTCACCGGCCTGGTCGTCACGATCGGGGTGGTGCTCGTCGTGCCTGCAGACGCGCTCACCGGCACGATGGCGGTCCCGCTGCTGGTCGCCGGGGTCGGCGGCGGCCTGGTGATCTCGCCGAACATCACGCTGACGCTGCGCGAGGTGCCGGTGCGCATGGCCGGCTCGGCCGGGGGAGCGCTGCAGACCGGGCAGCGGGTGGGTGCGGCGATCGGCACGGCCGCCCTGCCCGGCGTCTACTACGTGGTGCTCGGCGCCACCGGGCAGGACCACGCGCTCGCCGCGGCCGTGGCGCTGTCCTGCGCGGTGCTCTCCGTCACCGCGGCGCTGGTCATCGCGGTGTGGGACCTGCGGCACGACCGCGTCCCGCGCCGCCGGTGCACGGAGGAGGAGACCCACAGCTTCGACCACGCCGCCCACGGCTGACGCCGACGCCCGCGACTCGCGCGCACTCACACCCCGACTCGCGGGGGTCGGGTGACCCCAACTCCGCGAGTCGGGGTCTCGGTGCAGTTGAGTCGCGGTCTGCGTGCAGAGCTGTCACGGCGCGGGGGAGGCGCCCAGTGCGTCGCGGAGGAACTGGACCTGCAGCAGGAGCAGGTTCTCCGCGACGACCTCCTGCGGCGTCATGTGCGTGACGCCCGAGAGCGGCAGCACGCTGTGCGGCCGGCCCGCGGCGAGCAGGGCCGACGACAGGCGCAGGGTGTGGGCGGCCACGACGTTGTCGTCGGCGAGCCCGTGCACGAGCAGCAGCGGGCGGGTGAGCGCAGGGCGTCGGCGATGAGCGACGAGCGGGCGTAGGCGTCCGGGTCGGTGTCGGGGTGGCCGAGGTAGCGCTCGGTGTAGTGGGTGTCGTAGAGCGTCCAGTCGGTGACCGGGGCGCCGGCCACCGCGGCGTGGAAGACGTCCGGGCGCCGCAGCACGGCGAGCGCGGCGAGGTAGCCGCCGAAGGACCAGCCGCGGATCCCGACACGGGTGAGGTCGAGGTCCGGGTGTTGGGCGGCCACGGCGTGCAACGCGTCGACCTGGTCCTGCAGCACCGGCCCGGCGAGGTCGCCGTGGACCGCCCGCTCGAACGCCGGCCCGCGCCCCGGCGTGCCGCGCCCGTCGGCGACGACGACCGCGAAGCCCTGGTCGGCGAACCACTGGCTGGTGAGGTAGGCGCCGCGGGCGGCGACCACGCGCTGGGCGTGCGGTCCGCCGTAGGGATCCATGAGCACCGGGAGCCGGGTGCCCGGCTCGTGGCCCGCCGGGAGCAGCAGGGCGGTGCGCAGGTCGCGGTCGCCCCCGGCGAGCAGCGTGACGCGGGGTGCGATGCCGGGGAGGTCGGCGAACGAGGCGATCGTGCGCTCGGCCCCGCCGCGGCGGACGGTGGTGGTCGTGCCGTCGGTGTCGAGGTCCTGCCGCGTGACGACGAGCGTGCCGGCGCAGAGCCGTCCGCCGTGCACGCCCGGGTCGGTGGCGAGGGCGGCGAGGCCGTCGGGCCCCCACGTCCAGAGACCGACGGAGACCGGGTCGTCGCTCGCGCGGAGGAGCACCACGTCGCCGTCGACGTCCGCGACGCCACGCACCTGCAGTGACGGCGGTGTCACGGGCTTCCCGTCGACGACGAGCCGCAGGCTGCCGTCGACGTCTCCGACCGTCAGGAGCGCGCCGGACGCCGTGTGCGCGGGCACGCCGGGGACGATGTCGACCCAGTGCGGGTCGGTCTGCTCGTGCACGGGCTCGGTGGCGCCGGTGTCCGGGTCGACCCGGAGCACCCGCAGGGCGCGCTGGTCGCGCGGCTGCACGACGATCAGCAGGTCGTGGGAGTCCCAGACGGCGTCGGCGAGGTACTCGTCGCGCGTGGTGTCCCACCGCACGGGGACCACCGTGCCGTCGAGCGCGATCACCTCGAGCGTCACGTGGGCGTTCGGGGTGCCCGCGGCCGGGTAGGCCACGACCGTGGGTTCGCGGTCCGGGTTCTCCGGGTCGGCGATGTGCCAGCGGCGCACCGGTGCCTCGTCCACGCGCGCCACCAGCAGCGACTCGCCGTCCGGTGCCCACCAGTACCCGCGCATCCGCCCCATCTCCTCGGCCGCGACGAAGTCGGCGAGGCCGTAGGTGACGTGCGGGCCGTCCGGCTCGGCGAGCGCGGTGGTGGTGCGGGACGCGACGTCGTGGACGTACAGCGGCGCCTCGCGGACGAACGCGACGGTGCGGGCGGAGGGGTCGGGCCGCGGGTCGATGACGCCGGGCGGGGTGTCCACGAGGCGCGGCGTGAGCCCGCCCGCGAAGTCGGCGATGTAGAGACGGCCGGACAGGGCGAACGCGGCCGTGGTGACCGGCCGGTCGGTGGCGTAGCCGATCACGCCGCTCGCCTGCTCCCGGGTGCGTTCGCGGCGGGCCTTCTCCTCGGGCGGCAGGTCGTCCCCGCCGTCCGACGGGCCGTCGAGCTCCCGCGGGTCGGCGACGAGCCGTTCCTCCCCGGTGGCGAGGTCCAGCGTCCAGAGGCACGTCGCGGCGTCGGTGCCGCCACGGCTGCGCAGGAACACGACCCGCTCGCCGTCGGGGGACACGGTGACGCCACGCGGTGCGCCGAGGGTGAAGCGGCGGGTGCGCGCCTGCCTGCGGGGGAAGCTGTCGGTCACAGGGGACCAGTCTGCCCCGGAAACGGTCAGTTCACGCAGGGCACGCCGTCGGCCGTGATCACCGGATGGCTGCTCGTCGGCGGGGAGAACGTGACATCGGGGCCGACGGGGGTCGCGTCGTCGGCGGTCGGGCCGGGTGTTGCCGTGGACGGTTGCGGATGGCCGGGTTCCGTGGTCGTCGCGGTGGTGGGCGGGGAGGCGTTCCCGAGCAGCGACCCGACGAACGCACGTACGTCGTCGCGGTCGATCTGCACGGCGACGCGTCGACGGGGGTGTGCAGGTCGGGGCGGCCGGTCGGGATCGTGTGGAAGGTCAACGACTCTCCTGGGACCCGGCGCAGCTGCGCGAGTGCGTCGTCGAGCTGCCAGCCGCTGTCCAGCACGACGTAGCGGGTGGCGATGTCGACGAGGCGCCGCAGCCGCGCGGGGTCGGTGACCGTGCCGGCCGCGAGCACCCGCTGGGCCAGCCCGGCCGCGAAGGCCTGCTGGCGGGCGATGCGGTCGAGGTCGCCGCCCTCGAGCCCGTGGCGCTGCCGTACGAACGCGAGCGCGCCCGCGCCGCTGACCAGGTGCCTGCCCGCGGGTAGGTCGACCCCGGAGTAGGAGTCGTGGACCGGGGCGTTCAGGCAGACCGGCACCCCGCCGAGCGCCTCGGTCAGCTCGACGAACCCGGCCATCCCGATCTCGGCGAAATGATCGATCTGCGCCCCGGTGAGCTGCTGGACGGTGGCGACCAGCGTGCGCCGCCCGGACTCGCGGGCGCGCCGGTCGAGCTCGGCGCCGTCGATGCCCTGTGACCGCAGCGCCTGCTCGGCGCCCTCCATCCCGCGCCGGTACGCGGAATTGATCTTGTGGGTGCCGCGGCCGCCCGCGATCGGGACGAACGAGTCGCGCGGGATGGAGATGGCGACCGCGCGACCACCGGTGCCTGCCGGCACGTGCACGAGGATGATCGTGTCGGTGTGCAGCTGGCCCTCGTCCGGGCCGGCGTGCATGGCGTCGAGGAGCTCGGGCGGGAGCGGGTCGCCCTGGGCGTCGGTGCGTGCGTCGAGGCCGACCAGCAGCGCGGTGAACGACTCACCCGTCGGGGTGGGGCGCGGGGTGGCGATGGCGGCCTCGCTGCTCACGACCGCCGTGTCGACCCGCTGGTGCAGTGTCCACACGAACCCGGTGGTGACGAACGCGGCCGCCGACGCGAGCGCCACGAGGGCACGCAGGACCGCGCGCGTCGTGCGTTTCGCGTCCATGTGTGCACCCCGGATCGACCGCGGTCGCCCCTACGCCGCGCGTTCTGTCCACAGTAGTCACGCAATGTACGAGGCGACTGCTCCGAACGGAGCACGTCACACGACGTTCACCGGTTCCCGCGGCACGGTCCGTGACCAATCCCTGATCAACACGCTAGGGTCGCCGCCTACCTGACTGTGTCGCCGGGGGGAGACGTGTGATGACCGAACTGCCGAGCCCGTTCGACGAGGCTCCGATGCGGGGGTCGGTCGCGCCGGGTCATGCCCGCCAGTAACAGCATTTCTGTAGATCGAGTAAACGGCAAGATCACAGCGCAGAACGGACCGTTCGTGATGACCGCTCCCCACCAATCTCCTCGGCTGTCTGCGTTCGCGGAACGCCCGCTGCCGCAGGAACCCCACCAGCCCCACCAACAGCCGACCCACCCGCCGGTGGCTCCCGGACAGCACCTGCGCCCGTGGCCGGTGAACCCCGAGCAGCAACAGCAGCACCCGCAGGCGGACCAGCCGTACCGGCTCCCCGGCCACCCGGACCAGCAGCCCGGCCGGCGCGCCGCCGACGAGGAGCTCCGGCGTGCGCAGGCGCGCATGCAGGGCGACCGGCCCCCCGGCCTGCCGGAGTCGGCCCCGCGGCCGATGTTCGTGCGGAAGCAGCGGTTCGCAGGCCTCGCCGTCTCGGCGCTCGCCCTCGGGATCATCGGGATCGTCGGCGGCGTCATCGGCGCGCTCGTGGGACCGGCGATCGTCATGCTGAAGTACTTCACGATCGGCCTCGCCGTGATCGGTGTCGTGCTGGGCGTGATCGCGATCCTCGGCACCCGGAAGGTGCTCGCGGGCGTCGGCACCGTCCTGTGCATCGGGGCGGTCGCCGTCGCGTTGACGGCCCAGGTGGCCGGGGCGTCGGATGCCGAGGCCGCGCCCGGCGGTGCAGATGACCCCGCGCAGGACGTCGCCTCCAGAGCTGCACCGTGGTGCGGGAGGGTGCGGACGCCAGGGCCGAGGTCGCCCTGGAGATCACCAACCGCACCCAGCAGCGCCAGTCGTACAACATCACGGTCACCGTGAACGACCAGAGCGGCGCCCGGGTGGGTGAGGTGCACGCGATCTCCACCGCCATCGAACCCGGGCAGAGCATGGTCCTCTCGGGCGCGCAGGCGAGCGGTTCCGTTACCGGACGCGCACAGGCCGGTCCGGCCGAATGCGGGGTCTCCGAGGTGATCCGGCTGGCTCTGGGCTGACCCCGGCACGGCACGGCACGCGGGAGCGGTCCCGGCCACCGACGGCCGCCCGACGTCACCGGCGTCGCGTGGCGTCGGTGCCTGCCCCTAGGGTCCGTAGCGTGACCGCCACATCCGAGAACGTGCCAGGCCCGGGCATCGCCCGCTTCGCGGTCGTCGCGCTCGACTGCCCCGACCCGGTGGCACTGGCAGGCTTCTACAGCGCCGTCACCGGCTGGCCGTTGGACCGGCCGTTCGGCTCCGACGGCTGGGTCCAGCTCGACCCACCCGACGGCCGCGGCGCCGCGCTCGCGTTCCAGAAGGTGTCGTCCGGGTACCGCCCGCCGGAGTGGCCCGGCCAGGACCAGCCCCAGCAGGTGCACCTCGACTTCGACGTGCCCGACCTCGACGAGGGCGAGCGCGCGGTGCTGGCGCTCGGTGCCCGCAAGCACGACGTGCAGCCCGCCCACGACCGGTTCCGCGTGTACCTCGACCCGGCGGGCCACCCGTTCTGCCTCGTCCGGGCCTGAGCGGACCCCCGCCGCCGGGCGTCCCGCTCGTGTTCCTCATCCGGGATCACCTGCCCCGCCCGTGGCCCGCCGGATCACCTCGAGGTTCCTCGCCGTCCGTCGGGTGTGCGGGTGGTCGTCGCTCGCCGAGGGCGTGCAGGTAGCGGGCGAGGTTGCCGGCGATCTTGATCGTGTTGGGGTGGTCGTCGCCGAGTGCCCGGCGCGCACGCCGGTGGGCGTCCGCGGCGATGGTGCGGGCCTTCTCGAACTCACCGAGCTCGTGGAGGTCGGCTGCGAGGTTGTTGGCCGAGCCCAGGGTTTCCCCGTGGTCGTCGCCGAGGACGCGTCGTCGCCTGGTGAAGGTGTCCTCGTCCCAGGTTCGGGCCACGTCGAACCGACCCAGCGCGCGCAGAACGGCCGCGAGGTTGTTCGCCGAGCTCAGGGTGTCGATGTGATCGCCGCCGAGCGTGCGACGACGTCGCAGGAGTGTCCCTTCATGAAGTGACCGGGCCTCGTGGAAGTCGCCGACGTCGCGCAGGACGACAGCGAGGTGGTTCGCCGACCTGAGGGTGTCCGCGTGGTCGTCGCCGAAGGCTTCCCGGCGAAGGTCGAACGCTCGCCGGAAGAGGGGGTGCGCGGCGCCGGGTTGACCACGGGTCTGGAGGTACGAGGCGGCGCGGTCGAGGAGCCATCCGGATTCGGCCGGCGAGCCGTGAAGGGGACGACCGGCATCGGTGGCGGTGAGCACGTGTGGCAGCAACGGCTCCCACGGGCCCCAGGTGTCCGGGTTGTCCCAGACGTCCTCGGGCAGTGCCGCGTGCAGGAGCCGGAGGACCGCGGCGGCCAGGCTCTCGGCGTCTCCGGCGTGGCTGTTGCGAGCACGGAGGAGCGCGGCCGGCACGCGGTGCAACTGGAGTGTGTTCTCGATCCAGGCAGCCATGCTGCGCTGGTGGAGGATGCGTACGCAGTCAGCACGGATGAGATCGTCGGCGACGACCCGCAGCCGTCCGGGCAGGGCATCGGGTCGGTCCCTCAGCAGGCCGATGGGGACCGGTTCGGACGCCATCCAGGCCATGAGCGCGAGCACATCGAATGCGACGGGGTTGTCGGCAGCGAGCCGGTCGAACGCCATCGTCCACGAAAGGGTCATCGCGGTCGGGTAGTCGCTGTCTCCGACCCTGGTGAACAGCTGGTCCGGGCGTTGGGTGAGCGCTCGGATGTAGGCGTCGGTGTCCAGGTCGCTGTCGGCGATGTAGGCGCCGGCCTGCTCGACGGCGAGCGGGAGGTCGCCGAGCGACTCCGCGAGGAGAGCAGCGTCCTTCTTGCTGAGTTCGGGTGCGCGTCCGGTGAGGAGTTCGACGGATTCCTCCCGGCTGAACCTGCTCACCGCCAGGGTGGCTCTGCCGTGCCAGTTCGGGTTGCGGGAGGTGATGAGCACCTGCCCGGGGCCGGGTGGCAGGAAGGACGCCAGGTCGCGAGGGCGCTCGGCGTTGTCGAAGATCAGGAGCCAGCGGTCCCGTTCGGTGAGCGCCCCCATGAGGCGTGCCGTCGCCGTGTCGACCGAGTCGGTGGGGTCGACGAGCCCCAGAGCACGGGCGAGATCGGCGAGCTTCTGCGGGATCCGATCCGGGTCCTCCGACGGCACCCACCACACGATGTCGAAGTCATCGCGGTGGAGATCGGCGTACTCGACGGCGATGCTGGACTTGCCGATCCCGCCCATGCCGTGCAGCACCGTGACCGCGGAACCGGCCGTGTCCGCGATCCGTGACAGCAACTCTTCTCGACCGATGAACGCGTGCGGATGCGCCCGGGCCGACCAGATGCGGCTGGTCGCGGACGGCGACGCGCCGCCTGCGTAGTAGTAGTTGTTGTACTGCGTGTTGAGCGGTCCGACCTGCGTACCTTGGAGGACGAGGTCGGGCTGCGTGGTCCCGCTGTCCTGCCCGCCGGCAGCGGGTACGCCACGGTCGACACGATCCGGGTCCATGATTCTGGCCGCCGAGGTGCGTTCCGAGGTGGACTCAGGTGCGCCTGAGCTACTGGGCCGAGGACGCTGGGCCGGATCCGAACGTGTTGGCCTGGACGTTCCCGTGAACGACTTGCGCGCCCTGCGCGCCCCGGAGGTCGATGTGAGGCGTGGTGGCGGTGGCGCCGGGGGCGTTGAGCAGGGCCATCAGCCGTCGAGCTGCGTCGACGGCCGCCGTGTCCGCACCGGCATCGGCTCTGACCAGTTCGGCCTCGAGCGTCGGGCGCCACTGCTGCGGCGCAGCTCGAGTCGCTCGAGCACGCTCTCGTCGTCGGAGCGGCCGGCCAGGCGGCGACCGACGAGCGTCTTCAAGCCGTTGTAGGCGTCCTTCACCGCCTCCGCCGCGGTGTCCTGCGCTCCCGCGGCCACCCCGGCCGCCAACGCAGCCGCGATCAACGTCACCGGCTCCATGAATCCCCCCCACGGTGTGTGCCCGGACACATGATGGCGGAGGAAGCGCTCCGGGGCTGAAAGAGGTCGCCCGCCGCCCCGGAAGGCCGGCATTCGGGGCGAGGGGGCGCGTTGTAGCTCGGGCACCCCAGCTCCGGCGAGGGGAGTACCGCGAGACTCCCGCCCTCTGCCCCGGCAGGCCCTTGATCAGTGAGAACGGGACATCCGCTGCACCGGTGCAGCCCATGTCCCGTTCCTGCCGATCACCGTGGCGGCCGCCGCCGCATGACGAATGATCACGATCTCCAGGTGGAGTACCAGGCGATGCCGTTCGAGTCGAGCCGTCGTCGCACGGGCTGGAGGCGGTTGGCCTGACGCGCCCACGGGGCGGTGGTCGAGGAACGAGCGGCCCCGGCTGACCGGAGGCCGGCCGAGCACGCGTCGAGCGGTCGCCGGGTTCTCGCAGGTCAGGGCATCGGCCCTTGGTTGATGTGCAAGCGTCGGCATGTGCCCTCCGCCGGGGATCGTCTGCGCGACAGCAGCTCATGATCTCGCTCGGGTGCGTCGCACGACCCGTGTTCGGAATCAATGTCTCGCGCTAACGGCCGGGGACGTTCGTGCGACATCCGCGCCGTGCCCTTCCGACGCATGCGTGACCGTGCGTTCCGCGACGCCCAGCACGCCCGGCTCAGAGATCCGCACATCGCGCCGTTCACCGGGCTGATCGACGAGCTGCGACAGGTGCCCGGCCGCGGATGGATGCCCTATCTCGCCCCCATGTACGGCGGAGTGCATGCGCGCGTGCTCAGCGTCTTTCAGGACCCCGGACCCATGACGTACCACAGCGCCGGCAGCGGCATGCTCTGCTGCGAGAACGACGATCCGTCCGCTGAGCTGCATGCGTCGCTGCTCGCGGAGGCAGACATCCCGTACCGGGAGCTCCTGCCGTGGAACGCTTACCCCTGGTATGTCCACGGCGGCCAGCGCCGGGTCGCCGCGGCAGACCTGGATGCCGCCGTCGACCCGCTGCGACGACTCATCGAGCTCGCACCCCGGCTTCGCGTCGTGATGTTGCACGGTGGGCTCGCGCGGGACGGCTGGCGCCGCTTCCGCTCGAAGCACCCGACCGTCGCCCGGCGGCTGACCGTCGTCGAGACCTTCCACACCAGCCGGACCGCGTTCCGACACCCGGACCCCGCCGTGCGACAGGCCCGCATGGTCGACCTGCGCCGGGCGTTCGCCGAGGTCGCGGGCCTCCTGAACGCAGAGGACGTGGCATGAGCACGCCCGGGTCAGCACCGCCGACCAGAACGCAGACGGTCAGCACGACGCGCTGACCGCAGCCGGGTGCGAGCGGATCTGCCGGTCGGTCAGCTCACCACCCGCGCTCGCGCCACTCCGCGAGGTGGGGCCGCTCGGCTCCGAGGGTCGAGTCGTCGCCGTGGCCGGGGTAGAACCACGTCTGGTCCGGGAGCGGCCCGAAGACCCGTTCCTCCAGGTCGTCCATGAGCTGGACGTGGTCCTCGGTGGTGGCCGTCCTCCCGTGGCCGCCGGGGAAGCGCGGCGGCACGTCGCGGGTACAACTGCGCTGGTGGGTAGCGCGGGGCTCGGGATCGGCAGAGTGCCCGGGGGGCCGCTGCCGGGACCACGTGCCCGGGTGATCGTCCATTCGGGCGATGTCCTCCCAATCGGGACATGGGATCTCGACGGGCTCATACGTTCCGCCCGTAGATCCACTGGCCCTGGGGGAAAGATGCTTGCACGTGCCGTCCGACGCGGTTCCGTTGTTCTTGTCTTTGCTGCCGTGACCGTCCTAACGGTCGCCACCCCAGCGGTGGCAGAAGACCTGCCATCCTGCGTCGATCACCAGTGGGTGGGTGACGCGGGCGTCATCAACGTTCGAACGAGTCCCAGTCGCACCATCGCATGGAACGTCCAGGACCACACGGACAACAGCGGGCTCTGGATCGCCTTGGTGTACGTCGACAAGCGCCTGGTCGACAAGAAGTCACAGAACTACAACCCGCACGGTAGCGTCAGTCCGCGGGACTCGCGGCCAGGTGCGGTGTTTCGCCTCGACATCACCCACACCGACTCGCAGGGAAGGACCTCACAGAGTGTCCCCAATGGCTGTGTCATCCCATGACCTTGCGGCTGCCTTGGCCTCCCGGCTGGACGACGTCGCCCCGGACGGGTTCAGCGTCGTGTCCGTCGAAAGCCGTATCACGGTGAGCCGCGGGGGATCGGTCGTCGGTGGGTCGGCCGCGCCCGAGATTCTCGAGGATGACGCCGAGCCCAACATCGAGACGGTCACTCGGTCCGCAATCAGTGCCGTCCAGGATGTGTTCGCGGAGGAGTTGAAGGAGCCGTGGCCGGCCACGGCCGGGGCGATGCCGGATGCGGACGCGCGTGTCGACGGCTACCGGCTGATCGTGTGGTTCGGCTCCGAGACAGCGCCCGTCCTGACGCTCGCCCCACTCCCGCTGGCTCGCTGACAGCCGCCGCCGACTGTCCTGGTCACCAGCCCCGTTCGCGCCACTCCCTGAGGTGGGGACGCTCCGTGCCGAGCGTCGTGTCGTCCCCGTGCCCCGGGTAGACCCACGTCTCGTCCGGGAGCGGTCCGAAGACGCGCTCCTCCAGGTCGTCCATGAGCTGGTTGTGGTCCTCGGTGGTCGCGGTCTTCCCGTGACCACCGGGGAAGAGGGAGTCGCCGGTGAAGATGTGCGGGTGGCCGCCTTCGGCCGGATCGCGGTAGACGAGCGCGATGGAGCCGGGGGTGTGGCCGCGCAGGTGCACCACCTCGAGCTCGATGTCGCCGAAGCGCACGGTGTCGCCGTTCTCCACGAGCTCGTCCATGGGGATCGGCAGCTCGGGGGCGTCGAGGGGGGGGGGGGCGATCTGGCGGGTCTGGAACATGCCGGCCACGGCGCCGAGGGCCTGCCAGTGGTCGTGGTGGCGGTGGGTGGTGACGAGGTGGTTGAGCTCGGGGCGGCTGTCGTCGGCGCCGACGAGGTCCGCGAGCCGGTCGGGTTCGGCGGCGGCGTCGATCAGCAGCGCCTCGTTCGTGGCGCGGCACACGAGCAGGTAGGCGTTGTTGTCCATCGTGCCCACCGAGATCTTGGTGATGGTGACGGCATCGAGGTCGCGGCGGGTGGCTGCGCCGCCCGGGTCGACGTGGCCGGAGTAGCTGTCGAGGACGTCCACCCCGTCAGACTAGTGGTGGTACGGGCGCGTCACGATCGGATCGCGGTGCGATGCGCGGTTCATCCGAATCGTTGACAGCGGAACGGTCGCTCGACAACGATCCGTCGACACTCGACCCAGCGTGACGAGTTCAACGAGGAGCTGCCGCGATGGACCCCTACCCGCTCACCCGGCGACGCCTTCTCGGGCTCTTCGGTGCGGCAGCGTCCGTGCCGATCCTGTCGGCCTGCGGCAGCAGCGTCGGCGGATCGGACGGCGGGGACGCCGCAGGCGGGGGCGGGGGCACGGTCAAGGTCGGGCTCGTGGTCCCGCAGTCCGGCGTCTACGCGGCCCTCGGCACGGACATGCAGCGCGGCTGGCAGCTCTGGCTGGACCAGAACGGCGGCACGTTCGGCGACCGCAGCGTCGAGACCGTGCTCGCGGACGAGGGGGAGAGCCCGCAGACCGGCGTGCCCGCCGTGCAGAAGGTGCTGCAGCAGGACGGCGTGGACGTGGTGGTCGGGATCGTGAGCTCGGCGGTCGCGCTCGGCGTGCGCGACCTGATGCACGAGTCGAAGAAGCTGCTCATCGTCACGAACGCGGGCGCGGAGGACATCACGGGCGCGGGCCGCACCCCGTACATCTGGCGAACCTCCTTCACGAACGGGCAGATCTCGGCCGCGATGGGCACCCACCTGGCCGAGTCCGGTTTCGGCGAGGGCGTGTACGCGATCGCGCCCGACTACGCGGCGGGCACCGAGGTCATCTCCACTTCACGAAGACGTTCGAGGCGGGCGGCGGGCGGGTGGTCGGCTCGGCCCAGACGCCGTTCGGGTCCACGACGGACTTCCAGCCGTTCCTGACCGGTATCCAGGGGTCCGGCGCCCGCGCCACGTTCTGCTTCTACTCGGGGGCGGAGGCGATCAGCTTCGTCCAGCAGTACGCGCGGTTCGGCCTGGCGGAGTCGATCCCGCTGTACGGCTCGGGGTTCCTCACCGAGGGCAACGTGCTGCCGCAGCAGGGCGACGCCGCGGTCGGCGTGCAGAACACGCTGCACTACAGCGACCAGCTGGACATCCCGGCCAACAAGGCGTTCGTCGACGCCTACACCACGGCCCACGGCGAGGCGCCGAGCTGCTTCTCGATGGCCACCTTCGACGCGGCGAACGTCCTCAACCGGGCGCTGGGCAGCGCCACCGCACTCGACGGCGACGCCCTGTCCGCGGCGCTCGGCGGCATCGGCACGGTCGACGACAGCCCGCGCGGGCCGTGGACGTTCGAGAACCAGACGCCGCGGCAGAACGTCTACCTGCGCGAGGTGCAGGACATCGGCGGCACGCTCGTCAACGCGGTGGTCGAGGACCTCGGCCCGCAGAGCCAGCCAGCGGCGGTCTGATGCTCGTCAGCGTCCTCAACGGTCTCGCCATCGGGTCACTGCTGTTCATCCTGGCGGTGGGGCTGTCGCTCGTGTTCGGGATGATGGACGTGCTCAACCTCGCCCACGGGGCGCTGTTCCTCGGCGGGGCCTACCTCGGGGCGGCGTTCTCCGGTAGCTGGGGCGGGTTCCTCACCGCCTTCGGGATCGCCGCGGTGGGTGGGCTCGTCGCCGGCGCGGTGCTGTCGTTGATGACGGCCCCGCTGCGCCGCCGCTCGCACCTCGACCAGGCGCTGCTCACGCTCGGTGTGGCGTTCGTGGTGGCGGAGCTGCTGATCATCGCGTTCGGGGACGACCCGTTGTCGGCGGCCGCGCCGCCCGCGCTCGACGGCTCGGTCACGGTGCTCGGCGTGGTCTACCCGACCTACCGGCTCGTGCTGATCGGGGTGGGCGCGGTGCTGGCGGTCGCCGTGTACCTGGTGGTGGAACGCACGCGGGTCGGCGCGCTGGTGCGGGCCACGGTGGCCGACCGGGAGATGGTGGCGACGATCGGCATCGACAACCGGCTCGTCACCACGGCGGTGTTCGCCGTCGGGTCGCTGCTCGCCACCACCGCGGGCGTGCTCGGCGGGCCGGTCTACGGTGCCCGGCCCGGCCTCGACGCCACCGTGCTCATCCTGGCGCTGGTGGTCGTCGTGATCGGCGGGCTCGGTTCGGTGCGCGGCGCGCTGGTCGGGGCGCTGATCATCGGCCAGGTCGACACGCTCGGCCGGGTGCTGCTGCCGGAGCTGGCCTCGTTCGTGCTCTTCGCGGCGCTCGCACTGGTGCTGGTGCTGCGGCCGCAGGGCCTGTTCGGCGGGCCGGCCGCGGTGGGCGCCCGGTGACGGCGGTGGAGGCACCGGCCGTTCCGGGGGGCGCGGCGGCGGTCACGCCGCGGGCGCCGCGGGGGTGGACCGGGCTGGTCACGGTGGTGGTCGTCGTCGTGCTGGCGGCGGTGCCGCTGTTCCTCGCCCCGTTCGCCACCACCACGCTCACCCGAATCCTCGTGTTCGCGCTCTTCGCGGTGAGCCTCGACCTGCTCGTGGGCGTCACCGGGCTCCCGTCGCTCGGCCACGCGGCCTACTTCGGCGCGGGCGCGTACGCCGCGGGCTGGGTGTCGATCAACGTCACGGCGGAGGCGCCGGTCCCGCTGCTGGCCGGGGCTGCGGTCGGGGCGGTGGCGGCCGCGCTCACCGGGTGGATCACGGTCCGCAGCGCGGGCGTGTTCTTCCTGATGCTGACCCTCGCCATCGGCGAGACCATGCACCAGTTGGCCAACACGTGGGACTCGGTCACGGGCGGTGCGAACGGCCTGATCGGCATCCCGTCGGTCCGCATCGCGGGCGCGCCGCTGACCAACGCCGGGTTCGTCCACTGGTACGTGCTCGCGGTGTTCCTGCTCGGGTTCGCGCTGGTGTGGCTGGTGGCGCGGTCGCCGTTCGGGACGGCGCTGCGCGGGATCCGCGACAACGAGCCGCGGATGCGGGCGATCGGCTACCCGACGGCGCTCTACAAGTACGCCGTCTTCGTCTTCGCGGGCGGTGTCGCGGGGCTGGCGGGGTCGTTGCTGGCGGCGCAGGCGCGGTTCGTCGCCCTGCCCGACATCGGCTTCCTGACGGCGGCGTTCGCGCTGCTCGCCGTGGTCATCGGTGGAGCCGGATCGCTGTGGGGTGCGTGCCTCGGCGCGGCGCTGGTGATCCTGGTGCGGGACGCGCTGGGCCCCAGCCTCGGCGGGCACGGCACGTTGCTGCTGGGGGCGGTGTTCGTGCTGGTCGTCTACCTGCTGCCGCGCGGAGCGGCGGGGGTCCGGCTGCGGCGGAGGGGGACGTCGTGACGGCGCTGCGGTGCACCGGCCTCAGCCGCTCGTTCGGGGCGCTCAAGGCCGTCGACGGCGTCGATCTCGCCGTCGGGACGGGCGCACGGCACGCGCTGATCGGGCCGAACGGTGCCGGGAAGTCCACCTTGTTCAAGCTGGTCAGCGGCACGATGCGGGCGCACTCCGGCGCTGTGGAGCTGGCGGGCCGCGACGTCACCGGGCTGTCGGAGGTGGCGCGCTGCCGGCTCGGGATGAGCCAGACGATGCAGCACGCGAGCCTCTTCGGGTCGATGACGGCGGCGGAGACGGTCGCCCTGGCCGCGGCGCGGCACGAGGGCGGCCGGATCTCGCCGCTGCCGCGCAGGCGCCCCGCCGTGTGGACGCGGGCCGGGGAGCTGCTGGCCGAGGTCGGCCTCGCCGAGCGGCGCGACGTGCCCGTCCCGGCCCTCTCGCACGGCGAGCGCAAGCAGCTGGAGGTGGCGCTCGCGCTGGCCTGCCGCCCGTCGCTGCTGCTGCTCGACGAGCCCGCGGCCGGCATGTCGCCCGCGGAGAGCGCGCGGCTGGTGGAGCTGCTCGCGGGCCTCCCGGCGGAGATCACGGTGCTGTTCGTGGAGCACGACCTCGACCTGGTGTTCTCCCTCGCCGACTCCGTCACCGTGCTGCACCTGGGCCGGGTGCTGCTGTCCGGCACCCCCGACGAGGTGCGCGCGAGCGAGGCCGTCCGCGAGGCCTACCTCGGCGCGGGCCGCCGGGAGGAGCTGTTCACGGCATGAGCGAGCTTGCGAGCGAATCATCGGCGCAGAATTTCCTCGAGGTCCGCGGGCTGGTCTCCGGGTACGACCGGGGCGTCGTGCTGCACGGCGTCGACCTCTCGCTGGACGCCGGTGCCGTGCTCGGGCTGCTGGGGCGCAACGGGGTCGGCAAGTCCACCCTGATCATGACGCTGGCCGGGCTCGTGCCGCCGAGCGCGGGATCGGTGCTCCTCGACGGCGCGGAGCTCGCCGGGCAGCGACCGGACCGGATCGCCCGTGCCGGGGTGGCGCTCGTGCCCCAGGGACGGCGGGTGTGGGCCACGCTGACCGTGGCCGAGCACCTCGCGCTCTCGGCGCGCTCCCGGCGCGGCACCTGGACCGTCGGCACCGTGCTCGACCTGCTGCCCCGCCTCGGCGAGCGCCGCAAGCACCTTGCGGGCCAGCTGTCGGGCGGGGAGCAGCAGATGCTCGCGGTCGCGCGGGCGTTGCTGACGAACCCGCGGCTCGTGCTGCTCGACGAGCCGTCCGAGGGGCTCGCGCCCGCCGTGGTCGACCAGATCGCGTCCGTCGTCGGCACCCTGCGCGACGAGGGGGTGGCGGTGCTGATCGTCGAGCAGGACCTGCACCTGGCGTTCGCGGTGGCCGGGGAGATCGCGGTGATGGAGAAGGGTGTGCTCGTGCACCGGGTGCCGACGCCGGAGTTCCGGCGGGACCCGGACACGGCGTACCGGTTGCTCGGCGTGGCCTGATCGTTCCGAGATCGCCGCGAGCGCCGCAGGATGGGCCGTCCCGTTGATCTCGGACCGATCATGCCGCGTGATCGGTCCGGCCGGTGCCTCAGCGCCCTCCGGGCGGCGGGCGTCGTGGCCAGCACCCCATGCGGCATGATCACCGGAAGTGGTTCGAGGGCGCTGGATGTGACGCTCTCACACCACGTCCGCCGATCATGCGCACGTCGATCGCCGACAGGGGTGGCACGGCGACAGGTCCGTCGTCCCGGCACCATTTCCGGGGATCACGAGCCACCGGCCGGCTCGTCACCCCGGCCCTGATCGCCCACCGGCCCAGTTCGGCACCACTCGTCTAGCCCGTGGTCAGCACGGTGCGGATGGTCACCGCGTCGCGCAGCAGAACCGTGACCGGCGTGTTGGCAACCACCGCGGAGAGCTGCTGGCGCAGGTCGACGCTCACCTCGCTGTCCACCGTGACGTGCCGGTCGAGCATCGGCGGAGTGCCGGGGTGGACGCCGACGCGCACCGTGACCACACCCGGGTCGATCCGCCACTGCTGCAGGAACGTGCGCACCGACATGGCCGTGCACGCCGAGAGCGACGCCGCGAGCAGACCGAACGGGGTGGGCCCGGTGGCTCGGCCGCCGTGCCGTCCGGTACGCCGCAGCTCAGCTCCAGCCCGTTGACGACCAGGTCCGCGGCATCGGCGTCCGGCGAGGGCAGGGAAGCAACGGACCACACGTTCGGTTGACCCACTGTGCAAGCCTAAGCCCAGGCCTCCCGGGTTCCGGGGGGCGTTGCACCCGCGTTCGAACGTGTGTGCGATCCTTTCGTCGTCGCTCGTGGGTCGCCGGCCGACGTGCCGGTTCTGTCGGTGGCCGCGCTTAGCATGGATCGGGGCCGTCCTCGGCCCCTGCACCCGCATCTCAGGAGGCTTCCCCACCGTGGCCGACCGTCTGGTAGTACGCGGCGCCCGCGAGCACAACCTCCGCGGCGTCGACCTCGACCTGCCGCGCGACAGCCTCGTGGTGTTCACCGGCCTGTCCGGGTCCGGCAAGTCCAGCCTCGCCTTCGACACGATCTTCGCCGAGGGCCAGCGCCGGTACGTCGAGTCGCTGTCGGCGTACGCGCGGCAGTTCCTCGGGCAGATGGACAAGCCCGACGTCGACTTCATCGAGGGCCTCTCCCCGGCCGTCTCGATCGATCAGAAGTCCACCAACCGCAACCCGCGGTCCACGGTCGGCACCATCACCGAGGTCTACGACTACCTGCGCCTGCTCTACGCCCGCGCCGGCGTTCCGCACTGCCCGGTGTGCGGGCACGTGATCGAGAAGCAGACACCGCAGCAGATCGTCGACCAGGTCCTCGCGATGGAGGAGGGCAGCCGGTTCCAGGTGCTGGCCCCGGTCGTGCGCACCCGCAAGGGCGAGTTCGTCGACCTGTTCGCCAACCTGCAGGCCCAGGGCTACTCGCGGGTGATGGTCGACGGCACGGTCCACCCGCTCACCGAGCCGCCGAAGCTCAAGAAGCAGGAGAAGCACGACATCTCCGTGGTGGTCGACCGGCTCACCGTCAAGGGGTCGGCCAAGCAGCGGCTCACCGACTCGGTGGAGACCGCGCTCCGGCTCGCCGACGGGCTGGTCGTGCTCGACTTCGTCGACCTCGACGACGACCACCCGCACCGCGAGGTCCGCTTCTCCGAGCGGATGGCCTGCCCCAACGGCCACCCGCTGTCGCTCGACGAGCTCGAGCCGCGCACGTTCTCGTTCAACTCGCCCTACGGGGCGTGCCCCGAGTGCACCGGCATCGGGATCAAGAAGGAGGTCGACCCGGAGCTGGTCGTCCCCGACCCGGAGCTGTCGCTCGCCGACGGTGCGATCGCCCCGTGGTCGGTCGGGCAGTCCGCGGAGTACTTCGGGCGGCTCCTGGAGGGGCTGTCGCGCGCGGTCGGCTTCCGGATGGACACGCCGTGGCGCAAGCTCGGCGCCGCGGCGCAGAAGGCAGTGCTGCACGGCACCCAGGACCAGGTGCACGTCCGCTACGTCAACCGGTACGGGCGCGAGCGTTCCTACTACGCCAACTACGAGGGCGTCATCCCGTTCCTGGAGCGGCGGCTCGACCAGACGGAGTCGGAGTCGCAGCGCGAGCGGTACGAGGGCTACATGCGCGACGTGCCGTGCCCGGCGTGCCGGGGGGCGCGCCTGCGGCCCGAGGTCCTGGCCGTCACGCTGGCCCATCGCACCCAGGGTGATCGGTCCATCGCCGAGGTCACCGCGATGTCGGTCGCCGAGTGCGCCGAGTTCCTCGGCGGCATGCAGCTCGACGAGCGGCAGGCGGCGATCGCGGGCCGGGTGCTCAAGGAGGTGCAGGCGCGGCTGGGTTTCCTGCTCGACGTGGGGCTCGATTACCTGTCGCTCGACCGCGCGGCGGGCACCTGTCCGGTGGCGAGGCCCAGCGCATCCGGCTGGCCACCCAGATCGGGTCCGGCCTGGTGGGCGTGCTGTACGTGCTGGACGAGCCGTCCATCGGGCTGCACCAGCGCGACAACCGCAGGCTCATCGAGACCCTCAGCAGGCTGCGCGCGCTGGGCAACACGCTGATCGTCGTCGAGCACGACGAGGACACGATCCGCCACGCCGACTGGGTCGTCGACATCGGTCCGGGCGCGGGGGAGCACGGCGGGCAGATCGTCCACAGCGGCCCGGTCGCGGAGCTGGAGGCGCACGACACCTCGCTCACCGGCGCGTACCTGTCGGGGCGGCGCTCCATCCCGGTGCCCGACATCCGCCGTCCACGCGACCGCAAGCGCAAGCTCACGATCGTCGGGGCGCGCGAGCACAACCTGCGGGGCATCGACGTCGACATCCCGCTGGGGTGCCTGGTTGCGGTCACCGGGGTGTCCGGCTCGGGCAAGTCCACGATGGTCAACGACATCCTGGCCACGGTGCTCGCCAACAAGCTCAACGGGGCCCGGCAGGTTCCGGGCCGGCACACCCGGATCGTCGGGCTCGACGGGCTCGACAAGCTGGTGCGCGTCGACCAGTCGCCGATCGGGCGCACCCCGCGCTCCAACCCCGCCACCTACACCGGGGTGTGGGACAAGATCCGCACGCTGTTCGCCTCCACCACCGAGGCGAAGGTCCGCGGGTACCAGGCGGGCCGGTTCTCGTTCAACGTCAAGGGCGGGCGCTGCGAGGCGTGCTCCGGCGACGGCACGATCAAGATCGAGATGAACTTCCTGCCCGACGTCTACGTGCCGTGCGAGGTCTGCCACGCGCCCGGTACAACCGCGAGACGCTCGAGGTGCACTACAAGGGCAAGACGGTCGCCGACGTCCTCGACATGCCCATCGAGGAGGCGGCCGAGTTCTTCGCGCCGATCTCGTCGATCTCCCGCTACCTGCGCACCCTCGTCGACGTCGGCCTGGGCTACGTCCGGCTCGGGCAGCCGGCGCCCACCCTGTCCGGCGGCGAGGCGCAGCGCGTCAAGCTCGCCTCGGAGCTGCAGAAGCGGTCCAACGGCCGCACGATCTACATCCTCGACGAGCCCACCACCGGCCTGCACTTCGAGGACATCCGCAAGCTGCTCGACGTGATCAACGGCCTGGTCGACAAGGGCAACTCGGTGCTCGTCATCGAGCACAACCTCGACGTCATCAAGACGTCCGACTGGGTCATCGACATGGGCCCGGAGGGCGGCTCCGGCGGCGGCACCGTGATCGCCGAGGGCACGCCGGAGCAGGTGGCGGCCAACGCGGCGAGCTACACGGGCCAGTTCCTGAAGGGCCTGGTCACACCGGAGGAGGCGCCGGCGCCGAAGGCGGCCACGCGCCGGAAGCGCGCGGCCGCCGCGAGCTGAGGTTCGTGATCATCAGTTGAGTGCGTTCCCGGCCGTATGCGGCCGCGCCCGCACCAGCTCGATGATCATGGTCTGATCACTGCGGGGCTCCCTCCCGCGTGTCGCGCTCGACCCACGTCAGGTCCGCGTAGCGGTCGCCCGCGGGCTCGAGCGCGTCGAGGCGGGTGAGGTCGGCCGGCGTGAGGGTGACCTCCAGTGCGCCGGCGTTCTCCTCCAGGTAGCGGACGCGCTTCGTGCCCGGGATGGGGACGACGTCGTCGCCTCGCGCGAGCAGCCAGGCCAGCGCCACCTGGCCCGCCGTCGCCCCGCGCGCCTCGGCGATCTCCCGCACGGCGCCGACCAGCTCCAGGTTGCGGTCGAGGTTCTCGCCCTGGAAGCGGGGGAGGGTGCGGCGGAAGTCGTTGTCGGCGAGCTCGACGGGAAGAGCGCCGGTCAGCATGCCCCGCCCGAGTGGGCTGTAGGGCACCACGCCGATGCCGAGCTCGCGGCACGTCGGCAGGACGGCCCGCTCGATGTCGCGGCTGAACACCGACCACTCCGACTGCACGGCCGCGATCGGGTGCACGGTGGCGGCGCGCCGGATCGTGTCCGCGGAGCCCTCGGAGAGCCCGAGGTGACGCACCTTGCCCGCCGCGACGAGCTCGGCCATCGCGCCGACGGTCTCCTCGATCGGCACGTTCGGGTCGGGCCGGTGCAGGTAGTACAGATCGATGTGGTCGACGCCGAGCCGGCGCAGGGACGCCTCGCACGCCCGGCCGGCGTGGGCGGGGCTCCCGTCGACGCCGTTCGGGTAGCCGTTGTCGCCGGTCAGGATGCCGAACTTGGTGGCGAGTGTGACCTCGTCGCGCCGGTCGGCGAGCACGGTGGCCAGCAGCTCCTCGTTGGCGCCCCGCCCGTACACGTCGGCCGTGTCGAGGAACGTGACGCCGAGGTCGAGGGCCCGGTTCAGAGTCGCGCCGGCCTCGCCGCGGTCGGGGGTGCCGTACGCGTAGCTCATGCCCATGCAGCCGAGGCCGAGCGCGCTCACGGACAGGGGGCCGAGGGCACGGGTGGGTAGGGACACGGGTGTCTCCTGGGGGAGTGCGGGTGAAGGTGGTGGGCCGAGCGGGCTACGGCTCGGGGCTGCCGCCGTACGCGGCGATCTTGAACTCGACGGTCTCGAGCGCGAACACGAGCTCCTGGATCTGCGCCCGGATCGCCTCGCGGTGGGCGAGCATCAGCTCCCGCCGCTGCGGCACGGTCGACTCGCCCTCCTCGACGAGTGCGATGTAGCGCTGCAGGTCCCGGATGGACATCCCCGCCATCCGCATCCGGTTGAGGAAGACCACGCGGGCGTAGTCGCCCGCCCGGTACAGCCGGTACCCCGCGGCGTCGCGGGCGACCGTGAACAGCCCGATCCGCTCGTAGTACCGCAACGTGTGGGCGGACACGCCGGTGCGCTCGGCCATCTCGGCGATCGTCAGCGTGGCGTCCGCGGTGGGCACCGCGGCGTCCTGACGACGGAGGCGGTCCAGCGCGGCGTCCACCGATGCGGTCATGACGACGACGCTAGGCCTTCGAGCGCGCTCCAACGCAAGCTGCGCTACCAGGAAACCGGGAGGTGGTGCACGCCGTAGATGGTGGAGTCGGTGCGCAGCGCGACGTCCGCGGGGTCGCAGGCGAGCCGCAGCGTCGGGAGCCGGGCGAACAGCGCGGGGAACGCCACCCGCATCTCGACGCGCGCCAGCTGCTGGCCGAGGCACTGGTGGATGCCGTGGCCCAGCGTCAGGTGGCCGGTGGCGCGCCTGCGCAGGTCGAGGGTGTCGGGATCCGGGTACTGCGCGGCGTCGCGATTGGCGGCCTGCATCGAGATCGTGACGGTCTCACCCGCCCGGATCAGCTGCCCGTCGACCTCCACGTCCTCCAGCGCGGTACGGACGTTCGTGTGCGTGATCGTCAGGAAGCGCAGCAGCTCCTCCACGGCTGCATCGATGCCCTCCGGCTCCGTGCGCAGCACCGTGAGCTGGTCGGGGTGGCGCAGCAGCGCGAACGTGCCGAGGCCGAGCATGTTCGCCGTGGTGTCGAGGCCGGCGCCGAGCAGGAAGGCGCCGGTGCCGGCGAGCTCGTCGTCGGAGAGATCGGTGCCGGTGAGGCTGCTGAGGATGTCGTCGCCGGGGTGGGTGCGCTTGGTCCGCACCAGGTCGAGCAGGTACGCGTGGAGGGCGTCGATGGCGGCGCCCTTCGCCTCGGCCGCGCTGCTCGTGTCGGTCAGCGTGTGCACGTGACGCCGGAACGTGTCGCGGTCGGTGGCGGGCACACCGAGCAGCTCGCAGATCACGAGGGCCGGGATCGGCGACGCGAACGCCGCCACAAGATCCACCGGCGCGCCCGCGCCCTCCATGGCGTCCAGCTGCGCCGCGGTGATCTCCTCCACGCGCTCCGTGAGCGCCCGCATCCGGCGCACGGTGAAGTAGCCGATCAGCATCCGCCGCAGCCGCGTGTGCTCCGGAGCGTCGAGTCCGGTGAGGTCGCCGACCGGGGCGGGCGGCAGTTCGGGTGGCGCGCCTGCCACCGGCATCGGCAGGTGCATGAGCTCGTAGCGGGAGCTGAAGCGGCGATCCGCGAGCACGGCGCGGCAGGCGCCGTAGCCGGTGGCGAGCCAGCCGTCGTGGCCGTCGGGGTAGGTCATGCGCACCAGCGGGTGCCGCTCGCGGATCTCCGCCAGTTCGGGGGGTGGGTCGAAGGGCCGGTCGGGCAGGCGCCGGGTCGGCAGGGCCGTGACGCGTGGGGCGAGGGTGTCGGTCATGGCGGGACTCCGTTCAGCGGCGTTCTCAGCGGCGGTTGTAGCGGCGGATCGCCCAGACGTAGCTGCCGCCTGCGATGGCGACACTCCACAGCAGGGCGGCGACGGCGTTCGCGCCGACCGGCGTGCCCATGAGCAGCGCGCGCACGGCCTCCATCACCGGCGTGAACGGCTGGTGGTCGGCGAACCAGCGCAGCGCGGCCGGCATGGAGTCGGTGGGCACGAACCCGCTGCCGAGGAACGGCAGCAGCATGAGCGGCATGGGTGTGTTGCTCGCGGTCTCGACGCTGCCCGCGCTCATGCCGAGCGCGACGCCGAGCCAGATCAGGGCGAAGGAGAAGACGGCGATCACCCCGAGGGCGCCCAGCCACCCGCCGACGCCCGCGGCCGGGCGGAACCCGACCAGCACCGCCACGCAGGCGACGACGAGCACCGACAGCATCGTCTGGACCATGCTGCCCAGCACGTGCCCGGTCAGCACGGACGGCCGGAAGATCGCCATGGTGCGGAACCGCGCGATGATCCCTTCGGTCATGTCCATCGCCACCGAGACGGAGGTGCCGCTCACGGCGGTGCCCACGGTCATCAGCAGGATCCCCGGGGTGACGTACGTGGCGTAGGCGCCGCGGTCGCCGCCGAGCCCGGCGCCGAGCGTGCCGCCGAGGACGTACACGAACAGCAGCAGGAAGATCACCGGCATCCCGACGAGCATCAGCGTCATCGAGGGGTAGCGCTGCAGGTGCCGCAGCTGGCGGCGCAGCATCGTCGAGCAGTCCTGCAGGGCGAGGGCTGCCGTGGTCGTGCTGGTGGTCATCGGGAGCTCGCCTCCGCGGGGGCCGGTCGCCCGGTGAGGGCGAGGAACACGTCGTCGAGGTCCGGGGTGTGCACGGTCAGTCGGTCGGCCCGGAGACCGAGGCGGTCGAGCAGATCGAGCAGGTCGCGGATCTCGTGGGCGGTGGCGCCGCCTGCCACCTGCAGCGCCAGCGCGGCGTCGTCCCGGACGGCGCCGGTGAGCTTGCGTGCCGCGGCGTCGTAGGCCGCGGGGCCGGGGAAGGTGAGCCGGACGTGGCCGCCGGGCACGAGGCTCTTGAGCTCGTCGGCCGTGCCTGCCGCGACGATCCGGCCGTGGTCGAGCACCGCGATGCGGTCGGCGAGCTGGTCGGCCTCCTCCAGGTACTGCGTGGTGAGCAGCACGGTGACGCCGTCCGCGGCGAGCTCGCGGATCATCGTCCAGAGCGTGCGCCTGCTGCGCGGGTCGAGGCCGGTCGTCGGTTCGTCGAGGAACAGCACCTGCGGGCGGCCGACGAGCCCCATGGCGAGGTCGAGGCGGCGGCGCATGCCCCCGGAGTAGCCCGCTGCGGGCTCGGCGGCGGCCTCGACCAGGTCGAAGCGTCTCAGCAGGTCGCGGGCCCGAAGCCGGCCCTCGGTCCGGTCCAGGTGGTGCAGGTCGGCCATCAGGGCGAGGTTCTCCTCGCCGGTGAGCAGGCCGTCGACTGCGGAGAACTGACCGGTGACGCCGATCGCCGCACGTACGCGTCGGGGTCGGTGGCCGGGTCGTGGCCCGCGACGCGGGCGCTCCCGCCGTCCGCGGGGACCAGCGTCGAGAGGATGTTGACGGTGGTGGTCTTGCCTGCGCCGTTGGGCCCGAGGAGGGCGAAGATCGAGCCGGCCGGGATGTCGAGGTCCAGGCCGGCGAGCACGATCTTCTCGCCGTAGGCCTTGCGCAGGCCGCGCACGGTGATGGCCGCAGGAGGGTGGCTCCTCACGTGGTGGTCCGGGGCTCGGGGCGCCGGATGACGATGTCGCCGTGCGAGGTGCGGGTCGTGACGGTCGCGACCTCGTCGGACTCGCCGGGTCCGTCGGCCGCGTCGAGGCTGTTGCGCACCCGGCCGAACTTCGTGTGCACGTCCAGCCGCGCGGCCGTACCGGGGCGGATGCCGAACTCGATGTGGCCGTTGGCGGTCTTGAGCGTGAGGTCGCCGCGCACGATCTCGTCGACGCTGATGCTGCCGTTGGAGGTCGTGGCCGTCACGGCGGCCAGCGCCGAGCCGATGGTGATGTCGCCGTTCGCGGACCGGCAGGTGAGCTCGCCCTCGACCCGGCCGACCTGGGTGGAGCCGTTCAGGTTCTTGATCGACGTGGTGCCGCCGATCTCGTCGATGCGTACGGCCCCGGCAGCCTTGATCTCGGCGGTCCCGCCGATCCGGTGCGCGGTCACCCGGCTGTTCGTGGTCAGCTTCGCGGGGCCGGTGCGGTCGACGGTGAGGTCGCCCATCGAGGTGGCGAAGTCGCAACGTCCGAGGTCACCGGTGGTGTGCAGGTCGGCGACCCACGCCTCGCCGTGCACGGCGGAGCCCGCGGGCAGCTCGATCTCGATGTCGAGCGCCCCGGCGTTCCGGGACGGGCCGAGCACCCGCCACGGCTGCGGAGCGTGGATCTCCAGGCGGCCGTCGGTGAAATCGGTGCGGGTGCGCTCCGCGAGCTCGACGTCCTTGGCGTTGGACGGGTCGCGCGGTCCGATCGTGATGACGGTGTCGGCGCGCTCGCTCGCCCGCAGCCGGATGTCGGCGACGGTGAGGGTGAGGGTGACCGCGATCGGGTCCGGGGTGGCGAATGTGGGCATGGCAGAGCCTCCTGTGTCTTCAGTGGTGGATGTGGTGCGGAGGAGCGGTGTTGCTAGCGGACCCAGCCGGAGAGGCTGTTGCCCCCGTACGAGGTGCGCCGCGTGGCCGGGGGCTCGCCGCGCCGGTCCGGTGAGAGCGCCGCCGCGGCCGCGCGGACCAGCCACGCGTTCACCGAGAGCCGCTCGCGACCTGCCGCCTCCTCGACCCGGCCCTTGAGCGTGTCGGGCAGCCGCAGGTTGATCCGGGTCATCGGGCCGTCGTCGATCCCGGGGCCGCCGAGATCGGGGGGTGTGCCGCCGGCGCCACCCCCTTGGGCGCCGGCGGCGTCGTGGTCGCTGGTGGTGGCCTCGTCGGCCGGTGGCGGGGTGACGGCGAAGCCGGGCTCCCGTCCGCGCAGCCGGATCTCGACGGAGCCGGGTGCCAGCTCGCGGGTGATCTCGTCGGCGGCCTCCGCCAGTGCTTCCAGCAGCACCAGCCGAACGGCGGACTCCAGCGGGGCCGTCAGCCGGTCGGCGAGTGCCGCGGCGTCCTCGCCGCCCGCGGCCGCGGCGATCCCGAGTTCGTAGCGCAGCCGCTCCACGTGCGGCGTCAGATCCATGGCATCATGATGGCATCATGGTGGTGCCATTGCAAGCGAGCGTTGATGCCACAGTGGCTCGAAGGTGAATCGCGGTGCTGCTCAGGCAGGACCGGCGATGCGGTTCTCCCAGGCCCATGCGGCGATCCCGACCCGGTTGCGGACCCCGAGCTTCGCCTGGATGGCGGACAGGTGGCTCTTGACCGTGCTCAGCGAGATGAACAGCTCGGCCGCGATCTCCCGGTTGGTGCGCCCTCGGGCGATGGCTCGCACGACTTCGGTCTCCCGTTCCGACAGCGGCGTCGTAGGGCGGCTCGTGGTCGGCGTTCCGATGGCCGTGAGGTGACGCAGCAGGCGCAAGGTGATCGACGGAGAGACCAGGGCGTCTCCGACGCTCGCGGCCCTGACGGCCTCCACCAGCAGGGCAGGGCCGGCGTCTTGAGGATGAACCCGACCGCTCCGCCGCGCAGCGCGCCGTAGACGTACTCGTCGAGGTCGAACGTGGTGACCACGACGACCGCAACGGGCGGGGGACGTCGGGCCCGGCCAGCGCACGGGTGACGCCGATGCCGTCGAGACGAGGCATCCGGATGTCGACCAGGCACACGTCGGGGCGCAGCTCCCGGGCCATCACGACGGCCTCGACGCCGTCGGCGGCTTCCGCGACCACGCTGACGTCGGGCTGGTCCTCGAGGATCAGGCGGAGGCCGCCGCGGACCAACGCCTGGTCGTCGGCCAGCAACACGCTGATGGTCATCGGGGCTCGGACGGGGGGAGGGGCAGGGTGACCCGGACCGACCAGCCGGCATCGCCGTGCGGGCCGGCGCGCAGCGTGCCACCGAGGGCCTCGACCCGTTCACGCATCCCGATCAGCCCGTACCCGTCCCGGTGGGAGCGGGTCGCGGCCGCCGGAGCGTCGTCGGTGACCTCGACGGTGACCGACCGGAGGTCCCGGGCGACGTCGACCGTGACCGAGCGGGCCGCCGGGGCGTGGCGGGCGATGTTGGTCAGCGACTCCTGAACGACCCGGTAGACGGTGCTGGTGACCTCCGACGGCCGCAGCGGCTCGCCGTCGGGCACCCGGAGGTGCACCGCCGGTGCCCCGCCGCGGCCTTCGAACTGCCTGACCATCCCGCTGAGCTGCTCGAACCCGGGTTGGACGGGAACCGCGTCGTCGCCATCGCGCAGCAGCCCGACGACCCGGCGGATCGCGCACAGTGCATCGGAGCCGGCCGCCTCGATGTCGGCCAGCGGGCCGGCCTGCCTGTCCGGGCGCTTGCGGGCGACCAGCTGGGCGGCCTGGGCCTGGACCACGATGCCGGTGAGGTGGTGGGCGGCGACGTCGTGCAGCTCCCTGGCCAGCTCCATCCGCTCCTCGCGGCGGACCTTCTCGGCGGCGGCACGGCGGCGGGCGTGCAGTAGTCGACCGGACAGCCCGACCGTGAGCGCGCCGAGCCATCCCGCTGTGTTGAGCGTCGTCACGGCCGCGATCCCCGAGGAGGAGAGGAACTCGGCGCACCAGGTGCCGGCAACCAGCGCTGCCCCCGCCGCCGCGACGGCGAGGGCCGACCGGCCCGGGAGCGTCCGCACCGCGGCGCCGACCAGCACGGCCACGGCCAGCGCCATCGCGGGACCGGGCTCCTGCGGCAACCCGGTGGCCCAGGAGACGGCGAGCGCGGTCGCGGCGACCGACAGCCCTGCCGCCGCCGCCCCTGCCCGATGGCGCCGACGCAGCAGCGCGATTCCGCACACCACAAGCCCGGCGGCCGTGTCGAACAGCCAGTAGAGGCCGCCCCAGCTCTCGCCGATCGCGTCCGCCGTCACGACCAGAATCACGGCGAAGACGACGCCGAGTCCCACGTCGCCCACGAGCCCGACCCGCCAGTTCACCCGGTCCACGCGCTCACGCTACGAGATCCCCTCAGCACGCCAACCGGCCGAAGGTACGGTCGGGGCCGCGGCGCAGGGGTGGGCGGCTCGTCCAGGTGGCCCAGCGCCACAACCATTCCAGGGGGCCCTGGCGGTAGTGGCGCAGCCAGAGGGCGGAGAACAGCCACTGGGCCGCGAGGATGATTCCCGCGGCCTGGAATGCCACCGCCGGGGACCGGCCGATCGGTAGGCCGAGGACGTGGCCGGCCGCCAGGACGAGGACCGTCGCGGTCAGGTAGTTGCTCAGCGCCATCCGGCCCAGCGGCGCGAAGACGAACTGCAGCGCCGGTCGCAGCGGCGTCCTGAGCACGATCAGCAGACCGCAGACGTACACACCGGCGAGCAGTAGATCGGCCAGGGTGGTGGTGAGAGGCAGCCGCGCCGTGTCCCCCAGTGCCCGCATGCCGGCCTGTACCCACAGCGTGGAGGCCAGTCCCGCGGCGAAGGCCAGGCCCAGCAGGAGCGGCCCTGCGGTGGACCGCTCGATCCTGTCGATCATCCCGTAGCGGACCAGTGCCGAACCCAGCAGGAACAGGCCGGCGATCAGCAGAGGGCCACCTCCGCCGATCACCGCCACCGTCACGAACACGGGGGAGAGGACGGCCGCGGCCCACCGCGGCAGCCAGCTCGAGGGCAGCAGGACCAGCATGCCGATGAGGGCGTACCTGTTCAGGATCTCGCCCGGCCACAGCAGCATGTGCACGAGGCCGACCGCGAGCAGCGCCAGAAGCCGGCGCAGCAGGACCAGCCGTGGGCGGGAGACGCGGCCCGCCGCGGAGTCCAGCAGCAATGAGAACCCGATGCCGAACAGCAGGGAGAAGAGCGGGAGCCCGAGCCAGGGGTCCCAGTCGCCCATGGGCTGGGTGAGGACGGCGGAGCCGCCGTCCGCTATCAGCTGGATGTTGGCGAGCAGGATCTCGCACAGCGCGAACCCGCGCAGCACGTCGAGTGCGACGAGACGCGGCCGACCAGATCGGAGATCATCAGGAGACACCTGATGAGCGTGTGGGACCGGTCCGCCGACGACACCTGGCCGGACGCCCGGTTCCTGCCCGGCATCGTCGTACTTTCGGCCAGTCCGCGTGACGGCGTATGGTGCCGGCTCGGCGGGTGCCGGGGCCAGACCGGCAGCGGCGGACGCACCTGGTACCCTCCGGAATGCGACCACCCTGTCGTGCGTTGTTCAACACGTCAGGGCGACAAGCGGAGCCCCGCTCCCACCCGCCATCTCGAAGATGTCCGGGTCCGGTCCGCCGGTGAGCCACAGGCTCGTCCGGTGTATCACGGGTCTTCGCTCCGTCGCGCCCTACGACGCCGATACGAGGAGACCCCATCAGCACAGAGACGCGCATCAACGACCGCATCCGCGTTCCCGAGGTCCGCCTGGTCGGACCGAACGGGGAACAGGTCGGCATCGTGCGCATCGAGGACGCCCTGCGGCTCGCGCAGGAGGCCGAGCTCGACCTCGTCGAGGTCGCCGCTCAGGCCCGCCCACCGGTCTGCAAGCTCATGGACTACGGGAAGTTCAAGTACGAGAGCGCGCAGAAGGCCAGGGAGTCCCGCCGCAACCAGCAGCTCACCACGATCAAGGAGCAGAAGCTCCGGCCGAAGATCGACACCCACGACTACGAGACCAAGAAGCGCAACGTCGTGCGCTTCCTCGAGGGTGGCAACAAGGTCAAGGTCACGATCATGTTCCGCGGTCGCGAGCAGTCCCGGCCCGAGCTGGGCTTCCGGCTGCTCCAGCGTCTTGCAGAGGACGTGGCGGAGCTGGGTACGGTCGAGGCCGCACCCAAGCAGGACGGGCGGAACATGACGATGGTGATCGCTCCGAACAAGAAGCCGGCAGCTCGCCCGCGCGCCACCGCCCCCGCCGCGGGGTCGGCAGAGGCGCCGCAGGCCTGACGGCTCCACGGAACGCCCGGTACGACAAGCTCGATGCCCCTGCCCCCGGGGGTGTCAACGGTGAACGGAACTGTCATGCCCAAGAACAAGACCCACAGCGGGATCGCCAAGCGGATCAAGATCACCGGTCGCGGCAAGCTGCTGCGCCAGCAGACCGGCCTTCGCCACCGCCTCGAGGTCAAGTCGAGCAAGGAGACGCGCGACCTGTCCGGCGTCGTGCCGGTGAACAAGGCCGACGTCAAGCGCGTCAAGAAGATGCTCGGCCGCTGACGGCCTGCGCGTCGTCACCGACCTCCCCTCCCGCCTGACCGGCGCGGCCAACCCGCCGCCGGCCCGACACGAAGGAACACCCTCATGGCACGCGTGAAGCGCGCGGTCAACGCTCAGAAGAAGCGCCGCACCACCCTCGAGCTGGCCAGCGGCTACCGCGGGCAGCGGTCGCGCCTGTACCGCAAGGCGAAGGAGCAGATGCTCCACTCGCTGAACTACGCCTACCGCGACCGGCGCGCCAAGAAGGGCGACTTCCGGCAGCTGTGGATCACCCGCATCAACGCTGCCGCCCGCGCCAACGGCATGACCTACAACCGCTTCATCCAGGGCCTCAAGGCCGCGGGTGTCGAGGTCGACCGCAAGAACCTGTCGGAGATCGCCATCAGCGACCCGGCCGCGTTCACCGCGCTCGTCGAGCTCGCCCGCGCCAACGTGCCCTCGCAGAACGGGAGCGCCGCCTGAGCGCTCAGGCACCCGCCGAACCGCCCGGCACCGAACGCACCCCGCGCGT
Source organism: Pseudonocardia sp. CNS-004 (assembly GCA_001942185.1). Classification (GTDB taxonomy): domain Bacteria; phylum Actinomycetota; class Actinomycetes; order Mycobacteriales; family Pseudonocardiaceae; genus Pseudonocardia. Next base: position 99,171 of record MKJV01000044.1, read on the forward strand.
CGTCGCAGCCCGCAAGCTGCTGCGGCGCGCGGGCCGTGATCGGGCCGGGCGGTTCCTCGTGGAGGGGGCGCAGGCCGTCCGCGAGGCCGTCCGGTACGCCCGGGTGCGCGAGCTGTTCGTCACGGACGGGGCCGCCGACCGGCACCCCGATCTCGTCGCGGCGGCCGCGGGCGCGGGAGCCCGGATCAGCCCGGTGACCGACCGGGCCGCCGAATCGCTGGCCGACACCGTCACCCCGCAGGGCCTCGTCGCGGTGTGCGACCTGCTCGACGTCCCGGTCGCCGCCGCGCTGGGCGAGCGCCCGTCGCTGGTGGCGGTGTGCGCCGGCATCACCGACCCGGGCAACGCCGGCACCGTGATCCGGGTGGCCGACGCCGTGGGCGCCGACTCCGTGCTGCTGGCGGGCGACACCGTCGACCCGCACAACGGCAAGGCGGTGCGCGCCTCCACCGGCAGCGTCTTCCACCTGCCGCTGGCCCGCGACCGCGACGCGGCGCCGTGCTGGAGGCGTGCGCCGCCGCCGGGCTCACCCTGCTCGCCGCGGATGCGGCGGGCGAGCTGGACCTGCACGCACCGGCCGCCCGGCCGGTGCTCGCCGGGCCGGTGGCCTGGGTCTTCGGCGGGGAGGCGCACGGTGTCCCCGCCGAACTCGCGGCGCGCGCCGACCACCGCGTCCGCATCCCGATCCACGGCCGCGCGGAGAGCCTGAACCTGGCCACCGCCGCGGCGGTGTGCCTGTACGCAACGGTCGCCGTCCGGGGCCGCGCCTCGCGAATTCGAGACGAGAACGCGCCGACCTGCTGATCAAGCCTTCTCGTCGCGCCGGTGATGTGCGGGTTCCCCGGGCCGCGCGGCAGGGGCGCCGACCGCGCCACATACGATGGGGCCACCATGAGTGAGAGCACGGACCTCGACGTCACCAGCTTGCTGGATCCCGACGCGCTGAAGGCCGCCGTCGCGGCCGCGGAGCGGGCCTTCGCCGAGGCGTCCGACCTCGGGGAGCTCGCCGCTGTGCGCCCGGCGCACCTGGGTGACCGCGCCCCGATCCTGCTGGCCCGCCGCGAGCTGGGCTCGCTGCCCGGGCCCGAACGCGCCGACGCCGGCAAGCGCGTCAACGCCGCGCGGCAGCAGGCCCAGGAGGCGTTCGACGCCCGCCGCGTGGTGCTGGTCGAGGAGCGCGACGCGCGGGTGCTGGCCGAGGAGGCCGTCGACGTCACGCTGCCGTGGGACCGCGTCCCACGTGGCGCCCGGCACCCGATCACACAGATCGCCGAGCACATCGCCGACGTGTTCGTCGCGATGGGCTGGGAGGTTGCGGAGGGCCCCGAGGTCGAGTCGTCGTGGCTGAACTTCGACGCGCTGAACTTCGGCAAGGACCACCCGGCCCGCACCATGCAGGACACGTTCTACCTGGGTGAGTCCGAGAACTCGGGCACCGTGCTGCGCACCCACACCTCGCCGGTGCAGGTCCGCGCGCTGCTGGAGCGCGAGCTGCCGGTGTACGTCGTGTGCCCCGGGCGCACGTTCCGCACCGACGCCCTCGACGCCACCCACACCCCGGTGTTCCACCAGGTCGAGGGCCTCGCCGTCGACCGCGGCATCACGATGGCCCACCTCAAGGGCACCCTCGACGCGTTCGCCCGCGCCATGTTCGGTGCCCAGTCGCGCACCCGGCTGCGGCCCTCGTTCTTCCCGTTCACCGAGCCGTCCGCCGAGGTCGACGTCTGGTTCCCGGAGAAGAAGGGCGGGGCGGGCTGGGTCGAGTGGGCGGCTGCGGCATGGTCAACCCCAACGTCCTGCGCGCCTGCGGCATCGACCCGGAGGTGCACTCCGGATTCGCGTTCGGCATGGGACTGGAGCGCACGCTCCAGTTCCGCAACGGCATCCCCGACATGCGCGACATGGTCGAGGGCGACGTGCGGTTCAGCCGCGCGTTCGGCGTCTGATTCCGTCCGGAGGGGCGAAGAAGTGCGTGTTCCGCTGTCCTGGCTCGCCGAGCACGTCGGCGAGGTCCCGCCGGCCGACGACACCGCCGAGGCCTTCGTCCGCGTCGGGCTGGAGATCGAGGACGTCCTCGAACCCCCCGAGCTGACCGGCCCGATCGTCGTCGGGCGGGTGCTGGAGTTCGAGGTCCTCGACGGGCTGAAGAAGCCGATCCGCTGGTGCCAGGTCGACGTCGGGGAGAAGGTGCGCGGCATCATCTGCGGCGCCGCCAACTTCGCGGCCGGTGACCTGGTCGTCGTGGCGCTCCCGGGGGCGGTGCTGCCCGGGAACTTCGCGATCTCGGCGCGCAAGACCTACGGCCACGTCTCCGACGGCATGATCGCCTCCGCCCGCGAGCTCGGTCTGGGCTCCGACCACGCCGGGATCATGGTGCTCCCGGCAGGCACGGCCGAGCCCGGCGACGACGCGCTGCCGCTGCTCGGGCGCGACGACCCGGTCGTCGAGCTGGCCATCACCCCCGACCGGGGCTACTGCTTCTCCGTGCGCGGGCTCGCCCGCGAGCTGGCGGGCTCCCTCGACATCGACTTCGCCGATCCCGCCGCCCGCGTCGACGTGCCTGCCGCCGACGGCGACGCCTGGCCGGTGGAGCTGCCCGACCCGGGCTGCGCCCGGTTCGTCGCCCGCCGCGTCGACGGCGTCGACCCCGCCGCGCCGTCGCCGTGGTGGATGCAGCGCAGGCTCCTCGCCGCGGGGATGCGCCCGATCTCGCTGATCGTCGACGTCACCAACTACGTGATGCTCGAGCTCGGCCAGCCGCTGCACGCCTACGACGCCAACCGGGTCTCGGGCCCGATCGTCGTGCGCCGCGCGCAGGCGGGGGAGAAGCTCGTCACCCTCGACGACGCGGAGCGCACCCTCGACCCCGACGACCTGCTCATCACCGACGACTCCGGCCCCATCGGGCTCGCAGGCGTCATGGGCGGGGCGTCCACGGAGATCGCCGGGCCGGGGGAGGACGGGCGCATCGACGTCCTCATCGAGGCCGCCCACTTCCAGCAGGCCGTGATCGCGCGGGCCGCCCGGCGGCACAAGCTGCCGTCGGAGGCGTCGAAGCGGTTCGAGCGCGTGGTCGACCCGCAGCTGCCGCCGGTGGCCGCCGAGCGCGCGGCGCAGCTCCTCGTCGAGCACGGCGGCGGCACCCTGGCCGCGGGCCGCACCGACGCGGGCGCCGCTCCGCAGCAACCGCCCGTGCGGATGCCGATCAACCTTCCCGACGAGGTCGCGGGCGTCGCGTACAAGCCGGGCGTCACCGTCCGGCGGCTCACGCAGATCGGCTGCGCCGTCGACCTCGTCACCGGCGACGACGGCCGCGCCCGCGTCGTCGCGCTCCCGCCGTCGTGGCGGCCGGATCTCGCGCAGCCCGCCGACCTGGTGGAGGAGGTGCTGCGCCTGGAGGGGTACGAGGCGATCCCGTCGGTGCTGGCCGCCGCGCCGGCAGGCCGCGGGCTCACCCCTGGGCAGAACCGGCGCCGCGCCGTGTCGCGGGCGTTGCCGAGGCCGGGTACGTCGAGGTGGAGCCGTTCCCGTTCGTCGGGCCCGCCACGTGGGACGCGTTCGGCCTTCCGGCCGACGACGTGCGCCGCCGCACCGTCCACGTGGTGAACCCCCTGGACGCCGAACGCGGCGAGCTGGCCACCACCTTGCTGCCGGGGCTGCTCGAGACGCTGGTGCGCAACCGCTCCCGCGGCGCGTCCGACCTCGCGCTGTACCACATCGGGCAGGTGGTGCTGCCGCACGCCGAGGCGAAACCGATGCCCGACCCGGACGTCACCGGCCGCCCCTCCGACGCCGAGCTGGCGCGGATCGAGGCTGCTCTGCCCGCGCAGCCGCTGCACGCCGCCGCGGTCCTCGCCGGTGAGCGCGAGCAGCGCGGCTGGTGGGGACCGGGACGCGCGGCCGGATGGGCCGACGCCGTGCAGGCCGCCCGGCTCGCCGGGCAGGCCGCCGGCGTCGAGCTGCGGGTCACCGCGGCCACGCTGGCGCCGTTCCACCCCGGCCGGTGCGCGGCCCTGCGCGTCGGGGACTGGATCATCGGTCACGCGGGTGAGCTGCACCCGAAGGTCGTGGAGGCGCTCGGGCTGCCCGAGCGCACCTGCGCCATGGAACTCGACCTCGACGCCATCCCGCTGTCCGACCGCAGGCCCGCGCCTCGGGTGTCGCCGTATCCGCCGATCGCGGTCGACGTCGCGCTCGTGGCCGACGCGGCGGTGCCCGCCGCAGACCTCGCCGACACCCTGCACGACGGTGGCGGCGACCTCCTCGAGGACGTCCGCCTCTTCGACGTCTACACCGGTGAGCAGGTCGGCGAGGGCCGTCGATCACTGGCCTTCACCCTCCGGTTCCGCGCCCCCGACCGCACGCTGACCAGCGAGGAGGCCAACGCCGCCCGCGACGCCGCGGTCGCCATGGCCGCGGAGCGGCACGAGGCGGTGCTGCGCGGCTAGTGGTCGCCGTTGATCGGCGAGTCGTTGTCGGCGGTGATCAGCAGTACCGCACGGTGGCGGCGGTGACGGTGACGTACTGCCCGTCGCGTCCGAGGCTGCTCCGAAAGGGTGGACAGTAGGCCCCGGACGGCGGCAGCTCCCGTCCGCGGTGTATCAGCACGAGCCGAACGCTCCTCGGTCCCATCGACGTACCGTCGGGGGGAGAGCTCGATGAGCAGGAGCGTCGTGGTCGTGGGTGGCAGCGCCGCGGGATCGCTGTCGGCGTTGATGCTGGCTCGCGCCGGACATGACGTCGTCGTCGTGGAGCGGGACGATCTCGCACCCGCGGGGAGCGTCGAGGAAGCGGCGGCCGGTGCGTTCCGCGCATCGGCGCCGCAGATCGTGCAGCCGCACGCGGTGCTCGCCGCATGCCGGGAGATCATGCGCGAGCGGCTGCCCGACGTGTACAAGAACCTGCTCGACGCAGGCGTCCTCGAAGCGCCGCTGGTGAGCCAGATGCCGCCGGGCATCACCGACCGCGGCGCGCTGCCGGGCGACGAGCCGTTCACCCTGGTCATGACCCGCCGCGCCACCGTGGACTGGGTGCTCGCACGGGCCGCGTCCGCCGAGCCGGGGGTGCGGCTGCGGTACCGGACGCCGGTGGTCGGGCTCGTCGCGGACCCGGGCGACCCGCCCAGGGTGCGCGGGGTGCGCACGCCGGACGGCGAGCTGACCGCCGATCTGGTCGTGGATGCCACCGGGCGGCGAACACCGGTCGACCGATGGCTCGACGCATCGGTGCCCGCTCCAGCGACCTGGCACTCGCCGAGTGCGGGCTGGCCTACTACAGCCGCCAGTACCGGGTGCGCGACACCGCACCGCCCGGCCCGCTGACCACCCGCGTCGTGATGGGCCTCGACGAGTTCGTCGCGGGGATCTGGGGCGGGGACAACGGCACGATGCAGATCGCGGTCGCGCCCCTGGCCACCGACCGGCGCTTCACCCCCGCGCGCCGCCCCGAGGTGTTCACCGGGGTGCTGCGAACGGTGCCGCTCTTCGCCGCGTGGCTCGACGCGCTCGATCCGATCACCGACGTGCACGTCATGGGCGGGCTGCACAACACGCTCCGCCGCCTCGTCGTGGACGGCGCGCCGGTGGCACCCGGTCTGCACGCCGTCGGCGACGCCGTCTGCACCACGAATCCCACCTTCGCGCGTGGGCTGAGCATGGCGGCACGCGGCGCCGCCGACCTCACCGACGCCGTCATCGCCCATCCCGACGACCCGCACGCGCAGTCCCTTGCGGTGGACCGCGCCGTCACCGAGCACCTCGCCCCGTGGTACGCCGACCAGGCGGCCAACGACGCCGCATGGGTGGCCATGCTCCGCCATGTCGTGGAGGGTGCGCCGGCGCCGCCGAGCCCTCCAGCGGGTCGGCTCGTGTTCGGCCAGCTCCGCGCGGCCGCGCAGCTCGATGCGGTCGCGTTCCGCGCCCTCTGGCGGGTGATGGGCATGGTCGGCACGCCCGCCGACGTCTACGACGACCCCGACCTCGTCGCACGGGTCCGCGCCGTGCTCGGTGCCGGACCACCGCCGCGACCACCCCAGCCCACGCGCGCGGAACTGGAGGCCGCGCTCGCCGGCGGCGGTTGAGGAGGCGCCCCGGTCAGCTGGTGTGGTGGGTGGCGGTGGTGGCGGCGAAGAGGTTGCGCTGCACCTCGGCGCGGTACCCGGCCAGCGCGTTGTCCACGTGCCGGTGCATCGCCGACTCCGCCGCCTCGGGGGCCCCGTCGGCGACGGCGGCGGCGACGGCCTGGTGCTCGGCGGCGCCTCGACGCATCCCGGCGCCGGGCTCGACGCCGAGCCCGACCGTCAGCACCCGTCGTTTCAGCGCCGTGACCGTCTCCACGATGGAGGCCAGGAACGTGTTGTGCGCAGCCTCCGCGAGCGCCTGGTGGAACTGCTCGTCCGCCTCGGCGAACGCCGCCGGGTCGTCGCGGTGGGCGGCGGTGAGGGTCTGTTCTGCGAGCTCCCGCAGCGCGCGGACCTGCAGCGGGGTCGCCCGTTGGGCGGCCAGCGCCGCCGTCTGCCCTTCGACCGTCCGGCGGCACTCGAACAGCATCTCGACGTGTTCGAGGTTCTCGACGAGGAGGCCGCCCCAGACCTCCGGCGGTAGCCGGTCCTCCGGCCGGTCCACGAAGATCCCCGCACGTTTGCGGACGGTGAGGTGGCCGCGCGCGCACAGCAGCTTGACGGCCTCGCGCGCCACCGTGTGGCTCACCCCGAGGTCGGCGGCGAGCTGCTTCTCGGTCGCAGCCGGTCGCCGGGGCTCATGCCGGCCGCGCGGATGTGCTCGAGTATCCGCTCCGCGGCGATCTGGTAGCCCGGGCGATAGGCCCGCTCATCGGTCACGTCCTGCCCCCACCGTCCCTCGACTGCCCTCGATCCTCCCGCGCCGGAAGTTTGATAGCAACTATTGACCCCTCAGAGGAGTCCGATCTAGCCTTCGCGGGATTCTTAGTTAGTAACTAATGGCCGCGGATCAAGGAAGACCGCATGGGCTCAGACCCGTCGGGATGCCTGCGGCTCGACCCGAGGAGACGACGTGGTTGCCGTCACCGGCGTGACGACCAGAGTGTTCCAGCTTCCCTACCGGCGCCCGATCGGCGACGCCAACGACCCCGTCGGGCGCAGCCGGGCCACGGTCCTGGCGGTGCAGCTGGAGACCGACGAGGGCCTCACCGGCCTCAGCGTCGGGAACCCGGCGGCCCGCCAGACCGTCGTCGAGTTCGCGGAGATGCTGAAGGGGGAGGACCCCGCGGGCGTCCGCGGGCTGTGGCAGCGGATGGCCGACCGCGCCTTCAAGGGTGGCGTCGAGGGGGTCGTCAAGGAAGCCATCTGTCACCTCGACGTCGCGCTGTGGGACCTCAAGGCCAAGGCGAACGGCGAGCCGCTGTGGAAGACCCTCGGCGCCTCGAACGGTCAGGTACTGGCGTACGCGAGCGGGATCGACATGCCGCTGCCGGACGAGGAGATCACCGCGTTCTACGGGCGGATGGCCGACCTCGGGATCACCCTGGGCAAGCTGAAGGTGGGCCGCGACCTCGAGGCCGACCTGCGGCGGATCGAGCTGATGCGCCAGGCCATGAGCAAGGACGGGCGCACGGCCCGGATCGCCATCGACGCCAACGAGTACTGGTCGCCGAAGGAGGCCGTGCGGTACGTCCGCGAGGTCGAGAAGGCCTTCGACCTGGACTGGTGCGAGGAGCCGACGCGGCGGTGGGACGTGCGCGGCCTCCGTGCGGTCTCCCGCCAGATCGGCACCGCCGTCGCCACGGGCGAGAACCTGAACGGCACGTGGGACTTCCTCCCACTGGTCCACGGCGAGGCCGTCGACATCGTGCAGGTGGGCCAGTACACGAGCGGCATCACCGGGGCGCTGCAGGTCGCCGAGCTCGCGGCGGCCTACGAGCTGCCGGTGGCCACCATGAACTGCCCCGGCGACTTCATGGCGCACATCGGCACGGTCATGCCGCAGCACCTGGGTGTGGAGCTGGTCTGGCCGGGGTGGGACGCGATCGTCGAGAACCACCAGGTCGTCGCCGACGGCTGGATCGCCCTGAGCGACCGGCCCGGCCACGGCATGGAGCTACGCGCGGACGCGGCGCGGTACGAGGTGGACGAGCTCCCGTTCGGGGCGATGGTGTCCACGCAGGGGCGCCGCCGCAAGCATTCCTGGTCCGACCACGTCGAGCCGGGTTCACCGGCCGCGGCCGCGACGGCGGGGAGGGCGTGACGATGGCTGCCTCGACGACGAGCATCAGCCGGCGCACCTTGCTGCGCGGAGCGGGACTCGCCGCGGCCGGCACCGCGCTGAGCGCCTGCATCCCCGGGCCGGGAACGGGCAGCACGGGCTCGTCCGGCGGTTCGCAGAAGCTGCGGCTGCGCTACTGGGCGTGGGTCGACGACCCGACGTCCCGGGTGCTGAACGACCTGGCCGACCGGTTCAACGAGAACCACCCGTCGATCGAGGTCGACGTGGAGCTGATGCCGGCGAGCGCCGTGTACGAGCGGCTGCTGGCCGCGATCAACGCGGGCGACCCGCCGGACGCCTCGGCGATCCACGTCAACAACGTCGCCGACGTCGCCGCGATGGGCGCGCTGCACCCGCTCGACCAGTACTTCGACGCGCTGCCGGACAAGGACGACTTCGTCCCCACCGCGGTGCTGGGCTCCCGCCTCGGCGACGAGAGCGCCCCGCTGCACACGATGCCGTGGTACGGACTGGTGAGCTACCTGTACTACCGGCCCGACTGGTTCCGGGCCGCGGGGCTGTCCGAGCCGCGGACGACCGACGACTTCGTGGCGGCCTGCCGCGCCATCACCGACCCGGCCGCCGGCCGGTACGGGTACGGGTTGCGCGGCGCCACCCACGGCCACATCCACTACTTCATCTGGCTGGCGTCACTCGGCGGCCTGGACGCGGTGCGGGGAGCCGACGGCGCCCCGGTCTTCCAGCGGCCCGAGCACATCGCGGGCACCGACTGGTTCCTCGACCTCGCGCGCACGCACCGGGTCGTGCCGCCCACCGCGTCGGGCGACGGGTTCGAGCAGCTGATGAACAACATGAAGGCCGGGGTGACCGGCACCGCCATCCACCACATCAAGTCGTCGGAGACGCTCGTCTCGACGCTGGGTGCGGAGAACATCCGGGCGGTCCCGATGCCCGTCGGGCCGTCCGGGCGGCGGTGGACCGAGTTCGGGCCCAGCATGAACGCGGTCTACGCGGGCGGCCAGGACCCCGACGCCGCCTGGGAGTGGGTGAACTACCTGGCCTCCCCGGAGGCGATGCGGATCTTCTGCACGGAGGACGGCGGGCTGCCGGTGCGGCAGTCGGTCGGTGCCGACCCGTACTTCCAGGAGAACCCGTTCGCGAAGGTGTCGATCGACAGCCTCCCCGACGCGTACCTCATCCCGTTCACCGAGCGTCCGGGGTACGCGCGGCTGGCCGAGCAGACCTGGCCGCAGCTCACCCAGCCCGCCCTGTCCGGGGAGATGCCCAGCGCGGAGTTCGCCGGCCACCTGGCCGAGGATGTGCGGTAGACCGTGAGTGCTGGTGCAACCGCCGACGTGGCGCGCCGCCAGGCGGGCCCCCCACCGGCCACGCCGGTGCGGCGGGCCCGCCGCCGGCCACGCGATCTCCTGCTCCCGTACCTGCTGCTGCTCCCGGCCTGCGGTGTGGTGGCGCTGGTCGTGGCCTTCCCGATCGCCCAGTCGATCGGTTACAGCCTGCACCACTACAACCTGCGCGAGCCGGACAACGTCTACTTCTCCGGCCTGGACAACTACGTCCGGGCGCTGACCGACGAGATGTTCTGGCGCGCGCTGCGGGCCACCGCGATCTGGGTCGGGGCGGTGCTGCCGATCCAGTTCGTGGTCGGCATGGCGATCGCGGTGCTGATGAACCGCGCGTTCCCCGGACGCCTCGTGCTGCGCGCGTCCGTCCTGCTGCCGTGGGTGATCCCGAGCGCCGTGGTGGCGCTGCTGTGGCGCTGGCTGCTCGACGGCAACCTCGGCGTCGTCAACGACCTGCTGATCCGGGTCGGCCTCATCGACACGGGCGTCCCGTGGCTGAACGACCCGAGCACCGCCATGGCCGTCGTCGTGCTCGCGATGACCTGGCACGGCATGCCGTTCTTCGCGTTGATGCTGCTGGCGGCCCTGCAGGCGGTGCCGGCGGAGATGTACGAGGCGGCCCACCTCGACGGTGCCTCGGCCCTGCAGCGGTTCCGCTACATCACCTGGCCCAGCATCATCGACACGATCCGCACGACGACGCTCCTGCGGATCATCTGGCTCGCGAACTCGATCGAGATCATCTGGATCATGACGGCCGGTGGGCCGAACTTCGCGACGACGACCCTCCCGGTGGTCACGTTCTTCGAGGCCGTGCGCGGGCTCGACTTCGGGTACGCGTCGGCGGTCAGCGTGCTGCTCGCACTGATCCTGCTGGTCGTCGTGCACCTCTACATCCGGCAGATGCGGAAGGACGACTGACCATGGCAACAGCTCTCCCGGCCGCCGCCGCCCGCAGGCGCCGCAGCGTGTTCGTGATCTGGCTGCTCGCGGTCCCGGTCATCCTGCTGTCCATCGGGCCGTTCCTGTGGCTGCTGAAGACGTCTCTCGTGCCCGAGTCGCGCATCTTCGTGCGCCCGCTGGAGTACCTCCCGTCGACCGTGACGCTCGAGAACTTCGTGATGCTCTTCGAGCGGATGAACTTCTTCGGCTACTTCGCCAACAGCTTCATCGTCGCGATCGGCAGCACGGTGCTCGGCCTGATCATCTCCATGTCGTCGAGCTACGCGTTCGCCCGGTTCCGCTTCCGCGGCAGGCGCTTCTTCATGACGCTGTTCCTCGTCATCCCGATGTTCCCGACGGTGCTGATCCTCATCCCGATCTACGACATCATGCGGGTCACCGGCCTGCTGAACACCTACGCATCGCTGATCGTCGCGTACAGCAGCTTCACGATCCCGTTCGCGGTCTGGATGATGACCGGCTACTTCGCGGCCCTGCCGGTCGAGATGGAGGAGGCCGCCCGCGTGGACGGCTGCAGCCGGCTGGGCGCCTTCGTGCGGGTGCTGCTGCCGACGGCCGTCCCCGGGATCTCGGCGACGGCGCTCTACATCTTCATCGTGTCGTGGAACGAGTACACGTTCGCGGCGATGCTCGCGCAGGACGAGGCGGTGCGCACGCTCCCGGTGGCGCTGCAGTTCTTCATCACGGAGTTCACGGTGAACTGGGGTCTGCTCGCCGCGGGTGGCGTGATCGTCTCGCTGCCGGTGATCCTGCTGTTCGTCGTCCTGCAGCGGCAGCTGATCGCCGGCCTGACCGCGGGGGCGGTGAAGTAGCGGTGCCGGCTACCCGCGCAGGAAGTAGAGGACGGTCATGGTGACGGCGATGGCCAGCACGACGGCGCGCAGCAGCCGGGCCGGGAGCCTGCGGCCGATGTGCGCACCGGCGACACCCCCGGCCAGCGCACCGACCAGCATGGCGCCCGGCAGCAACGGTGCGTCCAGCACGTCGGACGCGAACAGGAACAGCAGCGTCGCGGCGATGTAGACGGCGGCGACCTGCGTGACCCGCATCGGGTTGCTCCTGGCCGGGTCGAGGCCGACCCCGATGGTCCACACGGCGAGCATGAGGATGCCGACCGCGCCGCCGAAGTACCCGCCGTAGATCGCGAGCGTGAACTGCCCGACGAGCAGCGCCCGCGAGCTCATCCCGATGGGCCGGCCCAGCGCGGTGCTCACCGCGTTCAGGCGCGGCGGCCGAAGGCCAGCACGACGGTGGCGAATGCGAGGAGCCACGGCACAGCCGCGTCGAACGACGCGGACGGCAGCGTGAGCAACAGGACCGCGCCGACGGCGCCGCCGCCCACGCTGGCCACCGTCAGCGCCTGGTGGAGGTCGACCCGACCGGCTCCAGATCCCGGCGGTACACCCACGTGCTGGCCACGGAGCCGGGGACGAGCGCGACGGTCGCCGCCGCGTTGGCGGTGACGGGAGGCAGCCCGGCGGCGACGAGCGCCGGCAGCGCGACGAACGTGCCACCGCCGCCGACCGCGTTCAGGGCACCGGCGGCGACGCCGGCGAGCAGCACGAGCACCAGCGCGGTCACGGGTCGAGGATCACCCGCCCGCCGGGAGCTCCACAATGCGCGATCCCCGTACCCAGCATCAGGCGCAGGCTTAGGCTGGGAGGATGCGGTACGACCTGGACGACCTGCGGCTCTTCCTGCATGTCGTGGCAGAGGGCTCGATCACGGCGGGTGCGCGGCGGATGCACCTCAGTCTGCCTTCGGCGAGCGCGCGGGTACGAGCCCTCGAACACCATGCGGGTGTGGAGCTGCTCGTCCGCGGGCGTCGCGGGGTGCGGCCCACTCCGGCGGGTACGACGCTGACCCGCCACGCGCGTGACGTCCTGACCCACGCCGCGCGCCTCGAGGGCGCCGTCGGCAGCTACCGGCGCAGCCCGGCCGCTCCGCTGACGCTGCTGTCGGGTGGTGCCGCGATGTACTGGCTCGTGCCGCAGGCGCTCGTCACCTTCCTGCGCGAGCGCCCGGACGTCGACGTCGAGGTCCACGAGAGCCGCAGCACGCACACGCTGCGGATGCTCGCGGACGGCGCGGCCGACCTGGGCGTGGTGATCGACAACGAGGAGGGTGTCCGGGACGTCGACACCGAGCCGCTCTGCGACGGGTCGATCGTGGTGGTCGGGCAGGCCGGGGGGATACTCGCGGGCCGCACCTCGCTGACCTACGGCGAGGTGGCCGAGCACCCGATGGTCGGGCTCGACGCGCAGTCGTCGCTGCGGCGCTGGATCGAGAAGCGCCTCGGCCCGCACGCGCCCGCGGTGCGCTTCCGCACCACCGTCGCCGACATCGGCGTACTCGTCGCGCTCGCGGCGGCCGGCGTCGGGCTGGCGCTCGTGCCGCGCCGGGCCGTCGACGGCGACCGCAGGCTGGACGTGTGCGCGCTGGAGGATGGGTGGGCCCGCCGGGAACACTTGCTGGCCTGGGGAGCGGGGGACCGGAACCCGGCGGCGACGGTGCTGGCCGAGCACCTCAGGGCTGCGGCGGTGGCCTACCCGCCGGGGTGAGGGACAGTTACACTGTGTACGCTGTACACCACAGATAGTACAACGTACCCAATTTTAGGATCTCGGGCAATGTCACCACATGACACGGCTGATCGGCCGGACGGCGGCGCCGCCGTCCGGCGCAGCCTGCAGCTGATGTGGGGCGGCGCACCCGAGCCGACCCGCGGCCCGAAGCCGGGTCTCTCGGTCGCGTCGATCGTGCGGGCCGCGATCGACCTCGCCGACGCCGAGGGGCTCGTCGCGCTGTCCATGCGGCGCATCGCGGGCGCGCTCGGCGTCGGCGCCATGTCGCTCTACCGCTACGTCCCCGGCAAGTCGGAGCTCGTGGACCTCATGGTCGACGAGGTCTACAGCGAGGACCTCGCGGCCCCCGAGACCGTCGAGGGTGGCTGGCGGCAGCGGCTGGAGGCGTGCGGGCGCCAGGAATGGGCGCTCTACCTGCGGCACCCCTGGATGCTGCAGATCGCTCACGGGCGTCCGATGCTCGGCCCCAACTCCATGCGGTCCACCGACATCGCCCTGCGGGCGATCGACGAGGTCGGCCTCACCGAGGAGGAGATGCTCGGCGCCGTCGTCATGCTCAGCTCGTTCGTCGCGGGCCTGGCGAAGACCACCATCGAGGCGATGCAGGCGGCCGACCGCACCGGCATCAGCGACGAGGAGTGGTGGGAGATCCAGTCCGAGTACGTCGGGCCGCCGTGGTGGCGGGGGAGCTGCCGATGCTCACGAAGGTCGGCGAGGCAGGCGCGTTCAACTCGATGTTCGACCACTTCGAGTTCGGCCTCCAACGCGTGCTGGACGGTCTCGGGGTGTTGATCGAGCACCGGCGGCAGGCCGAAGGCTAGTTCTGCGGGACCCGTCTGCTGGTCAAGCCGGAGGTCTGATGGTCGTGATCGGCCGCCTGGTGCCGGGGCGGCCGGATGTGGCCGTGGACGCGCGACCCGGCGATCATGCAGCCCGGCTGGAGCCGGCCACGCACTTCGTCGCGCTCCCCGACCGGGGATCACACCGCGCCATCACAAAGGCTCACCTAAGATGAACGCGCAACTGTTCAACGCTCACCTACATCGAGGAGTCGTTGCCGTGATCCGTACGCTGCCCCCCTCCGTCCGGGACGGCGCACTGCTGGTGGCCCGCCTGCTGCTCGGCGTCGTCCTCATCGCGCACGGTTGGCAGAAGGTCGTCACCAACGGTCTGGGCGCCACCACCGAGGCCTTCACCGGCATGGGCGTCCCGGTCGCCCCCGTCTCCGCGGCGTACGCCGGGATCGTCGAGCTGGTCGGTGGCGCGCTGCTCCTGGTCGGTGCGGGCACGGCCGTCGTGGGCGTCCTCGTGGTGCTGGACATGCTGGGCGCTGCGCTGATCGTCCACATCGGGAACGGCGTCATGGCCTCCGACGGTGGCTGGGAGCTCGTCGGTGTGATCGGCGCGGCGGCCCTGCTGCTCGCCGCGGTCGGCGCGGGCCGCTACAGCGTGGACCACGCACTCGCCACCCGTCGCACTCCCGCAGCGGTCTGAGTTCGGCGAGGGGCCGGGCTGCGACGCAACCCGGCCCCTGTCGAACCCGCTCAGCTGAAGAGCTTCTCCTGCTCCTCGCGGAGCTGGTCCACCAGGCGGTCGGGGGGCAGCGTCACGTCGGCGTAGGTGAGGGCCTCGTCCTTCGCCACGTCGCGGGTGAGCACGCACCCCTCGGCCAGACCCATCGGCAGGAGGCTCTCCGACCGGGTGACCGGGGTGGACTCGGCCACGCCGTAGGTGTCGTAGCCGCCGAGCCCGTCGAGGGTGTGGCCGGCCTTCATGGCCTGCTTCGCCGTGGCGATGACGTCCACCTGCGGGCCGCGGGCGGGGCGAGGGCGGCGTCGGCGAAGTCGACCGCGCGCACCACCGAGTTGGGCACCTCGAAGTGGCACAGGTGGTAGGGCGTGTAGAAGCTGTACAGCGGGCCTTCGCCCAGCTTGTACAGGTTCAGGTAGTGGCGCTGCTTCGGGTCGTCGTGGGTGCCGAGCACGAACACGCCGGGGCTCGGCTTCGACTTCACCACGTAGTCGACGATGCCGCCCTTCTCGCGCAGCTCGTCGACGTCGTAGCGGCCGGTGAGCTCGTCGACGTGGCCCTCGTGGTCCCAGCCGTTCATGCCGCGCTTCGGCACGGTGAGCCCGAACGCGTTGGCCACGATCGCCTGCTCGAAGGAGATCTTGGTGCCGTCGGCGAAGCTCGTGACCATGTACGGGTCCTGGCCCCACTTCTCGGCGAACGCCTTCTGGGTGGTGGGGGTGCGGTACTCGTCCTGGAGACCCTTGATGTTGCCCGCCACGAGCGGGGTGACGCCCAGGCCCTTGACGAACCGCAGCAGGTTGGCCTGCACGCCGGGCTGGTCGCCGTCGCACCCGGTGAGCACCACGCCTGCCGCGCGCGCCCGGTGGGCGAGCAGCGGGCCGACGGTGCCGTCGAGCTCGGCGTTCATCGTGACGACCGGCAGGCCGCGGTCGATGGCGGCAACGGTGACCCGGGCGCGAACTCGACCGCGCCGGTGACGTCGACGACGCAGTCCAGGTGGACGGCCTTGAGCAGCTCGAACGCGTCCTCGAGGACGGCGGGGGTGCCCTTCTCGATGGCGACGTCGAGCTGGTCGGCGTTCTCCACGCGGACCGGCTCGACCCCGGCCTCGGCGTAGGCGCGCTCGGCGTTGGCAAGGGTGCGGTTGGCGACAGCGACCAGCTGCATGCCGGGCACCGAGTTGATGATCTGGTTGGCCAGGCCGCGCCCCATGAAGCCGGCGCCGATCATGCCGACGCGGATCGGGCGGTTCTCGGCCTCGCGGCGGGCGAGCGCGGTGTCGAGGATCAGCATCAGCGGGCCTCCACCGAGACCTCGGAGAGCAGCGGCCACGCCGCGTCCTTCTGCGAGATGACCGCCGGCGGGACCGGCCACTCGACGCCGATCGCCGGGTCGTCCCACCGCAGGCCGCGCTCGGCGCCCGGGGTGTACGCGGTGGAGACCTGGTACATGACCTCGGCCTTGTCGGTGAGCGTGATGTAGGCGTGCGCGAAGTTGCGCGGCACGTACATCGCGGTGCGGTTGTCCTCGGTGAGCTCGGCGCCGAACCACTTCAGGTAGGTGGGCGACTCCGGGCGCAGGTCGACGATCACGTCCCAGATCGCGCCCCGGTAGCAGCGGATGAACTTCGTCTCCGCGTTCGGCTCCAGCTGGTAGTGGAACCCGCGCAGCGTGCCCGCCTTGTGGTTGAACGAGATGTTCGCCTGCTCGACGAGCGGTTCGAGGCCGGCGTCGATGAACTCCTGACGGCAGAAGGCGCGGGCGAAGAAGCCGCGGTCGTCCTCCAGGAGCTTCAGGTCGACCAGTGCCGAGCCGGGGAGCGGAGTGGTGTGGATCTGCATGTCGGAGGGCTCGTCCTGTTCCTCGCGTCGGAATCGTCAGGTCAGCTCAGAGCCGCGATGCTAGCTGCCCGTCCCGGCTCGCCCGCCACGGTGGGGTGGTACCGCCGGTCGCCGGCGACCCGGCCATCGAGATCTGCGACCCGGGTGCCGGGGGTCGGCGCCCGGCATCCGCGCTCGGCGGAACCCCCTTTGGCGTGGAGCGGGTTCGGGCCACCATGGAGGCCATGGCTGCATCGACACCGCCGTCGTGGGCGACCGGCGCCAGGCCCAACGCCCTCTTCGCGCTGCCGGCCGGTCGGATCGGCCGCATGGGCGGGCGGTTCATGCGGCTGCTCAACCGTGGGCAGCAGCGGGAGGTGCTCGGCCTGCTGGGCCCGGTCGAGGGCCGTGCGGTGCTGGAGGTCGGGCACGGGCCGGGGGCGCTGCTCGGTCTGCTCGCCGCCCGCGGCGCCGCGCACGTCGTCGGCGTGGACTCGTCGCCCGACATGCGGGCCCTCGCCGTGCGGGCGCTGGCGGACCGGATCGCGTCCGGGCAGGTGGAGATCCGCCAGGGGGACGCAGCGGCGACCGGCCTGCCCGACGCCGCGGTGGACCTGGTGGTCTCGGTCAACAACGTCGCGATCTGGCCCGACCTCGATGCCGGCATCACCGAGCTGCGGCGCGTGCTGCGGCCGGGCGGGCGGCTCGTGCTGAGCTGGCACGGCGGGGAGCGGCCGAATCGGATCGGCCGCGAGCTGTTGCTGCCGGAGGAGACGCTGACCCGGATCGAGCGGGCCGTCGCGAACCACTTCGCGACCGTCGAGCGCACGCTGACCCGGCGCTGCACGGTGTTCGCGCCCGGGTGTCGTGACCGCGACCGATCCCGCCGTCTCGACGAGCCCGGTCCGGATCCGGGCGGCGGGCCCGCCGTGTCGCGCCCCGGCCCGGTAGGCCGTGCTCGGCATACTCGCCCCCGTGCCGCGCGCCCGCCCGACCATCGCCCTGGCCGCCGTGCTCGGCGTGCTGCTCACCACGGCAGGCTGTGGCCTCTTCTCCGGGCCCGGCCCGCAGGACACCGCCGCGGCGTTCCTCGCCGCGTGGTCGACGGGGGACGACGCACGCGCCGCCTCCCTCACCGAGACCCGGCCCAGGCGGGTGAGCTGCTCGCCGGCACCCGGGAGGCGCTCGACCCGGACGGGCTCACCGCCACGCTCGGCCAGGTCCGCACCGACGCCGACGGTGCCACCGCGGCCGTCGACGTCACCTGGCAGCTGGGCCCGCACCGCAGCTGGCAGTACCTCGGCGAGCTGGAGCTGCGTGCCGCCCCCGACACGGAGGAGGCTGGCGGGTGCACTGGCGCCCACCGTCGTGCACCCCGACCTCGCGGCCGGGCAGCGGCTCGCGGTGCGCACCGATGCGCCCACGCCTGCGCCAGTGGTCGACCGGGGCGGTGCGCCGCTGCTCGAGGCCACCCCGGTCGTGGCGGTGCTGCTGGACCGGCGCGCCACGGGCGACCTCCCGGCGGTCACCGGCGCACTCGCCGCGGCGCTCTCCCAGTTCGACCCGCGGATCACGCAGCAGTCCATCACCGACGGCTCCGCGCGCACCCCCGACGGGCGCGCCTACACGGTGGCGGTGCTGCGCGAGACCGACTACGCCCAGGTCAAGCCCGCCATCCACCAGCTGCCCGGGGTCCGCTTCACCAGGTCGGAACGCCTGCTCGCGCCCAACTCCGACTTCGGCCGCCAGGTGCTCCCCGGCGTCCGCGAGGAGACCGTCGAGCAGTTGGAGGGCGTGCCGGGCTGGTCGGTCTCGGTCCTCGACGCCAGCGGCAGCAGCGTCCGCACGCTCGCCGAGCAGGCGCCGCAGCCGGGCAACACGGTCCCCGTCGGGATGGACCGCGCGATCCAGTCCGCCGCGGAGGACGCCGTCGAGCCGGTCGTGCAGCAGGCCATGCTCGTGGCGGTCTCGGCGTCCACCGGCGACGTGCTCGCCGTGGCGCAGAACCCCGCAGCCGACGCCGAGGGCCCGCTCGCGCTCACCGGCCGCTACCCGCCCGGATCCACGTTCAAGGTGGCCACGGCCATCGCTGCGCTGGCCGAGGACGGCGTCACCGGCGACACCCCCGTGCAGTGCCCGGCCACCACGGTGATCGGCGGGCGCCTCGTGCCCAACGCCGGCCGGTTCGACCTGGGCACGGTGCCGCTGCGCACGGCGTTCGCCCACTCGTGCAACACCACGTTCGCGCAGCTCGCGGTGCAGCTCGAGCCCGGCGCCCTGCCGGCAGCCGCGCTGCAGCTCGGGATCGGCGCCGACTACACCGTGCCCGGCGTGGCCACCATCACGGGCTCGGTGCCGGCCTCCACCGACGAGGTGCTGCGGGCCGAGAACGGGTTCGGGCAGGGGCAGGTGCTCACCAGCCCGTTCGGTGTCGCGCTGGCCGCCGCGGTTGTGGCCCGGGGCGGCCCGGTCGTGCCCCAGCTCATCCGCGGCCGCCCCACCGGGGTCGCCGTCCCCGCCGCGGCGCCCGACCCGGCGGCGCTGGAACAGCTGAGGTCGATGATGCGCGCGGTCGTCACGGAGGGCACCGCCACCGCGCTCGCGGGCCTCGGCGAGGTCTACGGCAAGACCGGCACCGCGGAGTTCACCGGCGACGGCCGGGCACACGGCTGGTTCATGGGCTACCGGGGCGACGTGGCGTTCGCCGTGCTGGTCGTGGACGGTGCGTCCTCCGCACCCGCCGTGCAGGTCGCGCAACGGTTCCTGGGCGCGATCGGCTGATTCGCGGGTCGGGGGTTGCCACGGCGGTTTACGCTGGACGGCATGTCGCCCCGGCGGATCCCCGCGCTCGCGATCGTGGCAGACCTCGTCGCCGTCGTGGTGTTCGCCGCCATCGGCCGCATGAGCCACTCCGAGCCCGACAACCTGCTCGGCCTGCTCGCCACTGCTGCACCCTTCCTGCTCGGCGTGCTGGCGATGTGGGCCACCCCGGTCGTGCGTGCCCAGCCGGTCGGCCTGTGGGCGGCGCTCACGGTCTGGACCGGCACCGTCGTCATCGGGCTGCTGGTGCGGGCCGGCTTCACCTGGAGCCTGCCGTTGAGCTTCGCCGTGGTCACGGCCGTCTCCCTGGCCGTGTTGATGCTGGGCTGGCGGGCGTCTCGGCCGTCGTGTCCGTGCGGGTGCGGCAGCGCGCGCTGCAGTAGCGGCCCGGACCCCGGGCCTGCATAGACTGGGTGCCATGCCCGCCCGCACGCTGCTCACCCCCGGCACCGTCTCGCCCACCCGGCCCGTCCCGGCACACATCGAGCGGCCGGAGTACGTCGGCAGGAAGCGCCCCGAGCGCAACAACGACCCGTGGGTGCAGACACCCGAGGTGATCGAGCGCATGCGGGTGGCCGGGAAGATCGCGGCGCAGGCCCTCGAGGTGGGCGGCGAGGCGGTGGTGCCGGGCGCACCACCGACGAGGTCGACCGCGCGGTGCACGAGTTCCTCGTGGCCCACGACGCTACCCGTCCACCCTGGGCTACAAGGGCTTCCCCAAGTCGTGCTGCACCAGCCTCAACGAGGTGATCTGCCACGGCATCCCCGACTCCACGGTGATCCAGGACGGCGACATCGTCAACATCGACGTCACCGCGTTCATCGGCGGCGTCCACGGCGACACCAACGGCACGTTCCTCGCCGGGAACGTGAGCGAGGAGGACCGCCTCCTCGTCGAGCGCACCCGCGAGGCCACGATGCGGGCGATCAAGGCGGTGCGCCCCGGCCGGGAGCTCAACGTCGTCGGCCGCGTGATCGAGTCCTACGCCAAGCGGTTCGGCTACGGCGTGGTCCGCGACTTCACCGGCCACGGCATCGGCCGCGCCTTCCACAGCGGCCTGGTCGTCCTGCACTACGACGAGCCGAGCGTCGACACCGTGCTGGAGACGGGAATGACGTTCACGATCGAGCCGATGATCACGCTCGGCACCATCGACTACGACATCTGGGACGACGGCTGGACGGTCGTCACCAAGGACCGCGCCCGCACGGCGCAGTTCGAGCACACGGTGCTGGTCACGGCGGACGGGGTGGAGATCCTCACGCTGCCCTGACCCGATCCGGAACGGTCAGCGGATCTCGCCGATGCGGTCGAAGGGCCAGAGGATGAACCGGGCCTCGCCGATCACCTGCGAAACCGGGACCGGGCCGTTGCCCTCGGCGCGGGAGTCGACGGAGTCGTTGCGGCTGTCACCCATCAGCCAGAGCTCGCCGTCGGGCACGTGGACCGGCCCGAACTCGGCCTGCCGCAGCGGACCGGCCTCGGGGAGGAAGTAGAGGAACGGCTCGTCGACGCCGACACCGTCGACGAGGATCCGGTTGCGTTCGTCGCAGCAGGCCACGGTCTGCCCGCCGACGGCGATCACGCGCTTGACGTAGTCGGTCTCGTCCGCGGTGTGGGAGGTTATCCCCACGAGCGCGAGCAGTTGCGCCACGGCGTCGAGGACCGGGTTGCCGCTGCCGGACGGGACCTCCAGCTCGCTGTTGGTCCAGCTGTCCGGGACGGCGAACACCACGACGTCACCCGGCGCCGGGTCCCTGAGCCGGTAGGTCAGCTTGTCGACCAGCACGCGGTCGTTGTCGCAGCCGGCGCAGCCGTGCAACGTCCGCTCCATCGAACCGGACGGGATGACGTAGATCCGCGCGACGAAGACCGGGATGAGCGCCAGCACCAGGAGCGCGACGAGGAGGAGCACAGGTCCGCGCCGGATCCGCCGTCCCGTGCGCTTCTCCGCCTGCACGGCCTGCTCATCGGGACGGGTGTCGACCACGTCGCCGTCTCCCACCTCGCGGATTGGCCTACCGAACACGGATGCTCTCCTCGTCGAACGGGCGACCCGGCGCGGCGCACCGCGTCCGGGTCGCCCGGGGGTGGATCAGTCGTCGACGGCCGCACCACCGGCGCCGTCCGCGCCGTCGGACGCCGTGCACTGGATGACGAAGTCTCCTGCACCGGCGGGAGCCAGCGGCAGGTGGAGGTGGCGGAACCCGACCGGCCGGACGGACCGTCCTGGTTCTTCGGGTCGCCGGCCTGGGCCGCGCCGCCGAACAGCGGCACCGCCACGGCCGCCGCGGCGACCGCGGCTGCGATGCCCGACACGGAGCGCTTCACGAGGCGCCTCCCTTCTGGAGCCCGACGTGCGACCTTCACCGCTGCGCTCCCGTCGCGCCGTCGGCGCCGTCCTCGCCCACCACGTTGCAGATGGGCGCGTTCATCGGAGGCAGGTAGGTCGAGGTACAGGTGACGTCCTGGCCGTCCTCGCCGGGCGTGCCGACGCGGTCGGGTTCGTCCCCGGCCTGGGCCAGGCCGGCCGAGGCCGCGAACCGGCCGCGGCCAGAACCGTCACCGCAACGACGCCGGCGGACCGGCGAAAGGGGCGCCTGTTGTTCGCAGACCTAATCATTGTCATGGCTCAGTAATCGGCGCCGGCGCCGCCGGTGCCGCCCGTGCCGCCGGTCGCATTGCACTGTGAAACGTCGCCGCCCTCGCCGAGGATGCCGAGCGAGATGCCGATCGGGATCAGGCACTGTGAATTGGCGGCGCCGCCCGACCCGCCCGAGCCTCCCGTGTTCTCCGGGTGACCGTTCCCGTAGCCGCCCGCGAGTGCGGCGCCGCCGAACAGGGGCGATCCGATGATTGCGAATGCTAAGACCGCGGTCGCGGACTTGCGTACGAAAGTGCGCATTCTCCGGTTGATTCCTTTCCATGCTCCGGCAGTCCGCTCCGGCCTACCGAGATCGGACGTGAAGATGCCCGGCCGCGACGCCCCGTCCGCACCGAACGTTCGATGAGGCCGGTGATCGGGCCGGGCCGGTGGCCCCGGGGTCCGGAACCGTGCCGCGACGACGCCGTGACGACCGACCGGTCCTCCGCGCCGGCGAGCGCTACCCTGACGGTGGTGCAGGCCCCCGACGAGCCCGGGGGCCTGCACCACCATTTACGCAGGTGAGACAGGTGTCAGTAGTCGGCCCCGGTGCCGCCGGCGCCACCCGCGCCGCCGCCCGCGTTGCACTGCGAGACGTCGCCGCCCTGGCCGACCAGCGCGCCGAGCGAGACGCCGACCGGGATCAGGCACTGGGAGGTCGCGGCGCCGCCGGCCCCGCCGGCGCCGCCGGTATTGTCGACGTGACCGTGGCCTCCTGCCATTGCTGTGCCGCCGAACAACGCCGCTCCGGTCAGTGCAAATGCAGCTGCCACGGACGCGACTCGGGTCTTGCGAAGCATCTTGTCCTCCTTGTACCGCCGGAACGCCGCTCGTTCCGTGCAATGCAAATGAGTAGTCGCCTCTCCTGGCCCTGTCTAGTCGTGAGGCACGCTCGTTCGCCCATCCCACTCGGACGGGTTGGCCCGGATGATTCCGAACACGAGCAGTGATGATCTAGTGGCCCGCCGGGGACCGCCGGCGGACTGGGTCACATACGTGTGATTCACCGGGCGGGGGGGCGGTCGTAATGCTCATAGGATGAATTGGTGTGCGCAGAGTGTTCGTTCGGACCGCCGTCGACTCGCCCGAGTGAACCGGTGGCGAATGACGTAACGGCGCCTGACGGTATTCGTTGCTCCACCGTCCACGGACGGCACGGGGGTGCTCCCGTGCGCCTGATGAGGGGTGAGCCGCAGTTCGATGATCAAGCTCGAAGGTGTCGGTAAGAGTTACCGGGCCGGGGAGGCGGAGGTTCGCGCGCTCCGGGACGTCGAGCTCACGGTCGACGACGGCGACTTCGTGGCGATCATGGGTCCGTCCGGCTCCGGCAAGAGCACGATGATGAACATCCTCGGGTGCCTCGACGTCCCGAGCGAGGGCCGCTACCTGCTCGACGGGATCGACGTGTCGGGGATGAGCGACGACGAGCTCGCCGCGATCCGCAACGGCAAGATCGGTCTGGTCTTCCAGTCGTACAACCTGCTGCCGCGCACGACCGCGCTCGCGAACGTCGAGCTGCCGCTGGTGTACGGCAACCAGCGGGCGCGCCGGAGCCGGGCCATGCGGGCGCTGGAGGAGGTCGGGCTCGCCGACCGCGCCTCCCACCTGCCCAACCAGCTCTCCGGCGGGCAGCAGCAGCGGGTGGCGATCGCCCGCGCGCTCGTGACCCGGCCGACGATGATCCTGGCCGACGAGCCGACCGGGAACCTCGACACCGAGGCCAGCTGCGAGATCGCCGAGATGCTGAGGCGGCTCTCCGCGGCGGGCCGGACGGTCGTGCTCATCACGCACGAGGAGGAGATCGCCGCCTACGCCCGCCGCGTGGTGCGGCTGCGCGACGGCCGGATCGTGAGCGACACCCGCAGGGGCCTCCCCGACGATGTCACCCAGGAGATCCAACGTGCGGGGGCAGACGCATGACTCTCCGTCTGGCGTTCGTCATGGCGTGGCGCGGTCTGCGGGCCAACCGGCTGCGCTCGTTGCTGACGATGCTCGGGATCATGATCGGCGTTGCCGCCGTGATCCTGCTCGTCGCGCTCGGCAACGGCACGTCTGCGCGGTTGAACTCGCAGCTGGAGGCACTGGGCACGAACCTGATCGGCGTCTTCCAGGCCCGGGGCAGCGTGTCGGAGGGTGGGCAGAGCCAGCCCCTGACCGACCGGGACGTCGAGGCGTTGCGCGACTCGAACGAGGCGCCGCGGTTCGTCACGGTGACCCCGGTCAAGCAGGCGAGTGCGGTGTTGAAGGGGCAGTACGGTACCTGGCGCACCAGCATCGTCGGGTCGTCGCAGGACTACCCGGCCGCCCTCAACCGCACGATCGACGTCGGGAAGTTCTTCTCCGAGTCCCAGGTGAAGACTCGCGCCCGCGTGGTGGTGCTCGGCCCCCAGCCGGTGCGGGAGATCTTCGGGGGGATCCCGGCGGCCGCGCTCGGTCAGCAGGTGCGCATCGGGTCGCAGACGTTCGAGGTCACGGGCGTGCTGGAGCCCAACGGGCAGCAGGACGACGTCGCGGTCATGCCGATCACGGCAGCGCGCACCTACCTGGTCGACGGCGGTGCCGACGACCGGGTCGACCAGCTCGTCGTGCAGGCCACCGGCCAGGACGCCGTGCCGGCGGCGATGGCCAAGGTCGAGCGGGTCCTCATGGACTCCCACCGGATCGACGACCCCACCCAGAAGGACTTCGAGGTCCGCTCGAACCTCGACCTGCTCGAGCAGTACGGCGAGGTCACCGCGGTCTTCACGGTGTTCCTCGCGTCCATCGCGGCGATCGCGCTGCTGGTCGGCGGGATCGGCGTCATGAACATCATGCTCGTCACGGTCACCGAGCGGACCCGTGAGATCGGCCTGCGCAAGGCGCTCGGTGCGCGGCGGCGGACCGTGCTCGAGCAGTTCCTCGTGGAGTCGACCGTGCTCTCGGGCATCGGCGGGTCGGTCGGTGTCGTCCTCGGTGTGGGGCTGTGCCTGCTCGGGGAACGGTTCGGCGCCGCGTTCGGCGACTTCGCCCCACCCCAGCTGTCCCTCCCGTCGGTGCTGCTCGCGTTCACGGTGAGCCTCTGCATCGGCCTGTTCTTCGGCGCCTACCCCGCCAAGCGCGCCGCCCGACTCCGCCCCATCGAAGCGCTGAGGTACGAATGACCACCCGAACCACTGCGCACCGCCTCGCGGCCGTGGCACTCGTGCTGCTGCTCGCCGGGTGCAGCAGCGCCGAGTCCGAGCCGCTGGCGGTGAAGGTGACCCGCACGAGCGTGACGTCGACCGTCACCGCCACCGGTTCCCTGCAGGCCATCACCGAGCAGAACCTCGGGTTCCCCGAGGGCGGCAAGCTCGTGGCCGTGGACGTCGCCGTCGGGCAGCAGGTCGAGGCGGGGCAGATCCTGGCCCGGCTCGACGACTTCGCTGCCCAGCGCGACCTCACGTCCGCCGAGGCGCAGCTGGCGCAGGAACGGGCGGCACTGGCCCGGGTCCGGGGCGGCAACCAGGTGGACGCCGCGGAGGACGACGCCGCGCGGGCCAAGGAGGTCCTGGCGGCCACGAAGAAGCGCGCCGACGCGATCGACGACGCCAACGCCGCGGCCGTCGAGGAGGCGCGCAAGCAGCTCGAGCTCGATGAGGAGGTGCTGCGCGACACCAGGTCCCGGACCCGTGCGGACCGGCGTTCCTGCACGTCGGAGGACCGCAGGGACGCCGAGCGCGACGAGGGCGAGGACGAGTCGATCTTCGAGTTCTCCGGGGACTCCCAGTCCGAGGACTGCGAGGTCGCCGCGGAGAAGGAGACCGAGGTCGAGCAGGCGGAGCGCCAGGTCCGCGCCAGCGAGGCGGCCCTCGAAGAGGCCGAGAACCAGCGGCGCGTCGACCGGGCCGCCCAGGACGTGGAGATCGAGAGCGCCCGGCGCGACCTGTCGGCGGCGAAGAACGCCGCCGAGGCGCCCGCGGGGACCGCCCCCACGACATCGACGAGCAGGCCGCGATCGTCGCGCAGCTCCAGGTCGACCTGGACAGGGCGCGGCGCGCCGTGGAGGACACGGTCCTGCGCGCGCCCGTCGCGGGCAAGGTCGCGAGCATCAACGGTGTGGTCGGCGAGTTCGTCGGCGGCGGCTCGGGCACCACACCGCTCGCGCCCGGCGGCACCGTCCCACTGCCCGAGCTGGGCTCGTCCGTCTCGGCGGGAGAGCAGGGCGGCGGCGAGAACGAGCGGCCCGGCGGCACCTCGTTCATCGTGCTCGGCGACGTGCAGAGCTTCCAGATCGTCGCACCGTTCGCCGAGACCGACGCGGCGCTCATCCAGCCGAACCAGGAGGTCGAGGTCACGTTCGACGCGATCCCCGACCTCACCCGCTCCGGCCGGATCGCCAGCATCGCGCCCAGCGGCACCGACATCCGGGGCGTCACCAGCTACTACGGCGTGATCGTCCTGAGCGAGCTCGACCCCCGGCTCAGGGACGGCCTGACGGCATCGGCCAACGTCGTCGTGGACCACCGCGACGACACCCTCACCGTGCCGAACGCCGCGCTCATGCAGAGCGGGGGCAGCGGCACGGTGACGGTGGTCGAACCCGACGGCTCGCAGCGGCAGGTCCAGGTCGAGCTCGGCCTCGCGGGCGACAGCGCCACCCAGGTCGTCGCCGGGCTGAGGGAGGGGCAGCAGGTCCTCGTCGCGCCCGGGGGGTGAGGGCCCGCTCAGTCCGCCCGGTTGGCGGCCCGGTACTCGCTCGGGCTGCACCCGTGCACCGTGCGGAACTGCCGGGAGAAGTAGAAGCGTCCGGGTAGCCGACGGCGTCGGCGATGTCCCCGATGTCGCGCGACGACGTGATCAGCAGCTCCCGGGCGCGGGCCATCCGCAGCCGCTTCGTGTACTCGACGACCCCACCGCCCGTCGCCGCGCGGAACAGTGCCGAGAAGTGCGACGGTGACAGGCCCGCGGTGCGGGCGAGGTCGGCCACGCTGAGCGGTTTGGCGAAGTTGCGGCGCAGGTGGTCCTGGGCCTGGCGCACCGGCTCGGTCCGCTGCGGTCCGCCTGCGACGACGTCGGCGGCCAGCTGGGCGAGCAACGTCCACCCGGCCGCGGCGGCCGAGATCAGGCTGGGGAACGTCTCGTCGCGCTCGAAGCTGGCGATGGCGTCGTCGATCGTCGCGACCGCACGGTAGGTGTCGTGGAGCTCGACGAGGGCCTCCTGCCCGTCCGGTGCGATGACCGACAGCAACCCGGGTACCTGGGATCCTGCCGCGTGCAGCCACCAGATCGTCCATGGGCGGTGCGGCTCGGCGAGGTAGACGTGGGGTCGGCCCGGCGGCAGCACGAGAGCGTGGCCCGGCCCGACGACCGTGGTGCGACCGCCGGTCTCGCAGCGGCCGTACCCGTCGACGCAGACGATGACGATCGCCTCCGGAGCGCCTTCGTCCCGACGTCGGCCGTGGTTCGCCGCACGCGGGAAGTAGCCGGCGTCGGTGACGAGCATCCCGGACGTCGGGAGCCTGCGCAGGGCCGACGCGACGAGCGGACGGGGGAGCACCCGCAGCCGCTGGCCGGGGAAGCCGTGGGGGAGCAGCACCCGCCCACTGTAGGTCGGACCGTCGAATCGTCCAGGTTTCCCGGCGCTTCGCCCATACCGCCCGCGGTGCCCCGCTTCGTAGCGTCGCGGTGTGCTCGACCGGGATTCCCTGACGCTGCCGGACCGGCCCGCCGCGCTGGCGGACGCGGGGTGGCGGCCTGGCGGGAGCCGGTGACGATCGACAGCTACCTGCCCGAGCGGCCGGACCGCTACCCGGCCTACCTGGACCGCCGCGTCTACCAGGGGTCCTCGGGCCGGGTGTACCCGCTGCCGTTCCACGACCGGATCAGCCCGGTGGCCGTCGCCCACGAGTGGGACGCCGTGCACCTGGAGAACCGCTGGGTGCGGCTGATGGTGCTGCCCGAGCTGGGCGGACGCATCCACGTCGGTCACGACCGCAGCGCGGGCCACGACTTCTTCTACCGCAACCGGGTGATCAAGCCCGCGCTCGTGGGGCTGGCCGGGCCGTGGATCGCGGGCGGCGTGGAGTTCAACTGGCCCCAGCACCACCGCCCCGCGACGTTCCTGCCCACCGACGTCGAGATCGAGCGCGAGCCCGACGGCGCGGTGACCGTCTGGTGCTCCGACCACGACCCGTTCGCCCGCATGAAGGGGATGCACGGGATCCGGCTGCGGCCCGACCGCGCCACCGTCGAGGTCCGGGCCCGGCTCTACAACCGCAGCGAGACCACTCAGACGTTCCTGTGGTGGGCGAACGTCGCCGCGCGGGTCCACGACGACTACCAGTCGTTCTTCCCCCGCGACGTGCGCGTCGTCGCCGACCACGCCAAGCGGGCGGTCACCGCGTTCCCGGCGGCCGACTGCCCCTACTACGGGATCGACTACGCGGCCCGGCACGAGCACGGCGGCGACCGGCTCGACTGGTACCGCAACATCCCGGTCCCGACCTCGTACATGTGCAGCAGCCGCGAAGGCTTCTTCGGCGGCTACGACCACGCCGCGCGGGCCGGGTTCGTGCATGTCGCCGATCCGCACACGGCGGTGGGCAAGAAGCAGTGGACGTGGGGCAACTCGCCGTTCGGTCACGCGTGGGACCGCAACCTCGGCGACGACGGCGCCGCGTACGTCGAGCTGATGGCGGGCGTCTTCACCGACAACCAGCCCGACTTCGCGTTCATCGCGCCCGGCGAGACGAAGGTGTTCTCGCAGTTCTGGTACCCGATCCAGGAGATCGGTCCGGTGCACGCGGCCACCGTCGACGCGGCGGTGCGGGTGGACGTCGAGCCCGGCGCCGTGCTGGTCGGGCTCGCGGTCACCGCGGAGCGGCCCGGCTGCCGGATCCTCCTGGAGGACGACCGCGGTGCGGTGCTGGCCGAGGTGGCCGCGGACGCCGCGCCGGGCGCGCCGCACCGGACCCGGATCGCCGCGGACGTGCCGGACCGCCTCCTGCTGCGGGTGCTGCACGGGGACGCCGAGCTGGTTGCCTGGGACTCCCACGTGCCCGCCGCGCCGGACGTCGCCCCGGCCACCGAGCCCCCGGCGCCGCCGGACGTGGAGTCGACCGAGGAGCTCGCGCTGATCGGCACCCACCTGGAGCAGTACCGGCACGCCACACGCTCGCCGGAGCCGTACTGGCGCGAGGCCCTGCGCCGCGACCCCGGCCACGTGGCGAGCAGCGTCGGGTTGGCCGGACGGGCGTACCGGCGGGCGGAGTACGCCGAGGCCGAGGCGCTGCTGACCCGAGCGGTCGACCGGTCGACCACCTGGAACGCCCACCCGGCCGACACCACCGCGCTCTACCTGTCGGGGCTCGTGCTGGAGCGGCGCGGCCGCCCCGGGGAGGCGTACGCCCGGTTCGCCGCCGCGTCGTGGGCGCGGGCGTGGCGGGCGCCCGCCGGCTACCGGATGGCCCGCATCGACGCCGCCGCAGGCCGGGACGCCGACGCGCTGCACCGGCTGGCCGACGTCCGGCGCGTCGAGCCGGAGCACCTGCAGGCCCGCGCCCTCACGGCCCTGTTGTTGCGCCGCACCGGCCGTGCCGCGGAAGCGGCCGAGCTGCTGCGGGACACGCTCGCGCTCGACCCGCTCGACTGGTGGAGCCGCGACCTGGCCGGTCTCCCGCTCACCACCGACGCGCAGACCTGCCTCGACGTCGCGCTCGAGTACGCGGCGTCGGCGAGACCGGGTCGGCGCTGCGCGTGCTCGACATCGCCGAGGAACGCGAAGCGCATCGCCCGCCCGGGCAGACCGCGGCCGGCCCACTGATCGCCTACCACCGCTCCGCCCTGGCCGTGAGTGCTGACGAGTGCTCCAGCACCCGTTTCCACTCACGGCCTCTGACCTGGTGTTTTCCGTCCCGCCTCGAGGACGTCGCCGTTCTGGAGCGCGCGGATCCGGCCGACGCCCGCGCACTCGCGCTACTCGGGCACTGGCGGTACTCCGTCGGTCGCGCCGGCGACGCGATCGCGGCGTGGCGGGCGAGCGCCGCGATCGCGTCGTCCGACCCCGTGGTGTGGCGCAACCTCGGCCTGGCCGCCTGGAACGACCTCGGCGACGCCGACGAGGCGCGCGCCGCGTACGACCGAGCGCTCGCCGTCGCCGGGGACGACGCCCGGCTCGTCCTCGAGAGCGACCAGCTCGACGCCCGCCGTGGCGTGCCGCCGCGGGAGCGGCTCGACCGGCTCCTGGACGCGCGCGGTCTCGTCGAGACCCGTGACGACGCGGTCGTCGCGCTGGCACACCTGCTGCTCACCGCCGGGCGGTTGGAGGAGGCCAGGGCGTTGCTGCTCGGCCGCGCGTTCCAGCCGTGGGAGGGCGGCGAGGGCGAGGTGTTGCGGGCGTGGGACCGGCTGTGCCGGCTGGCGGCGGCCCGGCCCGGTGGGAGCGCCGTGGCGGCGATCGACGCCGCGCTGGACCCGCCAAGATCGCTCGGCGAGGCCCGCCACCCGCTGGCCAGCATCGCGGCGATGCAGCTGTTGCGCGGGGACGCGCTCGCCGCTGCGGGGGACGAGGACGCCGCGCGCGCCGCGTGGGAGCTCGCCGCCCGCGACGGCGACTTCCTCGCGATGTCCGCCGAGCCGCACTCCGAGGCCACGTACCACTCCGTGCTCGCACTGCGCCGCCTCGGCCGCGGCGACGCGGCCGGGCGGCGGACCGAGTCGCTGCGTGCGTGGGTCGACGGGCTGGACGCCGCGCCGGTCTCCGTCGACTACTTCGCGACGTCGCTGCCCTCGATGCTGCTGTTCGCCGAGGACCCGGCGGCGGCGCGCAGGCGGCGCGTGGCGTTCCTGCGCGCACAGCTCGATGTCCTCGACGGGGCGCCCGAGCGGGCCCGCGAGCGCCTCGACGCCCTGCTCCACGACGACCCGCACCACCTCGACGCGCTGGAGCTCGCCGGCGCCTGCACCCCCTCCTGGAGGACGCGCGATGACCCCCGACCGCCTGACGATCACCCTCTGGGACTTCTCCTGGTACGTGCGGACCGGGCCGGGGGAGCCGTTCGAGGACCTCGACACCGCGTTCGCCGAGGCCGTCGAGCGCGGCTACAACACGGTGCGGATCTGCGCGATGCCGTTCCTGCTCTTCGGATCCGGGCTCGACACCTCCGCCCTCCGGCTGGAGCGCCTCGGCGGGGAGTACGCGCAGGGCATGCGCTGGTACGACGTGAAGGAGCCGACCACGATCGACGCCCGCGTGCACCTGCTGGAGCTGTTCCGCGCGGCGCGCCGCCACGACTGCCATGTGATCGTCTCGTCGTGGGAGTACCAGCAGAGCTCCGCGTTCGGTGCGGAGTCCGACTGGTGGGACGCGCTGCGCGCGGTGCCGCCCGCGGAGCGCCCCGAGCGGCTCGCCGCGGCCCTCGCGGACCTGATGGACCTGCTGATCGCCGAGGGCCTCGACGACCGCGTGGCGTTCACCGAGATCCACAACGAGGTGCAGGTCGGGCACCTGGCGGAGGGGATGCGCCGCGAGGAGTCCGTGGTCGAGCTGCGGCCGCTGCTGGAGAAGGCCGTCGACGTGTTCAAGGCGCGCCACCCCGACCGGCCGTGCACCGTCAACTACGGCGGCGTACCGCACGCGAGCATGCGCGGCATCCCGGAGAACATCGACGTGCTGGTCGTGCACCCCTACGTCTACGGGGTGCTGGGCGCGCTGATCGAGGAGTTCGGGCTCCGCGGCACGGTCGAGGACTTCCCACAGGAGGCCGCGGCCGCGCTGCTGCGCCCCGACGCGCCTCCCGTCGCGGAGTGGACGGTGCCTGCCGAGCACCGCTGGCGCCTGGACGCCACGATCGTCCGGGCGGCCGAGGTCTACGTCCACGACTGGGCCGACCCGGAGGCGTTCGACCGCTGGCTCTACGACCACTACGGCGAGCACCGCGTCGCGATGGACGAGAAGCTGCGGCTCTGGCTCGACGTCGCCGCCGACTGGGCGGCCGCGCACGGCGTGCCGCTCGTCCTCGGCGAGGGCTGGGTGGGCTACACGCCGCTGCACGGGATGTTCGAGGAGGGCCCCGTCGGCGCGCAGATCTGCCGCGACGCCGTGCGCTACGCGCGTGAGCGCGATGCCTGGGGCACCGTCGTCTGTTCGAACGCCGCCCCCCAGCACCCGATGTGGGCCGACATCGCCCTCCAGCAGGAGTGCAACGCGCTCTTCACCACTGGATCACGGAGGTAAGTCATGACAGCAACGGAGCTGTCCCGTCGCCGTTTCCTGCTCGGGGCCACCAGCCTCGGCAGCCTGCCGCTACTGGCGTCCTGCGTCGGGTCCGGTGGTGGGGAGGCAGGCGCCGGCCAGGCGTCGGCCACGGTCACCCTGCAGTCCTCGGTGCAGGACACCGGGCCGAAGGCGGCGCTGGAGAAGATCGTGGCCGCGTACGGCGGCGCCGGTTCACCGGTGACGATGAACTCGGTGGCCACCGAGCAGTTCCGGGCGCAGCTGTCGACGTACCTGTCGTCGGCGACGCCGCCGGACGTGCTCACCTGGTACGCCGGGTCGGTCGCGAACTCCTACGCCGCCGAGGGCCTGCTGCTCGACGTCTCCGACATGTGGACGGGCGACGGCGCGTGCGCCGGGTTCTCCGACGCGCTGCGCTCGCTGTCGACGTCGGCAGGTGGCCAGGCGATCTTCGTGCCGACCACCTACTACTGGTGGTCGGTCTTCTACAAGAAATCCGCGTTCGCCTCATGGGGCATCGAGCCGCCGACCACGTGGGACGGGTTCATCGCGCTCTGCGACCAGCTGAAGGCGCGCGGGATCCACCCGCTCACCAACGGGATCGGCACCACGCCGTGGATGGCGGCGGGCTGGTTCGACTACCTGAACCTGCGGATCAACGGCGCCGACTACCACCGCGCGCTGCTGGCGGGGGAGCGGTCCTTCACCGACCCGGAGGTGGTGGCGGTGATGGAGCAGTACGCCCGGCTGATCCCGTACTTCCACCCGAACCAGACCTCGTGGGACAACCAGCAAGCGGTGACGCCGATGGTCAACAACGAGGCGGCGATGTACCTGGTGGGCGCGTTCGCCACCCAGTACTTCCCGGAGGACCAGCGCGACGACCTGGACTTCTTCTCCGTGCCGACGATCGACCCCGCCGTGCCGAGCGCCGAGGAGGCACCGACGGACGGCTACTTCGCCGCGGCCCGCACCGACAACCCGGACGGTGCGAAGGCGCTGCTGTCCCACCTCGCGTCACCGCAGGTGCAGCAGGAGTACATCACCACGTCCGGCACGTCGAACCTGCCGACGTCACCGCAGGTCGACACCTCCCAGTTCGCGCCGATCGTGCAGAAGGGCATCGAGCTGCTCAACTCCACATCGGAGATCACGCAGTTCTTCAACCGCGACTCCAGCGACGCCCTGCAGACCACGGCCGACACCGCCCTCACCCGGTTCCTCGCCGACCCCTCGGACATCCCGGCGCAGCTGCGGGACTGGCAGGCGGCCGCCGAGCAGGTCTTCTCGTCGTGACCGCGGTGCAGGACGCCCCCGTGCGGACGGGCGCCCCGCCGCGGCATGGCAGGCGCCGGCGGCGCGTGCCGCCGCTGGTGTGGGCGTTCCTGCTGCTGCCGCTGGCCGTCGAGCTGTTCTGGGTGTTCTGGCCCGCGATGAACAGCTTCTCGCTGTCGTTCACCGAGTGGAACGGTGTCGGCGCGGCGACGCCGGTCGGCTGGGAGAACTACGAGCGCATGCTCGCCGACCCGGTCTTCGCCACTGCCTTCCGCAACAACGTGATCTGGGTGATCGGGTTCGGCGGGCTGTCGGTCGTGGGTGGGCTCGCGCTCGCCGTGGCGCTCAACCGCCCCGGCCGCGGCGTCGGGATCTACCGCAGCGCGATCTACCTCCCGATGGTCATCTCCCTCGCCGTGACCGGGCTGCTCTGGCGGGTGATGTACCAGCCGGGCGGCCCGATCGACTCCGGGCTGGGCGCGATCGGGCTCGGCTCGCTGCAGCAGCAGTGGCTCGCCAACCCCGACACCGCGCTCTACGCCGTGCTGATCGCGGCCGTGTGGCGGCAGGTCGGCTACATCATGGTGCTCTACCTCGCCGGTCTGAAGGGCTGCGACCCGACGCTCGAGGAGGCCGCGGCCGTCGACGGCGCCACCGCGTGGCAGCGGTTCTGGCGCGTGGTCATGCCGCAGCTGCGCGGCGTCAACACGGTGGTCTTCGCCGTCACGGTGATCGACTCGCTGCGCACCTTCGACATCGTGTGGGCGATGACCCGCGGCGGGCCCTACAACACCACGCAGCTGCTCTCGACCTACATGTTCCAGCAGGGCTTCACGCTGGTGAACCTCGGCTACGGCTCCGCGCTCGCGTGGTGATCTTCCTGCTGGCGATCGCGTTCATCATCACCTACCTGGTGCGCCAGGCCAGGACGGAGGAGGGCTGACATGCGCACCGCGAGATCGCCCTGGTTCCACGCGGTCATGATCCCGTTCACGCTGCTGTGGCTGGCGCCGATCATCTTCGTGGTGCTCGTCGCGCTGCGCGACTTCGACGACATCGCCGCCCGCGGCCTCGGCGCCCTGCCCGCGGGCCTGACTCTCGAGGGGTTCGCCACGGCGCTCGCGGGCGGCAAGGTGGCCACCGCGCTGGCGAACAGCGCGGTTGTGACGGTCTGCGCCGTGGTGGCGTCGCTGGCGCTCGCCGCGCTCGCCGCCTACGCCCTGTCCCGCCACCGCATCCCGGCGCGGCGCACGATCCTGCTCGTGATGCTCGCCGGGAACCTGCTGCCGCCGCAGATCCTGCTCATCCCGGTGTCCCGCATCACCCAGAGCCTCGGGATCTACGACACCCTGTTCGCGCTGGTCGTGGTGCAGGTCGGGTTCGGGCTCGGGTTCTACACGTTCGTGCTGCACGGGTTCATGCGCGCGCTGCCGACCGAGGTGTTCGAGGCCGCGCTGCTCGACGGGTCCGGCGCGGGGCGCACGTTCTGGAGCATCGTGCTGCCGCTGTGCCGGCCGGCGCTGGCCGCGCTCGCGGCGCTCGCGACCACCTGGATCTACAACGACCTGATCTGGGCGATGACCGTGCTCCAGACCGACACCAGGTTCCCGATCACCGCGGCCCTGCTCAACCTGCAGGGCGGCTACTCGAACTCGTGGAACGTGATCGCCGCGGGCTCGCTCGTGGCGGCCGTGCCGACGGCGATCGTGTTCTTCGTGTTCCAGAAGCAGTTCGTCTCGGGGCTCCTGGTCGGGGCGAACAAGTGACCCGGTCGTTCAGACCGCGGGCGAGGAGAAGATCTCGCGGAGCCTGCGCAGGGTGTCCCTGATCGACTTCGCGTTGCCCTTCGGGAAGCCGAGCAGCTCCATCCCCTTCGCCACCGGCGAGCCGCCGTAGTCGAACGTCTCGGTGATGCGGGTGCCGCCGGGGACGCCTTCGAGCTCGTAACGCCAGATCGCCTTGGCGGAGTGGCACCAGCCGATCCGGCGATCAGGCTCGAACTCCACCACCCGGTTCGTGATCCGGTACGGCAGCATGATCTTCATGTTCATGCCGAACCGGTCGCCGAGGGCGAGCCGCTGCGGCCCGGACACCGCCCCGCGCAGCGTGCCGGAGCCGTCGAACTCGTGGTGCCGGTGCGGGTTCGCGAGTAGCGCGAACACCTCCTGCGGCGGCGCGGACACCACGGTCGAGGCCGTGACGGTGCGTCCGACGATGTTCGCGTGCTCGTCGCCGGTCATGCGCCCGGCTGCCGGGAGGTCGTGGAGGTCATGCGGGGGAGTGTTCCGGTCGCGCGGATCCCGGCGGCGCCCGGGCCGGCCGTCAGCGGCGGACGAGGGCGAACACACCCCAGCCCAGGTACTCACGCTGGTAGCGCACGTGCCGCAGGGGCGCGGTGTCGAGCTCGGCGCGCATCTCCCCGGCCAGCTCGTCGTCGGGGTTGGCGTCGAGCCACTGCCGGATCGCGAGCCACTGCGCGGCCGCGTACCGGTCCCAGCCGTCCTGGTCGGCCAGCACCATCTCGACCAGGTCCCACCCGAGGCCGCCGAAGCTCTCGACGAGCTCCGGGAGCGAGCCGACGTCGTCCTTGCGGCGCACGTGGCAGCCCTCGACGGTGGCGCGGTCCGGCGGGTCGAGACGCCAGTACACCTCGCCGACCAGGGCCATTCCCCCGGGGCGCAGGCTGCGTCCGAGGAGCTCGAGGGTGCCGGCCGTGCCCTCGCCGATCCAGGTGGCGCCCACGCACGCGGCGACGTCGACGGGCTCCTCGGCGACGTAGCCGGCGGCGTCCGCATTGACGAACTCGGCCCGGTCGGACACGTCCAGCTCCACGGCCCGGTCCCGAGCGGCGGCCACGAACGTCGCGCTGATGTCGACGCCGACACCGGTGACCCCGTGGTCACGGGCCCAGGTGCAGAGCATCTCACCCTTGCCGCAACAGAGGTCGAGCATGCGGGTTCCGGGTGGCATGCGGAGCGCCGCACCCAGCGTGGCGAGCTTCTCGGGGGTGATCGGGTTGAGGATCCGGTGGTTGCTCTCGCGGATGAGGAAGCTGCGGGGTAGCTCCACGGCCGGGACCGCCTCCTGGTCGTCGACGCACCTGCACCGGCGACGGTAGGCAACCGGTGCCCTGTCGGCCACGCCTTTTCCGACGCCCGTGGGAGCGGGGTCACACCGGGCCGGGTGAGAGGATCGGGATCCCCGAGCGACCCGGAGGAGAACGCCGTGACGCAGGACCGACCGCTGTCGGCGTGGCAGAAGCTGCGCCTGACGTTCACCCGGCGGTGGCGGGACTCGGGTTTCTGGTACGGCGTGGCGATCGCGCTGATCTGGCCGTTCGCCATGTTCGGCACCCGGATCGCGTGGCGGGGCGGCGAGTACATCCCGCGCACGGGCGGTGCCCTGCTCGCGATCAACCACGTCTCGTTCTCCGACCCGATCTTCGACGTGGCGTTCACGATCTGCCACGGGCGGATGCCCAGGTTCCTCGCGAAGTCCGAGCTGTGGGAGATGCCGGTCGTGAAATGGGTGCTCGGCGGCGGCCGGCACATCCCGGTGTACCGCGCCTCGATCCGTGCGACGGACGCCTTCCGCGACGCCATCGCGGCCATCGAGCGCGGCGAGATCGTGGCCTTCTACCCGGAAGGCACCTACACGGCCGACCCGGACGGCTGGCCGATGAAGGCCAAGAACGGGATCGGCCGGATCGCCCTGCTCACCGGCGCGCCCGTCATCCCGGTGGCGAACTGGGGCACCCAGGACGTCCTGCCCCCGGGCAGCGGGCGGCCGCAGCTGTTCCGCCGGCGGCGGGTCACGGTCGTCGCGGGCCCGCCGGTCGACCTGTCGGCCTGGCTGGGTGGGCCGCGCACCCGCACCGCGCTCGACGGCGCCACCAACGCGATCATGGACGACGTCACGCGGCTGGTGGCGGACATCCGGGGGGAGACCCCGCCGGCGGCGGCGGTGGACCCCGCCAAGCGGGAGGAACCCCAGAAGGACGAGC
Source organism: Pseudonocardia sp. CNS-004 (assembly GCA_001942185.1). Classification (GTDB taxonomy): domain Bacteria; phylum Actinomycetota; class Actinomycetes; order Mycobacteriales; family Pseudonocardiaceae; genus Pseudonocardia. Next base: position 136,569 of record MKJV01000044.1, read on the forward strand.
GTCCGGCGAGCTGAGCGCGGCCCGAGGCTCGTAGATCATGGGCATGACTTCCGCGGAACTGGCCCGGGAGAGCCCGGCGGCGGGGACGCTCCGAGTGTGGTCCTCGAGCGCGTCCTCGTCCGCCAGGCGGGAGTCAGCACCCTGGCGCAGGCGCGCGACTGCGGCATCTCCGCCGACACGGGGCGGCGCCGCGTGCGGGCCGGAGCCTGGCGGCAGCTGCACCCGTGCGGAGGTGGATGGCAGCTGGGACCTGCATGATCACCCCCGCCGCCCCACAGCCATGAGGTGCGGGGAGGCCCCCAGCAGGCCGGGCTCCGCCTCCAGCCGCCGGATCGTGGCCAGCAGGGCCTCGCGGCGCGCGGGTCGTCCAGCAGCGCGCCCGCGTCACCCGCCGCGCCGATGCCTTCGACGGCCAGCACCTCCACCTCGGCGAACCCGGCCGCCGTGACCTCGGCCCGCAGCTGGTCGGGGTGGTGGAAGTAGGCGAGCGTGAACCACTCGGGCCGTCCCGCGGGGTCGGGGTTGCGGTGGACGCCGTCGGTGAGGTCGCCGTCGACGATCGCGGCGAACGCGGGGTCGGCGAGGTAACCGTCGCGGACGCCGTCCAGCGCGGAGGCGAACCGCGAGATCGCCGCGGCCAGGAGCACGCCGCCGGGGCGCAGCACCCGCCGGGCCTCGGCGAGGGACGCGGCCCGGTCGCGTCGTCGACCAGGTGGTAGAGCGGGCCCAGCATGAGCACCGCGTCGGCGCTGCCGTCGGGATGCGGCAGCGCCCGGGCGTCGCCCACCTCGGCGGACGCGAGTGGCGCCGCCGCAGCGGCCGACGCCGCGCGGGCGGAATCGATGCGCCGCGCGACCGGGTCGACCAGGTGCACCGCGTGGCCCGCGGCGGCCAGCGGCAGCGCATACGCCCCCTCCGCGCCGCCGACGTCGAGCACGACGGACGGCGGTGCGGGCAGGAACCGGTGGAGCAGCTCGCGGGTGCGCTCGGCTTCCAGCCGCCCCCACGTGGCGAGCCGGTCGCGCTCCACACCGACGTCGTAGTGCTCCTGGATCGCGGCATCGAGCTGGTACATCACGCGCGGACGTTAACCCGCCGCGCCGCGGGTCGGCACGGGGGTTTCAGGCCTCGCGGGCCAGCCTCGCCAGCCGCCGCTGCGTGGGCCAGCGCACCGAGCGGGCCCAGCCCAGCTTCTCGAACGCCCAGATCACGCGTGCCGAGATGTCGACCTGCCCGCGCTGGACGCCGTGGCGGGCGCAGGTGGGGTCGGCGTGGTGCAGGTTGTGCCAGGACTCACCGAACGACAGGACGGCGAGCGGCCAGACGTTGCGGGAGTGGTCGCGGGCGGCGAACGGCTGGTCGCCGATCATGTGGCAGATCGAGTTGATCGACCAGGTGACGTGGTGCAGCAGCCCGACGCGCACCAGGCCCGCCCAGAAGAGCGCGGTGAGCGCCCCCCACCACGACCAGGAGAGCAGCCCGCCCAGCGCGGCCGGCACGAGCAGCGTGAGGGCCGACCAGAGCCCGAAGAGCCGGTCGATGCGGCGGATGTCGGTGTCGGCGAGCAGGTCGGGCGTGAAGCGCTCGCGGTTGGTGAGGTCGCGCTCGAACAGCCAGCCGGTGTGCGCGTGCCAGAAGCCCCTGGCCAGCGCGACCGGCCCGGTGCCGAACAGCCACGGCGAGTGCGGGTCGCCCTCCTTGTCGGAGAACGCGTGGTGGCGGCGGTGGTCGGCGACCCACGTGATGACCGGGCCCTGCATGGCGAGGCTGCCGGCGAGCGCCAGCGCGATGCGCAGCGGCCGCTTCGCCTTGAAGGAGCCGTGCGTGAAGTAGCGGTGGAACCCGACGGTGATGCCGAGCCCGCTCGCGACGTAGAACACCGCGGCGATCGCGACGTCGATCCAGGTGAGACCCCAGCCCCAGGCGAAGGGGATCGTGGCGACGAGCGCCAGCAGGGGGAGGATCACGAAGACGTAGACGCCGATCTGTGGCCCCAGGCCACGCCGCCCGTCGAGTATCGGACGGGCCCCGCCCGCCGTTCGGGTCGGAGTGTCGGCAACCGTCATGGGCATGCTCCTCGTGACTCGTAAGGAAGGGTCACCTTAGCTGCTCGGACGGTTCGGCTACAGGTCGAGACCGAGCAGTGCGTTCTCCACCACTTCCGGCAACCCCGGGTGGATCCAGTACTGGCCGGTGGCCATCTCCCGCGCACCCAGGCCGAACGACATCGCCTGGATGAGCGGCTGGATGACCGTGGACGCCTGTGCACCCATCACGTGGCTCCGAGGATGCGCCCGCTCCCGCGCTCGGCGATCACCTTGCAGAACCCGGTGGTGTCCTCCATCGCCCAGCCGTAGGCGACGTCGCCGTACTCCTGCACGGCTGTGGTGACGTCGAGCCCCTCGGCGTGGCAGTCGGCCTCGGTGCGCCCCACGGCGGCGATCTGCGGGTCGGTGAAGATCGCCGACGGGACGAACCGGTGGTCGGAGTGCCGCGGCGCCTCCGGGTGCAGCAGGTTGTGCGCCACCACCTTCGCCTCGTGGTTGGCCACGTGCTTGAGCTGGTAGCGGGAGCTGACGTCGCCGAGGGCGAAGATCCCGTCGACCACGGTGCACTGCTGGTCGTCGACCACGATCCGGCCGTCGGCGTGGGTGGTGACGCCGGCGCGGTCCAGGTCGAGGCGGTCGCCGTTGGGACGCCTGCCGGTGGCGACGAGGAGCAGGTCGCCGTTCACGGTCGAGCCGTCGGACAGCTCCAGCGTGACGTCCCCGCGGCTCCCGCGCACGCGCGTGACCTCGTGGCCCAGGCGCACGTCCCACTTCTTCTGCGCGGCCTCGGTGAACCGCTCGCAGAGCGTCAGGTCCTGGCCGCGCAGCAGGCTGCTGCGCCCGACGATCGTCACCCGCGTGCCCAGGGCCGCGAAGACGTGCGCGAACTCGGCGCCGATGAAGCCGCCGCCGAGGATCACCAGGTGTTCGGGGACCGCGTCGATCCGCATGATCGTGTCGGACGTCTCGTAGGGCACGCCCGAATCCGTGACGACGTCGGGGATCACCGGCCGGCTCCCGGCGGCGAGCACGACCCGGTCGGCGGTGAACGCGTCGGTGCCGGAGCCGTCGGTGCGGGCGACGGCGAACTCCTTCGGCCCGGTGAAGCGGGCGTGGCCCTCGTAGACGGTGACGTTGGGGCTGCGGTCCACCCGGTACTCCCGCCCGCCCTCCGAGATCGGGTCGATCCGGCCGAAGACGCGGTCGCGGATGTCGGTCCAGCGCACCTTGTCCACGGTGGCGTCGATGCCGTAGCGCCCGGCGTGCCGGACGGCCTGCGCGACGTCGGCGGCGTAGACGTACATCTTCGTGGGGATGCAGCCGACGTTCAGGCAGGTGCCGCCGAAGACACCGTGCTCGACGAGCGCGACGTCCAGGTGCGCGAAGCGCTCGTCGACGATCGAGTTGCCGGATCCGGTGCCGATGACGGCGAGGTCGTGGTGGCGCACAGCCCAACGCTACGTGCCCGTCTGCGAGAAGTGGTGCCGGTCCACCGGGGACCTCCAGCGCCCGCCCCACGTCCAGCCGATCCGCTCGAACGCCGCGACCACCGGCCCGCCGTCGACGATCATCCCGGGCAGGTCGCGGTCGCGGTCCAGGTAGGCGGAGGCGAGCTCGGGCAGCACGAGGTCGCCCTTGCTGTAGGGGTTCTGGAACGGGTTCACGTCCACGGCGAGCCCGAGTGCGTGCGCCGACCAGCGCGTGAGCCCGGTGGCGGGCCTGCACACGAACGCGGTGGTGTTGTTGTCGTCACCGGTGGGGGGCGCGGTGAGCTCGGCCGCCTCGACGACGCGCATCTCCTCGATCGGGAACCCGGTGGCGAACAGGTCACCGAACGCGGCCACGACGTCGTCGGCCACGTCGGCGGCCACGATCAACTCGCCGGTGTGCACGCCGCCGTCGAAGCCGTGGAACGCGACGGTCAGGTACCGCAGGCCCTCCGGTGGCACGGGGCAGCCCGGCTTCCACGTCGACCGGGCGAGCACGGTCTCGGGCACGGGCCCGACGGTGGCGGCGAACCTCCCGTCCGCGGGCGGCGGGAGGACGTCGCGGGTGGGGAACCGGCGGTCGACCAGGTCGGGCGGGGTGGGCTGGGCGACGCCGTAGCCGTCGGGGCGAAGGGGGAGCGGGGGACGTTCGGACGTCGCCATCGACACCGACACCGCCGCCGATGCGGGCGAGCAGGCCAGCGCGAGCGCGGCGGCCGTCAGCACGGCAACGATCACGGGTCGGCGCACCCGGGGAGCGTTGCACGGTGAGGTCGCCGCGGCGCTCACCCGATCTGGTACGCATACCGGATGAGCGAGCTTGCGAGCGAATCATGTCGCGGTGCCCGCGCGAAGCGCGAGGTACAGCCATCAGCGAGCGTCTGCACATGAGCGGTGACGCGTCGACCGCCACCGTGCACCGCGCGTGGGCGGCGGACCTGGAGGCCTCGGTGCTCTACGAGCTGCTGCGGTTGCGGGTCGACGTGTTCGTCGTGGAGCAGGCCTGCGCGTACGCCGAACTCGACGGGCGTGACCTCGAGGACGGCGCACGGCACTTCTGGCTGGGGGGCGACGGGCGGCCGGAGCCCGTGCTCGGCTGCCTCAGGCTGCTGCGGGAGCCGTCGGGCGAGTTCCGGATCGGCAGGCTCTGCACGGCCGGGTCGGTGCGCGGCCGGGGCCTCGGGCGGCAGCTGATGGAGGCCGCGCTGGCCGAGGTCGGCGACCGCGTGTGCGTGCTCGACGCGCAGGAGCACCTCGCGGGCTTCTACCGGGGGTTCGGCTTCGGGCAGGTCGGCGAGTCCTACGACTGGGACGGTGTGCCGCACGTCCCGATGCGCAGGGGCTGACCGTCACGATCGCGTGACGTCGCGTGAAGCGCGCCGTTGCGGGATACTCGGCAGGGCGCGAGCGGTGTCGAACCAGCGGTGTCGGACGAGTGAGGTGCGAGCGATGAACGACGAGCCGACTCGGTCGATGGACGTGCGCTCGCCCGCCTTCGGAAGCGTCGGCCCCGTCGACCCGCACGCCGATCCCGCCACCCAGCCCGGGATGCGTCCCGTCCGTCCCGAGGGGCCCACCGTGCCGGTGCCGCGGGAGCCGCTCCCGCCGACGGGCGCGGGCCGGCAGGCCGAGCCGGTCACCCGCTCGCGCAGCGGCGGTCTGTGGGCGGGGATGGTGCTGTCCGCGCTGGTGCTGCTGGTCCTGCTGGTGTTCATCCTGCAGAACAGCGAGCCGGTCCGGATCAACTTCCTGGCCGCGTCGGGCACCCTGCCCACCGGCGTGGCCCTGCTGCTCGCCGCCATCGCGGGGCTGTTGCTGGTCGCGATCCCGGGCGGCCTGCGCATCCTGCAGCTGCGCAGGGCCGCCCGTCGTCGCTGACCCCGGGGTTCTGGACGGGTGCTGCAGAACTCGGCCGGTGGCCGTGGGCGGCCGGTGGCTCATGATCGCCGGGAATGGTGTCGGGGCGACTGATCCGTCGTCGTGCGACCACTGTCGACGATCGACGTGCGCATGATCGGCGGAAGTGGTGCCAGGGCGTCATGTCTGGCGCTCTCGGACCACTTCCGGTGATCACCCCGCCCGCCGCCGCGAGGGCGCTGTGGCGCCGGTCGGACCGATCATGTCCTGCGACGACTGATCGGTTCGGACCTGCTCGTCCGGGCTAGGAGCGGCCGCCGACCTCGGTCTGCCACGGCGCGAGCTGCCTGCCCGCGGCGATCTCGGTCTCCTTGTTGCTGAGGTTGACCACGACGACGCCGTCGTCGGAGCGGAACGCCAGCAGGTCGGGGCGGGAGGGGGAGCGGCCGATCTCGACGTCACCCGAGGCCAGCCGCGGCACGAGGAACTGCCAGGCCGCGGTGAGCGGGAGCGGCCTGCCGCCGTCCTCCTGGGTGGCGTCGGTCCACAGCGCGGCCGAGCCGAGGTCGTGTTCCTGCGGGCCCCACAGGAGCGCACCCGCGGTGCCCGACTCGGCCATGGCGGCGATGGCGGCGAGGTTCACGGCGGCGTTGACCGGGCTGGCGCCGGTGTCGTCCTCGCCCTCGGGGACCTGGGGGTAGTACTCGGCCCACCAGATCGGCAGGTCGCTGCGCTGCTGCAGCCACCGGGCCAGGTCTGCGTACTTCTGCGTGCCGGCGACGGGTGAGGGGATGCCCTCGTCGTTGCGGATCCCGGTGGAGGCGTCGACGGCGAGGAAGTCGGCGCCCACGTTGTTCTGCAGCCAGTAGTCGACCACGTCGAGGGTGCGCTGGTCGGCCGCGCCCCACGGGCCGGTCACCTCGGCGGAGGCGTCCTGGGTGCCGGGTTCGAGGCTGATCAGCACGACGTAGGGGCCACCGACCTGCACGTCGGGGCGGACGTCCTTCACCGCGCGGTAGACCTGGTTGTACAGCTCGGTGTAGCCCTCGTAGTCCCAGCGGCCCTTGGCGTCGTCCCAGAAGCCCTTGAGCTCGTTCCACACCAGCACCCGCTCGATCTGCGGGTAGCGCTTCACGGCCTCCGCGGCGAGCTTGGCGAAGTCGCCGAAGTGCTCCGGCGTCGGCGCCTCCTCGAGCTCGTCCCAGTCGGTCTCGCCTTCCTCGCCGCCCTTCATCCAGTCGGGCGAGCAGCAGAGCGTGAGCATGCTCTTCTGCCCGGTTTCCTCGGTGATCTTCATGCGCCGGTCGAGCGTCTCCCAGTCGTACTCACCCGGCTCGGGCTCCGGGTTGTCCGTTCCGAAGCCCATGAGGTGGTGGTTCTGCCAGATCGCGCTGTCAGCGGCGAGGATGTCCATCGCCCGCTGGCGGGCCTCGTCGGGGTCGTGCTCGTCGACGCTGTTCTGGGTGTGGGTGATTCCCAGCTCGAGCGGGGCCTCCTGCCCGGTCCACGTCCAGTCGCCCTCGAGCTCGATGGGGGGCAGCGACCCGTCCGGCGCGGCGGAAGGTGACCCCGTCGAACCCGTTGAGCAGGCAACCAATGCTGTGGTGAGCGCCGCCAGCACGGCGACGAATGGGCGGGGAGCGCGCACGAATACCTCAAAGTCCGGTTCGGGAAGATCCGTCTCGAAGGTGGCAGGCGCTCGCTGTGGGATGGCTGAGAAATCCCGTGTGCAGCGGCTGTTGCGCCCCCCGCCCGGGGTCACATCTTGGTCACGGCCCTCACGCGGCAGCCTCGCGGCGGCGCCTGCCGGGGCGCCCGTTGCCGGGTCGCCTACCACCGCGGCGCGGGGCCTGGGCCTGCCGGGGCGCCTCGACGATCGGCACGCCGGACGGCTGCCGGGCGCCGGTGATGCGGGCCAGCTCGCCGTCGCCCGCCGCCACGTCCGTCTGCGGGGCACGCACGCCCGCGAGCCGCATCATCCGCTCGACGTCGCGCCGCTCCTCCGGCGTGACGAGCGTGACGACGGTGCCGGAGTCGCCCGCCCGCGCCGTGCGCCCGGCCCGGTGCAGGTAGTCCTTCGGGTCGGCCGGCGGGTCGACGTGCACGACGAGGCTGACGTCGTCGATGTGGATGCCGCGCGCGCCACGTCCGTGGCCACCAGCACCGGCGTGCGGCCTTCCTTGAACTCCGCGATCGCCCGGTTGCGCGCGTTCTGCGCCTTGCCGCCGTGCAGGGCACCTGCGGCCACGCCCTCCCGGCGCAGCACCTTCACGAGCCGGTCGACGCCGTGCTTGGTGCGGGCGAACAGGATGGTGCGGCCGTCGCGGGCCGCGACCTCCGTGACGACCCGCGGCTTGGCGGCCCTGTCGACGAGCAGGACGTGGTGGTCCATCGTCGACACCTGGGCGGTGGCCGAGGCGACGGAGCGCGTGACGGGGTCGGTGAGGTACTGGCGGACCAGCGCGCCCACCTCGCCGTCGAGCGTGGCGGAGAACAGGAGCCGCTGCCCGTCGGCCGGGGTGAGGTTCAGGATGGCCCTGACCTGGGGCAGGAAGCCCATGTCCGACATGCGGTCGGCCTCGTCGAGCACCGTGACCGAGATCTGGGAGAGGTCGCAGGTGCGCTGGTTGGTGTGGTCGGTGAGCCGCCCGGGGGTGGCGATGACCAGGTCGACGCCGCGCGACAGCTCCCCCGCCTGCCGGTTGAACGACAGCCCGCCCACGATGACCGCGGTCGTGAGGCCGAGCGCCCTGGCGAACGGGGCCAGCGCGTCGTCGACCTGCTGGGCCAGCTCCCGGGTCGGGACCAGTACGAGCCCGCGCGGCTGCCGCGCGCGCGGCCGGCCCGTCCTGCTCCCGGCGAGCCGGGAGAGCAGCGCGAGACCGAACGCGAGGGTCTTGCCGGAGCCGGTCTGGCCGCGGCCGAGCAGGTCGCGGCCCGCGAGGGTGTCCGGGAGCGTCGCGGCCTGGATCGGGAATGGCTCGGCGAAGCCGCCCGCGGCGAGCGCGCCGACGACGGGTTCGGGCAGGCCGAGCTCGGCGAACGAGGGCATGCCCGACTCGGGGACGGTCCACAGCACCTCGACGGGTGCGGCGGGGGTGAGCGGCGGCCGCTGCTGCGGCCTGCGGGATCGGCCGCGCGGGGAGCGGGAGCGGCCGCGGTTCGCCGAGTCGTGGGCACGGCGAGGGGACGGGGAAGACAAGAACTACCTCCGGGACGTGGCACGTCGCGCGGAGAAAGCAGCGCCGGGCGGCGGCTGGGATCTCGGGGACGAGCCCGGGCGCATACCTACGCCCTGACGAGTACTGCGGGGTGCGCCTCCTGGGCCGTACCGGGCCGGGCGCCTCGACGATCAGTCTACCCGGCCCGGCACCGCCCGTTCGGTGCTACTGCTGCGACGCCCGGCCGCCACCGGGCATTCCCACCTCCACCCGCAGCTCCTCGAGCAGGTCGTCGGGTGTGCCGGCCCGTGCCGGCAGCCCGCGAGCGGTGAACCACTCGCCGATCCGCCGCACGTCGCGGGCGAGGAACTCGGGGCCCTGCGGGTTGCCCACGACATCCACGACCTGCGGAAGGTCGATCAGGACCAGCCGCCCGTCGTGCACCAGCAGGTTGTAGGCGGACAGGTCGCCGTGGGTCAGCCCGTGGCGGGCCAGCCCGAGCAGGGCGTCGACGAGCTGGTGCCAGAGATCACACAGCTCGTCCTCGTCGGGGCGCAGCTGGGCGAGGCGTGGGGCGGCCGTGCCGTCGTCGGTGCCGAGGAACTCCAGCAGTAGCTCGGTGCCGCTGCACTGCACCGGGTAGGGCACCGCGACACCCTCGGCCCAGAGCCGGGACAGCGCGGCGAACTCCGCGCTCGCCCACTGCCCGGCCAGCAGGTCGCGGCCGAAGGCGGTGCGGCCGGCCATCGCCCGCATCTCCCGGGACCGGCGCACCCGCCTGCCCTCCAGGTAGCCGGCGTCGCGGTGGAACATGCGGTGCTCGGAGGACCGGTAGCGCTTCGCGGCCATCAGGGTGCGCCGCTCGGTGCCCGGCACGGCGCGCTCGACGAGGTGGACGTCGGCCTCCTTGCCGGTCTTGATCACGCCGAGCTCGGTGTCGACGGCGGCGTGTTCGGTGATCACCCAGTCCGGGCGGGGAACCGGACCGTGCTCGGCGCCGTCCCACGTGGACCAGCGGTCGCCCTCGGGCGGGCCGTCGGGGTCCACGCCGAGCCGCTCGTCGAGATCGGACAGGTCGGGCTCCGGTGCCGGGAGCGTGCGGGGGCGTCGTCGTCGAATCGACGACGACGGCGGGGCTTGCGGGAAGAACCGGTGTACAACTCGGCGTACGACTCGTAGTCGTGCAACGCGGGGCTCCAGGGGGAGTGTGCGCCCCGCGGAACGTCGTCAGCGCGGGGCGGGGATCGGACGAGGACGTGCCACGTCACGGACAGGCCTAGCCATGCGGCACCTCCTCGACGATCACGCCGGAACCCGGCGACCTGGTACGGGCACCCTGCCGGATCCCGGCGGCCCGCCTCAACCCATTTACGCGGCGATCACGATCTCCAGGGCGTTGCCCTTCCGCTCCACGCGCATCCTCGCCCGGCGGGCCACCGCCGCGACGCCCGCCGCGTCCGTCGGCTCGGCGCGGGTGCTCGCGAGCACGCGGGCCAGCCTGCCCTTGTGCGCCTTGTTGAAGTGGCTCACGACGCTGCGGCTGCCGTCGGGCCGCTCGGCCAGGACGTTCACCGTGACCGCGCCCGGCACGCGGCCCAGCGCGGCGTACGAGCCCGAGCGCAGGTCGACCACCAGCTCGGCGGCGGCGACTGCGGCCAGCTCGGGCTCGAGCACCGGCTTCCAGCGCGACGCCAGTGTGCCGCCCCCGGGGAGCGCCGAACCCGCAGACAGGCGGTAGGCGGGCACCGGGTCGTCGGCGCGCAACAGCCCGAACAGCGCCGACCCGACGGCGAGGCGGGCCCGCGCCCGCCCGGCCGCCGTCCCGCGCAGCGACCCGGCATCGAGTGCGTCGTAGAGCACACCGGTGTAGCGGTGTAGCGCGGGCAGGGTGGGAGCGCTCCACAGCGCGGCGTTGCGGGCGACCTCGGCGTCCTGCGCCGGGGACAGGCCGAGCGCCGCGCGGCTGGCCGCGGGGTCGGCGGCCAGGTCGACGAGCTCCTCGACGAGCGCCTTGCGCACCGCGTCCAGCGAGGGGTGCGACAGCGCGTCGAGGAGCAGCGGCGGGCCGTCACCGCCGTCGCGCTTGGTCTCCGACGGGGGCAGCAGGACGAGCACGTGAGGGAGCCTATGTTGTGCAGCCGAAGACCCGCGGATTACCGTCCTCGGCGTGGTCGGGCACGCAACGGTTCTGCTGGCGGGCCCGTGACCGCACTCGACACCGACCTCCCTCCCGCCACCGGGGCGTGGCGCGACGGTGACGACCCCGGCCGCCGGCGGTGGGTCACGCTGCCCCGACCGCTGCAGCTGGAGGCCGGTGGCACGCTCCCCGCGCCCGGATCGCCTACGAGACGTGGGGCACCCTCGACGCGGACGCCTCCAACGCCGTGCTGGTGCTGCACGCGCTCACCGGCGACAGCCACGTGACCGGCCCGGCCGGTCCCGGCCACCCCACGGCGGGCTGGTGGGACACGCTGATCGGGCCGGGCCGCGCGCTCGACCCGGCACGCTGGTTCGTGGTGGCCCCGAACATCGTGGGCGGCTGCCAGGGCAGCACCGGCCCGGCGTCGCCCGCCCCGGACGGGCGGCCGTGGGGCAGCCGCTTCCCGCTCGTCACCGCGCGCGACTCGGTGCGGGCCGAGACGGTGCTCGCCGATGAGCTCGGCGTGGACGCGTGGGCGCTCGTCATCGGCGGCTCCATGGGCGGCATGCGGGCACTCGAGTGGGCGGCCGTCGAGCCGGACCGCGTGACCCGCCTGTGCCTGCTCGCCTCCCCGGCCGCCACCACGGCCGACCAGATCGGCTGGGCCGCCCCGCAGCTCGCCGCGATCCGCGACGACCCCGGCTGGCGCGGCGGCGACTACCACGACGCACCTCCCGGTGACGGCCCGCACCGCGGTCTCGGGGTGGCCCGCCGCATCGCGCACCTCAGCTACCGCAGCGCCTTCGAGCTCGGCGAGCGCTTCGCCCGCGACCCCCAGGACGGCGAGGACCCGTGGCGGGGCGGCCGCTACGCGGTGGAGTCCTACCTGGACCACCACGCCCGCAAGCTCGTGCGCCGCTTCGACGCCATGTCCTACGTGCGGCTCACGGAGCTGATGAACGCCCACGACGTGGGCCGCGACCGCGGCGGGGTGGAGGCCGCGCTCGCCCGTGTGACGGCGCGGACCCTCGTGGCCGGGGTGAGCTCCGACCGCCTCTACCCACCCGAGCAGCAGGCGCGGCTCGCCGCCGGCATCCCCCGCTCCGGGCCGGTGCGCACGATCGACTCCCCGTACGGCCACGACGGCTTCCTCATCGAGACCGCCGCTGTGAGCGCGCTCGTCACGGAGCTGCTGGCGAGCTGACCTCCTCCTGCTCCCCGACGCAGAACTCGTTGCCCTCGGGGTCGGTGAGGGTGATCCAGGAGAACACCGACGGGTCACCGCGCTCCCCGAGCACGGTGGCCCCGAGCTGCACCAGCCGCTCCACCTCGGCCTGCCGCCCACCCGCGGGCGCGCCCAGGTCGAGGTGCAGGCGGTTCTTGCCCGACCGCGGCTCCGGCACGAGCTGGAAGGCCAGCAGCGGCCCGCCCTGCGGGGGCGGCGCCAGCATCACGAACGCGTCCTCGAAGTTCTGCGCCACGGTGGTGCCGAGGGCCGCGGTCCAGAACCCGGACAGCGACACCGGGTCCGCGCAGTCGACCGTGACCATGCCGATGGAGAGTGCCATGGCCCGGGACGGTAACGAGGCGACCCGACAGAACCGGACTTGCGCCCGCGCGGCCTGTCTCCGACGCGAGGGCCGTCGGCGGGGCATCGGCCGATACCCGGTGCGGGAGTAGGGCAAGGTCGTCCCGAACGGGTCGGCTGTGGGCCGGCCTCCGGTGACGCCGCGCACCGTGCGGGGGCCGCCCTCACCCGTGCGGCCCATCGCGGGCATGATCATCGCCACGGACGCCCGTGCAGCCCGCGGGCATGCCGTCGCGGGGCGGGCCGGGGGTGCGGGAGGATCAGCCCGTGCCCGATCGTCCCTACGTGTTGCTGTCGGCCGCGATGTCGGTGGACGGCCACATCGACGACACCGGTCCCACTCCGCTGTTGCTGTCCGACGACGCCGACCTCGACCGGGTCGACGAGGTGCGGGCGGGGGTCGACGCGATCCTCGTCGGGGCCACCACGCTGCGCCGCGACGACCCGCGGCTGAACGTGCGTTCCGCGGAACGCACGGCCGCGCGCGTCGCCGAGGGGCGTCCCGCGGCACCGCTGAAGGTCACGGTCACCGGATCGGGGGATCTCGACCCGGCGGCGCGCTTCTTCACCACCGGCCCCGGACCGAAGCTCGTCTACGCCGCCACGGCGGGTGTGGGCGCGGCCCGGAAGGCGGTCGGCGCGGTGGCGGATGTGGTCGACGCGGGGGAGCCGCTCGACCCGCACGGGCTGCTCGCCGACCTCGCGGGGCGCGGTGTCACCCGGCTGATGGTGGAGGGCGGCACCGCGATGCACACGCTGTTCCTCACCTCAGGCGTCGCCGACGAGCTGCAGCTGGTCGTCGCCCCGTTCTTCGTGGGGGACGACCGGGCGCCGCGGTTCGTGGGGCCGGGGCGCTTCCCGCACGACGCGGTGCATCGGATGCGCCTCGCGGAGGCCCGCCCGATCGGTGACCTCGTGCTGCTGCGCTACCTGCTGGGTGGTGCCCGTGCCTGACGATCGTGAGCTGCTCGCGCGCGCCGTCGGGCTCGCGCTGCGGTGCCCGCCGTCGCAGACCGCGTTCTCGGTGGGCGCGCTGGTCGTCGACGGCGATGGCGAGGTGCTCGCGGAGGGCTGGTCGCGCCGCCGGGACCCGCACGACCACGCGGAGGAGTCGGCGCTCGCCGACCTGGGCCCGGGCTGGCGTGCCCCGCCCGGCACCACTGTGTACAGCTCCCTCGAGCCCTGCAGCGCCCGCTCCTCGCACCCGCTGACGTGTACGGACCTGATCCTGCTGCCGGTGTCGACCGGGTGGTGTTCGCGTGGCGGGAGCCGGGCCTGTTCGTCGACGGCCGGGGCGCGAGCTGCTCGCGGCCGGGGGTGTGGAGGTGGTGGAGCTGCCGGAGCTGGCCGCGGCCGCCCGTACACCGAACGCCCACCTGCTCGGAACGCGCTGAGCGCTGCCCGGGGGCCGTCACACACGGACCGTGGTGCCGGCACACGAACTGCAGTTCCCGTGCCGGCACCACTGTTGGTGTGTGACCGCTCGGTGGCGGTCCGCAGCGGTGACCGGCGGGAGCGGGCCGCCCGGGCGTCGCTACCCTTTCCCAGGTGTTGACCCGGATGTCGTCGCTGTTCCTGCGGACCCTGCGCGAGGACCCGGCCGACGCGGAGGTACCGAGCCACAAGCTGCTCGTCCGCGCCGGCTACGTCCGCCGCGTCGCGCCGGGGATCTACTCCTGGCTGCCGCTGGGCCTGCGCGTGCTGCGCAACATCGAGCGGGTGGTGCGCGAGGAGATGGACGCCATCGGGGCGCAGGAGATCCACTTCCCGGCGTTGCTGCCGCGCGAGCCCTACGAGGCCACCGGCCGTTGGACCGAGTACGGCCCCAACCTGTTCCGGCTCAAGGACCGGCGTGGCGGGGACTACCTGCTCGGCCCCACGCACGAGGAGCTGTTCACCCAGGTGGTCAAGGGCGAGTACTCGTCCTACAAGGACTACCCGGTGATGCTCTACCAGATCCAGAACAAGTACCGGGACGAGGCGCGGCCCCGCGCGGGCATCCTGCGCGGGCGCGAGTTCCTGATGAAGGACTCGTACTCGTTCGACCTCACCGACGACGGCCTCGCCGAGTCCTACCGGCTGCACCGCGACGCCTACGTGCGGATCTTCGACCGGCTCGGCCTCGAGTACGTGGTCGTGAAGGCCACCTCGGGCGCGATGGGCGGTTCGGCGTCCGAGGAGTTCCTCGCGGTGGCGCCGACGGGCGAGGACACCTACGTGCGCAGCCCCGGCGGCTACGCGGCCAACGTGGAGGCGGTCACGACGCCCGCGCCGCAGGCCCGCCCGCTCGACGGCCTGCCCGCCGCGCAGGCGCACCACACGCCCGACACCCCGACGATCGAGTCGCTCGTCGCCTTCTTGAACGAGAAGGCGGGACTGGGGCGCACCTTCACCGCGGCCGACACGCTGAAGAACGTGCTGGTCAAGAGCAGGCTCCCGGGCAAGGACGAGTGGACGCTGCTCGCGTCGGCGTGCCGGGCGATCGCGAGGTCGACATGAAGCGGCTGGAGGCGGCGCTCGAACCGGCCGAGGTCGCGATGCTCGACGAGTCCGACTTCGCGGCGAACCCGTTCCTCGTCAAGGGTTACATCGGGCCGGCCGCGCTGGCCGCCAACGGTGTGCGCTACCTCGTCGACCCGCGCATCGTGACCGGCACCGCGTGGGTGACGGGTGCCGACAAGCCCGACCACCACGTCGTCGACCTGGTGTGCGGCCGCGACTTCACCCCCGACGGCACGATCGAGGCTGCCGAGGTGCGCGAGGGCGACCCCGCCCCCGACGGGTCCGGGCCGCTCGAGGCGGCCCGCGGCATCGAGATCGGGCACGTCTTCCAGCTCGGCCGCAAGTACGCCGACGCGGCGCAGCTGGACGCGCTCGGCGCCGACGGCAAGCCGGTGCGGATCACGATGGGCTCCTACGGCATCGGTGTCTCCCGGCTGGTGGGGGCGATCGCCGAGCAGAGCCACGACGGGTCGGGCCTGATCTGGCCGCGCACCGTGGCACCCGCGGACGTGCACGTCGTGGTCGCCGGCAAGTCCGAGGAGATCGCGGCGGGCGGGGAGCGGCTGGCCGCCGACCTCGACGCCGCGGGGCTGCGTGTTCTCCTCGACGACCGCAAGGCGACACCGGGCGTCAAGTTCGCCGATGCCGAGCTGATCGGTGTGCCGACGATCGTCGTGGTCGGGCGGGGCCTCGCGAACGGCGTCGTCGAGGTGAAGGACCGCCGCAGCGGTGAACGGCAGGAGATCGCGGTCGAGTCCGCGGTCGCGCACCTCGTCGAGGTGACAGGCGCGCGCTGACCTGCACCTGCTGAGCGGCGACCGGTCTGGTCGGGCATCACCCGTTCGTGGTCGACTTGGCCGGTGCAATGGTGGCGCGTGGCCGGTTACCCATCGGGCTCGCCCCATCACCACCTGCAACGACGGTGGTGCGGCGGCAACCGTGGAACACCCGCCCCGTACCGTTCTCCTCGATCGTCTGCAGTACTGCACGACCGTGACCGTCACCTGGCCGGTGGCGGACTGGCCGTCCCGCCGGTCCGCCCGCGGCCGCTGCGGGGGAGGTAGACCCAGTGGACTTCGACGCGCTGCGCGCCGCAGTCGTGCCCGGTGCCGGTGTCGTGGCGCGCTGGCCCGGCGTGGTCTGCGTCGCCGAGTGCGCCGACCGGCAGGTCATGCGCCAGCTCCTCGACGTGTGTGCCACCGCGGCGGGCGCCGAGCCCGGCCGCCTGCTCGCACGCAGGCTCGCGATGTGGCTGGGCGGCGCCGACGCACCCGGTGACGGCCTGCGTTTCGGCACCGTGGCCGTCACCGGTGGCGACGCGCGCTCCGGCGGGCAGCGCGGCGAGCAGTGGGCCGTGTTCCTCTACGGGTCGGTCGGGCTCGTCGTGCCGGACCGGCAGGTGGCGCTGTCCGGTGCCCAGTCGGTGGCGTGGACCGACCGGCTGTTGCCGCGCCCCGACGCGCCCGTCGTGCTCGCCCTCGAGGGCGGCCCGATCCCACCCGGCCTCGTCGACGGCGTGCACGACCTGCGGGTCGGCGTCGTGCCCGGCGCCGGTGCCGTCCTCGTGCCGAGCGGCGACCGCGGGTCGGGCGACCTCGCGGACGAGCCGGCACGCACCCGCCAGGCCGAGCCCCGGTGGAGCGAGGCGGGCGGTGGCGACCGCTCGTGGAGCCCCGAGCCCGCACCTGCCGCCACCGAGGACGGCTTCTACTCCGGTGACGGCGCCGGCAACGGCCTGCCGTCGCGGGGCGGTCTCGGGGCCATCGACAGCTACCACCCGGGCGACGCGGGCGCGAGCGTCCTTCCGGCCGGGCCCACCTGCGGCCGGTGCCGTCGGGGTCGAACGGGGTCGCCACCGCGGGTGGGCGTCGCGCCGCGGCGCGGTGAGCGACCTCAGCCGCACGGCCGACCGTGATCACGACCACGACCGTGATCGTGATCACGACCAGGCCGCCGCTCCGGTCGATGACAGCCCGGTCGACACCCCCGACCGCCCCGAAGAGCGGCGGGAGCCGGAGCTGCCCACGCGTGGGATCGGCGACGATCACGTCCACGACGATGGCCGCAACGGCGCTCGCACCAACGGCGCCCGCAGCAACGGCGATCGCACGAACGGTGATCGCAGCAACGGTGATCGCAGCAACGGTGATCGCACGAACGGTGCCCGCACCAACGGCGCGGTCAACGGCGCCTCGTACGACCTGCTCGGCGGCCCGGAGGCACCGGCCCAGGAGCCGGAGCGCAGCCCGTGGAGCGACGAGCGCGACCGTGATTCGGGTCGCCCCGACCGGATCGAGGGCTGGTTCGCCAGCGGCACGGACGGGGGCACCGAGGCCGGTATGGGCGCGGTGGGCCCGCCCGACCGGCGCAGGCGCCGGCACCGGCTGCCCGACGACGACGTGATCGCCGTGAACGGAGCCACCAACGGATCGACGAACGGCGCCGTGAACGGTGCCCTCGACGGCCAGACCGACGTGGCCCCGGCCGATCTCGGGGAAGGCGCCGACGAGCGCGGGGCCGACGACTTCGCGCCGATCGACCTGGGGTCCGACGAGGCGGCGTTCGGGTCCGACAGCACGCCCGCCGTGGAGGAGACGCGGATCGTCGCGGGTCCGGTCGTCGAGCCCGCCACCCCGCCGGTCGGGGAGGACGACGGCTCCGGCGACGGCACCCCGCGGCTGGGGGTCCCGGCCCAGGAGGCCGCGCCGGAGGCGGAGCAGGTCCACCCGCTCGCCGACGCCGGGCCCGCGGGCGACGACCCGCCGCACACCACGGCGCTGCGGTCGGAACGGATCCTCGGCGCCGCGCCCGACGAGCCGGAGCGCCAGTCCCTCGACGACGGCGTGGACACCAGCGGGCTGGTCGTCGAGGGCCGGTCGGAGGATGCGCCCCAGCGACCGCCCGTCGGCCTGCTCGTGTTCGACGACGGCGCCACCTACACCGTCGACGCCGAGTACCTGATGGGGCGGATGCCGGAGGCCGACCCGCGGGTCGCCTCCGGTGCGCTGCGCTCGCTCGCGCTCGAGGACACCTCGGGGGCGGTGTCGCGGGTCCACGCGCAGATCGTCGTGAACGGCTGGGAGGCGCTGCTGGTCGACGTCGGCTCCCGCAACGGCACGTTCGTGTCGCCGCCGGGGGAGCAGGGCTGGACCCAGCTCCCCGCCGGGGAGACCCACCTGCTGGTGCCGGGCACGCGGGTGCGGATCGGGGGTCGTAGCTTCCAGTTCGAGGCGCCGTCCGGGGCGCGGTAGTCGGAGCGAGAGGAGGACGCCGGGTTGGATGCCACCCCGACGCCGGTGGTCCCCGCCGGCGGTTCGCCACGGGACTCGGCGGCCCAGCTCCCCGCTCGATGCACGGGCGAACAGCCCGAGTCCAGCCCGGTGCGAGCGCTGACCGCAGGCACGCCCAGCCAGAAGCCGGCTCCACCGGTACCGCCGACGGACCTTCGGCCCGAACCGCCAGCTCCCGCGTCGCTCTCCGACTTCGAGGTGCTCGGCCTGCTGGGTGCGGGCCCGCACGGGCGCTGCTACCTCGCCCGGCCGCCCGGCGGTGACGGCGGGTTCGTCGCGGTGAAGGTGTTCACCGAGCGCGTCAGCGAGCCGGCGTTCAACCGTGCCGTACGGGAGCTGCGTGCCGCGGCGGCCGTACCGTCGCCGCACGTCACGGGCGTGCTCGACGCGTTGCTGGGCGAGAACTTCGCGTACGCGATGCCCCACTTCCCGCTCGGCGGGCTCGCCGATCCCGCGTACCCGCCTGCCAGGGCGGAGGTGCTCTGGGCGCTCGAGCACGCCGCCCGCGGCGCGCACGCGCTGCACGAGGCCGGGATCGTCCACGGCGGGATCCACCCGGGCAACGTCCTGCTGGTCGAGGAGGCCGACGGCACGGTGGGCGGGCGGCTGTCCGAGCCGGACCTGTCGCGGGTGCTGAATCCCGGTGCGGTGGTGCCGGGGGCGGGCCGGGGCGCGTCGCTGGCGTTCCGCGACCCGGATCTGCTGGCGGGGGCGGAGCCGTCCCGGCGTACGGAGGTGTGGGCGCTGGGCGCCACGATCCACCGCGTCCTCGCGGGAGCGGGCCTGTTCGGGGAGCTGCCGGGCCACCCGCTCGGCGCGATCCGCGAGCTGCGCCTCGCCCGTCCGCAGGTGCACTCCGGCCTGGCGCGGGCGGAGGCCGCGCTGGTGCACGACTGCATCAGCGACGGCCCCGACCGCCTCCGCACCGCCGCCGAGGTGGCCGACCGCCTCGCCGCCCTCCGCCGCGGCTGATCCCCGCCGGCCCCGACCCGAGCCGCCCGAAGAGCCCGACCCCCCGCACCCGGAGCGCGACTCGGGTGCACTCACACCCCGACTCGCGGGGTGGGGCGTCCCCGTTCCGCGAGTCGCGCGCTCGGTGCGGGTGAGTCGGGGTCAGCCCGGGAGGTAGGAGAGGCGGACGGAGCGCAGCGGGTTGTCGCCGTTCGTGTCGACGAGGCACACCGACTGCCACGTGCCCAGCGCCGGGCTCCCGTCCAGCACCGGCACGGACATCGACGGCGCCACGAGCGCGGGCAGCACGTGGTCGCGGCCGTGGCCGGGGCTGCCGTGGCGGTGGGCCCACCGGTCGTCGGCGGGGAGCAGGTCGTGCAGGGCGGCGAGGAGGTCGGTGTCGCTCCCGGCGCCCGTCTCGATCACCGCGAGGCCCGCGGTGGCGTGCGGCACCCACACGTTGAGCAGGCCGTCGCGGGCACCCGTCGCACGCAGGAACGCGGCGATCTCGTCGGTGAGGTCGACGACGGACTCGCGGCCGCCGGTCCGGATCTCGATCAGCTTGCTGTCCACGCCCGTAGTGTCCCCCGGGTGCGCATGTGTTTCGGTGAGGAGTTCGACGTTCCGGACGGCTATCTGAACACGGCCAGCATCGGCATCCCGTCGGTGAGCGCCGCGGACGCGGTGGCGGATGCGGTCGCCGGCTGGCGGACGGGTGCCGGGCGGCCGGGGGAGTACGACGAGCCGGTGATGCGGGCGAGGGAGGCTTTCGCGGATCTGGTCGGGGTCGGCGCGACCGCGTGACGATCGGGCATGCGGCGTCGGCCCTGTTCGGGCTGGTCGCGGCCGCGCTGCTCGCCGGCACGGGTGCTCGTCGCGGCGGGGGAGTTCACGAGTGTGACGTGGCCGTTCGCGGCGCAGGCCGCCCGCGGGGTCACGGTCACGGAGGTGGAGCTCGGGCAGGTGGGGTTGCGGGCCGCGGAGTTCGACCTGGTCGCGGTGAGCACGGTCCAGTCCGCGGATGGCCGGCTCGTCGATCTGGACGCCCTGCGCGCGGCGGCAGCGGCCGGCACGAGTGTGGTTCTCGACGCGACGCAGTCCCTGGGCTGGCTCGACGCCGACCTGTCCTGGGCCGACGCGGTGGTGGCCGCGGGGTACAAGTGGCTGCTCAGCCGCGCGGGGTGGCGTGGATGGCGATCCGGCCCGAGCTGGCGGCCGTCCCGTCCGCGGCCGGCTGGTACGCGAGCGCGGACCGTTGGGCGGACGTCTACGGCCTCCCGATGTCGCTGGCGCCGGACGCGCGGTCGCTCGACACGTCGCCCGCCTGGTACTGCCAGGTCGGCGCGGCGGCGGCGCTGCCGTGGCTGGCCGGTCTCGACCGGGCCGCGGTGCACGCACACTGCGTGGGCCTCGCCGACGCGTTCCGGGAGGGCCTGGGGATGGAGCCGGGTGGCTCGGCGATCGTGTCGGTGCGTCGCGAGGGCGCGCGCGAGCGGCTCGCCGCGGCCGGTGTCGTGAGCGCGGCCAGGGCAGGCGGTGCGCGCCTGGCGTTCCACCTCTACAACACCGAAGCCGACGTCGCCCGCGCGCTGGACGCCCTTGTGTGAGCCCTGCACCGACAGCGCGACTCGGCTGCACTCCGGGCGCGACTCGCGGGACGGGGGTGTCCCGACACCCGCGAGTCGCGCTACGAGTGCGCGCGAGTCGGGCTCATCGTGGGGTGTCGGGCTGCCCGGGGAACACCGGGATGGTGGGGGTCTGGCCGGTGGCGGCGCGCCAGCGCGCGCAACGCAGCGTGCCGGCGCTCAGGGCGTCCAGTGCGGCCAGGCGCAGGTCGCGGTCCGCGGCGCGTTCGACGACGGACCTCCAGGCCGCGAGCGCGTCGGTCTCGGCGACGATCGCGAGCCGGGCGGCAGACGGGGCGTCGGTGACCGGGGTGGGTGTGGCGTACGCGGGCTGTGCGGACACGGCCGGGGCGCCAGCTGGGTGAGGGTCTGTTCGACCTGGCCGCGCAGCTCCCGGTGGGCGCTCTCGTCCTCGCGGGCCCGGACGCGTCGGTGCCGGACAGGAACGCGACGGCGAGCGCGTAGCACCAGATCGCGGCGTGCTCGGCGGCGAGCGCGTTCTGCAGGGCGGCCACGGCGGTCTCGTCGAACCGCGGGTTCCTGTCCGTCGGGCTGGTGCCCGTCGGGGTGGTCACACGAGCACCTCCGCGTAGGTGCCGCAGCACGCGGCGACGGATGCGACGAGCCCGACCCGCTCGGCCGGCAGCCCGAGCGCGGCCTCTCCGGCGGCCCGCCCGGAGGCGAGCACCGCCCGCTGCACCTCCCTGCGTCCGGGCCTGCCGGACGGCGGGGGAGCGGGGGCGGGCGTCGTGCGGTCGGGGTCCAGGCGGGCGATCTCGGCGTCGAGCGCGGCAGCGTGCTCGGTGCGGGCGTCCACGAGTGGTCGCAGTGCCGTGGCGAGCTCCGGGTCGGCCGCCACCGCCGCGGCGGCGAGTGCGGCGTCGGCGCGGGCGGCGTCGGCGAGCGCGATCAGCGGGTCCGGCTCGTCGGCGAGCGCGATCAGCGGGTCCGGCTCGTCGGCACCGGACGCGCGCCCAGCCCGCACCCGGCCACCGCGGGCGGCAGGAGCAGCAGCCCGGCGAGTACCCGCCGCCGACTGACCGATCCCGACAAGACCTCTCCTCGACCCGTGCGTGGCGACCCCCGCGCGGCCGTCTCGTCCGCCGCGCTCGCCGGCCGCACATCCTGCCAGGCCGCCCGCGAACGCTGCCGGGCGCCGGGGGTGCACGGGCGGTAACGGCCTGCGGGGGTCCGTTTCGGCGGCGCGATACCCTGACAGACCCACCTCGTACGTAGGAGTAGACGCGATGCCCTCCCCCCGCCCCGCGCAGGAAGCCGGGCCGCAGCCCGGCGGGCTGCACGGCGTGCTGGCACCCATCGTCGCGGACGCCGGGTTCGAGCTCGACCAGCTCGACGTCCGGGCCGCGGGCCGCCGCCACACCGTCAAGGTGGTGGTCGACTCCGATGCGGGCGTGGGGTTGGACGACATCGCCGCCGTCTCCCGCGTGATCTCGGCCGAGCTGGACCGCCACGAGCACCTGATCGGCGGCTCGTACACGCTGGAGGTCACATCGCCGGGTGTCGACCGCCCCCTCACCGGGCAGCGGCACTGGCGGCGGGCACACCTGCGCCAGGTGAAGGTGCGGTTCCACGACGACACGACGATCACCGGGCGGGTCGGTGCCGCAGGCGCGGAGGTCGTCACGCTGCTCGTGGACGGGAAGCGTCGCGAGGTGCGTTACGCCGACGTGGCCCACGCGGGCGTGCAGGTGGAGTTCCGGCCGGCGCCGGAGCACGAGGTTGCGCTGCTGCAAGAGGAGGGGACGGCGTGAACGTCGACATCGCGGCGCTGCGCACCATCGAGCGCGAGAAGGACATCCCGTTCGAGACGGTCATCGAGGCCATCGAGACGGCACTGCTCACGGCGTACAAGCACACCGACGGCCACCAGCCGCACGCGCGGATCGACATCGACCGCAAGACGGGCGCGGTGCGGGTGCTGGCGCAGGAGCTGGGCCCCGACGGTGTCGTCGACACCGAGTGGGACGACACCCCCGAGGGGTTCGGGCGGATCGCCGCCACCACCGCGCGGCAGGTGATCGTGCAGCGGCTGCGCGACGCGGAGCACGAGCGCACCTACGGCGAGTTCGCGGCCAAGGAGGGCGAGGTCGTCGCCGGGGTCATCCAGCGTGACGCGCGCGCCACGCCCGCGGTGTGGTGATCGTCCAGCTGCAGGGCGGCACCGAGGGGGTGCTGCCGCAGGCGGAGCAGGTGCCCGGCGAGAAGTACGAGCACGGCGAGCGGATCCGCTGTTACGTCGTGGGCGTCAGCCGGGGAATGCGCGGCACGCAGATCACGTTGAGCCGCACGCATCCCAACCTCGTGCGCAGGTTGTTCGCGCTCGAGGTCCCCGAGATCGTCGACGGCTCCGTCGAGATCGTCGCGGTGGCGCGGGAGGCGGGCCACCGGTCCAAGATCGCGGTCCGGTCCACCGTGTCCGGCGTCAACCCGAAGGGCGCGTGCATCGGCCCGGTGGGCGCGCGGGTACGCGGAGTGATGAGCGAGCTGGCCGGAGAGAAGATCGACATCATCGACTGGTCCGAGGACCCGGCCACGTTCGTCGGCAACGCGCTCTCGCCGTCGAAGGTGGTTTCGGTCACGGTCCTGGACGCCCGCACGAAGACCGCTCGGGTCGTCGTGCCGGACTTCCAGCTGTCGCTCGCCATCGGCAAGGAAGGCCAGAACGCCCGGTTGGCGGCCCGGCTCACCGGTTGGCGCATCGACATCCGCAGCGACGCCGACCCCCGCGGGCACTCGACGCGCCCGAGACGGAGTCGGTCGGCTGAGACGTAGACCGGTCGGCGACGCGCGAGCAGGTGCACGTGCTGCGCTACACTCCACACCGGCCCACCTCCCGGGTCCGGCCCCAGCACGATCGGCCCCCGCACCGGATCAGCGATCCGTCGCGAGACCTGTCCGGACGTGCGTCGGTTGCCGCGCCGGGATGTGGCCGACGGTCTGCTGAGGGTCGTCGCGGTGAACGGGGCGTTGGTCCCGGACCCGCGGCGCAGGTTCCCCGGGCGCGGTGCGTGGCTGCACTTCGCCCCGGAGTGCCTGGACCGTGCCGAGCGGCGCTCGGCGTTCCCGCGGGCGCTCCGCGTCCCGGGACCGCTGGACCCCGCGGCGGTACGGGGCCACATCGGGGCCGTGGGAACGAACGGGGCCCGGGAGACACCCAGGTCCGGCACACCAGGAAGCAAGGTCGACCCGTCATGAGCCAGTCGTGAAGATCGCACCATGAACGTGCTTCGACACTAGGTTCGAGGTCGAGCGGTGCCGCCGCCCGGCCTCCGGTTAACAAGGAGTGCAGTGGCAGGCAAGGCCCGCGTGCACGAGCTCGCCAAGGAGCTCGGAGTCAGCAGCAAGCAGGTCCTGAGCAAGTTGCAGGATCTCGGGGAGTACGTGAAGTCCCCCTCGTCGACCGTGGAAGCGCCGGTCGCCCGCAAGCTTCGTGAGTCGCTCGCCGGTGGCGGCGACTCCGGTGGCGGCCGCCGTGGTGGTGGCCGTCCGCGCCCCGGTGGTGGCGCGCCCAGCCCCGGCAGCGTCCCTCCGCAAGTTGCAGGATCTCGGGGAGTACGTGAAGTCCCCCTCGTCGACCGTGGAAGCGCCGGTCGCCCGCAAGCTTCGTGAGTCGCTCGCCGGTGGCGGCG
>MKJV01000045.1 GCA_001942185.1 Pseudonocardia sp. CNS-004
GACGCAGTCGAGGGTGTCGTGGTCGAGGTCGATGGTGATGGTGTCGCCGTCGTGGATGAGGGCGATGGGGCCGCCGAGTGCGGCTTCGGGGCCGACGTGGCCGATGACCAGGCCGACGGAGCCGCCGGAGAAGCGGGCATCGGTCATGAGGGCGATGGAGATGCCCTTCTGCCGGCACAGCGTGGTGATCCGCGACGTCGGGTCGAGCATCTCCGGCATGCCCGGTGCGCCGCGCGGCCCCTCGTAGCGGATCACGACCATGTCCTGGTCGGCGAACACGTCCGGGGTGTCGATGAGGGCGTGCAGCAGGTCCTGTTCGCTGTCGAACACCCGGCGCCGGCCGACGAACCGGTTGTCGACGATCCCGGTTTCGACGCCGGCCAGTTTGAGCACCGCGCCGCCTTCGGGGGCGAGGTTGCCGACAGCAGGCGCAGCCCGCCGGTCGCCTTGAACGGCGCCGACACCGGGTGGACGATTTCGCCGTCGGGTGCGGGCGGGTCGATCCGGGCGACCTGTTCGGCCAGTGTCTCGCCGGTGCACGTCATCGGCGAGCCGTCGAGCACGCCGGCGTCCAGCAGTTCCTTGACCACCACGGGCAGACCGCCGACGGCGTCGATGTCGACCATGCTGTACTTCCCGAACGGGCGGGCGTTGATCAGGACTGGGACGGTGCGGGAGAGCTGGTTGAACTCCTTCTGGGTCATGACCTGGTTCCAGAAGTCGATGCCCGCGGCGCGGGCGATCTCCGGCGCGTGTAGCACGACGTTGGTCGAGCCGCCCATCGCGATGGCGGCGATGGTGGCGTTGCGGAACGCGGTGGGGGTGGCGATGTCGCGGGGGGTGATCCCGCGCTGGGTCATGATCTCCAGGCAGTCGATGACCTGGTCGGGGAACTCCTCGGTGCGCCGCGGGTCCTCCGACGCGGGGGAGACCATGTGGAGTGGTTCGAGGCCGAGCAGGGCGATGAACGACTGCATGGTGTTGTAGGTGAACATGCCGCCGCAGCTGCCGTGGCCGGGGCAGGCGTTGCGGGCCCAGCGCTCGCGCTTGGCGGGGTCCGGGTCGCCCGCCACCTGGAAGCAGCTCACCAGGTCGATGGTTTCGCCGGTGAGCGGGTCGGTGCCGGGGCGGATCGAGCCGTCCGACAGCACCACCGCGGGCACGTTGCGTTCCATGATCGCCGCGGTGGCGCCGACCGGTGGTTTGTCGCAGGCGACGACGGCGACCAGACCGGCGATGTCGCTGCCCTCGAAGTGCAGGGACAGGCCGTCGTTGGTGGTTTCGCGGCCGATGAGGGAGAAGCGCATCTGGGGGGTGCCGTTGCGTTGGCCGTCGGAGACGCCGCCGGAGTAGTTGGGGGCCAGCAGCCGCACCGGTAGGTCGCGTTCGGTGATCCGGCGTCCCATGGCGGCGTGCACGGCCTCGACCTTGTCGTTCACGCCCACGTAGCAGATGCTGTCGCCCAGGGTGCCGACCACGCCCCACGGTGCCCCGTGGATCCGGTCGACGTCCTGGCCCAGTGCCTTCGCGGTGGCCACGGCCTGGCAGTCCTGACCGGGCCGCCAGACGTCCTGGCGGTTCGACTCACTCATCGGTCCATCTCCTCGTTCTCGGCCCCGACATCATCGCCGCCGACCCCACACGGG
>MKJV01000046.1 GCA_001942185.1 Pseudonocardia sp. CNS-004
TCCTCGTTGTCGTCGGGCGGGATGACTTCGCCGTCCCAGAGGGCCGTGGTGCGGCGGTCGCGTTCGAGGCGTTCCAGCCGTGCGACGAGGTCTTTCGGCTGTTCCCGCCGGGCAGAGGCTTTGTCGGGTGGCAGGTCGGGCGGGAACTCGTCGGGTCGGTAGTCGTGCGGGCGGCTGTGGTAGCGGTGCCCGGTAGGGGTGATCCACTGGATCCGCCCGTCCGGCAACGCCCGCACGGCCCAGCCGGGGGCGTGTTTCATCCGGTGGTCGTGGCCGCAGCAGGCGTGCAGGTTCTTGTCGTTGGTGGGGCCGTCGGGGTACGGGGTGATGTGGTCGAGGTGTCCGTCCAGGGCGCGGCGTCGGCAGATGGGGCTGCGGCAGCACACGTCCCGGGCGCGGACGTGGTCGGCGAGTCCGGTGGGTGGTCGGTAGGTGGTGCGGCCGTGGTCGAGCACGGTGCCCGATAACGGGTCGTAGACCAGGCGTTTCCACACGGCGTCGGCGGCGATGTCGCGGGCCAGGTCGGCGGGGATGGGTCCGTGTCCGACGAGTTCGCAGGGTTGGTCGTCGGCCCCGATGAGGGTGGTGAACGGCATCAGGACCTGCACGAGGGGTTTGCCGGGGTTCACCGGATGCGCCACCGGTTCGGTGCTGCTCGATCCGGTGCTGCTCGATCCGGTGCTGCTCGATCCGGTGCTGCTCGATCCGGTGCTGCTCGATCCGGTGCTGCTCGATCCGGTGCTGCTCGATCCCGTCATCCGGTTCGACCCGGCGCTGCTTCGGTCCCAGGGTCGGTCAGTTGGTAGTGGCTGCGGTCCGCCGTCGTCGGGATCGCCGTCGTTGGGATCGCCATCACCGATGCCGTCGCCCGAATCGTCGGTATCGGTGTCGTCGGCGGGGTCGGCGGGTTCGGTGGGTTCGGGTGCGGCGTGGGTGAGCCGGCCGGAGAGGAGGGCTGCGGCGAGGTCGGCGCGGCGGGCGTCCATCCCGCGCGGGTCGTCCTTGCCGCAGCCCAGGGCCAGCCGGGTCAACCACTGGTAGCCGGCCTGAGCATCGGGGGCGGGCATCAGCGCCCACAGTGACGCCATCCCGTCCTGTTCTTCGCTGATCGAGACGCGGCGGTCCCGGCGGGCCGCCTTGTGACGGTCGGCGGCGCCTTCGGGGTCGGCGGCGATCACCGCCCGCTTCAGCGCGGCCTTCAGCTGCCCGAGGGTCTGGTCGGCGCCCGGTCCAGGACCCGCTGCTGCACCGCACGCGCCTTCTCCACCGGGAGGTAGTGGGTGGTGTCGCAGATCGCGGTGACGCGGCGTTCGTCGAGGCGACCCCGCTGCCACAGCGCAAGGGTTTCCGGGAGGACCTGCTCCAGTTGCACCGAGCGGCCGAGGCGGGCCTTCGCCGTCATACGGGCCTGCTTCAGGGCGAGCCCGACCTCGTCAGGGGCGAACTTGCCGATCGTGCACGCCTTGTCCGAGGCCACCATCGTCGAGTCGTCACCCGGGCGGCGGCGCGCGAACTCGGCCAGCAGGCGTGCTTGGCGGGCCTGGGCCCATCCGGTGAGCCGTTCGAACCCGACGACCGCGTCGATCAGCTGTTCG
>MKJV01000047.1 GCA_001942185.1 Pseudonocardia sp. CNS-004
CTCTTCGCCGTTGTGCAGGACGCGGAAGTGGGTGTCCTCGACGACGACCGTGACGAGCTTGCCGGCGTGGCGTGGTCCAAGTTTGATTCGCTGGCGGGCGACCATGATGCGGCCGTTGGCGTGGACTTTCCGTTGGGCCTGAAGGGATCCTGGGGGCAGCGGTGGCGGCGGGAGCCGTGTGGCGGCCTGTCTGGCGCCGTGCAGCGCGGGGAGCTTCGCGGCGGGGATCGGGCAGGGCCAGGTCCCGACGAGGGCGTTGTCGACGATGGCGTGCATGAGGTGACCGTCGAGGCGGACCGTGATGCGGCGCCCGGCGTAGGCGAACCCGACGAGGTGTCTGGTCCCGTCGAGGGCGATCTTCCCGTCCTTGTTCACCGCTCGTTCGAGCTCGATCGCCGCGCCGCTGCCAAGGGTGCGTGCGTGCCGCCGGGTCGTCGCAGGGCGGCGGGTGCGGGTGGCGGTCCTGCGGGACGGGCGCCGCGCATGCTCAGGTGTCGTAGGTCATCGGGGCTCAGCCGGGAGGCGACGGTGCGCAGTACCTCGCCGTCGAGGATGAGGTGGACGCTTCGCTGGTCGGCCCAGATCGTGATCGTCCGCCCGGCCAGGCCGCGCGGGACCGACACGCTCTGGCGTTCGGTGCGGATGGTGATCTGCGCGCCGGGAGGCACTCGGGCCTCGAACTCGATCGCTGCGCCTTCGCGTTCTTCGTGCCACCACGGCTCGCTCGCCGACGCCGGTCTCGCCGCAGCCGATCCGGCGGCCTCCGCGGGCGCGGATGACTCGAGCGGGACGACGTCGACGTCGAGTCGGGAGGGCCCGTTGGGTCGGAACAGGGCAGCCGGGACGGCCATGTCGATCGCCTGGTGGGGCCGGTGCTGGTTGTAGCCGGCCACCCAGCCGTCGATCGCCTGCTGAGCCGCGGCCGGGGATTCGAACGGCGCGACGTGATCGAGGAACTCGGTGCGCAGCGTCTTGTGGAAGCGCTCGATCTTCCCGGTCGTGGTGGGCGAGCGTGGCTTGGTCAGCCGCGGGGTGATCCCGTTCTCCCGGCAGACCCTCTCGAAGAGCACCTCGACCGGCTGCGGGCGGGTGTGGCGGCCGGTGAACTGCTTGCCGTTGTCGGTTAGCACCTCCGAAGGCACCCCGTAGCGGCGCATCGCCGCGGTGAACGACTCGCAGACCGCCGCCCGGACGGCACCACCAGCACCGCAGCGACCACGACGAATCGGGAGTGATCGTCGATGCCGGTCAGCAGCTTGCACGAGCGCCCGTCCGCTAGCGGGACTCCGCCGACGATGTCGAGCTGCCACAGGTGCATCGGCTCGGCGCGTTCCCACCGCCGGTAGACGCGCTTGCGCTCCTGGACCTGCGTGGCGACCAGCCCGTTGCGCACCAGGATCCGATGCACGCTCGCCCGCGACGGTGTCGCGACCTCACCTGCGCGCGTGAGCTCGTAGCTGATCCGTCGCGCGCCCCACCTTGGGTGACGGCGGCGCAGCTCGCAGACCAGCGCTTCGACCTCGGCGGCGATGCGAGTCGGGCTGTGGTGCGGGCGATGAGAACGGTCGAC
>MKJV01000048.1 GCA_001942185.1 Pseudonocardia sp. CNS-004
GGCCCTGCCAGGCATCCGGATCGCCCGGGACGCGTGGCCTGATAGGAGCGTGCGCTCGGCCCGACTGAGGCGTGCCCGCTCCTGGGCGATGCGGAGGACCGAGCCCCTTCGCAGCTTCAGGAGTAGCCTCGTGGTGATGATCGGAACCGACTCGCACAAGCGCACCCATACCGTCGTCGCGCTCGACGACATCGGACGTCGGCTCGGCGAGCTGACCGTCGCCGCGGCCACAGACGGCCACCTCAAGTTGCTCGCCTGGTCGCGGAATTGGGACGAGGTCAGCTTCGCGCTCGAGGACTGCCGACACCTCACCCGCCGCCTCGAGCGCGACCTTCTCCGCGCCGGGGCCCGGGTGGTGCGGGTGCCGACGCGGCTGATGGCCGGAGCCCGCCGTGGCGGCCGGGAGCCGGGCAAGTCCGACCCGATCGACGCCGAAGCCGTCGCGCTCGCTGCGCTGCGCCACGACGGGCTGCCGATCGCTGAGCTCGACGGGCCCGCTCGCGAGGTCCGGCTGCTGGTCGATCACCGCCGCGACCTGGTCGCCGAGCGCACCCGCATCCAGAGCCGACTGCGCTGGTACCTGCACGAACTCGACCCGACCCTGGCGGTGCCCAGCCGCGGTCTGCGCCGCTTCTGTGTCATGGACTCCCTCGCCGAGCTGCTGGCCGAGCGTGACGGTGTGCTCGCCCGGGTCAGCCGGGAACAGCTGGCGCGCTGCCGCGAGCTGACCGTGCAGATCAACCAGCTCGAACGCGAGCTCCGCACCCTGATGCGGCGGCTCGCCCCGACCTTGCTGGCCCTGCCCGGCTGTGGGGTGCTGTCCGCGGCGACGCTGTTCGCCGAGACCGCGGGAGCGCGGCGCTTCCGCTCCAACGACGCCTACGCCCGCTTCACCGGCACCGCCCCGATCCCGGTCTGGTCGGGCAACACCGCCGGGAAGGTCCGGCTCAACCGCGGCGGCAACCGCACCATCAACTGCGCCCTGCACATGATCGCCCTGACCCAGACCCGCGGCATCGGACCCGGGGCCGCCTACGTCGAGAAGCTCCTCGCCGCCGGCAAGACCCGCACCGAAGCCCTCCGCCTGCTCCGCCGGCGCCTGTCCGACGCCGTGTTCGCGGCCTTGCGCGCCGACGAACCTCCCGCGGCCGCGCGCTCCTGCGTCCCAACGACGACCAGCACCGGCAGCGAGCTGCCCGACGCGGCTTGACATAGGAGCATCGCGGAGCTCGACCGCCAGCATCGCAGGTAGTGGCGTTCATCGACGCCCACCGCGACGACGTGGTCGACGGGCGCCCGCTCGGGGTCGAGCCCATCTGCCGGGTCCTGCAGGTGGCCCCCAGCACCTACTACGCCAGCACCTACTACGCCGCCAGGACCCGCCCACCCTCGAAACGAGCGCGCCGCGACGCAGAACTGATCCCACAGCTGGTCACGTTGTGGGACCACAACTACCGCGTCTATGGGGCGCGCAAGCTCTGGAAGGCCGCCCGCCGAGCCGGCGTGGAGGTGGGACGGGACCA
>MKJV01000049.1 GCA_001942185.1 Pseudonocardia sp. CNS-004
GTTGGGGGAAGGTTAAGGCCGGGGCCCCCAAGGCCGGCCCCTTTTCCAACCCCGGGGGCCGGCGGGGGGTTCCGAACCCCAAGGGGGGCCCGGCCCCCCGGGGTTCCCGGACCCCGGCCCGGTTGGGGCGGAACCGGAATTCCGGAACCGGGGCCCCCCGGGGTTGGGGTTAAGGGGTTGGAATTGGTTCCGGGGTTGGAAAAGGTTCCGGAAAACCCCCCCCTTCCGGAACCCCGGGGGGCCGGCCCAACCGGCCGGGGCCGGGGGGGGTTCCGGAAAACCAAGGCCTTCCGGGGAAGGGGGGGGGGCCAAGGCCGGGGTTGGTTCCCCAACCGGAATTCCAAGGCCGGAACCCCTTTTAATTGGCCGGAAAACCCCGGCCCGGGTTCCGGGGGGAACCCCGGCCGGTTTTCCGGTTCCAAGGCCGGGGCCCCCCGGAAAAGGTTCCGGTTAACCGGGGCCAACCGGGGCCGGAAGGCTTGGCCTTGGGGCCCCGGTTCCCCAACCCCTTGGCCAAGGGGGGCCCCTTGGCCCCAAGGAATTCCGGAACCGGGGGGTTCCGGAAAAGGTTCCGGGGCCCCGGCGGTTCCGGAATTGGCCCCCCGGCCGGCCCCGGGGTTCCAAGGCCAATTGGTTCCGGTTCCGGAAGGCCGGGCCAACCCCAAGGCAAACCTTCCGGCCTTGGAATTGGCCTTGGGGGGTTGGCCCCCCGGGGTTAAGGGGAACCTTGGCCAACCGGCCCCGGAACCCCAAGGGGCCAACCCCGGCCAATTCCAAGGCCGGTTCCGGTTCCTTTTGGCCCCGGGGAAAACCCCGGCCTTGGGGGGCCCCTTCCAAAAACCCGGTTCCGGTTCCAATTGGGGGGGGGGTTAAACCAACCGGGGGGGGGGCCAAGGGGGGGGCCGGGGTTCCCCCCAACCGGCCGGGGTTCCCCGGGGCCTTGGGGCCGGCCAAGGGGAAGGGGGCCGGCCGGGGAACCGGGGCCGGTTCCGGTTCCGGTTAAGGGGCGGAACCCCCGGGGTTCCGGGGCCGGTTTTGGCCGGGGAAAAGGAATTGGCCCGGGGTTGGAACCCGGTTGGTTGGGGTTTTGGAAGGGGTTCCCCTTGGGGTTCCCCGGAACCAAGGGGCCGGGGGGAACCAAGGGGGGCCGGAAAACCGGCCCCAAGGGGTTTTGGAATTGGTTCCGGGGTTGGGGCCGGTTCCGGTTGGCCAACCCCAACCGGAACCCTTGGGGTTCCGGGGCCAATTGGCCTTGGAATTCCTTTTCCCCGGGGCCGGGGCCGGCCGGAAGGTTTTCCGGAACCGGGGGGGGGTTGGGGTTCCGGAACCGGGGGGAATTCCGGTTGGTTAACCGGCCCCGGGGCCCCTTGGGGTTGGGGCCCCGGCCGGGGGGGGTTTTCCGGCCGGTTTTCCAACCCCGGAATTGGCCCCGGGGCCCCCCGGTTTTGGCCCCCCGGGGCCGGGGGGGCCAAGGGGTTCCGTGGGTT
>MKJV01000050.1 GCA_001942185.1 Pseudonocardia sp. CNS-004
CCGCGCAGGGTGTTCGAGGAGAACGAGCGTTGCAGTTCGAGACCCGTGTACGCGAGGCCGGGGTGGGTCGTGGAGATGCCGCCGACGTGCTGGGGTACGCCGTGTTCGAGGGCGCCGAGCGGCTGCAGGTAGTCCAGGCTCGGGTGGTAGCCGGTCGCGAAGATGACCGCGTCCACCCGTTCACGCGTCCCGTCTGCCCACACGAGTGTCTCTGCGTCGAAGGCGGTGAACATCTGCCGTCGGTCCATCAGCCCGTCCGCCAGCGCCGTGGTGTACCTGCCGGGGTCCAGTACTGG
Organism: Pseudonocardia sp. CNS-004; assembly: GCA_001942185.1. Taxonomy (GTDB): domain Bacteria; phylum Actinomycetota; class Actinomycetes; order Mycobacteriales; family Pseudonocardiaceae; genus Pseudonocardia. The sequence continues at coordinate 297 of MKJV01000050.1, forward strand.
GGTGCCGGTGAGCAGCGGAGCGAGCCACGCCAGGGGCAGGTCGTCGAACCCGGCGGTGAGCCGGTGGTGGATGTCGCGGCCGTCGGGGCGCTGATCCACGAGGTGTAGCGGGCTGCGGGAGGCGATCGTCGTCTCGGCGACGTCGGCGAGGTCGTAGGCGATCTGGACGGCGGAGTTTCCGCCGCCGACGACTACCACGCGCTTGCCGGTGAACGGCTCCGGTGAGCGGTAGTCGGCGGCGTGCAGCACCCGGGCCGCGAAGTGGTCCTGGCCGGGGAGCGAGGGCCGGTACGGGTTGCCGAACGATCCCGTGGCCGCGACCAGCCCGGCGGCCTCGATCTCGTCGCCCGCATCGGTGTCGATGCGGAACCCGCCGCCTTCCGCCGCGTGCACGGCGGTCACCCGCACGGACGTGCGGATCGGCACGCCGATGCGTTCGGCGTAGCGGGTCAGGTACTCGCTGACCTCGTCCCGGGTGGGGTAGTGCTCGGGGTCTCCCGGGAACGGCGCGTCCGGCATCGCGCTGAACCGGGCGGGGGAGAACAGTCGCAGGCTGTCGTAGTAGTCCGGCCAGGAGCCGGTCGGGTGCTCCCGTGCCTCCAGTACCAGTGGGTCGAGGCCGTGCAGCTGCGCTTCCCGGGCAGCGGCGAGGCCTGACTGGCCGGCTCCGATGATCACCAGTTGGTGCGCGTCGCGAGTCATGACGACATCATATCGTCATTTCGCGAAATGACGATATGATGTCTCTGGGAGACTGGGAACATGGGAGTCGAGGGTGGCAGGGGCGAGGCCGCCGGTTCTGCGCCGGTCGGTGCGGTCGACCAGCTGCCGGTCGAGCTCAAGGCGACAACGCGGGAGTTCCTGAAGGCGCTGACCAGTCCGACCCGCCAGCGGATCATGCTGCTGTTCGCCCGTGGCGCGGAGCTGTCGGTGGGCGAGGTCGCCGAGCAGGTGGGCATCGGCCAGTCGACCGCGTCCGAGCAGCTGTCCGTCCTGCGTCGTGGCGGCATCGTGACCTCGCGGCGCGAGGGCAAGATCGTGCTCTACCGGTCGGACCGCGACGGGGCGCTGGAGGTGCTCGCCGA
>MKJV01000051.1 GCA_001942185.1 Pseudonocardia sp. CNS-004
CCAGCCCGCGCCGTCCCACGCCCCTCCGCGCCCGCCCCAGCCGCAGCTGCTCCGCCCGCCGCGCCGAGTGGCGAGCTGGACGCAGCAGCCGTCCGCCGAGTGGCGAGCTGGACGCAGCAGCCGTCCGCCGGGTGTGGTCCGAGGTGCTCGCCGCGGCCCGTGCGCAGAGCCGCAGCATCGAGGCGATGCTGGTCAACGCCACCGTGCGGGCGGTGCAGGGCGACACGCTCGTGCTCGGCATCGGCGCCCCGTCGCTCGCCCGGAGGCTCTCCGAGCAGCGCAACGCCGACATCGTGTCGGCCGCGCTGCACACCGTGCTCGGGGTGCGCTGGCAGGTGCGGTGCGAATCGGGCGACGCCCCGCCGCCGCCCCCGCCCGCGGGTGGCCGCGGCGGCTCTCCGCGCCGGGCCGAACCGCCTGCCGCCCGCAGCAGGCGCCGTCCCAGCCGCGCGCCCAGCGGCCACCGCCGGTCCGCCGGTCGTCCGCCCCCGACGACGGGGTGCCGCTGCCCCCCGAGCCGCCCGACGACGATGCCCCGCCGGAGGACGACGAGGAGGCGATGCTCGCCGAGGCCGCCGTGCCGGTGAGCGACGCCGAGCGCCGCGACCCCGAGGAGGCCGCGATCGAGCTGCTCACCAGCCAGCTGGGGGCCAGGGCGATCGATCGCCCGTAGGGGTCAGCCGAGGAAGTGCAGCACACCGTCGGCGATCGCGGCGGCGTAGCGCTCGCGGCCGTCGGCGGACGACACCAGTGCCGCCTCTTCGGCGTTGCGCATGTTCGCGCACTCCACGAGCGCGGTGGGCCGGGTGGCGTGGTTGAGCCCGGCGAGGTCGTCACGCGGGGAGAGCCCGTCGCGGCCGATGTAGCCGGAGTCCGCGAAGCCGCCCGTCCGCATCGCGTCCCGCAGGGCGGTGGCGAGGTCCACTGCCGGGCCGGCCTGGACGGGGTTCAGCGGCGGGTCGGAGTAGGCCACGTGGAACCCCGACGCGGTGGGCGCCGCCCCGTCCGCGTGGATCGAGACCACCGCCGCCGCGTCCGCCGACTCGCCCGCTCGGCCGCGCTCGTCCACGCACGGGCCGACGCCGTCGTCGTCGGTGCGGGTCAGCACGACGCGGATCCCGGAGGCCTCCAGGCGCGCGGCCACCCGCGTCGCGACGTCGAACGCGAAGGCGTGCTCCGGATAGCCGGCGTCGGTGGAGGTGCCGGTGGTGTTGCAGGCCTTCTCCCCGCCGCGGCCGTCGGGCACCTGCCGGCGGATCGCGGCCGGCTGGGACCCGTTGCCGCCGTTGTGGCCGGGGTCGAGCACCACGACGGGAGGCGGCGCCGCGGCTGCTGCCGGTGGGCGAACGACGGTGGGGGCGGGTG
>MKJV01000052.1 GCA_001942185.1 Pseudonocardia sp. CNS-004
TCGCCTGACTGTGAGGCTGGTTTAGCCGGTTCGGTGATGGTGGGCTGGTGATGACAGCAGCGGGCGTGGCTCTTCGCCTGACTGGCGTGATGCCTTCGAGCGGACTTGTCCGCCTGCTGCTGTCGGCGCGGCCCGGCCGGAGTAGCTGGCTTGATCAGGAGCATGACCGCCAGTAGCCGCTGGCGTGTCCCGTCACAGTCCTGCCGACTCCGATCCGGACCGGACCCACACGTCCCTCCAGGTCAGGAGAACGCATTGTCCATGCTGGCAGAACTGGTCGAGTTCGTCATCGGGGTCGACACCCACACCGACACCCACACCGCCGCCGTCATCGCGACCGACACCCGCGCCGTGCTGGCCACCCTCACCGTCAGCGCCGATGAGGACGGCTACGCCGAACTCGTCGCGCTGGCCGAGACCCACGGCGGGCTACGCGGGTGGGCGATCGAGGGCACCGGCGGCTACGGCGCCGGCCTGACCCGCCACCTCGACCAGCTCGGGGAGCTGGTCATCGAGCTCGATCGCCCGGTCCGCCCCGCCCGCCGAGCCGGCGCGAAGTCCGATGCGATCGACGCCGAGCGCGCCGCCCGCGACGCCCTGGCCCGCACCCAGCTGACACAGCCCAAAACCGGGCCCGAGCGGGCCAGCCTGCAGATCCTGCTCACCGCACGCCGAGCCGCGGTCGCCGCAGCCAGCACCGCGCAACGCCAACTGCGAGCGCTGGTGATCACCGCCCCGGAGCCGGTCCGGGCCCGGTTCCGGGGCCAGACCACCCGGGAGATGCTCACCACCGCTGCACGGCTGCGACCGGCCACGGCCAGCGCGGACGTGCACTCCTTCACCGCCCTGTCCACGCTTCGCGCGTTCGCTCGCCGGGTCCGCGCCCTGGAGAACGAGGCCGCCGAGCACGAGCGGGCGATCCGGGCGATCGTGCGCGCCTGGCGCCCGGACCTGCTCGAGCTGTCCGGGGTCGGCCCGATCAACGCCGCCACCGTACTGACCGCCTGGTCCCACCCCGGGCGATGCCGCAACGACGCCGCCTTCGCCATGCTCGCCGGCGCCGCCCCGATCCCAGCCTCCTCGGGCAAGACCGTGCGCTACCGACTCAACCGCTCCGGCAACCGCCAACTCAACCGCGCGCTGCACAACATCGCCCTGTCCCGGCTGCGCTACGACCCCGACACCCGCGCCTACGCCGACCGCCGCCGAGCCCAGGGCAAGACCGACCGCGACATCAAACGCTGCCTCAAGCGCTACATCGCCCGCCAGCTCTACCGCCAGCTCGAATCAGGCGCCGCAGCAGCTTGACGAACCATAGGAGCGTC
>MKJV01000053.1 GCA_001942185.1 Pseudonocardia sp. CNS-004
GTCGGAGACGGGTCTGTGTGACGTCCTCAGCGGCGATGTGGGCTACGCCGGGCGTCTGACGCGCAATCCCTGGCATCAGGGCTCCTTGCCCCTCTGGGGGGCCTCTGAGGCCTCCTACGGGCTTAGGGAGCTCTCCTGCGCCCTGAGCGACCTGGGAGCCCTGCCCGGCTACAGCCGCGCAGCACGCTCACCCGGTCGGCAATCGGGCGTAACTGTGCCCTGTTCGACCTCACCCGCCGGTGGGCCTACCGCGCCTGGAGACGCCACTGCGACGACGCCACCGAGTGGGAAGCCGTCGTGCACGCCTACGCCTGGGACCGCAACCTGTCCGTCATCGGCGACGAGTTCACCCGCGGCCCCCTGGACGAGACCGAAGTGCTACACCTAGCCCGTTCGATCTCCCGCTGGACCTGGCGGAGGTTCTGGCACCAAGGCGGCCCCACCGCCTACGACGCACGATTCACCGCCACCCAAACGGCCCGCGCCAAGAAAAGCCACACCACCGGCAACCGCACCGTCACCGACAAGATGCGCACCGCCAACGCAGACCACGGCTTCCAGACCAAAATTGATCGTGAGACCTTCATGCAGGAGGCGTTCTGATGCCTGCCGAAATCCAACAACGGCGGAAGACAACCGCCAAAGAACTTGCAAAGCGACTGGGGTGCTCCGAGCGGACTGTTCGCCGCATCGCCGCTGAGCCTCGAACGGAGTCCTGGCGCGTGCTGCTGAACGCCGGGCCCGTGCGCTAGCCCTCCGCGAGTCGGGAATGACCTACAAGCAGATCGCTGCGGAGATGGGCGAGAGCGTCGGCTCCGTGGGGCGGCTCATCCACTCCGCCCGCCACCACGCGAAAGAGAACACGTGAGTTGGCATGGTGAAACAAAGTCGGAACCGGCACCGGAACAGATTCCCTCCGCCGGCCAGACCGGTAACGATCTCTGATTCCGTCCCGTTGCCGCACGCCAGCTCATAGGCGACACTGGAACGGACATCGCCACCGATGTCCGCCTGAAGAGCACAGGGTGAACCCGTTCACCCGAGGAAAGCCGGGGTCGCCGCCCCGGCTTTTCTCTTGCCGCCCCAACGGAACCGGTGCCCTAACACTGTTGCCCCCTCCGCATGGCCATATCGCGTGTCGAGGCTGTGAGAGACACTGGCCATGGGTGCCAGCGTCGCCACCCGAGGAAAAGCCGGGTGCCATGCTCGGCTTTTCTTCGGCCACGGAGCAGCACCGACGCCGCATGAATCCGTTTGCATCCATTACTTACC
>MKJV01000054.1 GCA_001942185.1 Pseudonocardia sp. CNS-004
GGCCGGCCCCGGGGTTGGGGTTGGAACCCCGGAAGGGGTTGGAATTCCAAGGCCAACCGGTTCCAATTGGGGCCTTGGTTCCGGGGGGGGTTGGCCTTTTGGAACCCCAACCCCAAGGCCCCGGCCCCGGGGCCCCAACCCCGGGGCCCCTTCCGGAAAACCCCTTCCAATTCCAACCCCTTTTGGGGGGAACCGGGGCCCCGGTTCCGGAAGGGGGGTTGGGGTTCCTTTTGGCCGGCCCCGGCCTTGGGGAAGGCCGGGGCCCCCCGGGGCCGGTTAAGGGGGTTCCAAGGGGGTTCCGGCCCCCCGGGCCGGTTGGCCAAGGGGCCCCAACCGGGGAAGGCCGGGGGGAAGGGGCCCCGGGGCCCCGGGGCCGGGGGGGGCCGGCCCCGGAAAACCGGCCCCTTTTCCTTCCGGGGAATTCCGGAATTCCAAGGGGAACCCCGGCCAATTGGAATTCCGGGGCCAACCGGAAGGTTGGGGCCCCCCCCTTCCAAGCCGGCCCCCCGGCCAACCGGGGCCGGGGCCAAGGGGCCAAGGCCAATTGGAATTCCTTCCGGCCAAGGCCGGAATTCCAACCGGAACCGGTTCCGGCCCCCCCGGCCGGCCCCGGTTGGCCGGCCCCCCCGGGGAACCGGTTCCGGTTCCAATTCCGGAACCGGCCCCAACCCCGGGGCCGGCCCCGGGGCCCCCCCGGGGTTGGAATTCCGGGGTTGGCCCCGGCCTTGGGGTTCCTTCCGGTTTTCCAACCCCTTTTCCGGGGCCTTGGCCCCCCCCGGAACCCCCCGGGGAAGGGGCCCCGGTTGGTTCCGGCCGGGGCCTTGGCCAACCGGCCGGGGTTCCGGGGCCAACCGGCCAAGGCCGGTTGGGGCCGGAATTCCGGTTCCTTTTGGTTGGCCTTTTGGTTGGCCGGCCGGTTCCGGAAAAGGCCGGCCCCGGGGGGTTGGCCGGGGGGTTGGGGTTGGTTCCGGAACCCCTTCCGGGGGGGGAAGGGGGGTTGGTTCCGGAATTGGAACCGGCCTTGGCCGGGGAATTGGTTGGGGCCGGGCCGGCCAATTCCGGCCGGGGCCCCTTCCCCGGCCCCCCGGGGTTCCGGGGCCGGTTCCGGCCGGGGGGGCCTTTTCCCCGGGGGGTTCCGGGGGCCGGAAGGCCGGCACCGAACCCGATTCCCCG
>MKJV01000055.1 GCA_001942185.1 Pseudonocardia sp. CNS-004
CGGCATCCCGCCGGTATCTGATTCGCCGGGTCTGGTGTGTGATCACCCGGCACCGGATGCGCGCCTGCTTTGTGCAGTCCCGCACGATGACCCTCGACGCAGAATGCCGTTCCTGCTGTGGTCCCGGCCCTCCCCCGTAGGGGAACGAGTCCGAGTGTGGCTCCCGGCCGGCTTCCGTCAAGGACATCGAAGATGACGGCGAACGTCTCGCCGCCGCCTGCTGGGCCCACGAGACCCGCGTGACACCCACCCGTCACCAGGCCGCTCTGGTGGTCGTCGATGTGATTCGACGTGACCCACTCGCGGCACGCACCGTGCTCACCCCATCCGTCCTCAATGACATCGACGAGGACGACACCGACCGGGACTACGCACCTTCCCGGAACGGCAGGGCATCCCGGAACGGCACGGCGCCGCTCCCGGACCGGGCCACTTTGAAGCCGAACGCACCGTCGGAGTTCCCGACCGTGCAAGCCACTCGCAACAGCAACAGCAACAGCGCCAAGAGCCCGGCCACCACACCGGCCGGAAGCACGTCCAACGGCGCTGCAAAGGACTCCGAACCGACCGTGACCGGGTTCGGAGGAGTGGACGTCAGCGACTACGTCTGATCCACCTAGCGCCCACCAGGGCAGCACTCGCTTGATCGTCCACATCGGACGGGAACCGGGGTCGCGAGATCACCGCACCCCACCTGGGGATCCGCGCTCGCGCCCCGCTTCTCCCCGTCAGCAAGGAGACCACCGACGACACCACGACACGAAACCCTGTGAAGGACACCGATCACGATGACCAGCCCATTCCGCCGCTGGCGCAACCGCCGCCGCGCTGACCGCGCTCCGCTGTCGATCTACGACCCGATCCACTTCGGGATCGACGAGAACGGCCTCCCCGTGGAGGTCACCCTGATGTATCGCAACCTGCTGGACGGGGGCGAACCCGGCTCCGGTAAGTCGTCCCTGCTCAACACGATCATCGCCCACGTCGCCCTCTGCTCCGATGCCCGGCTGTGGCTCTTCGACGGCAAAACCGTGGAACTCGGCCTCTGGGAAGACGTCGCCGACGTGTTCGTCGGCAACAACATCGGCCACGCCCTGGACAAGCTCCGCGAGCTGCAGGCCGAGATGGACATGCGCTACCGGCAACTCCACGCCGTCAAGCGCCGCAAGATCGTCCGCGCTGACGGGCTGGACGTCATCGTCTGCGTCATCGACGAGCTCGCCTTCTACTCCGTCACCATCGGCACCAAGGAAGAGCAGGAAGAGTTCCGCAATCTCGTCCGCGACCTCGTCGCCCGGGGCCGGGCCGCCGGGATCATCGTCATCGCCGCCACTCAACGCCCGTCGCGGACATCATCCCCACCAGCCTGCGGGACCTGTTCGGGTTCCGTGTCCCGGGGCCGGGCCGCCGGGATCATCGTCATCGCCGCCACTCAACGCCCGTCGCGGACATCATCCCCACCAGCCTGCGGGACCTGTTCGGGTTCCGTGTCGCCTTCCGCTGCACCACCGACTCCAGCTCAGACATCATTCTGGCCGTCGGGTGGGCGAAAGAGGCTACTCCGCCCGCAACATCCGCCCCGAAGACGTCGGAGTCGGATTCATCCTCGCCGAAGGCGGCATCCCCCGCCGCTTCAAGGCCGCCTACCTGACCGACGCGCAGATCGAAACGGTCATCGCCACCGCCTTGTGCATCCGCGGCATCGACCCGGCCGCATAAACCACTCATCCCAGCAAGAAACCCACCCGGATAGCGCCCGCTATTCGATCCACAGGAGGAGTCTGCCCATGTTCACCCTCATCGTGACCGTACTCGCCATCCTGGCCGTGCTCGGGTTCCTGGTCCGGATCGCCGACTCGACCACCACCACAACGGCTCTCAGAACCTCCGAGACGCCCCGCCCCTCCGCTCACCCCGGGGCCACCCGATGAGCGTCTCCACCGTCAACCCAGCCTTGACACCAAACCGACCCAACCGGTCTCGCCCGACACGCGACACCCGGGTCCGACGCAACGTCGTGGAGAACGACGACTACGCCCGCTTCGTCCGCCGCGTCATCACCGCCTACGGGCGACGTATCGCCAGTGGCGACATCGAAGGCCTGGCCACCCTCGCTGAACTCGCCCACGAACTTGACGACGTCCTCGAACACACCATCCATGGCCTGCGCGATTCCGGCTTCTCCTGGAACGACATCGCCACCCGACTCCAGGTCTCCCGACAAGCAGCCCACCAACGCTGGGGAGGCAACCCGTCATGACCACTTTCGAACAGACCGAACTCTCCGTCTGCGTGGTGTGCCTGCACCTGCTCGCCAACGGCGAATTCAACGACGGCACCAACGCCGCCGAAACCGCCGCCACCGGCATGGAACGCCTGTGGGGCGACAACGCCCGACACCTCACCGCCGACGGCGAAGAGCTCGGCTACAGCACCTGGCCCTGCGACAGCTGCGGCGACACCGACCACGGCGACCGCTACCGCGCCACCGCGCTCATCCCCAACCGGGGAGGCGAACCGTCGTGACCACACCGCAATACCTGCACGACGACTACCTACAACACAACCTCATGCTCGTTCGTACCGGACGTAAATCCCGGGCGCCCGGCATCCGCCGCTGTCCCGATTGCCGAGAGCCGTTCATCGACGATCACACCGGCCTCTCCCACTGCACCGAATGCCGCACCACACATCGCCGGTTCTGCAAAGGCTGTCACCACCTGATCGCCAACACCACCGAAGGTGACCGGTACTGCCTGTCGTGTCAAAACCAGTCCACCCTGTTCGGAACGGAGACCACCCCATGACCGACACCCAGCCCGCGGCCACGGATCAGCCGCTCGTTCTGGTCTGTTCAGAATGCTACGAACCGGCGGTCTTGAAACCGCCACGGGAATGGACTCCCGCCTGGGGGTCGCCACCGATCTATTCCCACTGGGATGGCGAAGGGCCTTGCGCGGTCATGACCCGCGACGGCTACCGCTCCGGAGAACCCAAGCTCGTGGAGATGCAGCCATGAGCATCGACCACACCCGCTGCTACGTCGTCACCTGCGACACCTGCCGTGCGGTGTTCGACGAAACCGGCGCCGACTACGTCGTCCACTTCGACACCCCCGATGACGCCATCAGCTACGTCACCGAACATGGCTGGACCCTCACCGAATCCGGGGAACCACGCTGCCACCGCTGCGCCCAGCGCATCCATTGCGACCGCGACGGCCACGACTACAGCCCCTGGCATCCCTGCCACTGCAAAGGCCAGATACGAGATCACGCCCTCTACGGCTGCGGACTGTTCCGTTTCTGCCACACCTGTGACCACCACGAAACCGCCACCCTCGCAACCCTTCCGACAACCGCAGAGCCACACACCTTCGGTTGTTGACGGCGACTCTCACCCCCGGGCCACACACCACACCGATCCCGGGGTGGGGGTGACCGCCAACCACCGCACCACCAACCCGCAAGGAGACCGCCATGACCGCCACACTCGACACCTCTGCCGCCCCGACCGCCCAGGGCACGACCGCTGTCCCGACGCCCGCGGGGAAGCCGCGTTCCTCCGTGCCGAGAGCTACAGCCTCACCGCCCGGGAGATCGTCTACGCCCTCGCCGCGCACCTGACCTACTTCGGCGACACCCTCACCGTCTCCGTCGTCGACCCCCTCACTGCGATTGACGCCCACATGCGGTTCAACGGCGACCTCACCGCCTGGACCCGAGGCCGCCACCCCGCCGACGTCGCCGCCATCCGCGCCCGCGCCGAGCAGATCGCCCGCAACTACTTCGGCACCTACTTCCCCGCCATCCCCTGGTAACCGGGGGACCGCCTATGCCGACCGCCACCATCACCGACCAGCTCTCACACCACGAACGCAAGCTCCTGCGCCGCGCCGGATCCGATCACCTCAACCAGTGGTTCACCCACACCGCCAACACCCGGGGCTGCCGCCGACCCGTCCGCCTCACCGGCTCCATCGACACAGTCGAACGAGACACCGGACGCATCCTCGACACCCGCCACACCGCAACCGATATGCCCGACGGGGTCCTCTACGTCCCTGCGGCGACCGCCGCGCCTCGGTCTGCCCACCCTGCGCCGAGACCTACCGCGCCGACACCTACCAACTCATCAAAGCCGGCCTCACCGGAGGCAAAGGCATCCCCACCACGGTCGCCGGACACCCCGCCGTCTTCGCCACCCTCACCGCACCCTCCTTCGGGCCCGTCCACACCCGCCACGTCAACCCCAAGACGGGCAAGGTCGCCCCCTGTCGCATGCGGCGCAACATCCAGCGCTGTCCACACGGGAAACTCCTGGTCTGCACCCAGCGCCACACGGAGAACCACCCGAGCCTGGGCCGCCCCCTCTGCCTGGACTGCTACGACCACGCCCGCCACGTCGTCTGGAACGCCTGGGCCGGCGAACTGTGGCGCCGCACCACCATCGCCATCAACCGGGCCCTCCGCAAGGACGAGAAGGCCTACGGCATCAAACTCCGCATCTCCTACGGCAAGGTCGCCGAGTACCAACGCCGCGGGGTCGTGCACTTCCACGCCCTCATCCGCCTCGACCGCCGCGATCCTGAGGACCCGGATGCGATACTGGCCCCACCAGCGCGGATCACCGCCGAGGGCCTTGCCTTGCTCGTCGAAGAGGCCGCCCACGTCACCCACTTTCAGACCCCCGGCTATGCCGACACCGGCCACACCTGGGACATCGAATGGGGTCGCCAGATCGACGTCCGCCCCGTCGGGAACCTCGGCACCGGACAGATCACCTCCGAAGCCGTGGCCGCCTACCTGGCCAAGTACGCCACCAAGGCGACAGAGACCACCGGGCTGCCACCGACCGGGCGGATGACCGCCGAAGCCGCCGAGCACTACAGCGACGCCCACACCCACCTCGGACGGCTCATCGCTTACGCCTTCCAGCTCGGCACCCCGCCCTCGGACTGGACCACCGACGAACAACAAGCCGACTGGCATGCCACCTGGGGTCGCTCCGGCGCTGGACCCACATGCTCGGCTTCGGCGGCCACTTCGCCACCAAGAGCCGCCGCTACTCCACCACCCACAAAGCCCTGCGCGCGCAGCGCCGCGCCTGGCACCGCGACTCCCGTACCGACTGGCGCCGACGCCACACCGACCGCCTCGAGGTCGAACACGAGCACGACGACGAGACGACGTTGATCGTCTGCCAACTCACCCTGGCCGGGATCGGCTGGAACAGCACCGGTGACGCGCAACTCGCTGCGGACGCTGCTGCACGCGCTCTGGAGCATCGCCGGCTCGTCAAGGAAGAACGGACTGCAAGTGCATGAGTATCGAGAGGAGGAAGTCAATGACTGCACTGCTGCACACGGTTGAGGAGGCCGCTCAGCTGCTCAACATCAGCCGCTGGAAGGTGTTCGAGCTGATCCGTACGAACGAGTTGCGTTCCGTGAAGATCGGCGGACTTCGCAGGATCCCGGCCAAGGCGATCGATGAGTATGTCGACCGCCTCATGGAAGGGGCGGCCTGATGGCGAGCAACGGCGACCGCAAGAGACGCCGCCGGGTCAACGGGGAGGGCTCCATCTACCAGCGCTCCTCGGACGGGAGGTGGGTCGCAGCGCCTACGTGTTCACGAGCTTGGGGATCCGCAAGCGACGCCCGGTGTACGGGGACAGCTTCGATGAGGTCCGGGAGAAGCTAGACAGGCTGAAGGGGGCTTCTGCGAACGGACTTGCTGTCCCTGACCGGGCGATGACCGTCGGCGAGTACCTGGACCACTGGCTTGCCGAAGTGGAGAAGACCAAGCGGGCGACTACGCACCGCGGCTACGAGAGCGCGGTCCGACTTCACATCCGCCCGGTGCTCGGGAAAGTCCGGCTTGACAAGCTCGCCGGAGCAGACGTCCGCCGGCTCATCGCCATCTGCCGCGCCAAGTGCCTGTGCTGCCTCAACGGCTACGACAAACACCGGCCGGACGACAAGCGGTGCTGCTTGGTGGGGAAGTGCTGTGGGCGTACACCGTCCAAGCGACAGGTCCAGTTCATCCACGCAGTCCTGCGGAACGCCCTGAGCAGCGCCGAGCGCGACGAGCTGGTGACCCGCAACGTCGCCAAGCTGGTCCAGATCCCGACGCCGCGTTACAAGGTCGGCAAAGGGCTTCAGGTCGCCGAGGTGACCAAGTTGCTCGCCGAGGCGAAGAAGACCCGGCTCTACGCGCTCTATGTCGTCGCGGCGACGCTGGGGCTCCGTCGGGGAGAGCTGCTCGGGTTGCGCTGGGAGGATCTCGACCTGGATCGGGGCACTCTCACGGTGACCAAGACGGTGCAGCGGGTTGGCGGGAGGCTGCTCGTCGACGACACCAAGTCAGAGGCCTCGGATGCCACGGTGCCGCTACCGAAGATCACTCGGCGGGAACTGCTGGCTCATCGTGATCGGCAGGGCAAGGAGCGGATCGAGGCAGGGGAGGACGTCTGGCAGGACCACGGTTTGGTCTTCCCAACCAGTGTCGGCACTCCGATCGAGCCGCGCAGCCTGAACCGGCACTTCGACGGCATCCGCACCCGGGCCGGCCTTCCCGGAGTCCGGCTGCACGACCTGCGGCACACCGTCGTGACGTTGCTACTGGAGCTGGGCACACCGCCTCACGTCTCCAGGCCATCGCCCGGCACGCCGACCTGGACGTGACGCTCAGCATTTACGCCCACACCAACCTCGACGCCATGCGCGAGGCTCTGGACAGGATCGACTGGGAGATCGGGTGAGCGTCCGTTGCTACACGACTGCTACATACAGCGGGTCGGCCCGGCCCGGAAGATCCTCCGGACCGGCCCTGACCTGGTCGGGGTGGCGGGATTTGAACCCACGGCCCCTCGCTCCCAAAGCGAGTGCGCTACCAAGCTGCGCCACACCCCGTGACGTACCGGCTGAGCCAACCCGTCGGTGTGCCGGGCGGATCGCGGTGGCGGTGATCTGCCGTCCGATGCGCGGCTCACGTCGCCCAACCGCTCGTCGTACCCCCGCCGCCACCTGCCGCTTTGCCATCGCATCGAACAGAAGTTCGACTAACCTGAAGGCATGGGTGACTGGCAGCACGCCGCCGAGGACGAGGTCCTCGCCGGGCTCGCTGTCGCCCAGCAGCGGATGAACGGGGCGTACCGCGAGCTGTTGGAGGTCGTGGCCGAGGCGGATCGCCGCGGGCTCGCGGGAGCCCACGGCTACGTCGACGCCGTGCGGCTGGTGGCCTGCACGCAGAACGTGTCGAAAGCGGAGGCGCGGCGCCGGGTCGCGGCCGCAGGCGCGGTCCTGCCCGCGCGCACGCTCACCGGTGCCGAGACGGCGGCGCTGCTGCCGGTCACCGCGCAGGCCGTGGCCGAGCATGCGATCTCGAACGAGCACGTCGACGTCATCCGGCAGACCCTCGGCGCGCTCAAGCCACACCTGGAGCCCTACCGGTCAGGGCTCGAGGAGTACCTGGCCGAGTACGCGCGGACGTTCGACCCGCAGGCGCTGCGCACCCTCGGGAAGCGGCGCATCGCCCTCCTCGACCCCGACGGGCCGAAACCCCGCGACGGATCGCCCACCCGCAACAGGCTGTCGTTCGCCGAGGACGGCGCGGGCTGGGACGTGCGTGGCTGGCTCGACCGCGAGTCGGCAGCCGTCGTGCGGTCCGCGTTGTCGCCGCTGTCGGCGCCGCGACCTGCCGCCGGTGGCTGCGAGGACGGGCACACCGAGCCCGCGGAGAAGGATCCGCGCACGTTCGCCGAGCGCGAGGCGACGCCCTCGTCGAGCTGGCCCGCCGGGTCATGACCGCGGGCGTCCTGCCGCTGGAACGGGCCGAGCGGCCGCAGGTCACCGTCGTCGTCCCGCTGGACGTGCTGGAGGAGCGGATCGCCGGCGCCGGGCTGATGGGCTTCGCCGACAGGATCGGGGTCGGCGCGATCACCGCGGAGCGGGCCCGCCGCTGGGCGTGCGACGCCGAGATCATCCCCGTCGTCCTCGGGCAGGCGGGGCAGCCGCTCGACGTCGGCCGCTCGGCCCGCACCGCACCCCGCTGGCTGCGACGAGCATTGCGGCAGCGCGACGGAGGGTGTGCCTTCCCGAACTGCCCGATCCCGGCGCAGTGGTGCGAGGCGCACCACATCGTCCACTGGGCCTGTGGCGGCGAGACCTCGCTCGACAACACGGTGCTGCTGTGCGGCGCCCACCACGACCTGCTCCACGTCGGCGACTGGACGGTGACGATCACCGACGGCTTCCCGATCTTCCACCCGCCGCCCTGGATCCCCGGAGGGCCACGGCGCAACGCCCTGCACCGCGTCGACCACCCCCCACACGCCACCCGCACCCGCGGCCGCGTCCACGCCGGGCCGCCGAGGCGGCGCAACGGCAACCGCACGCCGGCCCGGTCGGGCGGCGGGTTACGATCTGGGGGTGCTCCGCAACGGAGCCGCGCGGGCGTAGCTCAATGGTAGAGCCCCAGTCTTCCAAACTGGCTACGCGGGTTCGATTCCCGTCGCCCGCTCCAACGCTGTGACCAGCACTAACGGCGGTCGCTTCCGATCATGGGAACGACGGCTGTCCCCGTTCGTGCCCCTCGCGTGCCCCTCGGCCTGGTTCCGCGCTTCCGTCAAGTCGCCGGTCACACGGCCTTGAGTCGTCTGCGGTTGGCTGCCAGAACCTCGTCCGACAGCTCCGGGGCGGCGTCGGCGATGGCGCGGGAGAGGAGCAGTGCCCCGACCATCTGGCTGAACAGCGCCACAGCGTGGTCGCGGGCTTCGGCAGGAGAGAGCTCGGTGCCTGACTCGCGGCCGCATTCGACCAGCATGTCCGCGATGGCTTCGAAGTAGCCGTTGAGTCCCCGGCGGTACTCGGTTTGAGCGGCGACCCCATGGCGGCCGGCGTCGGAGACCAGGGCGGCCGAGGCGCAACCGACCTCGGGGTGGTCGCGATGCTCGGCGTTGACGTACCGGTCGACCATGTCCTGCAGGGCTGCGCGGGCGGAGTCGGGGTGCGCTTCGCGGGTGGCGTCGAGCGTTGCCAGTGAGTCGGTGAAGCCCTGGTGGAGGACTTCGAGGGCGAGGGCGTCCTTGGAGGCGAAGTGGTTGTAGAAGCCGCCGTGGGTCATGCCGGCCGACTTCATCAGCTGTTCGATGCCGATGCCGTCGATGCCACGCAGCCGAAATCCCTCGCCTGCCGCGGTGACGATCTTCTCGCGGTTGAGCCGCTTCTGCTCTTGTGTGATGCGGGGCACATCGATCACCTTCCCGGACAGGCACCTGCCGTGTGCAGGTGAAGCCTAGCCAGTTTCGATGATGCCCACCATCAAATCGGACGCCCCCGACGACGCCGCGCTTGACAGCGGACGACGGTGACGGCAGCCTTGCTATTAATGTCGATCGTCATCAAAGACTGGGAGGGAGCCGTCGTGAACTTCGGGACCATCGGGGCCGGGGTGGTCGCGCAGGCCATCGCCGGTCACCTCGTGGCGGCAGGCCACAAGGTGACCATGAGCAACAGCCGCGGCCCGGACACGCTGCGCGACGTCATGACGCAGCTGGGCCCGCTGGCGACCGCGGCGACGGTCGAGGACGCGGCCGCAGCCGACATGGTGTTCCTCACCGTGATGTGGCCGCAGGTCGGCGACGCGCTGGCCGGGCTGCCGCCGTGGGGCGGCCGCATCCTGGTGGACACGACCAACCGGCTACCGACGCAGCCGATCACCGCCGACCTGGGGGTGGAGACGCCGAGCGAGTTCGTCGCGAGCAGGGCACCGGGCGCGCACGTGGTCAAGGCCTTCAACACGCTCTACGCCCAGTACATCGCCGCTGACCCCCGGCACCCGGAGGGACGGCAGCTGCTGTTCTACGCCGGCGACGACGCCGCCACCAATGCCACCTTCCACGGAGTCGCCGACAGCCTCGGCTTCGCGGCGGTCGACGCCGGGTCGCTGCGCGAGGGCGGCCGGCTGATGCAGATCGGTGGACCGCTCTCGGGCCTGCACGCCGTGAAGCAGGACTGATCCCGGAGGAAGCAGGCACATCATGAAAGCACTCGCCTACGAGAAAGCGCACGCGCTCGACGCCTTCGCCATCGACCTGGTCGAGGTCGCCGAACCACGGTTGCGTGACGGTGACCTGCTGGTCGAGGTACGCGCGATCGGCATCAACCCGGGCGAAGCCGCGATCCGGAAGACCCGCAGCGCCGAACCCGGCGGCCGGGTCGTCCTCGGCTGGGAGTTCGCCGGAGTCGTCGTCGCGCACGGGCCCGCGGCCACCGGGTTCGCGATCGGCGACCGGGTGATGGGCACCGGGGACATCACCCGCGACGGTTGCTGGGCCGAGCGCGTTGCAGTCGACCACGAGGTTGTCGCCAAGATCGCCGACGACCTCACGTTCACCGACGCCGCGTCCTTGCCCATCGGCATCCTCACCGCCTGGGAAGCGCTCTTCCGTGACCAGCACACCGTGCCTGCCGGCGTCGGACGCGTTCTGGTCATCGGCGGGGCCGGCGGTGTGGGCTCGACGGCCACGCAGCTGCTGAAGGCGCGACGTCCGCGTTCGTGATCAGCACGGCCTCGCGACCCGAGTCGCGGGAGTGGGCCACTGCGATGGGGGCCGACCTGGTCGTCGATCACCACGCCGACCTGGTCACGCAACTGCACGGAGCCGGGATCGACACAGTGGATCTGGTGTTCTCCACCGCGGGCACCAGCGGCAACCTGGCGTCGATCGTCGAGGTGCTGCGGCCCTTCGGTCACTTGGCCTTCATCGACGCCCCCGGCCCGTTGGACCTGGACGCGTTCGTCGGGAAGTCGCTGTCGCTGCACAGCGAGATGGTGTTCAGCAAGATCACCGCCGGCGGCGACGCCGGCAGCCAGGGCCGAATTCTCGCCCGGTCGGCGGACGACGTGGCCGCGGGCCGCCTGCGTCCGATCGTCACGACCACGCTCGAGGGCCTGACCGCCGAGACCATGAGGACGGCGCACGCGCTCGTCGAGACCGGCGGGACCATCGGCAAGACCGTGATCGCCCTCTGAGCCGTCGGCTCGCATCGACATTCGATATCGACAGCGGGAGCCGAAACCCCGTTGAAGGAAGGAATCACCCGAGGTGACGAAGAATCTGCTCGACGGGGAGTACGTCCCCAGCCCCGATGCGGTGACCCGCGACCAGGTCGAGCTCTACGAGCGCACCGACGGCCGCGAGGGCGCGACGATGCAAGGCGAACCCGTGATCGTGGTGACGATGCGCGGGGGGCGTTCGGGCAAGCTGCGCAAGGTCGCGTTGATGCGGATCGAGCGCGGCGGGGTCTACGCCATCGGCGCCTCCGCCGGTGGCCAGGCCCGCAACCCGGGCTGGTTCCACAACGTGGTGACCAACCCGACGGTGCAGCTGCAGGACGGCCCCGACCGCAGGCTGATGACCGCACGCGTCATCGAAGGCGACGAGCGGGCGAGCTGGCTCGCCTACGCCGACGAGCTCTACCCGTTCTTCGCGAGTTTCCGCGACCGTGCCGCCGAGACCGGCAACCGCGAAGTCCCGATGATCCTCCTCGAACCCACCGGGAGCTGACCTCCCGGCAGGTCCCCTGCCCCCTGGGCCGGATGTCCGGATCAGGCCTGCCGCGCGGCCAGGCCCCGCCGGATCGCCTCGGCGACCGGTGTCGGGGCGTCGAGATCCAGGCCGCCGGTCGGGACCAGCGGAGGTTGAGCCATGAACCGCGGGACCGTCCCGTGGTGCGGCTGGGCGGCGTGCACCAGGAACGGGTGCACCAGGTAGACGTCGCCGGGGGAGCCGGTGGCCAGGGCGACCGGACGTTCCGCCGTGGCAGGCACGGCTTCCTGGGCGAACGCGAAGAACTCTGCGCCTTCCTCCCCGTGCCCTTCCAGCAGCGGTGTCACATCCAGGTGCGAGCCGACCCGCACCATGGTGGGCGCGTCCTGTTCGCCGACCTCGGAGAACAGGAACAGCATCAGCAGCGCCCGTCCGCGCGAGCGCAGGTTGAGCCGGTAGCGGGACGGGTCGGTGGGGTCGGCGAAGCTGCCCTCGACGTGCCAGCCGGTGTCGCCGGGGTCCTCCGGGTGCGGGAACCGGATCGGGAACGTGCCCAACCCGACCCGCGGGTGCCAGCCGCCCGGTCCGACGAGCTGGTCGAGCGCGCCGTGCAGCCGGTCGGTGGTGGCGGCGGTCTGGAACGGCGCGTCGCCGCGACCGTCGATCCGTACCACCGGCTGGGTCCAGGTGGCAGGGTCGGCGGGATCGGCCCCGGTCAGCGCGGTGATCTGCTTCCACAGCAGCGCCCGGCACTCGTCGGCCAACTCGGTCGGGAAGGCCCTGTCCAGCCGGACGAACCCGTTCTCGACGAATTGATCCACTTCCGCGGTGCTCAACGGTTCGGACACGCCGCCACCGTTCCAGCTGCCGCCATTCCGCGGCCACCCGGTTTCCCCGGTCCCACCCCGGATGATGAGGTGGCAGGGTGGCTGTCCGACCGTCGACGCCGGCGTGGGTGCGCCGGCACCTGGAGGCCGGTGAACGGATTCTCGGAGCCGAGGCACTGCACGGCGGCATCAGCGCCGAGATGCGGAGGCTGACCATCGGCACGCGGGACGGCGACACCCGTGCGCTGGTGCTGCGGACTGTCGTGGACGTGGAGCACGCCGAGGACTGGCTGGACAGGGAGGCCGGGGCCCTGCGCCTGCTCACGGGGACCGGCGTGCCGGCTCCCGGACTGGTCGCGGTTGATCCGAGCGCTGCGCATTGCGAGTATCCATCGCTCCTCATGACTCACCTGGCGGGCCGGGCGGTCCTCGACGACGAGGGCCTGGAGGCGCGCGTTCCTCTGCTGGCCCGGCAACTCGTGGCGATCCACGCGCTGAAACCCGCGAAGCGGCCCCGAAGATATGCGGCGTTGACGACCGCGGATACCGTCGTGATTCCGAAAGACGCCGACGCGGCGGCATGGACCGCGGCGATCAATGTGATCCGTCAGCCGGTGCCGCCCCACGAAGGGCGATTCCTGCACCGCGACTTCCACCCCGGCAACGTGCTGTTCGACATGCCCACCGCAGGCGCCCGGATCACCGGCGTCGTCGACTGGGCCGCGGCCTCCTGGGGTCCGGCGGACCTCGATGTGGCGCACTGCTGCACCAATCTCGCGCTCCTGCACGGCCCGGAGTGGAGTCTGCGGTTCGCCGAGGCGTACGAGGACGCCGGTGGGGTGCTGGCCGCGGAGGTGGGTGAGCGGCTGTACTGGCGCGTGCGGGACGCGCTGGCGTTCTCGGAAGAAGTGCATGTGGTGTCGCAGCCGTGGCGTGAAGCGGGGAGGACGGAGCTGACGACGCGAGCGGTGGAGGAGCGGTTGGATGCCTATGTCACGGCCCTGATGGACACGTGACCGGAGGAGGCGGTGCCGGGATGACGACAGGACGACCGATGCCCACGCAGGACGACGTGCTGGAGTACTTCGACTCGCTGTCGAACTGGGGGCGGTGGGGCGAGGACGACGAGCTCGGCACCCTGAACCACATCACCGACGACGTCCGGCTCGCGGCGGCGCGCGCCGTGCGCCACGGTCGGAGCGTGTCGTGCGCGTGGGAGATCGCCGTGCCGGCGGAGATGGAGCGGTCGACGACGTCGTGCCCGTGCGCCGCCGACATGCCGGGCGCCGAGAACATGCCGCCCGCGTTCCACGCCGACCGCCGTTGGGGCTTCTCGAACGAGCGGCTGGGCATCATGTTCCACAACAACACCGTCACCCACGTCGACTCACCGTGCCACGTCTTCTGGGACGGCGCGATGTACAACGGGCGGCCGCACTCGCGGGTCGACCCCCAAACGGGGTCGGCGTGGGCGGCCGTCACGGCGGCGGCCAACGGGATCGTCACGCGTGGCGTCCTGCTGGACGTCGCGGGAGTCCGCGACGTGCCGTGGCTGGAACCGGGACAGGGGGTGTACCCCGACGATCTCGAGGAGGCCGAGCGTCGCCAGGGCGTGCGGGTGCGGCCCGGCGATGCGGTGCTCCTGCGGACCGGCCACGGCCGCGCCGGCACGAGGCCGGGGTGGAGCACGGCTTCACACAGGCCGGCTGGCACGCCTCCTGCCTGCCGTGGCTGCACGAGCGGGAGGTCGCGCTGATCGGCGCCGACACCCCCCAGGACGTCCAGCCGTCGGGGTACGCGGACGTGTTGATGCCGGTCCACGCGGTGAGCCTCGTCGCGATGGGTCTGTGGATGCTCGACAACTGCGACCTGGAGTTCTGCGCGGCGACGGCCACCGAGCTCGGCCAGTGGGACTTCCACCTCGCGGTCGCTCCGGTCCGCTTCGCCGGCACGTCCGGCAGCCCGGTCAACCCGATCGCCACCTTCTGAGCGCGCCGACCGCCGGTCAGGCCTGTCCGGGGGTGAGGACGATCCTCCCGAACACGGTGCCGAGGTCCATCCGGCGGTGTGCTTCGGCGGCCAGTTCCAAGGGCAGGACGTCGTGCACGACGGCGTGGAGCTCGCCGCGTGCCGCGGCGTCGAAGTGCTCGGCCCGCACCGCGTCCCTGGCCGGAACCGGCACGGTGTCGAGGCTGAACGTGGCGAACGAGCGGGACTGCTGGAACGCGCCCGGCCGATGAGCCGCATGCCGAAGTCGGCGGGTGGCATGCCGGCCACGGCCCCGACGACGACCAGGCGCCCGTTCGGTGCGAGCCGGTCGATGAACGCGGGCAGATCCGGGCCTCCGACGATGTCGATGATCACGTCGAAGGAGGTGGGTGCCGTCGGATCGCCCGCTCCGGAACGATCGAGCACGTGGGTCGCCCCGAGCTCCTGGAGCTGCGTGCCGCGCTCCGCCGATGACGCCGTGACCGCGACCGCGCTCGCCCCACCGCGCACCGCGAGCTCCACCGTCGCGATGCCGATGCTGCCCGCCGCACCGCGCACGAGCACCGACTCACCGGGTGCGAAGTGCGCGTGGGCGAGCGCGAAGTGGGCCACGGGAGCCGAGCTCCCGAGCGCCACGGCGTCGATCGACGACAGGTCGGCGGGCAGCGCGACCACGTCGTCGATCCGCGCGACCGCCTGCTCCACGTAGCCGCCACCCATCCCGGTGAACGCCCACACGCGCCGCCCCACCCACGACTCCTCGACGCCGGTTCCGACCGCCGTGACCGTTCCGGCGACCTCGCTGCCGGGGATCAGCCCCTCGGCGAGCCCGTAGTCGCGCAGCGTGCCGCGGCGGATCACGGCGTCGACGCCGCCGACGCCGATCGCCTGGGTCTCGATGACCACCTGTCCGGGTGCTGGGACGGGGGCCGGTGCGTCGATCACCTCCATTCCGCTCGGGTCGCCGAATCGTTGGATCGCCACTGCTCGCACCAGCGTCTCCGCTTCGTTCTCGTGCTGTCCGGGATACGGTGGCGACGGTAACGGACGCTCCCGTCCACTTCTGCGAAGTGAGAACCATGACCGATCGATTGCCTCACATGCTCCGTGCGGACGCCCAGGACAACCGCGCCCGGATCCTCGACGCCGCGCGGGCGCTCTTCGCGGAACGGGGGATCGACGTCACGATGCGCGCGGTCGCCCGCCGCGCCGGGGTGGGACCCGCGACCCTGTACCGCCGGTTCCCGACCAAGCAGATGCTGCTCGACGACGTCTTCGCGGACGAGCTCGGGTCCTGCCGGGGGATCGTGGACGACGGCTGCGCCGACCCCGACCCGTGGCGGGGGTTCTGCTCGGTCATCGAACGGATCAGCGTGCTCAACAGCGGGAACCAGGGCTTCGTGGACGCGTTCATGTCCGCCGATCCGGACGCGGACATGTTCGCCGAGCACCGCGCCGTGCTGCTCGGGATGCTCGCCGAGCTGGCCGGGCGCGCTCAGGCGGCCGGCGGGCTGCGCCGCGACTTCGTCATCGACGACCTGGTGCTCGTGCTGCTCGCGGGGCGTGCGCTGACCTCGACGACGGGGTCCGGCCGTGAGGCGGCGGCGCGGCGGTTCGCCGCCCTCGCCATCGACGCCTTCCGGGCCTCCGATGTCAACGGGCGCCTGCCACCGGCCCCGCGACTCGTTCAGACCGGCTGACCATCGCCGTTCTGCGGGACGACCGTGACCGTCCCCGCCGCGCCGTCGACCGTGATCAGCTGGCCGGTAGTGATCACCTGGGTGGCGTCGCGGACGCAGATGACGGCCGGGATGCCGTACTCCCGGGCCACCGTGGGCCCGTGGGCCATCGGCGCGCCGGTCTCGGTGACCAGGCCGCCCGCCGTCATGAACAGCGGCGTCCAGCCGGGGTCGGTGGTCGGCGCCACGAGGATCTCGCCGGGTTCCACGTGTGCACCGGCCGGGTCGAGGATCACCCGGGCCCTGCCGGTCGCGGTGCCCGGCGCGGCCGCCATACCGGCCAGCGTGCCGTCGACGGCCGGTGTGCTCGGGGCCAGCGCTTCCGGGTTGGTGCCGTCGGAGAGCAGGAGCCCGGGGACGCTGCGCCGCCGCATCTCCCGGCGGTACTCGGCGCGCCGGGAGGCGACCCGCTCACCGAGCCCGTCGCCGCCGGAGTCCGCGGCGGTGAAGGCCTCCCGGAAGTCGAGGAACATGACGTCCTCGGCGCGGTCGAGCACCCCGCGCCGCTGCAGCTCGGCGCCGGCCGCGAGGAGCTGCCTGCGCATCTCCGCGAACGCGTACAGCCAGGCGAACTTCGGCAGCTCGCGCAGGCCGGCGAGGGCGCGGGAGCGACGCAGCACGAACCCGGCCAGCCGGGCCCGCACCGGGCGCCCGCGGCGCGCTCGCGCCACCAGCTCGTCGATCTTCGCAACGGCGTCGGCAGCCGCGCGCGCGAAGCGCCGGTCGGGGGCCTGCTCCGGGTCGGTGACGCGCAGGTAGCCGGCGAGCGCCGCGAACACCGGAGCCGGGTCCTCCGCCCACCGCGGCACGCCCACGTCATCTCGGCCGCCCCGCGGTGGCCGTAGGCGCGCAGGAACTCCCCGAGGCCGAACTCGGGCAGCTCCCCTGCGAGGTAGCGGGCGGCGAGCTCGGTGGGAGGGGTGTTCAGCAGCAGGTCGCGGTGCTCGCCCGCGGCCGCGGCCAGGCGCCACAGGCCGAGGTCCATCTCCGTCGTGACGTTGTGCGGCATCCCGCGCAGCGTCTCGTCGACCTCGCTCTCGGTGGCCACGCCCCGGAGCAGCGCGATCGCGGCCACCCTCGCGAACATCGAGGCGTACAGCGGCGGCAGCATCGTCGCCATGCCCGTGCTCAGGAATGACCCCTGGAGCTCGGCCGCGAAGCGCAGGCGCTCCGCGGTGCTCAGGCCCTCCGGGGTGCGGGACCTGCGCTGCACGTCGGCGGCGGCGCGGAACGCCCGCTCCCGGGCCCGCACCGGCCTCGCCAGCGCGCTGACGAGCCCGGCGAGCAGGCCCGGTGCCACCCGTGCCGTCACCGTGACCGCGACCCGCAGCCGGTAGGGCCTGCCGGGCAGCGGTGCGAAGCGGGATCGTCGAGCACGCGGGTCAACGCCGTCGCCACCCGCGGCCCGTAGATCTTCATCGCTTCGGGCAGCTTCGCCCGCGCTGCCCCGTACCGCACCCACGAGGTGAGGTCGAGGTACATCCGCCCGGCCACGCCCACGACGCCGGGATGGCCGTCGAACGGGTCGGCCGGCATGCCGATCGACCGGACGTACAGCGCCGTGGCGACGCTCATCACCGACATGCCCATCGGCGTGAACGGCCGCAACATGCCCTGCATGTGGCCGGCCTCGAAGTAGACGCGCGGCCCCGGGCGGGTGGACGCCGGCAGCGGGAACAACGTCGTGATCGCCCTTGTCTGGAGCAGCCACAGCGTGCCGTGGCGGTCGAAGGCGAACTCGACGTCCTGAGGCGACCCGGCGCGCTGCTGCAACCGCTCGCCCGCTTCGCGCAGCCGATCGAGCTGGGCCGGGTGCAGGCATCCCTCGACACGCCCTGCCGGCCGCCCGTCGAGCACGTAGTGATCGGCGGCGACGCTCCCGTCGACGACGACGTCCCCGAGGCCCGCGACGGCGTCGACGACCATCTCGGTGCGCGTACCGGTGATCGGGTTGGCCGTGAACAGCACCCCGGCGGCCGCCGGCTCGACCATCCGCTGGACGACGACGGCCATCCGCACCGGCGTGTCGTCGAAGCCGCCCGCCTCCCGGTACGCCACCGCGCGCTCGCTCCCGAGCGAGTCCCGGCACCGGCGCACCGCGTCGATCAGCGCGTCGGCGCCGCGGACGTTCAGGATCGTCTCGTGCTGGCCCGCGAAGCTGGCGTGCGGAAGGTCCTCGGCGGTGGCGCTGGACCGGACGGCGACCGCGTCCGCACCGAGCCGCTCGTAGGCGTCCACGATCTGCCGGCGCAGGTCGCCTTCGAGCTCTCCGGCCGCGGTGGTGATGCAGAACCCGTCGGGGACCCGCTCACCCGCGTGGATCATCTCGGCGAGCCCGGCGGCCTTGCCGCCGACGAGTGCGATGCCGGCCGGGTCGACCTCGGCGAGCGTGACCAGCGGGACGGCGCTCGATGACGTGGTGGCCATGGTGCACTCCGATCGGTCGCAGCGGACGACGACGCCGACCAGACTTCCCGGCACACCTACAGCGAATGTACTCCACGTCACAAACGGGCGATCAGTGGTCGGCGGGCGGCTTCCGGGCCAGCAGGTACGCGTGCGGGGTGCGCTCGTCCGGGGCGGGCTCGCGCACCGCGTGGGCGTGGACGGGCAGGCCGGCCGCGGCGAGCAGGGCGCTCACCTGCTCCGGGCGGCGGCGGTGGAACGTCAGCGAGATGTCGTGGCCCCACGCATCGGACAGCCGCAGCGGCTCGTCGCCGATCTGGAACGCGAGCAGCGCGTGGCCGCCCGGCGCCAGCACCCGGTGGAACTCGGCGAACACCTGCGGCAGCAGGTCGTCGGGGATGTGGATCGTGGAGTAGTACGCCATGAGGCCGGTGAGCGCGGTGTCCGGCACGTCGAGCGCGGTCATGGAGCCGACGTCGAAGCGCAGGCCCGGGTGGTCGCGGCGGGCGATCTCCAGCATCCCGGGGGACAGGTCGATCCCGAAGACGTCGACGCCGAGGCCGTGCAGGTGGCCGGTGACGCGGCCGGTGCCGCACCCGATGTCGGCGACCGGCCCACCGCCTGCGGTGGTCACGAGCTCGGCGAACGTGGCGAGGACGGCACGTTCCAGCGGCTGGTTCGCCAGGCCGTCCTTCCACTGCTCGGCCGTGTCGGCGGCGATGGTGTCGTAGGACGTGCGGGTGGAGGTCAGGAAGTCGGGTGAGGCCACGGGAGCGGAACATAGCCACGACGTCCGACAGAGGTGTGTCGATCCGGGGCGGGGCCGTTCGTGTAGAGGGCGAACCCCACCAGGAGGAGATGACGATGACCCGGTACATGCTCAGCGTCTACCAGCCCGCGGGTGACCCGCCGCCGCCCGAGGTCCTCGAGCCGATCATGCGGGACCTCGACGCGGTGAACCAGGAGATGCGCGCCGCGGGGGCGTGGGTGTTCGCGGCGGGCCTGCACGACCCGAGCACGGCCACCGTCCTGCGCGCCGACGGGGACGAGGTGCTCGTCACGGACGGCCCGTTCGCCGAGGGCAAGGAGCACCTCGGCGGCTTCACGATCATCGAGGCTCCGGACCTCGACGTCGCGCTGGAGTGGGGGCGCAAGGTCGCGCACGTGCTCACGCTCCCGATCGAGGTGCGGCCGCTCAAGTTCGACACCCACTGAGTGGCCGTGGTCTCCACCACCGAGATCGAGGGCGTCTACACCCGGGAGTACGGCCGGGCGGTGGCGGTGCTGACCCGCGTCCTCGGTGACATCGACCTCGCCGAGGAGGCGGTGCAGGACGCCTTCGCCGCGGCGGTGCAGCGCTGGCCGGAGACCGGCCTGCCACCCAGCCCGGCAGGCTGGCTGATCACCACGGCCCGCAACCGGGCGATCGACCGGCTCCGCCGCGAGGCGACCCGCGCCGACCGGCACGCACAGGCCGCGCTGCTGCACGCCGGGCACGACGAACCGGACGAGGAGCTCGCCGTGCGTGACGACCGCCTGCGGCTGATGTTCACCTGCTGCCACCCGGCGCTGGCCACCAGCGCCCAGGTGGCGCTGACACTACGGCTGCTCGGCGGCCTCACGACCGCGGAGATCGCGCGCGCGTTCCTCGTGCCCGAGCCGACGATGGCGCAGCGGATCGTGCGGGCGAAGGGCAAGATCCGCAAGGCTCGGATCCCGTACCGCGTGCCGGACGAGGCGGAGCTGCCGGACCGGCTGCGCGCGGTGCTGGCCGTCCTCTACCTGGTGTTCAACGAGGGCTACACGGCCAGTAGCGGTGAGCGGCTCGTCCGGGAGGACCTGTGCGCCGAGGCGATCCGGCTGGGCCGGGTGCTCGTGGAGCTGATGCCCGACGAGCCGGAGGCGCTCGGTCTGCTCGCCCTGATGCTGCTCGTCGAGTCCCGCAGGCCCGCCCGTACGACCGGGGGCGGTGACATCGTGCTGCTCGCCGACCAGGACCGCACGCGGTGGGACCGCGCGCTCGTCGCGGAGGGACAGGCGCTGGTCCGGCGGTGCCTCCGCCGCGGACGGCCGGGGCCCTACCAGATCCAGGCCGCGATCAACGCCGTGCACAGCGACGCCCCCGACGCGGAGGAGACCGACTGGCGGCAGATCGTCACGCTCTACGACCAGCTGCTCGCGATGACTCCGAGCCCGGTCGTGGCGCTGCACCGGGCCGTCGCGGTGGCCGAGGTCGACGGGCCGGCCGCGGGTCTGCGGCTCGTCGACGGGCTGGACCTCGGCGACCACCACCTGTTCCACAGCGTGCGGGCCGACCTCCTGCGCAGGCTCGGCCGGACCGGCGAGGCGCGGCGGGCCTACGACGCGGCGCTCACCGGTGCGGGGAACGTGGCCGAGCGGGCGTTCCTGCAGCGGCGGGGGGCCGAGCTGGGCCCGTCGTGATCACCCGTACGTGACGGCGCACCCGTCCGCGTGTCGTGACCCCGGCCCGGCACCGACCGTGACGGCCGACCGGATGCCCGGTGCGGAACTCGCAGGAGCTGATCACGAAGAGTGACACTCCGCGCATCGAGAACGATAAACGTCCAGCTCCGGGTCGGGCACACGATGGTGGGACATCCGTGGTCGCCCGCGCGGCGGCGAGGTTACTTTTCGAACGTCAGTCGCGACCGCACAGAGTTCACCCCTCAATTCAGGAGCCGAACGTGTGGAAGAAAGCTGGAATCGTCATATCCGCGAGCCTGGCGGCCGGGCTGGCGTTCGCCCCGCTCGCCAACGCGAGTGAGTCGCCGGAAGGAGACGACGACGCGGAGCAGGTCATCTCCGGGGACGACGCGCCGCAGGCCGGCCTGCTCAACCTCGGCGACCTCAACGTGCTGAACGACCTGAACGTCTGCCCGGACGTCACGGGCAACCTGGGTCTCGGGCCGCTGCTCGGTAATGGTTCGTCGGACCCCGACAACGTAGACGCGCCGGTCGACTGCGATTCGGAGGACGACTAGTAGAGGCCGGGAATCGACAAGAAACGGCACCCCGAACGGGGTGCCGTTTCTCGATTCTCGGGTTCAGCGGTTCCGCTCCGGGAGCCATGCGGCGATCGTGTCGCGCCGTCCCCACGCGATGACGGCGGCCAGCACGAAGATGATGGCCGGGGTGATGACCATCGCCGGCTCGCCCAGCACCACCGCCTGGGTGTAGGCCGCGCCGACCATCAGGCCATCAGGCCGACCGCCGCGGGCCCGGCCACCCGCGCCACCACGAGGCCGATGCCGCCGACGACCTCGACGACGCCGATGAAGTAGCGGAACCAGTCCCCGGCGCCGATGTCGGTGAAGATCTGCACCGCGTACGGGTCGCCCCAGAGCTTGGGCGCGCCCGATGCGATGGCGATGAAGAGCCCCAGCAGGATCTGCAGGGTCCACAGCGCGCGGTGGGCGCCGCGGGAGCGGGTCGGGGCGGCGTGGGCGGTGGTGGTCATCGGTTCCTCCTGGGTGGCGCGGGCGCGCTGTCAGGGGTAGGACCGGGGCGCGCGGCGGAACTCATCGGTCGGGAGGGGGGCCATGGCGGGCGGGTCCTCCGAGCCCGGGCGGTCGGTGCTCGATCGCGCGCTGGCGGTGCTGGGCTCGTTCACCGACGAGCGTCCCGAGCAGTCGCTCGGCGAGATCGTCGCGGCCACCGGGCTCGCAGCCGCCACCGTGCACCGGCTGGTCGCTGAGCTCGTGGCCTGGGGTGCGCTGGAGCGTCCCGTGCGCGGCCGGTACCGGATCGGCATCCGGCTCTGGCAGATCGGCGCGCTCGCGCCGCTGGCGAGGGACCTGCGCGACGCCGACCACGCGGACCTCGTGGCCGCCCTCGACGAGATCGTGCCCACCCTGACCGAGCGGTCAGGCCCGCTCCTGCTGGAAGTCGCCGTCGCGCCGGGCTAGGGCTACCACGTGGTCGTGAGTGGATACGAGTGCTCCAGCACCTGTATCCACTCACGGCTTCAGTCGCGGAGGCGGAACGGGGTGCGGCCCGGCACCAGCTCCACCTCGCCGATCCCGCCGAACGCGGTGACGTAGTCCAGCGCGTGGGCGAGATCGGTCACGCCGTTGGTGTCGCTCCCATCGGTGAACAGGGTCGAGAGCACCCCGAACGCGCGGCCGTCGGCGTCGAGGTAGCCGCTGCCGGAGTCGCCGGGGCGTCCCGGGGGCCGGGTCTCGACGAGGTGGGCGAGCCCGGCGTCGGCCGCGCCGAGGCTGCGGCCCTGCTTGGCGCTCGTGCGGCTGCCGTTCGGTTGGTAGCTGGCGACCGGTTCGCCCGCCACTGTGCCGTCCGTGTCCAGGCCGGTGGGCCCGCCGAACACCGGCACGGTCGGGTCGACCCGCGCCGCGTCGGTGGGCTCCAGCTCCACCAGGCGAAGTCGTTGTGCAGGCACCGTGCGGTGTCCGACTCGCCGCGTTGCTGCATCGCGCCCCACGACGTGTAGGCGAGCCGGCCCGACGTACGGGAGCCGTCCGTGCCGACGATCGTCACGTCGGTGCCGAGGGGGAGCGCAGGCTCGTCGCAGCCCGACAGGCCCACCGACTCGCCCGCGCTCGCGCAGTGGGCCGCGTACCCGAGGTAGGTCGCGTCGCCACCGGCGAACACGAACGCCGCGGTGCAGGTGCTGGTGACGCCCTCGTCCACCGGGCTGATCATCAGGCGCCGGGTGCGATCGTCGCGGCAGGTGCGGGCGTCGCGTGCGCCGGGCTCCCGACGAGCGCCAGCCCCGCGACGGCGACACCGAGCACGGCGAGGCGGTGGACGGCCATCGGTCACTCCCCAGCGGTCGAGGATCGGGCCGAGCGTAGATCGACTTTCGGGTCCGTGCCGCCCTTGTCGCGCGACGGGGTGACGGGACCGCGCTGACGCCGGACCGCATCGTCTGAAAGGCTGGGCCCTGCTCCCCCTTGCACCGTTGTCCTGCGCGCGGGCGAGCGCGACCGAGAGGACCTGCAGCGTTGGACGTCCTGAGCGTGTGCGATGCCGTCCTGCGTAGTTCCTGGCTGTTGCCACTGCTCGTCGTGATGATCGCGATCGACGCGCCGTTCCCGGTCCTCCCCAGCGAGACCATCCTCATGTCGGCGGCCACCACCGCGTTCGGCGGAGGGGACGCGTGGATGGTGGTCGGGCTCTTCGTGGCCGCGCTGGCCGGCTCGGTGTTGGGCGACGCGGTGGTCTTCTGGCTCGGCCGGTGTTCGCACCGGCTGGTGGCGCGCACCGTCGACAACGAGCACGAGGTGTCGGCGTGGGTGCGCAAGCACATGCTGCAGCGTCCGGGCATCGCGCTGGTGGGTGCGCGGTTCATCCCGGGCGGGCGCTGGTGAGCACCGCGGCCGCGGGCCGGTTCGGCCTCCCGGTGCGCCGCTTCCTGCCCTGGTCGATCGCGAGCTCGGCGGCGTGGAGCGTCTATATGCTGTTGGTGGGGCTGGCGCTCGGTCCCGTCACCGGTGGCGACCCGCTGCTCAGCCTGTTCGCCGGCGTCGGGATGGCGCTGGTGACGGCGGCCGGGTTCGCGGTGGTGGCTCGGGCGCGGCGCAACCGCGTGGCCGTCGCCCCCTGAGGGAGCAGCGCGCCACTCTCGAATGTGAGCACTGCTCTTGACGTGGTACCCTCCGCGTGGTGCACTGCTCTTTGACAAGAGCAGTGCTCTCGATTTGTATAGGAGATCGCGATGGCTGTCCCGCCGCGTCACGTCGAGGCCGGCCGTGGGGCCGCGCTGTTCAACTCCGTCGTCCGCTGGATCACGGCGCGCGGGGTGAGCGTCTGGGGCTCCCGGGTGCTCGCGGTGCGGGGCCGGCGCAGCGGTGAGTGGCGGACCGTGCCGGTCAACCTGCTCGCCCACGACGGCGGCAGGTACCTCGTGGCCCCGCGGGGCCACACGCAGTGGGTGCGCAACCTGCGCGCCGCGGGCGGCGCGGGCGAGCTGCGGCTGGGCGGGCGGACCGAAGCCTTCGTCGCCGACGAGGTCGCCGACGCCGACAAGCCCGAGATCCTGCGCGAGTACCTGCGGCGGTGGAAGTTCGAGGTGGGCGTGTTCTTCGACGGCATCGACCACACCGCGTCCGACGAGACGCTGCTCGCGATCGCCCCCGGCTACCCGGTGTTCCGGCTGCGCTGAACCCGCACGCTCCAGAAAGAAGATCAACCGAAGCCGGCGGAGGCTCCCCGTTCCGCCGGCCCCGGTCATCGGGCTCAACGCCCGACCTGAGGCCCGGATGCGGGTGGATCTTGATCGTCCGTCGAGTGGGCGATCACGATCGGTGATCGGCTTGTGACGAGATTGGCGCCGAACGGTTGCCGTCGAGCGACAGGCGGGAACCATCCAGCGCGGAGCCGCGCGTCGCCATCCTCGTCCGCGGAGCGTCAGCGAGTGGCCACGCCGCCATCCCGCTCAGCCCGGGAGGCGGCGGCGGAGGGCCGCGCGGGCGATCTCCAGCGCCTCGCCACGGCCGATCGCGGGACGCGCCCCGCTCGGCGTCCGGTCGGCGGACGGCGGTGCGTCCGGGGCCCGGTCGGCGGCGGCATCGAGGAGGGCGGCGGGCTCGTCGTCCCCCAGCCGTCGCAGCAGCGTGGCGAGGTTGCGCAGCGTCACCCACAGCTGTGTGCCGGCGTCGCCGGCCCCGGAGTGAGGGGACTGGTGGGATGACGACGAGCGAGCTGGTCGGGACGGGCGAGCAGGCCGTGGTCGACGCGCTGCGGGCGGCGGTGCGTGGCGCGGTGATCGGCCGTGGCGATCCTGGTTACGACGAGGCACGCCGGGTGTGGAACGGGTTGATCGACCGCAGGCCCGCGGTGATCGCCCGGTGCGCAGGCACCGCGGACGTGGTCGAGGCCGTGCGGGTGGCGCGGGCGCACCGGCCGGTCGTGAGCGTGCGGGGCGGCGGGCACCAGGTCGCCGGCAGCGCGGTGTGCGACGACGGGCTGGTGATCGACCTGTCCGGGATGCGGGGCGTGCACGTCGACCCGGTCGCCCGCACCGTCCGCGCACAGGCCGGTGCGACGTGGGCCGACGTCGACCGGGCCACCCAGCTGTTCGGGCTGGTCACACCCGGAGGTGAGGTGTCGAGGACCGGGATCGCCGGCTTCACCCTCGGCGGCGGGATGGGCGTGCTGCAGCGCCGGTACGGCCTGGCGTGCGACAACCTGCGTTCCGTCGAGATCGTCACCGCGGACGGGGCCGTGCGCACCGCGAGCCGCGAGGAGCACTCCGATCTGTTCTGGGCGGCCCGGGGCGGCGGGCGCGGGCTCGGCGTGGTGACGTCGTTCGAGCTCGACCTGCACCCGCTCGGGCCGGTGGTGCGCAAGGCGCTGGTGTTCTACCCCTACGACCAGGCCCGGACGGTGGCCCGGGGCTGCGCGACCTCACCGCGCAGCTGCCGGACACGGTCTCGCCCGAGCTCGTCCTGTGGAGCGTCCCGCCGGACCCGGCGATCCCGGCCGGGCTGCACGGCGCCCCGGTCGTCATCGTCGGAGGCGTGTACGCGGGCGACCCGGCGGACGCGGAACCGGTGCTGGCGCCGCTCGCCGAGCTGGGCGCCCCGTTGATGGAGGCCGGCGGCGCCCTGCGCTACACCGACATGCAGCAGGCGCTGGACCCCGCGTTCCCGGACGGCGGGAGGTACTTCTTCAAGTCCCATTTCGCCCGTGAGCTCACCGACGACGCCATCGACACGATGCTCGCCTGCGACGCCCGGCGGGCCACCCCGCAGTCGCTGATGGTCGTCCGCACCCTGGGCGGCGCCGTCGACCGCGTCGGCCCGGACGAGAGCGCCTACCCGCATCGAGGCCCCGCTACAACGTCAGCATCGACGCCGGCTGGACCGACCCCGCCCTCGACGACCGCGCGATCGGCTGGGCCCGCTCGTCGTGGGACGCGCTGTGCGGGTTCGCGACCGGCGGCGTGTACGTCAACTTCGCGGGCCTGGACGAGGAGAGCGCGCGGGACGCGGTCTTCGGCGAGAGCACGGCGAAGCTGGACGAGATCCAGGGGGCCTACGACCCGGAAGCCCTCTTCGCCACGGCGGCCCGCCGCATGTGAGGAACCCCCGTTTCCGACGAGCGGCTCGTTCGTCGGAACCTAGGCCCTAGGCGACGGGCGGGCCGCTCGTCGGAACTGCGCGGAGGCGCCTCAAGCGCAACGCCAGCTGGATCTCCAGGGCGCGCTCGGGGGTGTGCCAGTCGGCGCCCAGGAGGGCTGCCACGCGTTCCAGGCGCTGGGCCACCGTGTTCACGTGGACGTGGAGGGTGCCGGCGGCGCGGGTCGGGCTGGAGCCGGCGGCGAAGTAGGCCTCCAGGGTGGCCAGCAGGTCGGTGCCGCGGCGGGCGTCGTGGGCGGCGACGGGACCGAGCACGCGCTCGACGTAGCCCTCGACGCCCGCGGTGTCGCCCGTGACGAGCCCGGCGAAGCCGAGGTCGCGGGCCGAACCGGCGGTCAGGCCGAGCGCGGCGAGCGCATAGGCCGTGCGCCGGGCCTCCGCATGGGCGTCGCGCAGGCCTGCCGCGGGCACCACCGGTCCGGCCGCGCCCACGGTCACTGCGCCCACGGTCCCGGCGTCGCGTCCCATCCGCCGGGCCAGGTCGGCCGCCACGGCGGACGGGTCGCGGCCGGGAACCACGGCGACCACCGACCCGTCGTGCCCGCCCACGAGCCCGGTGCCGGGCCCGCGCCCGCCGCGGCAGACCGCGACGACGTGCGGGGCACGCAGCCGCAGCCCGAGGAGCCTGCCGCGTTCTACGAGCGTGGCGTCCACGTCCCGGCGGGGCGGGCCAGCAGGTCGGCGAGCAGGTCGGTGCGGACGCGCTGGTCGGCCTCGGCCTCCCGGAGCCGGAACAGCAGCACGAGCGCGGTCACCATCGCCGCGCGCTCCACCGTGCGGACCTGGCCGTCGTCGAGTGCGGCGCGGCCGCCGAGCACGAGGGTGCCCAGGCGCTGGCCAGCGGCCCGCACGGCCACCGCCGCCGCGCCGCCGGCGCTCACCAGCCGGGCCGCGTCCGCGGTCCGGTGCACGGCCGGCAGGTCGGCGGCGCCGTCGGGCACCGCGCCGTGGGCGGCCAGCAACTGGTCGTCGACGTCCAGCACCGCCACCCAGCAGCCGAGCAGCTCGCCGAGGGCGGCGGCGATGTCGTCGACCCCGCCGCCGGAGAGCACGACCCCGGCGAACCGGTCGTGCGCCGCGGCCGCCTGCTCGATCCCGGCGTGCGCACTGGACCAGCGCGGCGAGCGCGTCGGCCGTCTCCGCCGCGCGGCGCACCTGCACGAGCGAGACGGCGGCGAGCGCGGCCAGCGATCCGGCGTGCGCACTGGACCAGCGCGGCGAGCGCATCGGCCGTCTCCGCCGCGCGGCGCACCTGCACGAGCGAGACGGCGGCGAGCGCGGCCAGCGATCCGAGCAGCGCCACCTCGGTGCTGGCGAACGGCCTGCGCACCCGGTGCGCGGCGAACAGCACCCCGACGAACTCGCGATCCACCAGCAGCGGTGTGCCGCAGATCGCGATGAGCCCTTCCTCCTCGACGGCCGCGTCGATCTCGGTGGTGTGGTCGTAGCGGGTGTCGGCCGGGTAGTCGGCGGTCCAGTACGGCCGCCGCGTCTGCGCCACCAGGCCGCCCAGCCCCGCGCCACCGGCAACCGGAGGGTCTGGAAACGGGCGGAGATCGAGCCGTCCGTCGCGCGCATGAACGTGTCGCCGCGGTCCGGGTCGGCCAGCGTCAGGTACGCGCAGTCCGCCCCGAGCAGGCTGCGGGCGCGGCGCACGATCGTGTCCAGCACGCCGCCGGGGTCTGGGAGGGAGGCGAGGTCGCGGGCGATGTCGACGAGCGCCGAGAGCTCGGCCTCGCGGCGCCGGTGCGCGTCGATCCCCGCGCGGACCCGCAGGGCGAGCTCGCGCGCGACCGCCCCGGACTCCGGGTCGGCCGCCGCGAGCGCCCGCGCCTGCTCCTCGATCCCCTCCGCGGGCGCGTCCTGCGCGAGCAGGCGAAGCAGCTCCAGCGCCGTCCGCGACACGGCGGTGATGATGCCACCGCCGTGCCCGACGCCCGGGTCCGCTGCGTTCAGCGGGTCGTGCCGCGGGTGATCGCGTGGTCCTCGGCGAGGTCGCGGTGGCGGGTCTCGCCGTAGCTGGCCACGGCCACGATGGTCAGCAACGCGCTGAGCGCCACGTACACCGACACCGCGTAGCCGGAGTCGAACGAGGTGTAGAGCGCCACAGCGATGATCGGGGCGAGCCCACCCGCCACGACGGACGCGAGCTGGTAGCCGATCGAGACGCCCGAGTAGCGGACCTTCGTGCCGAACATCTCGGACAGGAACGCCGCCTGCGGCCCGTACATCGCGGCGTGGAACACCAGCCCGCCGACGACGGCGAGCGTGGTCAGCGCGAAGTTGCGGGTGTCGATGAGCGCGATGAACACGAACGCCCACACCCCGACTCCCGCGGCGCCGAGCAGGTAGATCGGCTTGCGGCCGAACCGGTCGGACAGCGCGCCCCAGATCGGGATGACCACCAGGTGCACGGCGGCGCCGATGAGCACCGCGCCGAGCACGAACGAGCTGGGCAGGTCGAGCCGCTGCGTCGCGTAGCTGGTGATGACGATCGTGAAGATGTAGTAGCAGACGTTCTCGGCGAACCGCGCGCCCATCGCGGTGAACACCTCGCGCGGGTAGCGGCGGAACACGTCGACGATCGGCACGACCTCCTTCTCGCCCGCCGCGGCGAGCTCGGCCGCCTTGGCCTGGGCCGCCTTGAAGATCGGCGACTCCTCGATCGACAGCCGGATGTACAGCCCGATCAGCACCAGCACCGCGGAGAGCAGGAACGGGATCCGCCAGCCCCACGCCTGGAAGTCCTGCTCGCTCTGCACGGCGGCGAGCAGGAACAGGAGCGCGTTGGCGAGCAGCTGCCCGACCGGCACCCCGGCCTGGGGCCAGCTCGCCCAGTAGCCGCGCCGCGCCGGGTCGCCGTGCTCGGAGACGATCAGCACGGCCCCGCCCCACTCCCCGCCGATCGCGAAGCCCTGCACTAGGCGCAGGACCACCAGCAGCAGCGGCGCCGCATCCCGATCGTCGCGTAGCCGGGCAGCAGCCCGATGGCGAACGTCGCGGCGCCCATCGCCACGAGGCTGATCACCAGCAGCTTCTTGCGGCCCAGCTTGTCGCCGTAGTGGCCGAAGACCAGCCCGCCGATCGGCCGGGCGACGAACCCGACCGCGAACGTGCCGAGCGCGAGCAGGGTGCCGACCGCGGGGTCGTTCGACGGGAAGAACACGGCCGGGAACACGACGGCCGCCGCTACGCCGTAGAGGAAGAAGTCGTACCACTCCACGGCCGTGCCGGCCATGCTGGCGGCGACCACCTTGATGATGTTGCCGCGTGGTTGTTTGTCGGTGACCACGTTGTCTCCGTTCCTTCGGTTCCTCAGTGGGCGGTCCAGCCGCCGTCCATCGACAGTGATGCTCCGGTGATCGAGTCCGACGCCGGCCCGTAGAGCACGGCAGCGAACTCCGCGACCTCCTCGGGTTCGACGAGGCGTTTCACGGCCACCGGCTCGAGCATCACCTTGTCGAGGACGGCCTCGGGCGGGATGCCGTGCGTGCGGGCTTGGTCGGCGAGCTGCCGTTCGACGAGTGGCGTTCGCACATAGGCGGGATTGATGCAGTTGCTCGTGACGCCGTGCTCCGCCCCTTCGAGCGCGATGACCTTGGACATGCCCTCGAGCCCGTGCTTCGCGCTGACGTACGCGGACTTGAACGGGCTCGCGCGCAGCCCGTGCACGCTCGAGATGTTGACCACCCGGCCCCAGCCGCGGGCGTACATGTGCGGCAGCGCGCGGCGGGCCAACCGGAACGGTGCCTCGAGCATCACCCGCAGGATCAGCGAGAACCGGTCGGGGTCGAACTCGTGAATCGGGGCGACGTGCTGCAGGCCGGCGTTGTTGACCAGTATGTCGATGTCGGCGGGTAGCGCGTCGACGGCCGCGAGATCGGACAGCTCGCAGGGCGCCGCTTCTGCGCCCGCCTCCCGCGCGAGTGCGGCGAGCCCGGCTTCGTCGCGGTCAACGGCCACCACCTGAGCCCCGTCCGCGGCGAGCCGCCGCGTCAGTGCAGCTCCGATCCCGGACGCTGCGCCCGTGACCAGCGCGCGCGCCCGGCCAGGGGCAGCGACGTGACGGAGGACATACGCAGCACGGTACGTCGGGTGGGGCTGAACCGCGCTGTGGTCATCCCACACTGATCCGTACGGCGCATGTAGTCTGGCCACACAGCTGTTGACCGGATGGTGCGGTGCCCGGCAAGTCGGGTCCCGTTCGCCGATCGGCCTTTGCGTCGTCAACTCGGGCGGTCAGGATTGTTGTGGCGCGCCCGACTGGCAGGCACGTGGCCGGACTCGGTGAACCGGGCGTGAAGATCGCTGGTATCGCTTGTCCGTGGCCGTCGCCACAACGGTGAGCACTCGATCCCGCGGATGATTCACACGCTGCGATAGCCGGGGTGGATCCCGGGCCGCAGGCCCTGGTCCGCCGCGATTCGGGAGAGCAGGGCGCGCAGCGTCTCGCGCTCGGCCGCGTCGAGGCTGCGGCAGAGGGCGTCGTCGTGCTCGCGGCCGACCTTCGCGATCCGGGCCAGCATTTCCGTCCCCTCCTCGGTGATGTGCAGCTCGTACAACCGCCGGTCGGTCCGGTTGCGCCTGCGTTCGACGAGCCCGCGGTCGGCGAGTGCGTCGACCAGCCCGACGAGCCTGCTCGGGGGCATGCCCAGCACGCCGGCCAGTGCCTGCTGGCTCTGTCCCGGCGACGCGGCGATGAGTCCGAGCAGGCCGACCTGCGGCGGCGTCAGGTCGAGAGCCGACACGCGCGCGGCGAAGCGTGCGGCGGCGTGCGCGCCGACCGCGGCGAGCAGGAAGGCCGACCCGGGTGGGTTCTCCAGTGCCACGGGTGGACCGTACAGGGCGGTAACGGTACTCTCAATGTAATCGTTCAGAGTTGTAATCGTTCTGGAGGTGGAGGATGTCCGGGCAGAAGTTCCGCTTCGGGGTGGTGATGCGCCGGAGGGCGGCGGGCAGCAGTGGGCCTCCACGGCGCAGCGGGTGGAGGAGCTCGGCTACTCCACCCTGCTGATGCCCGACGGCCTGCAGCTGCTCTCCCCGTTCCCGTCGCTCGCGGTGGCGGCCTGCGCGACCACCACGCTGCGCGTGGGCACGTTCGTGCTGGCCGGTCCGCTGCGGTCGCCGCGGGCCACGGCGTGGGAGGGGCACACGCTCTCGGTGCTCACCGACGGCCGTTTCGACTTCGGCATCGGGACCGGCCGCCCGGAGGCGCAGCGGTTCGCCGAGGCGCTCGGCCGCCCGTGGGGATCGGCGGGGGAGCGGCTGCAGGAGGTGGCCGAGTCGATCGAGCAGCTGCGCGGGCTCGACGGCGAGCGGCACACCCCGGTGCTGGTGGCCGCGGGCGGCCCCAAGGCGCTCGCACTCGCCGGCCGCACCGCCGACATCGTCACGCTCGCCGCGCCCCCGCTCGCCGGGCGCGACCACCTCGCCGGGATGGCCACCACGCTGCGCGAGGCCGCGGGCGAGCGGGCGGGCGACATCGAGATCGCGATGAACCTGTTCGCCATCGGCGACGAGATCCCGCCGTGGACCCAGAAGTTCATCGGGGCCGACCACGCCACCCTCGTCGCCCACGACTCGCAGACCCTGCTGCGCGGCACCCCCGCCGAGATGGCCGACGAGCTCCGGCGCCGCCGCGACGCCTACGGCGTGTCCTATGTCAGCGTCAACGGCTCGTTCGTCGACCAGCTCGCGCCGGTGGTGGAGCTGCTGGCGGGACGCTGAAGCCGTGGGGTGGGGAGTTCCTCCGTTCCGGTTCGGGGGTCCGCCGGGCGGTTCCCGGCGGTGCCGCGGCGAACACTCCACGGCATGACATCGCTCGCCGCGCGCGCCGTGCCACCGGTTGTCCAGCTCTCGGTCCTGCTCTGGCTCGGCGCCATCGGCGCCGGGGTCGCGGAGGCGCTGGTCCACCTGCTGCTGCCCCACCCGCCCACGGTCGGCCAGCTCGCCGCGCGCTTCGGGATCTACGCCATGCTCGGCGTGCTGGTGCTCGCGCTGCGCACGGGGCGCAACTCCGTCCGGTGGGCGGTGGCCGTGCTGCTCGGCGGGATCGGCACCATCTCGCTGCTGGTCGAACCGGTGTCCTGGCTGCTCGCCGGTGGCTCGCCGGGCCTGTTCCTCGTGACGGCCGATGCGCCCGTACTGGTGGCGGCGGGCCTGCGCATCGCGCACCTCGTGGCCGTGTTCTCCGCGGTGGCGCTGATGTTCCGCCCGGCCGCGAACGCCTGGTTCGGCGCCCGCTGACCGCTCACGCGGAGGCCTGGCCCGCGCGGGTGAGGCCGTAGCGCAGAGTCCGCAGTGCCCGCTGCCGGGTGGGGCCGATGCTCCCGATCGGCAGCCCCATCATGCGCGACACCTCGGCGTAGTTGGGTTCCGGCGTCGAGAACAGCACGCTGACGAGCTCGCGGGGCTTCACCGGCAGCTCGGTGACCGCGTGGGCGACGGCCCGGCGTGCCTCCGCGGCCAGCACCACGGCCTCCGGGCCGGGGTCCTGCACGACGAGCTGGTCCTCCGCGACGTCGGTGGGCGACTCGCGGCGCGACCGCGCCAGCAGCGCGAGGCACTCGCGCCGGGCGACCGTGGTCAGCCAGCCACCGAGGCTGTCGGGGTCGCGGACGGTGTGGAGCCGCTCGAGTGCGCGCAGCCAGGTGTTCTGCACGGCGTCGGCGAAGTCGGCCTCCTGGAGCCGGAACGAACCGACGACGGCGCGTACGAGGCCGTCGTAGCGCGCCGTGAGTTCCCGCCACGCCCCCGGCTGCCGGTCGCAGGCATCTCTGACCAGCTGGGCGGTGCTCTTTGGGGTGGGCGCGACCGGATCGGGGCTGACCATGGCTGACTCCCGAGAACGAGCAGGCCGTGCGAGACGTACACGGTCGCTCAGCCCCCTTGCAGCGTGCTTGCAACTGCGTGGGCGTCAGCCGCCGAACACGCGTGCCGCGTCGGCCGCGAGCCGCGCCCGCTCGGCCGGGTTGCCCTCCAGCCGCCGTTCCGCGACGTCCAGCACCGCGCTCATCAGCCTGCGGGCGCGCGCGACGTTGCCGCCCGCGGCGAGCGCGACCGCGAGCCGCCTCCCGGCGAGCAGCGTGCTCGCGTGCCCCGGGCCGAGTGCGGCGTCGAAGATCCGCCGTGCTCGCGCCTGCGTCTCGACCGCGTCGCCGATCCGGCCGGCGTCGGCGTGGGCGAGACCGAGGTTCGTGAGGGTCATCGCCACCCGCGAGTCGTCCGCGCCGAGCACGCGCTCCAGCAACCGGACGGCGCGCAGGTGCACCTCGACCGCCTCGTCCGCCCGGCCGGAGAGCCTTAGCGCGTAGCCCAGCTTGTCGAGCGTCTGCGCGGTGTCGGGGTGGTCGGCGCCGCAGACCCGGGTGAACACGTCGAGCGCCGTGCGCTGCAGCGTCACCGCCGCCTCGAGGTTCCCGGTGTCCTGCTCGACCATGCCGAGGCCCGCGGTGGCGTGGGCCCACTCGCGGTCCTCCCGCCGTCCCCGGCCCTCCAGCAGCGCCCGCCCGGTGCGCAGCGCCTCGCCCGCCGGGCCGAGCCTTCCCGCGGCCCACAGCGTGTAGCCGAGGTCGACCAGCACCGGAGGCACGAGGTCCTCCCGTGCGGCCTTCTGCAGTGCCAGCAGCGCCCGCTCGTGGGCCTCGATCGCGGCCGCGGCGTCGTCGGCGCAGTTCAGGACGTGGCCGAGGCGGTTGTAGGCGTGTGCGAGCACGATGTCGTCCGGGTCGAGCGTGGCGTCGAGGATCCGCACCGCGAGCCGGTGCAGGTCGAGCGCGGGCCCGAGGTACCCGGCGGCGTCGAGCACCTCGCCGAGCTGGCACACGAGCCGACCGTGCAGCACCTCGTCCCCACGCCCGTCCAGCAGGCGCAACGCGGTCTCCAGCACGTGCTGCGCCGCCGGGTAGAGCGCGCGCGTCGCCTGCCCGCGCGCCAGCTCGGCGAGCGCCTCGACCAGCCCGTCCGGCACCGTCGCGAGCTCCTCGGCGTGGGCGGCGAGGCTCCACAGGTGCGCCGCGACGTCGTCGGTGTCGGCGTCGACGGCGG
This sequence comes from Pseudonocardia sp. CNS-004, assembly GCA_001942185.1. Taxonomy (GTDB): domain Bacteria; phylum Actinomycetota; class Actinomycetes; order Mycobacteriales; family Pseudonocardiaceae; genus Pseudonocardia. The sequence goes on from MKJV01000055.1 coordinate 34,678, forward strand.
TGCACGCGTGGGCGGCCTCGACGAGCCTGCGCCTGCGCACGGCGACCGGCATCCGGGCCCTGACGACGTCCTGCACGAGCCGGTGCACCCGCACCGCGCCCGCCTCGCGGTCGACCAGCGACAACCGCAGCAGCTCCGCGAGGGCGTCGTGCACGTCGAGCTCGTCGGCGGGCGGGCCGGGGCCGAGCCTGCGCAGCGTCGCGACGGCGACCGTGTCCGGTGCCAGGAAGGCCATTCCCTCCAGCAGCCCGGCCGCCCGCGGCGACCGCTCGTGCAGCCGGTCGAACGCGAGGCCCCACGTGGTGGCGACGGTCGGCCGCGAGTCGAGCGGGTCGCGCAGCAGCAGGCTGTCGCGGCGTTCGCGGAACAGCGCCACGTAGTCGGGGACGGACATCCCGGTCTGCTCGATGTAGGCGCACGCCTGTTCCAGGGCGAGCGGCAGGTCTCCGAGCTGCTCGGCGAGCGTTGCGGCCTCGGCGGCGGGGTCGCCCGTGCGGTCCACCACGTACCGGACCGACTCGCCGCGCTCCAGCGGGGCGACGGTGACGGGGCGCGCGAGCCGCCGCCACGCCGGGTTCCGCGACGTGATCACGACGTCGCCGTGCCGGGCGGTGGGCAGGAACGGCTCGAGCACGGCCGGGTCGTCGGCGTGTCGAACACGAGCACCCACCCGGGCGCCCGGTCGAGGGCGGCCCACAACGCCGCGTGGGAGGCCTCACCGCGCTCGAACGCGGCAACGCCCAGCGCAGCCGCGAGGTCGGCCAGCCCGGTAGCGGTGCCCGCCGGGTCCTCGGCCGTGATCCACCAGGTGACGCGGCCCGGGCGGTGCCTGCGGTGGGCCAGCTCCAGCGCGACCTCGGTCTTCCCGCGCCCGGCAGCCCGACGAGGGCCACCGCCCGCGGCCTGCGGGCGTCGTCGTCGAGGACCTCTCCGACCCGGGTGAGCACGTCCTCCCGGCCCACGAACGAGCGGTTGCGCGGTGGCAGGCCGGCCGGCAGCACCGATGAGCCGGTCGTGGGCAGCGGCTCCTGGGCCAGCACGGCGGCGTGCACCCGGCGCAGCTCGGGTGCCGGATCGACGCCGAGCTGCTCGGCGAGCGCCTGGCGGCACCGCTCGTACGCCGCCAGCGCGTCGGCCTGACGTCCCGCGGCGTACAGCGCCCGGACGAGCCGGACCACCACCGACTCCCGCAGCGGGTCGCGCTCGGCGAGCTCGAGCAGGAGCGCGGTGTCCTCCCCGGCGCGCCCGCTGCGGGCGTGCGCGTCGGCCAACGCCTCCGCGGCCTGCACGCGCAGCTCCTCCCACCTCGCCGCGAGCGGCACCAGGTAGTGCTCGTCGCGCATCGGGCCGAAGGCGTCGGGGCCGCGCCACCGCGCGAGCGCCGCTTCGAGGTGGGCCGCCGCCGTGTCGTCCGCGCCGTGCGCGAGCGCCGCCCGGCCGCGGGTGACGTCGTCGACGAACAGGTCGGCGTCGACCGTGACGACATCGCGGTCGATCAGGTACCGGCCGGCGCGTCGCGGGATCGCCGCGCCGCCCAGCAGCCGCCGCAGCCGCGAGACGTAGGCGTGTACGGAGGCCACCGTGGATCCGGCGGAGCGATCGCCCCAGACGTCGTCCACGATCTGCTCGGCGGTGACCGCCTCGTCGGCGCCGGCGAGCACGCGCGCGAGCACCGCCTTCTGCCGGGGCCCGCCGAGCGCGACCGGGCGGTCGTCGAGGGTGGCGGCGAGGTCGCCGAGCACGCGCAGGACGACACCGGTGTGCCGGGTGCGCGCTGCGTCGGTCACCGTCGTCGCCACTCCTTCGGAACCTGGTCGCCGGAGGAGAAAGCCTCGCCGCCGCGGCACGGCCCAGTCAACGTATTCGGCCGGCTCGGTGCCCATACACTCAAATGGGTAACGGGTCGGACACGCGGTGCGAGCAACGCCGGGGTCCGGAGTCGTAGAGGGGGAGCCGGAAATGAGTGCCCGAATCATCCATTTCGAGCCCGATTCCTACCCGCGCGTCGTCGCCGGGTCCGGGGGCGAGCTGGACGTGCTGCTCCCGTTCCGGGTCGAGACGGACGCGCAGATCGTCGCGTACCGGCTCGACGCCGACGTCGACGGGCGATCCTGGTGGCCGTACACGCGCATGCGTCGCATCCGCGCCGGTTTCGCCGACTGGATTCGCACCCGGATGCGGACCCACGGGCAGTTCCGCTTCGAGCACCTGCCGTACTACGCGGGCATGGACGCGGGCCGGTCGCAGTACCTCGAGGCGACGCTGCCCGCGGTGCATGCGGGCGCGCGGGTCACCTACGCGCTCGAGGTGACCTTCGCCGACGGGGTGCAGGCCCGGTCCGCTGCGTACACCACCGTCGCGGTCGCACCGGACTTCACCCGTGACGACATCCGCCGCACCTTCATCCCGCATCCCGGCGCCGCGCTCGACGGGTGGGTGCTCTACCACCGGCGCACCCCCGGCCGCGACGAGATCCGCGTCGACGTCGTCGACCTGTTCGCCCATCGCCAGGACCGGCCCGACCTCGCCGTGCAGGTCGCGACCTGGTGATCGACCTGCGCGAGCCGCAGCCCGACCCGCTGCCGCTCGTCGACGTCAGCGCCGACTCGGTCACGGTGGCCGTGGCGCGCGCAGGCGACGCCCTGCCGCCGGTGGTCGTCACCCACCACGGGCGGGCCGTCCCGGTCGACCTCGCCGAGCCCGCCGAGGTCGGACGCGCCCGCGTCGTGTTCGTCAACTTCGCGATCCAGGGCCTCAACGACCTGTTCGCCACCGCCGACGACGACTACACACCGCCGCGCACCTACGCGCAGGTCACGATGCGCGATCCCGCCGCCAGCTACAGCAGCCGTCCCGGCAGCAGCGAGAACAGCACCGGCGACGGGTACGCGTTCACCCTCGACGCCCACCGCCACCACCGCATCCCCCAGATGTGGGCCATGAACGGCGGTCTGCTCGGCCTGCTCGCCCACGACTGCCCCGACGACCTCGAACGGATGCGCCAGGACGTCCGGGACGGGCTGCTCGTGCCGGTCGTCGCGGGATACGGGGCGCACCGGCTGCCCTACTACTCGGCGGCCACGAACCTCGACGCGATCACGCTCGGCTCCGACGCGATGCGCGAGATCCTCGGCGCGACCCGGCCGGTCTACTACCCCGACTCGCGGATCGTCACCGACCGCCCGAACGTCGTCGAGGCCCTGCAGAAGTCGGGCATGGCCTACCTCGTCGTCGACGGCGGCACCCACGAGAACGGCGAGGAGGACACCGCCACCGTGGTGCGTGACCCGCAGCCGCCGATGGGGCGGGAGACCGGCGGCCGGTGGGTGAACTGGCAGTACCTGTGGCGCGACCGGGCGAGCGGGCTCAAGGTGCTGTTCATCGACCCGGAGATGAAGGACAAGCTGCTCGGGGCGAGCGACCTCGAGGCCGACCGCGGCAAGGTGGCGTTCGACCTGCGGCGCAAGTTCATCGAGCTGGCCGCCCAGCCGCAGCTGCGGCGCGGCAACCTGCTCGTCTACTCCGACGACGCCGACAAGGCCAGCGGCAACGGCTGGTTCGACGGCGTCTACCACGGCTCGGAGCTGCAGTTCAACCAGCGCTACCAGGCTGCGCTGTCGTGGCTGGCGGCCCACCCGTGGGTGGAGGTCGTCACCACCGACGACCTCACCGACGCCGACTGCGTCGGTGACCTCGACCTGGTGCGCGCGTCCGACCCGTACATCGAGCAGGAGTGGCGCCTGCCGCTCGGCCCGGTGCCCGGCCACGACTTCGGGCTCGCGTTCGACACCTGGTACACCGCGTGGGGCCGCACGCCGGTGGCCTGGCTGGGGGAGGACCTCGAGGCCGTCTCGAAGCGGGCCGAACGGGCCGTGGCGGCCTGGCCGGCCGACTGCCGCAACCAGCTGTTCGACCTCGCCCGGCTGTACGTCACCCTCAACCTGCACGAGTCGCAGTGGTCCAAGCGCGCCCGGTGCCGGAGCACGCCGAAGGCGGCACCGACGCCGAGGACTTCGTGGTGGCGGAGTCGCTGCAGCTGCGCAACACGCACGTCTACCTCGCCGCGGCGGTGTGGGCGGCGTGGGCGCAGCGCGGGCAGGCCGAGGCTTCCGCGACGGCGGACCGGTCGTCGACCGGGTGGCGGAGCTGGAACAGGCCGTCGGGGGCGACGTGCCGTGGCGGCGGCTGCCGGGGCTGCACTGGGACCACGACCCGTTGTCCAGCGTCGTGCTCTACAACGCCGAGGCGCTGGTGGTGCTCGACCGCAACGGCGGCCGCATCACCCACCTGTTCTCCCTCGTCGACGGCCACCCGTACGCCCTGAGCGGCACCTGCAAGGCCTACCAGTTCCTCGACATGGACTGGCCGTCCGACAGCGGCACGCAGTGCGACGGCATCGTGCTGCAGAACACGGTGTGGACCCCGAACCACGCCTACGTCGCCTGCGACGTCGACCCGAGCCGCGGCACCACCGGCACCAGCCCGGCGGGCAACGACGCGTTCGACTGGTACTACCCGGACAACTTCAACACCTACGACGAGGTCGGCACCGGCGACCCGCTCGCCGTCACCTTCGAGTACGGCGAGGGATCCCCGCCCGCCGACGCCCCCGACACCCTGCCCGACCTGCACACCCGCCTCGCCGAGGACCACCGCGCGAAGCGGGCGGGCGAGCGCGGCGTGGTGCTGCACGACGTCGAGGCGTTCGGCCGGTTCCGCAAGACCGTGCGCCTGGACGGCCGGGCCGTGCACGTCACCTACACCGGCACGCTCCCGGGCCACCGGGTCGCCAACGAGTTCTGCGTGGACCTGTGGGCCGCCGCGATGCAGGGCAGGCGCCAGACGGCCACGGTGGCCGCCGACGGCCGCAGCGCCGAGGTCGTGAACGAGGCCGGTCTCGCCGTCCGCGTCGAGCTCGGCGCGGGCTGCGAGTTCTCCGCCGCCGCCCGCGCCCCGCAGGACCCGCCCACCGTCGAGACCCTGCGCCTGCACCGGGTCATGACCGACGACCTGGAGATCGTCGCGCCGGGAGGTGGCGACTTCGACTACCGCGTCGTCCTGCCCGGATAGGCCGCGACCGGGCCCGGTGCCGCCTCAGGTCCTGGTGACCGTCAGCCGCACGGCGCCGTCGTTGTTGCCGTAGAAGCCCCAGGCGTCGTTGGCGTAGGCGTACAGGTAGCCGCGGCGCGCCACCGTGTACTTGGTGCCCGCGCCGATGTCGATGCGCTCGTCGGGGTGGACGACCCGGCCGTCGGCGTCCGTCTGTTCGTCGGCGACCACGCCGATCAGTGACATCCACGGCCGCTCCGGCACGCGCCGGGTGCCGATGATCTTCGCGCCCGGGTTGTGCAGGACGTTGCGCAGCACGGACTCCCCGGCCCCGATGATCGTGCTGAACAGGCCGCCGGACAGGTGCCACCGCGACGTGTCGCCCGCGGGCCCGCAGCTGTCGCCCGCACTGCGCCACTCGCCGTCGGCCTCGAAGCGGTAGGTGCCGGGTTCGAGCCAGAGGCCGGTGGCCGTCCACCCGCGGTCGGCGCCTACGACGACCTCGGTCGTGTCGCCCACCTCGGGCAGCGTGCGCGTCGTCCGGTAGCCGTTGACGCGCTGGCTCTCGTACGCGGACGCGCTGACGTCGGCCTCCTCGTGGAGGTGGTCGACGCGCGGGGTCGCGCGGGGGCGGGGCTGGAGCGCGATCTCGTAGGCCGCGCCGGCCAGGCCGGTGGGGGCCCCGTGCGGCGGGGCCGTCGGGTTCGGTGCGAACCCCCCGATCCGGCTGCGGTCGAACTCGATCCCGATCGCGGCGGTCGCCTCGCGCATCATCCAGTCGAGGGCGTCGTCGCTGAGCCCCTTGTCGTCGTGGCCGCCGCCGACGTCGCCGTGGTCGCCGGGGAACCACACCTGCTTCACGACCTGGTGGGGCCCGTAGTCCTGCCACAGCGTGGGGCGGAACGGGCCACGCATCTCGTCGAGCGCCACGGCGTGGCGCCCGTGCGGGATCCGCGGGTCGAGGCGCAGGTCGAGGAACTGGTACCGCTCGCGGATGCCGAGCAGGTCGGGCACCCCGACGTAGGCCGGGATGCCGAGTGCACCGACCGTGTCCCACACGCCGATGAACTGCACGGGGTTCTGCGGGTCGTCCGGCTCCCACGCGAGCGGCACGCCGATCGGCGGCACCGCGGTGCCGGGCGGCGCCGACCGCAGCGCCCTGAAGTGCGCGTACGCGCGGTCGACGGCGTCGTCGAGATCGTCGGACGCCGCATCGTCGGATGCCGCCACGAGGCCGACCCGGGAGATCAGGCCGGCGACGCTGCGGGCGGTGTAGGCGCCGCGGCTGTACCCGAAGAGCGCCACGTGGTCGCCCGGCCGGTACTCCTGCGCGAGCCACCGGTAGCCGGCCTTGATGCTCTTCTCCAGGTCGCGCCGGTGAGCCCGCCGCGCAACGCGTCGAGCGGGTTGTCGGACACCCCCGCGCCCGCGACGTAGAACGGCTCCGGCCGGCCTTCGGGCGTCACCACCGCGGCCCGCAGCCTGTTGACGTTGCTCTGCTTGGCAGCGGTCATCCAGGTGCCGTCACAGCACGCGATGAGATGACGCATCAGGTCCTCCTCTGGTCGGTTCCGCCGCCCGAAGAGGATGCCGCAAGCGTCCTGATGTGCCCCCTAGCGCGCCGCGCCGGCCCGCCGCTTGTTGTAGATGTCGAAGGCGACCGCCAGCAGCAGCACGATGCCCTTGACCGCGGACTGGATCGGCTGCTCGATGCCCATCAGCTGCATGCCGTTGCTCATGACGGCCATGATCAGACCACCGACCACGGCGCCGACGACGGTGCCGACGCCGCCGGTGACGGCCGCGCCGCCGATGAACGCCGCCGCGATCGCGTCGAGCTCGAACATGTTGCCCGCGCTCGGCTGGGCGCCGTTGGAGCGGGAGGAGAAGATGATCCCGGCGACGGCGGCCAGGACGCCCATGTTGACGAAGATCCAGAAGTTGACCGTGCGGACCTTCACGCCGGACAGGATCGCGGCCGACCGGTTCCCGCCGATGGCGTAGACCTGCCGACCGAACACCGAGCGCCGCGTGACGACCCCGTAGATGAGCACGAGCGCGCCCAGGATGATCAGCACGACGGGCAGGCCGCGCGCGTTGGCGAGCTGCCACGCGAAGTACATGACCACCAGGCCGACCAGCGCGACCCGCGTCACGAACAGCGGGAACGACTCGACCGGCTGCTGGTAGGTGATCCGGGCCAGGCGGGTGCGGAAGCCGCTCACCGCGTAGCCCGCCACCCCGAACGCGCCGATGACCAGCGTGAAGACGTCGTAGCCCGGCCCGCCGAACAGGCCGTTGAGGAATCCGGTGGCCACCACCTGGTACTCGGCCGGGAACGGCGAGAGCGAGATGTTGCCCAGCACCTGCTGGGTGAGGCCGCGGAACAACAGCATGCCGGCGAGGGTCACGATGAACGCCGGGATGCCGACGTAGGCGACCCAGAACCCCTGCCAGGCGCCGATCACCAGCCCGGTGGCCAGCGCGGCGAGGACGCCGGCCCACCACGGCAGACCCTGCTGGATGACCAGGACCGCCGAGACCGCGCCGGTGAGCGCGACCACCGACCCGACGGACAGGTCGATGTGCCCGGCGATGATCACGATGACCATGCCGATCGCCAGCACGAGGATGTACGAGTACTGCAGGATGATGTTCGTGATGTTGATCGGGCTGAGCGAGACGCCGCCCGTGAGGATCGCGAACAGGGCGACGATCGCCACGAAGGCGACGTAGATACCGCTCTGCCGCAGGTTGCTGGTGAGCAGCTCGCGGACGTTGCTGGTGCCGGTGTGCAGCGCGACCGACGTGGTGGCGCCTTCGGGCGCCTGCTCCTCGGGGGGCGCGGTCCTGGTCATGCTGCGGACTCCCTCTCCTTGGTCATGAGGGCCATCAGGTTCTCCTGGGTCGCTTCGCGCACCGGCACCTCACCGGTGATCGGCCCGCGGACAGGGTGTAGATGCGGTCGCAGGTGCCGAGCAGTTCGGGCAGCTCCGACGAGATCACGAGCACGGCCTTCCCCGCGGCGACGAGCCCGTTGATGATCGTGTAGATCTCGTACTTGGCGCCGACGTCGATCCCGCGGGTGGGTTCGTCGAGTATCAGCACGTCCGGGTCGGTGAACAGCCACTTGGACAGCACGACCTTCTGCTGGTTGCCGCCGGAGAGCTTGCCCACCACGCTCATCACGCTGGGCGCCTTGATGTTGAGGTCGCGCCGGCTCTCCTCGGCGACCTTGATCTCCTCGTTGCCGTTGACCCAGCCGCGCCTGGCGAGCTTGCCCAGCGCCGCGGCCGAGACGTTGCGGCGGATGTCCTCGATGAGGTTGAGGCCGTAGCGCTTGCGGTCCTCGGTGGCGTAGGCGATGCCGTTGTCGATGGCCTCGGCGACGGTGCGCGTGCGCACCTCCTTGCCGTGCACGAACACCTTGCCGGTGATGTTGCGCCCGTACGACCGCCCGAAGATGCTCATCGCGAGCTCGGTGCGGCCCGCGCCCATCAGCCCGGCGATCCCGACGACCTCGCCCGCGCGCACGGTGAGGCTCGCGTCCTCGACGACCTTCCGCTCCTGCGTGGGGTGCCAGACCGTCCAGCCCTCGATGCGGAGCACCTCGTCGCCGGGCGCCGACTCCCGCTCGGGGTAGAAGCTCTCGAGGTCGCGCCCGACCATCCCGCGGATGATCCGCTCCTGCGTGGCGTCCTCGTCGCTCATGTCCATGGTCTCGACCGTCCGGCCGTCGCGGATGACGGTGGTGCGGTCGGCGATGCTGACGATCTCGTTGAGCTTGTGCGAGATCATGATCGAGGTGATGCCGCGGTCCTTGAGCGCGCGCAGCAGGTCGAGCAGGTGAGCCGAGTCCGTGTCGTTCAGCGCGGCCGTCGGCTCGTCGAGGATCAGCAGCCGCACGTCCTTCGACACGGCCTTGGCGATCTCCACGAGCTGCTGCTTGCCGACCCCCAGCTGGCCGACCGGCGTGACGGGGTTCTCGTCGAGGCCGACCTCGCGGAGCAGCCGGGCCGCCTCGGCGTTCGCCTTGTTCCAGTCGATGAGGCCGCCGCGGCCCCTGAGCTCGTTGCCCAGGAAGATGTTCTCGGCGATCGAGAGGTACGGCACCAGCGCGAGCTCCTGGTGGATGATCACGATCCCCACGTGCTCGCTGTCCCGGATGCCCGAGAAGCGGACGGTCTCGCCGTCGAAGCGGATCTCGCCCTCGTAGTCGCCGGTCGGGTGGACGCCGGAGAGCACCTTCATCAGCGTCGACTTGCCGGCGCCGTTCTCGCCGCAGATCGCGTGGATCTCACCGCGCTGCACGGCGAAGTTCACATCCGACAGCGCTTTGACGCCGGGGAAGGTCTTGGTGATGCCGCGCATCTCCAGGATGTAGTCGTCCATTGGCCTCTTCGATCTGGTCATCTCGAGCTCGGCCGAGCCGATTGTGCGTGGATCGGCGGGCCCCGGCAGCACGTGCGACCGGGCCCGCCGCGTCCGGATTCCCGCGTCAGCCCGCCGACTGACCGCTGGCGACCTCCTCGGCCGTCCAGTAATCGGTGTCGACGAGTTCGGACTGGATGTTGTCCTTGAAGACGGTCACGACCGGCAGCAGGTACGACGGGACGACCTTGACCCCGTTGTCGTACGTCGTGGTGTCGTTGGCCTCCGGCTGGCTGCCGGAGAGGAACGCCTCCGCCGCGATGACACCCTGCTCGGCCAGCTTCCGGGTGTCCTTGAAGATCGTCGAGCTCTGCACGCCGTCGGCGATCAGCTTGACCGACGCGATCTCCGCGTCCTGCCCGGTGATGATCGGCATCGGGTTCTCGCCGCCGTCGGTGGTGGGGCCGTAGCCGGCGTTCTGCAGCGCGGTGATGATGCCGCGGGACAGGCCGTCGTAGGGCGCCAGCACTCCGTTGACCTTGCTGCCGTCGCTGTACGCGGAGGTCAGCAGGTCCTCCATCCGCCGCTGTGCGGTCTCCTGCTGCCAGCGCAGGATCGCGGCCTGCTCGATCGTCGTCTGGCCGCTCTTGACCACGAGCGTGCCGTTGTCGAGCAGCGGCTGCAGCACCGACATCGCGCCGTCCCAGAAGAAGAACGCGTTGTTGTCGTCGAGCGAGCCCGCGAAGAGCTCGATGTTGAACGGACCCGTCGCCGAGCCGGGCGAGCCGTCGGCGTTCTTGATGCCCAGCCCCGTCAGGAGGGCCTCGGCCTGCGCGACGCCCACCTGGAAGTTGTCGAACGTGACGTAGAAGTCGACGTCCGCGCTGTTGCGGATGAGCCGGTCGTAGGAGATGACCGGGATGTTCTGCGACTTGGCGGTCTGCAGCTGGCTGGAAAGGGCGGTGCCGTCGATCGCGGCGATGATCAGCGCGTCGGCGCCCTGGGTGATCATCTGGTCGATCTGCTGCGACTGCGTCGGGATGTCGTCGTTCGCGAACTGCAGGTTGACCTGGTAGCCGGCCTGTTCCAGCTGTTCCTTGACCGAGTTCCCGTCGGCGATCCACCGCTCCGAGGTCTGCGTGGGCATCGCCACGCCGACGAGCAGGTCTGCAGGCTGCTGCTGGGCGGCGTCACCCCCGCCGCCGTCCCCACCGCCGGCGCCGCCACCGGCGCAGGCCGCGAGCACGAGCGCCATGGCGGCGCCCGCTGCGACCAATCCGAACTTCTTGTGCACGTCTCCTCCTCGAGATGCCTGCCCGTCATGAGCCCGGCCGTCCCCGCGGTGGGCGGGCGACTCAATGTGAGCGCTAACAGGGGTCAGCGTCAACCCCCTCGACCGACACAGCCGTCACGGTCCGATAACACACCCGCAACGGCCACCCCGGCCGATGTGGGCGACACCGTACCGCTCCGGGGTGGGGCAATCCCCCGCCCTGATCGGGGTGCCTCCGCCACTGCTCACAGCGCCCCCACCGACCACGCTGGAACCAGGTCGAGGGGGGCGGGGATGGACGTCGCACTGCTGCTGCACAGCGCGTGGCTGCTCCCCGCGCTCACGCTGCTCGTGGTGCTGGACGGGCCGTTCCCGGTGCTGCCGAGCGAACCGCTGCTGATGACGGCGTCCGCGGTCGCGGTGGGCCATGGCGACGTGCCGATGGCACTGGGGCTCTTCGCCGCAGCGTTCGCCGGATCGGTGGCGGGCGACCACCTGCTCTTCACGCTCGGGCGCACGTCGCGCCGGCTCGCCCAGCCGGGAGGCAGCGGCATCGCGCGCTGGGTGCGGCGCAACATCGCGCGGCGGCCCGCCGTCACGATCGTCGGAGCGCGGTTCGTGCCGGCCGGCCGGCTGGTCAGCACCACGGCCGCCGGGCGCTACGACCTGGCGCCGCGCCGGTTCCTGCCCTGCTCCCTGGCCAGCTCCGCGTTGTGGGCCGGCTACATGATGGGCGTCGGGCTGCTACTGGGGCCGCTCACCGGCGGCGACCCGCTGCGCGGCCTGGTGGCCGGCATCGCGATGGGCGCCTGATGGCCGGTGCCTTCGCGCTGGTGGAGCGCCTCCGACAGCGTGATCTCGCCGATGACCTCGAAACCGTGCCGCGCGTAGCGCCGCCGGTTGTGCGGGCTCGTCGCCTCCAGCTCGCGGTCGGAAGCGGCGCTGGGGCGGACGGTGGCGGAGATCGTGGTGACGGTCATGGCTGCTCCGGTTGACGTCGGTGACCTGACACCGGAACCGGTGCGAAGCCGGGACTACCACCGTGAGTCCGTTCCTCCCGGTGCGTCCGGTCGGTCCTTACGCGTCACGGGACGTCGCCGATACCGTCCCCGTTCGACCCGAATCGGGGCAGGCGGAGAGGCCGACGGATGCGCGCGGATCCCTCGCTCGTGGGCCGGGACACCGAGCTGGCCACGCTCGCCGGGCTGGCCGGTGCGCGGCGGCTGGTCACGATCACCGGGGTCGGTGGCGTGGGCAAGACGCGGCTCGCGCTGGCCGTGGCGGGACGCACCCCGCACGCCGCGGTCTGCCTCCTGGCCCGGCAGAGCCGGCCCGACCAGGTGCCGGCCGCCGTCGCCGAGTCGCTCGGGTACCCGTCGTGGGATGCCGCGCTGCTGGGGCTCGCCGGTTCCTCGGCGCTGCTCGTGCTCGACAACTGCGAACACGTCCTCGACGCCGCCGCCGACGCCGTCGAGCTGGTGCTGGCCACCGCGCCCGGAGTGTCGGTGCTGGCCACGAGTCGCGAGCCGCTCGCGGTGCCGGACGAACACGTGCTGCGACTGGAGCCGCTCGCCGTCGGGGACGGGCACACGGCGTCGCCCGCCGTCCAGCTGTTCCTGGCCCGCGCCGCGGCCGCGGGCTCCGCTGTGGAGCTCGACGTGGACAGCGCCACCACCGTGGCCGAGCTCTGCCGGCGCCTCGACGGGCTGCCGCTTGCCATTGAGCTGGCCGCCGCCCGCACCCCGACGTTGACCCCTGCGGAGATCCTCGCGCACCTCGACCGCAGGCTGGACCTGCTCGTCGGGCATCGCCGCGCACCGGCCCGGCACCGCAGCCTCCAGGCGATGGTCGACTGGTCCTACGAGCGGCTCGACCCGGCCACCGCGCGGTTCTTCGCCCGGCTCGGCGTGGCGGAGGGGCGGTTCACCGCGGAGGCGGCCCACGCCGTCGGGAGCGAGCCCGGCGAGGACCTGCTCGACGTGATCGGCCACCTCGACCGGCTCGTGGCGCGCTCGTTGCTGCAGGTCCACCGCAGGGGCGGACGCACCTGGTACGCGCTGCTGGAGACGATCCGCGCGTACGCGCGGGCGAAGCTCGTCGCCAATGGCGAGTTCGGGGCTGTCACCACGCGGTACGTCGACTGGACGGTCGCGCAGTGCCGCGACGTCACGGCGCGGTCCTGGCGGTCCTGGTCGGCCGGGCTCGCGGCCACCGCCGACGCCCTGCGCCACGACGTGTACGACGCGCTCGGGTACGTGCTCGCCCACGACGAACGACCCGACCGGGCCTTCGCGCTGTACGGGATCCTGTGGGGAGCGGACGTGCACCACGGGCGTGCGCGGCCGGTGGCGGAGTGGGGCGACCGGCTGCTCGCCCGGTGGCCGGACCTCGCGCACGCGGGCTGGCCGGAGTCGGCGGCATCGCCGCGACCGCGCACCTGGTCGCAGGGAACCCTGCTCGCCCGGTGGCCGGACCTCGCGCACGCGGGCTGGCCGGAGTCGGCGGGCATCGCCGCGACCGCGCACCTGGTCGCAGGGAACCGTGCGCGTGGCGTCGAGCTCGCGCAGGCGGCGGCCGACGCGGCGGACGGCCCGACGGCGGCGTTCATCGCCCGGCGGGCGCTGCTGCTCGCGAGACTGGCGGACGGAGCGGCGGACGCGGCGCTGCGGCTGGCCGACGACGCGCTCGCGCATGCGCGCGAGCAGGACCTGAGCCCCTGGCGCGTCGAGCTGGCCAGCATCCGGGCGATCGCACTCGCCGCCGCGGGCCGCGACGCCGACGCGGTGGCCGCCGCACGCGCGGCGCACGCCGACGGGGCGGCCATGGTCGGGACAGTGCTGGCCGCCTGGTGTGCGCTCGTCCACGGGCACGTGCTCGCGCTGCGCGACCCGGAGGCGGCCCGACCGGTGCTCGCCGAGGTGGTGGCCCGCTCGGACGCCGTCGAGTACCCGCTCGGGCGCGGGCTCGGCAACCGCGCCCTCGGCGTGCTCGACCTGCTCGTAGGCCGGTACGAACCGGCGGCCCGGTCGCTGCTCGCCGCGCTGGACGACTTCGTCCGGCTCGGTGACGCGCACGTGCGCACGACGTTGCGCTCGGTCGCCGCTCTGGCGAGGGCCGCCGGGCACGACACGGACACGAGCGGACTGCGCGCTGCCGCCGCCGCGTCCACCGCCGCCGACCTGAGCGACCTGCTCGCGCGCGCCACCCTCGACCGAAGGCTCGGCGACGTACCCGACCCCGGCCCCGCCCCGCCGCTGCCGGCGGCGGTCGCCACGGCCCGCGAGGTGCTCGCGGCGGTCGCCGCCCCGAGCGGCCGGACCGAACACCCGCATGCGCCGGCGTTCCGGCTCGAGGGCGCGGTGTGGACCCTGGCATTCGACGGCACGACCGTCCGGCTGCCCGACGCGAAGGGATTCCACGACCTGGCGGCGCTGCTCGCGGGAGCCGGGCGCGAGATCCACTGCGCCGAGCTCATGGACGTCGCGGTCGACGCGCCCGACACCGGCCCGGCGCTCGATGCGCAGGCCCGGCGCGCCTACGAGGCCCGGATCGTCCAGCTGCAGGGGGAGCTCGTCGAGGCGGAGGACGCCCACGACTCCGAGGCGGCCGACCGGGCCCGCCTGGAGATGGACCTGCTCGTCGACCACCTCACCGCTGCGACGGGGCTGGGCGGGCGGCCCCGGCGCTCGGGAGGCAGCAACGAACGGGCCCGCTCGGCCGTCCGGTGGCGGATCCGGGCGGCGATCGACCGCATCGACGACGCGCACCCGGCGCTCGGCCGGCACCTCCGCGAGGCGGTGCGGACCGGCACCTGGTGCTCCTACCAGCCCGGGAGACCGGTCACGTGGCGGTTGTGAGGTCCGGCCTACCAGGCACCTCACGCCTGGTGGTGCAGGAACCTCATCGACCAAGGAGAGACCGATGCCCACGCCCACGCTGGACGAACGCCTCCTCGAGGCGACCACCGGCACCCTCGAGCTGTTCGGCGTCCACCTCGGTACCCGGCTCGGGCTGTACCGGGCCATGGCGGAGCACGGAAGGCTCACCGCGCCCGAGCTTGCCGAGGTGGCGGGCATCCACCCCCGCTACGCCCGGGAATGGCTGGAGCAGCAGGCCGTCGCGGGCTTCGTCGTCGTCGACGATGCCGCGCGCCCGGCCGACGTCCGGCGCTACCGCCTGCCGGCCGACCACACCGGCGTGCTCGTCGACGTGGAGAACCCGGCGCACGTGCTCCGTTCGCCGACATGGTCGTCGCCATCGCACGAGCCCTCGACGATGTCGTCGCGGCCTACCGGGACGCTCCGGGGTGCCCTACGCCCACTACGGCGCCGACTTCCGCCGCGGCCAGGGCGGCATCAACCGGCCGGCCTTCGTCGCCGAGCTGACCGGCAGCTGGCTGCCCGCCGCCCCGGCCGTGCACGCCCGGCTGTCCCGCGCGGGTGCCCGCATCGCCGACGTGGGCTGCGGCCACGGGTGGTCGACGATCGCGCTGGCCCGTGCCTACCCAGCGGCGGAGGTGATCGGCTATGACGTGGACGAGCCTTCCGTGGCCGAGGCGCGCGGGCACGCCGCGGGCACGGGGGTGCGCTTCGTGCACGGCGACGCCGTCGCCGTCGCCGGCGAGGGGTGGTTCGACGCGATCCTCGTCCTGGAGGCGCTACACGACATGGCCCGGCCGATCGACGTGCTCGCGGCCTGCCGCAAGGCGCTCGTCCCGGACGGGACGTTGATCGTCGTGGACGAGAAGGTGGCGCCCCGGTTCACCGCGCCCGGGGACGTGATCGAGCGGCTCATGTACGGATGGAGCATCAGCCACTGCCTGCCCGCCGCGCTCGCCGAGCAGCCGTCGGCCGCACTGGGCACGGTGCTCCGGGAGGACACGGTGCGCGAGCTCGCCGCCGCGGCCGGTTTCGCCTCGGTGCAGGTCGTCCCCGTCGACGCGGGCTTCTTCCGCGTCTACCGGATGGAGGGCTGAGCCATGGGTGTCACTGTGGCCCGGGTGGTGAACCGGCGGGACTGGGCGGCTGCTGCGCGGCTGCTCGCGGAACACCGGCGGTGGGTGGCCGACGCGCTGGACCTCGACCTCGGCACGGCTCACCCCGACGCCGGCGGCGAGTTCACCGACCCGTCCCGCTTCTACCGGCCGCCCGACGGGGTGCTGGTCATGGCGAAGTCGGGGCGACGTCCGATCGGGGTCGTGGGTGTGCACCGGTACGCGGGCGAGGTCGGTGAGCTGAAGCGGATGTACGTCAGCCCTGCGGGCCGCGGCCGGGGGGCCGGGCGGGGGCTGGTGGCCGCCGCCCTCGAGGCGGCCGTCGAGCTGGGGCTGGCCGAGCTGTGGCTGCAGACCGAGCCGGAGACGATGTCGGTGGCGTACCGGCTCTACCGCGAGGCCGGGTTCGTCGACATCGCGCCCTATCACGACCTCGGGGTGACCGGGGTGGTGACGCTGGGACTGCGTCTGCCCGGTGCCTCCGATCGAACGCACGAACGGCACCCCCGTACCGGTCTATCGGACGAGAGTGCCGTTCGTACAGCCTGAGTCAGGCGATCTGGCGGTCCGTCGGGGCGATCGGCCTCGGGAGGACGTCGCGGCCCGTCAGGTAGGCGTCCACCCCGGCGGCCGCGGCGCGGCCCTCCGCGATGGCCCACACGATCAGGCTCTGGCCCCGGCCCATGTCACCGGCCGAGAACACGCCCTCGACGCTGGTCATGAACTGGTCGTTGCGGGCGACGTTGCCCCGCTGGTCCAGCTCCACGCCCAGGTCGGTGAGCAGCTTGCCCTTCTCGGGGCCGACGAAGCCCATGGCGAGCAGCACGAGCTGGGCGGGCAGCTCCGTCTCCGTGCCCTCGACGGGCACGAAGCGACCGTCGGCGTCGCGGGTGACCTCGACGATGCGCAGCGCCGCGAGCCTGCCGTCCTCGTCCGCGACGAACTCGGTGGTGTTCACCGAGAACAGCCGCTCGCCGCCCTCCTCGTGGGCCGACGACACCCGGTAGACCATCGGGTAGGTCGGCCAGGGCATGCCGGCCGTCCGCTTCTCGGGCGGCGTCGGCATGATCTCGAGCTGGGTGATCGAGCGGGCACCCTGCCGGTGGGCGGTGCCGAGGCAGTCGGCGCCGGTGTCACCGCCACCGATGATCACCACGTCCTTGCCCTCCGCGGTGATCGGCGGGGCGTCGATGTCGCCCTGCTGCACGTGGTTGGCCCACGGCAGGTACTCCATGGCCTGGTAGACGCCCTCGGCCTCGCGGCCCTTCGCGGGCAGGTCGCGCCACGCGGTGGCCCCGCCCGCGAGCACGACGGCGTCGTACTCGGCGCGCAGCTGGTCGGCGGTGACGTCGGAGCCGACGTCGACCGACGCGCGGAAGGTGGTGCCCTCCGCCTCCATCTGGTCCAGGCGCCGGTCGAGCCTGCTCTTCTCCATCTTGAACTCGGGGATGCCGTAGCGCATCAGGCCGCCGATCCGGTCGGCGCGCTCGAACACCACGACGTCGTGGCCGACCCGGGTGAGCTGCTGCGCCGCGGCGAGCCCGGCGGGCCCGGACCCGACCACGGCAACTTTCTTGCCGGTCTTCGTGACGGGGGGCTGCGGGGCGACCCAGCCCTGCTCGAAGGCGTGGTCGATGATCTGCAGCTCGACCTGCTTGATCGTGACCGCGTCGCTGTTGATCCCGAGCACGCACGCGGCCTCGCACGGGGCGGGGCACAGCGTCCCGGTGAACTCCGGGAAGTTGTTGGTGGCGTGCAGCCGTTCGATCGCCTCGCGCCAGTCGCCCCGGTAGACGAGGTTGTTCCACTCGGGGATGAGGTTGCCCAGCGGGCAGCCCTGGTGGCAGAACGGGATGCCGCAGTCCATGCAGCGGCTGGCCTGCTGCTCCAGCCTGCCGTCCGGGAACTCCTCGTAGACCTCCCGCCAGTCCATCAGCCGCAGCGGGACGGGACGGCGGGTCGGGGTCTCGCGGGGGACCTTCAGGAAGCCCTTCGGGTCAGCCATGCGCGGCCTCCATGATTGCCTGGTCGATGTCGCGGCCGTCGCGCTCGGCCGCGGCGCGGGCGTGCAGCACCCGCTTGTAGTCCTTGGGCATGACCTTGCCGAACCGTTCGACGGCGTCGTCCCAGTCGGTCAGCAGGGCGCGCGCGACCGTGGAGCCGGTCTCGGCGTGGTGGCGTTCGACCGTGTCGCGCAGGAACGCGCGGTCGTCGTCGTCGAGCGGGTCGATGTCGACCATCTCGCCGTTGACGCGGTGCCGGGGCAGGTCGAGCACGTAGGCGGTGCCGCCCGACATACCGGCCGCGAAGTTGCGCCCGATGGTGCCGAGCACCACCACGCGTCCGCCGGTCATGTACTCGCAGCCGTGGTCGCCCACACCCTCGACGACGGCGAGCGCGCCCGAGTTGCGCACGCAGAACCGCTCTCCGACGATGCCGCGGATGAACATCTCGCCGGAGGTGGCGCCGTAGCCGATGACGTTGCCGGCGATGACGTTCTCCTCGGCCACGAACGGGGCCGACGGGTCGGGGCGCAGCGTGAGGCGGCCACCCGACAGGCCCTTGCCGAAGTAGTCGTTGGTGTCGCCGACGAGCCGCAGCGTGATCCCCTTGGGCACGAACGCGCCGAAGCTCTGGCCGGCCGAGCCGGAGAGCGTGACGTCGATCGTGTCGTCGGGGAGGCCCTCACCGCCCCACCGCCGGGTGAGCTCGTAGCCGAGCATCGTGCCGACGGTGCGGTTGACGTTGCGGACCGGCAGGTCGAGGTGCACCTTGTCGCCGGAGGACAGCGCGCCCTCCGACAGCTGGATCAGCGTGTTGTCCAGGGCCTTCTCCAGGCCGTGGTCCTGCGACTTCGTGCGGTGCCGTGAGGCGCCCGGCGCGAGCCGCGGCATGTGGAAGATCGGCGAGAGGTCGAGCCCCTCGGTCTTCCAGTGCCGCACGGCGTCGTCGGTGTCGAGCATCTCGGCGTGGCCGACGGCCTCGGCGATCGAGCGGAACCCGAGCTGCGCGAGGTACTCGCGCACCTCCTCCGCGACGAACCGCATGAAGTTGACGACGTACTCGGGCCGCCCGTCGAACCGCTTGCGCAGCTCGGGATTCTGGGTGGCGACGCCGACGGGGCAGGTGTCGAGGTGGCAGACCCGCATCATGATGCAGCCCGACACCACCAGCGGCGCGGTGGCGAAGCCGAACTCCTCGGCCCCGAGCAGCGCCGCGATGACGACGTCACGGCCGGTCTTGAGCTGGCCGTCGGCCTGCACGACGATCCGGTCGCGCAGGCCGTTGCGCAGCAGCGTCTGCTGGGTCTCCGCCAGCCCCAGCTCCCACGGCCCGCCCGCGTGCTTGATCGACGACAGCGGCGATGCGCCCGTGCCGCCGTCGTGGCCCGAGATGAGCACGACGTCGGAGTAGGCCTTCGCGACGCCCGCCGCGACGGTGCCGACGCGACCTGGCTCACGAGCTTCACGTGGATGCGCGCGGTCGGGTTGGCGTTCTTGAGGTCGTGGATGAGCTGCTTGATGTCCTCGATCGAGTAGATGTCGTGGTGCGGGGGCGGTGAGATCAGCCCGACGCCCGGTGTGGAGTAGCGCGTCTTCGCGATCCACGGGTAGACCTTCGCGCCGGGCAGCTGCCCGCCCTCGCCGGGCTTGGCTCCCTGCGAGATCTTGATCTGCAGGTCGTCGGCGTTGACCAGGTACTCGCTGGTGACGCCGAACCGGCCGGAGGCGACCTGCTTGATCGAGCTGCGCCGGGAGTCGCCGTTCGCGTCGGCGGTGAAGCGGTCGGCGTCCTCGCCGCCCTCGCCGGTGTTCGACTTGCCGCCGAGGCGGTTCATCGCGATGGCGAGGGTCTCGTGCATCTCCTTGGAGATCGACCCGTAGGAGATGGCGCCGGTGGCGAACCGCTTCACGATCTCGTCGACGGACTCGACCTCGTCGATCGGGACCGGCGGCCGGGTGCCCTCCTTGAAGCGGAACAGGCCGCGCAGCGTCATGAGCTTGCCCGCCTGCTCGTCGACGGCGCGGGTGTACTCCTTGAAGACCTCGTAGCGGCCCTGGCGGGTGGAGTGCTGCAGCTTGAACACCGTCTGCGGGTTGAACAGGTGCAGCTCGCCCTCGCGGCGCCACTGGTACTCGCCGCCCACCGGGAGGGTGCGGTGGCTGGGGCGCACGTCGTCGGCCGGGAACGCGCGGCGGTGCTGGATCAGCACCTCCTCGGCGATCTCGTCGAACCCGACGCCGCCCAGGCGCGAGGTGGTGCCCGCGAAGCACGAGTCGATGACGTCGGGGCCGAGCCCGATCGCCTCGAAGATCTGCGCGCCCGTGTAGGAGGCCACGGTGGAGACGCCGATCTTCGACATCGTCTTGCGGACGCCCTTGCCGAGCGCCTTCACGAGGTTGCTCGCCGCCTGCTCGGCCGTGGACGCCGGGGATGTCGCCGCGCATGGCGAGGTCCTCGGCGGTGGCCATCGCCAGGTACGGGTTGACCGCGGCGGCGCCGTAGCCCAGCAGCAGCGCGATGTGGTGCACCTCGCGCGCGTCGCCCGCCTCGACGATGAGCCCCACCCTGCTGCGCGTCTTCTCCCGCACCAGGTGGTGGTGCACGGCGCCGGTGAGCAGCAGCGACGGGATGGGCGCGAAGTCCTTCGTGACCCCGCGGTTGGACAGCACGATCAGCCGGGCGCCGTCCTCGATCGCCTCGGAGACCTCGGTGCAGATCTCCTTCAGCCGCCGCTCCAGGCCTGCGCCGCCGTCGGCGGCCTTGAACACGCCCTTGGCCGTGACGCACGCGAAGCCGGGCAGCTCGCCGTCGTCGTTGATGTGGATGATCTTGGCGAGGTCGTCGTTGCCGAGCACCGGGAACGGCACGACGACCGTCCTGCAGTTCGCAGGGGTGGCGTCGAGCAGGTTCTGCTCGGGGCCGAGCAGGCTCTGCAGCGACGTCACGAGCTCCTCGCGGATCGCGTCCAACGGCGGGTTCGTGACCTGCGCGAACAGCTGCGTGAAGTAGTCGAACATCTGCCGGGGACGCTCCGAGAACGGAGCGAGGGGCGCGTCGTTGCCCATCGAGCCGATCGGTTCGGCCCCGGTGGTCGCCATCGGCTTGAGGAGGATGTTGAGCTCCTCCTCCGTGTAGCCGAACGACTGCTGTCGGTGGGTGATCGCGGCGTGGTCGTAGATCTCCCGCTCGCGCACCGGCAGCTCGTCCAGGTGGATGAGCCCGGCGTGCAGCCACTCGGCGTACGGGTGCTCGGCCGCGAGCGCGCCCTTGATCTCGGCGTCGTCGAGGAGGCGGCCCTGTGCGGTGTCGACGAGGAACATGCGGCCCGGCTCGAGGCGGCCCTTGCGGACCACGGCCGACGGCTCGACGTCCAGCACGCCCACCTCGGACGCGAGCACGACCGTGCCGTCCTCGGTGATCCAGTAGCGCGCGGGGCGGAGGCCGTTGCGGTCGAGCACGGCGCCGATCTGGGTGCCGTCGGTGAAACAGACCAGCGCGGGCCCGTCCCACGGCTCCATCAGCGTGGAGTGGAACTCGTAGAAGGCCCGGCGCGCCGGGTCCATCTCGTCGTGGTTCTCCCACGCCTCCGGGATCATCATCAGCACGGCGTGCGGGAGGCTGCGCCCACCGAGGTGCAGGAGCTCGAGCACCTCGTCGAACGTGGCGGAGTCGCTCGCGTCCGGCGTGACGATGGGGGACAGCCGCGCGAGGTCACCGGGGATGAGGTCGGACTCCAGCAGCGCCTCGCGGGACGCCATCCAGTTCCGGTTGCCGCGCAGCGTGTTGATCTCGCCGTTGTGGGCGACGTACCGGTACGGGTGGGCCAACGGCCACGCCGGGAACGTGTTGGTGGAGAACCGGGAGTGCACCACGGCGAGCGCGCTCGTGACCCGCTCGTCGGACAGGTCCGGGTAGAACGCCTCGACCTGCGGCTCGGCGAGCATGCCCTTGTAGACGATCGTGCGCGGCGAGAGGCTCGGGAAGTAGACGCCGGTGGAGTGCTGCGCACGCTTGCGCAGGCAGAACGTGCGGCGCTCCAGCTCGATGCCGGTCTCCCCGGCCCGCCCGGCGACGAACAGCTGGCGGAAGCCCGGCATGGCGTCGCGCGCCATCGGCCCCAGGTCGGCGGCGTCGGGGTCGACCGGCAGTTCGCGCCAGCCCAGTACCTCGAGGCCTTCCTCGGCGGCGATCTTCTCGATCTCGGCCACGACGACGTCGGCGTCGGCCCTCTCAGCGGGCAGGAACGCCGTGCCGACGGCGTAGCCGCCCGCCGACGGCAGCGGGAATCCCGCGACGGCCCGGAAGAACGCGTCGGGCACCTGGATCAGGATGCCCGCGCCGTCCCCGGTGTTGGCCTCCGCGCCGCGTGCGCCGCGGTGCTCCATCCGCAACAGCGCTGTGAGCGCCTTGCGGACGATGCCGTGGCCGCGGCGGCCGGCGAGATCGGCGACGAAGGCGACGCCACAGGCGTCGTGCTCGAACTCGGGGTCGTAGAGCCCGGACGAGGTACCCGCTGAGATCGCAGCCAAGAGTGCCTCCTGTCGGTCGTCGCCCGTTGTTGGATCGGTGCACCCCGACATGCATCGGGACGACGGCGTGACGAGTGTGTGGTGGTCGGACGTGCTGGAATGGAGGAGTATCGACGGCGTCTGGCTACTCCGCCGGGTCTAGCGTGGTCACGCGTGCAGCGCAGCACCGTGCGTCCGGACGTTGTGGGCCTCGGACACCGGCACGATGGCCGGTCGCCGTCGGTGGGGCGCCGGCCGGGGTTGAACGCACGGGTGCGAGCGCGCACGCGTCAGCGGGTGCGGTTTCGCCGGAACAATGTCGCACGTCGGCGCGGCGATTCGCCAGTGAGAGCTGCGGTGACCACATCGGGCGGCCTTGAACGCGCGGGAACCGCCGTACTCCCTGTAATGTGTACGGCCGGTTGCAGCGGTGTGACCGAAATGCCGAGCTCGCCGACCCGCACCATACCCGCGTGGTGAGCGCGCGACGACATGACGTGACGAAGGGCAGGCTCCCGGCCGTGGACGTGCCCTCGATCCTCGCCGACGTGGCGGGCCTCGGCCCGTTCTTCACGCTCGGCAGCGGTCGCGGCGAGCGGCCACTGGCCGACCCGGTTCCGGTGCGGGAGCGGATCGCGCACGTCGGCCGTGCGCTGGGCGGTGAGGAGCGGGTGGCGGCGTCGCTCGCGTTCCAGGGGTTCGTGGCGCAGCTGGTCTCCGCGCCGTACGCGGCCGCGGTGCTGCATTCGGCGATGCCGGTGATCGACCCCGCCACGGCGTGGTGGCGACGCGCCGACGACGGCGGCTGGGCGGTGCGCACCGACGCCGTGGACCTCGCAGCGGCCGCTGCGCTCCCCGCGCTGCTGGACGGCCTGGTCGGCCCGCTCGTCGGCGTGGTCAGGGCGCAGGTGCCGGTCGCCGAACGGCTGCTGTGGGGCAACGCGGCGTCGGCGGTGGCCGCAGCCAAGCGGTTGCTCGTGGTGCAGCGACCCGAGGTGGCCTGCCGAGCTGCCGACGTTGCGGCAGCGGTGCTCGCCCGCGGGTCGTTCGCCGGGGCGGGGGAGCTGCTGCCCCCGCGCGAGCCCGACCGCGTCTGGACGTTCCGCAGACGCAGCTGCTGCCTCTACTACCGCGTGCCCGCGAGCGGGGGTCTGTGCGACGACTGCGTACTGGTCCGGCGTCCGGGCTGACGGGCGCGGCGGGCCCGCGCTGCCGCCCGCCCGGGATCCCACCGGCCCGACCCGTAGACTCGCGGGAACGGCCGGCCCGGTGCCCGATGGCCGGGCCCGTCAGCGGACCCACCTCGCCCGCGGTCCGCGCGCACATCCCCGTACAACCGAGGAGTAGTCCCACCGTGAAGAGCACCGTCGAGCGGCTGAGCCCGACGCGAGTCCGCATCAACGTCGAGGTGCCCTTCGACGAGCTGAAGCCGGACTTCGACCGGGCCTACAAGAAGATCGCGCAGCAGGTCAGGGTGCCGGGCTTCCGCCCCGGCAAGGTGCCGGCCCGCATCATCGAGGCCCGCCTCGGCCGCGCCGCGGTGCTCAACGAGGTCGTCAACGATGCGGTCCCCGCCAAGTACAGCGAGGCCGTCACCGCCGCCGAGGACGTCAACCCGATCGGGCGGCCCGACATCGAGGTCACCGAGATCGCCGACAACGACAAACTGGCCTTCAAGGCCGAGGTCGACGTCCGCCCGGAGATCGAGCTGCCGGACCTCTCCACGCTCTCCGTCTCCGTCGACGACGTCGAGGTCAGCGACGCCGACGTCGAGGAGCAGCTGGACAACCTGCGCGCCCGGTTCGGCACCCTCGCCGGCGTCGAGCGCCCGGCGGCCGAGGACGACTTCGTCCTGATCGACCTGTCGGCCACCGTCGACGGTGAGGTCGTCGAGGACGCCACCACCACCGGGTTCTCCTACCAGGTGGGCCAGGGCGGCCTCATCGACGGCATCGACGAGGCGATCGTGGGCCTGTCGGCCGACGAGGAGGCCACGTTCACCTCCCGGCTGGTGGCCGGCGAGTTCGCCGACAAGGACGCCGAGGTCACCGTCAAGGTCACGGCCGTCAAGGAGCGCCAGCTCCCCGAGGCCGACGACGAGTTCGCCCAGCTCGCCAGCGAGTTCGACACGCTCGAGGAGCTCACCGCCGACCTGCGCGAGCGGCTCGGCCGGGTCCGGCGGATGGAGCAGGTCACGCAGGCCCGCGACAAGATCCTCGACACCATCCTCGACACCACCGAGGTGCCGCTGCCGGAGTCCGTGGTCCAGGCCGACGTCGACTCCGCCGTCCACGACGCCGTCCACCCCTTCGACCACGACGAGGCGAAGTTCGAGGAGTTCCTCGTCTCGCAGGGGCAGACCCGCGAGCAGTTCGACACCGAGACCAAGGAGGCTGCGGAGAAGTCCGTCCGCACCCGCCTCCTGCTCGACGCGCTCGCCGAGCGCGAGCAGACCACGGTGAGCGAGCAGGAGCTCACCGAGCGCATCGTCTTCCAGGCGCAGCAGTACCAGATGCAGCCGGAGGAGTTCGTGCGGCGCATCCAGGAGGCGGGTCAGCTCGGCGCGGTCTACTCCGACGTGCGGCGCAGCAAGGCGCTCATCGCCGCGGTGCGCGCGGCCACCGTCACCGACGCATCGGGCAACGCCGTCGACATGTCCGACCTCCTCGGTGACGACGAGCCGGAGGACACCGAGTCGTCGGAGGACACCGAGAGCTCGGAGGCCACCGAGACGTCGGAGGCGGGCGAGGTCGCGGAGGACGCTCCGGGCGCCGCCACCGAGGAGAAGGCGTCCACCTCCTCCTGAGGGCGGCACGCCCACAGCGAACAACCTGGCCGTACGCGGCGGATGCACGGCCCGTCCGCGTAGGGTCGCATTCGATGGACACGCGAGCCGAACCAGCAGAAGGCAGGGTGAAGTGAGGCCAGAGGAAATCGGCCCGCGTACGGCGGACCGACTCGTCGGAGAGACGATGCGGCGGGGCGGCGCGCCCGCGTCGATGACGCTGGGCGACTCTGTGTACGAGCGGCTGTTGCAGCAGCGCATCATCGTGCTCGGCCAGCAGGTGGACTCGGAGATCTCCAACCGCATCGCGGCGCAGATGCTGCTGCTCGCGGGCGAGGACGCGGAATCCGACATCTCCCTCTACATCAACTCGCCCGGCGGCTCGGTGCCGGACGGTATGGCCATCTTCGACACGATGCAGTTCATCCCGTGCGACGTCGCACCTACGGGATGGGCATGGCCGCCTCCATGGGGCAGTTCCTGCTCTCGGCGGGCACGCCCGGCAAGCGGTACGCGCTGCCGCACTGCCAGATCCTGATGCACCAGCCGTCGGCGGGTGTCGGTGGCACCGAGTCCGACATCTCCATCCAGGCGGAGCTGTTCAAGCGCCACAAGCGTGAGATGGCGGAGCTCATCGCCGAGCACACCGGCCAGACGGTCGAGCGGATCATCGCCGACTTCGACCGCGACCGGTGGTTCTCCGCGCAGGAGGCGCTCGAGTACGGCTTCGTCGACCACGTGATCTCCCGCGCCGGGCAGATCCCCGACGCGAACCAGAACGGGAGCGCCCGATGAGCAACATGTGGACGCCGTCGGGGGGTCGTGCTCCCGAGCCGGCGCAGTCCCGGTACGTGCTGCCGTCCTTCGTGGAGCGCACGAGCTACGGGGTCAAGGAGTCCAACCCGTACAACAAGCTCTTCGAGGAGCGCATCATCTTCCTCGGGGTGCAGATCGACGACGCGTCGGCCAACGACGTGATGGCGCAGCTGCTGTGCCTGGAGTCGGCCGACCCGGACCGCGAGATCAGCATGTACATCAACTCGCCGGGCGGGTCGTTCACGTCGCTGATGGCGATCTACGACACGATGCAGTTCATCCGCCCGGACATCCAGACGGTCTGCCTCGGGCAGGCCGCGTCCGCGGCGGCGGTGCTGCTCGCGGCCGGCACGCCGGGGCGCCGCCTCGCCGTGCAGAACGCGCGCGTGCTGATCCACCAGCCCGCCACCGAGGGCTTCTACGGCCAGGTGTCGGACCTGGAGATCCAGGCCGCCGAGATCTCCCGCATGCGCAGGCTGCTGGAGAGCACGCTGGCCCACCACACCAACCGCACCCCCGAACAGGTGCACGACGACATCGAGCGGGACCGGATCCTCACGGCCGAAGAGGCCAAGGAGTACGGGATCGTCGACGAGATCATCCAGAGCCGCAAGCTCTCCGCGGTCTGACACGTTCACGAGGCGCGGTCGGCGCCGGTCCGAGAAGGGCCGGCGTCGACCGTCCGCCGACCGTCGCCGAATCTCCGGTGCGCGAAGCTCCCCGGGGACCGGGTCGGACGGGTACCGTCCAGAGAGCGCGCCTTCCCGGACCCGCCGGGGCAGCGCAGAGAAGGATTTGGGGTCTGCACTCATGGCACGCATCGGCGACGGCGGTGACCTGCTCAAGTGCTCGTTCTGCGGGAAGAGCCAGAAGCAGGTCAAGAAACTGATCGCCGGTCCTGGGGTCTACATCTGCGACGAGTGCATCGATCTCTGCAACGAGATCATCGAGGAGGAGCTGGCCGAAGCGGGTGAGGTCAAGCTCGACGAGCTGCCCAAGCCGGCCGAGATCCACGAGTTCCTCGACCAGTACGTCGTCGGGCAGGCCCAGACGAAGCGCACGTTGTCGGTGGCGGTCTACAACCACTACAAGCGCATCCAGGCCGGCGAACGCCGCGGTGGCGGCGACAGTGGCGACGGCATCGAGATCGCCAAGTCCAACATCCTCATGCTCGGCCCCACCGGCTGCGGCAAGACCTACCTGGCGCAGACCCTGGCCAAGCTGCTCAACGTGCCGTTCGCGATCGCCGATGCCACGGCGCTCACCGAGGCCGGGTACGTGGGCGAGGACGTCGAGAACATCCTGCTCAAGCTGATCCAGGCCGCCGACTACGACGTCAAGCGCGCCGAGACCGGCATCATCTACATCGACGAGGTCGACAAGATCGCCCGCAAGTCGGAGAACCCGTCGATCACGCGCGACGTCTCCGGTGAGGGCGTGCAGCAGGCGCTGTTGAAGATCCTGGAGGGCACCACCGCGAGCGTGCCGCCGCAGGGCGGGCGCAAGCACCCCCACCAGGAGTTCATCCAGATCGACACCACCAACGTGCTGTTCATCGTGGCCGGCGCGTTCGCGGGTCTCGAGAAGATCATCGGCGACCGCGTGGGCAAGCGTGGCCTCGGTTTCGGCGCCGAGATCCGCTCCAAGCGCGAGGTCGACCCGGCCGAGAGCTTCGGCGAGACGCTGCCCGAGGACCTCATCAAGTTCGGCCTGATCCCCGAGTTCATCGGGCGCCTGCCGATCGTCGCCTCGGTCACCTCGCTGGACAAGGACGCCCTCGTCAAGATCCTCACCGAGCCGCGCAACGCACTGGTGAAGCAGTACCGCAAGCTGTTCGAGATGGACGGCGTGGAGCTGGAGTTCACCGAGGACGCGCTCGAAGCGGTGGCCGACCAGGCCATCCTGCGCGGCACCGGTGCCCGTGGCCTCCGAGCGATCATGGAGGAGGTGCTGCTGCCCTGCATGTACGACATCCCGAGCCGTGATGACGTGGCGAAGGTCGTCGTCACCGGCCAGACGGTACGCAGCAACGTCAACCCCACGATCGTCCCGCGCACGCCTGCCCGCCGGGAGCGGCGCGAGCGCTCCGCCTGAGCTACCACCCGAGTGACGCCGGTCCGCGCATCGCGGGCCGCGTCGCTGTTTCAGCGGTCCGCCGCTCGTCGGCCGTTCGTCGACCGTTCGTCGCGACTGCATACCGTATGACCCACCCTCCGTTGCGGGTTCAACCATCGTGATCTACGTTCACGCGGTTCGTGTCGCTCGACGCTCTCGAGGGAGCTGCAATGGCCATCGGGTTCCTGCAACGTGAGCGCATCATCGCGCCGCCGGGCTGGAGCAGGTGGCTGGTACCACCCGCCGCCCTGTCCATCCACCTCGCGATCGGGCAGGCGTACGCCTGGAGCGTCTTCAAGAACCCGCTCACGGCCACGATGCTCGAGGGCAACCCGGCCGCAGGCACCCTGACCGCGCTCCCCTTCACCCTGGGCATCGTCATGCTGGGGGTGTCGGCAGCCGTGTTCGGCACGGCGGTCGACCGCAACGGGCCCCGCTGGGCGATGTTCATCGCCACGCTCTGCTTCTCCGCGGGCTTCCTCGTCTCGGCGTTCGGCGTCTGGATCGGCCAGTACTGGCTGGTCATCGTCGGGTACGGCCTGATCGGCGGGATCGGGCTGGGGATCGGCTACATCTCGCCGGTGTCCACCCTGATCAAGTGGTTCCCGGACCGTCCCGGGATGGCCACCGGTCTCGCGATCATGGGGTTCGGTGGTGGTGCGCTGATCGCGTCCCCGTGGTCGGCGTCGATGCTGTCCGCGTTCGGGGCCACCGGCGAGAACGCCCAGTCGGGCGGTATCGCGCTCGCCTTCCTGATCCACGGCGTGGTGTACGCCGTGTTCATGTCGGTGGGCTGGCTGCTGGTGCGGGTGCCGCGGACGGCTGGACGCCGGCGGGCTGGCACCCGGCGGCCGCGAAGACCGGGTCGCTCATCACCACCGCCAACGTGTCGGCGAACAACGCGATCCGCACGCCGCAGTTCTGGCTGCTGTGGATCGTGCTCTGCTTCAACGTCACCGCGGGGATCGGCATCCTCGAGCGGGCGTCGCCGATCTTCCAGGACTACTTCCCGGACGCCGGCACCCAGATCGCTGCCGCGGCGGCCGGGTTCGTCGCGATCCTGTCGCTCGCGAACATGCTGGGCCGGTTCGTCTGGTCCTCCACGTCCGACCTGATCGGGCGCAAGAACATCTACCGCGTCTACCTCGCGTCGGTGCGCTGCTCTACCTGCTCATCACGTTGCTCGGCAACGCCAACCAGGCGTTGTTCCTGATCGCCTCGATGCTGATCCTGTCGTTCTACGGCGGCGGTTTCGCCACGGTGCCCGCGTACCTGCGTGACCTGTTCGGCACGTACCAGGTGGGTGCGATCCACGGCCGCCTGCTCACCGCGTGGTCCACGGCGGGCGTGCTCGGGCCGGTGATCGTGAACGCGATCGCCGACGCGCAGATCGCGGCGGGCGTGGAGGGGCCGGGCCGGTACACCGAGGCCTTCTCGATCATGATCGGTCTGCTCGTGGTCGGGTTCGTCTGCAACGAGCTCATCCGGCCGGTGAACGAGCGGTACCACGAGCCCGCCGGCGACCAGACCATCGGCACGACGGGAGCGAAGGCGGCATGAGCACTCAGCCGGACACCACCGAGGCCCCTGCCGGTCCGCCGCCGGTCGCGTGGCTGGCGTGGGCGTGGGTCGTTATCCCGTTCCTGTACGGCCTCTACCAGCTGGTCATCAAGATCCCGGCCCTCTTCGGCGGCTGATCCGCGCGCGACTGTGGTCCTCGCAGAGCCCGTGGCCCCTGCGAGGACCACAGTGCGCGCGCGTACGGTCGCACTGTGGCTGAGAGCAGTGATGCACGCGCCTGTCCGAGTGGGTCGCCGCAGTGGTGGAGGAGCTCGGTATCGAGGCTTCCGTCGGGGGCGAAGTCGTCGACATGGTGCTCGACCTGACCTCCGACGTGGCCCACGGCGTCTCCCGCCCGGGCGCACCGGTCACCGCGTTCCTCGTCGGGCTGGCAGCCGGCCGGGCCGGCGACCCGGCCGCCGCCGCACGCGAGTACGCCGGGAAGATCAGCGCGCTCGCCGACCGCTGGGACGCTGGCAGCAACCGGCCCGGCCGCGGCTGACCTCCTCGGACCGTGCGCCGGGAGCGCGACTCGCGTGCAGCGGGGGCGCGACTCGCGTCAGGCCGTCATGTCCAGCTCGGCGATGACCCGGGTCGGGCGTACCCGCACCACCAGCTCACCGGGCACGCCGTTGCGCTTCCCGAACTCCTCGGCGCGGTCGGCGCCCATGTAGCGGCCGCCGATGGCGGTGGCGGTGCGCACCAGCTCGTCCGGGTCCTCCGAGACGGCCGCCTCGCCCTGTACCTGCACGAACGCGTACGGGGGCTCCTCGAGGTCGACGGTGATCACCAGCCGCGGGTCCCGGGCGATGGCCCGGCTCTTCGCGGTGGTCGCACCGGTGTTGAAGACGAGGTCGTCGCCTTCCAGGACGAACCAGACCGGTGCCACCAGCGGGCGGCCGTCCTTGGCGACGTAGCCCAGCTTGCCGGTGCGGGTTCCGGCGGACAGGAATGCCCGGACATCGGGCGTGAAGGCAGACACGTCCGCACCGTAGCCGCCGGCGTTCATCCCACGACCGGTATCCGTTCACCCGAGTGGACTACACCAGGCACATGCGCTCCCGTGTCGACCGCCGCACCTTCCTCCGCGCCACCGCCGTCGGTGCGCTCGCAGTTCCCGGCCTCGTCCGCGCCGACCGCCCACTGCTCACGCACGGCGTGCAGTCCGGGGACGTGATTCGCGGGTCCGGCCTGGTCTGGGCGCGGGCCGACCGGCCGTCGCGGATGGTCGTCGAGGTGTCGGACGGGCCCGGTTTCGAGCACGCGCGGCGGGTGGTCGGGCCGGCGCTCAGGCCGGACACCGACTTCACCGGGAAGGTGCGGGTGCGCGGGGCGGGCCGCACGGTCCACTACCGGGTCACCGCGGAGGACCTCGACGGCCGGGTCGCGAGCGAGCCGGTGACGGGGTCGTTCCGCACCCCGCCCGCGCGCGGCGAGGGGGTGCGGTTCCTCTGGTCCGGGGACGTGGTCGGGCAGGGCTGGGGGATCGACAGGGACCGCGGCGGGATGCGGATCTTCCGAGCCATGGCCGGGCGGGACCCGGACTTCTTCCTGCACAGCGGCGACACCGTGTACGCCGACGGCCCGCTCACCGAGACCGTCGCGCTGCCGGACGGGACGACATGGCGCAACGTGGTGACGCCGGAGAAGCTGAAGGTGGCCGAGACCCTCGCCGAGTTCCGCGGGCAGTACGCCTACAACCTGCTCGACGAGAACGTGCGCGCGTTCGCCGCGGCCGTGCCGCAGGTGAACCAGTGGGACGACCACGAGGTCACCAACAACTGGTACCCGGGCGAGGTGCTCGCCGACGACCGCTACACCGAGAAGCGCGTGGACGTGCTCGCCGAGCGCGCGTTCCGGGCCTTCCACGAGTGGGTGCCGCTCGACCCGCGCCGGGCGCTGGACGGGCGGGTCCACCGCCGCATGTCGTACGGCGCCCACGTCGACG
This sequence comes from Pseudonocardia sp. CNS-004, assembly GCA_001942185.1. Lineage (GTDB taxonomy): Bacteria > Actinomycetota > Actinomycetes > Mycobacteriales > Pseudonocardiaceae > Pseudonocardia. Next base: position 66,100 of record MKJV01000055.1, read on the forward strand.
TCTTCGTGATCGACATGCGCACCTACCGGGACGCCAACGGGGCGAACACCGACCCGCTCGGACGCATCCTCGGCGAGCGGCAGGCCCGCTGGCTCGTCGACGGGCTGGCGTCCTCGCAGGCGACCTGGAAGTTCGTGGCGTCGGACATGCCGATCGGGGTGCAGGTTCCGGACGGGACGGCGTGGGAGGCCGTCGCGAACGGCGTCGCGGGCCCGCCGAGCGGGCGGGAGGCGGAGCTGGCCTGGGTGTTGTCGGAGCTGCGCAGGCGCCACGTCCGCAACGTCGTGTGGCTGACGGCGGACGTGCACTACACCGCCGCCCACCACTACGCGCCGGAGCGGGCGTCGTTCACCGAGTTCGACCCGTTCTGGGAGTTCGTCTCCGGGCCGCTGCACGCGGGTGCGTTCGGGCCGAACCCGCTCGACCCGACGTTCGGCGCGGAGGCCGTGTTCGTGCAGGCCCCGCCGGCCCCGAACACGTCGCCCGCGGAGGGCTTCCAGCACTTCGGTGAGGTCGAGGTCGCACCGGAAGGCGAGCTGCGGGTGACTTTGCGCGGGCAGGACGGCGAGGAGCTCTGGTCGACCACGGTGCAGCCCATGGCGTGACCCGTGCCGGCGGGCAGGATCGGCGCATGCGGACCGTGGTCGGGATGGCGCGCTGGGTCGGCTCCCGGGTCGGGCAGGTGGCACGTCGGAGCTCGTCGCCCGAGCAGGCAGCCCAGGTGCGGCCGCTGGCGGCAGGGCGGCGCCCGCTGCTCACCGACCGCCTCGGCGAGCAGCGCCGCGGCGGCGTGCGGCTCGACCAGGTCGACGGCACCACCTGCGGCAGCGCGGTCCTCGTCGCCCTCGCGGCGTGGGCCGACCCCGCGGAGACGGCGCGCCTGGACGGCGACGACGCCAACGGCGAAGACACGGCCGCCGCGGCCACCGGGTCCGGTGTGGCCGCCGGCGCGGGCGGGGGTGGCCATCGGGTTCGGCGCACGGTTCGACGCCCGGCAGCGGGAGGTGCACCGCCAGTCCACGCGGTTCTGGCCGCGGGCGCTGGGCACCAGCCCGTGGGGGATGGTGCGCTGGCTGCGCCGCCACGTCCCCGGCGCCGGGCCGTACCGCGTGCGGCTGGTGGACGACGTGTCCGCCGCCGACGTCGACGACGCGCTCGCGCAGGCCCGGGCGGCCCTCGCCGCCGGGCGGCCGGTACCGCTGCTGGTGGGGGCTCTGGTGCCGCGCCACTACGTGCTCGCCCTCGGGGTGGCGGGCGACGGCCGGTGGCGGGTGTACGAGCCCACGAGCGGCGAGGTCCGCGCACTGGGCCTGAGGCTGGTCCGGGAGCGCAGGCTCGCGCCGGTGCTGGGGTTCGACCGGCTGCAGGCGGTGCTGCTGCCCGCCTAGCGGTCCTGGTTGAGCAGCGAGTGGCGCCTGCCGTAGGCCAGGTAGATCACCAGGCCGATGACCAGCCACACCGCGAACCGCAGCCAGCTGAGCAGGTCGAGGTTCAGCATCAGGTAGAAGCAGGCCAGCGCGGCGATCGCGGGCAGAACGGGCGACAGCGGCACGCGGAAGGGGCGTTGGAGGTCGGGCCGGCTGCGGCGCAACACCGGCACCGCGATCGCCACGATGATCATCGCACTCAGCGCGCCGATGGAGACCATGTCGGCCAGCTCGGAGATCGGGGTGGTGGCGGCGATGATCGCGATCACGACGCGCCGATGATCGTCATCCGGTGGGGGGTGCCGAAGCGGGGGTGGGCCGTGCCGATCGGGGCCGGGAGGAGCCCGTCGCGGCCCATCGCGAACCCGATCCGCCCGATCGTGACGAGCTCGACCATCATCACCGACGTCAGCCCGGTGACCGCGCCGATCGAGATCAGCGCTCCGACCCAGGGCAGCCCGACCGCGTTGAACGCGCCCGCGAGCGGGGCGCCGGTGTCGATCTGGTCGTAGGGCACCATCGCCGTCAGCACGAACGAGACCGCGATGTACAGCACCGCGCACACGCTCAGCGCGCCCAGCAGCCCGATCGTCATGTCGCGTTCCGGGCGCCGGGTCTCCTCGCCCAGGTTGGCCAGTGCCTCGAAGCCGGTGTAGGCGAAGAAGACGACCGCGGCGGCCGTGAGCATCCCGCCGACGCCGTACGCGGTGGCCTCCAGGCCGAACACGCCCTCGACGACGGGCTGCTCGAGCACCGAGCCGCCTTCGGGCAGGGGCACCGCGGGCGGGATGAACGGGGTGAGGTTCGCGGCGTCGATGAAGAACACCCCGACGCCGATGATCAGCACGCAGACCGCGAGCTTGACCGCCACCAGCACGTTGGTGAGCCGCGAGGACTCGCGGATCCCGAGGATGGCCACCACGGTGAGGACGCCGATGATCAGGACGGCCCCGATGTTGACCGGCGCCGTCTCCCCGAACAGCACCTGCGGCAGCCCGAACAGGTTCGCCAGGTAGCTCGACCAGCTCCGGGAGACGACGGCGAGGCCGAGCCCGAACTCCAGCAGCAGGTCCCAGCCGATGATCCAGGCGAACAGCTCGCCGAGCGTGGCGAACGCGTACGTGTAGGCGGAGCCCGCGGTCGGCACCGAGGACGCGAGCTCGGCGTAGCAGAGCGCCGCCAGCGCGGCGACGACCGCGCCGATCACGAACGACAGGGCGACGGCAGGCCCCGCGTGCTCCTTGGCCTCGACCCCGGCCAGGGTGAAGATGCCGGTCCCGATGATGATGCCGACGCCGAACCCGACGAGGTCGCGCCCGCGCAGCATCCGTTTGAGGTTCTCGCTCCTGCCCCGCTCCAGGACGTGCTCGACCGGGATCGTGCGCATCATCGACACCCGCAGCACGTTAGCCCGGTCGGCCGATTCCCGCCGGCGCGCGACCGGTCACGGGCACACCGTGGGTCGCTCGTAGACTTCATCAGGTGACCGACACCCTCCCACAGCGCACTGCCGACCTGCCCGCCCAGTGGAACCCGGGCGAGGTAGAGGGCGTGCTCTACGAGCGGTGGGTCCAGGGCGGGTACTTCGAGGCCGACAACGCGTCGGACCGGCCGCCGTACTGCATCGTGATCCCGCCGCCCAACGTCACGGGCAGCCTGCACCTCGGCCACGCCATGGACCACACGCTCATCGACATCCTCACCCGGCGCCGCCGGATGCAGGGCTACGACGCGCTGTGGCTGCCGGGCATGGACCACGCGGGCATCGCCACCCAGAACGTCGTCGAGCGCAGGCTCGCCGGTGACGGCCGCAGCCGCCACGACCTGGGCCGCGAGGCGTTCGTCGACGAGGTCTGGTCGTGGAAGGCCGAGTCCGGCGGGGCGATCCTCGGCCAGATGCGCCGGCTCGGCGACGGCGTCGACTGGACCCGCGAGCGGTTCACGCTCGACGACGGGCTCTCGCGCGCCGTCCAGACGATCTTCAAGCGGCTCTTCGACGACGACCTCATCTACCGCGCCGAGCGGATCATCAACTGGTGCCCGCGGTGCCACACGGCGCTGTCGGACATCGAGGTCGACCACCACGACGACGAGGGCGAGCTCGTCTCCATCCGGTACGGGGACGGCGAGGACTCCGTCGTCGTCGCCACCACGCGCGTCGAGACGATGCTCGGCGACACCGGCGTGGCCGTCCACCCCGACGACGAGCGCTACGCCCACCTCGTCGGCCGCGAGATCGAGCTGCCGATCGTCGGCCGGAAGATCCGGGTGGTCGCCGACGAGCACGTCGATCCGGCGTTCGGCACCGGCGCGGTGAAGGTGACGCCCGCGCACGACCCCAACGACTTCGAGATCGGCCGCCGCCACGACCTGCCGATGCCCTCGATCATGGATGAGGCCGCGGTCATCAGCGGCTCCGGCACCCGCTTCGACGGGATGGACCGGTTCGCCGCGCGCGAGGCCGTCCGCGAGGAGCTGCGGGCGCAGGGCCGGATCGTCGCGGAGAAGCGGCCGTACGTGCACGCCGTCGGGCACTGCAGCCGGTGCGACACGGTGGTGGAGCCCCGGCTGTCCCTGCAGTGGTTCGTGCGGGTCGAGCCCCTCGCGAAGGCCGCGGGCGACGCCGTCCGCGACGGGCGCACCACGATCCACCCGAAGGAGCTGGAGAAGCGCTTCTTCGACTGGGTCGACAACATGCACGACTGGACGATCAGCCGGCAGCTGTGGTGGGGCCACCGCATCCCGGTGTGGTACGGGCCGAACGGCGAGGTCGTCTGCGTCGGCCCGGACGAGCAGCCGCCCGCCGGCGAGGGCTGGCGCCAGGACGAGGACGTCCTCGACACCTGGTTCTCCTCGGGCCTGTGGCCGATCTCCACGCTCGGCTGGCCGGACGAGACGCCGGACCTCGCGCGCTACTACCCGACGTCCGTGCTGGTCACCGGCTACGACATCCTGTTCTTCTGGGTCGTCCGGATGATGATGTTCGGCCTGTACGCCATGGACGGGAAGCCGCCGTTCGAGAACGTCTTCCTGCACGGGCTGATCCGCGACCAGTACGGCAAGAAGATGTCGAAGTCCAAGGGCAACACGATCGACCCGCTGGACCTCATCGACCGTTTCGGCGCCGACGCCCTGCGCTTCACGATCGCCCGCGGCGCCAACCCGGGTGCGGACATGGCGCTGTCGGAGGAGTGGGTCGCAGGCTCGCGCAACTTCGGCACGAAGCTGTGGAACGCCACCCGGCTCGCGCTGTCCAACGGGGCGTCGCCGGACCTCCCGCTGCCCGCCGAGGCCGACCGCACCGACGCCGACCGCTGGATCCTCGGCCGCCTCGCCGAGGTCGTCGAACAGACCGATGCGCTGCTGGAGGACTTCCAGTTCGCCAAGGCCACCGAGGGGCTCTACCACTTCACGTGGGACGAGCTGTGCGACTGGTACCTCGAGCTGGCGAAGGTGCAGCTGCGCGACGAGCACACCGCCGACGGCACGCGGGCCGTGCTCGGCCACGTGCTGGACGCGCTGCTGCGGCTGCTGCACCCGATCAGCCCGTTCGTCACCGAGGCGCTCTGGACGGCGCTCACGGGCCGCGAGTCCGTGGTCCTCGCCCCGTGGCCCACCGGCGTGGGCGCACCGGCCGACGCCGCCGCGAGCGGCCGGCTGGCCGACGTGCAGAAGCTGGTCACCGAGGTGCGCCGGTTCCGCACCGAGCAGGGCCTGCCCGACAGTCGCCGCGTCGCCGCCCGCGTCGAGGGCCTCGACGCCGCCGATCTCGGTGAGGCCGGTCCGGGTGGCGCGGCCGCCGCGCTCCGCTCGCTCGCCCGCCTCGACGACGCGGGCGACGGCTTCGCCCCCACCGCCACCCTGGACGTCCTGCTGTCCGGCGGGAAGGTCCACGTCGAGATCGACACCTCGGGTGCCATCGACGTGGCCGCCGAGCGGGCCCGCCTGGGCCGCGACCAGGCCGCGGCCCAGAAGGAACTGGACCAGGCCGACAAGAAGCTGGCCAACCCGAAGTTCGTCGAGAAGGCCCCGGCCGAGGTGGTGGAGGGCATCCGCACGCGCGCGAGGCCGCGGTGGCCGAGCTGGAGCGGGTCACGGCCCGCCTGGCAGCACTCCCGGAAGCGTAGGACGCACTTCGCACACCCAGCACCGACTTCGCACAAGGCGGGCCCTGTGCGAAGTTCGCACTGGGTGTGCGAAGTTGCCCGGGTCGCCTACGGTCAGAATCGGTGGCTCGTGTGGCTGAACGTGCCTTTCCGAAGGACAGGACCTTCGTCGGGGTCACCGCGTACACCAGCGCTTCGCCCACCGCGTGGTGGAATGCTCCATCGCGCGCCTCGAACTGCCAGCGGCCGTCCCACTTCGTGCGCCAGGCGTCGGCGAGCCGCTTCAGCGTGTCGTCGTCGGTGACCTGGACGGCGTCGCCCTCGACCACCACGTCGAGCCCGTGGTCCCAGGTGTTGCTGCCGGTCGTCAGGATCACGTGGGGGTTGGAGCGGAGGTTCAGGGACTTCTGCTCGGCCGCGCCGGTGCCGAAGTGGAGGGCGCCGTCCAGCCACACCGCGACGAGCGGGGTGACGTGCGGCCGCCCGTCGGCGCGGACGGTGGTGATCCAGAACAGCTCCGCGGTCTCGAGGACCCGTACGGCCTCCTCCCACGAGGTGGCGGTGGCGGCCGGCTCGCTGAAGCGACTGTCGAGCGAGGTGGTCGGGGTGTCCATCGGGAGTCCTCTCATGCCAGTTCGTCCACGATCAGCTGGTCGATCCGGGCCGCGGTGGCGAGGCCGCCGGCCGCGAAGTGGTTGCGCATCACGGCGACGGCGACGCCGGAGTCGAGGTCGGCGAAGGCGGCGGAGCCGTTCGTGCCGACCATGCCGAACGTCGAGCCGGGCCTGCCGTGCCCGCTCGGGCGGAAGGGGGCGTAGCCGTACGTCCAGGACGCCGGGAAGCCCATCACCTCGTCCATCCCCTCGAACGCGACCGTGGCGATCTCGGTGCGGCGGGTGGGCGACACGAGGTGATCCAGGAGCGCCGCGTAGATGCGGGCGATGCCGCGGGCGCTCATGGTGCCTTCGGCGGGGATGTCGCTGGTGAGGAGGTCGAGGCGGTTGGCATAGGCGGCGTCGGGCACCACACCCGCTGGCATCGCCCGGTCGAGCGGCGAGCCGGGCTCGGGGCGCGCCGTGCCGGAGCCGACCTGCCGGGCGACCCGCGGGAGCAGGGGCCGGGGGACGCCGAAGTGCACCTCGTCGCCGACCCCGAGCGGCTCTGTGACGTGGGTGCGCAGCAGAGTCGAGATCGGCTGGCCGGTGGCCCGGCGCAGCGTCTCGCCGAGGAGGAACCCGAACGTCTTCGCGTGGTAGCCGAACCCGGCTCCGGGCTCCCACCACGGCGTCTCGTCGGCGACGACCGCGCACATGCGGTGCCAGTCGCACAGGTCGGTCGCGGTCGTGCCGCGGGGGAGGCCCGGCACGCCCGCGGTGTGCATCAGCACGTGGCGCAGGGTCACCCGGTCCTTTCCGTGTGCCCCGAACTCCGGCCACACCTCGGCGACGCGCATGTCGTCGGCGAGAGCGCCCCGGTCGACGAGGACGTGTGCCACCGCAGCGGCCACGCCCTTCGCGGTGGACCCGGCCCAGAACAGCGTGTCCCGCTCGACCGGCGCCCCGGTGTGCGGATCGGCCACGCCGCACGCCGCGTCGACGAGCGTCTCCCCGTGCCGGATGACGGCCACCTGCAGCCCGACTTCCGCCCCCGACGCCACCAGCTCGTCGAGCAGCGCGGCGACGGCCAGGGCAAGGCTCTCCTCGCTCACACCACATGAGACCGCCCGTCGCGGCAGAACTCGTCGCTACCCGGGTGCAAGGTCTGTGATCAGCGGAAACGGGACATCGGCTGCAGGGCTGCAGCCCATGTCCCGATCCTGCTGATCACGACGGCACCAGGCGGACCTCCACGTCCAGCGACGGTCCTTCCCGGAGGTCGACCTGCTGGATCCGGCCGGCGGCCCGGACGTCCGTCTCGGCGAGCGCGAGCCTCGCGAGAACGTCCGGCGGCGCCGTCACCACGGTCGAGCTGACGTCGGTGCGCATGGAGACCTTCGCCTCCGACTTCGCGCGCCGCACCGCCGTGAGGACCTCGGTGGCGGCGGTGAGGACCTCCGGGTCGCCCGCCCGCGCGCGGAGGTCGGCCGCGTCGGGCCACGGCGCGACGTGGACGGAGCCCTCCTGCCACCACGACCACACCTCCTCCGTGACGAACGGCAGGACCGGCGCGAACAGGCGCAGCAGCACCGAGAGGGCCGTGGCCAGCCCGGCGCGCGCCGAGGCGGCGCCGTCCTCCCCGTGCTCGCCGTAGGCGCGGGCCTTCACCAGCTCCAGGTAGTCGTCGCAGAAGTGCCAGAAGAAGCGCTCCGTGACCTCCAGGGCGCGGGCGTGGTCGAGGTCCTCCAGTGCGGTTGTGGCCGCCTCGACGGTGTCGGCCAGCTCCGCGATCATGGCGCGGTCCAGCGGTGCCGTGAGGTCGCCGGGAGCGGCCCCGGTGGAGAGCGCGAACCGGCTCGCGTTGAGCACCTTGATCGCGAGCCGGCGGCCGATCTTCATCTGACCGGGGTCGAAGGCGGTGTCGGTGCCGGGGCGGGCACCGGCGGCCCAGTACCGCACGGCGTCCGAGCCGTACTGCTCCAGTAGCGCCATCGGCGTGACGACGTTGCCCTTGGACTTCGACATCTTCTTGCGGTCCGGGTCGAGGATCCAGCCGGAGATCGCGACACCCCGCCACGGCAGCGTGCCCTGCTCCGTGTGGGCGCGCAGCACCGTGGAGAACAGCCAGGTGCGGATGATGTCGTGGGCCTGCGGGCGCAGATCCATCGGGAAGACCCGTTGGAAGAGGTCGTCGTCGGTGCACCAGCCGCCCGCGATCTGCGGGCTGAGCGACGAGGTGGCCCAGGTGTCCATGACGTCCGGGTCGCCTGCGAAGCCACCGGGCACGCCGCGCTGCGCCTCGGTGTACCCGGGCGGGACGTCGGTGCTCGGGTCGACGGGCAGCGCCGCCTCGTCCGCGGCGATCGGACGGTCGTACGCGGGCTCGCCGTGCTCGTCGAGCGGGTACCAGACGGGGAACGGCACGCCGAAGAAGCGCTGCCGGCTGACCAGCCAGTCGCCGTTCAGGCCCTCGACCCAGTTCTCGTAGCGGGCGCGCATGTGCGCGGGGTGCCACGCCAGCTCGCGGCCGCGTTCCAGCAGCGCCTCCCGCAGGCCGGCGTCGCGGCCGCCGTTGCGCACGTACCACTGGCGGGTGGTGACGATCTCGAGCGGCTTGTCGCCCTTCTCGTAGAACTTGACGGCGTGGGTGATCCGCTCCGGTTCGCCGACCAGCCTGCCCTTGTCGCGCAGCATCGTGACCAGCCGCTCCCGGGCGGTGTGCACGGTGGCCCCGGCCAGCCGGGCGTAGGCCGGGCCGTCGACGCCGGGAGGCGGGTCGGGGAGGAACCGGCCGTCGGGGCCCACCACGGTGCGGGTGGGCAGCTGCAGCTCACGCCACCACAGCACGTCGGTGGTGTCGCCGAACGTGCAGACCATCGCGATGCCGGTGCCCTTGCTCGGGTCGGCGGCCCGGTGGGTGAGCACCGGCACCTCGACGTCGAACAGGGGAGTGCGGACGCGCGTGCCGTGCAGCGGGCGGTAGCGCTCGTCGTCGGGGTGGGCCACCAGCGCGACGCACGCCGGCAGCAGCTCCGGCCGGGTGGTGGCGATCTCCAGGTCGGCGCCGTCGGCGCGGGTGAACAGCAGCCGGTGGAACGCGGCAGGGCGCTCGCGGTCCTCCAGCTCGGCCTGCGCCACGGCCGTGCGGAACGTGACGTCCCACAGGGTGGGGGCCTCTGCCAGGTAGGCCTCGCCGCGGCCGAGGTTGCGCAGGAACGCCCGCTGCGCGGCCACCCTCGCCGGGACGCCGATCGTGCGGTAGGTCATCGACCAGTCGACCGACAGCCCGAGCCGGCGCCAGAGCTCCTCGAACGCGACCTCGTCGGCCTCGGTGAGCCGCTCGCAGAGCTCGATGAAGTTGCGCCGCGACACCGGGACCTGGCGATCGCCGGGCTTCGCCGGGGGTTCGAACCCGGGGTCGTAGGCGAGCGCGGGGTCGCAGCGCACGCCGTAGTGGTTCTGCACCCGCCGCTCGGTGGGCAGTCCGTTGTCGTCCCAGCCCATCGGGTAGAACACCGCGCGCCCGCGCATCCGTTGGTACCGCGCGACGACGTCGGTGTGGGTGTAGGAGAACACGTGCCCGACGTGCAGCGACCCGCTCACCGTCGGCGGCGGGGTGTCGATCGCGAACACGGCTTCCCGCGGCCGCGTGCGGTCGAACCGGTGTACGCCCAGCTCGTCCCAACGGGAGGCCCACTTCGGCTCGAGGCCGTCGATCGTGGGCCGCTCCGGCAGGGCGGGGACCGGGGTTGTCATGCGGCAACGGTAGTGCCGTCGATGCGACGCCCGCCCCGGGTTCCACCCGGTACCGGCTCGTAGACTCGCGGGGGTGAGCGACGAGCGCGACGAGCGGCCCGAGGGCGAGGGCGGGATCGAGACGCCCGAGGACGCGGTGGTGTCGCACGTCCTCGACGCCATCCGCGGTGGCGACACCCCGGACGTGGTGCCCGCGCAGTCGTCCACGCTGGGCTTCGCGGAGTTCCTCGCCGTCGAGCAGGAGCTGAACCGGCGCTGGCCGGAGACGGTCATGGAGCCCTCGCTCGAGCGGATCTCCACGCTGGTCGACGTGCTCGGCGAGCCGCACCGCGGCTACCCGGTGGTGCACCTGACGGGCACCAACGGCAAGACCTCCACCGCGCGCATGGTCGACGCCATCCTCTCCGAGGTGGGGCTGCGCACCGGCCGCTACACCAGCCCGCACCTGCAGCGCGCCACCGAGCGGATCAACATCGACAACCGGCCGGTCACCCCCGAGCGGTACGTGCAGATCTACCGGGACGTCGAACCCTTCCTGGAGCTCGTCGACGTCAAGGAGGGCGTCCCGCTCTCGAAGTTCGAGGTGCTCACGGCGATGGCGTTCTCGGCCTTCGCCGACGCCCCGGTCGAGGCGGCGATCGTCGAGGTGGGCCTGGGTGGGCGCTGGGACGCCACCAACGTCGCCGACGGTTCGGTCGCGGTGATCACCCCGATCGGTCTCGACCACGCGGAGTACCTCGGCACCGACATCCTCGGCATCGCGCGGGAGAAGGCGGGCATCATCAAGCCCGGCGCCGTCGCGGTGCTGGCCGCCCAGGACAAGGCCGTGGCCGACGTGCTGCTGGAGCGCTGCGTCGAGGTCGACGCGCAGGTGGCGCGCGAGGGTGTCGAGTTCGGTGTGCGCGAGCGGGAGATCGCCGTGGGCGGGCAGCGCCTGGAGCTGCAGGGCCTGGGCGGCACCTACGACGACATCTTCCTGCCGCTGCACGGCGAGCACCAGGCGAACAACGCGGCGCTGGCGCTGGCCGCGGCGGAGGCGCTGGTGGGCGCGGGCCCGCAGCAGCCGCTCGACGCCGACGTGGTGCGGGCGGCGTTCGCGGGCGTGCTCTCGCCGGGGCGGCTGGAACGGCTCGCGGCCGGGCAGGGTGTCCCCACCGTGCTCGCCGACGCCGCCCACAACCCGCACGGTGCCCGCGCGCTCGCGGCCGCGCTCACCACCGAGTTCCGGTTCACCCGCTCGTCGGGGTGCTCGGGGTGATGCGGGAGAAGGACGTCCGCGGCATCCTCGCCGAGCTGGAGCCGGTGCTGCAGGAGGTCGTGATCACGGCCAACTCCTCGCCGCGGGCCATGGACCCCGACGAGCTGGGCGCGCTCGCCGTCGAGGTGTTCGGCTCCGGCCGGGTGAGCGTCGAGCCGCTGCTGCGCGCGGCCGTCGAACAGGCTCGGGAGCTCGCGGAGGAGGGCGGCGAGTCCGGCGTCGGGGTCGTCGTCACCGGTTCGGTCGTCACGGCGGGCGAGGTGCGCGCCCTCTTCGGCAGGGAACCGGCATGACGGCCCCCGACCCGATGAAGGGGTTGCGCGGGGTCTACGCGGCCACGCTCACGCTCGAGGCGATCGTCGTGGCGCTCTCCCTGCTCGTGCTGTCGAAGTTCGGCGAGGGAGCCACGGCGTTCGGCGTCACGGTGATCGTCGCCCTGGCCGTGGCGATGATCGTCGCGGCGGGCGTGCAGCGCAGGCCGTGGGGGCTCTGGTTCGCGCTCGGCCTGCAGGCGGTGATGATCCTCTGTGGGCTGCTCGTGCCTGCGCTGGGCGTGATGGGTGTGGTGTTCGCGCTGGTGTGGGCCGCGATCTTGCTGATGCGCCGCGACCTCATGGGCAAGATGGCCCGTGGCGAGCTGCCGAGCCAGCAGGTGCGCGAACCGTAAGGGTCTTTCGGGCGATTCGTCCGCCACGCTGTGGGCATGGTCGTTCGAACCCGTCCGCTCGTCTGGATCCTGATCGCCGCCGGCGCGGTGCTCGCGGTGGTGGCGCTCGCGCTCTTCCAGCCCTGGAAGCTCGTGATCGACGAGCGCGTGGCCGAGGCCGCGCCGGCCGCCGCTGCGGCGGCACCGGTCGTACCCCATGCACCCGACGCGCCGGCGGCGCCTGCCGAGCCGGTGGTGGTCGCCCGTGGCGAGCTGATCAGCCACGAGCACGACAGCAGCGGTTCGGTGGTCGTCGTGGAGCTCCCGGACGGCTCCCGGGTGCTGCGGCTGGAAGAGCTGGACACCAGCAACGGGCCCGACCTGCACGTGTGGATCACCGATGCCCCGGTGCTCGAGGGCCGCGACGGGTGGGGTGTCTTCGACGACGGCCGGTTCGTGGACCTCGGCGAGCTGAAGGGCAACATCGGCAGCTCGAACTACCCGCTGCCGCCCGAGATCGACCTCGCCGAGCTGTCCAGCGTGACGGTCTGGTGCGCGCGGTTCGCGGTGTCGTTCGCCGCAGCCGACCTGGAACCGGTGGCCGCGTGAGGCGCCGATACCCTCGTCCGCGTGACTGAACGCACCCTGGTCCTCGTCAAGCCCGACGGCGTGCAGCGCCGCCTGATCGGCGAGGTCATCTCCCGTATCGAGCGCAAGGGGCTCGATGTCGTCGCGCTCGAGCTGCGCACCGTCGAGCGCGAGCTCGCCGAGCAGCACTACGCCGAGCACGACGGCAAGCCGTTCTTCGGCGACCTGCTGGAGTTCATCACCTCCGGCAAGGTGCTCGCGGCCGTGGTGGAGGGCCCGCGGGCCATCGCCGCGTTCCGCCAGCTCGCCGGCGGCACCGACCCGGTCGAGAAGGCCACGCCGGGCACGATCCGCGGTGACTTCGGCCTGGAGACGCAGTACAACCTCGTGCACGGCTCCGACTCGCCGGAGAGCGCCGCCCGGGAGATCAAGCTCTGGTTCCCGAACCTCTGATCAGCGGAAGTGGTGCCGGGGCGGCAGATCTGTCGCCTCGACACCACTCGTGGTGATCATCGCTGCTACGCCACCCGGTCGCGCTGGAGCGCCCGCAGCTCCACCGGGTCGTGGGCGCTGAACACGGTGACCTGGTCGCCGTGTTCGCGCAGGGAGCTCACGCAGCCGGTCCTGGTTGGCGAGCCGCAACCCGCGTGCGGTCTCCATCCGGGTCTGCATGTAGCGCAGGGCAGGCGGGCAGCTGGGCGCGGTGTGCATCTCGTCGTGGTGGAAGTACGCGTCGCCCGCGTGCAGCAACCAGCCGTCGCCGTCGCGCACGGCCACCCCGGTGTGGCCCACGGTGTGGCCGGTCAGCGGGACGAGGCGGATGTCCGCGGCGACGCCCGGCAGCTCCCGGACCGCGGTGAAGCCGAACCAGTCGTCGCCGCGCGGGTCGTGCGTGACCCACTGCGGCCCGTGCGCCCACTGGGCCCGCGGGTAGCGCGTGCGTTCGACCGAGGTGCGTGCCGCCCGCGCGGCCTCCAGCTCGCTGCGCAGGACGTGCACGCGCGCGTCCGGGAAGTCGCGCAGCCCGCCCGCGTGGTCGAGGTCGAGGTGGGTGAGGACGATGTCGCGCACGTCCTCGGCGCGGAACCCCATGTGCTCGACCTGCCGCAGCGCGGTCTCGGGCTCGGCGAGCACCGGCCGGGCCATCCGGCGGAACGACCGGGTGAGCGAGGCGTCCGGGTTCCGGACGTCGTCCGTGCCGTACCCGGTGTCCACCAGCACGAGCCCGTGGCCGGCCTCGACCAGCAGGCAGTGGCAGATCATCTCGGCGGTCGCGAGCAGCGAGCCGGTGCCGCTCACGAGGCGGCCGCCGTAGGGGCGCATCGTGCCGCAGTTGAGGTGGTGGATCCTCATGCCTGGCTCCGTTCCGGTGCGAGCAGGGCACGCAGGTGCGTGCCCACGGTCTGCAGTGGTGTGACGTCCCGGCGGGTGCGGGCGAGCAGGATGGCGCCCTCGACGGCGGCGACGAGCACGGTGGCCAGCCCGTCGGCGCCCTGGACGCCTGCCGCGCGCAGGTGCTGGGCGACCAGCCGTTCCCACGAGTCGTAGACCCCCTCGCACGCCACCCGGATCGGCTCGCTCTGGGCTGCGGCGTCGAGCGCGACGGTGGCGACGGGGCAGCCTTCGCGGAAGTCGGTGGCGACGAGGTGCTCGCCGAGCGCGGCCAGGATCCGGTCGAACGCGACGGCGGGGTCCGTGGTGCCCGCGAGCGCGGCTGCGATGGCGGCACACAGCTCCTCGCCGGACCGTTGCAGCGACTCGACGGCGAGCTGTTCCTTCCCGCCGGGGAAGTGGAAGTACAGCGAGCCCTTCGGCAGGCCGCCCTCGGCGAGCACCTGGTTCAGCCCGGTGGCGTGGTAGCCCTGCGCGCGGAACAGGGTGGCCGCGGTCCGGATGGCGCGGTCCCGCGTGTCGGTTCTCCTGGGCACGCCGCAAACTATAGAGACCGGTCTACTGACTATCAACGCCGCCGAGCGTCGCGAGGCGCGGGCGAGGCGGACAGCGGCCTCCCGCAGCTCCGCGGGCTCCACTACCTCCGCCTCGAAACCGAGCCGGACGACGTGCATGGCGACCCAGTCCAGGTCCACCCCGCCGACGACCAGCACGCACCAGCCGTCGCAGTCGTCGTCGACGCGTGCCACCTGGGGTGGCACCAGCTCTCGCACCCGCTCGGCCGGGGCGTGCAGCCGCACCCGGGCCAGATGGGGGTACGCGGCCTCGGTCACGGCCCGTTGCACGTAGGTGACCGGGTCCGGGTGCTCCCGCGGGCGGAAACGCCACGTCGTGGCGGTCACGTCGCGCATCCGGTCCAGCCGGAACGTGCGCCAGTCGGCCCGCTCGACGTCCCACGCCATGAGGTACCAGCGCCGGGCGGTCGTGACCATCCGCACGGGCTCGACCGTGCGCTCCCGCTCGTCACGGCCGCGGGCGGCGTAGCGGAACCGCACCCGCACGGCGTCGCGGCAGGCGCGCGCGAGCGTCACCAGCAGCTCCGCGTCGATCTCGATCGCCGGCCCGACGAGGGTCTCGGTGGCGCCGTGCACGGCGCGCACCTCGCCGCGCAGCCGAGGCGGCATCACCTGGTCGAGCTTGGCGAGGGCCCGCAGCGCCGCCTCGCCCGCCCCGGCGACCGTGCCCGCCGACGCCAGTCGCAGCGACACGGCCGTCGCGATCGCCTCCTCGTCGTCGAGGAGCAGCGGGGGCAGCCGCGTGCCCGCGCCGAGCGAGTAGCCGCCGCCGACTCCCGCGGTGGCGTGCACGGGGTAGCCGAGCGCGCGCAGCCGCTCGACGTCGCGGCGCACGGAACGGTCGGTGACCCGCAGCTCGGCGGCGAGCTCCGTGGCCGTCCAGGACGGCCGCCGCTGTAGCAGGGCGAGCAGTCGCAGCACCCGTTCGGTGGTCGCCTCGACGGTCACTCCGCCACCTTCCCACGAATCACGGAACGATCCTGTCCGCTATCTGCGGGAGGCTGCTGCCATGACCGAACAGACCTGGAACGCGATGCTCCGGGACCAGCTCTCCTGGCACTGGACCCACCAGCTGCGCGACCGCCTCGACGGGATCACCGACGACGAGTACTTCTGGGAGCCTGCACCCGGCTCGTGGAACGTGCGCCCGCGCGGCACCGGCACCGCACCGGTGCAGGCCGGCTCCGGCGCGGTGACCATCGACTTCGCGTTTCCGGTGCCCGAACCGCCGCCGTTCACGACGATCGCGTGGCGGCTCGGCCACGTGATCGTGGGGGTGCTCGCCATGCGCAACGCTTCGCACTTCGGCCGCGCCGCCACCGGCTACGAGTCGTTCGCCTACGCCGCCACCGCGGCCGAGGCGCTGGCACAGCTCGACGCGGAGTACGCCACGTGGACGGCCGGGGTCGAGTCGCTCGGGGAGGACGGCCTTGCCCGCCCGTGCGGCCCGGCCGAAGGGCCCTACGCCGAGCTGTCGATGGCGGCGCTGGTGCTGCACATCAACCGCGAGACGATCCACCACCTGTCCGAGGTCTGCCTGCTGCGCGACCTCTACCTGCACACCTCAGGGAAGGCGAGCTGACATGGCCCGCGATGTCCAATTCACGTTCGACGCCGCCGACCCCGCCGCGCTGGCGGCGTTCTGGGCCGCTGCGCTCGGCTACGAGCAGCAGGCCCCGCCCTCGGGCTTCGAGTCGTGGGAGCAGGCCCTGGACGCCTTCGGTGTGCCGCCCGAGCGCCGCAACGACGCCGCGGCCGTGATCGACCCCGACGGCGCGGGTCCGCGCGTGTTCTTCCAGCGCGTGCCGGAGGGCAAGCAGGCCAAGAACCGCGTGCACCTCGACGTGCGGGCGGCGCCCGGGCTCGAGGGCGACGCGCGGATGGCGGCCCTGGAGGCCGAGGCCGAGCGACTCGTCGCCCGCGGCGCCACCCGCCTGGAGCGCCACGAACCCGCCCCTCCGCTCGGCGCCGGTCACATCGTGATGGCCGATCCCGAGGGCAACGAGTTCTGCCTCGACTGAGCGACCGGCGGCATCGGCCCCACCAGCTGCTCGAACGCCGCGGCGAGCGCCAACAGCGAGGTGTCGGCACCGGGGAGGCCGTCGAAGGACAGCCCGACCGGCAGCCCGGACGCGGTGCACCCGGCGGGCACGGAGATGCTCGGCAGCCCGGCGAACGCGGTGGGGTCGGTGTTGCGGAGGTAGGCCGCGAGGGTCCCGACGCGGCGGCCGTTCAGCTCGACGTCGTCGTCGTGGCCCACGGGCCGCGCCGGGAGCGGTGTCGTGGGCAGCACCAGCGCGTCGAGGCGATCGCGGCGGAGGCACTCGGCGTAGCGGGCCACGAGCGCGGGCCGGACCCGCTCCACGATCTCCACGTGGTGCGCCTGTGGCACGGGCTCGCCCCGCAGCTGCTCCGCGAGCCATCCGCGCTCCACCGGGCCCGCCATCGCGTCGACGACCTCGTCGATCGTGACGGGGCAGTCGTGCAGGGTGAGGTGGGCGGCCAGGTCGCGGGGCCACTCGTGGAAGGTCAGGGCGAGCGAGTGCGGTCCCGTCAGCTCCTCGAGGCCGGCCACCCGTGTCTCGACGAGCTCCGCTCCCGCGTCCGACAGCAGCCCGAGTGCGACGTCGACCACGGCGGCGGTCTCCGGGTCGAGGTCGTCGTAGAAGTACGCGCGGGGCACGCCGAGCCGCCGTCCCGCGAGCTCGACCGGCGCACTGCGCTCCCCGGTGATCACCTCGTCGACGAGAGCGGCACCGGCGACGGTGCTGGTGATCGGGCCGACCGTGTCGCGGGTGGTCGACAGCGGGATCACACCGCTGCCCGGGTACCGCCCCGTGGTCGGGCGGAAGCCGACGCACCCGCACAGCGCGGCGGGGATCCGGACGGAACCCGCGGTGTCCGCGCCGAGGGCCACCGGCACCACTCCGGCCGCGACCGCCGCGGCGCTGCCCCCGCTGCTCCCGCCGGCGATCAGACGTGGATCGTGCGGGTTGCGCACGGCCCCGTACGCGAGGTTGTTCGAGGTGATCCCCGCCGACAGCTCGTGCATCCCGGTCTTGGCCACGACCACCGCGCCTGCCGCGCGCAACACGTGCACCACCGGCGCGTCCGCCGCGGGGCGCCAGTCCCGCAGCGCCGGGGTCCCGCCGGTGCAGGGGAACCCGGCGACGTGGATGCTGTCCTTGACCGCGATCGGCACACCGTCGAGCGGCCCTCCGGTCGTGCTCGGCCGCGGGATCCCGGCGAGCGTGACGAACGCGTTGAGCTCCTCGGTCTCCCGGGCGCGCTGCAGCGCGGCCTCGATCGCTCCGGTCGTCATCGGGTGTTCCTCTCGGATCGGCTCGTCAGCACGAGCGTGAGGGCGGCGAGCGCGGCGAGTCCGAGCAACAGGACGGTCGGCGGGACGACGCGGTCGACGGCGGCCAGCGGCACGGCCGCAGCGAGCCCCAGGTAGGAGATCGCCTGGTAGGCGGCGGTGAGCCCCGCGAGGTTGCCGGGGTCGGCGATGCGCTGCACCTCGGTGAGGCCGCACACCTGGCAGCACCCGTAGCCCGCACCGAGCACAGCGGACGCCGCGAGCGCGAGCAGCGGATCGGTCGTGGCAGCGGCGAGCGCCGCGACGAGCAGCCCGCCGATCACGATGGCCAGTGCCGTGGTGAGGAGACGACCGCCGCCACCGCGGGCCACCCGGCGGGCCACCGGCAGCACGGCGATCCCGGCTGCCGCGCCGAGCAGGGTGACCAGCGTGCAGAAGAGCAGCACGTACCCGCCGAGGCGGCGTTCGACGAGGCCGGGGAGGTAGGCGATGCCGACCGCCACCACGCCGAACACCCACGGCGCGAGCGGTGCCACCACGGTGCGGAACCGCCGCGACGACATGTCGGGGATGCGCACCAGGCCACCGCCCGCGTCCGGCGGGCGGGTCTCGGGCGTGCGGAGCACGAGCGGCAGCGCCGCGACGGCCAGCAGCAGATGCGGCAGGTAGGGCAGCACGGTGCGGGACGGCGCCCACTGCGCCAACACCCCCGCCACCAGCGGCCCGAGACCGAAACCCGCGGTCATCGCGACGGTCGCCCGCCGCGGGCCGCGCTCGCCGCCGTCGACCGCGCCTGCGCTGAGTTCCCTGACCCAAGCCGCGCCCGCGCTGAAGCCCGCGCCGCTCGCGAATCCCGCGACGAGCCTGCCGGCGAAGAGCCACGCGACGCCGGATCCCCCGGCCAGCAGGAGCGCGGATGCGGCCACGGACGCCGCCAGCGCCGTGAGGACGACCGGCCGCCTGCCGTACCGGTCGGACACCGGACCGCCGAGCATCAGGCCGGGGACGAGCCCCACCACGTACATCGCGAAGACGGCCTGCACGGTCGCGGCGTC
This sequence comes from Pseudonocardia sp. CNS-004, assembly GCA_001942185.1. Taxonomy (GTDB): domain Bacteria; phylum Actinomycetota; class Actinomycetes; order Mycobacteriales; family Pseudonocardiaceae; genus Pseudonocardia. Next base: position 84,818 of record MKJV01000055.1, read on the forward strand.
CACGCCCAGCTCGGCGCGGTACATGAGCAGCAGCGGGGCGAACTGCTGGGCGCCCCAGCCCACCGCCGCAACGGCCAGGCCCGCTCCCCACCACACCCCGTTCCGCTGCCGCCCCCGCTGCGGCCGCAGCACGCCCGTCTCGTCCACGACGGGAATGCTTCGCGGTCCCGGATCGAACCGCGAGTGACGTGAACGCCAACATGCGTACAGTTCCGGACATGCCGGCCCGCTCGCACACCGTCGCCCTCGCCGTCTCCGGCGGCGACTCGATGCTCGAGGTCGCGGTGGCCCACGACGTGTTCGGGATGGACCGCACGGGCCTGGCCGACCCCTGGTACGACTTCGTGGTCTGCGCTCCGAGATCGGCGCAGGTCGGCGGCTGGTTCCGGGTGAGCACGCCGCACGGGCTCGACCGGCTCGCCACCGCCGACACCGTGATCGTGCCGTGGAGCCACGACGTCGGGCAGGAGCCCTCCACCGAGCTCGTCGACGCGGTGCGAGCCGCGCACGAGGCGGGAGCGCGGATCGCTTCGATCTGCACGGGTGCCTTCGTCCTCGCCGCCGCGGGCCTCCTCGACGGCCGCCGCGCCACCACCCACTGGGCCCACGCCGAGCTGCTCGCGCGCCGCCACCCACGGGTCGACGTCGACCCGGACGTGCTCTACGTCGATCACGGCGACGTGCTCACCTCCGCGGGCAAGGCCGCAGGCCTGGACCTGTGCCTGCACCTCGTCCGCAACGACCACGGGGGCGCCGTCGCCAATGCGCTCGCCCGCCGCCTCGTCGTGGCGCCGCACCGGCCGGGCGGGCAGGCCCAGTTCATCCCCGCACCGGTGCCGCCGAGCGCGGGCGGCGGGCTGGGAGAGCTCCTATGCTGGGCCCTGGAACGGTTGGACCGGCCGCTGACCGTCACCGACATGGCCCGCGCCGCCGGGGTGAGCGAGCGCACGATCACCCGGCAGTTCCGGGTCGCCACCGGCACCACGCCCCTGCAATGGCTGCTGACCCAGCGCGTGCACCGCGCCCAGGAGCTGCTCGAGACCTCCGACCTCGGCGTCGACCAGGTCGCCGAGCGCACCGGCCTCGGCACCGCCACCACGCTGCGCAGGCACTTCCACCGGGTGCTCGGCGTGCCGCCGGACACCTACCGCCGCTCCTTCCACGGCAGGTCCCGCCCCGCGTCCGAAATGTCCACGCCTTCTGTCGGCGGCCCCGGCTAGCGTGCTCGGCGTGGGGGACGGACTGGTTCAGGCGCGCGGGCTGCGCAAGCGGTTCGGCGGGTTCGAGGCCGTGCGCGGCATCGACGTCGACGTCGCACGGGGCGAGGTGTTCGGGTTCCTCGGCCCCAACGGCGCCGGGAAGTCGTCCACCATGCGGATGATCGCGTGCGTGTCCCCGCGCTCGGGGGGCGAGCTGCAGGTGCTGGGCATGGACCCCGCTGCCGACGGGCCGCGCATCCGGGCCCGGATCGGGGTGGTGCCGCAGCTGGACAACCTCGACCAGGAGCTCACGGTCCGGCAGAACCTCGAGGTGTACGGGCGCTACTTCGGGCTCTCGCGCGCCCACGTGCGGGCGAAGGCCGCGGAGCTGCTGGAGTTCGCGCAGCTGTCCGAGCGGGGCGACTCCGAGGTCGAGCCGCTCTCGGGCGGGATGAAGCGCCGGCTCACGATCGCGCGGGCGCTGGTCAACGAGCCGGAGTTGCTGCTGCTCGACGAGCCCACCACCGGCCTCGACCCGCAGGCCCGCCACCTGCTGTGGGAACGGCTGTACCGGCTCAAACGCGAGGGCGTCACCCAGATCATCACCACCCACTACATGGACGAGGCCGAGCAGCTGTGCGACCGGCTCGTCGTCATGGACTCCGGGCTGATCGTGGCGGAAGGTGCGCCTGCGGAGCTGATCGAGCGCTACTCCACCCGGGAGGTCCTGGAGCTGCGGTTCCCGGTGGGCGAGGCGCCCGCGGCCGATGCCCTCGCGCCGCTCGTCGAGCGGGTGGAGGAGCTGCCCGACCGGCTGCTGCTCTACACCGCCGACGGCGAGCGCGCGCAGGCCGCGGTGGTGAGCGCAGGCCACCGCCCGCTGTCGGCGCTGGTGCGCCGCTCCTCGCTGGAGGACGTGTTCCTCCGTCTCACCGGCCGGAGCCTGGTCGAATGACCGCTACCGGCGTCGTCGCGCGCTCCACCGGGCGCGCGCCCGGCGCGGTGCGCGGTGTGCTGCTCGTCGTCGAGCACTCCTGGGTGTGGTACCGCCGCAACTGGCGGGCCACCGCGGTGTCGTCGATCGTGCAGCCGTTGCTGTTCCTGCTGGCGTTCGGTGTCGGGTTCGGGTCGCTGGTGCAGAGCGGTACGGGGGTCCCGGCGGCCACCGGCGGGGTGAGCTACCTGGTGTGGCTGGCGCCTGCGCTGCTCGCCGTATCGGCGGTGCAGACGGCGGTGTTCGAGTCGTCCTACCCGGTGCTGTCGGGCTTCAAGTGGCAGCGGCACTACCACGGGATGACGGCGGGTCCGGTCTCGCCGGCGCAGGTCGCGCTGGGGCACCTCGGTTGGATCGTGCTCAAGACGGCGGGCTCCGGAGCGGTGTACGTCGTGGTGATCGCGCTGTTCGGCGGGGTCGCGAGCCCCGGGATCGTGGTGTCGCTCCTGGCCGCGGTGCTCACCGGTGCTGCGGTGGCGGCGCCGGTCACCGCCTTCTCCGCCACCCTGGAGAACGACGTCGCGGCGTTCAGCGTGCTGTTCCGGTTCGTCCTCATCCCCATGACGCTGTTCTCCGGCACGTTCTTCCCGGTCGACCGGCTGCCCACCTGGGTGCAGCCGGTGGCCTGGGTGTCGCCGCTCTGGCACGGCACCGAGATCGCCCGCGCCGCGGCGCTCGGCCGCTGGGAGCCGCTCGCCGCGCTCGGGCACATCGCCTACCTGCTGGTGCTGCTCGTGCTCGGCACGGCGCTCGCCATGCGGCTCTACACCAGGAGGCTCCAGCCGTGACGGCCGTCGACGAGTCGGCCGCGCTGGTGCGTTACCTGCTGCCGGCCGGGAGCTACGCGGGCCGCTCCCACGCGTTGCTGCTGCGGGCGGCCACGGCGTCGCGCCGGGCGTGGCTCGCGTTCGTGTCCGGGTTCTTCGAGCCGGTGTTCTACCTGCTCGCCATGGGCCAGGGCCTCGGATCCATGGTGGGCACACTGCCCGGTCCCGACGGCGCTCCGCTGAGCTACGCCGCGTTCATCGCGCCCGGGCTGCTCGCGGCGTCGGCGATGAACGGCGCGGTCTTCGACTCCACGTTCAACGTGTTCTTCAAGCTGAAGTACGGCCGCATCTACGACGCGATGCTCACCACCCCGCTCGGGCCGGTCGACATCGCGCTCGGCGAGATCGGCTGGGCCCTCATCCGCGGCGGCCTCTACGCGCTCGGCTTCCTCGCGGTGATGGGCGGCTTCGGGTTGCTCGTCTCCCCGTGGGCGCTGCTGGCGCTCCCGGCGGCGCTGGTCGTGGCGTTCGCGTTCGCGGCAGTCGGCATGGCCGCCACATCGTTCATGCGCTCGTGGCAGGACTTCGACCTGGTCACGCTCGTGATCCTGCCGATGTTCCTGTTCTCCACCACGTTCTACCCGCTCTCGGTCTACCCCCGGTGGCTGCAGATCGTCGTGGAGTGCCTGCCGCTCTACCACGCGGTGGAGCTGATGCGCGGGCTCACCACCGGCGTGGTCCACGTCGGGCTGCTCGGCCACCTGGCCTACTTCGCCGTGATGATCGCGGTCGGTGTGGTGGTCGCGGCCAGGAGGCTGGAGGCACTGCTCCTCAGGTAGTTGCCAGCCGGCGCGCATTCGGCCGGCCGAGTGACGCCCGGCACCGCCCGGCAGGGGGGACAATGTCGGCATGACGGTCCTGACCCCGGGCTCCACCCGTACCGATCGGGTACGCAACGGTGTGGTGGCGCTCCTCGCGATCGTGCAGGTCGTGGTGGCGGTGATGGGGGGCGGTGCGGTCGCGGCGGCCGCGCGTGAGAACTCCAGTCCGCTGCTCGTCGCGGGGTGGGCGTTCGCCGCGTGGTTGCCGATCTACGTCGGGTTCCTCGCCTATGCGGTGTTCCAGGCGTTGCCGGGACAGCGGTCCCGTGAGGTGCACCGCCTCACAGGATGGTGGATGGCGTCCTCCGCCGCGTTCAACGCCGCATGGGTGCTGGCGTTCGGTGCGGGCTGGCTGCCGCTGGCCCAGCTGCTGATCATCGGGGTGCTGGTGAGCATCGCGGTGGTCTTCGGCCGGTTCAGCCGGGTGCCCGCCGACAGCGGCCTCGAACGGGTCGTGGCGCGCGGCACCGTCGCGCTCTACGCCGGCGTGACGTCGATGATGATGCCGGTCGTCACCGCGGCCACGGGGGTGTGGATCGGGCTGCCCGGCAGCGGCGCGCTCGCCGCGATCGCCGCCGTCGTGGTGCTCCTCGCCGTCACCGCGATCGTGTCGTGGGCGGTGATCTCCGGCACGGCCGTGGTGCCGTACGCGGTCGGCGCCGTGTGGACGATCGTGGGCATCGCGCTGAACGACCCGCCGGACGCCGTCGTGATCGCCGGGGCGATCGCGATCGTGATCGTCATCGCCGCCACGGCGCGCCGGATGGGCACCGCCGGTTACCCGGTGCGCGCCGCCTGGGGCTGACGCCGGGCACGGCCGAGGGAAGGTGTCGCCGAGCGCGGGGCTACCCTGGGCAAACATGACGGCACCGTCGATTTTTCCCGACCTCGAGCCGCTGCTCCCTCGCGTCTCGAAGCCGGTGCAGTACGTCGGCGGCGAACTGAACGCGCAGGTGAAGGACTGGGAGTCCGCCGCCGTGCGGTGGGCGCTCATGTACCCGGACGCGTACGAGGTCGGGCTGCCCAACCAGGGTGTCATGATCCTCTACGAGCTGCTCAACGAGCGCCCGGACGCGCTCGCGGAGCGCTGCTACGCGGTCTGGCCGGATCTCGAGGCGCTGATGCGCGAGCACGGTGTCCCCGCGTTCACCGTCGACGCCCACCGGCCGCTGGGCGCGTTCGACCTGCTCGGCGTCAGCTTCTCCACCGAGCTCGGCTACACCAACCTGCTCACGGCGCTCGACCTCGCGGGCATCCCGTTGCACGCCGTCGATCGGGGCGTCGATCACCCGGTGGTGGTCGCGGGCGGTCACGCCGCGTTCAACCCGGAGCCCATCGCCGACTTCGTCGACGTCGCGGCGATCGGCGACGGCGAGGAGGTCGTCGGCGAGATCACCGACGTCGTCAAGGCGTGGAAGGCCGACGGCGCCCGGGTGGGCGGCGGGAGTTGCTGCTGCGGCTCGCCGGCGTCGACGGCTGCTACGTGCCGTCGCTGTACGAGGTGGGCTACGGCGCCGACGGCGCGATCGAGTCCGTCACGCCGGTCGACGAGCGCGTGCCCCGGGCGGTCACGAAGCGCACCACCAGCGACCTGGACGCGTGGCCGTACCCGAAGCGGCCGCTGGTGCCGCTGGCCGAGACGGTGCACGAGCGCGCGAGCGTGGAGATCTTCCGCGGCTGCACGCGCGGCTGCCGGTTCTGCCAGGCCGGGATGATCACGCGCCCGGTGCGGGAGCGGTCACTGCAGGGCATCGGCGAGATGGTCGATTCGGCGGTGCGTGCGAGCGGTTTCGACGAGGTGGGGCTGCTGTCGCTGTCCAGCGCCGACCACTCGGAGATCGCGGAGATCACCAAGGGCTCGCCGACCGCTACGAGGGTTCCAACACCTCGCTGTCGCTGCCGAGCACCCGCGTCGACGCGTTCAACATCGACCTGGCCAAGGAGATCTCGCGCAACGGCCGCCGCTCCGGGCTCACGTTCGCCCCGGAGGGCGGGTCGAACGGATCCGGCGCGTGATCAACAAGATGGTGTCGGAAGAGGATCTCATCCGGACCGTTTCCGAGGCGTTCGCGCAGGGCTGGCGGCAGGTGAAGTTGTACTTCATGTGCGGGCTGCCCACCGAGGAGGACGACGACGTCCTGCAGATCGCCGACATGGCGCACAACGTGATCCGCGCGGGCCGGGCGGCGTCGGGCCGCAACGACGTGCGCTGCACGATCTCGATCGGCGGGTTCGTGCCGAAGCCGCACACACCGTTCCAGTGGGCGGCGCAGGCCCATCCGGACGTCGTCGACTCGAGGCTGCGCAAGCTGCGGGACAAGGTCAACAGCAACCGCAAGCTGGGTCGCAACGTCGGCATGCGCTACCACGACGGCGAGCCGTCGCTGATCGAGGGCCTGCTCGCCCGCGGCGACCGCCGGGTCGGGCGCGTGATCGAGCGGGTGTGGCGCGAGGGCGGCCGGTTCGACGGCTGGAGCGAACACTTCTCCTACCCACGGTGGGTCGACGCGTCCGCGGCCGAGCTGGAGCCGCTGGGTGTCTCCCTCGAGTGGTTCACCACCCGTGAGCGCGACCGCGACGAGGTGCTCCCCTGGGACCACCTGGACTCCGGGCTGGAGCGCGACTGGCTCTGGGACGACTGGCAGGACGCGCTCGCCGGCCGTGAGCAGGACGACTGCCGGTGGACCCCGTGCTTCGACTGCGGCGTCTGCCCGGCCACGGGCACTGACATCGAGGTGGGCCCGAGCGGCACCACGCTGCTGCCGCTCACCGTGGTGAACCCGATCCGTGGGAACGCGGGCACGGGTGGCTGAGGTCGCCGACACCGAGTTCGGCCAGCAGGTCGCCATCCGCGTGGCCGACGAGCGCGACATCGCCGCGCTCGCGGGGCTCCGGCGCGCCTGGCTGGAGGAGCGCCTCGGGTACCGGTGGAGGACCCGGGGTTCGAGGCGGCGTTCGCCCAGTGGTGGCGGGTGGAGCTGCCGCGCCGCACGTTCTGGCTCGCCGAGGTCGGCTCGCCGCGCAGCGGCTACACCGCGGTCGGGTCGATCAACGTGCTGGAGATCGTCCACATGCCCCGGCCCGGCGCTCGCGGCGGGCGGATCGGGCACGTCGGCAACGCGTTCGTCCTCGCCTCGTTCGCCGACCGCGGCGTGCCCGCAGCACTCCTCGACGCGGTGGTGGAGCACGCCCGCACCCGCCGCTACCGCCGCCTGCTCCTGGCCCCGACGGCCGGCAGCGCGCCGTTCTACCGCCGGGCGGGTTCGTGCCCGCGGGGGACGGGTTCCTGGTGCTCGAACCGGACCATCGTGGGTAGGGGCGAGCCACGAGCAGCCCAGGCTGCACACTGAAGCCAGCCACCAGCTCCCGGAGCCCCAACCCCGACTTCGCACACCCAGCTCGCGAATCCCTGGACCCGGTGTGCGGAGTGGTGGTCAGTCGGCTCCGACGCGCCGTGTGCCGGGGATGTGCGTCGTACCCCAGGTCGCGATGGCGTCGAGCACCGGCCCGAGAGCGCGGCCGCTGACGGTCAGCCGGTAGGTGTGGCGCGGGGGGTGGTCGCTGTAGCGCTCCCGGTCGACGATCCCCGCGTCCTCCAGCCTGCGGAGCCGATCGGCGAGGGTGTTGGTGGGGATCCGCTCGGCCGAAACGGCCAGGTCGCCGTAGCGCAGTGGTCCGCGGAAGAACAGGTCACGCACGATCAGCAGGGACCACCGATCGCCGACGAGGTCGAGGGTGCCGGCGACGGCGCAGTCGGATCGTCGTTGCGTCGCTGAGGTCAACGGTCTCCTTCCTCAGGTGTCACTTGCAGTTTACAAGTCGCTGAGTAGAGTCACTTGCATTTCGCAAGTCATCCCCGAGGGGGAGTCATGGCACTGATGTCGCCGTCCGCGTCGGTTCGGCCGCTGACCCCCGCTGTCCTGGTCGTCGGGGCCTGGTTCGGCCTCGCTCTCGCGGCCGGAGCGGCGGGGGTCTTCGCCTCGCCGCCCGACGCTCCGCCGATCGCGATCGGTCTCGCTGCGGCCGTTCCACCTCTCGTCGTGATCGGCTGGCTGGCCGGATCCGCCCGCTTCCGCAGCCGGGTGTGCGATCTCGATCTCCGGCTGCTCACCATGCTCCAGACGTGGCGAGTGGCGGGGCTCGCGTTCCTCGCGCTGTACGCCGTGGGCGAGCTGCCGGCGGGGTTCGCGTTGCCGGCCGGGCTCGGCGACGTTGCCGTCGGCCTGACGGCCCCCCTCGTGGCGGTGTACGTCATCGGCGGGGGGCGGTGGGCGAAGCTGACCTACATCGGCTGGACCATCGTCGGCATCGCCGATCTGCTCCTCGCGGTTGCTCTCGGGGTGACCAGCGGTTCAGGGATGGACCCGATGGCGTCGTTGCCCATGAGCCTGGTGCCGACGTTCGGCGTTCCGTTGACGCTTGCCCTCCATGCGATCTCGCTCGTCAACGCGACCCGGGGGACGGCAGTTCGCAGATCGTTGACCCATGCCTGACCGCGGCGGCTGCGACTGGAACGTGCACCTGCGTGGTAATCGGAACTCGCAGCCGAGCCCGAAGGAAGGTGCTCACATGATGACCGTCGTCACGCAGGTCACCCTGAAGCCTGGTCGTGAGCCGGAGTGGGACGCCGCCATGCGCGAGCGCCTGGCGGCGGCGAAGGGGCGGCGCGGTTGGGTCGGCGGGCAGCTGCTCATCCCGCTGGACGGGCACAACAGACGGGCGGTGATCGGGACCTGGGAGAGCCGCGCCGACTGGGAGGCCTGGCACGAGGACGAGCGGTTCGTCGAGTCCCGCAAGCGCATGGACGGACTGCAGGAGGGCAGCAGCGAGATGTCCTGGTACGAGGTGGTCACGGAAGGGCGAGGCGGCGGGACGTCGTCCGTCGGGCCCTCGCAGTAGAGCGACCCGGTACTGGTCCTCCACGGTCGTCGTGAGCACGACCGCGGACGACCGGTACTCCGGACCAACCGGCTACGGGCGGACCTCGTAGACCAGGTTGAACGGGCTCTCCGCGGCCCGGCGGAACCTCGTGAAACCGGCCTGCGTCACCACCTCGCGGATGGCGGACTCCCCGGCCTGTGCACCGAGCGCGTAGCGACCCGGCTGGGACAGGCTGTTCGGCACGCACAGGAACGTCGAGCCGCTGTAGTACAGCCGGCCGATCGGGTTGAAGTTCTCCTCCACGTCGTCCGAGGCGTACGGCTCGACCAGCAGCCAGGTGCCGTCCGGGCTCAGCGCCTCGCGAACCCGGCGGGCGGCGCCGACCGGGTCGCCCATGTCGTGCAGGCAGTCGAACATCGTGACGAGGTCGTAGCCCGTCCCCGTGAACGTCTGCGCTGTCGCCACCTCGAAGCTCACCCGGTCACCGACCCCGGCGTCCGCGGCCTTCTTGCGCGCCAGGTCGATCGACTCCGCGTGGTAGTCCGACCCGACGATGGTGGCTTTCGGATAGGCCTGAGCCAGTAGCACCGACGAGGATCCGAGGCCGCACCCGATATCGGCCACCCGGCCGCCTGCGGCGAGCGTGGCGTCGACGCCGTCGAGCGCCGGGATCCACTCCGGCACCAGCGACGCCACGTAGCCGGGCCGGTAGAACGCGTCGCACCCGACGAAGACGTCCTCGGCGTGCTCGTGCCAGCCGACGCCCTCGCCGGTGCGGAACGCTCGGTGAGGCGGGGCTCGGAACGCAGGTAGCCGAGCCCGATGAGGAAGACCGCGGGCACGTTGGGGCCGTTCGGGTCGGCGAGGCAGAACGCCTGCTCCTCGGTCAGCGAGAACTCACCGGTGGCGGGGTCGTACGTCACGTAGCCGCCCGCGGCCTGGCCGCGCAGCCACTCGGTGAGGTAGCGCTCGTGGCAGCCGGTGCGCTCGGCGAACCGTCCGGGGGTCGCCGGGCCTTCGGCGAGCGCGCGGTAGAGGCCGAGCCGGTGACCGATGACCGTGAGGCCGGCGGCGCCGGTCGCCGCCATGTCGGTCATGGCCCGGCCGAGGAACTCCGTCACCTTGTCCTGATCCATGTGCTGTCCCCTTCCTCGATTGCGGTACGGGAAGGTTCGACGGGCCGGCTGTCGTGGCTCGCACACGCGCTTTCACCGCGCTGACAGGGCATGCTCTGGCTGGTGAGCGTGCGGGTGGAGGTGCTCGGGCCGCTGCGGCTGGTCGTCGACGGCGAGCCGGTGGACGTGCCGGGCCCGAAGCGGCGCGCGGTGCTGGCGTTGCTGGCGCTCGCCGAGGGCCGGATCGTCACCGTCGAGCGGCTCCTGGACGCGCTGTGGCCCTCGGAGGTGCCGGCGTCGGGGCGCCAGGCCCTCCACACGCACGTCTCCCGGCTGCGCGGGCACCTCGGGACCGCGGCGGCCCGGCTGCAGACGCGGCACGACGGCTACCGGCTCGATCTCACCGCCGAGGAACTGGACGTGGCGCAGGCACGGTCCCGGCTGGCGAAGGCGGCCGCCGACCAGGACGCGTTCGCCGTGCTCCGCGAGGCGCACGGGTTGTGGCGAGGGCCGGTGCTCGCCGATCTCACCGACGTCGCCCCGATCGCCACGGCGGTGCAGGGGTGCGCACAGCTGCATCGCGACGTCACCGACGCCCTGATCGCCGCCGGGATCGCCGCCGGCCGGGGCGACGAGGTCCGCGGCCTCGCCGCCGACGCGCTGGCCACCGATCCGTTGCGGGAGCCTGCCGTCCTGCTGCTCATGCGCGCGCTGGCGGCGGCCGGACGGGCGGCGGAGGCGTTGCGCATCGCACGCGAGTTCCGTCGCAGGCTGGCCGACGAGACGGGCCTCGACCCGTCACCGGCCCTCGGCGAGCTCGAACGCGACATCGCCGGAGGCGCCGCCGGTCCGGCAGCCGGCCGCGCCGAGACACCGGCGCCGCCCACGACCCGGCTGATCGGCCGCGAGGACGAGGTGGCGGCGTTGCTGCGGCTGCTGTCGGTCGAGCGGCTCGCCACGGTCGTCGGACCGGGCGGGGTGGGCAAGACCAGGGTCGCGCTCGAGGTCGCCGGGCGCAGGGACGCGGCGGCCGTGCTGCTGCTCGCGCCGGTCACCGATCCGGCCGCGCTCCCGCACGCGCTGGCCGCGGCGCTGAACCTGAACGTCGTGCAGGGCGACGTCCTCGCGGCGTGCGTCGCGGTACTGGCACACCGACCCGGCGTGCTCGTGATCGACAACTGCGAGCACCTGCTCGACGCGGTCCGCGACACCGTGGAAGCCGTGCTCGCCGGGTGCCCCGGCCTGGCGGTCCTCGCGACCAGCCGCGAACGGCTCGGGCTGGCCGCCGAGTACACCTTCCGGCTCGCCCCGCTCCCGGTGCCGGGCCCGGACCAGGACCTCCCGTACGTCCCGTCGGTCGCGGTCTTCCTCGACCGGGCAGCGCGGGCCCGGCCCGGCCCGGCGCCGACGGCCGCGGAGCTGCGGACGGTCGCGGACATCGTCCGGCGCCTCGACGGGATGCCGCTCGCCATCGAGCTCGCGGCGGGCCGGCTGTCCACGTTCTCCCTGGACGACCTGCACCGGCGGCTCGACCGATCGCTCGACCTGCTCGGCGGCGGCCGGCCGAGCGTCGACGCGCGGCACCGGACCCTGCGCGCGACCGTCGAGTGGTCCTACGACCTCCTCCCCGAGGACGAGCGGCGGCTGTTCCGGCACCTGTCGGTGTTCGTCGACGGGGTCGACCTCGACGCGGCCGAACGGATCGGCGCCGACCTGGGCCTGCGCTCCGATCCGGGGAGCGCGCTCGCCCACCTCGTCGACACGTCCATGATCGACGCCGCGTTCGACGGGGGCACCCGGTACCGCATGCTGGAGACGCTGCGGGCGTACGGCCTGGACCGCCTCGCGGCCGCCGGGGAGCAGGACGGCGCGGAGGAGCGGTTCGTCCGCTGGGCGGTCGACCTGACCGGGTGGATCGGGTCGGCCCTGAGAACCGAGCACGAGCCGGAGGCCGACGCCGTGCTGCGCCGCGAGCTGGCGAACCTGCGGGCGGCATGGCGGCTGTCCCGCACCCGGGGCTCGTCCGACGCCGCGGCGGCGATCGTCGTCGCGCTGTTCGACGCGTTCTACCGCGATCTCGTCGAGATCCGGGGTTGGGCCGAGGAGCTGGCCGCCGACCCGGCGATCGCGACCCGCCCGCGCGCGAGCGCCGTACTCGGCGCGGCGGCGGAGGCCGCGTACCAGCGCGGCGACTACCCCCGTGCGGAGCGCCTCGCCGGAGCCGGGCTGGAACGGGCCACCGACGACGTCGCGCGGTGGTGTTGCCGGATGCCGCTGGCCTGGGCGGCGCTGGTGCGTGGGGCGTACGCGGAGACCGTCGAGCACTGCCTCGCCGCGGCGGCACTCGGCGCGAGGCCGTCCGAGGGCTTCGCCGGCGCCGCCCTCGCCACCGCGTACGCCGGCGATCCGGACGAGGCGCGGGTGCTGGTCGAGCGGGGGCGCGCGGCTGCGGTCTCCCCCTCGATGCGGGCGTTCGTCGACTATGTCGCAGGGGAGATCGAGAGCCGCGCCGGCCACCACGACCTCGCGGAACGGCATTACGTCGGCGCGATCGAGGCGGCGCGCGAGTCGGGGGCGACGTTCCTCGTCGGGGTCGCGACCGTCGGTCTGCTGACCGTGCGCGCCGCCGCCGGCCGCGTCGACGACGCGTTGCGCGGCTACCGCGAGGTGGTCGGCTACTTCGCCCGCACCGGCAACTGGACCCATCTCTGGGCCACCTTGCGCGACCTCGCAGGCCTCCTGCGTTCGCTCGGCGACGACGAGCCTGCGGCTCTGCTCGTCGCGGCGGCCCACGACGCGCCGGACGCCCCTGCGGCCGTGCCGCCGCCACCGCTCGTACCGGGAACTCCGGTGCTCGGCCGGGCCGAGGTGCTCGACGTGGCGCGGCGGGCCATCGAGCGCAACCTTCACGCCGTGGCGAAGGACTCCTCGCGGACCCATGCCGTGTAGCGGTCGACCCCCATCGTGGCGATGAGCCCGGCGGTCTGCGTCGTCTGCGCGGCCAGCGCGCGCACCTTGCGGGCCACGGTGTGCGGGTCGAGCTCCAGGTCGATCGCGAGCCGGTCGGCGGGCGTGACGACCGGGTAGCCGGGGAGGTAGATGCCCAGGTCGTCGCCGAGGCGCCGCCAACGCCGCACGCGCGGGGCCGAGAGCGCCGAGTACAGCAGCCGCGCCCCCGGCGCGGCTGCGTGGTCGAACGCCTTGGTGGTCCAGGTCGAGACCGTCTGGTGGTCCGGATGGCCGGTGATGCCGTCCGGACCGAAGGTCAGCACGGTGTCCGGCCGGACCTCGTCGATCAGCTCGCTCAGCCGGGCGACCGCCTCGGACGGGTCGACCCGGGGGCACCCGCCGTCGCGGTAGCCGAGCCAGTGGTGCTCGGTGACGCCGAGGATCTCCAGGCAGCGCGCCAGCTCCACGGTGCGCTCCGCGGCCAGCCGCTCGGGCGGCCAGGTCTGCGGGTCGGGCGTGCCGAGCTCGCCGCGCGTGGCGGTCACGCACACCACGCGCGATCCGGCATCGCGGGCCATCGCCATCAGCCCACCGGACAGGTACGCCTCGTCGTCGGGATGAGCCCACACCCCGAGAACGGTGCCCAGATCGGTGATCATGACTGAACCTCCTGCCCCAGGATCCTCTGCACGACCAGCCCGGCGCAGCAGCACGCGACCGAGAACAACCACAGCGAGCCGACCCCGGACATGTCGACGACGAGGCCGCCGAGCAGCGCACCGGTCGCGAACCCGAGGTGGACCGCGGAGCTGTTGAGGGCGAGCAGCAACGGGGCCGGGCCCAGCCCGGTCACGCGGTGCTGCTGCGCGGCCACGAATCCCCAGGCCGCAACGCCCCACCCGAGGACGACCGCGAGCGCCCCCGCCGTACCGACGTGCGGGAGCGTCGCGAAGCCCGCCGCCAGGACGGTCACCGCCATCGTGACCACCCGGCTGCTGCCCTGACGGTCGACGGCGGTCCCTCCCCACCACGTGCCCGCCATTCCCGCGAGCCCGAAGGCCCCGATCAGGAGCCCGAGCGCGGCGGTGTCGTCCACGAGAACGCCCAGGTAGGTGTAGGTGCTGTTCGAGGCGGCCATCACCAGGAACGTCACGGTGACCGTCCCGGCGACGGCGGGGGAGCGCAACGGCGCCAGCCGCTGGGCGAGCGTCGAGCACGGCGATGGACCCGCCCCGACGCCGCTGCGCACCAACCCGACAACGGTGGCCGCCGCGACCAGTGCGACCAGCCAGAATGCCGCCCGCCACGAGTGCAGCGACGCGAGCAGCACGCCGAGCGGGGCGCCCAGCACCATCGCGAGCGCCGACCCCGCCAGCACCACGCCGAGCGCGCGACCACGCCGGCCCGCCGGAGCGGCGGCGATGGCGGCGGCACCCGCGACCGGAACGTAGGCCGACGCGGCGAGCGCGCCGAGCGCCCGGGTCGCGAGCAGCACCGCGAGACCGGGCGCGAGCGCCGACCCCGCGTTGCACAGGACGAACAGCACCAGCGAACCGACCAACACCTGCCGCGGCGGCCGCGCTCCGAGCAGGGCGCCGAGCACCGGTGCGCCGATCGCGTACGCGATCGCGAACACGGTCACCGTCAGCCCGGCGGCCCCGACCGTGACGCCGAGGTCGGCCGCGAGGCCGGGGAGCACCCCGGCGACGACGAACAGGTCGGTGCCGATCGCGAACGCGCCGACGCCGAGCGGCGCGACGGCTCTCCACCCGACCCGCTCCAGAACTCCGGCTGTGTCGGTCATCTCATCCCCTCCGGGCTCGTCGTCGGGCCCGATGCTCCGAGGGGACGCTCACAGCGCGCTGGCGCCGCGCTCACACCGCTCACGGCAGGCTGCCTCGCCACGATCTGCGGTGGCTACCGTGGGACGGGTGGAACGCTCCCGCACCGTGGTGTTCGATCTCGGCGAAGTGCTCGTGTCCTCCGGTGCGGTGCTTCCGCGCCTCGCCGCGGAGGTCGGGGTCTCGGCCGACGAGTTCGCGGCCGCGTACTGGCCGGGCCGCCTCACCTACGACCTGGGTGGCAGCGCCGAGGCCTACTGGACGGGCGTGGTCCGGGCGCTGGGGCGCGCGCCCGAGCCGGGCCTGCTGCGGCGGCTGACGGACATGGACTCGACGAAGTGGTCCACGCTGCCCCCGGCGAGCGCCGACCTGCTCGCGCACGTGCGGGGCAGTGGCGTCCGGCTCGGCGTGCTGTCCAACGCGCCGGGGCCGCTCGCGGCGGCCGTGCGGGCGGCGCCGTGGAGCGCGGACGTCGGGCACCTCGTGTTCTCCGCCGAGGTCGAGCTGGTCAAGCCGGATCCGGAGATCTACGCCCACGCCGACGCCGTCTACGGGACGGAACCGGGCGACGTCGTGTTCTTCGACGACAAACCGGAGAACGTCGAGGCGGCGCGGGCCCACGGGTGGAGCGCGCACGTCTGGGAAGGCCCCGACGCCGCAATCGCCACGCTGGACCGGTGACGGTCGTCCTACTGATTGTTCTCAGCTATCGACTGTAGGTGAGGATGGCCCGGTGACGGACGGGCAGCGAGACGCAGGCGAGGCGGCGATGATGGCCGCCATCGGCTCGTCGGTGCGCCGGGCGCGGCGGCGCAGCGGGATGTCCACCCGCGAGCTGGCGCAGCGGGCGTCGCTGTCGCAGCCGTTCCTGTCCAACATCGAGAACGGTCGCTCGTCCCCGAGCGTGGCCACTCTCTACAAGCTGGCCGGTGCGCTCGGGATCGGCGCCACCGACCTGCTCCCCACGAGTGTGGACGAGGGCATCGTCGTCGTCCGGGGCGGTGAGGGGATGGCCACGGGCATGGACGAGACGCCGGGGGTGGCGCAGTCGGCTCTCCTGGCCGGCGCGCCGGGACGGCTGATGGAGGCCCGCCGCGCCGTCATCGAGCCCGGGCAGGCGGCCGGGAGCTGGTTCGACCACAGCGGTGAGGACTTCCTGCACGTGCTCGACGGGGTGGTGCTGGTCGAGTTCGGCACCGGCCGGGTCGAGGAGCTGCACGCAGGCGACTCGATCTGGCACGAGGGCGCGGTCCCGCACCGCTGGCGGGTTGGGCCCGACGTCGGCGCGACGCTGGTCCTCGTCACGGCACGATCGCCCGCGTGATTCGCGTGAGAAATCGCAACATGCCGGAAACAGGACGACATCCCACGGTGACGCGGCCGACCTAGCGTTCGGGCACCCCGAGCCGAAGGCACCCCGAACCGAAGGACACTGCCGATGCGTTCCTCCTCCGGCCCACGGCGGCGCCGCCACGCCCTGCTCGCCGCCACCGTCGCGACCGTGCTGCTCGTGCTGGCCGGCTGCGGCGATGCAGGCCGTCGCGACACCGCACCCGCGGACGCCGCCGCCGCGTCGGCCGGGCCCCGGCTGGCGATCGTCTACTACCCGCAGTTCCGGGACGGGTCCTGGGGCGAGGCGGCGCTCACCGGCGCTCAGAAGCTCGAGGACGCCGGTGTGATCGCCGACTTCGCGGTGCAGGAGAACGTCAACCCCGGGGCCGACGCCGTGCGCGCCCTGCGCAGCTTCGCCGAGCAGGGGTACAACCCGATCGTCGCGCACTCGTTCAACTACGGCGACGACGTGAAGCAGGTCGCGGCGGAGTTCCCGAACACGATCTTCGCCTACGCAGGTGGGTTCGGCGACGTCGCGGCGAACGTCGCGGACTACTCGCAGCCGTTCTGGGAGGCCACCTACCTGGAGGGCATCCTCGGCGCCGGGGTGACGCAGGGCGGGAGCGTGGCCGGGGCGGGCGGGTTCGACATCCCGGTGTGCCGGGCGATGTACAACGCCTACCTGGACGGCGCGAAGCTCGTGCGGCCCGACACCACGGGCTCGTTCGTCGCGATCGGCGACTGGTCCGACGTGCAGCGGGCGAAGGAGGCCGCGCTGGGACAGGCCGACCAGGGCGCCACGATGTTCGTCGGCTGCGGGCAGGGCCCGACGTTCGGCCAGATCGAGGCCGCCACCGAGCGCGGCGCCGTGGCCAACGGCTACACCGGTGACATGTCCGGCCTGTCGGGACAGGTGCTGGCGTCGTTCACCTGGAACCTCGACAAGGTGTTCGCGCCGATGGTGGCCGACGTCGTCGCGGGCAAGGTCAACCCCACCCGCTACTACGAGGTCGGGATGACCGACGACGCGATGGACGTCGTGATCAACCCGGCGTGGCGGGACCGGATCCCGGCCGACGTGATGGCGACCTACGAGCAGAAGCTCGCCGACATCCGCGGCGGGGCGCTCACGGTCCCGATGAACACGCAGTGACCCAGGCGGCTTCGCTGCGCGGCATCCGGCGCAGCTTCGGCGCCGGACCCGCCGCTCTCGACCACGTCGACCTCGAGCTGCGGGAGGGCGAGGTGCACGCCCTGCTCGGCGAGAACGGGGCGGGCAAGACCACGCTGATGCGGATCTTGGCGGGCCTCGACCGGCCCGACGAGGGCACGGTCGAGGTCGCGGGGCAGCCCGCCGGCGAGTTCAGCCCCCGCGCGCTGCGCGAGCGCGGGGTCGCGATGGTCCAGCAGCACTTCACGCTGGTCCCGACGCTGACCGCGGGGGAGAACCTCGCCCTCGCCCGCCCGTCCGGACGCCTGCGGCCGGGGTCCCGGCAGGCGCGGCGTCGGGTGGAGGAGCTGGCGGAGCGCTACGGCCTCCCGGTGCGCGCGGACGTGCCCGTCGACCGGCTCTCGGTCGGGGAGGAGCAGCGCCTCGAAATCCTGCGCGCGCTCGACGCCGACGCCCGCCTCCTGATCCTCGACGAGCCCACCGCCGTGCTCGTGGACGCCGAGGCGGAGACGCTGCTGCGCGTGTGCCGTTCCCTCGCCGACGACGGCCGGGCGATCGTGATCATCACGCACCGCCTGTCCGAGGTGTTTGCCGGCTGCGACCGGGTCACGGTGCTGCGACGCGGCGCGGTGGTGTGCGCGGGCGACCCGGTGTCGGGGCACGACCGCGCGAGCCTCGCGACGCTCATGGTCGGCGAGAATTCGCCGCACCGGAACGCAGGACCCGTCCCCCACAGCGCGAGTCCGACATCGCGACACGGCGAGTCGGACGTTTCGGCACGGCGACTCGGGCATCTCCGCCCCGAGCCCGCCGACGCGGTGAGCCTGAGGCTGGACGGAGCGGGCCGCGGGCGGCTGCAGCCGCTCGATCTGGAGGTCCGCGCGGGCGAGGTGCTCGGCGTAGCGGGCGTGGACGGCAACGGGCAGTTCGAGCTGGAGGAGCTGCTCGCCGGGATCGCCGCACCGGACCGGGGCAGCGTCACCGTCGACGGGACGCCGGTGCCGGTGGGTGCGCCGCGGGAGCGCGTCGCCGAGGGCATCGCCTACGTCCCGGCCGACCGGTACCGGCGGGCACTCGCCGGGCCGCTCACGCTCGCCGACAACCTCGAACTGGGCCGTGGCGACCGGCACCGCCCGCCTGCCGCCCGCCGCCGGGCTCGCGTCGAGCCCGTCCTCGCGGAGTGGGACGTGCGGGGCAGCGGGCCGTCCGCCCTCGCCTCGAGCCTGTCGGGCGGGAACGCCCAGAAACTGGTGCTGGCCCGCGAGCTCGCGGCAGGCCCGCGCCTCGTGGTCGCCGCCCAGCCGACCCGTGGGCTCGACCCCGAGGCCGCTCGGATGGTCAGCGAGCGGATCCTCGCGGCAGCCGCCGACGGTGCGGCCGTGGTCTGGTTCGGTGCCGAGCTCGACGAGCTGTTCGCCGTGGCCGACCGGCTGATCGTGCTGGTCGGAGGGCGGGCGACCGACCCGTTCACCCCGCCGTACGACCGGGGCGCCGTCGGCCTCGCGATGGCGGGAGGGCTGCCGGCGTGACCGTGACCCGCGACCCGGCGACCGCCCCTGCGCCCGACGGTGTGCTCGGGCGCGTCCTGCGCGGGCCGGACACCAGGATCGGCCTCGTCGCCGTCCCGGTCGGAGCGGTGCTCGCCGCGCTGGTCGTCGGCGGCGTGCTGATGGCCGTCGAAGGTGTGGCACCGCTCTCGGCGTACGGGGAGGTGGCGCTCGGCGTCGTCGGGCGCACGCGCGGGCTGATCGACACCGCGGTCATGGCGACCCCGCTGGTCCTGCTCGGGCTGGGCATCGCCGTCGCCTACCGAGCGCGGGTGTTCACGATCGGGGCCGAGGGGCAGTACATCGCCGGTGCGCTCGCGGGCACGGCGTGGGTCACGGTCGGTCCGCCCTTGCCGGGGGTCCTCCTGCTGTTCAGCGGGCTCGTCGTCGCCGTGGCGACCGGCGCGGCGTGGGCCGGGATCACCGCGTGGATGCTGGCCCGGTTCGGCGCGAGCGTGGTGATCACGAGCCTGCTGCTCAACTACGTCGCCGCTGCCGGGCTCGCCTGGGCGGTGCGGGTCGGGATCCGCGACCCCGGCTCGTTCACCCCGCAGAGCGGGCCCATCGGGGACGCAGCACTGCCCGACATCCCGGGTACCACCATCCACCTGGGCTTCGTCCTCGCCCTGCTCGCGGTGCCCGCGCTCGCGGCAGTGCTGACGCGCAGCCGATTCGGCTTCCGGGTCGAGGTGCTCGGCGCCAACCCGGAGGTGCTGGCCGTCAACGAGGCCCGTCCGGAGCGCGTGCGGTTCGCGGTGCTCGCGCTGGCCGGGGCGTTCGCGGGACTGGCCGGGTTCGTCGAGGTCGCAGGCGTGACCGAGCGGATGACGCCGGCCTTCGCCACCGGCTACGGCTTCACCGCGATCATCGTGGCGCTGCTCGGGCGGCTGCGCCCGCTCGGCGTGCTCGTGGCGGCGCTGCTGCTGGCCGGGCTGACGGTCGGCTTCGACGAGGCCGAGCGGGTGTTCGTCATCCCGTCGACGACCGTCGGGGTGATCCAGGCGCTGATCGTCGTCTTCTTCGTGGCCGGTGAGGCCCTCAGCAGGCGGGGGAGGCGCTGATGGACACCCTGCTCACGTTCGCGACGCTCGCGGCGGCCATCCGGCTCGCGATCCCCGTGGCCGTCGCGCCCTGGGGGAGCTGATCACCGAGCGGGCCGGCGTGCTCAACCTCGGCCTGGAGGGCACCATGCTGTTCGGTGCGCTCGCCGGGTACCTCGCCACCCTCGCGAGCGGCACCCCGTGGCTCGGGCTCGGCGGCGGGCTGGTGGCCGGTGCGGCGTGCGGCGCCGTCCTGGCGCTGCTGATGGTGGTGGTCCGGGCCGACCAGATCGTCACCGGGCTGGCGTTCACGCTGTTCGCGGGCTCCGCGACGACCTACCTGTTCGAGCAGTCGTACGCGATCGGCCAGGCGCCACCGCGGATCCCGAGCCTGTCGATGGCGCCGCTCGTCGTGATCGTGCTGGTCGTGCTGGCCGCGGTGTGGTTCCTGCTCACCCGCACCACGGCCGGGCTCGTGCTCAGCGCCGCGGGTGAGGCGCCGGAGGCCGTGGACGCGCTCGGGTACCGCATCCCGCGGGTGCGCAGCCTCGCCACCGTCGCCGGGAGCGCGCTCGCGGGGCTGGCCGGGGCGATGCTCGTCTGCGGCCCGCTCGGTCTCTTCGTCCAGAACGTCACCGCCGGGCGCGGGTGGGTGGCGCTCGCGCTGGTCGTCTTCGCCCGCTGGCGCCCGGGCCGCGCGGTGGCCGGCGCGCTGCTCTTCGGGCTCTGCGACGCCGCCCAGCTGCGGCTGCAGGGCACCGCCACCGAGATCCCCTACGAGGTGTTCCTCGCGCTGCCGTACGTGGTGACGCTGCTCGCCCTGATGGTGCGGGCCCGGCGCAGCGGCACACCCGCGGCGCTCGCGGTGCCGTTCGTGCGGGGAGGGACGTGATGGTCGACGTCAGGATCGGACCCGTGCTCGTCGTGCCGGTGACGGCCGAGCCGTTCACCGGCTACGTCGAGGTCATCGGCGGGGAGATCACCCACCTCGGTCCGGCGCCCACCTCCTGGCCGGCCGCGGAGACCGTCGCGGCGCCGGGCCGGATCGTCATCCCCGCGTTCGTCAACACGCACTGCCACACCAGCCAGCAGCTCGGCCGCGGGCTCGGCGACGACGTCGGCCTGATCACCTGGCTGCACGAGCGGATCTGGCCCTACGAGCTGGCCCTCGACGAGTCCGACTCCGAGCTCTCGGCGCTGGTCTGCGCGATCGAACAGGTCCGCAACGGCTGCACGTTGCTCGCCGATCCCGGCGGCAGGCACGTCGACGGGATGGCCCGCGGGATCGACGCCGTCGGGATCAGGGCGCTGCTCGGGCGCAGCGCGATGGATTCCGGTGACGGTCGCCCGCTCGGTGACCGCGAGACGACGGATGAGGTGCTCGCCGCTCAGGACGAGCTCGTCGAGCGCTGGCACGGCAACGGGCTGCTCCGCTTCTCCTACACCCTGCGCACGATCTTCAACTGCTCCGACGAGCTGATCACCGCAACCCTGGCGCGGGCCCGGAAGCTCGGCACCGTCGTACAGATGCACGTGGCGGAGGTGTCGGAGGAGAACGAGCACTCCGTCGCCACCCGGGGCACCACGACCGTCAGGCACCTGGAGCGGCTCGGCGCGCTCGGCCCCGACCTGCTCGCGGTGCACGCCACCTGGGTGGACGACGAGGAGATCGCGCTGCTCGCCGAGCGCCGCTGCCCGGTCTCGCACAACGCGGCGTCCAACCTCAAGATCCTCGGTACGCCGCGGATCGCCGACATGCTCGACGCCGGCGTGCACGTCGCCCTGGGTACGGACGGGGCGCCGTCCAACAACCGCATGAGCATGATCGACGAGATGTGGCTCGCCGCGATCGTCCAGAAGGGCGTGCGGCGCGATCCCACCGTGCTCCCGGCGGCACGCGTGCTGCGGATGGCCACCGCCGACGGGGCCGCGGCACTCGGCATGGGCGATCTCGTCGGCTCGCTGGAGGTCGGGAAGCGGGCCGACCTCGTGGTGCTCGACCCGTACACCGCGAACTTCGCCACCGCCGCCGACCCGGTGTCCGCGCTGGTGACCGCGTGCAAGTCCGAGAACGTCGAGTCCGTGCTCTGCGACGGCGAGTGGGTGCTGCGGGACCGGCGCCTCACGCGCGTCGACGAGGCCGCGGTGCTCGCCGAGGCCGCCGAACGGGCGGCCGCGGTACGGCGCCGGCTGAACATCTGACTCAGGAGGAACCCGTGACCGAGACCCTGCCCACCGTCGACGTCAGCTCGTTCGCCACCGGCGCCCCGCCGAGCCCCGAGCAGGACGCCACGGCCGCGGAGATCGACCGGATCTGCCGCGAGATCGGCTTCTTCCTCATCGCGGGCCACGGCGTCGACCCGGCGGTCAAGGACGCGATGTTCTCCGCGATGCACCGCTTCTTCGCTCTGCCCGTGGAGGAGAAGCTGGAGATCGCGATCGGGAAGTCGGCCAACCACCGCGGGTACGTCGGGATCGCGGCCGAGAAGAGCGACGAGGAGGGCGCGGCCGACCTCAAGGAGTCGCTCGACACCGGCGGCGAACACGGGCCCGATCACCCCGAGGTGCAGGCGGGCATCCCGACGTTCGGGCCCAACCAGTGGCCATCCGACCCGGCGTTCCGGCAGGCCTGGGAGGCCTACCGCGCCCAGGGGATCGAGGCGGCGCAGCGGGTGCAGCGGGCGATGGCCCGGGCGCTGGGCCGGCACGACGACTTCCTGCTCGACCGGCCAGGTGGCGAGGTCATGTACCACCTGCGCCACCTGCACTACCCGCCGCAGGAGACCGTGACCCCCGGCCCCGACCAGCTCGGCTGCGGCGCCACACCGACTACGGCACCGTCACCCTCCTCGCCGACGACGGTGTGGGTGGCCTCCAGGTCATGACGCGCGACGGCACGTGGATCGAGGTCGGCATCCCCGACGACCTGCTCGTCGTCAACATCGGCGACCTGATGGCGATCTGGACGAACGACCGCTGGGTCTCCAACCCCCACCGCGTCGTGAACCCGCCGAACACCGACCGCTACTCGATGCCGCTCTTCGTCACCCCGCCGTTCCACGCGGAGATCAGCTGCCTCCCGGCCTGCCTCGCGCCGGGGGAGGAGCCGAGGTACCAGTCGCAGGAGGCCGGGCCATACCTGATGAGCAGGCTGAACGCCACCCACACCTACCGCAACCCGCTCCTGGCGGCCGTCGAGCCCGCCTGACCGAGCACGCTCCGCAGCACCGCGGGGGTGTGGCCGGTGTGCTCGCGCACGGTGCGGGTGAGGTGGGCCTGGTCGGCGAAGCCGAGGTCGGCCGCCAGCAGGGCGAGGTTGTGCTCGCCCCGTTCCAGGCGTTCCATCGCCCGCCCGACGCGGACCCGGTTGCGGTAGCGCGTGACCGAGACGCCCGTCTCGCGGGAGAACGCCCTGCTCAGCCGGTAGGGCGAGACCGCGAGGAGATCGGCGAGGGGGAACAGGCCACGGGCGGCGGGAGCCTCGGCGTGGATGGCCTCCCGGGCCGCGGCGACGACCGCCCGTGCGCCCGCTGATCCGGCGGGGAGCAGACCGACCGTGGCGGAGAGCAGGGCGAGCAGCTGCTCGACGAGCGCGTAGTCCGGATCGCTCCGCGCGGCGAGCAACCTCCGGTGGGCGAGGTCGGCGCGCGCGTCGACGTAGAAGTCGGAGCGGGCGGCGGCACGGCACAGCGCCGCCCACCGGCCCGGCGCGAAGGAGATCGACGTGCAGACGTCGCCGCCTGCGGGGTGGGCGAAGCGCTCCTCCACCCCGGGCCGTGCGACGTACCCGAGCGTCGGGTCGAGATCGGTGGCGCCCTGCGCGCTCGCGCGGCGGAACCGGCCCGACCGGACGAGCACCAGGCGGTGCTCCCCAGGCACCTCGGAAGTGGACCAGCGGCGATCGTGCTCCCGGCACACCACGGTGCTCACGGCGACATCGGGCCGGGTGGCGACTTCGGCGATCGACAGCATCTCACGGACGGTACGTGCGGGGTCCGACAACTCCCGCAAGGATGTTCAATACGTCGGCGCGGAGCGGAGCCAGGCTGGTGGCATGGCACATCTGCGTACCGAGTTCTCCATCGCCGCACCGCCCGCGGACGTCTGGGACGTGATCCGCGACTTCGCCTCCGGGCCGCTGCGCATGGCCCCCGGGTTCGTCGTCGGGTGCGAGGTCGACGGGGAGATCCGGGTCGTCACGTTCGCCGACGGGACGGTCGTCCACGAACGGTTCCTCTCTCTCGACGACGACGAGCGGCGGGTCGGCTACGCCGTGGTCGGAGGCGACGTCCGGCCAGAGCACGACAGCGCGGAGATGCGGGTCGTGCCGGAAGAGGGCGGCTGCCGGTTCGTGTGGACCCGCGAGCTCCGACCCGACGACCTCGGCCCCGCCTTCCAGGCGAGCATGGACCGCGGGGCCGAGGTCATCAAGCGCACGCTGGAAGGTCGCTCGGGCGACGACGGTTCCGGGCCGGCGGGTCATCTCTGCGCGCTCTCCTACTTCTTGTGGGCGCGCAGGAAGGCGTCGACGACCGCCGGCCGGGGTCAGGCGGCGACGTAGCCGCGGCGGCGGAGCTCGTAGGCGACGGTGCCGGCGATCCGGGCGGGGTGGCAGTATACCGTCCAGGCGTCGAACCGCAGGATCGTCCAGCCGAGCCGGACGAGGGCGGCCTCGCGGAGGAGATCCCGGTGTGCCCGCTCCTGCCCGCGGTGGTCCCGGCCGTCGTACTCGATCGCGAGCCTCACCGAGGGGTAGGCCAGGTCGAACCTGCGGGTTCGGCCACCCGCCTCGACCTCGAACTGGACTCGCGGCGCTGGCACGCCGTGCTCGTGCAGTGCCATCCGGATCCGGGTCTCCATCGGCGACTCGGCCCTGGCGTCGGCGAGGCGGAGAACGGGGACGATGTGCTGGGCGCCCCGAGCGCCGGAGTGGCGCCTGCGCAACCGCAGAACGTCCTCCAGCGCGATCGTGCAGGCGTGAGCGAGTGCGTCGACTGCGACCACCTTCTCCCGCAGCGCGGGCACCCACCGGGCGAGGTCGAACGCTGTGCGGACAGCGGTGGTGATCTCGTACGGGCCCACCGCGGTGGTTTCGCCGGGATCGATGAGGTCGCGGTGCACCCGCAACCCGGGGCACCGGTACGACTGCGGCCCGGGCCCAGCAACAGGACCTCCGCCGGAGCATCGGGCGGGCCGCACGAGGCGCCGAGGACCTCGGCCGCCGAGTACCCGGCGAGCACGCCGGGGCCCGCGACCAGCACGGCCGCGCCGCGGAGCGCACCGCGAGGTCCGGTTCGAGGTCGGCGGGCGCGTACACGTCGGGGAAGAGGCGCTGGAACCGTGGCCCGCGCAGCTGCCCCCACGTCACGAGCCCGGCGGCGATGGCGGCGGAGCCGCGGAACGGGTGGGTGAGATCGATCGACATGCCCGGCACAGACGGTGGTGGCCCGCTTCCGGTTCCATGATCCGCGGTAGCGGTTGTCCATCGTTGTCGCCGCGACCATGGACAACCGCTACTCGAGATCTTGAACCCGGTGACGGGCCACGGCGCGGTCATTCCGTCCGGTGCAGCTCCCATCGGCCGGAGTTGATCTCGAAATGGCGGTCGGGCCCGAGCCAGCGGCCGATCATGGAGCGGCCGGTGGGATCGAGCACGAACTGAACGATCCCGTGGTAAATGGCCCCGCGGTAGTAGCCGGAGGGTGCGGTGCGCTCGGTCCAGCTGCCCGTGACCAGCAGGCCGTCGGCGGCGAGGTCGAGTTCGAGGATGCCGGTGTCCGTCGGTTCGCTCCTGCCGACGAGCCGGCCTCCCGCCGCGCGGAGCTCGATCCGGTGCACGCCCTCGAGATCCGCGGCCCGACCCGTGCTGACGTAGGTATAGCGACTCGCCCAGAGTCCGGCCAGTTCGTGAGGCGAAGGGCCTCGGCCGAGCGCGGCGGGCGGTCGTCCGCCACTGCGCCCGGCTGCCACGGTGGCGGCGGTGCTCAGCTTCAGGAGGAGAGCGCGGCGTTGGTCGTCCGGCAGCCGGTCGGCCCAGTCCGCGACGGCGCGGGTGAGCTGGTGCAGATCGAGGTTGCTCACCTGCCACGCGAGCGTCTCCGGCTCGGTGCCGCCGTCGGAGACCTGGTCGCCGCCGTGCTCTCCCCAGCCGGCGAGCAGGTCGGCGGCGTCGCACTCGTAGATCTGTGCGAGCCGGTCGAGCACGTGCAGCGACGGCATGTGCCGGTGGGGCTGGGCCAGTTCTCCCAATAGGAGATGTTCTTGAACGTCTTCGGCTCGTCGGGCCAGCGGTGGTTCCACACCTGTGCCGCCTCCGCCTGTGTCCAGCCGTGGGCGATCCGCATCGCGACCCGGGCGTTCAGCCCGTAGCGGGTGCGTACGGCGGCGGCGACGTCGCGCCACGCCCGGCCGTCGGCGCGCAAGGATTCGGCGAGTGCCAGCTGTTCGCGGAGCCGGGCGGAGCGGGCGACCACGGTCGCGAACCTACTCCCCGCGGGACCGGGAATCACGCCATAGGATCGCAGTGTCACGGGGTGTGAACGAACCTCCCGTGCCGCGACGCTCGGTGTGTGCGTGAGAACGAGCAGTCGCTGGCGGAGTGGCCCTTCGCGGTGGAGTTGGCCGCGATGCCCCAGGTGTGGGCTGCGTTGCTGGAGCTGCACGTCAGCGGCCGGGACGGCCGGTGCGTCGGCTGCTGCTCGCAGGTGCGGATCGCGCCTCACTGGCCGTGCACCCTCTACCGTGCCGCGGCTCAGGCGCGCCGCATCGCCGCCGGTCGACCATGATCTGCTGTATCGGTTGCTCACCGTTGCCGGCGCGACGATGGACAACCGCTACCTCGGATCTTGGTCGCCGCCTGGGGCGGGTAGCCGCTCCTGCCTAGACTGCGCGCCATGGCTCGTGTGCGTCCCGGGGAGGCCGCCAACCCCGCCCCACCCACCGTCCAGCGGGTGCGGTTGCGCTTCGCGAAGCGGGGGCGGCTGCGGTTCCTCTCCCACCGCGACGTCGCGCGCAGCTTCGAACGGGCCGTGCGGCGCGCCGGGGTGCCGGTGGCGCACTCGCACGGGTTCAGCCCGCACCCGCGCCTGTCCTGGATCGGCGCGGCGCCCACCGGCACGGCGAGCGAAGCCGAGTACGTGGAGATCGGGCTGACCAGCCCCGTGGATCCCGCGGCGCTGGCGTCGGCCCTGGACGCGGCGCTGCCCGACGGGCTCGACGTGCTGGCCGCCGCCGTCGCCGAAGGGCCGTCGCTCGCCGACCGGATCGAGGCGAGCAGCTGGGTCGTCGAGCTGCCCGGTGTCGACCCGGCGGAGCTGCGGGCCGCGCTGTCCGCGCTCCTCGAGCGGGAGTCCGTCGTCGTCGAACGCGTCACACCGTCGGGCCGTCGCATGATCGACGTCCGAGCGGCGCTCGTACGTGCGGACGTGCGGGATCCGGACCTGGACGACGCCGCTCCGTCGGGTGGCGCACGCGCGATGCCCCCCGATCGGGCGGGAGTCTGTGCGATACTGACGGCGGTCGTGCGGCAGACGACACCCGCCGTTCGACCCGACGACGTGTTGGGTGCACTCGATGTTGTCGCGGGCCTCAGGCCGCCATCGCCCGCCAGGGCGACCCGGGCGGCCCAGGGACTGCTCGACCATCGTGGTGACCTGGCCGACCCTCTCGGCTAAGACCGGGTCACCACCCGGGGCCGATCCGTTGGGGTCGGGTCGCCGTCGAGGAGTGCCGCCCTCCCGGGGCGGAGCGAGACCCGAGGATTGCTCGTCGCGCAGCGCGGCGAGAGAACTGCACGTGGCCCCTGCGCGGCCGCCTCCGGACCGGAGGCGCCCGGGGGCGGAGGAGCTGGATGTCGAATACCGAAGCGCCCGCCGGTAGCCCCGGCGGGCCCGCCACCGTACCCGCGCTGGACGATCTCCCGGAAAGGATGCGGGTGCACGCGCTCGCCAGAAGGCTCGCACGTACGAGCCGCGAGGTGCTCGCGGCGCTCGCTTCGTTGGGTGTCGAGGTGCGCAGCGCCCAGTCCAGCGTCGACAGGAAGGTGGCCGAGCAGGTCGCCGCCACGCTGAACCCCGAGCCGGAGCCGGTCGCGGCCGCGCAGGACGAGACGGCCGAGCAGGAGAAGCCCGAGCCTGCCGAGGATCCGGCCGCCCCGCTGGCGCCGGTGTTCGCCCCGCCCACCCCGCTGTTCCAGGCCCCCACCCGGTCGAGCAGGCGGGCCGCGCCCGAGCCCGTCGAGCGCCCCGTGGAGGAACCGGCCGCGGAGCCCGTCACCGACGCCGCCCCGGCTCCCGCCGACGACGAGGGTGACGACTCCGACGACGGCTCCGGCCGCAGGCGCAGGCGCCGCGGCCGCCGTGGTCGCGGCCGTGGCCGTGGCGCGGACGGCACCGACGACGAGACCGGCGAGGACGGCGCGGGTGGCTCCGCGGACACCGCCACCGACGACGGTGACGGGTCGTCCGACGACGACACCGACCGCGCCGACACCGACCGCGACCGCGGTGACACCGACACCGACCGCGGTGACACCGAGGACGAATCCGACGACGAGGGCGAGCAGGACGACGCGGGCCAGGGCGACGGTGATGCCGGCGCCAGCCGCCGTCGGCGCCGCCGCCGTCGCCGCCGCGGGTCCGCCGACGACACCGACAACGGTGAGGAGAACGACCCGCCCAACACGGTCACGAGGGTCCGGACTCCCCGCGAGGCGCGGGAGGACGAGGGCGACGGTGTGCAGAGCGTCCGTGGCTCCACCCGGCTGGAGGCCAAGCGGCAGCGCCGCCGGGACGGGCGCGACGCGGGACGTCGCCGGGCGCCGATCCTGTCCGAGGCCGAGTTCCTGGCCCGCCGCGAGTCGGTGGACCGTTCGATGGTGGTGCGGGAGCGCGGCGACCGCGTCGAGATCGCGGTGCTCGAGGACGACGTCCTCGTCGAGCACTTCGTGGCCGGCCGCGACGGCGGCTCGATGGTGGGCAACATCTACCTCGGCCGCGTCCAGAACGTGTTGCCGAGCATGGAGGCCGCGTTCGTCGACATCGGCCGTGGCCGCAACGCCGTGCTGTACGCCGGCGAGGTCGACTGGGACGCCGCGGGCCTCGGCGGCAAGCAGCGCCGCATCGAGCAGGCGCTCTCCAGCGGGGACAGCGTGCTCGTGCAGGTCACCAAGGACCCGATCGGCCACAAGGGTGCGCGGCTGACCACCCAGATCAGCCTGGCCGGGCGTTTCCTCGTCTACGTGCCGAGCGGCGGCGCCGCCGGGATCAGCCGCAAGCTGCCCGACGTCGAGCGCAAGCGGCTCAAGGACATGCTGAAGGAGATCGTCCCCAGCGAGGCGGGGGTCATCATCCGCACCGCGTCGGAGGGCGTGAGCCACGAGGCCCTCGAACGCGACGTCCGCAGGCTGCAGGCGCAGTGGGAGGTCGTGAAGGGCAAGGCCGAGACCACCGGGCCGCAGAAGCCCAAGGCGCCGGTGCTGCTCTACGAGGAGCCCGACCTGCTCATCAAGGTCGTGCGCGACCAGTTCAACGAGGACTTCTCCCGCCTCGTCGTCGACGGCGACGACGCGTGGGACACCGTGTCGGGCTACGTCACGCACGTGGCGCCGGAGCTCGCCGACCGGGTGCTCCGCCACGTCGGCCAGAACGACTCGTTCGCCGAGTTCCGGATCGACGACCAGCTGCTCAAGGCGCTCGACCGCAAGGTGTGGCTGCCGTCCGGTGGCACGCTGGTGATCGACCGCACCGAGGCCATGACGGTCATCGACGTCAACACCGGCAAGTTCACCGGCTCCGGCGGCAACCTCGAGGAAACGGTCACCCGCAACAACCTCGAGGCGGCCGAGGAGATCGTGCGCCAGCTCCGGCTGCGCGACATCGGCGGCATCATCGTCATCGACTTCATCGACATGGTGCTCGAGGCCAACCGCGACCTCGTGCTGCGCAGGCTCACCGAATGCCTCGCCCGCGACCGCACCCGCCACCAGGTGGCCGAGGTCACCTCGCTCGGGCTCGTCCAGATGACCCGCAAGCGGGTCGGCGGCGGCCTGCTGGAGCACTTCTCCACCCCGTGCGAGCACTGCCGGGGCCGGGGCGTGATCGTCAACACCGAGCCTGCCGTCGGCAGCGGCCGTTCCGACCGTTCTGACCGCTTCGAGCGGCCCGAACGGGAGGGGCGCCGGTCGCGCGGCGGTCGGGGGCGCCGCGACGGCGATGAGCGCAACGGCCACGACGTGCGCAAGCAGGAGCCGGTGGCGGCTGCTGCCGGCACCGACAACGGCGGCCGCAACGGCAGCCACGCCGAGGCCCGCCGCAGCCTCCCGAGCCGCACCCTCCAGCGCTGCGGCCGGGCCATCGCCGCGGTCGCGGCCGCTGACGCCGGCGCACCCGCCGAGGTCACGCCCGCGGTGCTCGACCCGGCCGCCGCCCAGTCGGCCCCGTCGGAGTCCCCTGCGTCGTCGGGGTCTTCCGCGTCGGAGCCCGCCGTTCCCGAGCCCGCCGCCTCCGAGCCCGCCGCACCCACCGGCAGGCGCGTGCGGCGCAGCGTCCGCCGCGGCGTGGTGCAGACCGCGCCCGCGGCAGGCCCGGTGGAGGTCGCCGCGGCACCGGCAGCGGAGGTCGTCGAACGCCAGGTGCAGACCCCACAGGCGCCGGAGGTCCCCGCGCCGGCAGCAGCGGAGCCCGCGGCATCGAATCCTGCGGCAGCGGAGCCTGCAGCGGCAGGCGACGAGCCGGAGCGGCCCAAGCGCCGTCGCGGCCGCGGCATCGAATCCTGCGGCAGCGGAGCCTGCAGCGGCAGGCGACGAGCCGGAGCGGCCCAAGCGCGTCGCGGCCGCGTCACCCGCACCGCGGGGGCGCCACCGCCACGGTGGGCGACGCGCCCGTCGCCGCGGTGCTCACCGTGCCGAGCGCCCCGGAGGCCACCTCGGAGCCTGCGGCGGAGCCGGTTCCGGCGAGCGTGCCGGCGCAGGCCGAGCCCGGCCCCGCCGTCCGGCCGCGCCGGTCCCGGCGGGCGGCGTCCCGCCCGGCCGGTCCGCCCGCAGACGCCGGGGCGACCCGGAATGACCGGCCCCCGAACCCGTCCGGTATCCTGGGAAATCAGCGCCGCCCTGGTGAAGCAGTCGCGGCCCGCGCAGGATTTCCTGTGACACGACCCCCGAGCTTCAGGAGCAGTGCGTCGATGTACGCGATCGTCAAGACCGGCGGTAAGCAGTACAAGGTGGCCGTCGACGACGTGGTCACCGTCGAGAAGATCGACGGGGAGCCCGGCGCCGCGGTGAGCCTTCCGGCCGTGCTCCTGGTGGACGGTGACGACGTCACCACCGACTCGGCGGCGCTCGCGGCCGCCTCGGTCACCGCCACGGTGGTCGAGCACACCAAGGGCCCGAAGATCCGCATCCACAAGTTCAAGAACAAGACCGGGTACCACAAGCGGCAGGGGCACCGTCAGCCTCTGACGAAGGTCCAGGTCACCGGCATCTCGAAGTAGGAGGACGCCACCATGGCTCACAAGAAGGGTGCGTCCAGCTCGCGCAACGGGCGCGACTCCAACGCACAGCGCCTCGGCGTCAAGCGCTTCGGCGGCCAGGCCGTCAACGCGGGTGAGATCCTCGTCCGCCAGCGCGGCACCAAGTTCCACCCGGGTCTCGGCGTCGGCCGGGGCGGCGACGACACGCTGTTCGCGCTGGTCGAGGGCTCGGTCGAGTTCGGCTACGCGAAGGGCCGCAAGGTCGTCAACGTGGTGCCGGCGCAGGCCTGAGGCCTGCGCACCTTTCAGTAGAACCTGACAACGGCGGGCCGCCCCAGGGGTGGCCCGCCGTTGTCGTGTGAGGAGAGTCGATGTCGAGGTTCGTTGACCGCGTGGTGATTCACGCCACGGCGGGCGCGGGCGGCAACGGCTGCGCCTCCGTGCACCGGGAGAAGTTCAAGCCGCTGGGCGGCCCGGACGGCGGCAACGGTGGGCGCGGCGGGTCGGTCGTGCTGGTCGTCGACCCCGGCGTGCACACGCTGCTCGACTTCCACCACCACCCGCACGCCACGGCCCGTGCCGGCAAGCAGGGGCAGGGCGGGTTCAAGGCCGGCGCCAACGCCGACGACATGGAGCTGCGCGTCCCCGACGGCACGGTCGTGTTCGACGACCGCGGCGACATCGTGGCCGATCTCGTCGGTGCGGGCACCCGTTTCGTGGCCGCGGCCGGTGGGCGCGGCGGCCTGGGCAACGCGGCGCTGGCCTCGTCCGCGCGCAAGGCGCCGGGGTTCGCGCTGCTCGGTGAGCCGGGGGAGACCCGCGATCTCGTCCTCGAGCTGCGGTCGATGGCCGACGTCGGGCTCGTCGGCTTCCCGTCGGCGGGCAAGTCGTCGTTGGTGGCGGCGCTGTCGGCGGCCCGCCCGAAGATCGCCGACTACCCGTTCACCACGCTCGTGCCGCAGCTCGGCGTGGTCACCGCGGGGGAGGACGTGTTCACCGTCGCCGACGTGCCGGGGCTGATCCCGGGCGCGTCGGAGGGGCGGGGTCTCGGGCTGGACTTCCTGCGCCACATCGAACGCTGCTCCGTGCTGGTGCACGTCGTCGACTGCGCCACCTTCGAACCCGGTCGTGACCCGGTGTCGGACGTGCAGGCGCTCGAGGACGAGCTCGCCCAGTACACGCCCGCGCTGGGCGGGGAGCTGGCCGACCGGCCACGGCTGATCGCGCTCAACAAGGTCGACGTTCCGGACGCCGCCGACCTGGCCGACATCGTGGCCGACGAGCTCGCGAAGAGCTACGGCTGGCCGGTGTTCGCGATCTCCACCGCGTCGCATGCCGGGCTGCGCGAGCTGACGTTCGCGATGGCCGAGCAGGTGCGCGCCCACCGCGCGGCGCAGCCGGCGCCCGAGCCCACGCGGATCGTCCTGCGCCCGCAGGCCGTGGACGATGCCGGCTTCACGGTCGAGGCCGACCCGGAGCTGCCCGGCGGCTTCATCGTGCGCGGCACCCGGCCGGAACGCTGGATCCGCCAGACCGCGTTCGACAACGACGAGGCCGTCGGCTACCTCGCCGACCGGCTGGCCCGCGCGGGCGTGGAGGACGCGCTCGCCGCCGCCGGCGCGGAGCCGGGCTGCCCGGTCACGATCGGCGACGTCACGTTCGACTGGGAGCCGAGCACCCCGTCCGGGGTGGCCGTGATGATGTCGGGCCGCGGCACCGACCGGCGCCTGGAGCAGAGCAACCGGGTGTCGGCGGCCGAGCGCAAGGCGGCCAAGGCCGACCGTCGCAGGCACCGCACCGATGAGGAACTGTGGTCGGAACAGGACGAGTGATGGGAGAGGCGGCGTGAGCGCGCGGGCACAGCTGGCCGCGGCCCGCCGCGTCGTCGTCAAGGTCGGGTCGTCCTCGCTCACCAGCATCGACGGCGGCATCGATCCGGCACGGCTGCAGGCACTCGTCGACGCGCTCGCCGCGCGCCGGGCGGCGGGGAGCCAGGTGGTGCTCGTGTCGTCCGGGGCGATCGCGGCCGGGCTCGCTCCGCTCGGGCTCACCCGCAGGCCCCGTGACCTCGCCACCCAGCAGGCCGCCGCGGCGGTGGGGCAGCTGATGCTGGCGGAGGCGTACGCCAGCGCGTTCGGCAGGCACTCGCTGCCGATCGGGCAGGTGCTGCTCACCGCCGACGACATGATCCGGCGCGCCCACTACCGCAACGCCCAGCGCACCCTCGAGCGGCTGCTCGGCCTCGGGGTGCTGCCGGTCGTCAACGAGAACGACACGGTGGCCACCGACGAGATCCGGGTGGGCGACAACGACCGGCTGGCCGCGCTGGTGGCGCACCTGATCGGTGCCGAGGCGCTGGTGCTGCTGTCCGACGTCGACGGGCTCTACGACGGTGATCCCCGCCGTCCCGGCGCCACGCTGCTGGCCGAGGTGGAGGCGCCGTCCGACCTGGAGGCGGTGCAGGTGGCGCGGGCGCGGGCCGACTCGCTCGGCACCGGTGGGATGGCTACCAAGATCACCGCGGCGGCGATGGCAGCGGCCGCGGGCATCCCCGTGCTGCTCGCCGCGGCGGAGGACATCGCGGAGGCGCTCGACGTCGCGGAGCCGGGCCCGAAGGTCGGCACCGCGTTCCGCCCGTCGGCAGGCGGTTGTCGGCCCGCCGGTTCTGGCTCCGCCACGCCGCCGACGTGCGCGGCGCGCTCGACCTCGACGCCGGTGCCGTGGCCGCGGTGATCGAACGCAGGCGGTCCCTGCTCGCGGCCGGGATCCACGGCATCTCGGGTGACTTCGTGGCGGGCGACGTGGTCGATCTCGTCGGTCCGTACGGGGTCGTCGTCGCCCGGGGCGTGGTCGGGTTCGACGCCGCCGAGCTGCCGGAGCTGATCGGCCGCCGCACCCGCGACCTCGCCCCGGAGCAGCGTCGCGAGGTCGTCCACGCCGACGACCTGGTGATCATGCGCACTCACTGACCTCCCGGGCCCGTCGCCGAGTTGTCGAGCGCTGCCCGGGGTACCAGACTCGGCCCGGTGGCGGATGCGTTGCGGGCGCGCACCCGGATGGTCGATGCCCTGCGGGACACGGGGCGGGTGCGGTCCGCGGCCGTCGAGGAGGCGTTCCGGGCGATCCCGCGCCACCTGTTCCTGCCGGGGCTCAAGGTCGGTCTCGCGTACGCCGATGAAGCGGTGGCCGTGCAGTTCAGCGACGGCGTTGCCACCAGTTCGGCCTCGCAGCCCTCGATGATGGCGATCATGCTCGAGCAGCTGGACCTGCGGCCCGGCCACCGGGTGCTCGAGATCGGCGCGGGCACGGGCTACAACGCCGCCCTGATGTCGCGGATCGTGGGCCCGGCCGGAGCGGTCACGGCCGTCGACATCGACGAGGAGCTCGTCGACCGGGCCGCGGTGCACCTGGCGTCGGCCAAGGTGAACGGGGTGGAGCTGGTGGCGGGCGACGGCGCCGCCGGCCACCGGCCGGGCGCCCCTACGACCGGATCGTGCTCACCGTGGGCAGCGACGACGTCATGCCCGAATGGGTCGCCCAACTCGCGGTGGGCGGGCGGCTCCTGCTGCCGCTCGCGGTGCGCGGCAGCCAGCTGTCGGTCGCGCTGGACCTGGGCACGGACGGCATGCTGCGCTCCGACTCGGTGCGCAGCTGCGCGTTCATCCGGCTGCGCGGCGCCGCCGCGAGCGCCGACGCGAGCAGGCTGGTCGACGAGCTGGGCGTCGCGGTGCAGACGCCGGACGACGCCCCGGAGCCGGATCCGGCGGCGGTGGCGCGCATCCTGGGTGACCCGCGGGAGCGGCGGCAGGCGGCAGTGCCTCTGGGTGCGGTGGACATCTGGGACGGGTTCGGGCTCTGGCTCGCCCTGACCGAGCCGGGTGTCTGCCGGCTGCTGGCGGTCGAGTCCGGCGCCGGGCTGCCCGACGACCTGCTCCCGATCGGTTCCACCAGCGGCACCGTGGCGTTGATGACGGGCGGGGGCGCCGCCGCGGTGGTGCCTGCCGAGCCGCTGGGGACCGGCGCGGGGGTGGTGGCCGTGCGCGAGTTCGGCCCGGGCGGCGCCGCGCTGGCCGACCGCGTCCTGGGGGCGTTGGACGCCTGGTCGGCGGCCGGCCGCCCCGGCGCGTCGGCCTGGCGCCTGACGGTCGTCCCGACGGGTGTGGACGCCCCGACACTGGCCGCGCCCCAGGTGATCCCGAAGAGGCATTGCAGGGTGCTGGCCGAAAGCCCCGTGAACCCTACGGAGTCGTTGTGCCGGCTCCCAGGTCGATGAGGACCTTGCTGCTTCCCGTTCCCCTGTCGGCGGCCACCTCCAGTGCTTCCGCCGCCCGGGTCAGCGGGAAGCGGTGGGTGATCACGGGGGAGACGTCCAGGCCGTCGCGCATGGCCAGCAGGGCGTCGTCGATCTCGTCGACGAAGCGGTAGGAACCCACCCAGGTGATCTCGCGGGTCACGAGGTCGCCCAGCACCGCCGACACCGCGCTCCCCGGCAGGTTGCCGACCTGCACGAGCGTGCCGCCGCGGGCGGTCGCCCGCAGCACCGGTCCGAGGGCCGCTGGTGCACCGGACGCCTCGATCACGACCTCGACGTCCTCGGGCAGGGACGACGTGGTGAGGTCGACCGTGCTGTCGGCGCCCATCGCGGCGGCCACGGCCAGCGCGGGCGCCGCGACGTCGGCGGCCACCACGGCCGCCGCGCCGCGGTGCTTCGCGGCCGCCACCACCAGCGACCCGATCGGTCCGGCACCGTTCACCAGCACCGTTCGGCTGCGGACGTCGCCCGCCCGGTGCACGGCGTGCAGCGCGACGCCGAGCGGTTCGGCCACCGCGCCGTGCTCGGTGCCCACCCCGTCGGGCAGGAGGCGGATCTGGTCGGCGCGGACCACCCGGTACTGGCTGAACCCGCCGTCGGTGTGCGGGTCGAACGCGGCGGAGCCGAAGTAGCGCACGCAGGGATGCAGGTTGGTGCGGCCGGCGATCCGGTCCGGCAGATGCGGGTCACCGACCACCGTGGCCGGGTGGACGGTGGCGGCGTCGCCCTCGGCGATCCCGTCCACGCCCGCGCCGACCGCGGCGACCCGCCCCGCCACCTCGTGCCCGAGCACGAGCGGGTGGCGCAGCACCGCGGTGCCGGTGGAACCGTGGCGGAAGTAGGAGATGTCGGAGCCGCAGATGCCGCCCCACTCCATCGCGAGCAGCACCTCGCCGGGACCGGGCTGCGGGTCCGGGCGTTCGTCGACCCGGACGTCACCGGCGGCGTGCACGACAACGGCTTTCATGTGGGGCCTCTCATGCGGCGGACTCCAACGCGACAAGGTCCCGCCCACGCGTCTCCGGGGAGAGCACGGCGGACGCGAGCGTGATCAGGGAGTAGGCGACGAGCATCGCGGCGATGGGCCACCAGCTCCCGGTGACGGCGGTGAGGGTGGCCGCGACGACGGGCCCGATCGCGGTGGCGAGGATGCCGCCGATCTCCTTGGCCAGCGCGAGCTGCGTGAACCGGGTGCGGGCGCCGAAGAGCTCGGCCATCGTGACGCTCTCCAGGGAGAAGAGGCCGAGCACGCCGATGTTGAGCGCCAGCACCATGCCGATCACCAGCGCGACCGTGCTGCCACTCGTGATCATCAGAAGCAGCGGGAACGCGAGTACGACCGTGGCCGCCGAGAGCACGACGTACAGCGGCCGCCTGCCGAACCGGTCACCGAGCATCCCGACGATCGGCACGGTCACGAAGCCGAGCAGCGAGCCGTAGACGATGGCGTCGGTCGGCACCGACCGCTCGACGAGCAGCGTGGTGGCGAGGTAGCCGACGAGGAACGTCTGCACGAGACCCGAGTTGCCGGCCTGGCCGAACCGCAGGCCGAGCGCGAGGAAGAACGCCTTGCCCTTGCGCTGGTGCAGCCCGACCTCCAGCACGCCCGTGCCCTCTGCCTCGGTGCGGTCCAGCGCCCGCCCGTCCACGACGTCGGCGCGTTCCTCGAAGACCGGGCTCTCTTTGAGGCTCCGGCGCAGCCACACCGCGAAGATCATCAGCACGAAGCTGAGCAGGAACGGCAGCCGCCATCCCCAGGCCAGCAGCTGCTCCTCCGACAGCACCGCCAGCAGGAGCGCCCACAGCGCGGACGCGGCGAGCGTGCCGGAGTTCGTGCCGAGCGAGACCAGCGAGGCGATCAGGCCGCGGCGGCGCACCGGCGCGTACTCGGCGAGCATCACGGTGGCACCCGCGATCTCCGCGCCGGCCCCGAACCCCTGGACCAGCCGCAGGACGACCAGCAGGATCGGGGCGAGGAGCCCGATCTGGGCGTAGGTCGGCAGGACGCCGATCAGCGTGGTGGAGGCACCCATCAGCAGGATCGTCAGGTACAGCACCCGCTTGCGCCCGATGCGGTCGCCCATCCGGCCGAAGTAGATCGCGCCTGCGAGCCGCGCGACGTACCCGACGCCGTAGGTGGCCATCGCCGCGATCAGGCCGATCGCCGGGCTGACGTCGGGGAAGAACAGCTGGTTGAAGACGATGGCGGCAGCCAGCGAGTACAGCTGGAAGTCCATGAACTCCATCGCCGTGCCGAGCCAGCCCGACGTTGCGGCCTTGGCCAGGTCTCCGGTGGTCCGGGTCGCCGGGCCGGTCTGCGTGTGATCGGTCATCGGGCCCTCCTTCACCAGTCGTGCACCGAGCCGTCGAGGCGGCGGGCGACGGGCAGGTAGCGCGGCTGGTACGGGAAGCGCGCCGCGGCCTCCGCGTCGTACTCGACGCCCAGGCCGGGCTCCTCCGACGGGACGAGCATCCCGTCGGCGAACGTCACGCCGGAGCGGAAGACGTCCATCGTCTCCGGGGCGTGCGGCATGTACTCCTGGATCCCGAAGTTGGGCACGGCGGTGTCGAGGTGCACCGCGGCGGCCAGCGTGATCGGCGAGAGGTCGGTGGCGCCGTGGGAACCGGTGCGCACCTGGTAGAGGGCGGCGAGGTCGAAGATCCGCCGCAGGTGGGTGATGCCTCCCGCGTGCACGACCGTCGTCCGGATGTAGTCGACGAGCTGCTCGGTGATCAGCTGCTGGACGTCCCAGATCGAGTTGAGGACCTCGCCGACGGCGATCGGTGTGGTGGTGTGCTGGCGGATGAGCCGGAACGCCTCCTGGTTCTCCGCAGGCGTCGGGTCCTCCATCCAGAACAGCCGGCACGCCTCCACGCTCTTGCCGAAGCGCGCGGCCTCGATCGGCGTGAGGCGGTGGTGCACGTCGTGCAGCAGGTGGAAGCCGAACCCGAAGCGCTCCCGCACCGCCTCCAGGTAGCTCGGGGCGAACCCGAGGTAGGCCTCGGTGTCCCAGGGCTGCTCGTCGGGCAGCGCGGTGGACGCGGGCTCGTACACGCCCTCGCCCTTGCGCACGCCGTAGGTGCCGCCGACGTCGGGCACCGCGGCCTGGGCGCGCACGGCCCGGTAGCCGAGTTCGAGGAAGCGCTCGACGTCGTCCAGCAGTTCCGGCACGTCGGCGCCGCTGGCGTGCGCGTAGACGGTGACGCCCTCCCGGGACCGGCCGCCGAGCAGCTGGTAGACGGGCAGGCCCGCGACCTTGCCCTTGATGTCCCACAGCGCGGTGTCGACGGCGGAGATCGCCGTCATCGTGACGGGCCCGCGCCGCCAGTAGACGCCCTTGTAGAGGTACTGCCACATGTCCTCGATGCGGGCCGGGTCGCGCCCGATGAGCAGCGGCACCACGTGTTCGCGCAGGTAGGCGGCCACGGCCAGCTCGCGGCCGTTCAGCGTGGCGTCGCCGAGGCCGGTGACGCCGTCGGAGGTGGTGATGCGCAGGGTGACGAAGTTGCGCCCGGGGGAGGCGACGAAGACCTCGGCGCGTTCGATCGTGCTCACGGTTCCCACAACCTCCTTGTCGCGCAGCGCTGGTATACAAGCAGATGTCGCGAAGATGGCGCAAGGGCGGATAGGCTGGGGCGGTGACGCGGGCGACCCGGAGGACCAACCGCAGGACGGTCTACGAGACCCTGCGGCGCAAGGTCCTCACGCTGGAGTACCCGCCGGGCTCGGCGCTGTCGGAGAACGAGCTCGCCGCGCAGCTCGGGGTCAGCCGCACCCCGGTGCGCGAGAGCCTGATCCTGCTGGCCGAGGAAGGCCTGGTGCAGGTCTTCCCGCAGGTCGGGTCGTTCGTCTCCCGGGTCGACCCGCCCGGGTCGCCGACGCGCAGTTCCTCCGCGAGGCCGTCGAGCTCGCCTCGCTCGAGCACCTGCCCGCCACGCTCGACCCGGACATCGTGCGCGAGCTGCGCGAGAACCTCGCCGCACAGGTGCGCCCCGGCCTCGACGTCGAGGAGTTCTTCGCACTCGACGAGGCGTTCCACCACGCGCTGCTGCGCCTGTCCGGGCACGGCAGCGTGTGGGCCACGGTCGTGTCGGCGAAGGGCCACCTCGACCGCGCCCGCAGGCTCGGGCTGCAGGCCACCGCGCCGCCCGCCTTCACCGAGCAGCACGCGGAGATCCTCGACGCCGTGCTCTCGGGCGACGTCGCCGCGGCGCACACGGCCATGCGCGCCCACCTGCGCGCCGTCTTCGACGACGTCGAGCAGATCCGGCAGCGCTCACCGGAACTGTTCGCCGGCAACCCGGCCTCGGTGCCGGTGCGGCGCAACGTGGTGGTGTGGGAGTAGGCGCGGACCTGGCACTGCGGCGGCAATTCGGGCCGGTCGAGGCCGGATACCTGCTGGAGCGCCAGAAGCGCTCAGGCCGTTCGCCGGCCACGGGCGAATGCTCGGTGGAAACGGGCCACCACCAGGCTGCGCCGTGCCGGCGTGCGCATCTCCCGCGGAACCCACCGCACGACCTCGACGCCGTAGGTGTCGCGCAGCCAGTCCTCGCGCAGCTTCTCGTGGAACAGCGACCCGGGCTCATCGTACTTGCCCGCTCCGTCGGCCTCCCCGACCGTACGCTGCTCGGGGAACCACATGTCGACGGTGGGGTCGCGGTCGCTCGTCCCGGTGCGGAACGGCACCTGCAGCTGCGGGCGCGGTAGCCCGGCTTCCAGCAACCACCACCGCGACATCGACTCGAACCAGCTCTGCGGACCCGGCGCCGCCCGTTCGACGACGATGCGTGCGCCCCGTGAGCCCGGCCTGCCGCGGCGGCGGCGCAGCTCGGCCCGGAGCTGTTCGGGGCCGGTGAGCCCGAGGGTGAGTGCGGCGTCGGCGACGGCCAAGGCGGAGTCCGGAGGCATGGCGTCGCAGCAGTCGAGAACGAGTCGGGCACCGGCGAGAACGGGCACGCCGTCGACGTGCCGCAGATCGGTGTCGTCGTAGTCGGCGATGTGCACCGTGAGCGGGGCGGCCGGCCGGATCGCGGGCCGCTGGTGGGCGCCGGTGGCCGCCGCGTGATGCTGATGCGGGCGTCGGCGCGGGGCGGAAGCGGCAGCCGAAGCAGCCGAGCTGCGCTCATGTGTGAGACGACTCCCGTGCCGGCGGTGAGACCGGCGAGCACGGCCGCACACCGGCGCAGGTGCCCCTCAGGGCCGGGCCGACGGCAATCGGCGTAGACGCCACGGCGCTCCCGGCGCCACTCCCCGCTGCCCAGCAGCCGCCGGAGGTCGGAATCGGTCGCACCGAGCTCGTGGCACTGCCGCGCGGTGATCACCGTGCCCTGCCGGCGCGCGACACGCCTCATCCGCTCGCTGAGTGCCCGCTCCTGTGGTGACAGCGACGTACGACGACGACCCACTCCTCGAGGGTGACCGACCGACAGGCAGGACGGCTCGAGTTGTCCACAAGCGACCCGGGCACTCGCCCGCGCACCTGGCGCTACAGCAGCAATTCCTGCCGGTCGAGCCCGGATACCTGCTGGAACGCCAGATCGGCGGAGTCGATCAGCCGCGTTGGGCCAGGGCGAAGGGGAGTACCTCCGCCGCGCCGGCGCGGCGGAGCAGGCGGGCCGCCACCGTGGCCGTCCAGCCGCTGTCGATCACGTCGTCGACCAGCAGGACCGGGCCGTCGGGCACCTCGAACGCGGGCGGCTCGAACGCGGACCAGACGGCCGCGAGCCGCTGGGGGCTGTTGGCGTGCTCCTCGGGGCGCGGGCGGCCGGGGTGAGGGTGCCCAGGTGGGGGAGGCGTCCGATCTCGCTGATCCGGCGGGCCAGGTGGTCGAGCTGGTGGGGCCGGGTGCGGGACCCGATTCCGACCACGCCGACCGGCCGCTCCGCCCAACCCCACCCGGCGAGCACACGCACGCAGGCGTCGAGCACGTCGCCGGGTACGGGCGCGTCGTCGCCGCCGACCAGCTCACGCAGCCGGTTGCCCCACCCGATGTCGGACAGGCGCCCGATCACGCGGCCCGGCGCGGCGAGCTCACCCGCCGGGATCCGGCCCGATGCCGCGACGCCCAGCTCGGCCATGCCGCTGGGCCACTGCTTGCGCGGCGCGACCTCGACCCCCGGCCTGCTGATCCGATCCGCCGGACGCCCGAGCTCGGCCGATGCCCGCTGGGGCCACCTGGCCTTGCGCGGCGCGACCTCGACCCCGGCCTGCTGATCCGACTCCTGCGCCGCCGCGGCCGCGCCGGCGTCGACGTCGGTGCTCCAGGCGGGGGTGGCGCAGGTGTCGCAGCGGCCGCAGCGCTCGGCGGCCGGGTCGTCGAGCTGCCGGCGCAGGAACTGCATGCGGCAGCCGGTGCCGTCGATGTAGTCGAGCATCGCCTGCTGCTCGGCGCGGCGCGCCTCGGCGATGCGCTGGTGGCGTTCCCGGTCGTAGACCCACTCCTGCCCGGTGGCCACCCACCCGCCCTTGACGCGGCGCACGGCGCCGTCGCTGTCGAGCACCTTCAGCAGCATCTCCAGCCGTGTGCGCGACAGGTCGACGCGAGTCTCGACCGCGGCCGTGGAGAGGGCGTCCTCGCCGAGGACGCCCAGCGTCTGGCGCACCAGCGGCTCCGGGGGGAACGCGAGCGAGGCGAAGTAGGCCCAGATGTCGCGGTCCTCCCGGCCGGGCAGCAGCACCACCTCGGCCCGCTGCACGGCGCGGCCTGCCCGGCCGATCTGCTGGTAGTACGCCACCGGCGACGCGGGCGCCCCGAGGTGCACGACGAAACCGAGGTCGGGCTTGTCGAACCCCATCCCGAGCGCGCTGGTGGCCACGAGTGCCTTGACGCGGTTCTCGAGCAGGTCGGACTCGGCGGCGAGCCGTTCGGCGGGGTCGGTCTTCCCGGTGTAGGACGCGACGGGGTGGCCGCGCTCGCGCAGGAAGTCGGCCACCTCTTCGGCGGCCGCGATCGTGAGCGTGTAGACGATGCCGGCGCCCGGCAGCGCGTCGAGGTGGTCGGCGAGCCAGCCGAGCCGCTGGGCGGGCGTGGCGAGCCGGACGACCGAGAGGCGCAGGCTCTCCCGGTCGAGCGACCCCCGCAGCACCAGCGGCTCCCCGGAGCCGAGCCCGAGCTGCTCGGTGACGTCGACGACGACGCGGTCGTTGGCGGTGGCCGTGGTGGCGAGGACCGGGATGCCCGCGGGCAGCTCGGAGATGAGCGTGCGCAGCCGCCGGTAGTCGGGGCGGAAGTCGTGGCCCCAGTCGGAGACGCAGTGGGCCTCGTCGACGACCAGCATGCCGGCGGTGGCCGTGAGCTGTGGCAGCACCCGGTCGCGGAAGTCGGGGTTGTTGAGCCGCTCCGGGCTCACCAGCAGCACGTCGACCTCGCCCGCCGCCACCGCGGCGTAGGTCTGCTCCCAGCCGGAGGTGTTGGCCGAGTTCACCGTGGCGGCCCTGATGCCGGCGCGTGCGGCGGCGTCGATCTGGTTGCGCATGAGCGCGAGCAGCGGCGAGACGATCACCGTGGGCCCGGCTCCGTCGGCCCGCAACAGCGCCGTGGCCACGAAGTAGACCGCCGACTTGCCCCACCCGGTGCGTTGCACGACCAGCGCTCGCCTGCGCTCGGCGACCAGCGCGTGGATGGCCGTCCACTGGTCGTCCCGCAGCCGGCGTCCGGACCCGCCAGCGTGGCCAGCACGGCTTCGGCGCGTTCGCGGAGATCCGACGTCACGGTGGAGGTCATGGGGCCATGGTGGACGAGGGCTCCGACAGCCTTCCGGGCGGCTGCGAAGTGGCCGGTTCGCGTCCTGTCGATGGCCGGTGCTCGCTGCTAGCTTCGGGGCACAGGGCCGGCGGGGGTCCAGCCCTGGTTTGGGGGGAAGTCGGATGAACAAGGACTGGAGCGACGTGCACGCCCACGTGCCGGGACTCGGCACCAGGGTCACGTTCGCAGGCACCCGCGTGACGTTCACGGGCACGCGGGTGACGTTCCACTAGGAAGTCCGGCACGTCGGCACGCGCCGCACCGCGGGCGCGTGCTGCTGTTCGGGGGGAATCATCAGGAGCTACCGCCGCGTCGTCGCGGCGTCGGGGCTCGCGAACCTCGGAGACGGTGTCCGGCAGGTGGCGCTGCCGCTGCTGGCCGCCGCCATCACCCGGGACGCGGTGCTCGTCGCCGGGCTCACGGCCGTCGCGTACGTGCCGTGGATGCTGCTCGGCCTGCCCATCGGCGCGCTCGTCGACCGCGCACGCCCAGAGCTGTTCGTGCTGTGGGCGGCGCTCTCGCGCGGCGTGCTGTTCGGGGTGCTCACGCTCGCGCTCCTGCTCGACGTCGGGTCGATGCTGCTCCTGTACGCCGTCGCGTTCCTGCTCGGTGTGGGGGAGGCCGCCTACGACAACGCGAGCCAGTCGCTGGTCCCGCGGGTCGTGGACGACGCGACCTGGAGCGGGCCAACAGCGCGCTCGTGAGCGTCGAGCGGCTCGGGCAGGACCTCGTCGGGCCCGCGGTCGGGGGCGTGCTCTTCGCCGCGGCGGCGTCGCTCCCGTTCGCGGTGAGCGCGGCTGCGCTGCTGCTCGCCGGCTTGCTCGTCGTGGGCCTGCGCACGCCCGCGCCGGTCGTGGAGGGCCGGCCCACGCCGCGGGCCGTGCTGCGCGAGGCCGCCGACGGGATGCGGTGGCTCCTCGGCGCGCGGTTCGTCCGCACGATCATCCTGACCGGCGCGGGGCTGACGTTCTTCACCCAGACCTGGGAAGGGCTGCTCGTCCTGCTCGCCGTCGGCCCGATGGGCACGTCGGAGACCGTGTTCGGGCTGATCCTCGCCGGTGGGGCCGTCGGCGGGATCGTGGGCG
This sequence comes from Pseudonocardia sp. CNS-004, assembly GCA_001942185.1. Taxonomy (GTDB): domain Bacteria; phylum Actinomycetota; class Actinomycetes; order Mycobacteriales; family Pseudonocardiaceae; genus Pseudonocardia. Next base: position 129,143 of record MKJV01000055.1, read on the forward strand.
CGATGCTCACCGCGCCGCTCGTGCGCCGGTACCCGCAACGGGCGCTCCAGGTGGCCGCGCTCGTCGTGGCCGCGGTGGGCGACTTCGTACTCGCGGCGTTCCCCACACCGGTGCTCGCCGCCGTGGTGCTCAGCACCACGAGCTTCTCGTTCGCACTGTGGAACGTGCTGTCGGTGACGATCCGGCAGCGGCTGGTGCCTGCCGGCGTGCTCGGGCGCGTCAACGCGGCGAGCCGGACGCTCTCGATGACGGCGGCGCCGCTCGGCGCGCTGGCGGGTGGCGCGCTCGCGTCGGCGCTGGACCTGAGTGCTCCGCTGTGGGTGAGCGGGCTGGCGCTGGTGGTGGTCACCGGGCTGTTCGTCGCGGCCACCCGGGGCGCCACCGATCGCCCCAGCGGCACCCCTCGGGGCAGGATGGCGGGGTGACCGTGCCCCAATCCCCGCTGTTCGGCTCGGTCGAGGACGTCGCCGAGCGCCTCGCCGGATGCGACTACCTCGCCTCCACGGCCGTAGCCACCACCGTCTTCCTGGCCGACCGCCTCGGCAAGCCGCTGCTCGTCGAGGGCCCGGCAGGCGTGGGCAAGACCGAGCTGGCGAAGGCCGTCGCCGCCGCCACCGGCTCCGGCCTGGTGCGCCTGCAGTGCTACGAGGGCATCGACGAGGCCCGCGCGCTCTACGAGTGGAACCACGCCAAGCAGCTGCTGCGCATCACCGCGGGCCAGGGACGCGAGTCCTGGGACGAGACGCGCGACGACGTGTTCTCCGAGGAGTTCCTGCTGCCCCGGCCGCTGCTCACCGCGATCCGGCGCACCGAACCCACGGTGCTGCTCGTCGACGAGATCGACAAGGCCGACGTCGAGGTCGAGGGCCTGCTGCTGGAGGTGCTCTCGGACTACCAGGTGACGGTGCCCGAGATGGGCACCGTGCAGGCGTCCCGCCGCCCGATCGCGGTGCTCACGTCCAACTCCACCCGCGAGCTGTCCGAGGCGCTCAAGCGCCGGTGCCTGTTCCTGCACCTCGACTTCCCCGACGCCGACCTGGAACGCCGGATCGTGCTGACCAGGGTGCCCGAGCTGCCCGAGGCGCTGGTGGACGCGCTGGTGCGCACCGTGCGCGTGCTGCGCGGGCTGGAGCTGCGCAAGTCGCCATCGGTGGCCGAGGCCATCGACTGGGGACGCACCCTGCTCGCGCTCGGCATGGACACCCTCGACGCCGACGCGGTCCGCGCCACCCTCGGGGTCGTGCTCAAGCACCGGTCCGACGCGGACAAGGCGGTGCGGGAGCTGAAGCTCGACTAGCTCGACCAGAGAGGTGAGCGGCCATCCCGTTCGTCCGGTCCTCGCGGCATGATGGGCCAGGTGCAGCCGGCGTCCTCCGCTCCCGAGCACGGTCTGCCCGGGCACCTCGTCGACTTCGTCGGTGCGCTGCGCCGTCACGGGGTGTCGGTCGGGCCGGGGGAGACGGTCGACGCCGCGCGCGTGCTCACCGCACTCGACCTGACCCACCGGGAACACCTGCGGGAGGGGCTCGCGGCCGCGCTGCTGCGCCGGTCCGGGCAGCGGGAGGTCTTCGACACGCTGTTCGACCTGTACTTCCCGGCGGCGCTCGGGGCCGGCGCCCGCCCGGTGGAGGTGCCCCGCGTCGACGACGGCCCGGTGGACGTCGACGCGGTGCGCTCCGTGCTCGCCGACCTCCTGCGGGACGGCGACCCCGCCGCCCTCGCCGAGCTCGCCCGGGCGGCGGTGGATGCGCTCGGCCGTTCCGGTGCGGCCGGCACGGGGATCCGGGGTACGGCGGCGCAGCCGGGTTGGTCGGCCTACCAGGCGTTGCGCGCGCTCTCCCCGGAGACGTTGCTGGCGCAGGTCCTCGCCGACCTGCGCGGCGGCGCGGAGGAGGACGAGTTCACCGACGAGATGCGGCGCCGCGAGATCCGTGACCGCATCGCGGCGTTCCGCCGGATGGTCACCGACGAGGTCCGCAGGCGGACCGCGGAGTTCCGGGGTCGTGAGCAGGTGGCGCGGTCGGCGGTGCCGACGCAGGCCGAGCAGGTCGAGTTCCTGTCCGCCCACGCCGAGCAGTTGACCCGGCTGCGTCGCACGGTGCACCCGCTGGCGCGACGGTTGGCGTCCCGGCTCGCGGTACGCCGCCGGCACGCCAAGCGCGGCGAGCTGGACATGCGTCGCACGCTGAGGCGTTCGATGTCCACCGGTGGCGTGCCGATGCGCCCGGCCCACCGCGCCCGTCGCCCCGGCCGTCCGGAGCTGGTGGTGCTGTGCGACGTGTCCGGGTCGGTGGCCGGGTTCAGTCACTTCACGTTGCTGCTGGTGCAGGCGCTGCGCGAGCAGTTCAGCAAGGTGCGGGTGTTCGCGTTCGTGGAGCGTGCCGACGAGGTCACGCACCTGCTCGAGCCCGGGGCCGAGCTGTCCGGCGTGATGCAGCGCGTGCTGCGGGAGGCCGACCTCGTCGCGTTCGACGGGCACAGCGACTACGGCGGTTCGTTCGGCGGCTTCGCCGAGCGCTGGGGCGATGCGGTCGGACCGAAGACCTCGCTGCTGGTGCTGGGCGACGCGCGCACCAACTACCGCGACCCCAACCTCACGGTGCTGAAGCGGCTCGCGGGGCAGGCCCGGCACGCGCACTGGCTCAACCCGGAGCCGCGGCGGCAGTGGGGGAGCGGCGACTCCGCCGCGCTGCGCTACGCCGACGTCCTGCCGATGCACGAGTGCCGCACGGCGCGCAGCTCGCCGATGTGGTGGAGGCCCTGCTGCCGGTGTGACGGCGGTAGCGTGGGAGAACGACCGTTCCCGCCGACGAGGACCGCGCAATGGCACCGCTGGACACCGAGACCGCACGTACCCGCCTGCTCGACGCGGCGGAGGAGCTGTTCTACGCCAGCGGGATCCAGGCGGTGGGCATGGACGCGGTGCGTGCCGCGGCGGGCCTTCCGCTCAAACGCGTCTACGCGCTGTACCCGGCGAAGGAACAGCTGGTCGAGGCCTACCTCGAACGCCGCGACGTCGAGTGGCGGGCGCGGCTCGCCGCGGCCGTCGAGGCGGTCGAGGGCCCCCGCGATCGGATCCTCGCGGTGTTCGACTGGCTCGGCTCGTGGTTCCGGGAGCCGGGGTTCCGCGGCTGCGCGTGGATCAACGGGTTCGGCGAGCTCGGCGCGGTGTCGGAGGTGGTGGTGCGGCAGGCGCGGGCCCACAAGCGCGCCTTCGCCGACTACGTCGACGGCCTCGTCGCCGCCGCGGGCCTGCCGGCCCGGCTCGGTCCCGAGCTGGTGCTGCTGGCGGAGGGTGCCATGGTCACGGCCGGCATCCTCGGCACCGACGCCCCGGCGGCCCGAGCGCGGGGTGCGGCGGAGGCGTTGATCGGAGAACGGTCGTTCTCTAGAGTCTTGTGAGAACGATCGTTCTCACAAGGAGGCCCGATGTCCGACCGTCCCCCGCTGCCGCCGTTCACGCTCGAGACCGCGAAGCGGAAGGTGCAGGCCGCCGAGGACGCCTGGAACACCCGTGACCCGCAGCGCGTGGCGCTCGCCTACAGCGAGGACTCGGTCTGGCGCAACCGGGACCGCTTCGTGCGCGGCCGTGCGGAGATCGTCGACTTCCTCACCGCGAAGTGGGAGCGCGAACTGGACTACGCGCTGCGCAAGTCGTTGTGGGCCTTCGCGGCAACCGCATCGCCGTGCGCTTCCAGTACGAGTGCCGCGACGCGGCCGGGACCTGGTACCGCAGCTACGGCAACGAGAACTGGGAGTTCGACGAGCACGGTCTGATGGTCCGGCGCGAGGCCAGCATCAACGACGTCGTCATCGACGAGTCGGAGCGGCGGATCTTCGGCCCGCGTCCCGAGGGTGAGCGCGATGTCGAGATCCCTCTCGGGTAACAGCTCGAACTGATGTTCGATCCGGCGTAGCGTGGTGACATGGCCGCACCGGACCTCGCCTGGCAGCCCTCCCTGCTCGACGCGCCCGCGTTGGAGATCGACCGCTCGTTCGTCGCACTGCACCGCCGTGGTCTCGGCGATGGCGCCTGGGTCGACCACGCGCCCGGCTGGTGCCGCGGGGCCGACGGGCTGTTCGCTCGCCTCCTGGCGGAAACGCCGTGGTCGGGGCGCGAGGTGCGGATGTACGACCGCGTCGTGCCCGAGCCGCGGCTCACCCATCGCTGGCGGCTCGACGACGGGCCGGTGCCACCCGTCGAGCTGCGCACGATGGCCGCGGTCCTGAGCGAGCGGTACGGCGTGGGTTTCACGCAGATCGGCGTCAACCTCTACCGCGACGGGGCCGACAGCGTCGCATGGCACGGCGACCGGGTGGCGCGGGAGTTGCCCGAGGCCGTAGTCGCGTTGGTCTCCCTCGGCGCGCCACGCCCGTTCCGGCTGCGCCCCACCGGTGGTGGCCCCTCGGTCGGCTACCTCCGGGCCCGGGGGATCTGCTGGTCATGGGCGGGTCCTGTCAGCGCACGTGGCAGCACGCCGTGCCCAAGACGCGGGCGGCGGCGCCGCGGATCAGCATCCAGTTCCGGCACGCCTACGTGGTCTGAACGGGTGTTCCGCAGGTCTCAGTAGATCGGCTTCAGAATTCTTGACCGGGCGGCCAGTCAAGCGCATGATGAGGTCATCTCCTCACGAGGGAAGGGTGATCTCGATGACCAGGACATGGCACCGGTGGCAGGACTGGGCAGCGGTCGTGATCGGCGTGCTGACGGCCCTGTCGCCGATCGTGGTGTCCACCGACGCCGCCGCATTGTGGACGCTGATCGTGTTCGGTGTATTGATCGCCGGCACCGCTCTGTGGTCGCTGGCGCAGCCCGGATCGGTGGCCAGTGAGTACGTGCACGCGGTGTTGGGCGTCCTGCTGTTCATCTCGCCGTGGGTGTTCGGCTACGCCGACATGGCCGGCGCGGCGTGGACGTCCTGGATCGCAGGCGTGCTGACGGTCGCGGCCGGACTCGCCGCGCTGCCGGCGGCCCAGGCGGACCACCGGGGCCTGGCCGCTCACTGACGAGCGGCTCACTGACGAGCGGCTCACTGACGAGCGGCTCACTGACGAGCGGCTCACCGACGAGCGGCTCACTGACGAGAATTCACGAACACGGATGCGAGTACGGCCGTGGCCCGGTTGGCCGCGGCGTCCCCGCATGCAGGATGGCCGGTGAGGAGCTCATGAACGACGTCTCGCCGCCCGAAGAACCCGGAGCGCGTGATCGGATACTGGCGGCTGCCGAGGCGCTCTTCGCGGAGACCGGGTTCGACGCCACGCCCACGTCGCGCATCGCGGAACGCGCGGGCGTGCCGAAGGGCCTCGTGCACTACTACTTCAAACGCAAGCCGGACCTGCTGACGGCGCTGGTCGAGCGGTTACCGGACGACCGCATCGACCCGGCCGTGGTGGTGGTGCCCGGCGACGTCGCGGCGAGCCTCCACCGGCTCGTCGACGCGTTCGACCGGGCGCTCGACTCGTCGGCCGTGCTCTCCCATCTCCTGTGGCGGGAGGCCGACACCCACCCGGCCGTGCTCGACGCGCTCCAGGCGCGCTTCGAGCGGATGGTGCAGCTGATCCGCGAGGTCGTCGCCGCCGCGCGCCCGCGCGGCTGTCCCGACGCCGACGTCGACTGCGCCGCGCAACTGCTGGCGTCGGCGGTCAGCTACCGGCACTCCGTCGCTCGGCACGTCGCCGATGTTCAGCAGGCCATGCATCGTGAGCTGCGATTCCTCGCCGACGCGCTCGCCGCCGGCGCGGGTGCCCCGGCGACGGCGACGCGGTGAACGAGCACTGAACTAGTCTCGTTTCGTGCAGAGCAGGATCGGGGTCCGCAAGATCGGGGTCATGGGCGGGACGTTCGACCCGATCCACAACGGTCACCTCATCGCCGCCAGCGAGGCGGCCCACCGGTTCGAACTCGACGAAGTGATCTTCGTGCCGACCGGGCAGCCGTGGCAGAAGACCGACCGCACGGTGAGCCGGGCCGAGGACCGCTACCTCATGACCGTGGTGGCCACCGCGTCCAACCCGATGTTCTCGGTGAGCCGGGTCGACATCGACCGCCCTGGCCCGACGTACACGGCCGACACCCTCACCGACCTGCACATCGAGTACCCCGACGCCGAGCTGTACTTCATCACCGGCGCCGACGCGCTCGGCCAGATCCTCACCTGGCAGCGGCTCGACGAGCTGTTCCGCCTCGCCCACTTCGTCGGGGTGACCCGCCCGGGCTACACGCTCGACGACGACCACCTGCCCGACGGCGCGGTCTCGCTCGTCGAGGTCCCGGCGATGGCGATCTCGTCCACCGACTGCCGGCGGCGGGTGGCCGACGGGTGCCCGGTCTGGTACCTCGTGCCCGACGGGGTGGTGCAGTACATCTCCAAGCGCGGGCTCTACCGGGACGAGAAGGGCTGACCGGGGTCCGTCCCCCGCAGCGGCGGCACCTTCGCACTCGTCAGCAACATCGTGGTGCCGTCGGCCTCCCGGGACACCTCGATCGAGTCCATGCACGAGTGGATCATCAGGAGGCCCGGGCCCTCGAAACCGTGCGGTTCGGGTGTCCAGTGCTCGCCGCCCGCCACCGCGACGATGACCCGCCGACCGCCGTCCGGCTCGTCGTAGCGGCGCGCGGCAACCCGTACCTCCGCCCCGATGGCGGACGGGTGGGTGTGCTCGACAGCGCTGCTCACGGCCTCGTTCACGGCCATCACGACGTCGTCGACCTCGCCTGCCGGCCAGCAGAGCACCCCGAGCCACCGCCGGAACCGCTCACGCACCACCGACAGCGACACCGGGTCGGCCATGAGGACCATCGAGATCACGTCGTCCGGCGAGGGAAGCGGGCTCTCCACGGGCGGCTCAGGCCGCGAGGGCCTCGTCGACGGTCCGGAAGAGTGACAGCACCTCGTCCAGGCCCATCGTGCGGATCGGCCGGATCACCGGCCGGGTCGGGTCGACGACCACCCGCAGCGGAGCGCCCAGCTCCCGGCCGTCGTCGTGCAGTGCCACGAGCAGGCCCAGGCCCGAGGAGGAGAGGAAGTCGACGCCGGTCAGATCGAGGACCACCGGCCGGTGCGCAGACTCCTGCAGCGCCGCGCTCCCGGCCTCCATCAACCGCCCCCCGGTACTCAGGTCCACCTCGCCCTGCACGACCAGGATCAGGCACCCATCCCGATCATCACGTTCGATCGTCATCAGTTGCTCGGCCGACGGCGCCCCGCCGAATGGACCGTTCATGTTGGCGCAGAGTACATCGCTCGACCCCGGTGTCGTCCGATCGTGGGTGTCCTGTCGGGAAGTGCCGTGTTCACCCGCGCAGCGTTCACTCGCGCAGCACGCGGTGGGCGAGCGCGACGACCTCGCGCAGGCCGCGGCGGTCGAGCAGTCGCGCGACATCGCGGGCGGCCGCCTCAGCGACACCGCCCTCCGCCTCCGAGCCCGCGGCGGTGGCGTCGTCCGGGTCGAGGTCCGTGCCCGCAGCACGGGAACGGACCGTCTCGTCGGCCGGCGCGCCGTCGATGGTCTCGTCGGTCGTCTCGTTGGTTGCAGTCATCGGCCCTCGCAGCCCTCGGACGTCCGCACACCGACCCCGTTCCCGCTCCGTCGGCGCGGGAAACCAACCGCGCGCCGGACCGCGTCCCAGCGCCGCCGAACGGTGCTGGGACAATGGACGGCAACGAGGTGGGCGCGACCCGCCGGGGAAGGGGAACGGGTGACGGCGACCGACGACGCGCTCGACATGGCCCGCGTGGCCGTGGCCGCCGCGGCCGACAAGAAGGCACAGGACATCGTCGTGCTCGACGTGTCCGAACAGCTCGTGATCACCGACTGCTTCGTGATCGCGTCAGCGCCCAACGAACGGCAGGTGCAGGCCATCGTCGACGAGGTCGAGGAGAAGCTCCGCCTCCACGGCGCGAAGCCCACACGCCGCGAGGGCACGCGCGAGGGACGCTGGGTGCTCCTGGACTTCGTCGACGTCGTGGTGCACGTCCAGCACAGCGAGGAGCGCGGCTTCTACGGGCTGGACCGGCTGTGGAAGGACTGCCCGCGGATCGAGTTCCCCGAGGCGGCCGCCCCGGCCGGGCCGTCCGGCGACTCGGCGGGGCCGAACGGGTGAGCCTGCGAAGACTGGTCCTGCTGCGCCACGGCCAGACCGACTACAACGTGGGCGGCCGCATGCAGGGTCACATCGACTCGCTGCTCACCGACACCGGCGTCGCGCAGGCGACGGCGGCGGCCCCCGAGATCGCCCAGCTCGCGCCCGACCGGCTGATCAGCTCGGACCTGCGGCGCGCCGTCGACACCGCAGACCTGGTGGCCGCCGCGTGCGGGCGGCCGGTCAAGCTCGACGCGCGGTTGCGGGAGACCCACCTCGGCGAGTGGCAGGGCCGCACGGTCACCGAGATCGAGGAGGCCTGGCCGGGCGCCATCGCCACCTGGCGTTCGGACCCCGCGTGGGCCCCGCCGGGCGGGGAGTCGCGCATCGAGGTCGTCCGCCGCTCGCTGCCCGTCGTCGAGGAGTTGGACGAGGAGTACGGCAGCTCCGGGCCCGAGACCACGGTCGTGCTGGTCGCCCACGGCGGCCTGATCGCCGGGCTGGTCTGTGGGTTGCTCGCACTGCCCGCCACGGCGTGGCCCGCGATCGGCGGCCTGGGCAACTGCCGGTGGGCCTCGCTGGCCCGCCGGGCCGACCACCCGCGGTGGCGGCTCGCCGGGTACAACATCGGCCTCGGGGTGTGACCGTTCCTCCGTGACGGCCCACGGCCCGGTCCTGCTGGTGCTCGGCGACTCGCTCGCCTTCCACGGCCCGCAACGTCCGGAACCCGCCGACGACCCACGGCTGTGGCCCAACGTCGCTGCGGCCGCGCTCGGTGCCCGCGCCGAGATCGTCGCGGGCACCGGCTGGACGGCGCGGCACGCGTGGCACGCGCTGACCTCCGACCCGCGCGTGTGGGCCGTCCTGCCGTCCGTCGACGCGCTCGTGCTCGGCGTGGGCGGGATGGACACGTTGCCGTCCCCGCTGCCCACCGCCCTGCGGGAGCTGATCCCGGTGCTGCGGCCGGAGCGGCTGCGCCGCCGCGCCCGCGCCGCCTACCTGCGCGCCCAACCCGTGCTCGCCGGTGCCTTCGCCGCGGTCCTGCCCGGTGGCGGTCCGGTCGCGCTGCCCCCTCGGCTCACCGTGCAGTACCTGGACCGCTGCCGCCGCGCCGTCCTCGCGGTCCGGCCCGGTCTGCCCGTCGTGGCGGTGGTGCCGCCGCCGCACCGCGCGGAGTGCTACGCGTCGGTGCACCCGGGCCGGGCGCCTGCCGAACGGGCCACCAGGGCGTGGGCGCAGGCCTGCGGGGTGGCGCTGCTCGACCTGCCCGCCCTCGTCACCGACCACGTGCTCGGCGGGCACGGCAACCCCGACGGGATGCACTGGGGCTGGGAGGCGCACGCCGCGGTGGGCGAGGCGTGCGCCGGGTTGCTGGGAGGGTCCTGAACAACTCCGGCCGTAGCGAGCGGCGGCCAGGTGGTGTCATCGCAAGTGCGTCCATCTGCTCCTCCACGCTCGGGGCGTGATCGGGGAGGACGAGGTTAGCGCTGGTCAGGCGCCTGGACAGCCCGTGTTCGACTCGTACGGGCACCTGTCCTGGAACCCGACGACGCGCGAGCCGGAGAAGATCGAGACCCAGCACGCGGACGACAAACGTGACCGGGATACCTCACCGCGTCTCGGCTAGTCAGCCGAAGACCCATGCAGTCATCCGCGTGAATTCTTCCCGCCAGAACGGCCCGCCATGGTCTCCCGCCCGTTCGTACATGACGACATCCGCGCGGGCACCCCGCAGCGCATCCGCCCATAGCGTTGCGTTCGCGAGGAAGAATGGCTCCAGCGTGCCCGCGACCAAATAGACACGGGGCAACAGAGTCGGCAGCACCGCCGGAGGCTTGAACCCTGCACCCGGCGACGCGGAGAAGACTGCGCCGTAGATGTCGGGGTGCCGCAAGCCGACGGCGAGGGACAACTCGCCGCTCGCCGACACGCCGCACACCGCGGTGCGTTCTGCGGGAAGTGCGACGCCGAAGCGCGACTGCGCCCAATCGCGCACGTCATCGACGAAGAACGCTTCGTGTTCGGCGAACCGCGCTTCGTCGAACACGGGTGTGTACTCACGGAGTCGACGCATCTCGTCGTCCAACCGATGCGTGCCGACGATCATTGTGGGAGCCACGTCGGCGGCTTCGAGGTCCTCGCCCCACGGCGCAATCAACTGACCGTCCCCGGCGAAGACGATCGCTTCGGGGCGACTCGGCGGCACGTACACCGTGACGGACCGACCGCCGTCGTACGCCAACACCTCTGTGACGAGCTCGCCCTTCATCGGGGGACAGGCTTCGTGAGAGTTGCACCGTGTGTCAAGCGCCCCAGGGCGGGTCGACAGCGTGTGAGAAGCCATGATCAGCGGCTGCGTTAGGCCGCACAAGACCGATCTTCGCTGTCCGGCGCCCGGGTTTCAGGTTCCCCCGCCGCGACCGAACGTGGAGCCCAGGTCCAGACGAGGAAGAGACGACCGCTCCAACGTGCCGGGCGGGTGCGTGATCGGGCAGCGCGGCTCACGGGCGAGCACCCCAAACGCCTCGATGCGTCTGGGGTGCCCTGCGCCTTCCGCGCGTTTCGTGTCAGGCGATGAAAGCGGATTCAGGGCGGGCGATCTGGAGTTCCTCGACGCTGGCCGGTGCGGTGCCGGCAGCGGCTGATGATCAGACGGCTCGCCGGGTGTCAGCGGCCGCGCCCGACCCGACGCGGCGAGGCGGACAACGAGCTCGGGGACCGACCTCCCGACGATGTGGTGCGTCACGCCTCCCACAACATCGCCTGCGACGCTCACGCCGAGATGCCACCACGGACAGCCGCTACGAATTCAGTTGAGAAGCCAGTCAGACCTTCGGCTCGAACACGCAATCGCGCAGGCTGGTCGTTGCAGGTGGAGGGAGCCCCCGCTCAGAAGGCACCTCGTCCGGCGTCGTCTGCGACTGCCGTCGGTGCGGGCCCTGGCACCGTGTTGGCCCCGCTGATGACCACGGTGACGCGTTCGCCTGGCGCGATGCGGTAAGCGCCGGTGCGCACTGCGGCGACCGCGACCGCGGCGGCTGGCTCGGCGACCAGGCGGAGCTGGTCCCAGAGTGTGCGCTGGGCATCTCTGATCGACTCGTCGTCGACGAGGACGACGTCGTGGACGTACGCCTGGGTGATGGGGAAGACCAGCTGGCCGATGCGCCGCGGCGCCAGCGCGTCGGCGGCGACGCTGCCGGTCGGGGCATCGACCGGGACGCCGTGGGCGCGGGCCCGGGTCAGGGTGGGAGCGCCGGTCGGCTCGACCCCGACCACGCGGACCGTGCCGGCGAGGTAGGCGGCGATGCCGGCGATCAGGCCGCCTCCACCGACCGGCACAAGCACGGTGTCGATATCGGGTACCTGCTCGGCGAGCTCCAGCCCGAGGGTGGCCTGGCCCAGGATCGTCTCGCGCTGGTCGAACGCGTGGACCGGCAGAGCGCCGGACCAGGACGCGCTTTCCTCGGCTGCGGCGAGCGCATCGGAGTAGCGCTCGCCGGTGACCACGAGCTCCGCGCCGAGCTGCCGGATCCGCTCGACCTTCGCGGGGGCGGACACTGTCGGCACGAAGACCTGTGCGGGAACGCCCAGCTCGTGCGCCGCGAAGGCGACCGCGACGCCGTGATTGCCGCCCGACGCGGCGACCACTCCCGCCGACGGTATGTCGCGAACCAGGAGGTTCGCGAAGGCCCCGCGCGCCTTGAACGAGCCCGAGCGCTGGAGCTGCTCGAGCTTCAGGGTCAACGGTGCGCCCCCTGCCGGGGCGACGGCCGCGAGTGCCTGGAGCTCCACCTGCAGCACCGGTGTCCGGCGCACGTGCGGCCTGATGATCTCGTGGACGCGCCGGACGTCGGCCGGGCTGATCGCGACGGCGGTGGCCCCGTGCGTCATGACGGCCCGTCGGTGCGGAGCACGGCCACGGCTTCGACCTCGACCGCCGACCCAGCCGGTAGAGCGCTGACCCCCACGGCCGAACGGGCGTGGGCTCCCGCGGCGTCGAGTACGTCGACGAAGAGCCGCGATGCACCGTCGGCGACGTGCGGCTGCTCGGTGAAGCCCGGTGCGCATGCGATGAACACGGTGACCTTGACCAGCCTCTGGACGGCGTCCAGACTGCCGGCAGCCGATCGGAGCTGGGCGAGCACGTTCAGCCCGCACAGCCGCGCGGCCGCCTGGCCGGTGACCACGTCGAGGTCGTCCCCGAGCCGGCCGGTGACGACGAGACCGTCGCGGGTGGCGATCTGGCCGCTGACGTACACCGTGGTCCCGACCCGGACGACCGGTTCGAATGCGGCCACCGCAGCCGGTGGAGCGGGCAGCACCAGCCCGAGCCGGACCAATCGGTCCTCTGCCGTCGCGAGCGCACTCATCCGTTGTCTCCTCGTGCTCGGTCCCCAGCGGGGACGGTGGTGCTGATCTGCTCGATGCACGGCACCGCGATGCGGACGTAGTCGCGGGTGTCCAGCGCCACGGAGCGGTCGAGCAGGCCGGCGTTGAAGTACATCTCTTGGACGGCGAGCAGCCCCGGATCGACCACCAGCTCCAGATCGGGCGAATAGCTGAACGGCAGAACGGTCCCGCTCACGGTCCCGGCGAGCTCCTCGGCCTTGTCGCGCCCCGCAAAGGCGGCGTACGTGCCTCCCAACAGCTTCTTGACCGCGGCGAGATCCACTCGCGCCACACCGGGTACCACGGCCAGCACATACCGGGTGGTCCTCTTTCCGACCTTCACCATGATGACGAGGCACTTCGCGGCGTGCGCGACGTCGTGCCCGCGAAGAGCGCTGACGAGGTCGGTGCGTCCCTCCGGAGGATGGTCGATCACGCGGTACCGCGCGCCGGCCCTGTCAAGATCGGCGATCAGACGCGCGTAGGCGTCGCCGGCGACCGCTCCCCGCGTCACCAGGAACCGCCCAGCATCGCCTTCGCCGCCGCGATCCGTTCCTCGTCACGCTGGTAGAACACCCACTGCTTGATCTTCGTGCCGTGCACGAGTCCCGCCCTGCTGAGCACCTTGAGGTGCTCACCGCATGTCGGCTGGGTGACCCCGAGCTTCTCGGCGATGAAGAGCGAGCAGACCCCGTCCTGCACAAGGTCGCCGTCCACCTGCGGCGGAAAGTGGGCTCGAGGATCACGCAGCCAGTCGAGGATAAGCAGTCGGCGGTCGTTGGCCAGCGCCTTGATCAGTTCTACGTCTAGCACAAAGGTACTATGGCAATTAACTAACTGCCTGTCTAGCTTGTGCGCTGGCCGGGTCGCCCACCTGGGGGGAGTGCGCCGCTGGCACGGCGGCATCCCTTCCCCGCAGCCGGCGCCACCCAGAGGGTGTCCCGTGCGTCCGCCCGGCACGGCGACCTCTCACGAGGTCGAGGCAGGCGCGAGCTGTCAGCCGCCATGGCTTCTGCCTCCCGCCAGAACTGTCCTTGCCGCGGCGGCCATCCGCGTGTGCGACTTGGCCACCGGCACCCCGATTGGTCAACCCCTCACCGGCGGCCCGGATGCCGGTGTACTGGTGTGGGATCTGATCACCGGCGCCCCGATCGACCTGCTCCACAACGACCATGGGGCTACTACAGCGCCGTGTACACGGTGGCAACCACGGAGCTCAACGGGCGTACGGTCATCGCCGCAGGCGGGGAGCGCGGCACCATCCGCACGTGGGGATCGTGACGGGACTCCTCACGCAGGTGAAGCTTGATCCTCAACTGCGCGGCGGCCGAAGCAGGCGCGTCGAAACCTGGTTGATCATGGACCGCACGCGAGGATGTGCTGTGCGAAGCCGACCGACAACCCTTGTAGAACAAATGGGTGATACCTAGGCGGACGGTCGGGCCGATACCGCTGTTGTACCGGTTCGACCGTCCAACGCGGCGAGGGCGCCGCCTGGGCGTCGCGCAGTAGGCCCGAGTTGTTCAGGGCGCTCCCAGGGGCAAGTAGGCTCCGGCGTCGTGCCTGTCGTGGTCGTCACAGACTCCACCGCGTACCTCCCCCGGGGCGTGGCGGAGGACCAGGGGATCAGGGTCGTCGCGCTCGAGGTCCGGCTGGGCGACCGGGTCGGGCGGGAGGGCATCGACATCGACACCGCCGAGCTGTCCGCGGCGCTCGCCGACCGGCACCTCCACGTGCAGACCTCCCGGCCCGCTCCGGCCGAGTTCGTCGCGACCTACCGTGCCGCGTTCGAGTCCGGCGCCGACGAGGTGGTGTCGGTGCACCTGTCGCGAGAGCTGTCCGGCACCTGGGATTCCGCCCGCATGGCGGCCGAGGAGGTCGGGCCCGGCCGGGTGCACGTCGTCGACTCGCGCTCCACCGCGATGGGGCTGGGGTTCGCCGTGCTGGCGGCCGCCGAGGCAGCGCAGGGCGGCGCAGGCGGGGCCCAGGTCGCGGCCGCGGCAGAGGACGTCGCATCGCGCTGCCGCATGTTCTTCTCCGTCGAGACGCTCGACCGGCTCCGCCGTGGCGGGCGCATCGGCGCCGCGGCAGCCCTCGTCGGCACGGCGCTGGCGGTGAAACCGCTGCTGCACGTCGCGCAGGGCCGGATCGTGCCGCTGGAGAAGGTGCGCACCACGGCCCGCGCCGCCCAGCGGCTCGTGGAGCTCGCCGTGCGCGCCGCCGGGGACGGGCCGGTCGACCTCGCGGTGCACCACCTCGCCGCGGCGACGCGCGCCGACGACGTCGCCGCACGGCTGCGGGAACGGTTGCCGCACGTGGCCCGCCTGCTCGTGTCGGAGGTCGGGGCCGTGATCGGCGCCCACGTCGGGCCGGGGCTGCTCGGCGTGGTCGTGGTGCCGAAGGGATAGCAGGCCGCACCGACAACACGTCGTGACCGCGGCCGTGTTGTCCACCTCGCGGATCGGCCATCCACAGCTCGCCGGGACATCCGTTCACCGCGCCCGCCCAGGCCTAGCGTCGGGCACATGGCCCGATCCGATTTCCCCGTCCTGCCGGCCTCGTCCGAGCCCGCGGCCGATTCCGACGTGGGCGTGCTCGGGCCCGACGGGGTGTGGCCTCCGCCGCGGGCCGGGGTCGCGTCGGTGGCCCCCGGCGGGCTCGATCCGCCCACGGTGCCGATCCTGCTGGCAGGCATGCCCGAGGAGCAGCCGCGGGCGGCCCGGCCCGGCTGGCGCACCGCGTCGCGCCGCCCGGCCGGTCGAGGGCTGCGCTGCGCGGGTTGCTGCCCGAGTCGTGGCGGGGTGCGCGCCTGGACCCGGGCCGGCCCGGCGCCACCGCACTGGCGCTCGTCGCCGCGGTGGCGCCGTGGTGGCGGCGGTGGGGGTGGTGGTTCGAGCGCCCGCGGGCCGAGCCGGTGCCCGGGCTGCCCGCGGTCACGATGGCGGCGGCCGAGACCGCAGCCCCGGCGGCTCCGCCTCCCACGGCGGCCACCACGGCCGCAGCGCCGGCACCACCCCCGGGCGTCCTCGTCGTGAGCGCATCAGGGAAAGTCCACCGGCCCGGCCTGGTGGAGGTGCCGGCCGGGGCCCGCGTCGCCGACGTGCTCGAGGCGGCGGGCGGTGCGTTGCCGGGCACCGACCTGTCCGGGCTCAACCTCGCGCGCCGCGTGGTCGACGGCGAACAGGTCGCCGTCGGGGTCCCCGCCGCGCCCGACGCCGCCCCGGCCGCAGGGCCCGGTCCGGGTGCCGCAGCGCCGGAGGCGGGCGCGGCCCCCGCCGGCAAGATAGACATCAACACCGCGACCGTCGAGCAGCTGGACACGCTCCCCGGCGTCGGCCCGGTCACGGCCCAGCGGATCCTCGAATGGCGCACCCGCAACGGGAGGTTCACGCGGATCGAGCAGCTGCGGGAGATCGAGGGCATCGGGGAGCGCCGGTTCGCGCAGCTGCGGGAGGTGGTCACGGTGTGAGCCGCCGCTCAGGTACCCATGCGGCCGTCCTACTGCGACCGGCCACGAACTCGGCCCTGATCTTCGTCGCCCGGGCCCGCGGTGCTGCTGCTGCCCTACAGCCGGGGTGGTGGCGGCCCACGATTCTGCCGCTGCTCACGTCGTTCAACAACGTTCCGCTGTCGCTGATGCTCACCTCGCGCCGGGTGGAGACGCTACCGGTGGCGATGCTCGAGTACGTCCAGACGTCGTTCACGCCCATGATCGCGGCCTAGCGCCACCAGGCCTCGACCGGCGCGATCGGGGCGGTGATGTCGACGTGGTGCTCCAGCAGCCGGAGTGACCGTCGCGTGTCCGGGTGGTTCGGGCCCAGGACGGACAGCTGGTCGTCGATCACGAGTGCGAGAAGCGCCATCGCCCGCATCCGCTGCCCCCTGTGGAGCAGCACGTGGGCCAGCGTGGAGGTCCAGCGGAGCGTGAGCGGGTCGTTCGGCCCGGCCATCTTCTCGAGCTCCTCGACGTAGACCTGCAGATCTATGGAGGCGTCGCGGAACCGGTGCGCGTCGATGGTCCTGCAGGCCCGCTTCATGACCCAGAAGTTCGTGGCCCACTCCGCCGTGGCGCCGACCAGGGTGAGCCCGAGTGCCACGGCGAGCCAGAACGCCGTATCCCGAATCCACTCCGGGGTGGCATCGACACCCCCGACCAGGACCGCGATACCGACACCCGCCGTGTAGAGCACCGCTGCGGCAACGCCGATCACGAAGGCCGGTGGCGCGGACCCCGGGCGCCGAAACCGGTTCATGATCTTCCGCCCTCCTGAGGATGCAGTCGACACACCAGGTATGACCGAAGAAGGAGCGCAACGGTTGGGTGATCCGGGCGCCGCCCCCTGTGGCCAGTGTGGTCGAAGGGACCGGCAGGTTCGGTCGTGCCGGTGCGCATCGGCGCAGTGTTGTCCACCTCGGCGTTCGGCCATCCACAGGTTCCGGCGAGCCCAGTTCGACGCTCCCGATCGTTCGTAGCGTCGAACGCGTGACGTTCCCCGCCCGCTCACCGACCCCCGACATCGACATGCCCCGGCGCCCGCCCGACCTGCGGCTGGTGCCGGCCGCACTCGCCGTCTGGGCCGTCGTGCTGCTGGGCATCGGGCTCGGGCCGGTTGCGGGGGCGGCCGCGCTGATCGGGTGCGGGGCGCTCGTCGGCGTCACGGTGGTGCGCCACCGCGGCGCGGTGTGGGCGAGGGCGGTCCTCGCGGCCGCCGGATGTGCGGCGGCGGCAGCGCTGGTGGTGGTCGCCCACACGCTGCTCGTCGAGCACCACCCGCTGCGCGGTCCCGCGGAGCGTGGGGCTGCGGCGGAGCTGCGGGTGGTCGTCGCCGACGACCCGCGGCCGCTGCGCGGCTCCGGCTTCGGGGCGCGGCCCGGTGAGGCGAGCCAGGTGCTGGTGCCCGCGGCCCTGGAAAGCGCCGAGGCCGGACCCGGCGCCTGGACGGCCGGCGGCAGGGTGCTGCTCATCGCGCCGGTCGAGGGGTGGGCCACGCTGCTCCCCGGCCAGGTCGCCACCGCGGAGGGGCTGCTCGCGCCGGCGGGGCGACGCGATCTCACGGTCGCGGTGCTGCGGGTCCGCGGCACGCCAGGGCAGGTGTCGGAGCCGCCGTGGTGGCAGCACGCCGCGGGTTCACTGAGGGCCGGGCTACGCGACGCCGCGGGCGTGCTGCCACCCGCACCGGGCGGGCTGCTGCCTGGCCTGTCCGTCGGCGACACGAGCCTGCTCACCGAGGAGGTCGAGGCCGACTTCCGGGCCGCTGGCCTCAGCCATCTCCTCGCGGTGTCCGGAGCCAACCTGGCGATCGTGGCCGGGGCCGTCCTCGCGCTGCTGCGGGTGCTGCGGGCCGACCCCCGGCTCGCGGCCGCTCTCAGTGCGGCCGCCGTGCTCGGGTTCGTCGTGCTCGCCCGGCCGTCGCCGAGCGTCGTGCGGGCGGCCGCCATGGCTGCCGTGGTGCTGTTCGCGCTGGCGATTGGGCGAGGACGTTCCGCGGTCCCGGCGCTCGCGGCGGCCGTGCTGGTGCTGCTGCTGGCCGACCCGGCGCTCGCCGTCGACCCCGGGTTCGCGCTGTCGGTGCTCGCCACCGGCGGGCTGGTGCTGCTCGCGCCGGGCTGGTCGGCCGCCCTGCAGCGGCGGGGCGTGCCACGGTGGGGCGCGGAGGCGCTCGCCGTGCCTGCGGCGGCGTTCGTCGCCACCGCTCCGCTGGTCGCCGGGCTCAGCGCGCAGGTGAGCCCGGTGGCGGTGGTCGCCAACCTGCTCGCGGTGCCGGCGGTCGCCCCGGCCACGGTGCTCGGCGTGCTGGCCGCGGTGCTGTCCCCGCTCGGCACGTTGCCCGCGCAGGTGTGCGCGTGGCTGGCCGGGCCTGCCGTCTGGTGGCTGGTGCTGGTGGCCGACCGGTCCGCGGCCGTCCCCGGTGCGGCGCTCGACTGGCCCGCCGGGCTACCCGGCGCGGTGCTGCTCGGCCTGCTGGTGCTGGGGCTGTTGTGGTTCGGCCGGTTCCCGCGGTGGCGCGCGCTGCTCCTCGCCGTCGCGCTGGGGCTCGCGCTCGTGCTGGTGCCCACGCGCATCGTCCCTCCGGGGTGGCCGCCTCCGGGGTGGGCGGTGGTGGCCTGCGACGTGGGCCAGGGCGATGCCCTCGTCCTCGCCACCGGCCGGCCGGGATGGGTCGTGCTGGTCGACGCCGGGCCCGACGACGGCCCGGTCGACGCCTGCCTCGACCGCCTCGGGGTGCAGGGGATCGCCCTGGCGGTGCTCAGCCACCTGCACGCCGATCACGTCGGCGGCCTTGCCGGCGCGTTGCGCGGCCGCGCGGTCCGCGGCGTGGCGGTCGGACCCGTGCGCGAGCCGGGGTGGGCGCTGCGGGAGGTCGCCGACACGGCGTCCGCCGCCGGTGCCCCGCTCGTCGCGCTCGCCGCGGGCAGGCGCCTGGTCTGGCCGGGCCTCACCCTCGACGTGCTCGGCCCGCAGCACCCCGCCGCATTCGTCGACGGCGACGACGGCACGGCGGTCAACGACGGCTCGCTGGTGCTGCGCGCCCGCACCCCGGCCGGCTCCGTGCTGCTCACCGGTGACGTGGAGCTCGCCGCGCAGGCCGACCTGCTCGTGTCCGGCGCCGACCTGCGCGCAGACGTCCTCAAGATGCCGCATCATGGCAGCCGATACACATCGGTGGCGTTCCTCAACGCGGTGTCCCCGCGTGCGGTGCTGGTGAGCGTCGGCGCCGGCAACCGCTACCGGCATCCCGATCCCGGTCTCGTCGGGGGTCTCGAGCGGGCCGGCGCCACGGTCCGCCGCACCGACCTCACGGGCGACGTCGCTGTGGTCGGCAGCACAGCCGACCTCGAGCTCGTCTCCCGCGGCTCACCGCTCCCGGCTCCGCGATGAGGACGCCCGGCGGGGGTTGGCTGGGCCGAGGAGGCTGGCCGGCATGTCCACAGCGCTCCGATCGCCGCAGCACGAGCCGAAGCCGGACCCCCGTGGTGACACCTTTGGCGTCGGCCGCTAACCCAGGTCGAGGGCCTTCATTCCCCAGGCGCAGGCGGCGTCGCGGTCGTGGCCGGGGATGGTGCGGGTTGCGTGTGGGGGTGGGGTGATCCAGCGTAGGGAGCGCCGGCCGGTGACCGGGCGAAGGGTCCAGCGTCCGAATTCGCGGTGCAGGGTGTAGCCGCCGCCGTTGTCGCGTTCGTCCAGCCGCCCCCGGCCGGCGATGCGGACGACAGTGCGGAGTAGCCAGCGGCAGCGGTGGTTGATGCGGTTGGCGAGGGTGCCCGCGCTGTAGGTGGCGTAGCGGCCGGTGGTGGCGGGCATGTTCAGCCGTTCCCTCTCTCGCAGTCGGCGGCGGTGACGAACCGCTCGATGCTGTCGTCCTGGAACTCGAAATCGCGCCCCGGCAGCGTACCGACGACGTGGGCGTGGACGCGCCAAGGTCCGGGCCGGCATCCAGTCTTGACCTCGTAGACCTGGCGCGGATTCGGGATCGCGGCGCTGCTGGTGGACTCGGCGGTCTTCCACGTGCTCGCCTGGCGGTATTGCAGGCTGAGGGTGAAGTCGTGTCGTTTCGGGCGGGACGTCGCACACGGCAGAGGCGTTGCCGAGGATGCTCGGTCCCGTCACGGTCGGCTTGATGGGCATGAACCGGAGGTCGCAGGACTTCGCGTGAGCCTTCGCGGGAAGGTCCGGCACGCTCGTGGCCTGCGCGGCCGCGGTGCAGGAGCCGAGGGTGAGGGTTGCGGCGACGCCGGCGAGGATCGCGGCCTGCGCGGCACGTGCGAGCCGTCGACGGCCGCGTTGGCGCCCGAACCGGCCGAGGGCGTGGATCTCGCGTGAGGTCTTCGGCGAATGAGTCGTTGTCATGGCCCGGTCAGACCACAGCGACCCGCGAGCGGTTCCCGGCGACTCAGATGGAGCCGGTCTCGCTGCGCAGCGTCTCGAGGTCGGTCTCCACGCCAGGCGAGGCGCCGCGCGCGAGCCGGCGCAGAGTCGCCTCGCCCCGGACCCCACATACGGCCAACGTCGGCGCGCACTGCGCCATTGGGCTTCGAGCGCTGGGATGCGCGTGCGAGACGTCCCCGCTGGCCACGTCCGACGAGGTGGCCTATCGGCCAGACAGCGCGAGATCTCGGTGTTCAATGGGGGAATCGAACCCAGAAACGCAGCACACCTGCGCATAGCAGGTGTTCATACGGTGCAGCATAGCTTAATCGAGTCGGTTGTGGCTATCGGGGCTGCTATTGCCGTGCGCGGACGTTCATCAGTCTGCCCTCGGCGGCTTCGTCGAAACGCAAGGTGCTGCTGCTCCTGTCTAGGCTTGGCGCAGCCACCGATGTCGTGAGGTTCACCGTCGAGTGCTCACGATCCGTTCGCCGAACCATGGCGGCAAAGCATTCGGTGGCGGCTGGGCCTCAATCTGTCCGATGATCTCCGATAGGTCGAGCCTGCACTCGGGAGTTGGCGGCCTCGGCGATCTCTATTCATGGTCTGGCTCGGCAAGTCTGGGCCGAAGCCCGTGTGGCACGTCGGGCGCTATCGATCTGCTCAGCCCCAAGCACAACGCCCACCGCCCTCACCGATCGTTGCATTACCGAGGCGCGCCGAGATCGCGTTGTGCGGAGCGGTCGGATGTGTGCTCAGTGCCGCGCGACCCGGCTCTCGTCACACCGTCATGGGTGGAGCGTCCCGGCGGTGCCAACGCCCGCGACGGGCCGGCCGTCCTCGAGATAGCAGAGCGCGTGCGCGCGGGTCGCCGCCCGCACCCGCCGCCGGATGGGCTTTCTCAGCATCGTCAGGGCCGTGCGCAGGTCCGCAACCCGGTGCTCGGCGATCTCCTCTGGCTGCACCACGATCCCGGCTAGCCTGGCGTCGCTGAACGCGCCGCAGTCGAACAGGTACCGAATGCCGCCCGGTTTGCCTGGGCGAGGGCGGCGGAAGTCCATGCACGCCAGCCGGACCGGGTGGCCCGCACCGATGGTGAGGCCGCATTCTTCGGCCACCTCACGCCGGCACGCTTCCCAGGGCGTCTCCCCGTCGGCCTCCATGACGCCGCCGGGAATCGTCCAGCCGGACTTGTAGGTGGGTTTCAGGATCAGTAGCCGACCTGCCCGGTCGAAGATCAGCGCGCCCGCGGAAACCGGGATGGCTGGGAGGCCGACGGCATCCAGGACGGCCTCGTCCGGCCCGAAACCGTTGTCGGTGGTCACGGCCCTCACATTACGGCGTGGACGGCGTGTACGAAGCACGCGTAGCGGCGATCGCCTGTGGGCTGCGCTCTACCATCACTCGATCATGCGCATTCGCATTCATTGTTCGATTGCACGAATGCATTGTTGTTGTCCAGTGACCGTCGCTCGAAGGCGCGGACGGCGGTGGTCAGCGACCACGGGTCGATCGCCACAGTGGTCGCCAACAGGAAGTCGACGCGGGCCGCCTTCTGCTCCGGGAGAGGTCGTTGGCGGGGAACAGGCGGAGAACCGTGTCGTGCGCGGTCACCCGATGACCGTCGGGGTCGGCGCAGCTCCGCCTCGGATCTGGCGGTCGATTCCTCGGGCATCAGCGTCTCCCACCATTCAGCTCGTCCCCAAGATCTCGGGGGCGCTCAGACCGCACCTCCCCACCCTCCGTCCCACCCCGGTAGGACTACGAGAGAGCTTGCCGGAACGGCAAACACGCGTCCGATCTCGACGCCCGCGCGGCGCGACGTGATGAGGTCGCGGTGGCCGTTGTCGGGCAGCTGCGTGGAATGGGGCTGCGCGGAATGGGCTGCGTGGCCCTTCGATCCAGGTGCCGTCACACAGCGAGGTCGCGGCGGTCGGTCGCGGAGCAGTGGCGTCGGGCGCGGTCGAGGTCGGACCGGGCGGGGAGCACTGATCCGGCTGCCACTGAGCGGCAACGCGTGCTTCGTGCCGCCGGGGGGGTCCAGCAAGGATGGGACCGAGAAGGCGGCCGATAGGAGGACCATGCCTCGGGAGCCCGTCGAGTTGGTGAGCCTGGACGACGTCGAGCTGGCGTATCGCGTCGTCGGCAGCGGGCCGGAGCTGGTCGTCCTGCTCCACGGGTGGCCCCAGACGGGAGCGTGCTGGCGCAATGTCATGGAGCCGCTCAGCCGCGGCCGCACGGTGGTCGCCCCGGATCTGCGTGGTTATGGGGCCTCGGGGCTCGCCGGCTCCGGGTACGACAAGCGGGCCACCGCGGTCGACCTGAGCGGGCTCGTCCGCCATCTCGGACACGAGTCGGCCGTCGTGGTGGGACACGACCGCGGCGCCCGCGTCGCGCACCGGTGGGCACTGGACCGGCCGTCGGAGGTGAACGCGCTGGTGCTGCTGGACGTCTTGCCGACCAGGGTCGTGATGCGCTCGTTCGACCGGGAGTCGGCGAGCGAGATGTTCCACTGGTTCCTGCACCGGCAGGTCGATCTCGCGGAGGAGCTGATCTCCGTCAACGTCGAGCCGTACCTCAGGCACTTCTTCCGCCGGGTCCTCGACTCCGCGCCGTCGACGCCGAGACCTACGAGCACTACGTCGCGGCGTTCAGTGATCGGGCGCACCTGCGGGCGTCCCTCAAGGACTACCGGGCGGGTTTCACGACGGACCTCGAGCTCGACGAGGCCGACCACGAGCGCGGGTTGCGGGTGCAGGCTCCATTGCTCGTCCTCTGGGGCGCCGACGGCGGCCTCGGCGGTCGCGACGTCGTGGGCGTCTGGCAGGAGCACCACACCGATCCGGACGCGGTCAGCGGCCATGCCGTCCCCGGCGGTCACTACGTCCCGGAGGAGGCGCCCCAGGAGGTCGTGGACGCCGTCGAGTCGTTCCTCGCGCGCGTGCGGCCGCAGGCGGAGGTGTCCTCGTGACCGTGCTCGACCTGACCGCGGAGGAGCTGCTCACGACCACCCGATCCGTCCGCCACCGGCTGGACCTCGATCGGCCCGTCGACCCGCACGTGCTGCGGCGCTGCGTGGAGGTCGCGCTGCAGGCCCCGACGGGCCGCAACGAGCAGGGCTGTAGCTTCGTGGTCGTGACCGACCCGGAGCGCCGGGCGGCGCTGGCGCGGCTGTGGCGACAGGGGCTCGGGCAGGGCGACAGCCCCATGTCCACCGAGGCGCTGCGCCGCGCCCACACCGCACCGGGTTCGATGGAGAAGGTGTGGAGCGGCCTGCGCCACCTCGCCGAGAACCTGCACCGGGTGCCCGCGCTGGTGGTCCCGTGCATCGAGGGCCGGACCGACGGGCTCGGGGCCGACCGGCAGGCCGGCCGATGGGCATCGGTCCTCCCCGCGGTCTGGAGCTTCATGCTCGCCGCCCGCCTGCACGGCCTCGGTACGGTGTGGACCACCGGCAACATGGCGGTCGAGCGGGAGGTCGCCGAGCTCCTCGGGATCCCGTACGACTCCGTGATGCAGGCGGCGGTGATCCCGGTGGCCCACACCGTCGGGACCGACTTCCGGACGGCGCCCAGGATCCCCGTCGACGAGGTCCTGCACTGGGAGACGTGGTAGCCGGACGGTCAGACGGCGGTCAGGCCCCCGTCGACGAGGATCTCGACACCGGTCACGTAGGAGGACTCGTCGCAGGCCAGGAAGAGGACGACGTCGGCCACCTCCTGGACCTCCCCGGCCCGCTTCATCGGCACGCCCTCGATCTGCCTGGCCCGCCAGACCGGATCGGCGGAGCCGCGCGACGTGCGCATCGGGGGGAGCATCCCCGGTGCGACTGCGTTGACCCGGATGCCGTCGGCGGCGTGGTGCACCGAGGCGGTCCTGGTCATCGACGTCACGGCGGCCTTGGAAGCGCCGTAGCCCAGGTGCACGCCGAACTGCCCGATCGAGGCCGAGATCGAGGACAGGTTGACGATCGAGCCGCCGCCGGAGCGGGCCATGGCGGCTGCCCCGTGCTTGATACCGAGGAAGACGCCCCGCGCGTTGACCTGCATGAGGCGGTCGAAGTACTCGGTGCTAGTGAGGTCGGGGTCGAACGTGCCGCTGATCCCGGCGTTGTTCACCAGCACGTCGAGGCGGCCGAACCGGTCGATCACGTCGTCGACTGCGGCGGTCCACGAGCTCTCGTCGGTCACGTCGAGGTGCCGGTAGTGCGCCTGGCCGCCGGCGGCGCGGATCTCCGCCACGGCCACGGTTCCGTCGCCGTCGCAGATGTCGCCGACGACGACCGTGGCGCCCTCGCGGGCGAACGTCTCGGCGGTGGCCCGGCCCATCCCGCCGGCCGCGCCGCTGATCAGGGCGATCTTGTCGGGCAGTCGCATGATGTGGGTCCTTCCTCGGTCATCGTCGGGTCGTGGTGTGTCGGAACGCCGCGGGGGCCGGCTCCCGGTCGACGGCGCGCGCTCGCCGTCCCTTGATCGTCACGGCGAGGATGCAGACCGCTGCGGGGGCGAGCAGGGAGAGGAAGACCTGCCGGTAGTCGAGGCCCGCAGCGACGAGCATGGTGCCGGCGGCCGCGCCCGCGATGGCGCCGAAGCGGGCGATGCCGGTGGCCCAGCTGGTGCCGGTCGCGCGGATCGAGGTGGGGTAGGAAGGCGGCCGACAGGATGGGGAAGCCCGTGCCGACGGTGTTGGTGAACATGCCGAGCACGAAGATCAGGGCACCGAGGACGACCACGTCCTGCGGGGCGAGGGCGACGAGGATGAGCATCACGGCGGCGCAGGCCATGGCGACAACCACCGTCCTGTGCAGTCCGAAGCGGTCCATCAGGTACCCGATCCCGAGGTTCCCGATCGTTCCGCCCGCCTGGAGCAGCAGCCCGATGGTCGCGGCGGCGGTCAGGGAGAAGCCGACGTCGGTCATCAGGATCGGCAGCCAGCTGTTCATCAGGTAGATGATGAAGAACGCGGCGACGAACCCGATCCAAATGGTGATCGTCCCGGTGCGGAAGCCGCGGGCCACCAGCCCGGCGACGGGGACCGACGCGGCGACGGCGGGCTCGTCGAGGCAGAACCGGGCGTCGGCCGGGATGCGCTCGGGCACCACGCGCTTCATCAGGTCGACCAGCTCGCCCTGCCGCCCGCCGTGGCGGGCGAGGAACTTCGGCGACTCGGGCAGCGCACGGCGACCCAGACGGCGTAGGCGAGCGGGAGGACCCCGCCGACGACGAGGGCCCAGTGCCAGCTCGCGATCTGCACGGCCGCGCTGGTGAGGTAGCCGGCGACCGCGCCCCCAAGCGTCATCCCGCAGTAGGTGAGGGCCATCATCGCGCTCCGTCGACGGGACGGGGCGTACTCGGAGACCAGCGTCGTGGCGTTGGGCAGGGCCGCGCCGAGTCCGATGCCGGTGAGCAGGCGGAGGATCGAGAACCACAGGACGTCCGTGGTGACGGCCGTTGCCAGGCTCATCAGCCCGAAGAAGACGAGCGAGGCGATGATGACCTTGCGGCGGCGACGCGGTCGGCGAGCGGCCCGGCGACGAGGGAGCCGATCGCCAGGCCGAGCAGTCCGCTGGTGACGACGGGACCGAGCTCGGCCTTCGTGAGTCCCCAGTCCGAGATGAGCGACGGGCCGATGTAGCTGACGATGGCGACGTCGATCCCGTCGAGGGTCGCCACTCCCAGGCAGAGAAGTAGTACCCGGCGTTGCAGGCGTCCGACTGGGTGCCGGTCGATGAGGCTCTGCAGGTCGACGGCGGGCGGTGCAGGCATCGGATGTCCTCCGTTGGACGGCAGGGTCGATCGGACTCCGCCGCGCGGTGCGCGAGGAGCAGCGCTCGGTCCAGGGCGTGGCTAGGCGGCCGGGGGCGCGGTACCGGCGAGGGCGTTGTCGAGAATGTTTCGAAGATCGGCTTCGGTGACGGACGTGGGGTTGGCGTAGGGGTTGGCGAGGGCCTGGTCGACGACGGTCTGCAGGCCGCCGGCCGGCACGCCCAGCGCTGCGAGCGACATCTCGGCGCGAGGTCCCGGGCGAGGTGGAACAGGTGCTCGGCGGGATCGGCGGCGCCGAGGACGTCCTGAAGGGCCCTGCGGGCCGGCGCGGCAACGGGCAGGTTCACGGCGAGGACGTGCGGGAGCACCGCGGTGTGGGTCTCGGCGTGCGGGAGGTCGAACGTGCCGCCGAGGATGTGGCAGAGCTGGTGGTGCAGCGACATCGTGGTGGCCCCCAGGACCATGCCGGCGAGCCAGGCTCCGTAGAGGGCGTCCGCGCGGGCGTCGATGTCGCGCGGGTCGGCGACCAGGCGGGGGAGCGCCGCGGCGATGGCTCGTACGGACTCCACGGCGAGGAGCGCGGTGATCGGAGAGCCGTCGGGCGCGTACAACGCCTCGGCGGAGTGCGCGAGCGCGTTCATCCCGCTGGTGACCGACAGGGCCGGCGGGAGCGTGACGGTCAGCGCCGGGTCGTAGACCACGGTGGCCGGGAGCACTCGCGGATCGCGGTCGGTGGCCTTGCGGCCGGCGTCGGTCAGACCCCAGATCGGCGTCATCTCCGAGCCCGCGTACGTCGTCGGCACGGCGACGATCGGCAGGCCGGTCTCCTTGGCGATGGCCTTGGCCAGGCCGATCGCCGAGCCGCCGCCGACCGCGACGCAGCCGTCGGCGGAGATCTCCCGGCAGCGCGCGACGGCCGCCGCGGCGACCTCGGCCGGGACGTGCAGCGTGGCGTGCGCGTGCAGCGCGACGACCCGGTCGCCGAGCGGAGCCGTGAGCGCCGCTGCGAGGTCGGCCTGCTGGGGGGTGCACACCACGATCAGCCGGTGCAGGGCGAGGCGCTCGACCTCCTCCGGCAGCCGGAGGCTCGCCCCCACCGCGAAGACGACGCGGCCGGGCCGGCTCTCGTGGACGAAGTCGCGCGTCATGGCCGCGTCCCTCCGGGACCGGGGTCGAGGATCACGTCGAACTCGAGCAGCCGGAAGGGGTTGGCGACCCCGTAGTGCTCGGCGCGCAGGGGGTCGTCCACGACCACCACCGGGCGGATCAGCGACCGCTTCACCCCGAACACGGTGTCCGAGTCCAGGTAGGGGCTGCCCTCGACGAAGACGTGCGTGGTCAGCGGTGCGTGGCCGTCGGCTTCGGCGATGAGGTGGATGTGCGCGGGACGGTTGGGGTGGCGGTCGGTGGCCGCGAGCAACTGCCCGACCGGCCCGTCGTCCGGGATGGGGTAGTAGCGCGGGACGACCGTCCGCAGCCAGAAGGGCCCCCGGTCGTCGGCGACGAACAGCCCCCGGAGGTTGCGCTCGGGCTGCACGTCGGGTTGCTGGACGTCGTAGTAGCCGGCGCCGTTGGCCTGCCACACGTCCACCCGTGCGCCGGGCAGGGGGGTCCCGTCGGACGACCGGGCCTGTCCGGCGAAGACGCAGGGCTCACCGTTGTGGTCGAGGGAGATGTTCGCGCCCAGCTCGCGGTGCGGGGACTCGACCATGTGGAACGGGCCGAGGACGGTCGAGTCCGTGGTCCCGGAGGGCTTGCGGTGGTTGATCGCATCGACCAGCACCGTCACCCGAGCACGTCGGACAGCAGGACGAACTCCTGCCGGGTGTCGTCGCACATGTGCCCGACGTCGGTGAGGAAGTCGACGGCGCTCTGCCACTCCTGCTCGGTGGGTTCGACGTCCTTGACGAACCCGTGCAGGTGCTCGACCAGGCTCGTCATGACCTGCTTCAGCCGCTCGTCCGGCGTGTGGGCGAAGCTCGCGGCGACGACCGCGACCGAGCTGCTCTCCGAGAACCCCGCGTGCTGGGTGATCATCGGCGGGTCTCCTCGAGGTTCGTCGTCCACTGCGCCGGGGTGAGGCCGGCGCGCTCGAGCACCGCGGCGCCCGCCTCGAACGCGAGCCGGGCGGTGACCGCGGCGGGACGCGCGTCGAGCTCGTCGGAGAAGACCTCCACGGACGCCGGCGCGCTGACCCCGCGGTCGCGCAGGGCGCGAAGCAGGCCGAGCGTGTCGCCGGCGCCTCGCCCGGGGAGCAGACGCCGGTGGCGGGCCTCGTCGGCGAGGTCGGGCTCGGCCTCGGGGAGCACGTCGCACAGCTGCAGGGACGTGATCGCGGACGCGGGGACGGTGGCGAGATCGTCGAGCCGCGCGCCGGAGCGGAACCAGTGCCAGAGGTCGAGGACGATCCCGGCGTTCGGCCGGTCCGCGGCCGCGACGACCTTCCACGCCCCGCCGAGGGTCCGGACGTGGCTGTAGGGGAGGAACTCGAAGCCGACCAGCACGCCGTGGTCGGCGGCGCGGTCGCACAGCGCCCCGAACGGCTCCACGAGATCCGACAGCGGGTGCGCCGCGAACATCGGGACGTTGAGCTGCCGGACCCCGATCCGGTCGGCCAGGCGGAACATCGCCGCCTCCACCGGATCCTCGCCTGCGGCCCAGTCCCAGTTGTGCTCCAGCTCCAGGACGCGCACGCCGTGCCGGTCGAGCAGGTCCCGGACGTCCGCGTCGGACATCCCCGCGTCAAGATAGTCGGCGACCCGCAGGCCGATGCCGGTGAAGCCCGCCTCCGCGGCCGCGGCCACCCTGGTGGGCAGGTCGGCGAAGCGCAGGGTGTGCGCGCTGCACGTGAGTGGGGGAGTGGCCATGTCAGCGCCCCACCTGCTGCGGGTCGCCCGGGGTGCTCGATCCGGCCAGCCACTTCGCGCCCTCGTCGTAGAGGCGCTGCACTGCCGCTCCGGCCAGACCGGGCAGTCCGGTCGTGACCGTGAAGCCGGCCTTCGTCTGCAGGTAGCCGAGGTGGCGGTAGCCGACCGGGAACCGGTCCAGGAGGTCGAGGTCGAGATCCAGGGAGGCGGACGGGTCGACCGGGTCCAGGCGGTCCTTCTCGTAGATGGGCTGCCGCCGCACGATCTTCCAGCCGTCGGCGTCACGGCGGCAGAAGTCGTAGAAGCGGCCGGTGCAGACCACGTCGACCTCGACGCCGTCGACGCTCGCGCGCTGGTTGATCGTCATCTTCGTCTGGGCGACGGCCCGGTCCTCGACGACGTCGGCGGTGTGTCCGCCGAGGAAGTGCAGGATGCTCACTCCGCTGTCGAAGCCGGCTCTGCTGACCGCGATGAACTCCGCCGCCGGGCCCTGGAACCACGTCGCGGTCATCCAGCTCCGGGGCCCACACGGTGGCGAAGCGGTCCCAGTCCCCGGCGTCCCGCCACACCGCCCAGTTCTCCACCAGCTCACGCAGCGCCAGCCGGTCCTCGCGACTCGTCGACACGCTTCCAACCTCCTCGTTCCGTGCTTTCGTCCGTGTGGTTCAGCTGATGTGCGGTGCGAGCTGCGTCCCGGCCGCGACATGCAGCGTCTCGCCGGTGATGGCGCGGGCCCGGTCGGAGAGGAGGAACGCCACGGCGTTCGCCACGTCGACCGGCTCCACCAGCGTGCCCAGCGGGGACGCGGCGGCGAACCGACCGGCGTACGCCTCGAGGAACTCCGCGTCGCCTTTCCCGTTGTTGAACGGGGTGCGCACGAAGCTCGGCGCGACCACGTTCGCGGTGACGCCGAGCGGGCCGAGCTCGCGGCAGGCCGCGCGGGTCATGCCGACGAGTCCCGCCTTGGACGCGGAGTACGACGCCGTGGAGCCGCCTCCGAGCCAGACGCGCGAGCCGATCGACACCACCCGCCCGCCACCCTGGCGCCGCCACAGCGGGATGCAGTGCTTGATCATCAGCATCGCGCCGGTCAGGTTGACGTCGAGCGTGGCCTGCCACGTGCCCAGCTCGAGGCTCTCCACCGAGTGTTGCGGCTCGACGCCCGCGTTGTTGACCAGCGCGTCGGCCCGGCCCCACGTCACGTCGACCTGCCCCACCGCGGTCTGCACGGACTCCTCGTCCGTGACGTCGGCTGCGAAGCCCAGCACCCGGCCCGCGGCTCCGTCCGTGCCGGCCAGTCGATCGGCGGCCTCCTCGGCCCCGCGCCGGTCCAGCAGGCGACCCGGAATCCGTCGCCGAGCAGGACGGCGGCGATGGTCGCGCCCAACCCGCCGGCGCCGCCGGTCACGATCGCGACCGGTGCGGTGGCGCTCGTCGGTGTGCTCACGAGGCGCCGACCGACGCCCGGTGCCGGGACGCGAACTCGACGATCTCGCGCGCCACCGCGTCCGGCATCGACAGCATCGGCGAGTGGCTCGACTCGAGCTCGCTCGACGACCCCAGCCGGGCCGCCATCATGCGCTGGACGTCGGGCGTGCAGGCCCGGTCCAGGGTGCAGACGACGAAGTGCGACGGGACCTCCCGCCAGGCCGCCCGCGTCACCACCGCCTCCCGGGCGTCGGCGTGCTCGGGCGTGAGGCGCGCGGCGGCGTCGGCGGCGTCGGCAGGCGGGCAGTCGTGGTAGAAGGCGTGCCGCGCGGTCTCCGGGTCGATGACCAGGTTGTCCCCGACGCGGCGGATGTCGTCCCGGCCGGCCTGCGACCCGGCCACCGCGTCGTTGACCGACGCGACCGACTCCCCGGCCTCGAGGCAGAACGCGCTCACGAACACCATGGCGCGCACGTTCGGCGCAGCGCCGACCTCGGTCAGCAGAGCCCCGGAGTAGGAGTGCCCCACGAGCACGACGTCACCGGGGACGCCGGCGAGCACTCGGACCAGGTGGTCGCAGTGCCCCCGGAACGTCGGGTCACCGGGCGCGCGGTCCGCGCCCGGCAGGGTGACGCGCACGCAGGGGTGGCCCTGCGCCTCGAGCAGGGCGGCGACGCGCTCCCACGCCCAGCCGCCGTGCCACATCCCGTGGACGAGAACGACGGTCGGCACTCGATCTGTGGTCATCGCTGGGTCCTTCCGGTGTCAG